>NZ_KB912588.1:0-3166 GCF_000383795.1 Saccharomonospora saliphila YIM 90502
CTCCTTGCGGGCCCTGGCCGCGTCCTTGCGGGCGCGCGCGGCCTTGCGCCCGAACTCGCGCCGGGCCGTCTCGGTGCTTTCGGCCAGCCTCTGCTCGGCGACGTGGGCTGCCTGCGTGGCCACGTCGGCACTGGTCCTTCCGACCTCCAGCGCCCGGTCCCGCAGCGCGCGGGAGAGGTGCCCGCCGGACTCGGCCGTGGTCTCGCCGGTTCGACCCATCGCCTTCACCTCGTCAATCGTCGTCGAGTGCCTGCTCACTTGATCCTGTCCCCATCCTGCCCCTTTTCCGCGCATGTCGCCGTGGATGGCACGATGAAAAGCGTGACTGAAAGCAATGGATCCCCCGGTGGGTCGAGGACGAAGGCCACCCTGCACACCAACCGAGGCGACATTCATCTCGACCTTTTCCCTGATCACGCGCCGAAGACGGTCGCGAACTTCACCGGATTGGCCGACGGCTCGAAGGAGTACACCCAGCCGAACGCCCGGGGTGAGAAGTCGGGCCCGTTCTACGACGGGAGCATCTTCCACCGCGTCATCGCCGGGTTCATGGTCCAGGGTGGCGACCCGACGGGCACCGGTCGTGGCGGCCCGGGTTACAAGTTCGACGACGAGTTTCACCCCGAGTTGCAGTTCAACCGGCCCTACCTGCTGGCGATGGCCAACGCGGGCCCGGGCACGAACGGTTCGCAGTTCTTCATCACCGTCGCGCCGACGCCGCACCTGAACTTCAAGCACACCATCTTCGGCGAGGTCTCCGACCAGGCCTCCCGCGACGTCGTCGACGCGATCGCCCAGACCGCGACCGGCCCTGCCGACAAGCCGCTCGAGGACATCGTGATCGAGCGGGTGAGCATCGACCGCGGCTGACGCACTCCCCGGCTGACACGCCCGGTACCGGATCGGCCGGGGTCAGGCCGCCCGCGCGGGAGCGACCGGGGTCCGCACCCGCGCAGCCCGCTCGCCGCAGCCCGCTCGCCGACGCGGGTCGGTGCGGAAACGTCCGGCGCGACGCCGGGTAGGTTGGAGTCGAGCGACGCGTCGTCCGGCGCGCGCGAAGCAGGTCGTGACCGCAGGAGTGGCGAGAAGACTGTGACCCAGCCCCCGTCCCCGCCGCCGTACGAGCCGCCGCCACAGCAGCAGGAGGCGTTGCCCGCCTGCTGGTGGCACCCGAACAGGCAGACCGGTCTGCGCTGTGTCCGCTGCGAGCGCCCCGCGTGCCCGGAGTGCCTGCGCGAGGCCTCGGTCGGTTACCAGTGCGTCGACTGCGTGCACACGGCGCAGCAGCACCATCGCACCCAGGCCGCGGCGTACCGCCGCGCCGGGTACGGTGCCCGCACCGTGGCCGGCGCCCGCGCGCCCGCCCGCGCCGTGGTGACCCCGGTCCTCATCGCGTTCAACGCCGCCGTCTACCTGCTCACGGCGGCACTGGCCGGTGACCCCGTGCAGAACCAGGGCTCCGCGCTCTTCGCCGACGGCACGCTCTGGCCACCCGGGATCGCGCTCAACGACGAATGGTGGCGGCTGGTCACCTCGGGCTTCCTGCACTACGGCCTCGTGCACCTCGGCATGAACATGCTGGCCCTGTGGTTCCTCGGGCGCGACCTCGAACTCCTGCTCGGCAGGCTCCGGTTCGGCGCGCTCTACGCCGCCTCGATGCTCGCGGGCTCGGCGGCGGTGTACACGTTCGGCGCCCCGTTCACCGCCACCGCGGGCGCCTCCGGGGCGATCTACGGCCTGCTCGGCGCGATCCTGGTCGCGGTCCTGCGGCTGCGGCTGAACCCGACCGCGGCCATCGGCATCATCGTGCTCAACCTCGTGCTCAGCGTGTCGATCCCCGGGATCTCGCTGCTCGGGCACCTCGGCGGCCTGGTCGCGGGTGTCCTGGTGATGGTGGCGATGGTGTACGCGCCCGAGCGCCACCGCGCCAGGTACCAGGCCGGGGCGGTGGCGCTGCTCGTCGTCGCGATGATCGGCCTCGTGCTCTACCGCGACGCCCAGCTCTTCGAGCAGATCTGCCCGATGTTCGCCCTGTGCCGGGCCTAGGACGAGGACTCAGGCCCGGCGCCGCAGGCGCAGCAGCTCGTCGTGGACGTCGTGGGGATCGGCGCCCAGCTCGATCCAGCCGAGCACGACCAGCCCGGGCTCGTCGCTGACTCCGGCGTCCCCGGCGTCTCCGGTCTGTTCTGAGCCGGCCCGCCCGGGGTCGCGGGCGTCGTCTGCGTCGAGTTCGAGCACCGGGACCCGCCGGCCGAACCGCCGCACGTCGGTGAGCCGCACCGCAACGCGGGACCACGCGAGGCGCCGGGTCCCGCCGAGGGTGCGTACCGACACGCCACCGGCGTCGGCCGCCAGGCGCGGGCGCACCACGGTGCCGTGCGCGGACAGGGCGGCCAGGGCCGCCGTGACCAGGGAGAGCAGCAACGCGCCCTGCCGGTCGCCTCCGGTAGCCAGCATGGCGAGCGCGGCCCCGGCGGCGGCCGTCAGCGCCCACCCGGCACCCACGAGAGCGGGCCGGGGAGCCCAGGCCGCGGAGTTATCCACAGAGTTGTCCACAGTGGGGATGAGTCACACGCGTGTGATTCGGGCGCCCCTGCGGCGGGCGGGGGTTCGTCACCGCCAGCGCATCGTCATCAGCAACCCGGTGATCATCAGGGCGAAGCCGATGGCGAAGTTCCAGTTGCCCAGCTCGGTCATGAAATCGATCTTGTCGCCCGCGAGGTAGTTGACCACCAGCCACAGCAGGCCGAGCAGCATCAGCCCGAACATCACGATCTTGTAGAGCGGGTGCGAAGGACCCGCCGCGCGCACCTTGACCGGCGTGCGGCTCGTCGGCGGGGTGTAGGCCGTCTTCTTGCGGACCTTGGACTTGGGCATCGGAGTCCTCGCGTGCTGTCGGGCCGGAACGTGCGCGGTCACGCGGGGCTGCCCGCGAAACCACCATCATCCACACACGTTAACGTAATCGGGCAGGTGCCAGAAGCTGGGAGCGAAGGGCACACCAGCGAATCGTGACGGCGGGTAGGTCACACCTCCCCGAAGGGAGCTCACGTGTCGAGGTACGAGGAGCCGAGGACACGGGAGGTGCCGGTACCCGTGCACGGGGAGCTGCCCGGCGCCGAACCCGCGGCGCCGCCGGGCCCGCCTCGTCCGGCCGGGCGCCCGG
>NZ_KB912588.1:3266-7692 GCF_000383795.1 Saccharomonospora saliphila YIM 90502
CCCGCACCGCCGCCACCGCGTGCGCGAACTCGCCGCCACTGGCGTAGCGCTGCCTCGGGTCCTTGACCAGCGTGGCTTCGATCACCGCCCGCGCGGCGGGCGGCACGTCCGGCGGCAGCGGGGGCGGCAGGTCGCGGATGTGCATCATCGCCACGCTCACCGCGTGCTCGGACAGGAACGGCCGGTGCCCGGCCAGGCATTCGTAGCCGCACACGGCCAGGGAGTAGACGTCGCTGGCCGGTTCGGCATCGTGCCCGAGCGCCTGCTCCGGGGCGATGTAGTGCGCCGTGCCCATCACCATGCCCGAGCGGGTGACGGGTGCCGAGTCGGCGGCCTTCGCGATGCCGAAGTCGGTGAGCTTCACCCCACCCGACGAGGTGACCAGGATGTTGCCGGGTTTGACGTCGCGGTGCACCAGCCCGCGTTCGTGCGCGGCCTGGAGCGCGCGGCCGGCCTGCTCGAGGACGTCGAGCGTGAACTCGGCGTTGAGGCGACCCTGCCGCGCCAGGATCGACGCCAGCGGCTCGCCCTCGACCAGCTCCATGACCAGGAACGCGATCGAGTGTTGCCCGGCCTCGGTCTCGCCGTAGTCGTGCACCGCCGCGATGCCCTGGTGGTTCAGCGAGGCGGTGGTGCGGGCCTCGGTGCGGAAACGGTGCAGGAACTCGGCGTCGCCGGACAACTCCGCCTTGAGGATCTTCACAGCGACGGTCCGGTCCAGCCGCGTGTCACCGGCCTCCCAGACCTCGCCCATGCCACCGACCGCGATGCGCTGGGCGAGCCGGTACCGCTGGGCGATCAGTTGTCCCGAGGACAGCATCGTCTCAGCCACCCCCGAGGGCCGCCGACACGGTCGTCCGCCCGATCTCGGCGGCCACCGAGCCGCCCGTCGCCGCGAGCCCCCGGTTCCCGCCCGACTCGGCGATGACGGCGACCGCGACCTGCGGGTCGTCGTGCGGAGCGAACGCGGTGTACCAGGCGTGCGGCGGGGTCGCCTTCGGATCGGTGCCGTGCTCGGCCGTCCCGGTCTTCGAGGCGATCTTCAGTGCCGGATCCTTTCCGCCCCCGCCGGTGTTCCGTTCGGAGGCGATCATCATGTCCCGCAGCACGTCCGCGTTGGCCGCGGACAGCGCGGGCTCCCCGGTCAGCTCCTCGGGGGTGAACGATTCGACGTCCGACAGGTCGGGGGCGATCAGCTCGCTCACCAGCCGGGGCTTCATGGCCACGCCGTCGTTGGCGATCGTGGCGGAGAGCAGGGCGTCCTGCAACGGCGTCAGCCGCACGTCCCGCTGTCCGATGCCGCTCTGGTACAGCGCCGCGTCGCTTTCCAGGTCGCCGAGCTGGGACGGCACCACCGACATCGGAACGGTGAGATCGTCCATGCCGATGCCGAAGTTCGCGGCGGTCTCGCGCAGCTTCTCCTCGCCGAGCTGGGCCGCCAGTTCGGCGAACGCGGTGTTGCACGAGTGCGCCAGCGCGTCGGCGAGGGTGTTGCCCGGGCAGGTGTTGCCGTTGAAGTTCTCCAGCGTGACGTCGCTCGTGCCAGGGAGCGTGACCTCGGAGTCCGGGGTGACCTTCGTGTCGGCGCTCGCGCCGTCCTCGAGGGCGGCGGCCGTGGTCACCAGCTTGAAGGTCGAGCCGGGCGGATAGGTTTCCTTGATCGCCCGGTTCAGCATGGGGTTGGCCTCGTCGTCGGTGTAGCGCTTCCACGCCTCCTGCTGCTCGTCCGAGCTGTGCGAGGCGAGCTCGTTCGGGTCGTACGACGGCGTGGACACCATCGCGAGGATGTCGCCGGTCTTCGGGTCGAGCGCCACGACGGAGCCGGTGTAGCCCCGGTCGACCATCGCCTGGTAGGCCGCCTTCTGCACCGCCGGGTCGATGGTGACCCGCACGTTGCCGCCGCGGGTGTCGGTCCCGGTGATCATGTCGGAGAGCCTGCGCACGAACAGGCGGGGATCGGAGCCGTTGAGGAACTCGTCGTGGGCGCGTTCGAGCCCGGCCGAACCGTAGTTCACCGAGTAGTAGCCGGTGACCGGCGCGTACATCGGCCCGTTGGCGTAGGTGCGGCGGTACTTGAGCGTGTCGTCGGTGGCTTCGACACCGGCGAGCACCTGACCCGCGTCGTCCGAGACGATCTTGCCGCGCTCGCGCGAGTACTCGTCGTAGAGCACCCGGCTGTTGCGGCCGTCGGTGCGGTAGTCGTCGGCCTTGACCACCTGGACGTAGGTCGCGTTGGCCAGCAGCAGCGTCACCATGGCGAGCATGGCGACACCGACCTTGCGCAGCGGGGTGTTCACGCCTGTGTCCCCCTTTCAGGGGTGTTCTCCGCCGAGCCGTTCGGGCCGCCCGCGGCGAGCCCCGGCGTGTCCGCCGGGCCGGGCAGGGGCTGGCCCCGTTGCACCATCACGGTGTGCGCGTCGGCGAGCGGCGCCTGCGGTTGCGGCTTCGGCTTCGGGGGCTGCTGCGGGCGCCGCGCCGCGTCGGAGATCCGCAGCAGCAGTGCCACGAGGATGTAGTTGGCCAGCAGCGACGACCCGCCCGCCGACAGGAACGGTGTGGTGACACCGGTCATCGGGATGAGCTTGGTGACTCCGCCGACGATCACGAAGACCTGCATGATGATCGCGAACGACAGCCCGCCGCCGAGTAGCTTGCCGAAGGTGTCGCGGACCGCGAGCGCGCTGCGCATGCCCCGCATCGCGAGCAACAGGTAGGTCATCAGGACCGCGGCGAGGCCGACGAAGCCGAGTTCCTCGCCGATGGCGGCGCTGATGAAGTCGGTGTGGGCCTCCGGCACGGTCTCCGGCCTGCCCGATCCGAGACCGGTGCCGAACGTGCCGCCGGTGCCGAGGCCGAACAGCGCCTGCGCGATCTGGTAGCCGCCGCCCGCGTCGTAATAAGTGGCCAGCGGGTCGATCCAGTTCTCGATCCGCTGCTGCACGTGGGTGAACAGCGAGTAGGCGATGACGCCCCCGACGCCGAACATGCCCACCCCGAGCACGACCCAGATGATCCGCTCTGTGGCGACGTAGAGCATCATCAGCACGATGCCGAAGAACAGCAGCGCGGTGCCCAGATCCTTCTCGAAAACGAGGATGCCGAGGCAGGCCACGGCTGCGATGATGATCGGCCCGAGGTCCCGGGCGCGGGGCAGCTCCACACCGGCGACACGTTTGCCCGCCGTGGTGAACAGCTCCCGCTTGGACACCAGAAAGGACGCGAAGAACACCATCAGCAGGATCTTGGCGAACTCGCCGGGCTGGATGGAAAAGCCCGGCAGCTTCAACCACACCTTCGCGCCGTTGACCTCGGAGAGGGAACTCGGCAGCACGGCGGGCAGCGCCAGCGCCACCAGCCCGATCAGTCCCGCGGTGTAGGCGTACCGCGTGAGCGTGCGGTGGTCCGAGACCACGATCAGCAGTGCGAGGAACAGCGCGAGCGCCAGCACGGTGAACAGCACCTGGCGCGGAGCGTTGCCCGCGGCGTCGTCTCCGGCGGCCAGCGCACGCTGGGCCTCGGCCAGGTCGATCCGGTAGATCATGACAAGGCCGAGTCCGTTGAGCAGGGCCACGCAGGGCAGGATCAGCGGGTCCGCGTACGGCGCCCACCGGCGCACGGCAAGGTGGGCGATCGAGAAGATCGTCAGGTACGCCAGCCCGTACCAGACCACCGACCAGGACAGCTCCTGCTCCTGGTTGGCCTGCACCAGCACGAACGCCGACGTGACGATGAACGCCGCGAAGGCGAGCAGAGCCAGCTCCGTGCCCCGCCGCGTCGGCAGTTCACGCGGTGGGTTCGTCGTGTACTGGGCCGCCGCACCGGGCGTCGACGCGGGCTGGGCCATCAGTTACCGCCTGAGCTGGGCGCCGGGCGGCAGTCCACACCCGGTCGCTGACCGCCCTCGTGCCGTTCCGCTGTCGTGTTCGCCGTCTGTCCGCCCGGGTCGCCCAGCGCGCCGTCGTCGGCGCCCGGGTCCGGCGACGGTTCCGTGCCGGAGTCGTCCCGGTCGCTGCCGCCCTGCTCGACTCCGCCGAGACCACCGCCCTGGTCGGCGGAGGTGTCGTCGCAGATCTGGAGCATGTTGTTGCGGCGCAGCGAGTTGATGTACTCGCGGGACTCGGCCAGTCCGTCGCGCGTGACGCCGTTGCGCACCGTCTCGCGGGCCTGCTGCTCCAGATCGCGCAGGCGCAGGGGTTCGCACAGCGACGAGTCGGGCGGGCAGGAGCCCTCCGCGCGTTCGTGCAGGTCGAAACCCAGGATGCTGCCGGGCACGCCCTGGTAGATCACGACCTGGTCGCCGTCGGCGCCGACGTAGTACTGCCGCATGAGGAAGTACCGGGTCGCCAGGCCGGCGGCGGCCAGCAGCACCACGGCGAGCCCGAACGCGGCCAGCAGCCGCAACCGCTTGCGGCGCTTGGCCTTCGGG
>NZ_KB912588.1:7792-10598 GCF_000383795.1 Saccharomonospora saliphila YIM 90502
CCTCCGCGCTGCCCCACCGGGGCGGCCGCCGCTAGGGTCACGGGCATGCGAGTCGTCATCGCCGGAGGCCACGGCAAGATCGCTCTGCGGCTCGAGAAGCTGCTCGCCGCGAACGGCGACACCGCCGTGGGCCTCGTGCGCAATCCCGGACACGTCGCCGACCTGCGGGACGCCGGTGCCGAACCGGTGCTGCTCGACCTGGAGAACGCGAGCGTCGCCGAGGTCGCCGAGACGCTGTCCGGTGCCGACGCGGCCGTGTTCGCGGCCGGTGCGGGCCCGGGCAGCGGCACCGAACGCAAGGAGACCGTGGACCGCGCCGCCGCCGTGCTGCTGGCCGAGGCCGCCGAACGTGCCGGTGTCCGGCGGTTCGTGCAGGTGTCGTCCATGGGGGCGGGGCAGCCGATCGACGCGGGCGCCGTCGGCGAGGTCTTCGCCGCCTACCTGCGCGCCAAGGCCGACGCCGAACGGGACCTGCGCGACCGCGATCTGGACTGGACGATCCTGCGCCCGGGCAGACTCACCGACGAGCCCGGTACCGGGATGGTGCACCTCGCCCCGGAGGTGCCGCGCGCGGACGTGCCCCGCGACGACGTGGCCGCCGTGCTGGTGGAGCTGCTGTCGGACACGACCACCGTGGGCGCGACGCTGGAGCTCACCTCGGGCAACACCCCGGTGGGGGAGGCCGTCGCCCGCCTCTGACACCGCGTAGACCGGCGGACACCGCGTAGATCGTCGGACACCGCCACACGCGCCGGTTCCGGCAGCCGCTCCGGGCGTGTGGCGGTGGGTTCCGGAGGGCGGACCGACGTCCGGGACGGCGGTGGCGGCGTGGCCGCGTGGTCAGACCACCGGGCCGAGCACGCGGTCGAGGTGGGCGTTGGCGAAGACCCCCGTGGGGTCCACCTCGGACCGGACGCGGACGAAGTCGTCGAAGCGCGGGTAGAGCGGGCGCAGTGCCGCGGCGTCGAGGTCGTGCATCTTGCCCCAGTGCGGTCTGCCGCCGACCGAGGCCGCGATCCGGGCGAACTCGGTGAAGTACTCCCGGTAGGGCATCCCGGCGTACTGGTGCACCGCGATGTAGGCCGTGTCGCGCCCGTACGCTGTGGACAGCCAGATGTCGTCGGCCGCCGCCACCCGTACCTCGACGGGGAAGGCCACGGGGTGGCGCAGACGGGGCACGAGCGCCCGAAGCCCGTCCAGCACGTCCAGGACGGCCGCGCGCGGCACGGCGTACTCGCTCTCCACGAACCGGACCGCCCGGTGGGTGGTGAACACGCGGTACGAGACGTCGCTGTACTCCCGCGCCGAGAGCGCCGAGGAGGCGAGCGCGCCGAGTACGGGCACCAGCCGAGGGGCCGCCCGGCCGAGCCGGCACAGCGCCCCGAAGGCCGCGTTCTCGGTCAGGGTGTAGTCGACGAAACGGCGCACGGCCGACAGCGGCCGCGCGACGGTACCCGGTGGCTGCCGGGTGTTGCGTTTGACCAGGGCGTCGCGGCCGTAGGGGAACCAGTAGAACTCGACGTGGTCGCAGTTCTCGGCGCGCTCGGCGAACGACTCGAGCACGTGTTCGAGAGGTTCCGGGCCCTCGCGGGCGGCGAGGACGAACGCGGGTTCGCAGCGCAGCGTCACCGTCGTGACCACACCGAGCGCCCCCAGGCCGACTCGGGCGGCGTCGAACAGCGCCGGGTTCTCGTCCGGCGCGCAGCGCACGACGGACCCGTCCGCGGTCACCAGTTCCAGGGCGGCGACCTGCGTGGCCAGACCGCCGAACCGGGTTCCGGTGCCGTGGGTGCCGGTGGCGAGCGCACCCGCCACGGTCTGCGCGTCGATGTCACCGAGGTTGGTCAGCGCGAGCCCGCGCGCGGCGAGCGCGGTGTTGAGGGCCCCGAGCGTCGTGCCCGCGCGCACGGTGACCAGCCCGGAGACCGGGTCCACCGAGACGATCCCCGCGTGGGCGCGCAGGTCGAGGGCGTCGGAACCGGGGTCGGGCGCCGCGATCGGACTGAACGAGTGGCCGCTGCCGAGGGGCCGCAGTCGGCGGCCCCGTTCGCGGGCCTGTGCGACCACCGCGCTGATCTCGTCGGTGGTGGCGGGCCGGAGAGTCCGCCGGGGCTCGGCGCGCGCGGTACCGGACCAGTTGCGCCATTCCGCAGGGCCGGGCCGGTCCGACCGGTCACGCCACGTCCTCACCCGGCCTCCTCGTCTCGGTGTCGCTCACACCATAGGTGAATAGGATTCGCGTTTCAATCGAGGGTGTCGTACCGTGGACGCCGTGACCTCCGTGAACGCTGCCGCGTGGGACGCGGCGACGCGGGATCTCGACCCGCCGCTTGCCGTCGTGGACCTGGACGCGTTCGACGCGAACGCCGACGACCTGGTGCGGCGGGCGGCGGGCGTGCCGATCCGGGTGGCGAGCAAGTCGGTGCGGTGCCGCGCGCTGCTGGAGCGTGTGCTCGCGCGGCCGGGATTCTCGGGCCTGCTCTGCTACTCCCTTCCCGAAGCGCTGTGGCTGCTCGCGCGGCGCACCGCGACCGATCTCGTCGTCGCCTACCCGACGGTGCACGGGGAGGCGCTGCGGCGCCTCGCGGCGGACGAGGCCGCCCGCTCCGCCGTGACCATCATGATCGACTCGCCGGAGCAGCTCGACCTCGTGGACCGGGTCCTCGGTCCCGACCATCCCGAGATCCGCGTGTGCCTCGAGTTCGACGCCTCGTGGCGCCCCCTGCCCGGCGTGCACGTCGGCACGCGGCGCTCGCCGGTGTTCACCCCGGGGCAGGCCGCGGCGCTGGCCCGCGCGATCGTGGCG
>NZ_KB912589.1:0-3009 GCF_000383795.1 Saccharomonospora saliphila YIM 90502
GCGGTCGGCTCGGGGGCCGGACCCGTGGGCGCGGGGTCGTCCGTGGGCGCGGTCGGCAGGGGCCGCGTCTCCGGGCCTGCCCACGCCGGGGTGTCCAGCAGCACCGCGAGGCTGCGGGTGTCCCGCGGACGGTACCGGGTCAGCTCGTGGACCGACTCGGTGCCGACGGTGCCCAGCACGGCGATCAACTCCTGTCCCAGTCCCGGGTCGGTGCCGGTGATCAGATCGCGTTCGTGGTTCGGCCGCAACGCGGCGAGCGCGTCCAGAACGGAGCCGTCGTGCGCGCGTCCGGCGTCCTCCGGCATGTCGGCCAGCGGCCTGCCGTGCTCGCTGACCAGGCGCACCCGGTGTCCCGCGTGGTTGAGGTGCAGGCACGCGCTCGCGGCGAACTCGACCGCCCACTCCAGACTGGCGCCCGCGCCCGTTCCGGCGTGCGCGGCGGCGCGGTGGTCGAGCAGCACCGTCGTACCCGCCCGCCATGGCCGTTCCTCGACGCGCACCATGACCTCGTCGCGCCGGGCGGTGGAGCGCCAGTGGACCTTACGCAGGTCGTCGCCCTGCCGGTACGGGCGCACGACGACGTCCGGTTCGCCCTGCCCGGTGTGCAGGCGCACACTGCTGTCCTGTCCCGAGCCGACGCCCGCGCCGAGGGGCAGTCCGCGCAGGCTCACCACGCGGGGCACGACCACCAGACGGGAGTCCCGCGCGAGTTCGCGGTGGAACTCGCAGATCCCGAAGGGGTCGGTGACGGTGGCGCACAGGGGGCCGATCCGCTGGATGCCCCGCACGGTGGGGCGGATTTGGTAGCGCAGCGAGACGGCCCGGTGTTGCGGCAACCGCTCCGCCACGAAGCGGGGGCGGGGCCCGAGCGCGTAGGGCAGGCCGTCCTCGACCAGTACCTCACCCGCGGGCGTGCGGCCCGTGCGCCACAGGTCGAGCCGCACCTCGGCGGGGGCGCCCACCGTGACCCGGTCGGCGTCGAGCACCCGCGCGGCGGCGATGCGCACCTTGGACGCCGTGGCCAGCAGCACCACGAAGAGCGGGAGCGCGACCACGAACACCGCCACGCGGAGCAGGTCGCGCTCGTCGAGCACGACCGCGCACACACCCGCGGCGACCCCTGCGGCGAGCAGGCACCGTCCTCGGGTGGTCAGTCCGGACAACGACCGCAGCATGGCAGGGCGTTACCGCTGGTCGGAGCCGCCGTGCGGAACGGCGACGCGCTGGAGCACCGCCCGCACGACGTCGGTGGCGGACCGGCGTGCCGCGTGCGCCTCGGTGGTGAGGACCAGACGGTGGGCGAGCACGGGCACCGCGACCGCGTGCAGGTCGTCGGGCACGACGTACTCCCGTCCGGAGAGCGCTGCCTGCGCCCGGGCGGCGCGGACCAGGTGCAGCGTGGCCCGCGGCGAGGCCCCGAGCCGGACCTCCGGCACCTGGCGCGTGGCCGCGGTCAGATCGACGGCGTAGCGGCGTACCTCGGGCGCCACGTGCAGCGTGCGGACGGTCTCGACCAGGCGCCGGACCGTGGCCGCGTCGGAGACCGGAGTGAGGTCGTCGAGCGGGTCGCGCCCGGCGTGCTCGTCGACCATCGACTCCTCGGCACGGGGGTCCGGATAACCGATGGACAGGCGCGCGGTGAACCGGTCGCGCTGGGCCTCGGGCAGGGCGTAGGTGCCCTCCATCTCGACCGGGTTCTGGGTCGCGATCACCATGAACGGCTTGTCCAGCCGGTAGGTGGCCGAGTCGACCGTGACCTGCTCCTCCTCCATGCACTCCAGCAGTGCCGACTGGGTCTTGGGGGAGGCACGGTTGATCTCGTCGCCCACCACGATGTTGGCGAACACCGGGCCGGGGCGGAACTCGAAGTCGGAGTGCTGCCGGTTGTAGACCGAGACCCCGGTGACGTCGCTGGGCAGCAGGTCGGGGGTGAACTGCACCCTGCTGACGGTGCAGTCCACCGACCGCGCCAGCGCCTTGGCCAGCGAGGTCTTGCCCACGCCGGGCACGTCCTCCACGAGCAGGTGACCTTCGGCCAGGAGCGTGACCAGCGCGACGCGCACCACCTCGGGCTTGCCGACCAGCACCCGCTCCACGTTGTCGGCGATCCGCCGGGCCGTCTCGTGCAGGTGATCGAGGTCGACGGTGCCGTCCGCGCCGTCGCCGTAGTCCCGGTCCGGATCAACGGGCGGATAGGGCGTCTCGGTGGTCACCGGGTCCCCGTCCGGCGCGGCGGTAGCGGTGGACTGTGCTTCCGACGTCACACGACCTCCTGTGCGAAAAGCCCTCGGACCTGCCGCGAGCGGGCGGCCGTTTCCGGTGACGGACCGCTGGTGCCACTCGCGGTCCAGCCTGACACGAAGTGTGTCAAAACACGGCGAAACCGCCCGAGCCGCCCCGGACGAACCCGGTGGCCGCGCACCGGTGTGGTCAGCATCCCACAGGCCCGGAGACGGCCCCCAGGCCCTGTTGCCCCTTTCAGGTGAGCCGTGTCCGAGTGCCTTGGTGTCGCCGTGAACTCGCCTATGCTGCCCAGTCGTGAACGCTGTGGAGTCGGCCCACCACGGACAGAGGTGCCCACGATGACCGAGGTCGAGACCGGTCCCGGTTCCGGCGCCGCCGGATTCGCCGTCTCCCCGGAGGCCGCCGAGGAGACGTTCCGCAGGCTGAGCGAGGTGCAGGACACCGTCGCGCGCATGGTGCGGCGGGCCAAGGTGCTCGGCCGGTCCGTCCCGCTCGGCGGCGGCTACGCCGGTGAGATCGGCGCGTTCATGGCCCGGTACGGGGTGTCCGACGGGGACTCGGCCGCCGAATCCCTCACCCGGTTCGGCCGCGAGCTCGAAGAGCTCAAGTCGCGGATCGAGGTGGCGTTGCGCCGCTACGACGATCGCGACCGCGACGCGGCCGAGGGTGTGGACTGTGTGGGCGGGGGCTGAGGGTGGCCGCGCGTGCGGTCGCGGTGGCGTCGCTGGTGCTGGCCGCCGCCGCGCTCACGAGCTGTGCGGGCCG
>NZ_KB912589.1:3109-5008 GCF_000383795.1 Saccharomonospora saliphila YIM 90502
CCCCGGCGGGCGGCGGCCCCGGGAGCTGGCGCGGGAGGCCGACCGCAGGGCCCGGGCGGCCAAGGCGGTCGCTCTCGAGCTCAAGGACGTCCTTGAGGACGGAAGGCGGCCGGGGGTGCCTCCCGTTTCGATCACCGGAGGCTAGGCTGGCCGCGTGCGGGTCCATGTCGTCTCCGACGTGCACGGCAACGCCGAGGCCCTCGCACGGGCCGCCGACGGTGCCGATGCGCTGATCGTCCTCGGTGACCTGCTGGATTTCGTGGACTACCACGAGCACGGCAACGGCATCCTCGGCCGGTTGTTCGGTGCCGAGAAGGTCGGCCGCTTCGCGCGGCTGCGCCGCGAGGGCACCCGGGAGGAGGCGGTGCGGTTCGCGCGGTCGCTGTGGGACAGCCTCGCCGAGCCCCGGCAGGCGGTCGAGGAGGCGGTCCGCGAGCAGTACGAGCGCCTGTTCGCCGCGATGCCGGCCCCGACCTATGCCATCCCCGGCAACGTCGACGCCCCCGCGCTGTGGCCCGAGTTCGCCCGGGAGGGCGTCCACGTGGTCGACGGTGCGGTGGTCGAACTCGGCGGACTGCGCGTCGGCTTCGTCGGTGGGGCGTTGCTGCCGGAGGGCGCGGCCCCGCGCCGCGACGCCGCGTGGACCCCGTACCTGCGCAGCCCGTCCGACTTCGACGCCGACGTCGCCCGCCTCGGCACGGTCGACGTGTTGTGCAGCCATGTTCCGCCCGCAATTCCGGAGCTGACCTACGACGTCGTCGCCCGCAGGCCGGAGATCGGCTCCGACGCCCTGCTCGACGTGATCACTTCCGCGCAACCCCGCTGGGCGCTGTTCGGTCACGTGCACCAGCCACTGGCGGCGCGGGCCCGCGCGGGCCGGACTGAGTGCCGCAACGTCGGGTACTTCCGACGCACCGGCACGCCCTACGTGCTGCGCTGGTGAGGCGACGGACCGCTACGCTTCTCCCATGGCCGAGCAGTCCACCCAGTCCATCGAGATCGACGCCGCTCCCGGCGACATCATGGCGGTCATCGGCGACCTGCCCGCCTATCCGGAGTGGGCGAAGGGGGTCCGCGAGACGGAGGTCCTCGACACCGACGACGAGGGTCGCGCGCGCGAGGTCCGGTTCACCCTCGACTCGGGGCCGGTGAAGGACGTCTACACCCTCGCCTACGACTGGGCCGACGACGGCCTCTCCGTGAGCTGGCACCTGGTCAAGGGCCAGATGCAGAAGTCTCAGGAGGGACGGTACCTGCTCGACCCGCTCGGGGACGGGCGGACGAAGGTGACCTACACGCTCTCGGTCGAGCTCTCGCTGCCGATGATCGGCCTGCTGCGCCGCAAGGCCGAGAAAATGATCATGGACACGGCTCTGAAGGAACTCAAGCGCCGGGTCGAGGGCCGGAGCTGACGTGCGCATCCTGTTGTTCACCGGCAAGGGCGGCGTCGGCAAGACGACGCTCGCGGCGGCCTCGGCGGCGCGCCTGTCGCAGTGGGGGCGCAAGACGCTGGTGGTCTCCACCGATCCGGCGCACTCGCTGGCCGACGCGCTCGGTGCCCCGCTCGACGGCGAACCACGCGAGGTGGAGAACTTCCTGCACGCCGCGCAGGTGGACGTACGGGCCCTCGTCGACGACTCGTGGGCGACGCTGCGTGAGCATCTGCGCACGCTGCTGGCCGGGCTGGGCGTGGACGCGCTCGACGCCGAGGAGCTGACGGTGCTGCCCGGGGTGGACGAGCTCCTCGCGTTGACCGAGGTGCAGCGCCTCGCCGAGACCGGGCCGTGGGAGAACGTGGTCGTCGACTGCGGGCCGACGGCGGAGACGCTGCGCCTGCTCGCGCTGCCCGAGGCGGTGTCGGGCTACCTGCGCCGTGCCACGGCGCGCACCCGCCGGCGG
>NZ_KB912590.1:0-2327 GCF_000383795.1 Saccharomonospora saliphila YIM 90502
CGCGTCGGCCGCGTGGCCCGAACCCGAGACGCCCGCGACCGAGCTCATGCCCGTCGGGCCCGCTCCGGCGTCGCCGCCGGAGAAGCCGTAGGTGCCGACCGCGCCGAGTCGTCCCGCCTCCGGGCTCACGCCGTCGGCCATCGGCTTCAGGCCGAGCGAGTCGGGGCCGAAGCTCGGCGTCGTGCCGTCGATCTCGGACATCTCGGTGGTGTAGGCGTCCAGGAACGCGACCTGCTGGGCCTTGGTCTCCTGCGCGGCGTCGAACTTCTCCTTGAGGTCGGCCACCATCGCGGCGGGCCCGCCCGCGAGCATCGCGGCGGCCTCCGCGGCCGGGTCGAAGTCCTTCGGCTGCGGCATCGACTTCAGCTTCGCCGCCGCGGCCGCCTGCTGGGCCATGCGGTCCCGCATCGTCCGCGCGGCCTCGGAGGCCTGGGCGCCCGAGTTGGCGATGCCGACGAGCGCGCCCTGGGCCGCACCGGCACCCTGCCCGATCCAGACGGCGCCCAGCTCGCTGATGGCGTTGTAGAGGTCGTCGGCGATCCGGCTCAGCTCACCACTGTGCTGCGACCAGCTCTGCCCGATGTCCTCGGCCGAGCCGGGCTCGTTGTTGACCGTGCCGTAGGCGTAGAGCTGCTTGCTGTCGTGTGCGGCCCAGTTCGGCCGGGCGCCGATCGCCCGGTCGTCGCCGTAGAGGAATCCGTCGGCACGGGCGCGCATCCGGCTGACCAGCTCGGCGACCTCGCTGCTCTCCTGACGCTGGACCGCCTCGACGTCCACGGGCGTGTGCCCGCTGTCGCCGTCCTGCACGGACGGGCGGGCGGTGCCGCCCGCGTCCGCGCTGTCGGTGGCTCTGTCGGAATACATGGCCTGCTCTCCCCCTCTGCTCAGAGCTGCCCGGTGAACGACTGCGCGCTGGAGGCGTCGACGTCGTCGTAGCGGCTCATCGCCTCGACGATCGCGTGCTCGGCCTGGTCGTACTGGGTGTAGAGGTTGCGCAGCGCCTGCGCGTACGAGTCGCCGACACCCGCGGCGCGCTCGGCGAACTTCGACGCGAGCGCCTGACCGACCGGGTTGGCCCCCAGCTTCGGCTGCACGGCGAGGAAGCTGGTGTTCTCCAACAGCGTGGCGACGGCGTCCTTGCCCGTGCGGATCTTGCTCAGAACCGCCTGTGCGGCGTCCGGGTCGATCCCGACCTGGCCCGTGGCCGCGGCGGCGCGGAACGCGGCGGCGTCCGCGTAGCTGCTGCTGCCCATCTGTTCGCTCTCCTGTCCCCAGCACTACCCGACATCACACGCCCGACATCGGTCACGCGCCTGCGATCTTCGCTAAGGTTAACGCACCCGACGTGTTCCTACGACGAGTTCTCACCGGTTCGGGTTCCGTGTTCGCGTGAAGTATCCGCCGTCGATGCCTGACCGTTACGACGGCCGCCGACCAGCGGCGAACACGACACGACGGGAGGACACGAGGAGCTCGGACGGGTGCCCGCGGGCGGAGCCCGGCGTCCGCGCGGAGTCAGGACGAGTACACGTGCGGGTCGAGGGTTCCGATGAAGGGCAGGTCGCGGTAGTTCTCCGCGTAGTCGAGCCCGTAGCCGACGACGAACTCGTTCGGGATGTCGAACCCGACGTAGCGCACGGGCACCTCCACCTGCACCGCCTCCTTCTTCCGCAGCAGCGAGCAGACGCTCAGCGAGGCCGGGTTGCGGCTGGCGAGGTTCTTCAGCAACCAGGACAGCGTCAGCCCGGAGTCCACGATGTCCTCGACGATGAGCACGTCCCTTCCCGCGATGTCCCGGTCGAGGTCCATCAGGATGCGCACCACGCCGGAGGACGAGGTGGACGACCCGTACGACGACACGGCCATGAACTCGAGCTGCGCCGGGACCGGCAGCGCACGGGCGAAGTCGGTCATGAACATGACCGCCCCCTTGAGCACGCCGACGAGCACGAGGTCGGACGAGGTCCGCTTCTCGGTCGAGTAGTCGGCGGCGACCTTCTCGGCCAGCTCGGCGACCTTGTCCTTGATCTGCTGCTCGGTGATGAGCACGGAGGCGATGTCGCCCTCGTACACGGTCAGCCCCCTCCTGTGGTGGGTTGGCGGAAGTTCAATACGAGCTTGTCACGGTCCCGGCGGGCCTCGACGTCACCGGGGAGGAACGTGCCGCCCTGGCCACGCCACCGGCCCACCAGGGCGTCCACCGACCGCAGGTGGGCGTCGGTCAGCTCGCGCACACCCGCGTCGAGCATCCATCGTCGCAGAACCCTCCTGCGCACCGGCGCGGGTGCGGGCGCGAGCTCGGCCACGAGCAGGTCGGCGCCGTCGCG
>NZ_KB912590.1:2427-4411 GCF_000383795.1 Saccharomonospora saliphila YIM 90502
CGGACAGCGACGCGGCCGCCATCAACGACGTCAGCCGCTCGTCGTCCAACGCGGGGTCGGCGGCCAGGACGACCCGGCGCGGGCCGTCCCCCAGCCAGCGCGACAGCCGCGCGGCCTGGCTCGCCGTGTCGGTGACCGTCGTGCCCTCCAGCGCGATGAGCAGCCCGTTCACGCGGCGCGGACGGCGACGGAGAACGTTGCGCAGGTCGGCGAGGATCGGCTCGGTGCGGCGGGAGTCCATCTGCCGGTAGGCGACGACCCCCACCAGCGTGGCGAGGAACCCGCCCGCGAGCAGTACGGGACGGGTGCCGTCGATGATGATCTCGTTGCCCCAGACCGTGACCGTCCGCGCCTGGACCAGCGCGATCAGGCCCGGCACGGTCGAGGTCGTGCCGAACACGATGATCTTGAGCAGGGACTGGTAGATCGCGTTGATGCGGCCCCGGATGGCGTCGTCGATCTGGGAGCCGATGATCGTCACGCCGGTGAGGAACGCCGCGCCCGCGCACGCGCCCACCACCGCGACGGCCACGAGCGCGACGGCGAGGTGTGGCGCCAGCGCGACGACCACCAGCGCCAGGCCCGCGAACACGATGCCCACTCCGAACAGCCGTTCGTGCGGCAGCCGACGCGCCAGCTTCGGCGCACCGGCCAGCCCCAGCGCCGCGCCGACGAAGACGGCGACGAACAACAGGCCGAACGAGGAGTCGCCACCACCGAGGCTCGACGAGTACGCCTTCGCCGAGCCGATCACCGCGCCGCCCGCGGCGAACGCGCCCGCCATCCCGATCAGCAGCCCCCGCACCAGCGGCGTGGTGCGCACGTAGCGGACCCCGTCGCGCACCATCGCACGCAGGCCGCCGGAGGAGTCGTCGGTGTCCGCCCCGGCACCGGAGTCTCCGGTGCGATTCCGCCCGGAGTCCGGGGAGGACGGCATCGCGCCCACCTCCGTCGGCGGGTGCACGTTGCGCAGCGACAACTCCGGGATGCGGGCGATGGACAGCGCGCTGGCCAGGTACAAAAGGCCGTTCAGCACGACGACGATCTTGGCCGTACCGAACTCGCCGAGCAGGTCGGGCGGCAACGCCAGCGTGGTGTGGATACCGGTCAGCACGGCATAAAGCCCGGCACCCGTCACCACGGCGACGCCGTAGGTCATGACCATGCCCAGCTGGTTGGCGGTCTCCACCTGGTCGCGCCGCCGCAGGAGATTCGGCACCGCCGCGTCTTTCGACGGAATCCACATCATGGCGGCCGAACCGACGAGGAAGTTCCCGATGAACAACCACAGCGGTGTGCCCACCACGGCGATCGAAAGCAACAGTGCGAACCGGGCGAGGTCCGCACATATCATGATCTTGCGCCGGTCGAACCGGTCGGCGAGCATTCCGCCCAGTGGCGCGAAGAGCAACCCCGGGAGCAGTTGAGTGAGGATCACTCCGGCGAAAGCGAAGTTCTGAGCGGTGTAGTTGTCGGTGAACTTGGTGACGAGTCCGGTCAGCGCGAGCAGCGACAGCCAGTCCGCCACGCTGCACAGGTAGGTAACCCCCCACAGCCGCCGGAACGGCCGGATCGCCAGGACCCGCCGGACCCTGTGGACGGTGGATGCCTCGCTGACCGCGGACGACCGCGCGTCGGCGCCGTCCGCCCCCTGCTTCGCCTCGCTGATCTGCCCCACCCCATACGAATTGTGGCGGTTCTGCCGTGAGATCAGCGTAGCGCCGGCCCGCACTACCGCGCTGGCGACTCGGGCGTATTACCGAGGGTGAGTATTGGGAGACCGTTTGTGGCAGCGGAGTCGCGCGGATAATCAGCCGAAAATGCCGGTGACGCTCTCCACGAAACTCACCACGAACTGAATCGCGATCAGGATGAAGATCACGAGCAGGACCAGCGCCACGGCCAGCCCTGCCGACCCGCTCGACGGCTTGCGCACGATGCCGCCCGGCCGGGCGGGGCCGCTCGTACCGGCCCCGGTGCGCCC
>NZ_KB912591.1:0-1806 GCF_000383795.1 Saccharomonospora saliphila YIM 90502
CGATCCGGTTCGCCACGTCGGCGGGCATCGGCTCGATCTCGGCGGAGGTGAGTCCGGCGAGATCGAGCGCCGTCGCGTCCAGCGCGTCGAGGACGGCTCTGGCCTCGGGATCGGCGCGCACGCGCGGCCACAGCTCGGCCGCCTCCGCCTCGTCGAGGACCCCGGCGTGCAGGTCGGCGAGCACGTCGACAGACCACGGGGGGCCGACGAGCCCGCCACGCCCCCTGCTCTCGTCCGTCATCGTCCCTCCCCGTGTTTGCTTTCGTGAGTTGGGACGTCACCCTCGCTGTCGGGGTTCCGCAGATGGCCGAGAAGTTTCGCGAGCTTGGCCCGCCCGCGTGCGCAGCGGCTCTTCACCGTGCCCTCCGCGATCGACAGCAGCCGTGCCGTCTCGGACACCGAGTACCCTTCCACATCGACCAGCACGATCGGCATCCGCTGGTCTTCGGGGAGCTGGTCGAGGGCCTCGCGGACGAGCAGGCGCGTTTCCCGTTCGGCCATGGAGTCGTTCGGCACGGCCGGTTCGTACTGGCTGGTCTCGGGAAGCGGCACCGTGGGCCGGGCCTGGCGCCTGCGTACCCGATCGAGGCACGCGTTGACCACGATCCGATGAAGCCACGTGGTGACCTGCGACTCCGCGCGGAAGTTCGCCGCGGCGCGGAAGGCGGAGACGAACGCGTCCTGGAGGGCGTCGGCGGCCTCTTCCGGGTCGCGGACGGTGCGTAGGGCGACCGCCCACATTCTGTCCCGATGCCGTCTGACCAGTTCGTCGAAGGCGTGCGGATCTCCCGCCGCGTGGGCGGCGACGAGATCGGCGTCCGTGGGCGCTGCTGCGGTCACCCGGCAGAGAGTACTAACCCCATTACGTGACGCGGGGCTCACCTCGCGTGCGAGAGCGACCGTCCGGTTCCCTCGTCCGGGCTATTCCAAAGGGAGGAACATCAGTTCCGATAGCTGCGATGTGTATTCGGGTTCCTCGCCGGACAGCGTTGTCACCCACACGATGACGTACCGGGTCGACACCGGCTCGGACAGCGCCAGCTCGGTGCGCTGCCCCTCCAACGGGCCCGAGGCGACGACCTCGGTATCGGACAGGTCGGGATCGGCCGAATCGGCGGCCCTGATCTCGACCTCGGTGCCGGGGCTGTCGGCGACGATGCGTACCGCGCCCAGGTCCACCGGCTCGGCGAACTCGGCGATCAGCCCGACGCCGGACTTGAAGGCGGGGAACTGCTGCCGGTATTCATCGGTCGCCCACGCCGTGGCCGGATCGCCGTCGACGGCGTAAGACGCCTCGTCGACCGCGTCGCCCTCGCCTTCGGGGTTGTAGACCTCGATGCCCGACACCTCGGCCGGGTCGCCGAGCGAGCGGCCGGACTGCTGGGAGCCGTCCCCGCCGTCCTGGCCATCGGACTGCTGGGTGGAGGTCTCGTCGGCGAGGTTGACCGGCGGGCCGGAAGGCGGGTCGTCCTGGAAGAAACTGATCGCCATCATGCCCGCCCACGCGATCACCGCGACCGCGGCGATCACCAGCACGGTCACCCCGAGCGCGAGCTTGCGCCGCCTGCCCGCGTCCTTGACCGGCTTCTTCGTGGTCCACACACCGCCGTCCGGGTCGACGTTCTCGACGGGACGGCGGGCCTGTTCCTCCGCGTCGGCGGCCTGGCCCAGTGCCCGCAGGACGGCCGAGCTGGTGCGGAGCCCGCCGTGGCCGCCGTCGGAGATGGTTCGCACCGCCAGGGACGACATCTCCGACGACAGCCCGGACACCAGGGTCCTCGGCGCGACCGGCTCGCCGTGCGGGTC
>NZ_KB912591.1:1906-3322 GCF_000383795.1 Saccharomonospora saliphila YIM 90502
CGCGTCCGGCTCGGCGAGGTCCTCGGGCGCCCGGGGAGGGCGCGGCGTGCCGAGCACCTCGGCCTCGGCCGTGGCCCGCAGGCGGGCGCTGACGTACGGCGGGCGGTAGTTGTTCGCGCGGATGTGGTCGAGTAGATCGCCCTCCGGTGGCACCCCGTACGTGCGCAGGTAGTGCGGCACGGCGGCGGGCCAGATCCACGTGCCGTCGGTGTGGAAGGCGTCGGGCACGGCGGGTGGTCCCGGCTTGAAAAGGTCCGGTAGCAACCCCGGGCGGGACACCGTCACCGGCGCGCGGTAGAGGTAGCCGAGGATGCCGCGCACCTCCTCGGGCGGGACCGGCGGCCGGTTGACCACCGGCTTCTCCCCCGGCGTGTGGCCGTCCACCACCTGTGCCCAGCGGAATCGCACGTCCAGTGGCAGGCCGGCCTTCGTCGCCAACCAGCCGGGCACCTCCGTGCGCGGGTGATACCGCAGTTCGGCGTCGTAGCTCGCGGCCGTGGTGCGGCCGTCCGGGCCGAGCCGCCACGCGGGCTCGGTCTCGGTGTCGTAGTCGAAGTCGAAGTGCGAATCGGCGTCGAGCGTGAACGTGCCCTGGAACCACGTGCCGGCACCCGGCTCGTACATCGCCGACCGGAGCTGGCTGAAGAGCTGGCCGAGATGGGGCGGCGCCGAGAGCGAGACGATCACGTCGTCGGCGACGGCCCGGATCTCCAGCTCCGAGAAGTCACCCACTTGCCGGAACTGCGCGGCGACGCGCTGCCAGCCCGGCGGGAGGAAGCCGCGCAGGCTACGCCCCACCGCACGCAGGAGTAGCTGTGTGTCGCCGCTGCCTGGTTCGGTGCGCGGCGCGGACTCGTCGGCGAAGTCGTGCCGCTCCTGCCACAACCCGGTCAGCGACTCGGGGTCGTCGGTGGTCGTGGTCATGTCCGTGAGGCCGAGCGTGCGCGCGACCTCCGCGTCGGTGCCCGCCCAGCGCAGCGTGAGTTCCCCGTCCGACGAGCGCGGCTCCACCCGATAGGGCTCGTCGTCGTAGTCGCAGTAGGTGTGCACGGCGAAGGTGGCGGGAGCCTCGGTGGCGGGCACGACCTTGGCGGGCCTGCCGTCCGACTCCGCGTCGAACCCCTCGGGAGCCGGCTCACCCTCCAGCGCCACGAGCAGCATCGTGCCGTCCGTGCTCGACCGTCTCGCGCGGAAGATCCCGCCGTCCCACAGCGCGTAGAGCGCGTCGGGACGATCGGCCACCTCGACTCGGTAGCGCACTGTTCCCCCTGTCGGTGTGTCCCCAGTGACTTCACCCGCTTTTTACCGCGCGGGTCTCCGGTGGCGCAGGCGGTTCGCGGGTTGTGAGGATCGCGTCACGGCCACCGGCCTAGCGGGCGCGGCGCGGTGCCCGCCGGGGTGCGGGCCGCGGCGGCA
>NZ_KB912591.1:3422-5470 GCF_000383795.1 Saccharomonospora saliphila YIM 90502
CCGCGCGGCGGCGGGCAACGCCTGAGGTTCCGCACCGGGGCCGGGTCCGCGCCCGTTCAGCAGGAGAACAGCCCCCGCCGGGGGTGGCGCAGGGTCAGCGACCCGCCGTGCAGCCGGCCGGTGAGGACGAGGCGGGGGGAGTCCCCGCTCGCCGCGCCGCGCGTCTTGTCATCGATGTGGGCCCACTTCAGCTCGTCGAGCCCGTTGATGTCGACCTCGGCACCCTGGGGCACCAGGAACTTCACCGCGCACCACTTGGTGTCGAGCCGGATGTGCACCACACGGCTGGTGAACTCGGCCTCGGTGAAGTCGAGCCGCGTCTCGCCGTACTTGTTGCGCACGAGCAGCTCAGAGGGCACCGACCAGCGGCCCTTGCGGACCAGGGAGGAGCCGTGGCCCCGCAGCTCCACCCGGTCGGCAGACCCCTCGGGGCGGGAGGTCCCCGGCGGCATCCCGGCGGGCCCGGGTGCGGCGCCGGTGTGCGTCAGCCCCGGCAGATCGATCAGGACCGCGTTGAGCTCACCGCGCGTGCGCGAGCCCAGTGCGGTGTCGGTGCGCTCGGTGAACTCGTCCAGGGTCAGCATTCCCCGGCCGATGGCCTGTTGCAGCAGCTCGACGACGTGCTCGCGTTCGGCGTCGGAGACCCGCAGGTCGCGCTGGTCGAGGCGGTCCGGTCGGTCCCGGTCGTCGCTGTACTCGCCGTCCACCCACCTCATCCTAGAAGCGGCCCGGCAGGCGCGAATCAGGGAAGACCCTGAGATGCGCCACCGGGGGCCGGGCTAGGCGTCCTGGTCGAGGCCGTGCTCGATGGCGTACCGGGCCAGCTCGACCCGGTTGTGCAGCTGGAGCTTGCGCAGGGTGGACTGGACGTGGTTCTCCACGGTGCGGTGGGAGATCACGAGCCGGTCGGCGATGCGCCGGGCGGTCAGCCCCTTCGCCACCAGACGCAGCACGTCGGTCTCGCGTTCGGTCAACCTCGGCGGCGGTTCACCGCCGGTGGGGGCGTCGGCCATCCGCCGGTACTCCCCGAGCACCATCCCGGCGAGCCCGGCCGTGAAGACGGGATCACCCTCCGCGGTGCGCCGCACGGCATCCACCAGCTCGGTCACCGACGCCGACTTCACCAGATACCCCGAGGCGCCCGCCTTGACCGCCTGGAGGACGTCGTCGTGCTCGCCGCTGGCGGAGAGGACCAGCACGCGGGTGTCGGGCAGTTCGCTGGTGACGGCGCGCGTGGCGTCCACGCCGGACGTGGCGCCGAGGTTGATGTCCATCAGCACCACGTCGGGCCGCACGGCACGGGCGATCCGGACCGCCGACTCCCCGTCCGGCGCGGTCGCCCGCACGTCGAACCCGTGCTCACCCAGGTCGCGGGCCACGCCGTCTCGCCAGATCGGGTGGTCGTCGACGATCATGACCGACACCGTCATCAGGTTCTCCTTCCGGCGCCCGGGCGCGGCACCCGGAGCTCCCACTCCGTGCCCTCTCCCGGCTCGGTGTGCAGTGTGCAGGTGCCGCCGAGGTCGGCGACCCGGCCCCTGATCGACTTCGCCACTCCCATGTGTCCCTCCCGCTCGGCGCGTTCCAGTCTCCCTGCCGGAATGCCCGGACCCTCGTCCCGGACCGTGAGCACGATTTCTTCCGCCAGGTCCTCAAGCAAGACCCAGGCTTTCGCCTCCGGCCCCGCATGTTTGTCTACATTGGATAAAGCTTCCCGGACGGCCGCGACGAGTTCGCGCACCGCGTGTCCCGGAAGCGGCACCTCCCCCGCGGGTGCGGCGACCTGCACTCGCGAGGTCGACAGGATTTGCAGCGCCGCGCGCAGGTCCGCGGTGTCGTCGTCACTCGAACCGCACGGCTCGGTGGAGACCAGCGCCCGCAGCGCGATCTCCTGCTCCCCCGCGAGGCGTGCCAGCTCGGCCGCCTCTCCGCCGAGTTCGGAGCCGCGCCGCCGCACCCGGGCGAGCACCTGCAACACACTGTCGTGAATGGAGCGCGCGAGCCGCTCGCGTTCCGCCGTGGCCGCCTCGGTGCGCATCGCCCGCGCC
>NZ_KB912591.1:5570-7838 GCF_000383795.1 Saccharomonospora saliphila YIM 90502
CCGGCCTCGCGGGCGGCCACGGCAGGCCCGGGCGGCCCTCGCGTCCCGTGCCCGGTACCGACTTCGACCCGGTCGCGCCGAACACCGCCGACGCCGTCACGGTTCCGGACGGCTACGACCAGCGTGTCGTGATCCGCTGGGGCGACCCGGTGCTGCCGGGCGCGCCGGAGTTCGACTTCGCCAACCAGACCGCCGAGGCACAGGCCCGGCAGTTCGGCTACAACAACGACTTCGTTGGCCTCATCCCGCAGGACCCGGCCGGTCGACGGCACCTCATGGTGGTCAACCACGAGTACACCACCGAGACGCACATGTTCCCGCCCGAGCAGTACGACTCGGACAATCCCACCGAGGAGCAGGTGCGGATCGCCTGGGCGGCGCACGGCATGTCGGTGGTGCAGACCGTGCGCGACCCGCGCGGGGGCCTGCGTGTGGTCCCGAGCCGGTACAACCGCCGCGTCACCGTGGAGACGGAGTTCGAGCTGCGCGGCCCGGCCGCGGGCTCGGAACTGCTCAGGACGTCGGCGGACGAGACCGGCCGCCGCGTGCTCGGCACGCAGAACAACTGCGCGGGCGGCGTGACCCCGTGGGGCACGGTCCTCTCCGGCGAGGAGAACTTCCACCAGTACTTCGCCCACGGCGACTCGGTCACCGACCCCGTGGCGTCCGAGCGGCTGCGCCGCTATGGACTCACCGGCGGTGAGAGCACCCGGAAGTGGGAGCGGTTCGACCGGCGCTGGGACATCTCCCGGGAGCCGAACGAACCCCACCGGTTCGGCTGGGTGGTCGAGATCGATCCGAACGACCCGCACTCCACGCCGGTCAAGCACACCGCACTCGGACGGTTCAAGCACGAGGCCGCCACCGTCGCGATCACCGCCGACCGCAGGGTGGCGGTGTACTCCGGCGACGACGAGCGGTTCGACTACATTTACAAGTTCGTCTCGAAGGGCCGGTACAAGCCCGGGCGCAGCGCCCACGCCCGCAGGCACAACATGAACCTGCTCGACGAGGGCACCCTCTACGTCGCGCGGTTCACCGGCGACAGCCCGGACAGCGAGATCGACGGTAGCGGCAGGCTGCCGTCCGACGGTGAGTTCGACGGCCGCGGCGAGTGGATCGCGCTGGCCAGCGGGAACACGTCGTTCGTGCCCGGCTTCACCGCCGAGGAGGTTTACGTCTTCACCCGGCTGGCGGCCGACGCGGTCGGCGCCACGAAGATGGACCGCCCCGAGGACATCGAGCCGAACCCGGTCACCGGCCGCGTCTACGCCGCGTTGACGAACAACAGCGACCGGGGTGCGACGGGGGCGGCAGGCGCCGACGAGGCCAACCCGCGCGACGGCAACCGCAACGGGCACGTGCTGGAGTGGGAGGAGGACGGGGGAGACGGCGCCGCCACGGCGTTCTCCTGGCGGCTCCTGCTCGTCTGTGGTGACCCGGCCGAGGCCGACACCTATTTCGGAGGCTTCGACAAGAGCCGGGTCAGCCCGATCTCGTGCCCCGACAACCTCGCCTTCGACGCGCACGGCAATCTCTGGGTCTCCACCGACGGCAACGCGCTGGGCTCGAACGACGGGTTGTTCGCTGTGCCGGTGGAGGGCGAGAACCGGGGCCAGGTCAAGCAGTTCCTCACCGTGCCGGTGGGGGCGGAGACCTGCGGTCCCGTGATCGGTGACGACGTCGTCGTCGTGGCGGTCCAGCACCCCGGCGAGGGCGGCAGCGCGGCTGACCCGCAGTCGCACTGGCCCGACGGCGGCGACGCACACCCCCGGCCCTCCGTGGTCTCCGTCTGGCGCGAGGACGCTCGCGGCCGCCCGGGCCGCATCGGCGGACCCTGACCCAGGCCGGAACGCCACTCGCGAGTTGCACCTTAAGGTGCGCGAGTTGCCCCTTAAGGTGCGCGAGTTGCCCTTCGGCGGTGTGCGAGTTGCCGCCGACCGTGGGCGGGTCGCCTCTTGCTTGAGAACACGCACTGACGCGAAGAGACAACTCGCGGGCGTACCGGGGCAACTCGCGGACACGAGGGGGCAACTCGCGAACGGGAGGGGGCAACTCGCGGACACGAGGGGGCAACTCGCGGACGGGAGGGGAGGGTGGGTGTCCGCGCCGCGCGGTGGGGCGGCGCGCTTGTCTACCGTGGACGCCTATGGCTGAGTCACCTCTCGCTCTCGTCACCGGTGCCACCCGCGGGATCGGCGCGGCCGTGGCGCGGGCGCTCGCACCCACGCACGCCCTGCTGCTCGGCGGCCGCGACACCGACGCGCT
>NZ_KB912592.1 GCF_000383795.1 Saccharomonospora saliphila YIM 90502
GCCGCCTGCACGGTGGTGTTGGAGGTCGGCTCGATGGCCGTCGCGATGGTGTCGCGCTCGGGCACCTACAACGTCGCGGGCTCCACCATCGCCGGACTCGGCGGCGGATGCGGCGTCGAGGACTGGCTGACCGTGGAACCCGAGGTGGCCGCGGGCGTGCTCACGGCCGACGGCCCGCCCGCGCGGCTCGACGGGTTCGCCGTCAACGGCGGCTTCGGCGACCACGGGCGCCATCGAGGCCATCGAGGCTTCCGGGCGGACACCCGGGGAGGACATCGAGATCATCACCGTGGACGCCGTCAAGGACGGCATGCGCGCCGCTGCTGGTCGTCGTGGCCGCCTGCACGGTGGTGTTGGAGGTCGGCTCGATGGCCGTCGCGATGGTGTCGCGCTCGGGCACCTACAACGTCGCGGGCTCCACCATCGCCGGACTCGGCGGCGGATGCGGCGTCGAGGACTGGCTGACCGTGGAACCCGAGGTGGCCGCGGGCGTGCTCACGGCCGACGGCCCGCCCGCGCGGCTCGACGGGTTCGCCGTCAACGGCGGCTTCGGCGACCACGTGGGCGACGACGCGCGTGCCGGTGTTCCGGGCGGTTCGGCCACCGGCCCCGGCCTGCGCACTGCCTCCTCCGACGAGGAGGACACCGCCCCGCCCGAGCCGTACGGGACGGCGGAGGTCCCCGCGTGGGGAAGCGGTGGCGCCGAGGGCGGCCTGACCACGGCGTGGTACGCCCTGCCCGCGCGTTCCGGGTCCCCGGACGCGCCGCCGCTGGTGATCCCCGTCGGCGGGACGGGCGCGGTCTCGGCGACGGTGCAGTTCGCCGACGCCGACGGCGTCGTGCTCACCGAGCACCGACTGCGCCTGCCCACGGGGACCTGGCGTGAGGCACGCCTCGACCCCGCCGGGGCCGCACGGGTGCGCGTGGTGGCCGAGGACGAACGCGACGGAGCCGGCTGGGTCGCCGTGGGCACGCCGAGACTGCCCGAGGTCGTTGCCCTGACCGAGCACGTCCCCGTGCACGAGCCCGTGCTCCTGGACTGGGTCGACGCGTTCTTCCTGCCGTGCAGGCGGCCCGCCTCGGTGGCGGGCGGGGTGACCGAGCCCGTGCGCTACCGGATCGCCTCGGGGCCGGGCGACCGCTGGCTGACGGGGATGTCGTTCTCCCGGGACACCGGCGGGCCGTACGCCCCGCTGCTCGACATCGCCGAGCAGACCCCGGTGCCCACTTACCTGCGAGGCGACAAACTACGCGAACCGATCAGCGTGCTCCGGCTCGACTACCCGGTGCCCGTCCTGGAAGCGGCTCAGAGGTAGTACGAGCAGACAAGGGAGATCACCCAGGCCCCGCCGAGGATCTGGAGCACCCGGTCGCGCAGGGCGATCTCCTCGGGCTCCCCCGCGTTGCCGCAGTCGACGTCGACGGCGTAGCGCAGCACGGCGATCACGAACGGCACGATCGAGATGACGCTCCACACCGTGCCGGAGACGGTGTGTTGCTGCTCGAACGCCCACAGGCAGTACGACATGATCAGTATCGCCGCCGAGGTGGCCCAGACGAACCGCAGGTAGCTCGCCGAGTACTTCTTCAACGAGGACCGGATCTTGGCACCGGTCCGCTCGTAGAGCATGACCTCGGCGTAGCGCTTGCCCGCCACCATGAACAGCGAGCCGAACGCGGTGACCAGCAGGAACCACTGCGACAAACTGATGCCGGTGGCCACACCACCGGCGATCAGCCGCATCAAGAACCCGGAGCCCACGATCGCCAGGTCGATCACGGGCTGGTGTTTGAGCCCGAAACAGTAACCGAGCTGGATCGCCTCGTACACGCAGAGCACGATCAGCAGACGCCAGTCGGCGACGAAGCTCACCGCGGCCCCGCCCGCGAAGAAGGCGCCTGCCGCCGCGTACGCCACGGGGATCGGCACGACCCCGGCCGCGATGGGCCGGTTCCGCTTCGTGGGATGGGCACGGTCGGCCTCGACGTCGACCGCGTCGTTGATGAGGTAGACCGAGCTGGCGATCAGGGAGAAGGCCACGAACGCCATGGCCGCGTCCCAGAGCACGTCCAGGTTCGTGATCTGGCCCGCGGTGAACGGCGCGGCGAGCACCAGGATGTTCTTGACCCACTGCCGGGGCCGCGCCGTTCTGCCCACACCGAGCAGGGTCGGAACCGGACCCCTTTTCCCGGTGAGGCACCACCGCCTACGTCGGCACGCTCGGTCGTCTCACTCATCGTCGTTTCCGCTTCCGTGAGGTCAGCCTGCGGCGCAGGATGCCGCCGACGGCGCCTCCGAGGGCAGCGCCGGCGAGTACGTCGGTCGGATAGTGCACACCGAGCACGAGACGAGAGACGACTTGGGCACGCGGAGCCTGCGGATCTGGCTCGCGCGGACGAAGGCGTACCAGCCGACCGAGGCT
>NZ_KB912593.1:0-2508 GCF_000383795.1 Saccharomonospora saliphila YIM 90502
CCTCGCCGCCCCGCACGGGGCCGCGCGCCGCTCGGGCACGGCCACGTCCGTCGGCGTCCTGCTCCGGCGGCGCCACCCCGAGTTCGCCGACGATCCGGGGAGGTGGATCGTTCGGGGGCGGTGGGTCCTTTCGGGGAGGGGCGTCGTCCGGGAGACCGCCCGTGCCGGACAGGTCGAGGGTGCCGGTGAACCTGCCACCGTCCTGCGCCGACAGCTCCCGGTAGGTCACGGTGTGCTCCACCGGCTCGGAACCGGCCGCGTAGCCCTCGGCGTAGGAGCCGGGGTCGGTTCCGGCGCGGGCCGGGAAGCCGGGGCTCGCGGGGTCGGCATGGTCGGTCGCCGCGATGAAGCCACGGACGAACGACAGGTAGTCGAAGGCACCGTTCTCCATGGGGAGTCATTCCTCGGTCGGGTGAGGCTCGCGGTTACCGCATGTCGAAACATACTGCCTGTCACCGGCGGGGTGATCGTCAGGGCGGTAGTGTGCGGCCATGCCGGTCGCACTGATCACGGGAGCCACCGCGGGCATCGGGGCGGTGTTCGCGGAGCGGCTCGCCACCGAGGGCTTCGATCTCGTCCTCGTCGCGCGGGACGCGGAACGGCTCGACGACCGTGCCCGCCGACTCGGAGACGCCCATCCGGTGACCGTCGAGACGATCATCGCGGACCTGGCCACCGAGCAGGGCAGGTCCGCGGTCGAGCGGCGCCTGGCCGACGGCGTGGACATGCTGGTCAACAACGCGGGCCTGGGCCTGTCCGGGGAGTTCTGGACCGCCACCGCGGAGGCACTACAGCGCCAGCTCGACGTCAACGTCACCGCCGTGCTGCGGCTGACCAGGGCGGCGGTGCCCACGATGCTGGAGCGTGGCAGGGGGGACGTGATCAACGTGTCCAGCGTGGCCGGATTCTTCTCGGGCCGCGGCTCCACCTACACCGCCAGCAAGGCGTGGGTGACCTCGTTCTCCGACGGGCTGGCCTCGTCGCTGCACGGGAGCGGCGTGCGGGTGCTGGCGCTGTGCCCGGGATTCACGCACACCGAGTTCCACGAGCGCGCGGGGCTGGAGAAGTCCGGCCCTTCGGTGTTCTGGCTCGACGCCGGGCGGGTGGTCGACGAGGCGCTGGCCGATCTGCGCGCGGGCCGGGTCGTCTCGGTCCCGAGCAAGCGGTACAAGGTGGTCGCCACGGTCGCGAGGTTCCTGCCGCGTGGCCTGGTGCGGCGCCTGGGCGGCCGCTTCGCGGGTCGCGATCGCACGTGACGCCGGGGGTCGTGTCAGACTTGGCCCCTGTGGCGAACCAGACCCCTTCCCCCGACCGAGCAGCGACGATCGAACTGGCCCGGCTGGTCACCGAACTGTGCGTGATCCGCGGCCGGGTGCGCCTCGCCTCGGGCGCCGAGGCCGATTACTACGTCGACCTGCGCCGGGCGACTCTCCACCACGCGGCGGCCCCGCTGATCGGCACCTTGTTGCGGCAGCTCACCGCCGATTGGGACTACGTGGCCGTGGGCGGGCTGACGCTCGGCGCCGACCCCGTGGCCACGGCGATGCTGCATTCCGCCGCGGCCGAGGACGTGGTCCTCGACGCCTTCGTCGTGCGCAAGTCGCTCAAGGAGCACGGCACGCAGCGCCGCATCGAGGGCATGGAGGTCGCGGGCCAGCGCGTGCTCGCCGTCGAGGACACCTCCACCACGGGCGGCAGCGTGCTCACCGCCGTCGAGGCCCTGCGCGAGGCGGGCGCGACGGTCGTCGGCGTGGCCACCGTGGTCGACCGGGACACCGGCGCGCGGGAGGCCATCGAGAAGGAGGGCCTGGCCTACCGCTCCCTGCTCGGCTTGGACGACCTCGGCCTCGCCTGACGATCGCGTACCCGGCCACCCGGCCACCCGGCCACCCGGCCACCCGGCCGGACGGTGCGGCCCGGCCCGGGCCGGGTGAGTGTGTCGAGGACCGCCCACCCGGCCGGGGCCTGCTCTGCCCGGTGCGGACCGCTCGTATCCGTCCCCGTGCGCGCCGTGCGCGAGTACGGTGGGTGGTGATCGCCTGTCGTGGTGTGCGTTCGGCACGCGGCACGCCCGGCGGGCGCGACCGGGACACGGCCCGCGTTCGCGGGGCGGAACGGGTGGAGCGATGCTGGGGTTGCTGACCGTCCTGACGACCGCCGTGCACTTCGCGGCGCTGCTGTTCATCGGGCTCGGGGGTTTCCTGGCGTGGTACCGGCCGCGTGTTCTCGTGTGGCACGTGCCGCTGGCCTGCTGGGGTGTGGCCGTCAACGTGCTGCCGTTGCCGTGCCCGCTGACACTGGCCGAGGACCACCTGCGCCGGATGCGCGGCCTGCCTCCGCTTGAGGGCGGGTTCAACGAGCACTACATCTACGACACCCTGTTCCCCCGCGAGCTGCTGCCGGTCGTGGGCGCGGGAGCGCTGGCGCTGGTGCTCGTGTCGTACCTGGGCGTCGCTGTCCGGTCCCGCGGGCGCCGCGCCGACGGTCCGGCACCCGCACCGCGCGCCC
>NZ_KB912593.1:2608-5089 GCF_000383795.1 Saccharomonospora saliphila YIM 90502
GGGCGCGCTGTGCCGGTCCGGCGCGGGGGCGCTGTGCCGGTCCGGCGCGCCGTGGTGGCGCATGGGCTCGGCGCTGCCGTGCATCGAAACCTGCCCATCCTCGACGGTGCCCTGACGAGCCCCATTGCAGGACTCCTGCGCGACCCAGCGTATCCGTTCCGGACCTGGACTCCCAATGCGCGGCCGGGCCGGGCCGACCCGCTCGCCCGCGTACTACGGTTGTCGCCACCGGTACGGCGCGTGAGGAGGCGGCATGGCTTGGTTCGTGGTCGAGCAGCGTTACGTGCGTGAGAAGTTCGCCGAGGTGCGACCACGGCACCGCGAGTACCTCTCCGCCCTCGCCGAGCAGGGTGTCGTGGCGCTCGCGGGGCCGCTGGACGGCGACACCGGAGGGATGGCGCTGTACCAGGCGACCGACCGCGAGCACCTCCAGCGCATCATCGACGCCGACCCCTACTACGTGGAGGGCGCGGTCGACGAACGCACGGTGCGGGAGTTCACCCCGGTGCTGGGCTCGCTGCTTCCCGGCTGATCCGGGCCGGGAGCCGGTCGGCCCGGATCAGCCGGGCCCGTGCACGATCAGTCCCCGGATGTTGGCGCCGTCGCGCAGGTCGCGGTACCCCTCGTTGACCTCGTCCAGCGAGTAGGTCTTGGTCACCAGTTCGTCCAGTTTCAGCGCGCCCGCGTCGTAGAGGCGCAGCAGCTTGACGATGTCGTACTGCGGGTTGCCTGAGCCGAACAGTGTCCCCTTGACCGTCTTCTCGAAGAGGGTCAGCACACCGCCGGAGAGGTGCACGGTCAGCTTCTCCAGGTCGGCGAGCCCGGTCACGACCACGGTCCCGCCCTTGCCGACGACGTCGAAGGCGTCGGTGATCACCTGCTCGTCCACGACCCCTACGGTGACCAGCGCCTGGTCGGCCATCTGTCCCCAGGTCAGCTCGGCCACCGCGGCGGCGGCCTCGGCGGCGGTGGCGACGGCGTGCGTGGCGCCGAAGCGCAGCGCGCTCTCCCGTTTGAACTCGACCGGGTCCACCGCCACGACGTGCCGCGCTCCCGCGTGGGCCGCGCCCTGCACGGCGTTGATCCCGATTCCGCCGATGCCGTACACGACCGTGGTATCGCCCGCGCGGACCCCGCCCGCGTAGTTCGCGCTCGCCCAGCCGGTCGGCACGCCGCACCCGACCAGCGCCGCCGTCTCCAGCGGGAGCCAGTCGTCGATCTTGACGACGGAGTGCTCGGAGATCGTCGCCCGTTCGGAGAAGGTTCCGAGCATGCACATCGCGCCGAAGTCCCGCCCGTCGGCGTGCAGCCGGAACGTCCCGTCGGGCATGCTCCCCTCCAGGATCGTGGCGCCCATGTCGCACAGGCTCGAGCGGCCGGTCGCGCAGTAGCGGCACCGTCCGCAGTTCGGGATGAAGCTGCACACCACGTGGTCGCCCGGTACCACTCGCGTGACACCCGGCCCGACGTCCTCGATGACGCCGGAACCCTCGTGCCCACCGACGATGGGAAAGCGCGGCGTGAGGTCGCCGTCGATCATGTGCAGGTCGGAGTGACACAGGCCGGACGCGGTGTAGCGGATCAGGACCTCGCCGGGGCCGGGCCCGTCGAGGTCGAGTTCGAGGATCTCGAAGGGCTGGTCCGGACCGAACAGGACCGCTGCCGTGGTCTTCATGCGCACCTCCTTTCCGCGCATTATGACATCGATCACACACCACGCGTGATGCTCGATCAGGGCGACAGCGGGCCACACAGAGTGGTCCTCCGGGCGGTGTCACCTGCTCCGTTCGCCCTCTGCGGCTGGTGTCCGCACGGAATCGCCGACACGGGCGAGCCGGGCCGGTGCCCGGTGGACCGGCCCGGCTCGGGTCAGTGGGCGTCGCGGAGTTTCGCGTGGTCCCAGCTCACGGTCCTGGTCGGCCTGCAGATCAGGCCCACCCGCTTCGGCGCCTGCGCGGCGACGATCCGGCGCAGCGTCGCGTCGTCGGCATCCGGCGTGTACCGGTGGGCCAGGGAAAGGCCCAGGCGGGTGACCGCGTCGAGGTCGGTCACGAGCTCGACGTCGCACTCCATCGACACACCACGCAGCTCGTCGTAGCGGTCGCCGGACTCCACGAGCACCGTCGCGCGCGGGTCGCGGCGCAGGTTGACGACCTTCTGGGACTTGCCGTAGGTCCAGCTCGCCACGCCCTCCTCCCGGGGGACGTACCAGAGCGGTGCCAGGTGCGGCCTGCCGTTCGGTCCGGTCGTGGCGAGGGTGATCACGCGTCGCGCGGCGAGGTAGTCGCTGACCTCGCCCGGACTCATCCGGATTCGCTCGCGGTGTGCCATGTCCGGTTCCTCCGTCTCGCTCCTCGTGACGTCACCGCCGCCCGCGATCCGGGGCCGCGCCGCGCAGGACGCCGTTTCGGCGCGGGCGCGTTCCGCGCGGCACCCGATGTGCGCGGCACCCGACGTGGCGGAGCGGCTTTGGCTGAGGCA
>NZ_KB912593.1:5189-9755 GCF_000383795.1 Saccharomonospora saliphila YIM 90502
GTCCGCCGCGGGCGAGCGCCAGCGCGGCGCCGGGGTCGGTGGGCAGCCCCCACAACGCGGCGACCGCCGAATCCCGCCGAGCGGGCACGAAACCGACGACCGTCTCGCTCAGCAGCTCCCGGCGCAGCAGCCGCAGCACCACGGCGGCGAGATCGGCGTCGGTGCCCGCCACCACGATCTCGGGTTCGAGCAGCGCGTCGACGTCGGCCTTGCCCGGCCGGGCGGGCAGTGCTTTCACCCGCAGGTCGGTGGGCGGTAACGCGGTCGCCATCGTCCCGCAAGCCAGCACCAGTCCACCCACGCCACGCTCCTCGGTTAGGCTCGTGCATCGGCATTCGTCCGAGTGCACCAGCACGTCCGACCGTCGATTACCAGGAGTGTCACATGCCGGCCATCGTGCTCGTCGGGGCCCAGTGGGGCGACGAAGGCAAGGGCAAGGCCACCGACCTGCTCGGCGACCGGGTGCGGTGGGTGGTCCGCTTCCAGGGCGGCAACAACGCCGGGCACACCGTCGTGCTGCCCAACGGCGAGGACTACGCGCTGCACCTGATCCCGTCCGGCATTCTCACGCCCGGCATCACCAATGTCATCGGCAACGGCGTGGTGATCGACCCCGGCGTGCTGCTGGACGAACTGTCCGGGCTCGAGGAGCGCGGCGTCGACACCGACCGGCTGCTGATCTCGGCGGACGCGCACCTGATCATGCCGTACCACGTGGCCATCGACAAGGTGACCGAGCGCTACCTGGGCGCCAAGAAGATCGGCACCACCGGCCGGGGCATCGGGCCGTGCTACCAGGACAAGATCGCGCGGGTCGGGGTGCGGGTGCAGGACCTGCTCGACGAGAAGATCCTGCGCCAGAAGGTCGAGGCCGCCCTCGAATACAAGAACCAGGTGCTGGTCAAGGTCTACAACCGCAAGGCACTGGACCCGGCCGAGGTCGCCGACACGGTGCTGGAGCAGGGTGAGCGGTTCGCCCACCGCATCGCCGACACCCGGCTCGAACTGAACAAGGCGCTCGAACGGGACGAGACCGTGCTGCTGGAGGGCTCGCAGGGCACCCTGCTCGACGTCGACCACGGCACCTACCCGTTCGTGACGTCGTCGAACCCCACCTCGGGCGGCGCCAGCGCCGGATCGGGCATCGGGCCGGGCCGGATCACCACCGTGCTCGGCATCCTCAAGGCCTACACCACGCGGGTGGGCTCCGGGCCGTTCCCCACCGAGCTGACCGACGAGTCCGGGGAGGACCTGCGCAAGGCCGGGGGCGAGTTCGGTGTCACCACCGGGCGCTCGCGGCGCACCGGGTGGTTCGACGCGGTGATCGGGCGCTACGCGGCGCGGGTCAACGGCATCACCGACTACTTCCTCACCAAGCTGGACGTGCTGTCCGGGCTGGAGCGCGTCCCGGTGTGCGTGGCCTACGAGGTCGACGGCTTCCGCACCGAGGACATGCCGATGACCCAGACCGACGTGCACCACGCCGTGCCGATCTACGAGGAGCTTCCCGGCTGGTCGGAGGACCTCAGCGAGTGCCGCGCGTTCGCCGACCTGCCCGCCAACGCGCGGGCCTACGTCGAGCGGCTCGAGGAGCTGATGGGCGCGCGGATCTCCGCGATCGGCGTCGGCCCCGGTCGTGAGCAGACGATCGTGCGCCACGATTTCGTGTGAGCAGCGGCCGGCCCGCCAGCGCGCAGGTCACGGCGCGCGCCCGCGCCGTGAAGGACACCCCGCCCGCGGTGAGCGCGGGCGAGAGGTCCTTCACGGCCTGACGGACGCGTGCTCGGTACGCCCCGCGAGGTGTGTGTTCAGCGTCGCGCCCTGCGCGCCGCCTCCACCGCGATGTCCGGCTGGTCGGCGAACACGCCGTCGACACCCGCGTCGAGGAACGCGGCGTACTCGGCGAGAATGTCGCCCCACTCGGCCGGATCGTCGGACGAGCGCAGCCCGGCGGGCAGGAACGCGTTCTCCGCGCGGAACGTGTACGGGTGCACCGTGAGCCCGGCCTCGTGCGCGTCGCCGACCAGGGACGTGGGCTCGCCGAGGTCGCCGTCCGCGCCGGTCGGGATGACCCGGCCCTTGGCCGGGCCGATTCCCTCGGCGTAGCGGGAGATCGCGGCCAGACCGTCGGGAGTGACGAGGTCGTCGTAGGTGCGCGGGTCCCCTGAGGCGACGAGGTCGTACGGCGCGCCGGAGCCGCCGATCAGCTGCACCAGCGGCACTCGCAGGTGCCGGTCGAGTTCGCGGAGGTTGGTGACCTCGAACGACTGGACGTAGACCCTCGCGTCCGGCCGGTTGAGACCGTGCCGCGTGAGCGTCCGCACGAGCGCGGGTTCCAGGTCGAGCCCCTGCTCGCGGAAGTAGGTCGGGTGCTTGGTCTCCGGGTAGATTCCGATCTCCCGCCGCAGCTCGCGCGAGAGCCGCCGGGCCAGGTCGATGACCTCGGACAACGTCGGGATCTCGAACCGGCCGTCGAAGACGGTGTTGTGCTGGCGCAGCTCGGGGATGCGCTCGACGGCGCGCAGGGTCTTCAGCTCGGCCAGGGTGAAGTCCTCGGCGAACCAGCCGGTCACCGGCTCGCCGTCGACGACCTTCGTCGTCCGGCGGTCGGCGAACTCCGGCCGGTCGGCCACGTCGGTGGTGCCGCCGATCTCGGGCTCGTGCCGCGCGACCAGCACTCCGTCGGCGGTGGTCACCAGATCGGGTTCGATGTAGTCGGCCCCCATCCGCGCGGCCAGCTCGTAGGCGGCCAGCGTGTGCTCGGGCCGGTAGCCCGACGCGCCCCGGTGCCCGATGACCACCGGGTCGTCCGGCGTCGCGTTCGGGCCGTTCGCCGCCGGGGCGCGATCGTGGGCCGCGGGGCCGTTCGCCGACGCGGGCGTCACGGTGCCGGTGATCGCCAGAACCGCGAGACCGCACGCGGCGATCAGGGACAGTCTTCTGCGCATACTCGTTCGTGTCCTTCCTGGTTCGAGGCCTGCCCGCACGGGCTGCGGTGCCGGATCACCCTCCTGGACCTCCTCGACCGCGGGACGACGGAGCGGGAGCCGGGAGGGGACATGCCGGTGAACGGCACTCGACCCGGGCGGCTTACCCTGTGCGACGTGCGCGTCCTGGTTATCGGCTCCGGAGCCCGTGAGCACGCCCTCGTCCTCGCCGCCTCACACGATCCGGCGGTGACAGCACTCGGTTGCGCCCCCGGCAACGCGGGCACGGCCGCGTTCGCCGAAACCCTCGGCGTCGACCTGACCCTGCCCTCGGCCATCGCCGAACTGGCGGTGTCCTGGCGGGCCGACCTCGTGGTGATCGGACCCGAGGTGCCGCTGGTCGGGGGTGCGGCCGACGCGGTGCGCGCCGCCGGGGTGCCCTGCTTCGGTCCCGGGGCCGACGCCGCGCGGATCGAGGGCTCGAAGTCGTTCGCCAAGGAGGTCATGGCCTCCGCCGGGGTGCCGACGGCCCGCAGCGAGGTCGTGGACAACCCCGCGCACCTGGACGCCGCGCTGGCCCGGTTCGGCCCCACCTGGGTCGTCAAGGACGATGGGCTCGCGGCGGGCAAGGGCGTCGTCGTCACCGAGGACGTCGAGCGCGCCCGCAAGCACGCGCTGATGCTCCTCGACGGCGGGCACCCGGTGGTGCTGGAGTCGTTCCTCGACGGACCGGAGGCGTCGCTGTTCTGCCTTGTCGACGGTCGTACCGTCGTCCCGCTGCTGCCCGCGCAGGACTTCAAGCGCGTCGGCGACGGCGACACGGGCCCCAACACGGGCGGCATGGGCGCCTACGCGCCCCTGCCCTGGTCGCCGCCGGAGCTGGTCGATGAGGTCGTGTCGACGATCGTGCGGCCGGTGGTCGACGAGCTCGACCGCAGGGGCGTTCCGTTCTCCGGCCTGCTCTACGCGGGGCTCGCGCTGACCTCCGAGGGGCCGAGGGTGATCGAGTTCAACTGCCGGTTCGGCGATCCGGAGACCCAGGTGGTGCTGCCGTTGCTGCGCACCCCGATCGCCGGGCTGCTGCACGCGACCGCCACCGGCACCCTGGCCGAGCATCCGCCGCTGGAGTGGTCCGACGAGGCCGCGGTCACCGTGGTGATCGCCGCGGACGGATACCCCGGCAAGCCGAGGACGGGCGATGTGATCACCGGCGGTGAGGACGAGGGCGTGTTGCACGCCGGGACCCGCAGGCGCGACGACGGCGCCGTGGTGTCGTCCGGCGGCCGGGTGCTGTCGGTCGTCGGGGTGGGCGAGGATCTGACCGCGGCCCGGGAAGAGGCCTACGCCCGCGTGTCCCGGGTGAACCTGACGGGCGCGCACTACCGCACCGACATCGCCGCTCGGGCCGCGGCAGGGCACCTCGCCGTGCCCGCGCGCTGAGCCTGCCGCCCCTCGCCCCGGACGCGCGCGCGAACGACGTGCGCGCGCGGAGAAATCCCGTCGCGATTTCAGGTCACCGTCACACGCGGCTTGGTAATCTCCCGGGTAGAGACCGACTGGCTACTGGTCGTAACGGGGGTGCGCGGTGTCAGGAGCAGTGCCAGGTAACGCGGCGCCGGGTGGCGTCGCCACGGACGAC
>NZ_KB912594.1 GCF_000383795.1 Saccharomonospora saliphila YIM 90502
CCTCGTCCAGCCGCCCGTCGCGCAGCACCGTCTCGGTCAGCGTGCCGCTCACGACCGTGAACGCCCCCGTGGTGGGGCCGTGGTCGTGCGGGCCGGTGCGCTGCCCCGGCAGCCAGGACAAGAGCCACACCTGCTGCCCGCGCACGGAGTCCAGCAGAACGCCGAACCGGTCGTCCGGGTCGTAGCGCAGCAGGTTGCGCCAACGCTGCCGGTCGGCGGCGAACTCCAGCGCCGTGCGGACGGGGTGCCGCGGCGCGGTGTCGGCGGGCGCGGGCGCGATCGTGTTCTCGGGAACGGCGAACATGGTCAGGGGCATCCTGGGAAGAGTCGTGAAGGGGAAGCTTTCCGCGACAGCGCCTGAGGCGCTCGGTCGTGCCGTCGCGAGCGGCCGGAGGAAGCGGCCTCGCGTCAGCGGCGACACGCCGCGCGCGGACATACCGCCCCGGCGACGCCCGCGAGTCGTGGCGCGCACGGCGTGAGTGCCCGGGACGTGCTCGTCCGGTACCAGGGCACACGGGAGGCGGTCATGCCTTCAGAGAACCAAAAGGCGCCACGCCCGTCAAACCCGGCGCCGCGGGAACCGGTGTGCGCCGGGTCACGACCACTCGTGCTTGCGTTCGCGCCCCAGCAGTTCGGCTCCGACGGCCGCCGGATCGGCGCCCTCGTGGCAGACCCGGTACATCGCCTCGGTGATCGGCATGTCCACCCCGGCACGCCGGGCCAGCTCCCGGATGGACCGGCAGGAGGTGACCCCCTCGGCGACCTGGCCGCCCTGCGCCGCGCGAGCCTGCTCGATCGTCTCGCCCCCGCCGACACGCTCGCCGAAGGTCCGGTTGCGCGACAGCGGCGACGAGCACGTCGCCACCAGGTCACCCACCCCGGCAAGGCCCGCGAAGGTGAGCGCGTCCGCGCCGAGTTCGGCGCCGAGCCGGGCCGTCTCCGCGAGCCCCCGGGTGATCAGCGTGGCCGTCGTGTTGGCTCCGAACCCGAGGCCGGCGGCCATACCACAGCTCAACGCGATGACGTTCTTGCACGCACCGGCCAGTTCGCAGCCGACGACGTCGGTGTTGGTGTAGGGCCGGAAGTAGCCGGTGGAGGCCGCGCGCTGCACGGCCACGGCGCGGTCGTGGTCGGCGCAGGCGAGCACCGCCGCCGCGGGCTGCCGCGCGGCGATCTCACGCGCCAGGTTGGGGCCCGACACCACGACGACCTCGTCCGGGGGCATGCCCACGACCTCGCCGACGACCTCGCTCATGCGCTTGAGCGTGCCCAGCTCGACGCCCTTGGCGAGGCTGACCAGGCTCGCCCCGTCCGGAAGCAGATGGCGCCACGCCGTCAGGTTGTCCCGCAGGCTCTGGCTCGGCACGGCCAGCACCACCGCCTGGGCGCCGTCCAGCGCGCGGGCGGGGTCGGAGGTGGCCGTGAGCGTGTCCGGCAGCGCGACCTCGGGAAGGTAGGCGGAATTCGTGTGCCGCGCGGTGATCTCCTCGGCCACGTCCGCGCGCCGCGCCCACATCGTCACCGCGCACCCGGCCTCGGCCAGCACCTTCGCGAACGTCGTGCTCCAGGAGCCCGCGCCCAGCACCGCGACCCGCTCCACAGCGGTGCCGTGCGCGCTCGCGGGGGCCCGGACCGTGCCGGGCACGGTGGAGTCGGACGGCGCCATGTCAGGCCGCGCCTCCCCCCGCCTCCCCGGGCCGCCGCTCGCCCCTGACGTCGGCGAGCAGCGTTTCGACCTCGTCCATCAGCAGGTCGGTGACCTCCCGTAGCAGGCGCCGTGCACTCGCTGGTCGGGATCGACTCGGTCGTGCG
>NZ_KB912595.1:0-3344 GCF_000383795.1 Saccharomonospora saliphila YIM 90502
CGGCCGCGCCGGGGGAACCGGACGGCGGACCGGGGTCATCACCGGTGCCGTCGGTGCGCGGCAGCAGGGCCACCAGCAGCGCGAGGGCGAGCGCGCCCACCGCGAGGGCCCACCTCGTCGCCCGTGTCACGACTCCGTCACCAGCTCCAGGATGTGCTCTCGCTCCGGTCCCCTGACCAACGCGGCTGCGGTGTCGAAGTCGGTCGGGCCCGCACCGTAGGACGGGCAGTCCCGGGCCAGCGGACAGGCGCCGCACGCGGGCTTGCGGGAGTGGCACACCCGCCGGCCGTGGAAAATCACGCGGTGGGACAGCGTGGTCCACTCCTTGCGCGGGAAGAGCGCGCCGATCTCGTGCTCGACCGCGACGGGGTCGTCGCCGTCGGTCCAGCCCCAGCGCCGGACCAGCCTGCCGAAGTGGGTGTCCACGGTGATACCCGGCACCGCGAACGCCTCCCCGAGCACCACGTTGGCCGTCTTGCGTCCGACACCGGGCAGCTTCACCAGCGCGTCGAGGTCACCGGGCACCTCGCCGTCGTGGCGTTCGAGCAGGGCGGCGCCCAGCTTCATCAGCGACGTGGCCTTGTTCCGGAAGAATCCGGTCGGCCGCAGCAGCTCCTCCAGCTCCGCGCGGTCGGCACCGGCGTAGTCGGCCGCCCGGGGATACCGGGCGAACAGGCCCGGGGTGACCTGGTTGACCCGTTCGTCCGTGGTCTGCGCCGACAGGATGACGGCCACCAGGAGTTCCAGCGGAGTGGTGAAGTTCAGCTCGCAGTGCGCGTTTGGATAGGTCGCATCGAGGCAACGCTTCATACGCCGCGCGCGTCTGACCAACGACAACCGGCTCTGTTCGGCGAACGCTCGCCCCCCTCGGGGGGCCCGACCCACGGACGAGGACACCCCGCTAGCCTACGTGCGCCGTCGGATCGCCGAAGACACGTGTTTCGCCGACGTCGGGTCACCGCCGAGCGTGGCACGACGACGAGCCGGGCGTGACTATTGATCGGGAGTGATATGACCGTCTGGTTCGTGATCCTCGTGCCGCTCGTGGTGATGCTGTTCGCGCTGTTCATGGAGCGGGTTGAGAACCGGCTCCGGCACGTGTCGGTGCGCGGCGAGGACGTCGAGGAGTTCCTCGAACAAGCGCGTCCGGACGAGGTGAAGGCCCTCTACGGGCACGGCATCGGCCGCGCGCTCGAACTGTTCCGGCTGCGGCGGCTCGCCGGGAAGGCCAGGGGCAGAAACCGAGGGCCCCGGGGTTAGGCTTGCCAGTCGGACGGGATTGGCCCCCCTGAGTTTCTCAACAGGTGGTATGCGGTCGCGCGCGCACCGTGCGCGAGGCCGGTTACCGGCTGTCCGGAGACGGCTCCGACGGGCCGAACGGGGAGCGATCCCGGGGGCACGCCCTACACTGCATGTAGTGATCGGCGGCATCCTCCTCCACCCGGAGGCCGGTTGCCGCTACCCGAAGGAGGCACGAGGTGGACGAGACCCTGGCCCGCGCGGGCATCTTCCAGGGTGTGGAACCGGCGGCGGCCGAGGCGCTCGCGCAGACCTTGGAGACAGTGGAATTTCCCCGGGGCCACGTGATCTTCAACGAGGGCGAGCCCGGTGACAAGCTGTACATCATCAAGTCCGGCAAAGTGAAGATCGGCCGCAAGTCCGCCGACGGGCGCGAGAACCTGTTCCAGATCATGGGGCCCTCCGACATGTTCGGCGAGCTGTCGATCTTCGACCCCGGCCCGCGCACATCGACCGCCACGACGGTGACCGAGGTGAGCTCGGTCACGATGGACCGGCCCGCGCTGCGGCAGTGGATCTCGACGCGACCGGAGATCGCCGAGCAACTCCTGCGCGTGGTCGCCCGGAGGCTGCGCAGGACCAACAACATGGTCGCCGAGCTGATCTTCACCGACGTCCCCGGCCGCGTGGCCCGCGCGCTGCTCCAGCTCGCGCAGCGGTTCGGCAGCCAGGAGGCGGGCCTGCTGCGGGTCACCCACGACCTCACGCAGGAGGAGATCGCCCAGTACGTCGGCGCCTCCCGGGAGACGGTGAACAAGGCACTCGCCGACTTCGCCCACCGGGGCTGGCTGCGGCTGGAGGGCAAGAGCGTGCTCATCCTCGACCCGGAGCGGCTGGCCCGGCGCGCACGCTGAGCGAGCGTCGCCGCCGTGCCACGGTGATCCGACGGGGCGAGCACACCCGCGAACGACACGAACAAGGGGCCGGGCGCCACCCCCGACGTGGCACTGTCCGGCCCCTTGTCCGTTCGCGCGGACCGTCCCCCGACCGCCCGCGCTCCCCGCCCTCCGGTATAGGCCCCGACCCGAAACCCGGAGGGAGTCCGCGTCGCGCCCCTCGATTCGCGCGCTGCACCAGTGGTGCCGTGCGCTGACGTGGGCGCGGTGTTCAGATGTCTTCGATTCCGACGTCCACCGTCTCCACGATGGGCGTGCCTACGATGGTCCGCTTCCGAGAACGTCGGGACTAGGGTCCCATGACCCCTACCCTCCGCCTCAAGTGTGTTCACCCTCAAAGACGCGTAGGGCGCGCGGATGATGCCCCGATCCAGGGGACCGTTATCCATCCGATACTTAACTACCCGTCCGAGTGCAGATTACACGCCCCAAGAGTGAATTTCGCCCGATTCGTCCGGACGAAAAAACTGGTACTGACGTACCAGCCACGGGCATACTGGTACGCATGTCCCACTCCGCTGCCGACGGCCGCACGACCCCGGCCGACTACCGACGCGCACTGAGCACGCCCGGGGTGCGGTGGCCCGCGATCGCCTCGGCCCTCGCCCGGCTACCCATCGCGATGATCGGCATCTCGGCTCTGCTGTTCGTGCGGCACCGCACCGGGGACTTCGCCGTCGCCGGCCTGGTGTCGGCGAGCACGCTCGTCGGCGTGTCGATCGGCTCGGTCGCGCAGGGCAGGCTCATCGACCGCTTCGGCCCGACCCGCCCCCTGCTGCTCACCACGGCCCTGTTCGCGGCGGTGATGGCCACCCTCGTGGTCGCCATCGAGCGCGGGGCCGCCACCCCGCTGCTCGCGGCCGCGGCGTTCGGCATCGGGATCACCGAGCCGATGACCGGATCGGCCTCACGCGCGCTGTGGGGCAGACTGCTGCCGTCCGGCCCCGTACGGGACGCGGCACTGGCCTACGAGGCGATCAGCATGGAGGTGTTCTTCATCCTCGGCCCCGGTCTCGCGGGTGTGCTCGTGACCGCGCCCTGGCCGGGCACCGGCATGGTCGCGGGTGCGGTCTGCATGGTCACCGGCGCGCTGGCATTCGCGCTGAGCCCGCCCGTGCGCCGCTGGGGGCCGAGCACCGGGGCACGCCC
>NZ_KB912595.1:3444-6560 GCF_000383795.1 Saccharomonospora saliphila YIM 90502
CGTTCCGGCCGCGCCGGTGCCGGTGCCGCCTGCCTGGTTCGAGGCCAGCCACACCGGTGTCGCCGAGGCGAGGGCGGCCTCGTGGTAGTCGGTGCGCTCCGCTCCCGGGCCGGTGACCTCCACGACCGCGCGGATGCCCGCACGGCGCAACGCGTCGTCGACGCGGAACGCCACGGCGGGCGGGTGCGCCTCCGGTCCGATCTCGATCAGTACCACCCGCTGCGGCAGCGGCCCCGGAACGCTGCCCGCCGGGGTGTTGCGCCACACCGCGTGCACCGAGCGCAGGTCCGGCAGCACCTGAAGGGTGCGCTCCAGCGCCTCCGCGACGCCGCGGTCGGGCTCGTTGTCGCTGGTGAACCGGTGCGTGTGGCCGGGGCCGGAGTCCCCGACGGTGAGATCGTCGGCCAGCGCGGCGTCCGACCGGCTCATCTCCAGCACGAGCGCCAGCTCCTGCTGCTCGGTCGGCCGGACCATGATCCGGCCCGCGATCAGCGCGCCGACGGCCAGCTCGGCGGCCTCGTCGAGGTGCGACCGCGCCACGAGTTCACGGGACTCCGACAGGGCCGTGTCGTCGAGTCTGCCCGCGAGCGCCAGTAACGCGTTGTGCAACCGCAGCGGGACGGCGAAACCGTCCTTGGGCACGCTCCCGTGCACGTCCACCATCGCCGATCTCCCTCCAGCCCGCTGCCAGGCCAGCGAGCGCTACGCGGGTACGAGCCTGTGGTGACCGGCATCCACGGAGCCCACGCAGACGAACCCTGAGTTCGCCAGCGCCGCCTGGTGATAGGCGGGCAATTCCGCCTGCGACGGCAGGACCTCCACGCTGGGCGCCTCGTCACCCAGCACGCGCAGGACCCGCTGTAGCTCCCCAGTAAGACGCGGCAACCCGGATGTGGCGGTGACCAGCAGGACGCGCTTGGCCTCGTGCGCGGACCCCGAGTCATGCCGCCAGCTCTCCCGGACCTCTCCCACGTCCGGGCGCCCACGCAACGTCGCGTGAACCACCACGGACACCGAATCAACGGTGTTCACCCAATCGGGTGCTCCTGTGGTGAATGTGTACCGGTTCTCGGTCGAAGCGTCTACCCCGAGTGTCGAACTGACTTCGTGCCAATCGGCCCCGTGCGGGATCAACCCGGCGACCAGCAGGCGATACTCCGCTTGGTCGAGGTCGATCCTGTGCTTGAGCAAAGCCTTGGGCAGCGTCCGGGCGAGCGTGGCCATCGCGCCCTCGCCGAGCCAGTCGCGGAACCGCCACAGCATCCGGTCGGGCATCCGGCCCGCCAGGCGCAGCAGCAGCTCGTGGCACGAGCTCTCGATGTCCGGGTCCATCAGGCCACCTCCACGATCAGCTCGACCTCCACCGGCGCGCCCAGCGGCAACTCGGCGACGCCCACGGCCGAGCGCGCGTGTGCCCCGGCGTCGCCGAAGATCTCGCCGAGCAACTCGGAGGCCCCGTTGACCACCGCGGGTTGGCCGCCGAACCCGTCGCCCGAGGCCACGAAGCCCACGACCTTCACCACCCGCACGACCGAGTCGATCCCGACCAGCGAGTGCACGGCGGCGAGGCCGTTCAGGGTCGCCGTGCGGGCATACCGCTTGGCCTCCTCGGGACTGACCTCAGCGCCGACCTTCCCGGTCGCGGCCAGCTCCCCGTCGACGAAGGGCAACTGTCCCGCCGTGTACACGTGCGATCCGGTGCGCACGGCGGGCACGTAGGCCGCGACCGGAGTCGCGACGCCGGGCAGGTCGATACCGAGCTCCGCGAGCCTCGCGCTCCAGCTCATGGTCGCCTTCCTCCTCAGGATTCGGCAGGCTTTCGGAGAGCCGGTGGCACTCCGCTGTGACGAACCGTCGGCCGGACACCGGCGGAGCACTCGCAGGCGGCTCCGCCGGTGTCCGGCGAGTCAGTCCTTCGGACGCTTGAGATAGGCGACGTGCTGCTCACCGCTGGGGTTCGGCAGCACGGTGACCAGCTCCCAGCCGTCCTCGCCCCACTGGTCGAGGATCTGCTTGGTGGCGTGGATCAGCAGGGGGACGGTGGCGTACTCCCACTTCGTGGCACTCATGTCCCGACACCCTAGCCACTACCGTCGAGTCTCGTGGAAGCATGGCGCATCCTCGCCACGGTCCTGCTGGCCGTGCCCGGGCTCATCGGTGTCCTGATCGTCATGGCGACGGCACGCGACCGCACCGGCCGCGCAGGCGCGGTGGCCGTGGCCGGGCTCGTGGCCTTCACCGCGCTCGCGGTGGCCTGCGTGCTCACGCTCACAGTCCTTCCCGTGGCCGTGACCTGGGGACTCGCCGGGTTCGTCGCACTCGGGACCGCCGTGCTCGCGCTGGCGAGCTGAACGGTGGCTTAGGCTCGGGAACCGTGACCACCCTGCCTGGTTGGACCGACGAACTCGAACGGACCCGGCTGCACTTCGTCACCGGGAAGGGCGGGACGGGCAAGACCACGCTGGCCGCGTCCCTCGGCCTCGCCCTGGCCCGGGACGGGCGGCGGGTCCTGCTCGTCGAGGTCGAGGGCCGACAGGGCTTCGCCCAGGTCTTCGACACCGAGCCCCTGCCCTACGCCGAGCAGCGCATCGCCTCCGCGCCGGGGGGCGGCGAGCTGCGAGCTCTGCACGTCGACGTCGAGGCCGCCCTGCTCGAGTACTTCGAGATGTTCTACAACCTCGGCTTCGCGGGACGGACCCTGCGCCGGATGGGCGCGATCGAATTCGCCACCACACTGGCGCCCGGGCTGCGCGACGTGCTGCTGACCGGCAAGATCAAGGAATGCGTGGGGCGCACCGACTCGGGCGGCAGACACTTCTACGACGCCGTCGTGGTCGACGCCCCGCCGACGGGACGCGTGGTGAAATTCCTCGACGTCACCAGGGCGCTGACCGATGTCGCCAAGACCGGGCCCATCCGGGGGCAGGCCGACGGCGTCGTACGCCTGCTGCACTCGGGTGAGACCGCCGTCCACATCGTCACCCTGCTGGAGGAGATGCCGGTGCGGGAGACCCTCGACGCGGTCGCCGAACTGGACGGCGCGGACCTGCGCCCCGGCGCCGTCCTGGTGAACCGCGTGCGCCCGCCCCGGCTGCCGGAGGGCGCGCTGAGCCCGG
>NZ_KB912596.1 GCF_000383795.1 Saccharomonospora saliphila YIM 90502
GCCTGAGGCCCGGGCACGGGCGCCGCGCGCGCTGTTACGTTGACGCGCGTGCGCAGGCTTCGTTCCCCGCTCGGCCCGGCGACCGCGTGGGGTCGCGGGATCATCCGGGTGTCGGGCCCGCCTCCCCGACCGGGGCGAACGGGCTCGCGGCGCCGTGGCCGGACTGGCGCCGTCCCCCGCCCACCCGAGCGCAGCAGCGGCACGACGTGCTGCTCGGTCTCGGCGTCGTCACCGGCGCGGTGGCGATGACGGTGCTGGTGAACAGCATGGGCGCGCTGGCGTTCGGTGCCGCGCCCGCGCTGGCCGAGCAGTTCGCCTGGGCCGTGGGCATCACGGCGCCGTTGGTGGTGCGCCGCCGGTACCCGCTCGCGGTGGTGCTCGTGGTCGGTGCGGTGTTCATCGCCGCGCAGGTGCGCCAGAACGGTGACAACCTCGTGCCCTCGATCGCGCTGTTCCTCGCCCTGTACACCGCCGGGGCGTGGGGACGGGACCGTGTGCGCGCCCGCCGCGTGCGGGTCCTCGTGGTCGTGGCCATGTTCGCCTGGCTCACGGTCTCACTGGTGCGGTCGCTGGTGACCCCGACGCCCGCCCCGCCCGAGGCGGGAGGGCCGCTCGACCCGGTGCTGTCGGCCGTGCTCTACAGCGTGGGATTCAACCTGCTGTTCTTCCTGTCCGGCTACTTCTTCGGCGACCAGGCCTGGCTGTCGGCGCGCAGGCGGGCGGAGCTCGAACACGCCACCGAGCGACTGCGCCGGTCGCAGGAGGAGAACACGCGGAACGCGATCGTGGCCGAACGGGTGCGCATCGCCCGCGACCTGCACGACATCGTCGCCCACCACGTGTCGGTGATGGGTATCCAGGCCGGCGCGGCACGCCGGGTGTTCGACACCGACCGCGACCTCGCCCGGGGCGCGATCGACACGGTGGAGAGCACCGCCCGCACCGTGATCGAGGAGTTGCGCGGGCTCCTGGGCATCCTGCGTTCCGAACCCGACGAGGACGGCGAGCCGGCCGGTGACCGCACCCGAGCGGACGGGACGCACCCCTCGTCGGCGGGGCTGGACCAGATCCCCGAGCTCGTCGCCTCGGCACGGGCCACCGGTCTGGAGGTGCACTACGGCGTCTACGGCGACACCTCCGACGCAGACCGCCCGGTGCCGGACGCGGTGGCCCTGTCGGTGTACCGGGTCGTGCAGGAGGCCCTGACCAACATCGTGCGGCACGCCGGTGCCCGATCCGCCGACGTGCGGGTGCGCCACCGCGGCCGGGAGGTCGAGGTGGAGGTCACCGACGACGGGCGGGGACCCGGTGCTCCCGGCTCGTCGACGGGCACCGGACTGGGCCTGCTGGGGATGCGCGAACGGGTCGCGGTCCACGGCGGAACCCTGGAAACCGGGCCGCGGCGCGGTGGCGGGTACCGTGTCCGCGCCAGCCTCCCCGTCGCGACGCCCCAGGACGGCCCGGCCAGGACGGCGACGCCGGAGGAGGACCACGGATGAGCGGTGAGACCGGCGGTGCCCGCGGTCCGTTGCGGGTCGTCCTCGCGGACGACCAGGACCTCGTGCGGGCGGGCTTCCGGGTCATCCTCGGCGCTGAGCCCGACATCGAGGTCGCGGGCGAGGCCGCCGACGGCGCCGAGGCGGTGGAGATGGCCGCCCGGTGCCGCGCCGACGTCGTGCTGATGGACGTGCGGATGCCCCGCGTCGACGGCCTCGAGGCGACCCGCCGCATTCTCGGGGCCACCGCCGCCCGCACGACACCGCCGGGCTCGGAAACGAAGGTCATCATCCTGACCACCTTCGACCGGGAGGACTACCTGTTCGAGGCGCTGCGCGCCGGAGCCAGCGGGTTCCTGTTGAAGAACGCCTCGCCGGAGGACCTGGTGGAGTCGGTGCGGGTCGTGGCGCGCGGCGACGCGCTGCTGTCACCGGAGGTCACCCGCAGGGTCGTCGCGCGGTTCGCCGCGCCGGGCCCGGCC
>NZ_KB912597.1:0-2900 GCF_000383795.1 Saccharomonospora saliphila YIM 90502
GGAACGGGCGGCCGGGACGGGACCGCGGGAGCGGACGGGGCCCTCGGAGGCCGGACCGCGTGAAGCCCCGTCGCCGGATACCCCGATGGTGGCCGAGAGGCCGCACCGGTCGGTGTCGCCCCCGGCGTCGACCGCGTCCGGTGGTGCCTCCGCACACCAGCCGCCGCGGTGGACCGGTGCGACCGGAATCCCCACTCGGTTGCTGTTGCTGCGGCACGGGCAGACGGAGCTGTCGGTGGACCGCCGCTACTCCGGGCGGGGCGACGTGGCTCTCACCGATCTCGGCGTGCGGCAGGCTGAGGCGGCGGCGAAGCGGATCGCGGCACTCGACGGTCTCGACGAGGCGGTGCCGATCGTGGCATCTCCGCTGACCCGCGCGGCCCGGACGGCGCGGGCCGTGGCCGACGCGCTGGGCGGGGAGGTGGTCACCCACCGGGAGCTTCGCGAGACCGACTTCGGCGAGTGGGAGGGACTGACCTTTACCGAAGCGTCCCAGCGGTATCCCGAGCTGCACGGCGACTGGCTCGGCGACACCTCGGTGCGCCCGCCCGGAGGGGAGAGCTTCGACGAGGTGCACCGGCGCGTCCGGACCGCGCTCGACGACGTGCTCGACCGCTACGCCGGCCGCACCGTGGTCGTGGTCAGCCACGTCACGCCGATCAAGTCGGTGCTGCGGACGGCGCTGGACGCGGGACCGTCGCTGCTGTTCCGCCTGCATCTGGATCTGGCGTCGCTGTCGATCGCGGAGTTCTACCCGGACGACAACACCTCGGTGCGCCTGGTCAACGACACCAGCCACCTGAGCTGACCCGCCCCGCGCCGCACCGTCCGTCAGGTGTGTGCGGCCGGGTGGGTATCCTGGGTCACGGACGAGTTGGCAGGGCGGCCGCGTCCGGGGACGCGTTCTCCGGTCGAGGAAAGTCCGGACTCCGTAGGGCAGGGTGGTTGCTAACAGCAACCCGGGGTGACCCGCGGGATCAGTGCCACAGAAAACAGACCGCCTGGTCCGTGGCGACCAGGTAAGGGTGAAACGGTGGTGTAAGAGACCACCAGCGTCCCGGGTGACCGGGACGGCTCGGTAAACCCCACCCGGAGCAAGGCCAAGAGGGAGCGGCACAGGCTCCTGCGCAGGCGTTCGAGGGCGGCCCGTCCGATGCCTGCGGGTAGGCCGCTTGAGCCTGTCGGCGACGGCAGGCCGAGATGGATGGTCGCCGCGTGTCCCGCCGTACGCGGCGGACACGGACAGAATCCGGCTTACATGCCAACTCGTCCACCCTGTGCTCCCCGGGCGGGCCCGTCCGCGCTAGCGCACCGACACACACCGGACGCGATCGATGCCGTGACCCGGTCGCGGAATCTCGCGGTGCACACCGTGGCTCCGGTCGGTACCACGGAGGCTCTGAGGTTTCTCGCTCTCGCCGATCTCGTACTCTCTGGCCCGGCGCCCGCTCGACGGAGGCGGGTGAGGCGTCCGTGTACGCCGTGTGCGGATGACAGGTGAGAGGTGAGGCAGCCGGTGGCGATCGAGTGGGCCGACTTCGAGAAGGTCGAGCTGCGTGTGGGCACGGTCGTGACAGCGGAGCCGAACGAGAAGGCCCGCAAGCCCGCGTACGTGCTGACGGTCGACCTGGGGGACGAGCTCGGTGTCAAGACCTCCAGCGCGCAGATCACCGAGCACTATCGGGCCGCGGACCTCATCGGCCGCCAGGTCTTGTGCGTGTGCAACTTCGAGCCGAAGCGGGTCGCGGGGGTGAAGTCCGAGGTGCTGGTGACGGGCGCGCACGACGGGGACGGCAACGTGGTGCTGGCCGGGTTCGACCGCGCCGTGCCCAACGGGACGCGGCTGCTCTGACCGGCTGCTCCGGGTGACACCGGCGGGGCAGCGCCACCTCCGCGTCGTTGCGGGCTTCTTCCCCTGACCCGTCCACGCGGCATAGAGTTCCGATCATGGATCGCGCCGACGCTCATGCCCTGGCACTGCGGTGCCACCAGGTCCTGGAACCGCTGCACGCGATGGTGTACTTCGCGCCCGAGGTCGAACAAGGGTTCGTGGACGCGGGCCTGGCGCAGGGGCGCATGTGCTATTTCGCCGGGCGGGCGGCACCGATGGGTCCGGTGGGTCCCGGCGTGGTCACCTCGACCTTCTACAACTTCAACCCCGAGCTCGTCGCGCGGCACGTCCCGCGCGCGTGGGGGCTGGTCGAGCCGGACGAGGTGCTCAAGATTCGCTTCGCCAAGGCGGGAGAGGCCCTGCGCAGGCTGCTCGGCGGGGCGGCGGACTCGGCGGAGCTGGCCGAGCTGGCGACCCTGGTGCGGGAGGCCGCCGACGGATGCTCCCCGGAAGGCCGTCCCCTCTACGCCGCGCACGCCGATCTCGAATGGCCGGGCGACCCGGTCACGAGCCTGTGGCACGGCATCACGCTCCTGCGCGAATTCCGCGGCGACGGGCACATCGCGGTGCTGGTCTCCGAAGGGCTGTCCGGCTTGCACGCGCTGGTGACGCACACCGCCACCGGCCAGAGCTTCCGTACCGAGGTCACGAAGTCACTGCGCGGCTGGTCGGACGAGCAGTGGTCGGCCGCCGAAGACGAACTGCGTGCTCAGGGCCTGCTCGACGACGCGGGTGGGCTCACCGACGCGGGCAGGGCCCAGCGCGACCGGATCGAGGAGCGGACCACCGCGGTCGCCACCGGCCCGTACCAGCGGATCGGACCGGACAAGGCCGCCCGTATCGCGGAACTCGGACGCGGCTTCGCCCGCACGGCGCTCAAGGCGGGGGCCATTCCCCGTGACCTGTTCGCCGACGGCTGACACGCCACCACGGCGGCCCTCCGGTGCCACGCGGCGTCCCGGGCCGTCCCGCCACCGCGCCACGGGTGGGCACCACGTCGCCGGGCCGC
>NZ_KB912597.1:3000-5821 GCF_000383795.1 Saccharomonospora saliphila YIM 90502
AGCTCCCGGGACTGGTTCGACGAGGTCACCGACGTCGACGGTGACACGGGTCGGGACGCGGCCCGGCCCGGCGGGACCGAGGCGGCGACCGGAGCCGGCACCGGCGGGGAATCCACCAGCGGGGAGGTCACCGGCGAAGCAGGCATCGGCGAAGCAGGCATCGGCGGAGCGGCCACCGGCGGGGAGGGCACCGGCGGGGAAGTCACCGGCGGAGAGAGCGCTCAGGGGGCGGAGAGCGGAACGACCGTCGGGTTCGGTCCCACGGGTGAGGAGCCGACCGAGATCCCCTACCGTTATCGCCGTTGACCGGCTGTCGTCGTTGACCGCTGTCGTCGCGGACGGGTGCGTGCCACGCTGGCGGTATGGCAGCGAACAGCACTGATCCGAATCCCCCGTCCGGCTGGTGGTACAACACGCGGACCGGCGAGGTCGAGCACGGCGAGCTGTCCCGCGCGATCGACCTCATGGGCCCCTACCCGGACGAGGCGACCGCCCGGCGTGCGCTGGAGATCGCTCGCGAGCGCACGAAGCAGGCCGACCGCGCCGAGGCCGAGTGGCAGGGCGAGGACGTCGAGGACGTGCCGGAGACGTGAGCCGTCCCGCGATGAGCCCGAGCCCCCACGGGGCGACTCGCGGCACCGCCTCGACGTGCGCCGAGGGGGCCTGTTCGCGCGTCGAGGGGTGACTCGACCGCGTCAGGGGGCGACTCGCCCGCGCCGCGAGGGCAACTCGCGGGCGGGGAAGGGCAACTCGCCTGCCCTGCGGGGGCAACTCGCGGGCGGGAGGGGGCAACTCGCGGGCTGGGTACGGGTTGCTCGGAGGTGTGGCGGGGCCCGGTCGGGTTAGGGTCGGGGTGTGGCTCTGGTGGCGCACGGCCAGGGCGCCGGCGACTTCGCCTCGCTGCGCGCCGAGTTCGAGCTGCCGGAGTCCTTCCCGCCGGAGGTGCTGGCCGAGGCCGACGCCGTCGCCGGTGACCCGGGCGATCTCGGTCACCGGCGGGTGGACGCCACCGAGTTGCCGCTGGTGACGGTCGACCCGCCCGGGGCGAAGGACCTCGACCAAGCCGTGTCGGTGCTGTCACGGCCGCGCGGCGGATTCCGCGTGCGGTACGCGATCGCCGACCTGGCGGCGTTCGTACCGCCCGGTGGTGCCGTCGACGCGGAGGCGCGAGGGCGGGGGCAGACGCTGTACCTGCCCGACGGCAACGTCGGCCTGCACCCGCCGAGACTCGCCGAAGGCGCGGCGAGCCTGCTCCCGGGCGTGGTGCGGCCCGCGGTCCTCTGGACGATCGACACCGATTCCGACGGCGAACCCACCTCCGTCGACGTGCGCCGCGCCTGGGTGCGCTCGGCCGACCGGCTCGACTACGACGCCGTCGCCGCAGCGCAGGCGGCCGGGCGACCGCACCCGGCGATCACCGGTCTGCCCGGTCTGGGCCGCCTGCGACGGGAACTGGCCGTGCGCAGGGGCGCGGTGGAGCCGCAGTTGCCGGAACAGCGCATCGGCGCCTGTCCCGGCGGCTGGGTACTGCGGAGCAGGCCGCGCCACGAGGTCGAGGACCACAACGCCGAGATTTCCCTGCTCACGGGCATGACCGCCGCGTCGATCATGCTGGAGGCCGGGGTGGGAGTGCTGCGCACGCTGCCGGAGGCCGACGACGGCGCGATCGACTGGTTGCGCCGCTCCGCCCGCGCGCTGGGGATCGCGTGGGCGCCCGAGGCCACGGTGTCGGAACTGCTCGCCGGGCTCGACCCCGCCCGGCCGACGTCCCTCGCGCTGTACGCGGGGACGAAACGGCTTCTGCGTGGTGCCGGGTACACCGCCTTCGACGGGGAGGTGCCCGGCATCGCCACGCACGCGGGCATCGGCGGGCCGTACGCGCACGTGACCGCGCCGATCCGCAGGTTGGTGGACCGCTTCGGCACGGAGGTGTGCCTCGCGGTGACCCACGGAAGGCCGGTGCCGGAGTGGGTGCGCGAGGCGCTGGGCACGCTGCCCCGGCTGATGGGCGTCTCGGACACGCGCGCGGCCCGCGTGGAACGCGCCTGCCTCGACCAGGTGGAGGCGTGGGTGCTCTCCGCGCACGTCGGGCGGACGTTCGAGGCGGTGGTCCTGCGCAGCGAGCCGAGCTGGGCGGAGGTGTTCGTCCGCAGGCCACCCGTGCTGACCCGGTGTGCCGGGGCGGGACTGCGGGAAGGCGCGCGGGTGCGGGTCCGGCTCACCGGTGTCGATGTGGACGAGCGGAGGGTGTGCTTTGAACGAGCGTGACGCGCGGCACCACCGGGAGTGGCTCGGCGAACGGCCCGAGCTGCTCGGCCGCCCGCGTGCCGGGGAGCTGAGCGGGCAGGCGCCGGGATGTGGGGGCGCCCCGAAGCCGGGCCACGCCGACGTGCTGGTGGACTACACGACATGACCGCTTACCGCACTCACCCCGTGGACGACCTGGGGGCCGAGGTGCCGCTGCGGGGCCACCCGCGCAGGGTGGTGTCGCTGGTGCCGTCGCTGACCGAGGCGATCGCCGAGACGGTGCCGGGCGTGCTCGCCGGGGCGACCACCTACTGCACACACCCTGCCGGGCTCGACGTGCCCCGCGTCGGCGGCTCGAAGTACCCCGTCGTCGACTCCGTCGCCGAACTGGCGCCCGACCTCGTCGTGGCGAACTCCGAGGAGAACCGTCCCGGGGACGTCGCGGCCCTGCGCGAGGCCGGAATCCCGGTGTGGGTGACCCGCGCGCCCGCGACCGTGCCGCACGCGCTCGACTCGCTGGAGCGGCTGGTCGCCGGGGCGTTCGACGCGCCCGTGCCGGACTGGCTCGCCGAGG
>NZ_KB912598.1:0-2505 GCF_000383795.1 Saccharomonospora saliphila YIM 90502
GACAGGGCCTCCCGGGCCCCCGGCCGCCACGGCAGCTCGTCGGCGAACAGCGCCGCCGTGCGAGTGCGGACCCAGTCGGCCAGCTCGGACACCGCGCCCTCGCCGACCTCGTGCCCGGTGATCCGGAGCAGGTACCGGCAGGTGGCGAACATGTTCGAACCGACCAGCGTCGCGCGCTGCTCCGCCGACAGCGACCCGCCGAGACGCTCGGCCGCCTCGTACAGGGCGATGTCCCACAGCTTCTCGGAATCTACGAGTGTGCCGTCCATGTCCCACAGCACGGCGGCGAGCCCGTCCACAGCGGACGGTCGGTCCACGTTGTCTCCTCGGTCGTCGGGGTACCGGCACCGCGGACGGCCGGAGGGGCCCGGACGGCCGCGTGATGGGCGGGCGGGTGCGCCCGGCCCGGCCGACAGCCTACGACCCCGCCACGGCCGGGCCGTCCGGCGCACGGTGCGAGGCGCGACTCGCCACGGGCCGTAGGCTGGAGGGGTGAGCACGCCCTTCGACGAGACGACAGAGCGCCCCTCGCGGCCCAGGCCAGTGATGGTCGTGGCGTTCGAGGGCTGGAACGACGCGGGCGACGCGGCGAGCACCGCCGTGGAACACCTGCAACTGAACTGGGACGCCGAACCGCTGGGCGAAATCGACCCGGACGACTACTACGACTTCCAGGTCAGCCGCCCCTCGGTGAAGCTGGTGGACGGGGTCACCAGGCGGGTGGAGTGGCAGACGACGAGGCTGGCCGTGTGCAGGCCGGCGGGCTTCGACCGGGACGTCGTGCTCGTGCACGGACCCGAGCCCAACATGCGGTGGAAGGCCTTCTGTGGCGAACTCCTCGAGCAGGCCCGGCAGCTCGACGTGGACACCGTGGTGACCCTGGGTGCGTTGCTGGCCGACACGGCGCACACACGCCCGGTGCCGGTCACCGGAACGGCCTACGACGCCGACGCGGCGGCGCGGTTCGGCCTGGAAAGCAGTGGATACGAGGGGCCGACCGGAATCGTGGGGGTGTTGCAGGACGCGTGCGTGCGCGCCGGTGTCCCGGCCGTCTCGGTCTGGGCGGCGGTGCCGCACTACGTGTCGCACCCGCCCTCCCCCAAGGCGACCCTGGCCCTGCTGCGCAAGCTGGAGGACGTGCTCGACGTGCGGATTCCGCTCGGAGCGTTGCCGGAACAGGCCGAGGAGTGGCAGCAGACCGTCAGTGAGATGGCCGACGAGGACGACGAGGTCAGCGAGTACGTCCGCACCTTGGAGGAACGCGGGGACGCCGAGATCACGCTGGAGGAATCCAGCGGAGACCGGATCGCCGCGGAGTTCGAGCGGTATCTGCGCAGGCACCGTCCGGACGGGCCCGGCTCGTCCGGCTCGTCCGGACGGTAGGTACACCTACCGGCACGCCGGGCACCGTGGCCCCGCCGGGTTCGTCGGCCCGGTGGGGCGCCCGCGGGCCCGCGGTCACAGGATGCGGCGCAGCGGTACCGCGCCGCGCGAGCGCCGGTTCCACTCGCGCGGGTAGCCCAGCGACACCTCCTCGAAGCGCACGCCGTCACGGTGGGTGGTGCGGGGAATGTGCAGGTGGCCGTAGACGGCCACCTCGGCGCGGTAGCGCACGTGCCAGTCGGCGGTCTCGCTCGTGCCGCACCACATCGCGAACTCCGGGTAGTACAGCGGCGCCGTGGGATGCCGGTGCAGCGGCCAGTGGGAGACCAGGACGGTGCCGTGGTCACCGGGAATCTCGGCAAGGCGTTTCTCGCTGACCTCAAGGCGCCGGGCGCACCACTCGGCGCGTCCGGCGTAGGGATCGGGGTGCAGCAAGTACTCGTCGGTGCACACCACGCCCGCCTCCCTGGCCTGCCGCAGCGCCTCGTCGAGGGAGTGGCCCTCGGCGGCGGGGGTGCGCCAACTGTAGTCGTAGAGCACGAACAACGCGGCGACGGTGAGGGGCCGGGGCCCGTGTTCCCACACCGGAAACGGGTCCTCGGGGGTGAGGACGTCGAGCTCACGGCAGCGCCGCACCAGCTCGGTGTAGCGTTGCTCGCCCCGGGCCTGGACGGGGTCCTTCGGGGTGGTCCACAGCTCGTGGTTGCCGGGCACCCACACCACCGTGGCGAACCGCCGCCGCAGGGTCGCCAGCGCGTCGGACACCGCGTCGGCGTGCTCGGCGACATCGCCCGCGACGATCAGCCAGTCGTCCGGGCTCTCGGGCCGGACCGAGTCAAGCAGGGGCGCGTTGTCGCGGTGACTGAGGTGCAGGTCGCTGGTCGCGTACAGGTTCGGCACGCTGCCCACGGTAACCGGCCGGGGCAAGCCCCTGTCCCGGCCGAGGCCGCACCGTCGGGGCCGGTCGCGTGGCGATAGGCAGGCACTCACGAGCCCCCGGTGCCGGTCCCGCCCGTCCGGGACCGGCCGGAACCGGCGGACCTGCCGGTGGCGACGGCGCCGACGCCACCGCTCTCCGCGCGGACCGTCGCGCGGGAGCAGTCCGGGTCCCGCGGGGCGGTG
>NZ_KB912598.1:2605-7811 GCF_000383795.1 Saccharomonospora saliphila YIM 90502
GACGACCCGCCCGCCCGCATCGCCGCCGCGGTGGAGCTGGCGCTGGAGTCGCTGTACCTGGCGCGCCGCCTCGCCAAGGACGCCGACGACGGCACCACGGTGTACGGGCCGTGACCCGTTCCGCACCGCGCCGCCGTGGCGGGCGCGGACACCCACTGCCGACCACGGAGCGGCCATGACCCAGCCCGAGTCCTATTCTTACGGGCCGTACCACGACGGCCCCGACCCGCTCGCCCCGCCGCTGGATCTGCGTGAGGCCGTCGACCGGATCGGAGCGGAGGTGCTGTCCGGCTCGTCACCCCGCACGGCGCTGGAGGAACTGCTGCGCCGGGGAACCTCCGCCACCGCCGGGCTCGATGAACTGACCCGGCGGCTGTGGCGGCGCCGCGCGGAGATTCAACGCGGGCACCGGCTCGACGGCACCCTGCGCGACGTGCGGCGGCTGTTGGACGAGGCGCTGGACGCCGAGCGCACGGCGCTGGCGGCACGCTCGGACGACGACGCCCGTTTCCGCGAGGCGGTGCTCGACGCGCTGCCCTCCGGAACGGCCGCCGCGGTCGGTGAACTCGCCGAGTACCCGTGGACCTCCGAGACCGGCCGGAACGCCTACGACCGCATCCGGGAGCTGCTGGGCGAGCAACTCATGGAGTCGCGTTTCCAGGGCATGGCCGATGCGCTCCGGTCGAGCACGCGGGCCGACGCCGAACGCGTCGCGGCCATGCTGGCCGAGCTCAACTCCCTGCTCGACGCGCACGCCCGCGGCGAGAACGTCGAGCGGCGGTTCACCGACTTCATGGACCGGCACGGCGAGTTCTTCCCGGAGCGCCCGCGCACCGTTGAGGAGCTGGTCGACGCGCTCGCCGCCCGGTCGGCCGCGGCGCAGCGCATGCTCAACTCCCTGACCGACGAACAGCGCGCCGAGCTGGCCGACCTGTCCCGTCAGGCGTTCGGCGACCCGCGCATCGCCGAGGGCCTTGCCGCGCTGGATGCCCGCCTGCGCGGTCTTCGGCCCGGCCAGGACTGGACGTCGTCGGCGTCGTTCCGCGGGAACGACCCGCTGGGCCTTGCCGACGGCGTCGGCGCTCTGACGGAGCTGTCCGACCTCGACGCGCTGGCCGAGCAGCTCTCCCAGGGCTACCCCGGCGCGCGGCTGGAGGACATCGACACCGACCTGCTCGAGCACCGCCTGGGTCCCGACGCCGCCGTGGACGCGCGCAGGCTCGCCGAACTGGAGCGGCAGCTCCGGCGGCAAGGCCTGTTCCACCGGGGCGCGGACGGCGGGCTCCGGCTGTCTCCGAAGACTCTGCGCAGGCTGGGCGAGACCGCGCTCGCCGAGGTGACCCGGTCGCTGCGGGCACGCACGGGCCACCGCGACACCACCTCCGCCGGCGCGGCGGGGGAACCGACCGGGGCGGGCAGGCCGTGGCGGTTCGGCGACACCGAACCGTGGGAAGTCTCGCGCACCGTGCGCAACGCGGTCCTGCGTACCGCGAGCCCGGCCACCGGCGCGAGCCAGGCCACCGGCGCGGTGCGGCTCGACGTCTCCGACGTCGAGGTCGCCGAGACCGAGCACCGGGCCCGTGCGGCGGTGGCGCTGTGCGTGGACACGTCCTGGTCGATGGTGGCCGAGGGGCGGTGGGTGCCGATGAAGCGCACCGCGTTGGCGCTGCACCACCTGATCTCGACCCGGTTCCGGGGCGACGCGTTGCAGCTGGTGACCTTCGGTCGCTACGCCACGCCCGTGGACCTCGCCGAACTCGTCGGCATGGAAGGCACGTGGGAGCAGGGCACCAACGCTCACCACGCCCTGCTGCTGGCCGGGCGGCACCTGCGCAGGCACCCGGACGCACACCCGGTGGTGCTGATGGTCACCGACGGCGAGCCGACCGCCCACCTGGAGGCCGACGGCACGGCGGTGTTCGACTACCCGCCCGACCCCCGCACCCTGCATCGGACCGTGGCCGAGGTGGACGGCCTCGCGCGGCGGGGCGCGGCCCTCACCGTGTTCCGGCTCGGCGACGATCCCCGGCTCGCCTCGTTCGTCGACCTGCTCGCGCGCCGGGCGGGCGGACGCGTCGTGGCTGCCGACGCCGACGGGCTCGGCGCAGCCGTGGTGGGGGACTACCTGCGCTCCCGGCGCAGGCGCTGACCCACCAGGGCGGCACCTGGCCCGGGTGCGGCCAAGGTCGGTGCCCCCGGCTCGGCGGCCCGCCGACCTCGTGGGGCAACTCGCCGACTTGAAGGGGCAACTCGCCGACCGGGAAGGGCAACTCGCCGGGAGGTGGGGTCAGCGGGGGCGGGCGGGTTCGCAGCAGCCGGTGGCGCAGACGGCGCCGTCCACGGTGTCGCCGCCGTTGACCAGGTCCGACAGGGCGCGCGGGGAGGCCGACCCACTCTGTTCACGCACCAGTTCGACCACCAGGCGCGCGAATCGCGGGTCGGCGTTGGGTGTCGCCGACCGGGCGAAGGCCATCCCCAGCTCGCCGGCCCGCTCGGCGGCCTCGTTGTCGAGGTCCCAGATCACTTCCAGGTGGTCGGAGACGAACCCGACCGGACACACCACGACAGCGTCGACGCCGTCGGCATGCAGCGCGTCGAGGTGGTCGACGATGTCGGGTTCCAACCACGGCACCTCGGGCGGACCGGACCGCGACTGCCACACCACGTCGTGGTCCTCGGCACCGACCTCGGCGGCGACCAGCCGGGCCGCCTCGGCCACCTGCCGGGAGTACCGGTGCCCGCCCTCCTCCGGTGGCCCGGCCGCAGCGTCGGCGGCGGTGGGCACCGAGTGCGCGGTGAACACCAGCCGCGCGTCCGGCCTGTTCAGCTCGGCGTAGGCGGCACGAACGCCGTCGGCCAGCGAGGCCACGAACAACGGGTGATCGAAGAAGTGCCGCAGTTTCCGCAGCCGGGGCGCCTCGGCCCCCACGGTCGCGCGCGCCCGTGCGATGTCCTCGTCGTACTGCCTGCACGCCGAATAGCCGCCGTAGGCGCTGGTGGCGAACACCAGCGCGTCGCGCACGCCGTCCTCGGCCATGCGCCGCACCGTGTCCTCCACCATCGGGTGCCAGTTGCGGTTACCGAAGTAGACCGGCAACGTGATCCCCTGCGCGGACAACTCCCGCTCCACCGCCGCGATCGCGTCGCGGTTGAGCTGGTTGATCGGGGACACGCCCCCGAAATGCCGGTAGTGCTCGGCGACCTCCTCGAGTCGCGCGCGGGGCACTCCCCTGCCCCGCGTCACGTTCTCCAGGAACGGCATGACCTCGTCGAGTCCCTCGGGCCCGCCGAAGGACAACCACAGCAACGCGTCGTAGTTCACGCGCTCATCCTCCCGCCGCGCGGTGCACTCCGCAGAGCCGGGTCCCACGTGGAGGGTCGCGGAACACACCACCACGGGGAACCGTGGCGCGGCACACCCCCACGCGGCCTCGTCGCGCGGCGGAGGTGCGCGGGGACTCGTCGCGCACCGAACCCGCGCCGGCGCTCACTGCCCGGTGGCGTGGACCCCACCGTCGACCATGATCATCGAACCGGTGGTCGCCGGGAGCCAGTCCGACAGCAGCGCGCAGACACTGCGGGCCACCGGCGTGGGGTCGGTGGTGTCCCAGCCCAGCGGGGCACGGTCGCCCCAGCCCTCCTCCAGCTCGGTGAACCCGGGGATCGACTTGGCCGCCATCGTCTTCATCGGACCCGCCGCGACGAGGTTGACCCGGACGCCGTGCTCGCCGAGATCGCGCGCCAGGTACCGGTTCACCGACTCCAGCGCCGCCTTCGCCACGCCCATCCAGTTGTAGGCGGGCCAGGCCACCCGGGCGTCGAAGTCCATGCCGACCACGGACGACCCCCGGCTCAGCAAGGGCAGCAGCGCCGCGGCCACCGACTTGTACGAATAGGCTGAGATCTCCACCGCCGTCGAGACGTCCTCGGCGGGCGCGTCGAGGAAGGGCTCCCCCAGGCAGCTCGGCGGCGCGTAGGCGATCGAGTGCAGCACCCCGTCGAGGCCGTCGACGTGCTCGGACACCCGGTCGGCCAGCGTCGCCAGATGCTCGGCGTTCTGCACGTCGAGCTCGAGCACGGGCGCCGGTTCCGGCAGGCGCGAGGCGATCCGCTCGACCAGCGACATCCGGCCGAAGCCGGTCAGCACCACCGTCGCGCCCTCCTCCTGTGCCACGCGTGCCGCGTGGAACGCCAGCGACGCGTCGGTGATCACGCCGGTGATCAGGAGTCGCTTACCTTCGAGCAGTCCGGACAACCTGGTCCTCCAGTTCGGTGCGGGTTTCGGCAACAACACGGGCGGGCGGAGCGGGCCGGGCGACACGGCACCGGTGGCCGGCCCGCACGGCTCGCGGCGGGGTCAGTGCCCCATGCCGAGGCCGCCATCGACGGGCAGTACCGCGCCGTTGACGTAGCCGGCCTCGTCGGAGGCGAGGAAGCGCACGGCGTGGGCCACGTCCTCGGCCGTGCCGTAACGGCCCGCCGGAATCCGTTCCAGCGCCGCCGCGCGCTGCTGCTCGGAGAGTTCGTCGGTCATGTCCGAGACGATGAAGCCGGGGCTGACGACGTTGGCGGTGATGCCGCGCGTGCCGAGCTCGCGGGTCAGCGACCGGGCGAGTCCCACGAGCCCGGCCTTGCTGGCGGCGTAGTTGACCTGCCCGGCACCTCCCGCGAGGCCGATCACCGACGAAAGGAACACGAAGCGGCCCCACTTGGCCCGGAGCATGCTGCGGGAGGCCCGCTTGGCGACCCGGTAGGCGCCGGTCAGGTTGGCGTCGAGCACCCGGGTGAACTGGTCCTCGCTCATCCGCATGAGCAGCGTGTCGTCGGTGATGCCCGCGTTGGACACCAGCACCTCGACCGGCCCCTGCTGCTCCTCCACCTGCTTGAAAGCGGTGTCGACCTGCTCGGAGTCGGTGACGTCGGCCTGCACGCCGAACAACCCTTCGGGCGCGCCGGAGCCCCGGTGGGTCACCGCGACGCGATGCCCGGCGTCGGCGAGTTCCCGCGCGATCGCCAGCCCGATGCCGCGATTGCCGCCGGTGACCAGAACGGACCGTCCCACGTGACACTCCTCGAAGCCGAGTTCGTTGCCTTCCGCGCCGAGGTTATCCGTTCGCCTCGCTGCCCGTTCGCGGGACTCCCCCACCGCCGCGCGGGGCCGGGGCGGTGTCCGGCGCGGCGCCGGGACCGGGCAGGATCGTCCGGG
>NZ_KB912598.1:7911-13739 GCF_000383795.1 Saccharomonospora saliphila YIM 90502
GGTCTCGGAACGCGCGGCCCGGGCGGCACGCTCGGCGGCGTCGGCCTGCTGCTCCGCCTCGCGCAGGTCGACCAGCGCCCGGTTGGCCTCCTCCATGCGCACTGCTACCTGGGCCTGGAGTTCGCCCAGCTCCGAACGCGCCTGCGCCAGTTCGTTGGCCAGGCGCCCGACCTCGTCGGCTCGCCGCTGGGCGGCGCGCCTGCTCTCGCGCAGTTCCGAGTCGCTCGGGTTGTCCGGGGGCGGCGGCACCGCCCCGGTGGGCGCGCCCGCTCCGAGCGAGAGGGCGGCCACGAGCAGGGCCACCGTGACGCCCCGTGCCCCGCCTCCGGATCGTCGTGGCGTGTGTGTCGTGCTGGTCGGCACCGTCCTCACCTCCGCCGTTCGGACCAGCCTCGACTCTGCCACTCGCACCACTCACGCACCGTCCGCACCACGCGAAACACGCGTTTCTTCCGCGACTTTTCCGCTGGTCGGGTGAGACCCGTCCGGCCGCAGGGGCGCTGAGGAGGAGACGCGGTACCGACCAGCGGATCGGACGTGAAACGGGCCGGAACTCGCCCCCGGCCCCCACCCGGGGCCCCTGCCCTCGACACGCGGGGTGACCGCTCCCCGGCCCACGGCGCGCGCCGTCACTCTCCTGAACGCGGTGGCGGGAGGCGGCCGGGCGGGCCGAGCCGGGCGGGCCTCCACCGCCGTCCCGAGCGGCCCGGCTACCACGACGTGCCGTCGGAGGCGTGGGCTATGCTGGGCTTGACCAGAAAAAGGACAAGCGTACTGTTTAGTGGGCAGGAAGGTTCCGCCCACCTCTGCGGGCGCGGCGGGGGTGCGCGAGACTCGACCTGCTCCTACCCGAACGAACCGCCGCCATGGAGTGAGACGTGACTGCACCCGCCAGCAAGAACAGCTTCGGTGCTCGGGACACGCTCCAGGTCGCCGACGCCTCCTACGAGGTGTTCCGCCTGGACAAGGTCGAGGGTTCCCGGCGCCTGCCGTACAGCCTCAAGATCCTGCTCGAGAACCTGTTGCGGACCGAGGACGGTGCCAACATCACCGCCGAGCACATCCGCGCGCTCGGCAACTGGGACCCCTCCGCCGACCCGGCCACCGAGATCCAGTTCACCCCCGCCCGGGTGGTGATGCAGGACTTCACCGGCGTGCCCTGTGTGGTGGACCTCGCCACCATGCGGGAGGCGGTCTCCAGCCTCGGGGGCGATCCGGACAAGGTGAATCCGCTGGCGCCCGCCGAGCTGGTCATCGACCACTCCGTGATCATCGATGTGTTCGGCCGCGCCGACGCGTTCGAGCGCAACGTCGAGATCGAGTACGAGCGCAACCGCGAGCGCTACCAGTTCCTGCGCTGGGGGCAGAACGCGTTCGAGGAGTTCAAGGTCGTCCCCCCGGGCACCGGCATCGTGCACCAGGTCAACATCGAGCACCTGGCCCGCAGTGTGATGGCCCGCAACGGCCAGGCCTACCCGGACACCTGCGTCGGCACCGACTCCCACACCACCATGGTCAACGGTCTCGGCGTGCTCGGCTGGGGCGTGGGCGGCATCGAGGCCGAGGCGGCCATGCTCGGCCAGCCGGTGTCGATGCTCATCCCGCGCGTGGTGGGCTTCAAGCTCACCGGCGAGATTCCGCCCGGCGCGACCGCCACCGACGTGGTGCTCACCATCACGGAGATGCTGCGCCGTCACGGCGTGGTCGGCAAGTTCGTCGAGTTCTACGGCGATGGCGTGGCCTCGGTGCCGCTGGCCAACCGCGCCACCATCGGCAACATGAGCCCCGAGTTCGGCTCGACCGCCGCGATCTTCCCGATCGACGACGAGACGCTGCGCTACCTGAAGCTGACCGGCCGCTCGGCCGACCAGCTCGCGCTCGTCGAGGCCTACGCCAAGGAACAGGGCCTCTGGCACGACCCGGCCCAGGAGCCCGAGTACTCCGAGTACCTCGAACTCGACCTGTCCACGGTCGTGCCCTCGATCGCCGGGCCGAAGCGCCCGCAGGACCGCATCGAGCTCTCCGCCGCGAAGTCGTCGTTCCGCAAGTCGCTGCACGACTACGTCGAGACCGACCACCCCGTGCCGCACACCAAGATGGACGAGGCCTCCGAGGAGTCGTTCCCGGCCAGCGACTCCCCGTCGCTGCAGTTCGCCGACGACGGCGCCGTGCCGGTGTTCTCGGCCGCCAACGGCTCCTCCGGCAGGCCCACCAAGCCGGTCACGGTGTCCTCGGACGACCGTGGCGAGTTCGTACTCGACCACGGCGCCGTGGTGATCGCCTCGATCACCTCGTGCACCAACACCTCCAACCCGTCGGTGATGCTGGGCGCGGCCCTGCTGGCCCGCAACGCGGTCGAGAAGGGCCTGTCGGTCAAGCCGTGGGTCAAGACCTCGATGGCGCCGGGCTCGCAGGTGGTCACCGACTACTACGAGAAGGCCGGCCTGTGGCCGTACCTGGAAAAGCTCGGCTACCACCTGGTCGGCTACGGCTGCACCACCTGCATCGGCAACTCGGGCCCGCTGCCCGAGGAGATCTCGCGGGCGATCTCGGACAACGACCTCACCGCCGTGTCCGTGCTGTCCGGCAACCGCAACTTCGAGGGCCGGATCAACCCCGACGTCAAGATGAACTACCTGGCCTCGCCGCCGCTGGTGATCGCCTACGCGCTCGCGGGCACGATGGACTTCGACTTCGCCGCCCAGCCTCTGGGCCGTGACGCCGACGGAAACGACGTCTACCTGCGTGACATCTGGCCGTCGCCGCAGGAGATCCAGCAGACCATCGAGTCGGCCATCACCCAGGAGATGTTCACCCACGACTACGCCGACGTCTTCGACGGCGACGAGCGGTGGAAGTCGCTGCCCACCCCCGAGGGCACCACCTTCTCCTGGGACCCCGAGTCCACCTACGTGCGCAAGCCCCCGTACTTCGACGGCATGACCGCCGAACCCGCTCCGGTCACCGACATCACCGGCGCCCGGGTGCTGGCCAAGCTGGGCGACTCTGTCACCACCGACCACATCTCCCCGGCCGGTGCGATCAAGGCGGACTCCCCCGCGGGCCGCTACCTGACCGAGCACGGCGTCGAGCGCAAGGACTTCAACTCCTACGGCTCCCGCCGGGGCAACCACGAGGTCATGATCCGGGGCACCTTCGCCAACATCCGGCTGCGCAACCTGCTGCTCGACGACGTGCAGGGCGGCTACACCCGCGACTTCACCCAACCCGGCGGGCCGCAGGCGTTCATCTACGACGCCGCGCAGAACTACGCCGCCCAGAACACGCCGCTGGTGGTGCTGGGCGGGACCGAGTACGGCTCCGGGTCGTCGCGGGACTGGGCGGCCAAGGGCACCCGCCTGCTCGGGGTGCGTGCCGTGATCGCCGAGTCCTTCGAGCGGATTCACCGCTCCAACCTCATCGGCATGGGCGTGGTCCCGTTGCAGTTCCCGGAGGGTTCCTCGGCGGACGCGCTCGGCCTCGACGGCACCGAGACCTACGACATCGCCGGGCTCACCGCCCTCAACGGCGGCCAGACCCCGGACACGGTGCACATCACGGCCACCCGGGAAGACGGCTCCACCGTCGAGTTCGACGCGGTGGTGCGCATCGACACCCCGGGTGAGGCCGACTACTACCGCAACGGCGGCATCCTGCAGTACGTGCTGCGCAAGATGACCGCCTGACGTGGGTCCCCGCCGCGCGCGGGGCTGGACGAACCGCCGAGAGTCGGCACAGGAGCGGCCCGGCGCGGGGACGACGTCCGTCCTCGCGGCGGGCCGTTTCCGCGAGTGAGCCCGCCGGGAGTCGGGTGGACGAGGCTCGGGCGGAACCGGACGAGCCGTCGCCGACGCGGGCGGCGACACACGGGAGGAGAGACGATGACGCTGGCGGTGCTGCTCGCCGGTCTGGCCGTGTTCGCCGGAGCGCTGGTGCAGGGCAGTGTCGGGTACGGCATGAACCTCATCGCGGCGCCACTGGTGGCGCTGGTCGATCCCGCGCTCGTCCCGGTTCCCCTGCTCGTGATCGCCGCCGCGCACGCCGTGCTGTCCGTGGCGCGCGAGCACGAGGACACCGACTGGCGCGGCGTCGGCTGGGCCATGCTCGGCCGCGTCCCCGGCACCGCGCTGGGTGTGCTCGCGGTCGCCGCGCTGGCACCCCGCCCGTTCGCCGCGATCGTCGGCGTCGCGGTGCTGGTGTGCGTGGCGCTCTCGGTGGTGTCGTGGCGGCCCAGCCCCGCCCCGGCGCCGCTGCTGGTGGCCGGGATGGCCAGCGGCACGTTCGGCACGGCCGCCTCGATCGGCGGCCCGCCGCTGGCGCTGCTGTACCAGCACTCCTCGGGCCCACGCATCCGCGCCACGCTGGCGGCGTGCTTCGCCATCGGGTCGTGCCTGTCGCTGGCCGCGCTGGGCGTCGGCGGGCAGCTCCACACCGAGCAGTTCTACGCGGTCCTGTGGATGCTGCCGTTCCTGTTGGCCGGGTTCCTGCTCTCCGGCCCGGCACGCCGGCTGTTCGACGGCGGGCGCATCCGTGTCGCGGTGCTGACCGTGGCCGCCGCCAGCGCCGTCGCGCTGCTGGTGCGCGCAATCGTGGGGTGACCGGGCGGGCGGGCGCACGGCCCGCCGCCGCGCCGCGGTCATCCCGGCTCAGGGGACCGCCTCGCACAGGGAGACGGCGAACCGGTCGGCCGCGTCGGTCCACAGGTGCCGCACGGCGAAGCCCGCCTCGGCGAGCTCGGCGCGCACCCCGTCCCGGCGGAACTTCGCCGAGATCTCGGTGCGCACGTGTTCCCCCTCGGCGAAGGAGACCTCCAGGTCGGCGCCCGGCACGCGCACGGTCGTCGCCGCGCGCGCCCGCAGCCGCATCTCGATCCACTCGGACTCGGCGTCCCAGTGGGCCACGTGGTCGAAGCCGGACGGGTCGAAATCGGCGCCGAGGCGTGCGTTGAGCACGTGCAGCACGTTGCGGTTGAACTCGCCCGTCACCCCACTGGCGTCGTCGTAGGCCGCCACCAGAGTGTCCGGGTGCTTGACCAGGTCGGTCCCGAGCAGCAACCACTCCCCCGCCCGCAGCACGTCCCGTGTCGAGCGCAGGAACTTCGCCCGCTCGGCGGGCAGGAAGTTGCCGATCGTGCCGCCGAGGAACGCCACCAGCCGCGGGCGGTGTCCCGGTAGCGCGTCCAGGTTCGCCGTGAAGTCGCCGACCACGCCGTGCACCTGGAGGCGGGGGTAGTCCCGGGCGATCGTCTCGGCGGCCTCGGACAGCGCCGAGGCGGAGACGTCCAGCGGCACGAACTGGCGCAGCGTCGCGTGCTCGCGCAGCCCGTCCAGCAGCGCACGCGTCTTCTCGCTCGATCCCGAACCCAGTTCGACCAGGGTCGCGGCCCCGGTGACGCGCGCGATCGCCCCGGCCCGCTCGGTCAGGACCTCCCGTTCGGCCCGCGTCGGGTAGTACTCGGGCAACCCGGTGATGCGTTCGAACAGCTCACTGCCCCGCGCGTCGTAGAACCACTTGGACGGCAACCACTTCGGCTCCGCCGTCAATCCCTCGCGCACGTCGGCGCGCAGCGCCTCGGTCGCGTCCTCGGCGCTGCCGTGTCGCTCGATCCGCACGTCGCTCACACTGACTCCGTTCCGTCGATCAGGGCGACGGTCTCCACGCGCACGCCGCCACCGCGGCGGTCCGCCACGTCGCCCCCCGCCGGGTCGTGACTGACCACGCCACCCCCGGCCAGGTCGCCCCCCACCCCGCCGTTACGCACCCCGCCGTTTCGCACGCGCGGTGAGGCACGCCGCCGTGAGGCACCGCGCCACCATCCGGCTCGCCGC
>NZ_KB912598.1:13839-27366 GCF_000383795.1 Saccharomonospora saliphila YIM 90502
CCGGGCCACGACGAGATCGCCGTCGGCCACCGACCGCCATCCCGGATCGTCGTCCCACGGCTCCGAGGCGACGAACACTCCGCCCGCGGTGGACAGCAGCGACAGCGCGTGCGTCCAGGCCGTGGCCACGAGCACCTCGCGCCCCACCAGTAGCAGGTTCAACCGGGAGCCCGGTGCCGCCCGGGCGATCTCACCGGTCACCTCGGCCACCGCCTCGGCCGGGTCGGCACCGCCCCGCAACCGCCGCCGCAACAGCGCCCACACCAGCGCCGAGTCCGTCGGCGCGGCAAGCCCCAGCAGATCGGCTACGGGCAGCGTCGCCGCCAGCCCGGCCACCGACTCCGGCCAGCCGCGCACGACACCGTTGTGGCTGAACAACCAGTCGTCGTCGGCGAACGGCGCACACGCGGACTCGGTCACCGGCATCCCCGGCGTCCCGGACCGCACGGCGGCGACGAAGCCGCCCGCGCGAACGGTCTCGGCCAGCCGGGGCAGCGACTCGTCGGTCCACAACGGAGCGGGACGCCGGTAGCGCACCGGGTACCCGTCGTCGGCGAACCAGCCGAGCCCGAAGCCGTCGGCGTTGACCGTGCCGCCCCCGCGCATGTCCCGCGGCGCGTGCGCCTGCGCCCGCAGCGAGTGCGGGGCCGTCACCAGCGGGCCGGCGGGCGAGACCGGCGCACCGAGGTAACCCAGATGTCTACACACCCGCGCCTGCCTCGTCCGGCCGTAGGTCGCGCGCGCACCGGAACCCGGCGAAGATCTGCCTGCGGATCGGGAAGTCCCAGTTGCGGAACGTGCCGCGGACGGCGACGGCGTCGGTGCCGAACGACCCGCCGCGCAGCACCTTGTGGTCGGACCCGAAGAACACCTCGGAATACTCCCGGTAGGGAAAGGCGACGAAGCCCGGGTAGGCCCGGAAGTCGCTCGCCGTCCACTCCCACACGTCCCCGATCATCTGCTGCGCGCCACAGGGCGAGGCACCGTCCGGGTAGGCACCCACCGGCGCCGGGCGCAGGTGCCGCTGACCGAGGTTCGCGTGCCGCTCGGCCGGCTCGTCGTCGCCCCACGGGAAGCGCAGCGAACGCCCGGTGCGGGGATCGAAGCGGGCTGCCTTCTCCCACTCGGCCTCGGTGGGCAGACGCCGGCCCGCCCAGGCGGCGAAGGCTGCGGCCTCGTGGTACGACACGTGCATCACCGGCTCGTCGGCGGGCACCGGTTCGTCCACTCCGAACCGGCGGCGCCACCACGTCCCGCCCTCGCGGCGCCAGAACCGCGGCGCGGTGATCTCGTGCTCCGCGCGGTAGCGCCAGCCCTCGGCGCTCCACCAGCGCGGGTCCCGGTAGCCGCCCGCGTCGACGAACTCGGCGAAGCGCGCGTTGGTCACCGGTGTGGTGTCGATCGCGAACGGCGCGACGTCGACCTCGTGGGCCGGGCGTTCGTTGTCCAGCGCCCACGGCTCCATCGACGTGCCCATGAGGAACGGGCCGCCCGGCACGACGACCTCGCCGGGCCACGCTGTCGCTCGGCGCGGCGGGGGCGCGGGCGCGCGCAACACGGGTTCGCCGCGCCGGAGCTGGTGCGTGGCCAGCATCGTCTCGTCGTGCTGCTGTTCGTGCTGGGCGATCATGCCGAAGGCGAACGCCGCCCGCGTGAGCGCCCGGCCCTCCAGCGGCGCGCGCTCGAGCACGTCGAGTGCCTTGCTCCGGACCTCGCCCACGTAGGACCGTGCCTCGGCGGGACCCAGCAGGGGCAGCTCCGGCCGCCGTGCCCGGGGGTGCTGGAACGCGTCGTAGAGATCGTCGATGTCCGGGCGCACCGGCTCCCGGCCGCCGACGTCGCGGACCAGCCAGATCTCCTCCTGGCTGCCGATGTGCGCGAGGTCCCACACCAGCGGCGACATCAGCTTCGAGTGCTGCCGGACGAGATCGTCGTCGTCGACGGCGTCGGTGAGCGCGGCGCTGCGCGCGCGGGCGCGGGCCAGTACGTCCGCGGTGTGCGACCGCAGCCGCTCACCGGTCAGCGCGGCGGGCGGGCCGGGCGCCTCCGTGGCGAGCCGTTCCATGGTCACTCCTTCCTGCACTCGCGCACCCGGCGTTGCGCGGCGTGCGCGATGTCGGCGATCGTCTCGGCAGGCAGATCCGTGGTGGCCAGTTCCGCGCAGCCGAGGTCGACCACGCGCCGGGCCACGGCCGCGATGTCCGGATCGGACAGTCCGTGCCGCGCGGCGTCGGCCCAGCGCGTGGCCACCGGCTCACAGATGTCGAGGAGTCTGTCCACCGTGGCCGGCCGGTCCAGCAATGCGACGAGCAGTGCGGCGGGATGCAGCCAGCGTCCCGTCGGTTGCGCGTCGAGGTAGCGGATCTCCAGGTAGCCGTGCGGGCGCACCGGGGTGAACAGCGTGCTCAGGTGGTAGTCCAGGTCGGCCGTGGTGGGCGGGGGCAGCGCGCGGGCCGCGCCACGGCCCTCGACCCAGTCCGCGAAGGTGAGTCCGTCCGGGGCGTCCCACGGGCCCGCCGCGCGGGGCAGGACCATCAGCGGGGTGTCCATGACCCGCCGTGCCCAGGCCGCCGCCGGGTCGGTATCCGGTCCGGCCGCGTAGGTGCGGGCGTTCTCGGTGTCCATCACCGACCGCCAGCGTGCCGAAGCCAGTCCCGTGTCGGCACCCGCGTGTACCCGTGAGTTCGCGAACAGCGCCAGCAGCGCGGGCCCCACCGCGTGCACCGCGGCCCAGCGAGCGGCGGCCTCGCCGCGTTCGCCCACGTCCACGCACACCTGGAGCGCAGCCGTGCTGCACATCATCGTGAGCCCGCCCGGTCCGAGCGGCGCGAACCGCCGCTCCATCGCCGCGTACCGCTCGGTCGTCAGTAGCCGCGCGGGGAGGCGGAACGGGTCGATGGCCGCCGCGCCGAGCCGCAGCCCGTGCGCGGCGAGGAGATCGGTGACGTAGGCGAGGTCCCGTTCGGCGACGGTGGCGAGCTGCCGCAGACCGGTGCGCGGCGGCGTGGAGATTTCGACCTGCCCGCCGGGTTCGAGGCTCAGCGTGGAACCGCCGGGCAGCGGCAGAGCGGGGCTGTCGGGGTGGAGCGTGTGCGGGGTATGCGGGCCGAGTGCGCCGGCGAGGTGGTCGGCGGTGAGCGGGGCGCGGGGATCGGTGGCGTCATGCACGAGGTGCTCGATCTCGACTCCGAGCAGGCTCGGAGGGCCGTGCTTGAAACACACCGAGGCGACGTAGGCCTCGCCCTCGGCGCGGTCGGCGAGCACCGTGGCCGCGACCTCCTCCGGGGTGACCGTGGTGCCGCCGGGGCCCGGCCTGTGCGCGGGTACCGCTCCACACGGTGCCGCACCCGGATCGCGAATCGCGGCCATGGACACAACCTCCCACGCTCGGCGTCGCCGCCTCCCTGGTCCGGACGCTACACGGGGGGTACGACACTTTCGAGGCGCCGAAACACGCGACCGGCCGCCCCGGGCGGGGTGGCCGACGGGTGGCCGATGGGTCGCCGACGGGTGGCTCAGCCCGGCACGGTCTCCGACGCGCCCAGTCCCAGCTCGGCCGCCGCCGCCCGCACCGCGTGGATGACGAGCTGCAACGCGGGCCTGCGCAGGGCGGTGCGCCGGTAGGCCACGGACACGGTGCGCAGCACCGGCGTGGCCAGGGTGACGATGTCCACCCCGGGCGGACGCAGGGTGAGGCCGAGATCGGAGACGAGCGTGATACCCAGTCCCGCCGCCACCATCGCCATCGCCGTGGCCTGCTCCTCGACCTCGTGGGTGATCGTCGGCTCGAACCCGAAGCGCTGGCAGGCCACCCGCACCGCCCTGCCGAAATGGCTGCGCGGGCTCGCCAGGATCCACCGCTGGTCGGCCAGGTCGAGCAGGGACACCGTCCCCGAGGGCGCCGTCGCGGCGGGCACGGCGGCGTAGAGCCGCTCCACCGCCACCGCCGCGCGCTCGAGACCGTTGTCCCACGGCGTGGGCGCGTCGGTGTAGTCGATGACGAACGAGAAGTCGAGCGAGCCGTCCCGCACCGCGTCGGCGGTCTCCTCCGGCGCCAGCTCCCGGGTGCGCACCTCGATGCCGGGGTGCTCGGTGGCCAGCGCGGTGAGCGCGGTCGGCAGCAGGCCCGAGGCCACCGAGGCCCACACGCCCGCGGTCAGGCGCACCGACGTGGTCTCCTGGGCTTCCTCCAACGCCAGGGTCGCCCGTTCGACGGCGTCGAGGATCTGCTCCGCGTGCTCGGTGAGCAGCATGCCGAGCTCGGTGAGCTGGACCCGCCTGCCGAGCCGTTCGAACAACTTCGCGCCCACGTCCCGTTCGAGCTGCGCGAGTTGCTGGGACACGGCCGAGGCGGTGTAGTGCAACGTGGCCGCCGCCGCCGTGATCGTGCCACGGCGGTGCAGCTCCCGGAGCATCCGCAGGCGATGCACCGACAGATCCATGCATCAACCATAAACGGAAACGTGCATGATCCTTAACTGGACGCACACGGCCTCTCACCAGCAATCTGGCACTACCGCACGCGTCACGGGCGTCGCACGACGGGAACCACAACACGGCGGCACGCCGCAGCGGGAACCACAGGACGGCATACACGCCTTAGCGACACAGGGAGGGGCCGAGTGGCTATTCAGCACGCCGACGAACCGCTGCTGCGACTGACGTGGACCGACCGGGTGACCGGTGCCCACGGCTACCTCGTGGTGCACAGCCTCGTGTCCGGACTGGCGACCGGCGGGACGCGGATGCGTGCGGGCTGCACGATGTCCGAGGTGGAGGACCTCGCCCGGGGGATGGCGGCCAAGACCGCCACGTTCGATCTCCCGGTCGGCGGCGCCAAGGGTGGCATCGATTTCGACCCGAAGGACCCGAGGGCTACCGAGGTGCTCCGGCGCTTCTGCGAGGCCATGCGCCCGTGGCTCGACGCGCACTGGGTGACCGCCGAGGACCTCGGCGTGCCGCAGCACATCATCGACGAGGTCTTCGCCGAGCTGGGGCTGGAGCAGTCCTACCACGCGGCCATCCGGCGCTCGGCCGATCCGGCGCGCACGCTGCGCCGCGTCCAGGCCGGGCTCAATGCCCCCGTGCCCGGCGGCCTGCTGCTCGGGGACGTGATCGGCGGTTACGGCGTGGCACAGGCATGCCTGGGGGTCACGGCCGCCTGGAACCGCGCGATCGAGGAGACCACCGTCGCCGTGCAGGGCATCGGCACGATGGGCGGCGGAGCCGCCTGGTACCTGCACGAGGCGGGCATGCGGGTCGTGGCGGTGGCCGACGCGGCGGGCACGCTGTACGACCCGGCCGGACTCGACATCCCGACGCTGCTCCAGGCTCGCGACGCCTACGGTGAGATCGACCGCTCCGCGGTGCCCGACCACGTCCAGCGCCTGCCCCGGCAGGCCGTCGTGGGCACCGAGGCCACCATCCTGGTGCCCGCGGCCATCTCCTACGCGCTCACGCCGGACAACAGCTACGACGTGCGTGCCGAGGTGGTCATCGAGGCGGCCAACGCGGCCACCACGCCGGAGGCGGAGGCCATGCTGGCCGCCCGCGGCGTCCCGGTCATCCCGGACTTCGTCGCCAACGCGGGCGCGGCGGCGTGGGCCTGGTGGCTGCTGTTGGGGCAGGTCGGCGCCGAACCCACCGACTCGTTCCTCAAGCTGCGCGGCGAGATGCAGTCGAAGGTGGCACTGCTGCTCGGCGCGTGGAACACCGACCGGGTACCGCCCCGGCAGACCGCGTGGGAGTTCGTGACCGCCCGCGAGGTCGCCGCGGCCCCGGCGGAGTCGGCGCTGACCATCCCCTGACGGGCGTTTCCCGACCGACCGCCGAAGCGCACGGCCACCGATCGGGGGTGGTCGTGCGCCACTCGGCGCTCGCAGTACGTACGTACGGATTGCGGCAGGGCGGCCGGGGTGTCAAGATCGTGGGATGCCACGGGTCAGCCAGGATCATCTCGAGGCGCGCCGCCGCCAGATTCTCGACGGCGCCCGTGTGTGCTTCACCCGCTACGGATACGAGGGTGCCACGGTCCGCAGGCTGGAGGAAGCCACCGGCCTGTCCCGGGGCGCCATCTTCCACCACTTCCGCGACAAGGAGTCGCTGTTTCTCGCGCTGGCCGAGGACGACGCCGCGCGCATGGCCGACGTCGTGGCCGAGCAGGGGCTGGTGCAGGTCATGCGCGACCTGCTCGCAGGCACCGCCGCCCACCCCGCCGACTGGCTCGGCACGCGCCTCGAGGTCTCCCGCAGGCTGCGGACCGACCACGACTTCCGCGCGCGCTGGGCCGAGCGTTCCCAGCAGCTCACCACCGCGACGCGCAAGCGGCTGGCGTGGCAACGTGAGGCGGGCAATCTCCGCGACGACGTCGGCGTCGACGTGCTGACCGCGTACCTGGAGCTGGTGCTGGAGGGTCTGGTCTCGCACCTGGCGATGGGCCTGCCCGGCGACGACCTCGAACCCGTGCTCGACGTGGTGGAGGAGAGCGTGCGCAGGCACCGTGGCCTCGCGGCGACGTAGGCGAATGCCCGGCGACCCCGACGGTGCCCCGGGAACACGACCGGCACGGTGCGCGTTCGGCATGGTTAAGATAGCGCCACTTCACACGCTCTTGTCCGAGGAGGAGTGACACTTCCCGTGCGCGACGCGCCGTCACCCGGAGACAGTACCGAGCCGGGTGATGAACCCGGCTTGCCCGTCGTGATCGTCCGATCCGTCGGCGGTGCCCGCTGATGGACATTCTGCTCACCGTCGCCGGTGTGTTCTTCGTCATTCTGTTGACCGTGGGGACCGGCATGGCCGTCGCCGCCGAGTTCTCGCTCACCACGCTGGAGCGCAGCACGGTCGAGGCCAACGTCCGCAACGTCGGCGACCGGCGATCCCAGGCCGTGCTCAGGGCCCACCGGACGCTGTCGTTCCAGCTCTCCGGCGCCCAGGTCGCCATCACCCTGACCACGCTGGTCACCGGCTACGTGGCCGAGCCGCTGCTCGGCCGGTTCGTACGGCCCGCCCTGACCGCGCTGGGCCTGTCGGACACGGCCGCGGCGGGCACCTCGCTGGTCGTGTCACTGCTGCTGGCCACGACCCTGTCGATGGTCATCGGCGAGATGGTGCCCAAGAACCTGGCCGTGGCCCGGCCCCTGCCCACCGCGCGGGCGGTCTCCGGGTATCACTCCCGGTTCTCCGCGCTGTTCCGCTGGCTGATCAACCTGATGAACAACAGCGCGAACTGGGTGGTCCGCAAGCTCGGAGTCGAACCGCAGGAGGAACTGCGGTCGGCCCGCTCGCCCCAGGAGCTCGGCTCGATCGTGCGCTCGAGTGCCGAGACCGGCACGATCGACGTCTCGACGGCCGAACTGCTGGACCGCTCGCTGCGCTTCGGCGGCCGGACCGCGGGCGAGCTGATGACACCCCGCGTGCGCCTCGAGGCGCTCCACGTGGACGACACGCTCCCGGACATGGTGGCCCTGACCCGCCGCACCGGATTCTCCCGCTTTCCCGTCTACCGCGAGGACCTCGACGACGTGCAGGGCACCGTGCACGTCAAGCAGGCGTTCACCGTGTCCCCCGACCAGCGGGACAGCACCCCGGTGGCCGCGCTCATGCGGCCGATGCCGACCGTGCCCGAGTCACTGCCCGGTGACGCGGTGCTCGACCGGCTGCGCGACTCGCGTTTCCAGGTGGCGCTGGTGGTTGACGAGTACGGCGGCACCGCGGGCCTGGTCACGCTCGAGGACGTCGTCGAGGAGATCGTCGGCGACGTGCGCGACGAGCACGACCTGCGCGAGGAACCGGCCTCACAGCAGGTGTCGGCGGACCGGTGGGTGGTCTCCGGCCAACTACGCGGCGACGAGGTGCACGACGCCACCGGTTTCCGGATGCCCGACGGCGACTACGAGACCATCGCCGGGCTGTTGCTGGAACGCCTCGGTGAGATCCCCGAGGTCGGCGCCGCGCTCGACATCGACGAGTGGCGGCTCGAAGTGACCGGCATGGACCGGCACCGGATCTCGGAAGTCACCGTGCAGCGCCGGGAGGTGACGCCGTGAACGACTGGCTGTCCATCTCCCTGATCGGCGTGCTGCTGCTGGCCAACGCGTTCTTCGTGGGCGCCGAGTTCGCCCTCATCTCCTCCCGGCGCGACCGGCTCGAGGCCCTGCTCGACCAGGGCGTGTCCCGGGCCCGGATCGTCATCAACGCCACGCGCAACGTCTCCCTGATGCTCGCCGGCGCCCAGCTCGGCATCACCATCTGCTCGCTACTGCTGCTCCAGTTCGGCGAGCCCGCGGTGGCGCACCAGCTGGAGATCGCGGTCACCGCGCTCGGTATCCCGTTGCCGAGCTACGTCGTGCACGTGGTGGCGTTCGCCGTGACGCTGGTGGCGCTGACCGTGCTGCACGTCCTCGTCGGCGAGATGGTGCCGAAGAACCTGGCGATCGCCGAGCCGGAGCGGCTGGCCCTGTGGCTGGTGCCGCCGCACGTGGCGTGGGTGCGCGTGACCAGACCGTTCATTCGCCTGCTCAACGGGATGGCGAACGGGGTACTCAGGCTGGCGGCCGTACAGCCCAAGGACGAGGTCGACACCGGCTACACCTCCGACGAGCTGGCCGCGCTGCTGCGGGAGTCGCGCCGCGAGGGCTTGCTCGAACAGTCCGAGCACCGCCGCCTGTCCCAGACACTGTCGTCGGCGGGCAAGACGGTCTCGGACGTGCTCGTGCCGCTGGACGAGCTGACGACGTTGCCGGCGAATCCCACCATGGGCGATGTGGAACAGGCCGTGTCCGGGACCGGGTTCTCCCGCTTCCCTGTGCGCGCCGATGGCGGACGGCTCGCCGGGTACGTGCACGTCAAGGACGTCCTCGACCAGTTCGGCGGTGATCCCGCTGCGGGCGTCCCCGCCCGCCTGACCCGCAGGCTGACCCACCTTCCGTTGCGCGCGAGGCTGGACGAGGCGCTCTCGGCGATGCGCAGGGAGGGCAGCCACCTGGCGACGGCGGTGAACGCCGAGGGCAGCGACGTCGGTATCGTCGCGCTCGAAGACCTGCTCGAAGAGTATGTCGGCACCGTCCGGGACGGCACGCACGTCACGGGAGAGTCATGACCACGCCCCGCGCCGAGGGCGACCCACCGGAGGCCGCGCCACGGCATCTGTCCGAGGACGAATGGCAGGCCCGTGCGGCCGCGCACACCGAGCGGATGAGCGCGTGGACGGTGCCGCACCAGCGGCGCCGCTCGCGGGGCGAGAAGCACCCGGTCCTGGACTTCCTGTTCACCTACTACTCGCACCCGCCGTCGCACCTGGCCCGATGGCAGCCGGGGCCTGACGTCGTGCTCACCGGGCCCGGAGCACGACGGTTCCTCGAACGTTCCGGCTACCGCGCCGACGACGGGGGTGTCCGCGTCGACGACGCCGCGTTCACCGACCGTCGCGCCCGCACCACGCGGCACTCCCTGACGATGCTGGAGTCCGTCGCGCGCCGCCGTCCCCGGTTCGACTGCTTCGGACTCCACGAGTGGGCCATGGTTTACCGGGCCGACCCCGGCGAGCTGCGTCACGCGCAGGTGCCGCTGCGCCTCGGGGCGGCGGGCACCGACGAGGTCGTGAACACGCTCGACCTGCGCTGCGGACATTTCGACGCGTTCCGCTTCTTCACCGACCAGGCACGCCCGCTGAACCGGTTCGCTCCCACCCGTGCCACCCAGGCCGAACTCGACCAGCCCGGGTGCCTGCACGTGGGCATGGACCTCTACAAATGGGCCTACAAGCTCGGCCCCTTCGTGCCCGCCGAGCTCGTGGCCGACTGCTTCGAACTCGCCGCCGACATTCGCACCCTCGACATGCGGGCCAGCCCCTACGACCTCAGCGGCTACGGCTACGCTCCCGTGCCGATCGAGACGGCCGAAGGCAGGAGCGAGTACGCGCGGGCGCAGGCGTCGTTCACCCGCAGGGCGGAGCCGTTGCGGGCCCGTCTGAGCGACCTGTGCCGCACACTGCTCAGGCGGCACGCGCACAAAACGAACACCGATTCATAACGCACTGTCGCGGGAACACCCTCACATCGTCGCCGCACTCCGCTGGTAGAGTGGTAACGTTTCGATATCACTCACTCTGTGTGACCAGCCTGACCCCAGGGAGGAGGCGACGTATGGGCGGCCACCGCAGCGGAGGCAACCATCGCGCCGGCAGACGGACCGCGGGCACCAGCACGACCACGACGGGATCACACCGTGCCGTCGGCAGGGCCGCCCGGCGCCGGGTCGCGGCGTGGCCCGTGGCGTGCGTGGTGCTGATCGGGCTCCTCGTCGCGGGGTGGTTCGGCTGGAACTGGGCCGACGGCGTCATGGAGAGTCGCGCGGCGGCGCAGGCCACCGACTGCCCCGAGGGTGACGCGGTGGTGCGCGTCGCGGCCGCGCCCGCCCTGGCCGAACCGACGACCACGGCCGCCTCGCGGTGGAACCGGCACCGCACCGTCGTCCGTGACCACTGCGTGCGCATCCACGTGCACACCGCCGACGACGCCGATGTCTTCGCCGTGCTCACCGGCACCGCCGACGCCGCCGGCCTCGGTGGCGCACCCTCGGCCTGGCTCCCCGCCTCCGAGGACTGGGCCGACCGGCTCGCCGAGCGCAGGCCCGACCGCCTCGGGTCCTCCCCGGTCCCCGTCGCCTCCGGCGACGGCGGCGCTCACCCGTACGTTGGCCTCGCGGGCGAGACCGTGGAGGCGGTCCACCAGCACGCCGCCCAGTCCTTCCGCGCGTTTCTGCTCCGGCCCGCACAGCAGGACACGTTCGTGGCGGCGGGATTCGCACCGGCGGCGCAGCGTCCGGACCGGTGAACCAAGCCCGGCCGTATAGGTCGTTATACGGCTAGCGGTGCGAAACACCACACACGCGACCGAGCGCGCGTCTCAGCCCGTGCGACGGGCGTTGCGCCGTTCGGACAGCTCATCCGGCACCGCGGGGTCGATCTCTGCCCCGTCGGCCCGTTCCGCCGGGAACTCGCGCAGCGTCCCGCTGATCTCCTGCATGGCACCGCTGACCGCGATTCCGAACACTCCCTGCCCGCCCTGGAGCAGATCCACGATCTCCTCCGGCGAGGTGCACTCGTACACGGTCGTGCCGTCGGAGAACAAGGTCACCCGCGCCAGGTCCCGCACACCGCGCGCGCGCAGGTGATCGACCGCGCCCCGGATGTTCTGCAACGACACCCCGGTGTCCAGCAGCCGCTTGACGATCTTGAGGACAAGCAGGTCCTTGAACGAGTACAACCGCTGCGAGCCCGAGCCGTGCGCCGTGCGGATACTCGGCAGCACGAGCTTGGTCCGCGCCCAGTAGTCGAGCTGACGGTAGGTGATCCCGGCGATCTGGCAAGCCGCGGGCCCGCGGTAGCCCACCAGCTCGTCCGGCACCGACGAGTCGGGGAACAGCTCTCCCTGCTCGCCTCCGGCGTCACCGACCGCACTGTCCTCGACCACCCGTGCCTCCTCTCGCCCGGCTCGCGCCGGCTGCGAAACAAGACCGCCGACCCCGTTCCCGGAACCGGCCGTTCTCGCCGTCGCGCCAGCCCGCGAGCGCCTCACCAGCGCAATCACACCGACGCGATTCATCTCCCCCGACGGTAGGCCCGCCCGGCGAAGGGGTCAACGCGACGCGCGGACCACCCCACCGCCGGGTTTCCCCCGGCGATTTACTCAGCCGTATTACTATTTACTCATGCCGGTAAACACGCCCGACGAGTTCGCGGCCGGCCTCGGGCTCACCCCCACCGAGGCCGCCCGCCGGACCCAGATCATCGACGCGACGACCGAGGTCGTGGCCGACGAGGGCTACGACCGGGCCTCCTTCGCGCGCATCGTCGCCAGGGCGGGACTGAGCAGCACCCGCATGATCTCGTACCACTTCGCGGGCAAGGCCGAGCTGATGACGGCCACACTGACCGCGCTCGCCGACGAGCACGACCGGTTCGTCGCCGAACGCGTCCCCTCCACCGGCGACCGTGCCGAATCGCTGCGCTGGTCGATCGAGGCGGAGATCGCCTTCCTCGCCGAGCGTTTCCGCCAGTCCCGCGCGCTGACCGAGATCGCGCGGCACGCCCGGGACGGCGACGGCGCGCGCCTCGGCGGCGCCCTGCTCCACGACCTCCGCGTCGGCCGGCTCGAACGGCAACTGCACCAGGGCAGACAGGAGGGCGTCTTCGGCACGTTCGACGTGAAGGTGATGGCCCTGGCGATCCGCCAGGCGATCGACGGTGTCTGCGACCGCCTCGCCGACGAGCCCGGCCTCGACCCGAGGACCTACGCGGCCGAACTGACCAGGCTGTTCGCCCGTGCCACGAGCGCGCCGTGAACGGCGCGCGTGCTCAGGTGTCGGCGCCCCGGAAATCCTCGGGCGAGACCGAGTCGAGGAACTCGCGGAACTTCTCCACCTCGTCCTCCTGCTCGTCCGGGATGACCAGCCCGGCCTCCTCGAGCACCGTGTCCTCGGCGTGGATGGGCACCCCGATCCGCAACGCCAGCGCGACAGAGTCACTCGGGCGGGCGGAGACGCGCACGTCGCCGTCGAAGACCAGCTCGGCGAAGAACGTCCCTTCACTCAGATCAGTGATGATGACCTGCTGAAGTTCCCGGTCCAACGCGCCGATAATGTCCTTGAGCAGGTCGTGGGTCAACGGCCGCGCGGGGCGCACTCCCTGTTGCTCCAACGCGATGGCCGTCGCCTCGACGGAGCCGATCCAGATGGGCAGGTATCGCTCACCGTCGGTTTCCCGCAGCAGCAAGATCGGCTGATTCGCGGGCAACTCGACCCGAACGCCGACGACGCGCATCTCGCTCATCGGGCTTCGCCTCCCTCTCCTGCGCGCGGGCTGCAGCGCTGTCACGAGGATCTCGCATCGACTCTACTCGACGCTACCCGTCATCTGGGCGCTGTGCTCGCTGCGAAACGTCTGTTCGGTACGCGGCTCGTCACTGAACCGCCGGTCCACGGTACGGCTTCGTGCGGGCCGGAGTGCCCGCCGACCTGTGGCGGCACAGACACGACACACCGACGGCAACCGTCACCCACCCGAGTCTACCCGCCGGTCACCCCGCGAATACCACTTTTGACGAGCAGCGTGTGCAGCGTGACCGAGAGTGCGGCGAGTTCGGCGACGAGCTGGTCGCCCCGCGCCCGGGCGTCGGCGTCGCGCTGCCGGTAGACCGGGGTGACGATCTGTTCGAGCAGGCCCACCTCCCGATCGGCCGAGGCCCGGAACGCACGCAGATGCCTCGGCTCGATCCCGTGATCGGTCATCGCCCGCACCGTGCGGGCGATCCGTACCGCGTCGGCGTCGTAGTATCCGGCCGAGTCCGGTCCGAGCAGGCCGTACTGCCGGAGTTCGTCGAGCATCACCGCGTCGATGCCCGCCCGGGCGAGCAGCTCCTGCTCACTCAGGCGCTCGCCGGTGTGCGCGTCGGCGGCGAAGTCGTCGGCCGAGACCACCGGCCGGGGCGCCGTGGCGGACTCCCCGTCGGGCCCCGCGACGGCGAC
>NZ_KB912598.1:27466-33483 GCF_000383795.1 Saccharomonospora saliphila YIM 90502
GGGCCCCGCGACGGCGACGAGCCGCCGAGGTGACCGGGGTGCCGCCGCGACCGGGCGCCCGCTCCGGTCCGCCGCGTCCAGCTGCTCCTTGATCACCTTCAGCGGGAGGTAGTGGTCCCGCTGGGCGGACAGCACGAACCGCAGCCGCTCCACGTCGGCCGGGGTGAACTGACGGTATCCGGACGGTGTGCGCGCGGGCCGGACGAGCCCTTCCGATTCGAGGAACCGGATCTTGGAGATCGTCACGTCGGGGAAGTCGGGGCGTAGCTGCCCCAGCACGGCCCCGATGCTCAACCCGTCGCGCCGTGACCGCCCGGCCGCCGTCACCGCGCCTCCTGGCCCCCGTGTCCGGGACCGGTCAGGAAGACGAGCCGGAACTTGCCGATCTGCACCTCGTCGCCGCCCGAGAGCACCGCCTGGTCCACCGGCTCGCGGTTGACATAGGTGCCGTTCAGGCTTCCCACGTCGATCACGACGAACTCGCCGCCCTCGCGGCGGAATTCGGCGTGCCGCCGGGACACCGTGACGTCGTCGAGGAAGATGTCGCTGTCCGGGTGCCTGCCCGCGCTCGTGGTGTCACGATCGAGCAGGAAGCGCGACCCGGCGTTCGGCCCGCGCTTGACCACCAGCAGTGCGGAGCCCGCCGGCAGCGCGTCGACACCGGCGTCCTGCGCCTCCACCGCAGGCGCCTCCTGGCCCTCCACCTCCGACAGGAAGTCGGCCCGGAACACGGAGGTCCGCTCCGGAGACTGCTCCGGGGGAACGCCGGGCTCGTCGTTCGTGCTCACCTGAGCTCTCCTTACGCACTGAAGTGTCGTCGTCGAAACCTGGTGTAGTCAACGTACCGTGCCAGGACGCCTCGTGGTCCCGGGGCTCCCGGATCAATCGTTGATCACACGCTGGTAGGCCGGGGCGTCGAGCAGGCTCTCCGCCGCCTCCGGATCGTCCGGAGCGATCTCGACGAGCCACCCCTGCCCGTACGGGTCGCTGTTGACGAGTTCCGGCGTGTCGGCGACCACCTGGTTGACCGCGACGATCTCGCCCGCGACGGGGCAATACAGCTCCGAGACGCTCTTGGTCGACTCGATCTCCCCGAACGCCTCGCCCGCCGCACATCGGCGGCCCACGTCCGGCAGCTCGACGAACACGACGTCGCCGAGCTGGTCCTGGGCGTAGGCGGTGATGCCCACCCGCGCCGTACCGCCTTCGCGCGGGGCAAGCCACTCGTGGTTCTCGGTGTAGCGCAGCTCTTCCGGAGTCGACAACCGCCCGTTTCCTCTCTTGGTTCCCACGGCGACGGGCTCCTCGTTCTCGCCCGTCGCGCGCATCCTCGCACAGACTGGGCCGGGCCCGCCCGCGCCGCGAACGCGCGAATCCGCGACCCGCTCCACGCGGATCTCAGCCGCCGCGGCGACCCACCACGGCGGAGGCGACCTGCCAGACGTACAACGCCGCCGACCACAGGTAGAGCACGGCACCCCAGACGGTGAACGCGAACGCGAACGGGCGGGCGGCCTCCGCGAAGGCCGAGTCGCCCTTGGTGATCAGCAGCAGCGGCAGGGCGTACATCAGCGTGAACGTGGCCGCCTTGCCGACGTAGGTGACCTCGGGCGGCGCGAACCCCGCGCGGCGCAGCACCAGCAACGCCACACCGACGGCCACCTCGCGGGCGAACAGGGTGAGCACGATCGAGGTGGGCACGATGTCGCGCAGCAGGAACGCCAGCAGCGCGGTCATGATGTAAAGGCGGTCGGCCGCGGGGTCGAGGATCTGCCCGACCCTGCTCGTCTGATTCAGCAGGCGGGCGAGCTTGCCGTCGAGCCAGTCGGTGAACCCGCCGAACACCAGCAACGCCAGCGCCCACTCGTCCTCCCGCGGCCCCAGCAGGAGCCACAGGAACACCGGTACCCCGGCCAGTCGCAACAACGACAGAAGGTTGGGTACGGTCAGCAGCTCCCGGGCCGGTGACATGCGGTCACCAGCCACGCGGACAGGCCGGACTTTTGTCACCCGCTCACCGTAGCCGCACTGTGCATCGCCCTGATCAGGTGGAGCGCCGATAGCTCCAGCCCCGCTTCCGCAGCTCCTCCCCGCTCAGCGCCTGCGGGCGCCCGTGCCGGTCCGTGCCCATCCAGCGAGGGCGTCCCGAACCGCTTTCCAGCACGTACGGCCGTCCCCGGCTCCACACGACGGTGCACGGAGTCGTCGGTGGCGGTGGGGTGGGCTCGGGAGTCCGAGGTTCCGGTGCGCTGTCCTGATCGGTCGTCATGGTCGCCTGCGCTCACTCCGCGGTGGGTCACTGTGTGTCGATCGCCATGCCGCCGCCGCGCGTGTCGCCGGCGTGTCGACGATCTCTGTGGGGAGGGTTGCCGGTGAGGCGGCCCCGCACACGGCCGACCGCACTCACCGGCCTCATCGGTACCTCACCACACGGTGTTAACCCGACCCGTGAACTTCTCCCCGTTTACCCCCGGACGGACGACCGTCGCCGGAGGCCGGGGCCACCCACGCGGGTCAGGACTTCAGGGAGGGAAAGTCGTCCTCGGCGAACTCGCCCTCCGGGCGCGAGCCGGCCTCGCCCTCCGGACGTGTTCCGGCCGTGTCGTCCTCGGCCCGCCGCAGCTCGACGCGGCGGATCTTGCCCGAGATCGTCTTCGGCAGGTCGGCGAACTGAAGCCTGCGGATGCGCTTGTACGGGGCCAGGTGTGCGCGGCAGAACGCGAGAATGCTCTCCGCCGTGGCGGCCGTGGGCTCGTACCCGCTCGCCAGCACCACGTACGCCTTCGGCACGGCGAGCCGGAGCGCGTCCGGCGAAGGCACCACGGCGGCCTCGGCCACCGCCTCGTGTTCCAGCAGCACGCTCTCCAGCTCGAACGGCGAGATCCGGTAGTCGGAGGCCTTGAACACGTCGTCGGTACGCCCGACGTAGGTGATGTAGCCGTCCTCGTCGATCGAGGCGACGTCGCCGGTGTGGTAGTAGCCACCGGCGAAGGCCGTGGCCGTGCGCTCCTCGTCGTCGGCGTAGCCGACCATCAACCCGGCGGGACGGTCGGAGAGGTCGAGGCAGATCTCGCCCTCCCGCGTGGGCTCGCCGGAGACGGGGTCGACGAGGGTGACCGCGAAGCCCGGCACCGCTCGCCCCATCGAACCCGGCCGCACCGGCTGCCCCGGCGTGTTGGCGATCTGCACACTGGTTTCGGTCTGGCCGAACCCGTCGCGGATGGTCACGCCCCACGCCTGCCGGACCTGCTCGATCACCTCCGGGTTGAGCGGCTCCCCCGCCCCGACCACCTTGGCGGGCGGGGTGTCCAGGGAGGACAGGTCGGCCTGGATGAGCATGCGCCACACCGTCGGCGGCGCGCAGAAGCTCGTGACCCCGCACCGGGCCATCTGGCCGAGCAGGGCGCCCGCGTCGAAGCGGGTGTAGTTGTAGAGAAACACCGTCGCCTCGGCGTTGAGCGGGGCGAACACGTTGCTCCACGCGTGCTTGGCCCAGCCCGGCGAGGAGATGTTGAGGTGCACGTCGCCCGGCTCAAGCCCGATCCAGTACATCGTCGACAGGTGCCCGACGGGGTAGGACACGTGCGTGTGCTGCACGAGCTTGGGCTGGGCGGTGGTGCCGGAGGTGAAGTACAGCAGCAGCGGGTCGTCGGCCCGCGTCGGCCCGTCCGGCGTGAATTCGGTCCCGGCGGCGTAGGCGTCGGCGAACGACTCCCAGCCCGCCACCGGCTCGCCGACGGCGATGCGGGTGTAGTCGCCCGGGACGTCGGCGAAGGTGGCGGTGTCGGTGTCGCGCACCACGACGTGCCGTGCCGCGCCGCGGTCAACCCGGTCACGCAGATCGGCGGCGCCGAGCAGTGTCGAGGCGGGGATCACGACCGCGCCCAATTTGATCGCCGCCAGGATCGTCTCCCACAGCTCGACCTGGTTGCCGAGCATGAGAATGATCCGGTCGCCCCGGCGCACGCCGCGCTCGGCCAGCCAGTTCGCCACCTGATTCGAACGGCGGGACAGCTCCGGATAGGTCCACCGGTTCTCCGTGCCGTCCTCCTCGACGATCCACAGCGCGGCGCGTTCGGCGTTGGCCGCCTCGCCCGCCACCCGGTCGAACCAGTCCAGTGCCCAGTTGAACTCGGTGAACTCGGGCCAGCGGAACTCGCGGTAGGCCGTGTCGTAGTCCTCGCGGTGTGTCAGCAGCTGGTCGCGGGCCTCGCGGAACCGCTCGTAGGCCGTGCTGTCTCCCACGCGGGTCTCCCTCCTCATTCGCCGGTGAACTCGGGGTCGCGGCGCTGCAGGAACGCCTGCACCGCCTCGTTGAGGTCCTTGCTCGGCAGGAACGCGGCGTTCCACGTCGCGACGTGCCGGAGTCCGGTGTGGACCTGGTGTTCGGTGTTGACGGAGAGTACGTCCTTGACTCCCTGCACCACCAGGGGAGGATTGGCGGCGATCTCGCGGGCGGTGGCCCTGGCCGCCTCCAGCACCGCGTCGCGGTCCGGGTGGACGTCGTTGACCAGTCCGATCCGCTCGGCGCGGGCGGCGTCGATGTCCCGGCCGGTGAGCGCGAGCTCGCGCAGGTGGCCGTCGCCGATGATCGGGGCGAGGCGTTGCAAGCTGCCCATGTCGGCGACGATGGCGACCTTCACCTCCCGCACGCTGAACCGCGCGTCGGCGCTGGCCAGGCGCATGTCGGCGGCGGCGATGAGGTCGACCCCTCCGCCGACGCACCAGCCCGCCACGGCCGCGATCACGGGCTTGCGGGTCCGGGCCACGGAGGTGACGGAGTCCTGCATGCGGCGGATCTCGTCGAGGAACTCACGCCGGGGCCCCGCCAGCGCGTCGCCGCCGAGGTAGTCCGACCAGGACGGAAGCATCGCGGGCAGATCGAGGCCGTAGGAGAAGGTGTTCCCGCTGCCGGTGAGCACGATGGCGCGCACGTCGGGGTCGGCGTCGAGGTCGCCGAAGACCAGGGGCAGCTCGCGCCAGAAATCGGGGCCCATCGCGTTGCCCTTGCCGGGTCCCACCAGGGTCACCTCGGCGACGTGCCCGGTGCGCTCGACGGTCATCGAGACGAGCTCGCGTCCGGCCGGGTCGGCGGGGGTGGTCTCGTGCGTGCCTTCTGTGTCTTCGGTGCCAGTCATGCCGCCATCCTGGCCCACCCCGCGCCGACCGTCCCGCCCGGCCCGCGCGGCCCGCGCGGTGTCACACCCACCCGGGCCGTCGGGAGTGCCCGGGCCACGGCACCTCAGGCCTGCTCGGGCGCGAGTCCGGCCACCGGACCGATGACGGTCACCGCCGGGGGACGGATACCGGCCTCGGCGGCGTCGGAGGCGATCGTCGCGAGCGTGGAGCGCACCACGAACTGGGCGGGCGTGGTGCCGTCCTGGATCACCGCGACGGGGGTGTCGCCCGGCCTGCCCGCCGCGACCAGCGCGTCCGCGAAGAGCCCGATCCGCTCGACGCCCATCATCAGCACGACCGTCCCGCTCATCCGGCCGAGCGCCTCCCAGTCGACCAGACTGCGTTCGTCGCCGGGCGGTACGTGCCCGGACACGACGACGACCTCGTGGGCCACGCCGCGATGGGTCACCGGCACGTCGGCCACGGCGGGCGCGGAGAAGGCGCTGGTGATGCCGGGGACGACCGTGACGGGCACCTTCGCCTCGGCGCAGGCGAGCAGTTCCTCAAACCCGCGTCCGAAGACGTACGGGTCACCGCCCTTGAGCCGGACCACGAACCGGCCCGCCGTCGCGTGCTCGATGAGCGTGCGATTGATCACGTCCTGGGCGGCGGCGCGCCCGTACGGGATCTTGGCCGCGTCCACGATCTCGACGTGCGGCGGCAACTCGTCGAGCAGGTCGCGCGGAGCGAGCCGGTCCACCACCACGACGTCGGCCCGGGCCAGCAACCTCCGCCCGCGCACCGTGATCAGTTCGGGATCGCCGGGCCCACCACCGACCATGGCCACTCCCCCGCGCGCCGGATCGCCGGGCGCGGCCTCGCGGTCGGCACCGCCGCCC
>NZ_KB912598.1:33583-42578 GCF_000383795.1 Saccharomonospora saliphila YIM 90502
CGCGGCGGGCACGGCCGTGCGCAGCGTGCTCACCGACCCGGAGTCGTTCATCGCGCGCTGAGCGCGGCGGGCGGGAGGAGTTCCCGCCCTGCCCGGACGCGGCCCGGGGAATTCACGCCGACTCGCGCACCACCAGCTCGGTCGGCAGCAGGATGGACGGCGGCAGCGGGTCCTCCCCGGCCAGGCGGGCCAACAGGCGCCAGGTCATCGTCCGGCCCAGCTCCTCGACCGGCTGCCGGACCGTGGTCAGCGTCGGGGTGACCGAGGTCGCCAGGACCGAGTCGTCGAAACCGACCACGGCCACGTCGCCGGGCACCCGCCTGCCCCGTGCCGCCAGCTCGCGCAGCGCGCCCACGGCGAGCAGGTCCGCGGCGGCGAACACCGCGTCCACGCCGGGGTACCGGTCGAGCAGCGCGGCGGTGGCCTGAGCACCGGTTTCCACCGCGAAATCCGCGCGCACCACCGCCTCGGCCGACAGCCCCGCCTCGGACAGTCCCAGCCGCCACCCGGCCAGGCGGTCGATGCCCACCGCCATGTCGTCGGGACCGGCGATCGTGGCGATCCGCCTCCGGCCGAGCGCGACCAGGTGCCGGGCGGCCGACAGCGCGCCGGTGAAGTTGTCCGCGTCCACGTAGGGCACACCCGCGCCGCGCAGCGGGCGCCCACCGGCCACGACGGGCAGTCCCGCCGTGGCCAGCCGCTCCGGCAGCGGGTCGTCGCCGTGCATGCTCACCACGAGCGCGCCGTCGACGTGCCCGCTGGTCAGGTACTTCTCCAGGCGCGCACCGTCGTCGTCCTCTGCGAGCATCATCAACACGAGCTGCCGCGCGCTGCCCGCCAGCCCGGCGTGCACGCCCCGCAGCACGCCGGAGAAGAACGGGTCACCGAAGACCCGCTCCCCCGGCTCCGACACGACCAGCGCCACCGAGTTGGTCCGGCGGGTGACGAGGCTGCGCGCCGCCTCGTTGGGCACGTATCCCACAGCGGCGATCGCCCGCGTCACGGCCTGCCGGGCCCGGGCGCTGACGCCGGGCATGTCGTTGATCACCCGGGAAACGGTCGAGCGGGACACACCCGCCACCCTCGCCACTTCCTCCAGGGTGGGCGTGCCCCGGTCGTCGACCGGCGTGTCCCCGGGTTCGGTCATCGTCGTCCCGCCAAGCCGTTGTCCGCCATCACTCGCGCATACCATGACGCACTCGCCTTCGGCGTGCGGCGCTGGGTGGGATAGTCCACATGCACCAGCCCGAACCGCTTGGCGTAGCCCTCGGCCCATTCGAAGTTGTCGAGCAGCGACCAGTAGAAGTAGCCGCGCAGGTCCACGCCCCGCGCCACGGCGGCGTGGGCGGCGCGCAGGTGAGCCTCGATGAAGGCGATGCGCTCGGTGTCGCGCACCACGCCATCACCGTCGACGTGGTCGGCGAAGGCCGCCCCGTTCTCCGTGACGTAGAGCGGCAGTCGCGGGTACTCGGTGTGCAGCCGCAGCAGCAGACCGGTCAGCTCGCCTGCGTTGACGTCCCAGCCCATGTCGGTCTGCGGCAGGCCGCGCTTCGGGAACCCGGCGTGTTCGGCACCGACCCACTCCGAGGGCGGCCCGGAGTCGGCGTCCGGCACCGACGAGACGTGCAGGTCGCGGTAGTAGTTCACCCCGAGCAAGTCGAGCGGCGCGCCGATGTGGTCGAGGTCGCCGTCCCGGATCATTTCCCCCAGCCCGTACGGGGCGAGGTCGGTGAGCACGTCGTCCGGGTACCTCCCGCGCAACACCGGGTCGAGGAACAGCCGGTTCTGCAACCCGTCCACGCGGCGGGCCGTCTCCCGGTCGGCCTCGTCGGCCGGGTCGGCGGCGGTCACCGGGAAGAGGTTGAACGTCACGCCCGCCCGCGCCGTCGGCACCGCGTCGCGGATCACTGCGGTGCCGAGTCCGTGCGCGAGCAGCAGATGGTGGACGGCGGCCACGGCCGCGCGCGGCTCGGTACGGCCGGGCGCGTGCCGCCCGGAGGCGTAGCCGAGGAAGGCCGAACACCACGGCTCGTTGAGCGTGGTCCAGGTGCCGACGCGGTCCCCGAGCCGATCCACCACCGCGCCGACGTAGTCGGCGAAGCGGTGGGCGGTCGCCCGCGCCGCCCAGCCACCCCGCTCCTCCAGTGCCTGCGGCAGGTCCCAGTGATACAGGGTGGGCCACGGGGTGATGCCCGCCTCCAGCAGCCGGTCCACCAGGCGTTCGTAGAAGTCGAGCCCGGCGGGGTTGACCGCACCGCCGTCCGGCCGCACCCGGGGCCAGGCCAGCGAGAACCGGTAGGCCCCGACGCCGAGTTCCCGCATCAGCGCCACGTCGGAAGGCATCCGCCGGTAATGGTCGGCGGCGGGCTCTCCCGTGTCGCCGTTCACCACCGCTCCCGGACGCGCGCAGAACGCGTCCCAGATGGACGGGCCACGCCCGTCCGCGGTCACCGACCCCTCCACCTGGAACGCGGCCGTGGACACTCCCCACAGGAAATCCGGGGGGAAGGCGCACTCCGGCACCTCAGGCTCGGTTCGGTCATGGACAGTCGACACGGGTCACCCCTTCACAGCACCTTGCATGATTCCGGCCACGATCTGACGGCCGAGGAACAGGAACACGACGAGAATCGGAATGGTCGCCAGCGTGGTCCCGGCCAGCACCAGCGAGTAGTCCACGTAGTAGCCGCTCTGCAACTTCTCGAGCGCGACCTGGACGGTCGGGTTGTCGGCGCCCAGCGCCACGAGTGGCCACAGGAAGTCGTTCCACGACGTCATGAACGTGAACATGGCCAAGAACGCCGCGGCCGGGCGCACGGCGGGCAGGCACACGTGCCAGAACACCCGGATCATCGAGCAGCCGTCCGCGCGGGCGGCCTCGATCAGTTCGTAGGGCAGCGCGGAGACGGTGTACTGGCGCATCCAGAACACCCCGATCGCGGTCACCAGATTCGGTACGATCACCGCTTGGAGCTCGTTGGCCCAGCCGAGCTCGGACATCGCCATGTAGAGCGGGATGATGCCGAGCTGGGTCGGCACCGCCAGGGTGGCGATGACGAACACGAACAGCGGAGTACGACCTCGGAACCGCAGCTTGGCGAAGGCGAACCCGGCCAGGGTGGAGAAGAACACCGTGGAGATCGTCACCGAGCCCGACACGATCACGCTGTTGCCGAGCGCCTTCCAGAACTCCACCGTGTCGAACACGCGGGCGGCGTTGGCCAGGAAGTTGCCCCCGGGCAACAGCGGCGGAATCGCCTCGGTGAGCATGGAGCTGTCCCTGCTGGCCACCAGAAACGACCAGTAGAACGGGAAGATCGACCCCAGCACGAACGCGGTCAGAAGCCCGTAGACCCAGACGTTCGCCCGGCCGAGGCTCCCCGCGCCGCCGGTGCGGGCCCCGCGGCCGGCGCGACGGGACCGCGCGAGGGCGGGCACGCTCATCGGTTCTCCTCCCCCGTGCTCGCGATCCGCTTGGTCAGCAGGAAATTGATCAGCGCGACGCCGATGATGAGCACGAACAGCACCCACGCCACGGCCGAGGCGTAGCCGAGGTCTTCCCGCTCGAACGCGGTCTGGTACATGTACAGCGTGATCGTCTGGAACTGATTGGTGGAACCGCCGTTGTTCGAGCCGGGCATGGCGTCGAACAGTTTCGGCTCGGTGAAGATCTGCAGGCCCCCGATCGTCGAGGTGATGACCACGAAGATCAGCGTCGGCCGCAGCATCGGCAGGGTGACGGAGAAGAACCGCCGGATCGCCCCCGCGCCGTCCACGATCGCGGACTCGTACAGCTCTTTCGGGATGGCCTGCATCGCCGCCAGCACGATCAGCGCGTTGTACCCGGTCCAGCGCCAGTTCACCATGATCGCGATGGCGACGTGGCTGGAGAAGCGGTCGGCCTGCCAGTCGATGCCGCCGATCCCGAGCGTCTCCAGGATGCCGTTGACCAGGCCGTAGTCCGGGCCGAACAGGTTGGCGAAGATGATGCCCAGCGCCACGAGGCTGGCCACGTACGGCATGAGCACCCCCACCCGCCAGCCGGTGGAGAACCGCAGTCCCGTGTTCAGCATCGCCGCCAGCAGCACCGCCATCACGATCTGCGGTCCGCTGGAGAGCACGAAGATGCTGACCGTGTTGACCAGCGTCTTCCAGAACTGGCCGTCGGCCATGAGCAACACGTAGTTGTCCAGGCCCACGAAGGCGGGGTTGTCGTCGATCAGCTCCCAGTCGAACAACGACACGTACGCCGTGTACAGCAACGGAAACAGGCCGACGATACCGAAGATCACGAAGAACGGCGCCACGTAGAGGTACGGCGAGTAGCGCGCGTCCCACCTGCTCAGCCGGTCGCGCCAGGACGGACGCCGCGGCCGGGGCGGTTCGGGGGCGGGATCGCGCGCCACCCGCTCGTCGTCCACGGTGGACACCGTGGAACCGGACTCACTCACGCACCCTCCTCGTCACCGGGCGATGCGCTTCGCGGACTCGACGAACTGCCGCCAGCCCTCCTCCGGTGAGGCGCCCTGTTCGACGGCCTGCAACGCGGGAGTGGCGGCGTTCTCCTGGATCTGGCCGTCCCCCGGCCCCTTGTACTGGGCGTGCTCGACCTTGCGCGCCTGCGCGGCGAACAGCTCGCCGATCTTGGCGTCGCCGAAGTAGTCGTCGGTGGCCGAGGTCAGCTCCGGCGCGTCGAGTGCCTCGACCTGGCTCGGGAACACGCCCTTGGCCTGGAACGCCTTGATCTGCTGCTCCGGCGCCGTGAGCCAGGCCGCCAGCTTCGCGGCCTGTTCGGGGTGCTCGCTCTGCGTCGGCACGGTCAGGTAGGAACCGCCCCAGTTGCCACCCCCACCGGGGAAGGCGTCGGTGACCGCCCAGGCGTCGGCGTGCTCGGGTCCGGCCTGTTCCTCGATCACCCCGAGCATCCAGGCCGGGCAGGTCTTGGTCGCGAACGCGGACTCCTGGAAACCGCTGTTCCACTCGTTGCTGAAGGCGACCAGGCCGGCCGACTGACCGCGTTGCCCGGCGGCGGTGACCTTGTCCCAGTTGCGCCGGATGCCCGGATTCGATTCGACGACGAGGTTGTCCTCGCGGTCGAAGAAGCCGACCTCCAACTGGTTGTTCATGGCGTTGAACAGCTGGGCCTCGGAGTCGAACCACGCGATCCCGTCCGAGTTCGCCACGAACTCGTCGCCCGCCTCGAAGTAGCTGTCCCACGTCTCGAACAGCGGCTTCACACCCTCGGGGTCCGAGGGCAGGCCCGCGGCCTCGAACAGGTCCTTGCGGTAGCACATCGCCAGCGGACCGATGTCGGTACCGTAGGCGATCAACCGGCCCTCGGAGTCGCGTCCGCCCTCGTACTTCCAGTCCAGCCATCGGTCGGCGGTGACCTCGGCAGGCCCGATCTCGCCGAGATCGTGGAACCGGCTGGACTTGTCCAGCACGTCGGCCATGTAGCCCTCCTCGACGGCCATGACGTCGTCGAGGCCCGAGCCCGCGCCGAGCTTGGTGAACAGTGACTGGTGGTACGGACCGCCCTGCCCGGTCTTGCGCGGCACGATCGTGACGTCCGGGTTGAGCCGCTCGTACTCGGCGTAGAGATCCTCGTAGCCGAACTCACCGAACGTGGCGACGCTGAGTTCGACGGTGCCGTCGCCGGCCGCGTCGTCGCCGCAGGCCGTGGTGAGCGCGGCGGCCAGAGCCAGCACCGAGGACAACGTGACTGCGCGTCTGAACTGGTGGCGTGGTTGGTGTCGCACGGTAACCCCTCGTTGGGTAGGAGGTGACGAACTGGGAGCGCTCCCATCCATGGCGAGCAGACTGCCGGTAACTCGACCGGGTGTCAATGGCCGATTACGACTGGGTGGCCAGCGCGTCCGGGCGCCGGTTCCACTCACAGCACGGCCTCACTGGGAGCGCTCCCGAAACGGGCGGTTCACAAGGCGCGACACCGGAACGCACGCAGTGCCTTCGACGTGGGAAAACGCGGCCGGTCGCGACCGGCCGCGTTCCTGTGCTGACCGAGGGGCCCGCTCAGCCGCCGAACATCAGGCGCCACTCGTCGAGCGAGCGCGGGCGGAATACGACGTTGTCGCCGCGTACCCGCGACAACGGTGCCGACGGTTCCGCCGAGTACATGTGCCCCGGATACACGACCGGGTCACCGGGCAGGTCCGCGAGGTGCCGCAGGCTCCGGTACATCTCGTCGGCGTCGCCGCCGGGCAGGTCGGTGCGCCCGCACCCGTCGAGGAAGAGCGTGTCCCCCGCGACCAGGGCGTTGTCGAGCAGGAAACACTGGCTGCCCGGCGTGTGCCCCGGGGTGTGCAGGGTCCGCACGGCCACGGCGCCGATGTCCACGGTGTCGTCGTGCGGGTGACCGACGAGGTCGGACCCGGACACGCCCGTGGTGCGCCGCACCCACTCCAGCTCGGCGTCGGCGACGTGGATCGGGACCTGCCGCCGCTCCAGCAGCTCGGCCACGCCGGGCAGGCCGAAGCCCATCAGATCCCCGCCCACGTGATCAGGGTGGTGGTGGGTGGCCAGCACCCCCACCAGCCGCATGTCGTCGTCGGCCAGAACGCCGAGCAGATCGTCCACCGCGTAGGCGGGGTCGACCACCACGGCCTCGCCGGTGACGCGGTCGCCGATCAGGTAGCTGAAGTTGCGCATCTGGGTCGCGACCGGGTCACCCACGGCGAAGTCGCGACCGGCCAGCAGCTGCCGGAAGTACAGGCGCTCGGACATGCCCCGATCGTATCGACCACGCGTAACGGTGTGGCCCGGAGTCCGATCTTCCTCACGGCACGGGTACCTGATCGTCAGGAGTGGTACATGGCACCGGACGGGTCGGTGGGTCTGAGGATGCTCGGCGCGGAGGTAGCGGTCTCGGTCACCCGAGAGCAGCACCACCAGCGAGTGCTGGAACGGTATGCGGCCCCCTCCGGTGAACGTGTCGAGGTTACCGCCGAACTCGGCTGGTGCGTCACCGCTTCGGGCAAGTACCAGGGCGAGCGGGCTATCGAGGTGCGTCTCGACGGATCGCGCGTCGGAGAGCTGAGCCGACCGACATCCCAGCGGTACGCGCCGACGGTCGCCGCGATCATCGACCAGGGCGGAAGGCCCGGATGCCGGGCCACGGTCTTCCGAGGGAAGACGAAATTGGAGGTAGAGCTGCTCCTCCCCCGGGCCGCCCGGCGAGAGACGCCCGCCGGGCGGCCACACGCGGCGCCGGTCGCATCCGCCGAGGGCCATGAGGTTCGGGCGCACCTTCGGCCGAGAATGGCGGTCCCGCCCTCGACCACGCTTCCACCGGCACCACCACCCCCGGACCCCGCATGCACTCCGGCGGGCCGGTTCACGCGGTCGCTTCCGGCCTGGCTCTCTGCCGCCGCCGTCGTCGTCGGCATCCTGGTCATCGGCCAACTCGCCGAGTCCGATGGTGATTCCGGCGAGGTGGGCAGCACGGGCACAACGCTCAGTACGACGCCCACGCCGACCGCGGCCCTCACCACCACGACCGCCGGAGCACCGAGTTCGACCACGACCGTCCGTACGACCACGTCCACCACCAGGAGCCCGAGCACGACACGGCCGCCGTCCTCCGACGAACCGACCAGAATGACGCCGGAGGCGACACGCGAGCCGACACCGCCGCCCACGACGTCCGAGCCGGTCGCGGACTGCGACCCGAACTACAGCGGCTGTGTTCCCGTCGCCTCCGACGTGGACTGTGCGGGAGGCAGCGGCAACGGCCCCGCCTACGTCAGCGGACCTGTCAGGGTCACCGGCTCCGACATCTACGGTCTCGACCGGGACGGCGATGGCATCGCCTGCGATTCCTGACCCGCCGCCGCTGGGCAGTCGCCACTGCCGCGACCGTCCGGAACACGGCGACACCGGCGGCGCCGCGACACCGGCACGGTGACGCCCGCCGTCGCCCGCAGCCGCCCGCCGTCGCCTCAGACGCCCACTGTCGCCCGCACCGGCTCCTCCGACTCCGCTCGCGCGGTCCGGGAACGGCCCGTACCGGGGCGGGCGTGCGTGGCGTACAACGTCAGGCCCACGAAGGCCAGGCCGCCGACGAGGTTGCCGACCACGGTCGGAATCTCGTTCCACACCAGGTAGTCGGTGACCGAGAAGTCACCGCCGAGCATCAGCCCGGACGGGAACAGGAACATGTTCACCACGGAGTGCTCGAAGCCCATGTAGAAGAACACCAGGATCGGCATCCACATCGCGATCACCTTGCCCGATACCGAGGTCGACATCATCGCAGCCACGACACCGGTGGAGACCATCCAGTTGCACAGCACGCCGCGAACGAACAGCGTCAGCATTCCGGCCGCGCCGTGCTCGGCGTAGCCGACGGTGCGATCGGTGCCGATCGCCCCGAGCTGCTGTCCGATCTCGTTCGGCTCCACCGAGAATCCGAAGGTGACGATCACAGCCATCATCACCGCGACCGTCAGCGCGCCCGCCAGGTTGCCGAGAAAGACCAGGCCCCAGTTGCGCAGCACCGACCGGACCCGCACGCCCGGACGCCGGTCGAGCAGCGCGAGCGGGGTCAGGGTGAACACCCCGGTCAGCAGATCGAAGCCCAAGAGGTACAGCAGGCAGAAGCCGACGGGAAACAGCAGCGCGCCGACGAGCGCTTCGCCCGTGCGCACGGTCACCGTCACCGCGAACGCGGCGGACAGCGCGAGGATCGCGCCCGCCATGTAGGCGCGCAGCACGGTGTCGCGGGCGGAGAGCGCCACTTTGGCCTCCCCCGCGTCGATCATCGCACCGACGAACTCGGGCGGCTTCACATAGGACATCGGACGTGCTCCCTCACTGCGTCGGACACAGGACGGCGCCCGGGGATCACCTGGTGTCGCCCGGGCGGCCTGCGCCGAGTCTGAGCATGCCGTGTTTCCCCACTGTGAAGACACCGCGAGCATCGAATAACATCGGGCTCACCCCTCCGCCCGAGCCCGACGCGGCCGCGGTGCGGGCG
>NZ_KB912598.1:42678-47144 GCF_000383795.1 Saccharomonospora saliphila YIM 90502
CCGACGTGGCGGGCTCCGCGTCGGCCGTGCGCTGGGGTGCGGGCGGCCGGGCCACGGCCGGAGCCTGCGCGGTGTCCTTGCGGCCACGCAGCAGCCGGAGCCCGTTGGCGATGATGACGAGCGCGAACACCTCGTTGATCAACACGCCCTGGGTGAGGTTGAACGCTCCCGTCAGCGCCGCGATCACCAGCAGGAAGATGACGATCAACGACACCGTCACGTTCTGCGCGATGACGCGGTTGGCGCGCCGCGCCAGCCGCACGGTGTACGGCAGCTTGGTCAGATCGTCCGACATCAGGGCGACGTCGGCGGTCTCCATCGCGACGTCGGTGCCTGCGGCACCCATCACGACCGCGACATCGGACGAGGCCAGCGCGGGCGCGTCGTTGACGCCGTCACCCACCATGACCACCGAACCGCCCTGTGTCCGGCTCTCGCCGATCGCGGTGCTCTTGTCGTGCGGCATCAATCCGGCGCGCACCGTGTCGATGCCGACCTTGTCCGCGATCGCGGTCGCGACCCGCTCGCGGTCGCCGGTGAGCATCAGCGTGCGCTCCACACCCAGCTCACGCAGCTCGCGCACCGCCGTGGCGGTCTCGGGCCGCAGCTCGTCGGCGACGCCGAACAGTCCGAGCGTCCTGCCGTCCTCGAGCACGGCCACCGGTGTGGCACCGGCGGACTCGATCGCGGCGAGCGCCTCGGCCGTGCGGGAGTCGGCCTCGGTGTTGTCCACCCGGCCCACCGAGATCCGCCGACCATCGACGGTGGCGTCGGCGCCCCTGCCCGCGACGATGGTGGTGTCGTCGGCGGGCCGGACCGGGATGTCCCGCTCGCGGGCGGCGTGCACGATCGCCTCGGCGATCGGATGCGTGGCCGCCGCTTCCACGGCCGCGGCCAGCCTGATCAGTTCCTCGTCACTGTCCCGGTCGAGCGCGTGCACGCTGACCAGCGCCGGGCGTCCCAGGGTGAGCGTGCCCGTCTTGTCGAAGGCCACGGTGCGGACCCGCGACAGCTCTTCGAGGTAGGCACCGCCCTTGATCAGCACTCCGTCCCGCGCCGCGCGGGCGACCGCGGACACGACACTGACCGGCACGGACAGCACCAGCGCGCAGGAGCAGGACACGATCAGCACGACCAGGGCGCGGTAGAAGGCCTCCTGGAAGGTCAGCCCGAGCAGCAGCGGGCCGAACGCCGTCATCGCCACCGCGAGCGCGATCATCGCCGGCGTGTAGACGGTCGCGAACTTCTCGGCGAAGCGCTGCGCCCGTCCCCGGTTCTGCTGCGCTTCCTCGACCTCACGGATCACCCGGGCCAGCACGGTGTCCTCGTACTGCTTGGTGACCCGTACCCGCAGCGCGCCGTCCCCGTTGAGGGTGCCGCCGTAGACGGTGTCGCCCGAGACGACCTCGACGGGCATGGACTCCCCGGTCACCGCCGAGGTGTCGATCCAGGACGTGCCCTGCACGACCTCGCCGTCGGAGGGCACCCGCGAGCCGGGACGCACCAGCACGACGTCGTCGATGCCCAGCTCCTCGACCGGCACGGTGCGCACGGTGCCGTCGGGTTCGAGGCGCTCGGAGACCCGGGGCGCGAGATCCATCAGGCGCTGGATCGACCGGCGCGCCCGGTCGGCGACGTAGTTCTCCAGCACCATGCCGAGCGAGAAGATGACGACCACACACGCGGCCTCGATCACCCGGCCCAGGGGTATCGCCCCCGCCACGGCGACCAGAAGCAGCACGTTGATGGAGAAGCGCTTGTTCCGTGCCAGCGTCCACGCGTTGCGGGCCGGGAAGACAATGCCCACCGCGACGGAGATGTAGGCGAGCACCACCGGGAGGGTGGCCTCCGGCATGCGCCGGGCCATGATCTCCGAGGCGGCCATGAACACGGCCGCGATGAACAGCAGCACCATGTCGGGCCGCAGGTACCAGCGCGACTTCGTCGTCGCCTGCGTCTCCGCGGTCGCGGCGGACTGCTCGGGCGCCAGCGTCAACCCGGAAGCCGCGGCGGTGCGCAGCAGGGTCTCCTGTTCCACGCTCTCCTGCGCCTCGACCGCGAGCACGCCGGACGCGGACAGCATCCGCACGTCACGCACGCCTTCGACGCGCCGGAGCGGAGTGAGATCACTGGCGCATTCGACGCATCCTGAGATCACCCGGTACCGGCGCGTCTCGACGCCGGCCTCGGGCGGAGCCTGTTCCCCGCCCGTCAGAGGTGGTTTGGTCACGGCAGGTCACCCACCTGTTCACATCAGAGACCACGAACGTCCGGCAACGCTAAACCTTGGTGTGCACACCAAGGTCAAGCCTGCTCGCGATCTTGACTTGAACCCGAGTTCAACTCGGAGACTGACCGCTGCCGCGGGCCGCTGCCGAGGAGGGAAGTCGTGGCGTACGTGATCGTCGAGCCCTGTGTGGACGTCCTGGACAAGGCGTGTGTCGACGAGTGCCCCGTCGACTGCATCTACGAAGGCGAGCGGATGCTCTACATCCACCCTGACGAGTGCGTCGACTGCGGGGCCTGCGAGCCGGTCTGTCCCGTGGAGGCCATCTACTACGAGGACGACGTGCCCGAGCAGTGGGCGCACTACACCACGATCAACGCGGACTTCTTCGACGAGCTTGGCTCCCCGGGTGGCGCGGCGAAGGTGGGCAAGACCGCGCACGACCCGCCATTCGTTCGCGACCTGCCTCCACGCGGACAGCACGCCGACTGACCGGTCACCCGACCGGCACCGCACCACGACACCGGCCGCCACCGCGGCCGGCATCCCGCACGGACGCGGCACTTCCACGGCCGGGCCGTGCTTGCTCTCAAGGACCGAGGTGACCCATGACCGCCACAGAACCCGTGCAGTCGCTGCTCGCCGACCTCGCGCGAGCGGACATCAGGATCCGGCTGGCCGACGACGATCTCGAGGTCACCGCACCCGCCGGGACGTTGTCGGCCGCTCTGCGCGACCGGATCGTCGCGTGCAAGCCCGACCTGGTGCGCTGGCTCGCCGGAGCCGACAGCGGCCCGGACCACGAGCTGCCCGTGGTCACCGCCAATCCCTCGGCCGCGGACGAACCCTTCGCGCTCTCCGACCTGCAGACGGCGTTCCTCGTCGGCTCGGCCGAGGGGCTGGAGTATCACGTCCGGCCCCACCAGTACATGGAGTTCGACTTTCCCGACTTCGACGTCGACCGGTTCATGGCCTCGGTCAACCGCAACCTCCGGCGCCACCGCGACGACCTCGTCGTGCTCACCGAGGACATCCAGTTGCGCCGGATCGAAACGTTCACGCCGCTCGAGGCACGAGTCCACGACCTGCGCGGCCTGCCCGCCGCCACGGTCGAGGAGGAGCTGACGCGCCTGCGCGCATCGCTGCGCCGCAGGCAACTGCCGATCGACCGCTGGCCGTGGTTCGACATCCAGATCAGCCTGCGCGACCACGGTCAGGGCCGGGTGCACTGGAACAACAACAACTTCTTCACCGACGGCATCGGAGCCAGCCAGTTCCTCAAGGACATTTTCGCGCTCTACCACGACCCCGACCGCCGGCTGCCCGAACTCGAGGTCAGCTTCGGCGACTGCGTCCGCACCCTGGCCGAGATGGAGCGGTCCCCGCTCGGCACCGCGGCACGGGACTACTGGCTCGAGCGCATCCCCCACTGGCCCGACGCCCCGCCGATCCCGCTGGTGACCTCGGGCAGCCAGCGGGAACGCTCGGAGCTGAGCCGCCGCGAGTTCGTGGTGCCCGCCCAGGACTGGGTCGCGCTCACCGGCCGGGCGCGGGAACGCGGCCTGACGCCCACCACGGTCATGTACGCCGCCTACGCCCAGGTCGTGTCCACCTGGAGTGGTTCCCGCCACTTCCTGCTCAACAACATGGTCACCCACCGCCTGCCGATCCACCCTCAGATCGGCGAGGTGCTCGGCAACTTCGCCGCGCTGTACCCGCTCGAGGTGGACTGGCGCGCCGAGGAGACCTTCGAGGCGCGGGCACGCAGGCTGCGGGCCCAGGTCGACGCCGACGTCGCCCACACCCACTACAGCGGGGTGAAGGTCCTGCAGGCCCTCAACCAGCACCGCCGCACGCCGGGCCGGGCCGCGTGCCCGTACGTCATCAGCAGCGGGCTGTCGATGGGCAAGTTCCCCAGGCCCACCTACTCGATGCTGGAGACGCCGCAGGTCCTGATCGACTGTCAGTTCTGGGAGCAGTCCGACGGCACCGTCTGGGTCGCCTGGGACGTCATCGAGTCGATGTTCCCCGACGGGGTGATCGACGCGATGCACGCCGCCTTCCAGACGGTGCTGCACGAGCTGGCCACCGACGAGTCGGCCTGGCTGCGCACGCGCTTCGACCTCACCCCGGACGACCAGCTCGCGCGCCGCGCCGAGCTCAACGCCAGTCCAGCCCGGGCGACCGCGGGCCTGCTGCACGACGCGCTCGGGTTCCGTGCCGACTCCGCGGGCGACCG
>NZ_KB912598.1:47244-48807 GCF_000383795.1 Saccharomonospora saliphila YIM 90502
CCACCGTAAGCACCGGCTCACCGTGGTCGCCCGGTCCGCGGCCGAGGCCGCCCGCGAACTCCGCGCCCATCGCTCCGGTGCGCTGTCCGCCTCCGTCGCCACGGGCACGGCCGTGGAGCTGCACCGGCGCCGCAGCGCGTGGCTGTTTCCCGGGCAGGGGTACCAGCGCACCGGCATGGCCACCCCGTTCCACGGGCGCTACGAGGTCTTCCGCGACGCGCTGGCCGCCTGCGACGCCATCGTCACCTCCGAGACGGGCGTGTCCCTGCTGCCCACGCTGACCACGGCACCGGGTGAGCTGATCGATCTCGACGACACCCGGTTCGGACAGCCCGCGCTGTTCATGGTCCAGTACGCGCTCGCCGAGCTGTGGAGCGCGTGCGGCGCCGAGCCCGACTACCTGCTCGGCCACAGCCTCGGTGAGTACACCGCCGCCTGCCGGGCGGGCGTGCTCAGCCTCGACGACGCGCTCGGACTCGTGCTCGAACGTGCCCGGCTGATGGAGCGCACCGCGCCCGGCGCGATGTACTCGGTGCGCACCGACGAGGTCGACGCACTGCTGCGGGAGCTGGCCGACGGCGCGGGGGACGTGGTCGCCGCCGCGCTCAACGGGCCCCGGGACGTGACCATCTCGGGCACCGAGGACGCCACCGCCGCCGTCGCCGACCGGTGGACCAGGCGCGGCGCGAAGGTCACCCGGCTCGGCGTGAACCGGGCGTTCCACTCCCCCTCGATGGACGCCGTACTCGACGAGTTCGCCCGGCACGCGCGGCAGGTCCGCCACGAGCGCGCGCGGGTACCCATCGTCTCCACGGTCACCGGCACGGAGCTGGCGCCGGACGAGCTGACCGGGCAGCACTGGGTGCGCCAGCTCCGCGAGCCGGTGTTGTGCGGTGCCGCACTGCGGTACGCGGGCGAGGCCGGTGTCGGCGTCTTCGCGGAGATGAGCCCGGAGCCGGTCCTGTCCCCCCTCGTCGGACGCAACGGGGTGGACGCGACCTGGCTGGTCAGCGGAACCCGCGAGGACGTCGACGACCGTCACCTGGTCCGGTCGGTCTCCGAGTGGTACGTCCAGGGCGGAAGCCCACGGTGGGAGGTCTTCGACACCGCGGGTGCCCCCTGTCCCGCCCCGCCCGTGCCGCTGCCCGGACACCCGCTGCGCGCGGACCGGCACTGGTACACGCCCGGCATCCCGCGGCGTCGGCCCGCGGGCGAGGCACCGGCGCACCCGTTGCTCGGCTCGCGGATCGAGGTGGCCGCCGACGACCGCGTCCGCTTCGGCACGGAGCTGACGGCGCGAACACCGTGGTTCCTCGATCAGCACCGGGTGGGGGAGGTCGCCGTGCTGCCCGCGACCGCGATGCTGGAGTGGGTGCTGGCCGCCGCGCGGGAGACCTTCGGAGACGGCCCGGGCTGGGTCCTCGACGACGTCGGCTTCACCGCCGCCCTGCCCTTGCCCGAGTCGGCCCGCGCGTGGACGCAGGCCGTCGTCGACCCGGAGACCGCGACCGTGAGCGGGTATGCCCGGCACGACACGGACGGCACCTGGGTCCGCCGCGTGCA
>NZ_KB912599.1 GCF_000383795.1 Saccharomonospora saliphila YIM 90502
CTCGGCGCGAGTCTGGCCGCGCCCCCCGCCGTGCGGGCCGCGCTGTTCCGCCGGGAGGTCGACAGCGCCGACGTCCTCGCGGCGGTCGACGTGCCCACCCTCGTCCTGCACGGCGAGGCCGACGCTGTCGTGGATCTCACGGCGGGCGAGTACACGGCCGGGAAGATTCCCGGGGCCCTCACGCGTTGGTGGCCGGGTGTAGGCCACTTACCGTTCGTCGAGTCCGCGCGGGAGTTCGACACCACTCTGCTGCGGTTCGCCGAGCGGGCCGTCGCGGCCGTCGACGGCCGAGCAGAAAGGTGATTGGGTGACGATCTCCTGGTACCGGGCGGCGAACAGGCCGCGCCGGGTGGCGGTGCTGTCTCTGCACACCTCGCCGCTGGAGCAGCCGGGCACCGGTGACGCCGGCGGCATGAACGTCTACATCGCCCAGACCGCCCGGGAGATGGCGCGGCGCGGGATCAGCGTCGAGGTGTTCACCCGCGCCACCGCGTCCGACCAGCCACCCGTCGCCGAACTGGCCCCGGGAGTACTCGTCCGCCACGTGCCCGCGGGACCGTTCGAACCGCTGGGCCGCTCCGAACTGCCCGCGCAGCTGTGCGCCTTCACCTCGGGGGTCCTGCGCACCGAGGCGTTCCACGAGCCCGGGTACTACGACCTCGTGCACTCGCACTACTGGCTGTCCGGGCAGGTCGGCTGGCTGGCCCGGGACCGCTGGGGCGTGCCGTTGGTGCATTCGGCGCACACACTGGCGAAGGTGAAGAACGCGGCACTGGCCTCCGGCGACACCCCGGAACCCCGCACCCGGGTGATCGGCGAGGAGCAGGTGGTGGCCGAGGCAGACCGCCTCGTGGCCAACACCGAGGTCGAGGGCGAGCAGCTCATGCGGCTCTACGACGCCGACCCGCGCGCCGTGCGGACGGTGTCGCCGGGTGTCGACCTTGAGCGCTTCCGCCCCGGCCCACGGGCGGATGCCCGCGCGGCACTGGGGCTGCGGGCGGACGCGGTGGTGCTGGCCTTCGCCGGGCGCATCCAGCCGCTCAAGGCGCCGGACGTCCTGTTGCACGCCGCGGCCGAACTGGTGCGCCGCGACCCCGGCCTGCGCGACCGGCTGGTGGTGCTGGTGGCGGGAGGTCCCTCCGGCACCGGTCTGGAACAGCCGACCTCGCTGCGCGGGCTCGCGGCCGAGCTCGGGATCGAGGAGCTGACCCGGTTCCTGCCGCCGCAGTCGGGGGAGGGACTCGTCGACGTCTTCCGCGCGGCCGACGTGGTGGCCGTGCCCAGCTACAACGAGTCGTTCGGCCTGGTGGCGCTCGAAGCGCAGGCCTGCGGCACCCCCGTCGTCGCCGCCCGGGTCGGCGGACTGCCGGTCGCCGTCGACCACGACGTCTCGGGCCTGCTCGTGGCCGG
>NZ_KB912600.1:0-2709 GCF_000383795.1 Saccharomonospora saliphila YIM 90502
GACCGGCTCGCCGTGCGGGTCCCGGGGGGCCGCCGGGATCGCGGCCGGGCCGCCCGGCAGGGCCCACCTGCCCGTCAGCAGCAGGTACAGCACGGCGCCGAGTGCCTTCACGTCGTCCCGCAGCGTCGTGTCCGGAAGTGGCCCGGGAAACGCGAGCCGCAGCCTGCCGTCCGTGGTGACCCGCAGGCGCTGCGGGTGGTCGATGCCGAGGACCAGCCCCGACTGGTGCGCCGCGTCCACCGGTTCGGCCAGCGCCTGCACCATGCGTGCGGCGTCGGCGGGCTGGGTGCGCTGCTGGGAGATCAGGTCGATGAGGTCGCTGCCCTTGGTCCACTCGGCGACCACGATGCCGAGGATGCCCTCGCTGGAGCTGATCCCGTTGCCCAGGGTGAGCACGTCCAGCACGCGCGCGACGCTGGGGTGCTCGAACTTGGCCGCGTGGGCGGCTCGTTCGAGCGTGCGCCTGCCCTGCCGGGCCGCCTCGACGTCGGCGGGGTCGCCGACGAGCACGGTGAGCGCCACGTCGCGGCGCAACTGCCCGTCCCGGGCACGCCACAGGTGGGCACCGCCCCGCTCGTCGATACCGAACTGGGCGAGCAGCCGGTAGCGGCCGTCGCCGACGACCCCACCGGGCGCCAGCGATCCACCGCGCGCACGGATGCCCACTCGGGTCGACACCCCCTCCGATTCTCCGCAGGACGCACGAGCGGCAGCGCCGGACGGTCCGCGCCGCGCCGCCACCGGACGTCCACCGCGAGCCGGACGTCCCGGGGCGACTCCGCCCTGTGCCTGCCGCGTCTCCTGCGAACGAGGGTACGTCAGACCGGCGTGACACCGTGCGGTATCACCTCCCCAGCGGGTTACCCGCGACGGAGGAGTCCGGACAACCGGCGGGTCACCGGAGACAGCTCGTCGATGCGGAGCGCGACGAGCACTCCGAACGACACCCCGATGCCCACGATCCCCTGGAGCACGAGTTTCACCCAGGCGGTGGCGATGGAGCCGAGGTCGGGCACGAGCATGCCGACCAGGGCCGCGGCGAGCGCACCGAGTCCACTCGCGACCACGGTGAACAGGATGACGCCGAGCACCCGCTTGCTGCGCAGGTTACCGAGCTTGACCCACAGCCAGACCTGGCCCATCACCGCGCCGACGACGAACACCAGCGAGTTCACCATCATGACGCCGAGCACGACCTGCACCGGGTGCAGGATCGCGGAGGCCAGGTACAACAGCGGAATCTTCACCGCCGTCATCACGACCATGATCAGGGTCGGCGTGCGCGAGTCCTTCATGGCGTAGAACACGCGCATCTGCAGCATCACCAGGGCGTACGGGACGAGACCGAACGCCGACACCGCGAGCGCCTGGCCCAGCCGTTCGGCGTCGTCGACCGAGCCCCTGCCGAGCGCGAACAGGGCGACACCGATGGACGGGCCCGCCACCGCCATGACGGTCGAGACCGGCAGCAGCATCAGCGTGGTCAGCCGCGAGCCGTACGACAGGTCGCCGACGAGCTTGCGGTGGTCGCTGTCGGCGGCGGCACGGCTCATCTTCGGCATCAGGGCCGTGAGCAGGGACACCCCGATCACGCCGTAGGGGAGCTGGAACAGCAGCCACGCGTTCGAGTAGATCGACGGACCACCCGCGGCCCCGCCGGTGAGCACGCGGGTGTTGACCACCATGCCGATCTGGCTGACCGCGACGTAGCCGAGAATCCAGGCCGCCAGCCCGCCGAACTCCTTGAGCCTGTCGTCGATGCCCCAGCGCCACCGGAACACGAAGCCGGACCGGCGCAGGGCGGGCACCAGGAACAACGCCTGCGCCACCATCGCGGTGAGCACGCCGATGCCGAGCACGAGCACCTGCGGATCGGTCATCCGCGTCGGCACCACGGTCGGGTCGCCGGGCACCAGGGCGAATGCCCCGATCGTGGCGAAGATGACCAGGTTGTTGATGACCGGCGCCCACTGCGCGGGCCCGAAGATCTGCTTGGCGTTCAGGATCGCCGAGAGCACGGCGAACATGCCGTAGAACAGCAGACCGGGCAACAGCAGATAGGCGAACCAGGTGGCCAACTGGGGGTTGGCGTCGCCGTTGTCCTCCATCAGCAGCGCCGTCAGCCAGGGCGCGCAGGCGGTGGAGACCACCGCACCGGCGCCGAGCACCGTCAACGCCAGGGTGAGCAGGCGCTGGGTATAGGCCTGGCCGCCGTCCTCGTCGTCCTGTGACCGCACGAGCAGAGGCACGACCACACTCGTCAGCACCCCGCCGAGCAGTAGCTCGTTGATGATCAGCGGGAGCGTGTTGGCGACGGTGAACGAGTCGTAGAGCACGCCGAGGGTGGCGACCCAGGCCAGCATGACCTTCCACGCGAAGCCGGTGATGCGGCTTGTCAGCGTGGCGATGGCCATCCGGCCGCTCGCCTTCGCGAGCGAGGGGCCCTTCTTGGGCTCGTCCTCGGGCTCGTCGAGCTGGACCTCCGGCAGCCGCTCGCCGATCGGCTCCGAGGTGATGCGCGGCATCATCCGCGTGGCGAGCTCGTCGTACGGCCTCAGCACGTCGGGGTCGGCCGCGGGCCAGCGCACACCCGGGGGCACACCCCGGTCGCGCGGGATGAACATCGTGCGGTCGCCGTCGGCCTGTGCCCCGCGACGGGCGTTCTCGGCCTCCTGCCGCCACGGCCGCACGGGCTGGCGGCGCGGCTGG
>NZ_KB912600.1:2809-4978 GCF_000383795.1 Saccharomonospora saliphila YIM 90502
CGCCGCCGTGGGGTGGGCCGTGGCGCCGATCGTGTCGCGGCCCGTGGTGTCGGTCGCGTGTCGGCCGCTGGTGTCGGTCGCCTGGTGGGCCGTCGCCTCGGCCACCAGGTCGAGCACGGTGCGGGCGAGACCGGCGGGTGTGGCCCCGTCGAAGGCCGTCGGGGCGAACCGGAGGTCCCGCAGCTCGCCGGACCCGCCGACGGTGACGCGGACGAGTCCGTCGGCGGAGGTGACGGTCGTCGACCCGGTGTTGCCAGCCATCGTCACGGTCGATCACCCTATCCACCCGTCCGTGTCGGCCGGACACCGCGTGTGCCGTGCGAGCGCGGTGGGATCATGGTGCACGTGCGAGCGGACGCCGAGGTTGAGCCGGGAACACTCCTGGTCGCTGCCCCCACCATGTTCGACCCGAACTTTCGCCGGACCGTGGTCTTCGTGATCGACCACCGCGAGGAAGGCACGCTCGGGGTCGTGCTGAACCGGCCGAGTGAGGTCGATGTGGACGAGGTGTTGCCCCACTGGGGCGAGCACGTGGTGTCGCCGCGTTCGGTGTTCGTCGGCGGGCCGGTGGAGAAGAAGACCGCGTTGTGCCTGGCCGCTCTGCGCACGGGCGAGTCGGCGGGCAGCGTGCCCGGCGTGATCGCCGTGCGCGGACCGGTGGCGCTGGTCGACCTGGACGCAGAGCCCGACGCGCTGGTGCCGAAGGTGCGGGGGATGCGCGTCTTCGCCGGGTACGCGGGGTGGGACTCCGGTCAGCTCGCGGGCGAGATCGACCGGGGCGACTGGCTGATCGTGCCCGCGCTGCCTGATGACGTGCTCGCCACCCCGGAGCGCGATCTCTGGAGTCAGGTGCTGCGCAGGCAGGGCCTGCCGACGGCCTTCCTCGCCACCCATCCGGGCGATCTTCAGCGCAACTGAGGCTCCGCGCGGCCGACCCTTCGTCCGTGGGACCGCCAGCGCCATTTATGTAAGCACTTATATTAGTGCTGTTATGGTATCCCCATGACGACCGAGCACGACGGCGCGGCCGGAGGCAGCGGCGATCCGACCGAGCTGGACTTCTGGGGGCCACTGCGCGACCTGCGCAAGGCGATGGACGACGACATCGGCCGCCTGTACGCCGAGCGGGGTGTGCGCGTGCAGCCGCGCTACACCATGCCGCTCATCCGGCTGGGGCGCCGGGGGCCGATGACCATCCGCGCCCTGGCCGGATCGCTGGACGTCACGCACTCCGCGATGAGCCAGACCGTGAGCCTGCTGAAACGGGACGGCCTGGTCACCACCCGCCCGGGAACCGACGCCCGCACGCGGGAAGTCGTTCTCACCGACCGGGCACGGCGCCTGCTGCCCTTCCTTGAGGCGGAGTGGCGTGCCACCGAGGAGGCGGCGGCCGAACTCGACGCGGAAATCCCCTACTCGCTGCGCCGGGTGGTGCGGGACATGGAGGCGGCCCTGTCGCGGCGCTCCTTCAAGGCCCGGATCGCGCGGCATCTCGCGGAGATCGAGAACGCGCGCGACGACACGGGCGTGTCGCCGGAGGACGGGAGCGGCGCGTGAGGCGGGCCGGGCGGATGCTCGACGTCCGGCCCCTGCGGGGCAGCCCGGCGTTCCGGCGCCTGTGGGTGAGCACCACCTGTGCCACGGTCGGCCACCAGCTCGCCGTGATCGCGGTGCTGGCCCAGGTCTGGGCGTTGTCCGGCAGTTCGGTGGCGGTGGGCGCGATCGGGCTGGCCCAGGCGGTGCCGATGATCGTGTTCGGCCTGGTGGGCGGAACGCTGGCCGATGCCCTCGACCGGCGGGTGCTGGTCGTGTGCACCACCACCGGGCAATTCGTCGCGGCCGGATTGCTCGCCGCCCAGGCGTTCCTCCGGTTGGAGTCGCTCACGGTGGTGCTCCTGCTGGTGGCGCTCCAGTCGGCGTGCGCGGGGCTCGGCGCGCCCGCGCGGAAGACGTTCGTGGTGGCGCTGCTGCCCCAGGACCAGGTCGGGGCGGGTCTCGCGCTGACGAACCTGAGCTTTCAGGCGGCCATGCTGCTGGGCCCTGCGGCGGGCGGGGTGCTCGCGGGCGGTGCCGGGGTGGGCGCCTGCTACGCCGCTGATGCGGTGACCCTGCTCGTCGCGTTGTACGGGGTGCTGCGCCTGCCGCCGGTCCGCCCGGTCGGCGGGACGG
>NZ_KB912600.1:5078-9866 GCF_000383795.1 Saccharomonospora saliphila YIM 90502
GGCGAGCACGAGCCCGGCCAGCACCCCGCCCACGGCGCCGAACCGCGCGCCTGCCACGAGCGGCGGCACGGCGGCCCACACGGTCGTGACCAGCGGAGCCAGCTCCGTGTACTGGGCCTCGGACAGGACGAACGGAGACGTGCCCATGACGGCGCAGGTGACGACCACGTCGACGACGACGAACCACGCGGCGCGCCCGGACGCCCGCGAGTACATCAGGCTCGTGACGGCCGTCCATGCGACCATCACCGCGAACGCGGTCCACGCGAGCCAGGCGCGCCGGTACCCGTCGTGGTGCACCAGCACCGCACCACACGCGAAAGCCAGGGTGACCCAGCGCAACACGATCGTGCTCCACCACAACGGCGTCGCGGGGTCACGCAGCGAGGGCGCCGAGTTCATGCCGGGTCGGGTTCCCTCCGTCCCTCGTCGTGGTCGCCGTCGGAACCTGCCGAAGTGCCCGCGTCCGGCGTGGCTTCGCTCGTCCCGTCGTGGGCTGTCTCCCGGTGGGCGCGGGCGTCATCCGGTGCGGCCGCCGCCGGCCCGTTCCCCCCGGGGCCGGGCGCCGTGGCGCCGGGGTCGGCGCCACGGTCGGACAGCACGTCCACCGCGCCGGGGTCCGGTTCCTCACCGCTCACCAGCGACTTGATGCCGGAGTTGAGGACCGCCAGCAGCGGAACGGAGAGCAGAGCTCCGGGGATGCCCGCGGCTACCAGGCCCGCGGTGATGGCCAGGATGACGGCGAGCGGGTGCAGGCGGACGGCCCTGCCGAGCAGCAGCGGCTGGAGCACATGGCTTTCGAGCTGCATCACGCCGACCACGATCGCGAGCACGATGAGCGCGGTGATGATGTCGTTGGTCACCAGCGCCACGAGCACGGCGATCGCGCCGGTCACCACCGCGCCGATGATCGGCACGAAGGCACCGAGGAACACCAGCGTCGCCAGCGGCACCACCAGCGGGACGCCGGTGAGCCACAGGCCGATGCCGATGCCGACACCGTCCACGACCGCGACGACCGCCGTGGCGCGGACGTAGCTCACCAGGGACGCGAAGCCGCGCCGTCCGGCCGTGTCGGCGCGGTCGCGGACCTGGGAGGGGACACCGCGCATCAGGAAGGTCCAGATCTGCCCGCCGCTCGCCAGAAAAAAGATCAACACGAACAGCGTCAGCAGGAACCCGGTGAGGATCTCGCCGACGGCCCCCGCCGTGGTCAGCGCTCCCGCCGTGATCGAGGCCTGGTTCTGCTGGATGAGTTCGATGGCGCTGTTGACGAAGTCCTCGATCTGCGTCTCGCGCAGATGCAGCGGCCCGTTGATCAGCCAGTTCTCGACCTGTTCGAGGCTGAGGTTGAGCTGCTCCTGCAACTCGGGCAGGCCCTCGACGAACTGGGTGATCACCGAGGTGAGCAGGCCCCCGACGACGCCGAGCCCGCCGATCAGCACGATCACCGCCGACAGCGCTCTCGGCAACCCCCACTCCACCAGGCGCCGCACCCCCGGGGCCATGAGGGCCGCGAGCAGCAAGGCGATCGCGACCGGTACCACGACGACCGACAGGTAGCCGACGATCCACACCACGACGTAGAGCGCGGCGACCACGACCAGGAACCGCCACGCCAGGGCGGCGCTGATCCGCAGCCCCCGTGGCACCCAGCCCGTGACGTCCGGGTCCTCGGACAGCATCGCGATCCCCCGCCGCGTGCGACCACCTGTTCCCCCGGTACGGGGCGCGGACGCTGCCGTACCGCCGTTGTCCTGCTCGACCTCGCTCACCGCTTCACAGTATCGGGTCCGTCCGTAGCGCGGGGGCGACTCACGCGTGATCCGGATGTGACCCGGGCGTCGGGTCCGCCGGTGTGGCCCGGTCCGCGCGGGGCGTCGCCGTGCGCGATACGTCCCGCGAGCGATACCTCCCGCGCACGTTCGGGCGGTCTCGCGGGAGGCCTAGTCCTGTGCGAGGTCGGCGAAGCGGCTGTAGTGAAGCTGGTGAGCGACGCTGATCGTGCTCGTCGGCCCCGCGCGGTGCTTGGCCAGGATCAGGTCCGCCTCCCCCGCACGCGGGTCGTCGAGTTCCCAGGCGTCCGGCCTGTGGATGAGCATCACCATGTCGGCATCCTGTTCCAGTGACCCGCTTTCGCGCAGGTCGGCCAGCATCGGACGCTTGTCCGTGCGCTGTTCGGGACCTCGGTTGAGCTGGCTGATCGCCACGACCGGCACCTCGAGCTCCTTGGCGAGCAGCTTGAGCTGCCGGGAGAACTCCGAAACCTCCTGCTGGCGGGACTCGACGCGCTTGCCCGAGGTCATCAGCTGCATGTAGTCGACGACGATGAGCTGGAGGTCGTTGCGCTGCTTGAGCCGGCGCGCCTTCGCCCGGATCTCCATCATCGTCAGATTCGGCGAGTCGTCGATGAACAGCGGAGCCTCGCTGATCTCACTCATCCGGCGGGCCAGGCGCGTCCAGTCGTCGTCCGACATCCGGCCACCGCGCATGTCGGCCAGCCGGATGCGGGCCTCGGCCGAAAGCATGCGCATGACGATCTCGACGCGGCTCATCTCCAGTGAGAAGATGACGCTGCTCAGACCGTGTTTGATGGAGCACGCCCGAGCGAAGTCCAGGCCCAGGGTCGACTTGCCGACACCCGGCCGCGCCGCGACGATGATCATCTGGCCGGGGTGCAGGCCGTTGGTCACCTCGTCCAGGTCCGCGAAGCCGGTCGGAACGCCCTGCGAGGTGCCGCCCCGGGACGCGATCGCGTCGATCTCGTCCATCGTCGGCTGGAGCAACTCCTCGAGGGCGACATAGTCCTCGCTGGTGCGCCGCTCGGTGACGTCGTAGATGGCGGCCTGTGCCCGGTCGACGACCTCGTTGATGTCGCCGCCGTCGCCGCCGTCGGCGCCGTAGCCGTACTGCACGATCCGCGTGCCCGCCTCGACGAGCCTGCGCAGGATCGCCTTCTCGGCCACGATCTGGGCGTAGTAGCCCGCGTTCGCCGCCGTGGGCACCGTGGCGATCAGGGTGTGCAGATACGGGGCGCCCCCGACGCGGCCCAGCTCTCCTCGGCGTTCCAGCTCGGCCGAGACGGTGATCGGGTCGGCGGGTTCACCACGCCCGTACAGGTCGAGGACGCAGTCGTACACGGCCTGGTGCGCGGGCCGGTAGAAGTCGCCAGGGCGCAGCACCTCGACGACGTCGGCGATGGCGTCCTTCGACAGCAGCATCCCGCCGAGTACGGACTGTTCGGCCGTGTTGTCCTGCGGCGGCTGGCGTTCGAACCCGCCGTGCTCGCCCGAGGGCGCAGGGCTGCGGTCGTCGGTGATGGCCACCGGTGGAGGCACCCCCTCGAAGAAGCGTGAGTCGAACACCTGTTCGACAGTGTAGGTGGTCGCGGCCGGACGGGCAGCATCAGCGCTCCGGTCTCTCGGCCGCCGCGCACGCACGCTAGATCGCTCGGACAGAGCAGCGCAATCTCGCTTGGGGATGGACCTGTGGACAACTTGTTGATGACCGGCCCGAATGAATCACAAGCTCGCCCGAACCTGTGTACAACCTGGGGAGAACTCGGTAGCCCTTCTGTGAAATCGCAGGTCATACCCTGTGGATAACTTGTGGACAAGTTTGTGAGGCGTCTCTCGGCGTGTCGCGGAGAATCGACGCCTCGGCGTGTCGCGGCGCCGCGCGGTTCCGCTCGCGTACCGAGCCGAGGCGCGGCGCCTGTGGACGAACGGGGTGAACGCACGGTGGGAACCGCTGGGCTGAACGGGGGGCCGCCCTCACTCCAGCGGCAAGGTTCCGTGTGCCGTGCGTAGCCGGTCGGCGAGCAGGTGCGGGCTGGCGGGTGTGAGCGCCACCATCGGCTCCCCGTTTCCGGGAACCTCCTCGGTCAGCCACCGGCCCTCGGTGGTGTCGATGTAGTTCAGCGGCCGTTCCACACGGACCCGCCGTCCACCGCGTGCCCGGGCGGCGACGTAGAGGCTGCCGCCGCCGAGTCGCCGCAGCCCGAGCACGCGGCGCGCTTCGGCGAGCTCCGTCTCGGCCGGGCTCCGCGCGCCGCTGCGCATCACCGAGAACTCCCGCTCCTCGGGTTCCGGAGCCTTTCGCGACCCGGTGAGCCTGCTCGTCGGCACCCGCAGTGGTTGCCCTCGTGCGGGTCCCAGCACGGGAAGCTGCGCGACGAAGTTGTCGAGCACCTCCGCCGGAGGCACTGAGGCCAGCACGACCGCACCGCCGTCGGTGTCCCGGGCGAGGACGAACGCCTCCCCGCCCGAGACCCCGGCGAGCACGGTGTAGTTCACCGTCGCTCCCTCATGACCGCCGTTGATCCAGGCGAAGTACTCGAGCGCGGGGCGGGCGATGGCCTCGACCGTGGCTTCGAGCTCCTCGTCCGGGCCCGACGGTCCGGACAACCCGTGCCGGGCGAGTTCGGCGTGGGCGCGCTCGTCGGCCTGCCGTCGTGCGCGCTCGTCCTCCCACACCGGAGTGCTGGCCAGCACCGTGTGCGGCTCGGCGCCCCGGCGGCGGATCAGGGTGAGCACGGTGGCCGTCGTCAGCGTCACCTGCTGGTGCAACACGGTCGTGTGTGTCCTCGTCGTTCGTCCGCCGGTGGGGTCACTCGCCGATGACCGGCGGGGTGGTCAGTTCGTCACTGCCGAACAGGGAGTCACCGTCCTCCTTCTGGAGGTACTTGGTCTCGTGCTCCTCGTCCTCGGCGCCGCCCGCGTTCCGGCCCGCGCCGCCCATGGCACCCATCGGCATCCCGCCCGCGCCGCGAGCGCCCGCGGCGGCAGC
>NZ_KB912600.1:9966-14182 GCF_000383795.1 Saccharomonospora saliphila YIM 90502
CACGTCCGGGTGCGCGTGGCCCGGCGGGTCAGCGGCGCCGGGCGCGCGCACCCGGACGGAACGGGGGCAGCACCAGCGCGTCGGGAGCCCGGTCGAGAACACCTCCGGCGGGGTCGTCGTCCCCCATCGCGCGGACGGGGTCTGCCGAGGGCCGGTAGATGTCGCGCAGCACGAGCACGCACAGCACCACCACGGCGAGATCGCGGACCACGACCGTGCCGAGGAACCAGTCGGCGGGCAGCCCCTTGTCGTCCACTCCGAGGTAGTAGTACATCCGGGGCACCCACACCAGCGCGTCGATCACCATCCAGGCGAGCAGGGCGCGCCACCGGGGAACGGCCAGCACGGCGAGGGGCACGAGCCACAGGGAGTACTGCGGGCTCCACACCTTGTTCGTCAGCAGGAACGCCGCCACCACGAGGAAGCACAGCGGCGCCAGCCGTGGTCGGGTCGGCGCGGTGAGCCCGACGTAGGCCACCGCGGCGCACAGCGCGAGGAACAGCGCACCACTGACCGTGTTCAGCCAGCTCGGTGCCTGCCCGGGGCCGAGGGGACCGTCGAACCCGGCCCAGCCGGTGAAGTGCGAGATCACGTTGTAGAGCGAGTCCGGGTCCATGTCGCGCTCGGTGTTGAGGCGGAAGAACTCCGACCACCCCTCGCGCAGGAACACCATGAACGGCAGGTTCAGCACGCCCCACGCGCCCGCGGCGGCCAGCGCGGTCTTCCCCCACGCGCGCAGCCGCCCCGCCCGCAGGCACACCACGAGCAGGGGGCCGAGCAGCAACAGCGGGTACATCTTCGCCGCCGCGCCGACGCCGAGCAGCGCTCCTGCGAGCGCGGGCCGCCGTCGTGACCAGGCAAGCAGCGCGCCCGCGGCGGCGGCCGTGGCGAGCGTGTCGAAGTTGGTGAAGGCGTGAACCACGGCCAGGGGCGAGATCGCCACGAGCGCGGCGTCCCAGATCCGGCGCCGTGCCGTTCTGGCGACCGCCCACACCGTCACCAGCCACGCGCACGCCAGGAAGAACGCCGTGATGTTGAAGTACACCGCCACCGGCAGGGCGCCCGGCAGCCAGCCGGCCTCGGCGGCGCCGGTCCATCCGTGGGTGAGTTTCGCGTTGACCCACTGGAACAGTCCCGTCAGCACGGGATACTCCATGTAGCGCACCTGCTCGTGCGCGGTGCCCGCGTCCTCCACCCAGCTCGTCGCATACGGGAACGTGTCCGGCTTGTCCAGTCGCTCGGCGGTGTAGAGCGGGACGATGTCCGAGTAGCACATCGCGACGTACTGCCGGTCCGAGCGCCAGTCCAGCGCGAGGGAGCCGTCGTCGGTGGCGTACTGCTGGATACACGCCGCCTTGCCGAACCAGCCCGCCGTCAGGGCCAGCACGGCCAGCAGCAGACACACCCGCAGCGGGGTCCAGAACCAGTGCCTGCCGAGCACGGCGTGCGTGCCGAGCGGGCCGCCGACCGGGCCACTGGCCGCATCGGCGAGCGGTTCGGTCCACGTCGGTACCGTGCGCCGGGTCGCGTCCAGCGACGCGGTGTCGGGGGTCACCGCCGCGCGCGGGTCGTGATTATCGCCGGACACAGCGCGAATGTTACGTCCCGCGCCTGTCGGCGTGCGCGGCGGTGAGCACAGGAGCGCCGACCGGGCCCGGTGTCAGCTCGGTGACGTCGGGCCCGGTCCCGGTGTCAGCTCGTCGGCTCCTCCGTGCCACGCACGTTGTTGCCGTTGCCGTTGCCGTTGCCGTTGCCGTTACCGGGCTCGTCACCGTTGCCGTCGCCTTGGTCCTCCTCGTCGTCGTTCTCCCACGGCCAGCCGGGCCGGTCCGGCTCCGACGGGATGCTCATGTCGTCGCTGTCCTCGGGGGAGCTGCTTTCGGTCTGACTGGTGTCCGAGGTTTCGGTGGTCTCGGAGGTCTCCTCGGTTTCGGAGGTCTCCTCGGTCTCTTCCGAGGGGGTGGCGTCGTCGGTCACCGGCGGGGCCGTGCTGGGCGGCGCCCCGATCGGTTCGACCTCCTCGAAGCTCTCGCGGGGCTTGCCCTGCAGATAGGAGTCCATGAACTTCTTCCAGATCTCGCCGGGCAGGCCGCTGCCGTAGATCTGGGCGCCCGCGGCGGTGCGGATGGGTTCGTTGCCGCCGGTACCGACCCACACCGCGGTCGAGATCTGCGGGTTGTACCCCACCATCCACGCCTCGGAGTTCTCGTTGATCTTCGCTCCGCTGCCGTCGTCGTACTGGTGGGTACCGGTCTTGCCCGCACAGTCGCGCTCGTCCGCGCACGTCAGGTTCGACCGCGTGAGCACCGGTTCGAGCGACTTGGTGACGTTGCCCGCGATCTGCTTGCTCTTCTCCGGGTCGCTGGAGAAGGCGGGTTCGCCTTCCGTGGCGACGTCCGAGGTCTCGTCGAAAACGACCTCCCCGTCGGAGGTGGTCACCTTGGCCACGAAGTGCGTGTCGTGCCGTATGCCACCCGAGGCGAAGGTGGCGTAGGCCGATGCCATGTGGGTGGGTGAGACCACGTTGCCGCCACCGCCGATGGAGATGTTGCCGTCCGGGGCGGGCATGGTCTCGCGGCTGTTGACGCCGGAGCCCTTCTCGGGAATGCCCGCGTCGCGGGCGGCGTCGGCCACGGCCTTCGGGCCCACGTCGTTGAGGACCATGTCGTAGAACACGGTGTTGATGGAGCGCTCCATCGCCTCGGCGACGGTGCACTCCGGGCACTGGGTGTTCTCCGAGTTGTACACCTCGACGTCACCGAACGTCCTCGGTGAACTGCCGTCGTAGACCTCGCCGAGTCCCTTGCCCTTGCGCAGCAGCGCCACCAGGTCGAACGGCTTGAACGACGAACCGGGGTTGCGCTGGGCGCTGGCCCAGTCGTACTCGTTGACCCCCGGTTCGTAGGGACCTCCGTAGTACGCGCGCACGGCGCCGGTGTCCGGGTCGACGGCCACGAGCGCCTCGTTCAGCTTCTCCGGCTGACCGTCCATGACCTCGGTGACGGCCTGACGGGCGAGCTTCTGCGCCCGCTCGTCAATGGTGAGGTAGACCTTGTAGCCGCTGGCGTGGAGCTTTTCCTCCGGATAGCCCTTCGCCGCCAGTTCGGCCTTCACCCGCTGCTGGATGAAGCGCTCGGGGCCGCTGATGGTGTCCGGTTTCGACTGCTCCAGCGGGATGATGTCCGGGAACTCGGCGGCCTGGCGGTCCGTCTGGGAGAGCCAGTTGTTGGCCACCATCTGATCGAGGACGTAGTTCCAGCGCTGCTTGACGACGTCGAGGTTCTCCGAGCGTCCGGGCTGCTGGATCAGCCCGGCGAGCATCGCGGACTCGGACGCGTTCAGTTCCTGGGCGTCCTTGCCGAAGAACGACTGGGCGGCGGTCTGGATGCCGTACGCGCCACGGCCGAAGTAGATGGTGTTGAGGTAGGCGGTGATGACCTCCTGCTTGGACTGCTCGTTGTTCATCTTGAACGCCTTGGCGATCTCGGTCCACTTGCGCGTCAGCGAGTACTCGTCGTTCTCCGTGGCGACCTTGATGTACTGCTGGGTGATGGTGGAACCACCGCCGACCCCGCCGGTGACCTGGTTGTACGCGGCGCGGAGGATGCCGGTGATGTCGAAACCGGGGTTGGTCTCGAAGGTGGCGTCCTCGGCGGCGTAGGCCGCGTACCGCATCTCGTCGGGAATCTGGTTGTAGTCGAGCAGGATGCGGTTGCCGCCGTCCTGGGGGATGTCGCGGCCCATCTCGGTCTGGCCGTCGGCGTAGTAGTAGGTGACCACCTTGGCCTGGTCCTCCGCGACGTCCTCGGGCGCGGGGACCTCGACCAGGAAGTAGGTGATCGCGAACGCGGCGGCGGGCAGCACCATGAAGATCCCGACGAACGCGTACAGGCTGCGCCGGATGATCTTCCAGCGGCGCTTCCTGCGCTGGGCGGGGCTGAGGGCGGCCTTGCCCTTCTTCTTGCCCCGCGGCGGGTCGTCGTCGAGCCCGGGCTCGTTGACCCGCTGTTCGGCGCGGCCGTCGGGGTCGTAGCCGTCGGCGTCGTAGTCGTCGAGGCCGGGCCCGTCGTAGGCGTCGTAGGCGCCGTCATCGGTGCCGTTGTAGGCCCGGTGCGTGATCAGTTCCGGCTCGCGCGTGTCCGGGCCGCCCGGACGTTCCGGCGGTGAAGTTGACCAGCGCGGCCGTGAGCGGACTGCCGGAAGCCGCGCTGACGTG
>NZ_KB912600.1:14282-22736 GCF_000383795.1 Saccharomonospora saliphila YIM 90502
GCCGCGACACCGACGCGCTGGACCGGCTCGCCGCGGAGTTGCCCCGCGCCCGGCCGTGGGCGGTCGACCTCACCGACCCCGACGCCCTGGCCGAGGCCACGGCGTCGATCGACCGCCTCGACGTCTGTGTGCACTCGGCCGGTGTGGCCGGATTGGGCAGCGTCGCGGAGTCGGAGGCGGCCGTGTGGCGGCACAACCTCGAGGTCAACGTCGTCGCCGTCGCCGAGCTGACGCGGCGGGTGCTGCCCGCGCTGCGCGCGGCGCGGGGGCATGTCGTGTTCCTCAACTCCGGGCAGGGGCTGGCCGCGCGCGCGGGCTGGGGTCCGTACGCGGCCAGCAAGTTCGCCCTGCGCGCCTACGCCGACGTGCTGCGCGCCGAGGAGGAGTCCGCGGGCGTGCGGGTGACCACCCTCTATCCCGGGCGTACCGACACGGAGATGCAGCAGGCCGTGGTGGCGCACGAGGGCGGTGAGTACGCGCCGGAGAAGTACCTGCGACCGGAGTCGGTCGCCTCCGCCGTCCAGGCCGCCGTCACGGCGGGTCCGGACGCGCATCTCACCGAGATGACCCTGCGCCCGCGCTCGGCCCGGTAGCCGGGGCGGCGAGTCGCTCCACAGGCGGCTCCCGCGCTTCCCTTATCCGCTGACAGCACCGCTTTCCCATCGGGAGAGCGGTGCTGTGTCGTGTCGTGCGCCACGTCGGCACGGCCGGGCGGTCCACGCGAGTTGACGCCCACGGATGTCTGGTGACATGGTTACCCACATGACTAATGAACCCATGTGGTTCCGGGTGCTCGGACGGAGGTCGTGATGGACGACGGCCGCCCCCTGTTCCAGCAGATCGCGGAGCAGATCGAGGACTCGATCATCGACGGCTCCCTGCCGGAGGAGAGCCGGGCGCCGTCGACCAACGAACTCGCCGCCTTCCACCGGATCAATCCGGCGACGGCGGCGAACGGCATCAACAAGCTGGTGGCCGACGGGCTGCTCTACAAGAGAAGGGGGGTCGGGATGTTCGTGGCCACGGGTGCGCGCGAGCAGCTGCTCCAGCGCCGCCGCACCGCTTTCGGGGAGAAGTTCATCGCCCCGTTGCTGTCGGAGGCGCGCAGGCTCGGCATGGACGCCGAGGACCTGAAGAAGATGATCGACGTCTGGAGGGACGACGCATGAGCGTGGCCGCGATGCGAGGCGTGACCAAGCGCTACGGCGACACGACGGCCGTGCGGGATGTGTCCTTCGCGCTGGAGGAGAACCGGGTCTACGGCCTGCTCGGCCGCAACGGAGCCGGCAAGTCCACGGTGATGCGCATGCTCACCGGGCAGGACTTCCCGACCGAGGGCGAGATCGAGGTCTTCGGCGAGCGCCCGTACGAGAACGCGGGCGTGCTCGGGCGGATCTGCTTCATCAAGGAGTCGCTGAAGTACCCGGACATCTTCAAGGTCCGGCACGCGTTCTCGGCCGCGAGCCTGCTGTTCTCGAACTGGGATGCCGACTACGCCGAACAGCTCGCCGACGAGTTCCAGCTCCCGACGCGCAAGAGCATCAAGAAGCTGTCGCGGGGGCAGCTCTCCGCCGTCGGAGTGATCATCGGCCTCGCCTCGCGGGCGCCACTGACCCTGTTCGACGAGCCCTATCTCGGGCTCGACGCGGTGGCGCGCCAGCGCTTCTACGATCACCTGCTCGCCGACTACGCCGAGCACCCGCGCACGGTTGTGCTCTCCACACACCTCATCGACGAGGTCAGCGACCTCATCGAACACGTTCTGGTGATCGATTCGGGGCGCATCCTGATGGACGGCGGCTCCGACGAACTGCGCGCGCAGGCGGTCACCGTGAGCGGGCCCCGGCGGGCGGTCGAGGAGTTCGCCTCGGGCTACACCGTGCTGCACCGGGAAGAACTCGGCGGCCTGCTGCGGCTCACCCTCAGCGGTGGCGTCCCCCGGCAGGGCACGGACTCGGTGCACGTGGAGCCCGTCTCGTTGCAGCAACTCGTGGTGCGCACCACCCAACTCGCCGACGGCCACGCGCTCGTCCGCTCCGACCACGGCCGTGCGCGTGACGGCCACAACGGCAGGGAGGCCGGATGATACCGCGGATGGTGCGGGTCGCCCGCATCCAGCTCGTCAACTCGCTCGCCGTGCTGGGACTGCCGGTCGTGATCCTGCTCGGCGTCCTGCTCGGCAACATCCTGATCTTCGGTGGCATGCGTGCCGCTGAGGCGGACGAACCCGTGGTGAGCGGGGCGTTGAGTTCCATCTACATCGTCATGCTCGTCGTGCATCTCCAGACGATGACGCAGATGTTCCCGTTCGCGGTGAGCCTGAGCGTCACCCGGCGCGACTTCTTCGGGGCGACGACGCTGATCGTGCTCGGCCAGTCGGTGGCCTACGGGTTGTTGCTGACCCTGCTCGCGCCGATCGAGGAGGCGACCGGCGGGTGGGGCGTGAACATGAGCATGATCAACGTCCCGTTCCTCGCGCACGACAACGTCCTGGCACAGTTCCTCGCGTTCACCGCGCCCTTCCTGTTGACCTCCTTCCTCGGCATCTGGTTCGGGATCGTGTTCAAGCGGTGGGGGCAGCTCGGCGTGTGGGTGCTGGGGCTCGGTTGCGCCGCGCTCGTGGTCGGGTTCGTCAGCCTGGTCAGCTGGCAGCGGTGGTGGCCCGCGGTGGGCGAGTTCCTCGCCGGTCACCCCGCCCTGGCGTTGCAGGCGGCCTATCCGGCGCTGATCGCCGTGGTGCTGGCCGGAGCGGGCTACCTCACGGCTCGCCGTGCCGTTCCCTGACGGCACGTATCAACCCAGTGCCATCCGCTGACGGCACGCCCCGCCCCGGTGCCGTCCCCCGACGGCACGGGGCGCCGGTCGTGGCTCGGGGAACGGGGTGGTGGCCTCCTCAGGCGCGCAGGCGGGCGGCGGCTGTGGCCACGTCCGCCTGCGCGGCGGTGCGGTCGATCCGGGTGGACTCGCCTGCCTCGACCACCCGCTCCCCCGCGACCCACACGTCGGTGACGCGGCGCGAGCCCGCCGCCCACACGAGGTTGGCCAGCAGGTGTTCGTCGTCGACGTCGAGGCCGGTGGCGAACGCCGGGTCGTCGGTGTCGATGTGCACGACATCGGCCCAGCGCCCGGGTTCGAGCGCACCGAGGTCGGCCCGGCCGAGCGCGTCGGCCCCGCCCCGGGTCGCCATCAGCAGCGCGTCGGCCGCCGTCACCGCGGTGGAATCCAGAGTAGACACCCGCGCGAGCATCGCCGCGAGCTGGATCTCCTCCCAGAGGTCGAGGTCGTCGTTGCTCGCCGGGCCGTCGGTGCCGAGGCCGACCGGCACCGACTCGGCGCGCAGGTCGGTCAACCGCGCGATGCCCGAGGCGAGTTTCGAGTTCGACCCGGGGCAGTGGGCCACACCCGCGCCCCGGGCGGCGAGCAGGGCGATGTCCGCATCGGACAAATGGACGGCGTGCGCCGCGACGAGCCTGCCGTCGAGCAACCCGACCCGATCGAGCAGCGCGGGCACAGAGCCGTGCTCGGCACGCTGGGGGGCGTCCTCGTCGGCCGCCTCGGCGACGTGAATCTGCACCAGCGCTCCGCGCGCGGACGCCGATTTCGCGATGTGCTCCAGCGCGTCGGCGGGCAGCATGTACGCCGAGTGCGGGGCGTAGGAGAGTTCGATCCGCTCACCGGGGCCGAACCGCAGGCCGTTGGCGTCGATCCAGCGCTCGGTCGCGGCGAGCATCGCACGCCAGTCGGTGCCCGGCAGGTCGATGATCGGACCGCCGACCACCACGCGGCCCCCGGTGGCCAGCACGGCGTCGGCGACCTGGTCGGCGTGGAAGTACATCTCCGCGCTCGTGGTCACCCCGCGCCGCAGCATCTCCACCGAGCCGAGCAGCATCCCCGTGCGCACGTCCTCGCCGCGCAGCCGGGCCTCGGCGGGCCAGATGACCTCGCGCAGCCACCGCAGCAACGGCAGGTCACCGCCCATGCCCCGCAGCAGCACCATCGGGCTGTGCGCGTGCGCGTTGACCAGCCCGGGAAGGAGAATGCCGGGAAGGTCGGTGACCGGGCCGGCCGCCGCCGGAGCAGAGGCCACGGGACCGCAGTGGGCGACGCGCCCGGAGTCGTCGATGTCGACCACCCCGTCACGGATCACGGAGCAGGCGGGGTCGGCGGGCAGGACGACGGGAGCGCGCAGCCGGTGGGTCATGCCCGCCGATCCTAGTGTTCGTCCGCGGCGTCCATGACGCCGTTGCGCCAGGCCCACGCGGCGATCTCCACCCGGTTGCGCACACCGAGTTTGCCCTGCACCGACGCGAGATGCGTCTTGACCGTGGACAGCGACATGTACAGCCGCGCCCCGATCTCGCCGTTGGTCAGCCCGTGTGCCGCGGCGCGCACCACGTCCAGTTCCCGGTCGGTGAGCGGGTCCGGCAGCGGATCGGCCGGGGCGGCGCGCTGGTGGTCGCCGAAGTGGCGCAGCAGGCGGACCGTGACCTGGGGAGACACCAGCGCGTCGCCGCGCGAGGCCGCCCGCACGGCCTCCACGAGCAGCGCCGGGCCCGCGTCCTTGAGCAGGAACCCGGAGGCACCGTTCTGCAACGCCGTGTGCACGTACTCGTCGAGGTCGAACGTGGTGACCACGACGACCTTGAGCGGGTCGGCCACCTCCGGACCGGCGAGCCGCTGAGTGACCTCCAGTCCGTCGATACCGGGCATGCGGATGTCGGCAAGGCATACGTCGGGACGCAGCTCGCGCGCCCGGCGCACCGCCTCGATCCCGTCGGCGACGTCGGCGACGACCTCGATGTCGTCCTGCGCGCCGAGGATCATGCGGAAGCCCGCCCGCACCATGTCCTGATCGTCGGCGATCAGTACCCGGATCACTGCCCGTCCCTCCTGTCGGTGTCCCCCTCGATCGGCAACCACGCCCGCACCGCCCAGCCACCCTCGGCGGACGGGCCCGCCGAGAGCCGCCCGCGCAGCAGCTCGACCCGCTCGCGCATGCCGATCAGACCGTATCCGGAGTCCTCCTCCGGACGGGCACGTTGTCCCGTCCCGTCGTCGCGGACCTCGAGAGAGAGCTCGCCGCCGCGCGCGTGTGCCGCGACCACCGCCCTGGTGACGCCTTCGGCGTGCTTGCCGACGTTGGTCAGCGACTCCTGCACCAGCCGCAGCGCCGAGCGTGCCACCTCGGGAGGCAGGTCGGGCGGGAGGTCGAGGTCGATCTCGGTGGGCACGCCGTGGTTGCCGGTCTCCACGAGCCGGTGCAGATCCGCCGCGAGGTCGGTGGTCGCCTGCTCGCTGAACTCGCCCGCCCCGGCGGGAGCCTCGCCGCGCATGCTGCGCACGAGGCGGCGCATGGCCGTCATCGCCTCGGTCCCGGCCCGTTCGATCTGCCCGAGCGCGTCCACCACCACGCGCGGGTCCTGCTCGGCCACGGCGCGCATCGCCTGCGCCTGCACCACGATTCCGGTGACGTGGTGGGCCACCACGTCGTGCAGTTCGCGGGCCAGCGCCATCCGCTCGGCGGTCTGCGCGTCGCTGACCGCCGTGGCGACCATCCGGGTGCGCTCCGAGTCGCGGGCCCGCAGGAACATGCCGAACGCGACGGCGATGCCCAGCAACAGCAAGGCCCCGACGAACAACGGCCGCAGCGCCTCGGTGTACCCGGCGGTCCCGTTGACCACGGCCGCCACGGCCACCACGGCGCTCATCACACCGATCAGCGCACCCGCGCGCCGTGGCGGACTCTGGCGGACCAGCACGACCACCACCACCACACCGCTGGCGACCTGGCCGAACGGCAGCCCGCCGGTGGTCGGGTAGAAGCCATGCCCGCCGAACATCCGCACGAGCACGGTCGTCGCCAGCACCACGGCGGTGAACACCAGCACCGCCCGGGCAGGGTCGCGGACCGCGGTGAGCGCCCCCACCGCTCCGGCCAGCGACAACACGAGCACCACCGCCGCGTCGGGTGCCGCGGAGGAGAGATACATCAGTTCGAGGAACAGCGCGCCCGCGAGCAACCCCACGACCGGCCACTGGCCCCGCAGCAGGGTGCCGACCGGACTCCTCCGCGTCGTCGTGGGGCCGCGTCCCATCATCCCGGCGACCACGGTGATCACCAGCAACGCCATACCCGTGAACACCGTCTGGTTGGCGGGGACGCCGAACACGAAACCGGCACGCGTCGCCACGGCGATCAGGGTGCTCACCACCAGGGCGCTCGCGGCGAACAGCGCGTCGAGGACGGTGAGCGCACGCACGCAGTGGTAGAGCAGCGCCAGCCCGGCGACCGTCTCCGAGAAGGTGATCTGGTGCAGCAGGGCGGTGTAGGAGGCCGCGTCCGCGCCCGCGATCAGCCCGCTGGAGGCCACCAGCACGGCCGAACCCGCCCACGCCGACCGCGCGGGGCGGGTGGGCGCGACGAGCGCGCACGCGGTGAGCCCGGCGATGCCCGGCAGCAGCCACAGCTCCGAGCCGTTCGGCCCGATGCCGTCGAACCCGACGGCACTGATGATCAGCAGGTCGACGAGCAGTGCGGCCACCAGCACCGCGCCCGGGGCACCGAGGCGGGACAGGACGAGTCTGAGCTGATCGGCACGCGAAGCTGGCACGTCCGTCGACGGTAGAGCAGGCCACCGCCGGGCAGAGCGGCCGTCGGGCCGAGCGCGGCTCGGCCGATCGACCGAGGCCGGGCACGGGCATGGTGGCCGTCCGTCCGACGCGCCCGCACCCGTGCCCCGGCGAGGCTGGTCGCCATGCGTTTCACGACAAGACCGGGCGCACGGGCGCACGAGACGGTCCTTTCCGGTGTCGCTCCCGCGCTGACCGGACGGGGGCTGGTCAAGACCTACGGCACGCAGCGCGCGCTGGGCGGGGTGGACATCGAGATCGGCGCGGGCGAGGCCGTGGCCGTGGTCGGCCCTTCGGGGTCGGGCAAGTCGACCCTGCTGCACGTGCTCGCGGGCATCCTGCCCGCCGACGAGGGCGAGGTGTTCGCGGGCGGGCTGCGGATCGACGACGCGAACGAGACTGCGCGCAGCGAACTGCGCCGTACCCGCTTCGGGTTCGTGTTCCAGTCCGGGATGCTCGTGGCCGAGCTGACCGCGGAGGAAAACGCCGCCCTGCCGCAACTGCTGGGGGGCACGGCCCGCGGCCGGGCGCTGGCCTCGGCCCGAGACTGGCTGGACAGGCTGGGACTCGCGGGCAAGGAGAAGCACAGGCCCGGCGAGCTCTCCGGCGGCGAGGCTCAGCGCGTGGCGATCGCGCGGGCGCTCGGACACCGGCCGAGCGTCATCTTCGCCGACGAGCCGACCGGTGCGCTCGACTCCCGTACCGGGCGGGAGACGATGCGCGCCCTGCTCGACGCGGCCGCCGAGACGGGCGCGGCCGTGGTGGTCGTGACCCACGACCGCGACCTCGCCGCCGCGCTGCCCAGGACGGTGACCATGCGTGACGGCCGGATCGACACCGTGCACGAGGACAGCGCCGGGGTGGTGTCGTGAGCCCGTTCCGCCTGGCCCTGCGGGTGCTGCGTGTGGACCGGCGCACGCGGACCTCGGCGATCCTCACCGCGGCCGGGGTCGCGGTCGCCACGGCACTCATGCTGCTGCTCGTCTCGCTGCCGCTGGCCACGGACGCGCGTGCCGACCGGATCGCGTGGCAGGAACCCGCCTACGGCGTCACCCCGGAGGAGGCCACCCTCGCCGTCGCGACGACCGAGGACTTCTACCAGGGTCGCCGTATCGTGCGCGTCGAGGTGGCGGCCTTGACCGACCCTGCCCGCATCGCCCTGCCCGACGGGATCGAGCGGCTGCCCGGCCCCGGCGAGGTGCTGCTGTCGCCGGAACTGGCCGGACTGGTGGCCGACCGGCCCGGATCGGTACTGGGTGACCGGTTCGAGGGCGAGATCGTCGGCACTCTCGGCACCGAGGCCCTGACCGATCCCGGGCAGCTCGTCGCGCTGGTGGGGCACGCGGAGCCGGAGCCCTCGTCGTACCTGGTCGAGCAGGAGGGGTTCGCCACCTCGGCGCTGGTGCGGGACGTGAATCTGGACGTGCTCGCGGGGGTCGGTGTGGTGGTGCTGATGGTGCCCAGCCTGGTGCTGGTCGCCTCGGCCGCCCGGTTGACCGCCGCCCGGCGCGAGACGCGGCTCGCCGCGCTGCGCCTGGCGGGGGCGACTCCGAGACAGGTGGTGGCGGCCGTGGCCGGTGAGATGGCGATCGCCGCCGTCGGCGGCGCGCTGCTCGGACTGGCTCTCAGCCCGCCGCTGCACTCGGTGGCCCGCCACGTGCCCTGGGACGGCAACGCCTGGCAGGCCGGGGACTTCGCACTGCCGGTGCCGGTGTCGGTCTCGGTGGCGCTGGCCATCCCGGTGTTCGTGCTGCTCTCGGCCGTGGTGGGGCTGCGGCGCGTGGTGCGCGCGCCGCTGGGCGCGGCCAACCGGCACGCGCGCGG
>NZ_KB912600.1:22836-28659 GCF_000383795.1 Saccharomonospora saliphila YIM 90502
GGCGCGGCCAACCGGCACGCGCGCGGCAAGCCGCACTGGTGGCGGCTGCTCACCGTCCCGGCGGCGGTCGGGCTGTTCTTCCTCGTGCTGGACAACGCCGGCGGCGCGTCGACGCTGCCTCTGCTGCTGGCCTCGCTCGCCGCGGTGCTGGCCTCGGCGGCGTTGATCGGTCCGTGGGTGACCGCGGCGGTGGGATCGCTGTTCGTCCGTCTCTGGCGGGGCGCGCCCGCACTGCTGGCCGGAAGGCGCCTGTTCGACGACCCGAAGGGCGCCTACCGTTCGTCGGCGGGCGTGGTGCTGGCCGTGTTCACCGGGTCGATGGCGCTGACGCTGCTCGCGTCGGCGGCCACGTTGGTGGGCTCGTCCTCGCCGTTCGAGACCTCGGCGCTGTACACACCGGCTCCGTCGATGCAGCGAGCCGAGACGATCGCCGCCGAGACCGACGAGTCGCTGCGGCGCTACGGCCTCGCCGACCGCGCGCTGGTGGTGCCGAACGTGTGGTTCACCGACGGCGAGCGCCGCCGGGAGGGTTTCGTTCTCGACTGCGCCGACGCGCGGCGATCGCTGCGCGTCGAACTCGGCTCGTGCGCCGGTGAGGCGCCCGGCGTGCACGCACCCGCCGGGTTCGATCCGGTGCGGGACGGTGTGCTGGCCGGGGGAACGAGCACCGGAAGTGGTGCCGGACCGGACGCCGAGCGGAGTGGGGGCGGCTCGACGGTCCCGCTGGACGCCGACACGCCGGTGTACGAGCTTCCGGAGGATGAGGACGTCCATCAGCCCGTGATCGTGCATCCCGACGCGTTGCCCGACGAGGTCGCCTACGAAGCCGCCTACGTCGTGCTGACGCCCGGGGCGGGCGAACGTGAGGTCCAGCGCACGGCGCTGGCCCGCGCGGCGGGAACCATGGGTGTGCACAGCATCGAGGCGCTTGTCGCCGACCAGCACGTGCGCATGGACGACCTCCGCCGGGTCACGGTGATCGGGCTGGTGGCCGCGGCCGTGCTGAGCGGGTGCAGTGCGGCGATCACCACCGCCGGGTCGGTATTCGACCGCAGGCGCACCTTCGGCGCGCTGCTCGCGGCGGGTACACCCGTGCGGGTGCTGAGCACCGCCCTGCGCACGGAAGCCGCGCTGCCCGCCCTCGTGGCGACGATCGGGGCCGGCACCGTCGGCGTCGCCGTCGGGATCGGACTGTTCGGCATCGTCAGCCCGAAGGACCCGGTGTTGACACCGTGGATCGCGGCGCCCGTCGTGCTCGGGCTGGTCGCGGCCGTGCTCGCCGCGTCGGTGTGCGGGCCCGCGCTGAAACGGATCAGTACCGAGCCGCTCACCGACGAGTGACCCAGTGACACGGATGGGCCTCTCGCTCCGGCGGGGGAGGGGCGAGGGGCCCACGCCGGGGCGGGACCACGCGCCCGGCGCGCGGTCAGGTGCGGGGGAAGGTGGCGAGGCGGCGGGCGCACAGGCGCAGGGAGTCGCGGAACCTCTCGACCTGGGCGGGATCGAGGTCGGCGAGCATCGTTCGCTCGATCGCGTCGACCTCGCCGTCGACCCCGTCGAGCACCCGCTCGCCCTGCTCGGTGAGGTGGATGCGCAGCACCCGCTTGTTCGTGGGTGCCTGCGTCCGCTCGATGAGCCCGCGGCGTTCCAGCCCGGAGATCAGCTCCTGCATGGTCTGGGCGGAGACGAACGACCGGCGCGCCAACTGCGCCGACGACTGGCCGGGAATCCGGCGCAGCGCGGCGAGTGCCGTGTACTGGGTGGTGGTGAGCCCGTGCGGGCGCGCGGCGGCGTCGATGTGCGCGCGCACGGCCAGCTCGAGCTGCTTGACGAGGTAGGCCGTGCGGGCGGGGGCGGCCTCGTCGGTCCTCTGCTGGCCGGTCACCGTGAGCAGGTTATCACTTTCGGTGACATCCGCATCAGGGAGGCGGCCGTTCGTGCTGGTCACGGCGTGACCTTCGTGAAGACGAGGTCCCTGCTCTCTCGGCCGGAGTCCCGCGCCCGCTGCTCGAACTTGGTCACCGGACGCCAGTCCGGACGCGGGGCCCACCCGTCGTGCCGGTTGCGCAGCGCCGGTTCGGCCGTGCACACCTCGAGCATCTGCTCGGCGTAGTCGGCCCAGTCCGTGGCCAGGTGCAGGGTGGCGCCCTCGGCCATCCGGGACGCCAGCAGTGCCACGAAGCCCGGCTGGATCAACCGGCGCTTGTGGTGGCGCTTCTTGTGCCACGGGTCGGGGTAGAACACGCGCACCCCGGACAGCGCCTCCTCGGCGACGTGCCCGGTGAGCAGGTCCACCGCGTCACCGTGGACCAGGCGCAGGTTGTCCACCCCGAGCTGTTCGGCGCGCAGCATGAGCTGGCCGAGCCCGGCCTCGTAGACCTCGGTGGCGACGTAGTTCACTTCCGGCTCGGCCGCGGCCAGCCGGGCGGTGGTCTCGCCCATGCCCGAGCCGATCTCCAACAGCACAGGGGCCTGCCTGCCGAACCAGTCCGCGAAGTCGATCGGCCCCTCGGGCAGCTCAACGACGGTCGTGCCCCATGACGGCCAGAGCCGTTCCCACGCGCGCTGTTGTCCGACCGTCATCCGCCCGCCGCGCTTGACGTAGCTGACGACCGTGCGCAGTCGCGCCTGCTCCGAAGTTCCCACGACCAGGCACGATAACCGGCCGCTCCGGCGTGCCCGTCGGCGCACCGGTCAGCGCACGGCCTCGAACTCCCCCAGCCGTGCGCGCAGCCCCGCCAGCCCCGCCACCGCGATCGGCTGTGGTGTGCGCCCGCTGTGCGCGGGCAGCACGTCGATCCAGCCGGGGTGCCGGTCGGTGGTCAGGATCGTGGTGGGGATGCGGTGCCCGTCGCGACCGCGCTCGGACGGTATGAACTCCCAGTAGCCGGACTCGCCGTCGGCGGCCCACGGGACGTACTCCCAGCCAGGCCTCGTGGCCAGCAGACGGTCGATCCGGTCCTCGACACGGAATCCGTCGATGCGGCACCGCAGCGCGCCCGCGGCGACCGCGCGCAGCCACCACGGCGAGGGCACCGGTGCCGTCACCGCGCTCGTGGCGCGGTAGAGGGCCAGCACCTCGGTTTCCGGGGCCCGGTGCACCCAGGACACGCGCAGGTCGGCGGGGCGCGCCGCGTCGGTGACCCCGAAGGGCTGTTCGATCGCCTCGGCCCAGTCCAGCTCGGCCATGGGTTCCAGGCGGGGATGCCGTGTCGCCGTCAAGGGGTCACCTCCGTAGGTTCTCCTGACGTCGCCGATTCCCACCATCCCGCGAAAGATGTGGGAAAACCGGGTGAAGTGAACTCCCTCACGGTCGGTTAACCATTATTTAACCATTCGCGCGAAGCGGCGGGACCGGAAAGCGGGTAACGGTTCCGTCCCGTTTCCGCCTGCCGGCCCCGCCGGATCTCCCCGCTCCCCCGGTCGGCTCAGGCGTCGCGGCGCTTCGCGGTCACGATCGCGACCGCGAGCAGCGCGGCGGCGAATCCGGCGAAGTACAGCAGTGCCCAGCCCTGGCTCAGGGTCGAGGTGGACAGGGGCATCCCCGCCTCCGCCATCCGCCCCGGGTTCGACTCGCCCTCGCCGGTGAGGAACTTGTGCGCGACGTTGAACGGCAGCCACGCGTAAATGTCCTCGCCGATGCTCGGAATCATGCGGACGAGACTCTCGACGGCGAGGCTGTAGATCATCAGCAGGGAGATGGCTCCCGCGCTGTGCCGCACGAGAATGCCGACGGCCACCGCGATCACGGCGGCGAGGGCGAAAACCACGCCGACGCCCGCCACGTTGATCCAGTCGGCGCCGCTGTTGAGCGCCAGGTCCGCCTCCGGCGCCAGCACGAGGGACAGCCCCCAGCACGCGAAGGCGATGATCTCGCCGAGGACCAGCGCGATCAGCGCGACGACGGTGCTTTTGGCCAGCAGTGCCTTCGTGCGGTTTGGCACGGCCTGGAACGTGGTGCGGATGGTGTTGAAGCGGTACTCGGTGGTCACGGCGAGCGCGGCGAGCACCATGATCACGGCGAGTCCGAAGGAGTAGCCGAACTGGGTCGTCGCGACGGTCGCGGGGAATCGCTCGTCGCTGTTGCCCACCACAAGGGCGGTGAATCCCGCGGTCAGCACGAGTCCCGCGACCGCGCACCACCAGGGTGAACGGGTGGAGAGCAGCTTGATGCGTTCGACGGCGAGCAGAGTCATGGGTGTCCTCGGTCTTCTCGGATGGTCTGCGTCAGTGGTCGCGCCGGTCAGACACCGGCGGTGGCCTGGTCGGGCACGCCGTCGGCGTCGAGGTTCGTGTGGTACTCCACCGAGTCGCCGGTGATGTGCATGAACGCCTGCTCCAACGACCCGCGCTGAGGGCTCAGCTCGTGGAGCACCGCCTGCTCGCGCAGGGCGATCTCGCCGATCTTCTCGCTGTCCATTCCGGACACGAGAACACCGTCCTCGTCGTCGGTCAGCTCGGCGCCCGCGGCGGCGAGCGCGCTCCGGAGCCGGTCCAGCTCCGGACTGCGCACCTTGACGGTGAGGGCGGAGGCCCGGGAGACGAAGTCCTCGGTGCTGCTCTGCGAGATGAGCCTGCCCCGGCCGATGACCACCAGTTCGCTGGCCGTCAGCGCCATCTCGGACAGCAGGTGGCTCGACACGAACACGGTGCGGCCCTCGTCGGCGAGCCGGTGCATGAACCGGCGGATCCAGAGAATGCCCTCCGGGTCGAGTCCGTTGACGGGCTCGTCGAACAACAGCACCTCGGGGTCGCCGAGCAGGGCGGCCGCGATGCCGAGCCGCTGAGACATGCCGAGGGAGAAGCCGCCCGCCCGCTTCCCGGCTACCTCGGTGAGGCCGACCGCGTCGAGCACCTCGTCGATGCGCCGCTCCGGGATGTCGTTCGACCGCGCCATCCACCGCAGGTGCGCGCGTGCCGACCGGTTCGGGTGGACCCAGCGCGCTTCGAGCAGGGCGCCGACCGTGCGCAGCGGGTGCCGCAGCTCACGATAGTGCTTGCCCCCGATGAGCACCTCACCGCTGGTGGGGTTGTCGAGCCCGAGCATCATGCGCATCGTCGTCGACTTGCCCGCGCCGTTCGGCCCGAGGAAGCCGGTGACCGTGCCGGGCGCCACGTCGAACGTCAGGTCGTCGACCGCCAGCGTGGTGCCGTAGCGCTTGGTGAGGCCTCGTGCCTCGATCATGGTGAATCCTCCTGTGCGGCCGGACCGCCGCTCGTGCCTGTGTGTCGAGGGTGGTTCGCCCCGCGCGTCGGCCCGCCTGGCCCGCAGGTGCCGTGGCGAGCCACCCTCGCCCCCGCTTGCCCACCAGCATGCCGCACGCTCCGTCCCGGCGACGTCGGTGATCACCCTGATCCGCACCCTGATCTCGCGCGGTCCGGGGTGCGGGTCGCGCGAGTTAATGAACTGTGGTTCAATAACTGTGTGGCACGACCCCGCAGGATCAGTGACGAACGGCTGCTCGACGCGGCGGCCGTCGTCATCGGACGGAACGGCCCCGGATTCACGCTGAGCCAGGTGGCCGAGCGGGCGGGTGTGTCGGTGGGCAGCGTGTCCGGCCGGTTCGGCTCGAAGCACGGCCTGCTGACCGCGCTCACCCGGGAAGGCACGGCGAGGGCCGTCGCGGCCATCCGCGCGGTCGCCGACGCGGCCACCACGCCCCGGCAGGCCGTGCTGGACGCGCTCGTGACCGTCGTCGGCGACGTGACCGACGCCCGCACCGCGGCCCACCACCTCGGCCAGCTCGGCGTCGACATCGCCGACCCCGAGCTGCGCGACCTGCTCGGCGCCCACTACGCCGCGCTGGAGACCGAGTTGACTTG
>NZ_KB912600.1:28759-39193 GCF_000383795.1 Saccharomonospora saliphila YIM 90502
GGATGCGGCCGTGGCCGCGCGCGTCCTGGTGGCCACGGCGAACGGCGCGCTGCTCGACTGGTCCGTGCGCCCACGTGGTGACCTGCGGGAAAGGCTGACCGAGGACCTTCGACACTGCATGGGGAGCTGGTGGACATGAGTACGGGGATCGAGACCGCCGCGGGCGCGCTGCGCGGCAGGACGGCGCTGGTCACGGGCGCGACGCGGGGATGCGGCAGGGCGATCGCCGTCGAGCTCGGGCGCGCGGGCGCGACGGTGGTCGTCACCGGCCGCAGCACCCGGGAACGGACCTCGCCGATGGGCCGCCCGGAGACCATCGAGGAGACCGCCGAGCTCGTCGACGCCGCGGGCGGGCACGGCGTGCCGATCCGGTGCGACTTCACGTCGGTGGCCGATGTGGATGATCTCCGCGCGCGAATCGAGTCCGAGGTGGACACGGGGCTGGACGTCCTCGTCGACGACGTGTGGGGCGGCGACCCCTACACCGATTTCGACTCCGCCTATTGGGAGTCCGATTTGAACGATGCGCTGACGATGGTGCGGGGCGGCCTCGAAACCCACCTGATCGCGCTGCACCGGCTGCTGCCTCTCGTGGTCTCGCGGCCGGGTGGGCTCGTCGTCGAGGTGACCGACGGTGAGAACGACGACTACCTGGGCGCGGGCATCCCGTACTACCTCGTCAAGTCCGGTGTGCGCGCACTCGGCCGGGCGCTGGGCGCGGAGCTGTCCCGGCACGGCGGCACGGGCCTCGCCGTCACGCCCGGGTTCCTGCGCTCGGAGGCCATGCTCGACCTCTTCGGCGTCACCGAGGACACCTGGCGCGAGGCGGTGACCGACGAGCGACCCGAGTTCGCCGTGTCCGAGAGCCCGGCCTACCTCGCCCGGGGCGTCGTCGCCCTCGCCACCGACCCGGACGTCGGCCGCTTCGCGGGGCGCACGCTCGCGTCGTGGACGCTGATGCACACCTACGGCATCACCGACGTGGACGGTTCGCGCCCGGACTTCGGCCGTTACCTCCGTGAGGTGTTGCTGGCCGGTGTGGACGCCCGCACGGTCGACCCGGCCGCCTACCGCTGACACCCCGGCCCGCGGTGCGCGCGCGTGGGAGAATTCCCGCCGTGACGCTGAAGGGGGCACGGTGAGCACGCCGGAGACGGGCAGGATCGCGGGTCCGCTCTCGGCGGCCGTGGCGAACCTGTGCCTGCGGTTGCGCCCGCAGGTCTCCCAGCGCACGGCCGACGGCTTCACCCACGTGCTGCGCAGGCTGTCAGCGCCGTTGCAGGTCGCGGTGGCCGGGCGCATCAAGTCGGGCAAGTCAACCCTGGTCAACGCGCTGATCGGCAGGCGGGTGGCGCCGACGGACATCGGCGAGTGCACCCGCCTGGTCACCCGCTTCCAGTACGGCACGGTGGACCGGATCGAGGTGGTGTTCCGCGACGGCACGACGAAGGTGCTGCCGTTCGCGCCCGACGGTATGATCCCGGCCGAGCTGGGCGTGGATCTCGACACGGTCTCGCACGTCGAGGCATACCTGACCAACGCCGCGCTCGAACACATGACCGTCATCGACACTCCCGGGCTCGGCTCGCTCGACACGGCGTCGGTCTCGCGCACCGAGCACCTCCTGCACCTCGCGGGCCGTGGCACCGGCGACGCGGGTCCGGACCCGCGCGCTCCGGCGGAGGGGGACGAGGGCGCCGAGGCCGGCGACGAGCTGGACGAGACCTCACGCGGCGCCGTCGCCGGTGCCGAGGCCGTCCTCTACGTCGTCACCCAGGGCGTCAAGGCCGACGACGAGCAGGCTCTCGCCGCGTTCACCGCCGCCACCGCGAGCAGAGAGGCCGGGCCGGTCAACGCCATCGCGGTGCTGAACAAGGCCGACACCATCGCACCCGAGTCGGTCGACGGCGCGGACGGCGATCTGTGGACGGCGGCGACGATGCTCGCGGCCAAGCAGGCCGAGGCGCTCAAACCACGGGTGGCCGACGTGCTGCCGGTGATCGGGCTGATCGCCGAGTCGGCGGAGGCGGGACGATTCACGTCGGCCGACGCCGACGCGCTCCGGCGGCTCGCCGCGCTCGACGACGACGCGCTGGAGGTCATGCTCGTCTCGGCCGACCTGTTCACCGGCTGGGACTGCGACGTGCCCGCCGGCGTGCGTGCGCGGCTGCTAGAGAAGCTCGACCTCTACGGAATCCGCCGCGCCGTGGAGGCGCTGCGTGCCGACCCGGAGCTCACGGCGGGCGCGCTGCGGCGGTCGCTGCACGAGTACTCCGGGCTCGCGGCCGTGCGGGCACGGCTGAACACGGTCTTCGCCGCGCGTGCCGACGGCATCAAGGCGGCGGCGGCGCTGGCCTCGGTGACCGCGCTGGCCCACGCCTCAGGCAGCCGCTCGGAACGGCAGCGCGTGCACGACGCGATCGAGGTCCTGCTCGCCAAGCCGGAGGCCCACCAGCTCCGGGTGCTGGAGGCGCTGACCCTGGTCGCCTCGGGCGCGGTGGAGATGCCCGAGGACCTCACCGAGGAGGTGCTGCGGGTGGGCAGCAACGGCGACATCCCGGCGCAGCTCGGCAAGCCGGGGGCCGAGCGCGCCGAGCTGGTGACCTACGCGCTCGAACGCGCGAGCTGGTGGCGCTCGTTCGCCTCGTTCGGCGCGACCCCCGCGCAGAGCAGGATCGCGCACGTGGTGCACCGGGCGTACTTCCTCATCTGGCAGCGGCTCAACGGCTCGACGGGGGGCGCATGAACACGTGGTTCCGGGGCGACTCGCGGCACCGGCGGGGTGAGGAGCCGGAAACCGCGAGGGTGCCCGTGTCCTCCGGCGCCGCGGCCCCGGCATGCGACGAGGGCGCCGGGACCGCGGCCGACGCGGGAACCGGCCCGGTCGTGCGGGCGTCGGAGAACGGTGTGGACAAGGCTGTGGGAGTAGCGGCGGCGGTCGACCACGAGCGGGCGCTGGCCGACCGTCAGGCACTGATCCAGTTGTGTCTGTACGCGATGGACCGCGCGCGGAGTTCGGGCGTCGCCGAACGCCTCGAACACGGGCTCGCGAGTATCGGCGTGCACGCCGTCCGCCCCGACGGGCAGCGGTTCGATCCGGCCGTGCACGAGGCGGGTGGTGCGGTGCCGACCGAGGACTCCGCGCTGGAGGGCACGGTGGCCGAGACGGAGGTGGTCGGCTTCGTCGACCACGACCGTCTGCTCCGTGCCCCGGTGGTCACCGTCTACACGCGGCGCTGAGCGCCCTGGTCCGTTTCCGCCGTGCGGGGGCCGCGGCCACGATAGGGTGGCCGACCGTGACCACGGCACCCTCGACCGGACGGCCGACGCTGCCCGCCCAGGCCCGGCAGGCCCGCGAGGCGCTGCTCACGCTGCTGCGCGGACTCGACCCGGGCGCCGCGAAACAGGTCGAGGCCCAGCGTCGGGCCCGCTCGGGCACGCCGTCCGTCGTCGTGGTCGGCGAGACGAACAGGGGCAAGAGTTCGCTGGTCAACGCGCTGCTGGCCGAGCCGAACCTCTCGCCCGTGGACGCCGATGTCGCCACCGCGACCTATCTGCTCTTCGAGCACGGGCAGGAGTGGCTGGCGCAGGCGTGCTACCCGGGCCAGCTCGCCCCGGTGGGTTTCGAGCTGGAGGACCTGCCACGGTGGGTGTCGGCGGGGTACGACCTGCCGGAAGGGCAGCTTCCGCCCCGGCACGTCGAGGTCAGCGGACCCGTGCCGCTGCTGGAGCGGCTCACCCTGGTCGACACCCCGGGTGTGGGCGGGCTGGAGTCCGCGCACGGTGAGCTGGCGATGGAGGCCGCCGCGAGCGCGACGGTGCTGCTGTTCGTCGTGGACGCCTCGGCTCCGTTCACCGCCGGGGAGCTGCGGTTTCTGACCACGATGGCCGAACGGGTGGAGACCGTGGTGTTCGCCTTGTCCAAGATCGACCAGTTCCGGGGCTGGCGGGAGGTGCTCGACGCCGACCGGGAGCTGCTCGCCGAGCACGCGCCCCGGTTCGCCGAGGCGCCGATCCACCCGGTCTCGGCGCGGATGTTCGAGCGGGCGGCCACCGCGCCCACGGAACAGGCGGCGGCGGTGCTGCGCGAGAAGTCCGGCGTGGCGGAGTTGCAGACGGCCGTGCAGGAGACGGTGCTCGGCCGCGCGGCGATGCTCGGCGAGGCCAACACGCTGCGTGCTCTGTCCAGCGCGCTCGGTGAGAACGAGACGCGGCTCGAGGCGCAACGGCGTGCGCTGTCGTCGGGCGAGTGCGAGGCCGCGCATCTGCGCCAGCGGCGCGACCAGCTCACCACCGAGCGCCGGTCGTCCACGAAAGGGTGGCAACTGCGCCTGCGGGGTGAGATCCAGCGTGCTCGTGTGGATCTCGGGCACGAGGCGAGCCGACGGATGCGCGACGCGCAGACCCACTTCCGGCAGCGCATCGACGCGGCCGGGCGCGACGAGCTGGCGGAGCTGCCCCGGCAGGTGGACGCGGTCTTGCAGGCCATCTCCGGCCGGCTCTCGGCGACGCTGGCCGAGCGGCTGAACCAGGTCACGGCCACGGTGCTGGCCGACCTGTTCTCGGACGACGAGCTGGCGCTGATCCGCGCGCAGTTCGCCAGGCCGGGCGGACCCGGGGTGGTCCTGCGCCCACCCGACCGGCGTCCGCCGACGGCGGAGGACAAGCTGCTGGTGTTCATGGGTGTCTCCGGCGGGGCGGGCGCGGCCAAGCTGGCCGCGGCCCCCCTGGCCGGGGCGGCGGTGTTCACGCCGTTCGTGCTGCCGGCGACGATCGCCATCGGTCTCGGCGCGGGGTGGTGGATGGCTCGCACGCGCAGGCACGCCGCCGACAAACAGCACGTCAAACAGTGGCTCGTGGAGTCGATCGCCGATGCCCGCTCCACGCTCGACCAGCTCGTCGCCGAGCAGCTCATCGAGGCGGAACAGCAGCTCTCCCTCGCGCTCGACGACGCGCTGAGCAGGCGGATCGAGGCCATCGAAGCCGAGATCAAGGAAGTCGACAGCAGTATCAAGCTCGGCGAGAAGGAGCGTGCTCGCCAGCTCGCGCGGGTGTCGAAGCGAGTCCGCGAGGTCGCCGACGGCCGTGAGCGCGCCGAGGCGTTGCTGGAGCGCATTCGTGCCGTGCGTGACCGTCCGCGCGGCGGGTGAGGCGGCACGGGGGCGAGGTGGCGGTTCGCCGTCCCGCCCGGGGCAACTCGTGGGCCGGAAAGGGCAACTCGCGGTCGCGGTCGGGCGCTTGGTTCGGGAACCGAACGAGCCTACCGTGAGTCGTATCAACAGTTGTTCGTGCCAGCCCTGACGTGAGGGGGACTGACCGTGTGGGCCGACGAGAGTGGCGGGGCCGACCCCGGCTCGACCGCGACACCCGACGAGCTGCTCATCACCGTCGAGGGTGACGAGTACAGCGCCGCCGTCACCGACGACATGGACTCCGACGGGGTCGACGACACGGCGGTGATCGAACGCGCGGACGGCACCGTCCAGGCGTTCGTGGACACCGACGGCGACGGTGAGGCCGACGAGTACCTGCGGCTGGACGAGCGGGGCGAGGTCAGCGCCCATGCCCGGTTCGACGACACGAGCGGCGAGTGGGTGGAGGCTCCCCCACGGGAGGAGCCGGGTGTGGACGCCGAGACGCAGACCGGCGCAGGGGGCACCATCACCGCCGACATGCCCGGCGGGGACGTGCGGGTCGGGCCCGCGACCACCGACACCGACCACGACGGCGTCAACGACACCGCCGTGGTCACCGACGCCGAGGGCACCACGACGGCCTTCACCGACGTCGACGGCGACGGCGAGGCCGACATCGCCGTGGTGATCGACGACACCGGCGCCGCGGTGACCTACGAACACACCGGCGACGGCGAGTGGACGCACCTCGACACGGGGGGTGCCGAGGGCACGGACCAGGCGGCCGGGACCGCTGTGGCCGAGGACTGGGGCGACGGACGGCAGCCGGTCGAGGGGGTGGCCAGGATCGACGCCACCACCGGCCAGTGGATCAGCCAGAACTGACGGCGTCGCGACGACGAGAGGGCCCGGTACCCGGTGGTGCCGGGCCCTTCGTACGGGTGTCGAAAGGTCTTTCGAGCTTGCGCGATTCAGCGAAATCTGAATCGATTCCCTTATCGTTCCTGTGAGAGAACCGACAGGTCAGGGCTCGGTTCTCGTTGTGTCATGCCGCTACTCTCAGGGAATCCCAAACGTCAGCACACCGCTTGGACGGTGCGCTTGTAGCCATTCGGTCGCCGGCAACGGAGCCCGCATCCGGACACTGGCGTCCGGCTGTGGGCTCTTGTCGTCGAAGACAGGAGTAGTGATGACTGCAGTAGCCATCCCCGGTCTGGACACAGCGCCAACGACGCACAGCGGCGTGCTCGCGTGGGTGCGGGAGGTCGCCGAGCTGACCACACCCGACCGAGTCGTCTGGGTGGACGGCTCCGACGAAGAGGCCGAGCGCATCAACGCCCAGCTCGTGGAGGCGGGCACCTTCGTGCCGTTGCAGGCCAAGCCCAACTCCTACTGGGCCGCCTCCGATCCGAGCGACGTCGCCCGCGTCGAGGAGCGGACCTTCATCTGCTCCGAGCGCGCCGAGGATGCCGGGCCCACCAACAACTGGATGAACCCGGACGAGATGAAGGCCACCATGACCGAGCTCTACCGGGGCTGCATGCGTGGTCGCACGATGTATGTCATCCCGTTCTGCATGGGCCCGCTCGGTGACGAGAACCCGAAGCTCGGCATCGAGATCACCGACTTCGCGTACGTGGTCGCGTCGATGCGGGTGATGACCCGGATGGGCAAGGCCGCGCTGGACAAGTTCGTGACCGAGGACGGCACCGAGCGCGAGTTCGTGCCCGCCCTGCACTCGGTGGGCGCCCCGCTCGAGCCCGGCGAGGAGGACGTGGCCTGGCCGTGCAACGACACGAAGTACATCAGCCACTTCCCGGAGAGCCGCACCATCTGGAGCTACGGCTCCGGCTACGGCGGCAACTCGCTGCTCGGCAAGAAGTGCTACTCGCTGCGCATCGCCTCGGTGATGGCACGCGACGAGGGCTGGCTCGCCGAGCACATGCTGATCCTCAAGCTCATCTCGCCCGAGGACAAGGTGTATTACGTCGCGGCGGCGTTCCCCAGCGCCTGCGGCAAGACCAACCTGGCGATGTTGCAGCCCACGCTGCCGGGTTGGCGTGCCGAGACGCTCGGTGACGACATCGCGTGGATGCGCTTCGGTTCCGACGGCAGGCTCTACGCCATCAACCCCGAGTTCGGTTTCTTCGGCGTCGCGCCGGGCACCGACTATCACACCAACCCGAACGCCATGCGCACGATCGAGAAGGGCAACACGGTGTTCACCAACACCGCCCTGACCGACGACGGCGACGTCTGGTGGGAGGGCAAGTCCGACAAGCCCGAGCACCTGGTCTCGTGGAAGAAGCAGGACTGGACGCCGGCCGACGGCGAGGCGGGCGAGCCCGCCGCGCACCCGAACTCCCGCTACTGCACCCCGATGTCGCAGTGCCCGATCCTGGCGCCGGAGTGGGACGACCCGAGGGGCGTGCCGATCTCGGCGATCCTGTTCGGTGGTCGTCGCGCCACGACGGTGCCCCTGGTCAACGAGGCCCGTGACTGGCAGCACGGCGTGTTCATGGGCGCCACGATGTCGTCGGAGAAGACGGCCGCCGCGGCGGGCAAGGTCGGTGAGGTGCGCCGCGATCCGATGGCGATGCTGCCGTTCCTCGGGTACCACGCCGGTGACTACTTCCAGCACTGGCTGGACATCGGCACGAAGTCCGACGAGAGCGTGCTGCCGAAGATCTTCTACGTGAACTGGTTCCGCCGGGGCGACGACCGCCGCATCCTGTGGCCGGGCTTCTCCGAGAACTCGCGGGTGCTGAAGTGGATCGTCGAGCGGATCGAAGGGCGCGGTGCGGCCGCCGAGACTCCGGTCGGCTTCGTGCCGCGCGCCGAGGACCTCGACCTCGACGGCCTGACCGAGCCGCTGGCCGACATCCAGGCCTCGCTCGCGGTCGACCCGGCCGAGTGGCGTCAGGAGATCCCGCTGATCGAGGAGTGGTTCGACAAGATCGGCCGCGACAAGATCCCGTCCGCCCTCCTCGACGAGCTGGAGTCGATGAAGCAGCGCCTGGCCTGACCCGCCGTTGGCATGTCGTCAAGGCCTCCTTCACTGCACTCAACGCAGTGAAGGAGGCCTTGACGGCGTTCAACGCGGGGGTGCGGGCCCGCCCCGGGTTCAGTCGAGCAGGCCGACGATCTGGTCCACCGCCAGGTACGCGAACAGCGCCAGGCACACGATCAAGAGCGTGTTGGACACCGCACGCGAACGGAACTCGCGCGGTACCCGCCCGGAGTTGAGCAGCACCAGCAGCGTGCCCGCGAGGAAGGGCATGAACAGCGCCCCCAGCACGCCGTAGGTCACGGTGAGCTGGAACGGCCGGTCCAAGAACAGCAGCGCCATCGGCGGGAACGTCAGCCACAGCACGTAGGCGCGGTAGGGCATGCTGCGCACGCCCGCCTGCCGGTCGTAGTCCTCCCCGGTGTCGGTGGCGTCCGCGGGCAGGCGCCAGGTCCGCCACCAGTCGGCGAAGAGCAGGCTGACCCCGTTCCACACGCCGACCAGCGAGGTGAACGACACGGCGAAGAACCCGACGAGGAACGGCACGCGTGCCCACTGCCCGTAGTCGTCGGCGAGCCGGTCGCCGAGCATGAGCAGCCCTTCGTCGCCGGAGACGATCTCCTGCTGCGCCAGCAGCTCGGCGCCGACCACGAGCATGGCGATCACGAAGATTCCCGTGGTCACGTAGCCGACGGTGTTGTCGAACCGCATCATCGACAGCCAGCGCGACGAGCGCCAGCCCTTCGCCAGCGTCCAGTAGCCGTAGGCCGCCATCGTGATGGTGCCGCCGACCCCGCCGATCAGGCCCAGCGCGTACACCAGCGACCCGTCGGGCAACCTCGGGACCAGTCCGCCCGCGGCGTCGAGCAGGTCGGGGGCCACCAGCACCGCGGTGCCGACGACCGTCACGAACATGACACCGACGAACGCGGTCATGACCTTCTCGATCACCGCGTACCGGCCGAACCACACCAGCAGGAAGCCGAGTAGGCCGCACACGATCGCCCAGTACCGCACCGGCACGGCGGGCACGAGCGCGTTCAGCGGCAGGCCGGAGGCCGACATGGCCGTGGCCCCGTAGACGAAGCCCCACACCACGGCGTAGGCGCCGAAGTAGATCAGGACCCAGCGGCCGAGCGTGCGCCAGCCGGACAGCAGCGTCCTGCCCGAGGTGAGGTGCCACCGCCCGACCGCCTCCGCCAGCGCGATCTTGAAGATCGTGCCGACGAGCACCGCCCACAGCAGCGTGTAGCCGTAGCGGGAGCCCGCGACCATCGTGGCCACCAGGTCCCCGGCTCCGACGCCGGTCGCGGCGGCCATGATGCCGGGCCCGAGCTGGCGCAGGCGCTGTCGCCAGGTGGTGGGTACCTCGATGGCACCGCTGGCGGAGTGCCGCTCCGCCCCGGCCGGGTCGTCGTCACGGACGTCGTTCGACATGCGGGCACGCTAGAGCCCCGTCCCGGTGAAGGGAACCGGGCGAACGGGTCAATGTCGGCCCGGACTCCTTCTACCGACCGTCACCGAACGGGCAACGGCCGCGGCCCGAGGTCGCGCAGCGACGCGGTGACGGGCTCCTCGGTCTCCAGGTAGCAGGTCAGGTTCGTGAACCCGCGCCGCCAGGAGGTTTCGTCGGGCCAGCGCCACACCGGGTGCACGTCGTCACGGTCGGCGCCGACGTGGTCCCGCACGGCCCGCATGCACTCCCGCTTGGCGGCCTCGAACTCCTGCTCGCTCGGCAACGGATCGTCGGGACCGCCGTCCAGCGGGACGACGGTGACGGCCTCGCCCCGATGCGGCTGGTCGCACGGGATCGGCAGCGGCATGTCCTGCGACGGCGGAACCCGCGAACACTGCCGGAACCGGTCGAGACCACCGCCGGAAAGGGCGTTGCGCAGCGAACCCTCGCGGGTCGACGGCCGGCCCTCGGAGTCGAGTTGCGCGACCCCGCACAGGTACCAGCGTTGCCCTTGCCGCCACTTCTCCTCGTTCGCCCACCACAGCCAGGCCGCCAGCGAGGTCACGTCGTACTCGGCGCTGCCGAGGTACTCGGCGGCCTCGCTGCGGCACGTGGGGAAGACGGTTTCGAACACCGTGTCGCGAGCGGGTGGGGTGTCGCCCAGCGCGCCGCCGAGCGAGCCTCGCGCGGTGATCTCGACGGTGTGCGGGCCCGCGCAGTCGACCGGCTCGGGATCCTCGCCGGAGGCGCATTCACCGGCGACCGCGACGCCGCTCGCCGGGACGGTCTCTCGTCCGGTCGGCTCCGCGGTGCCGGAGCGGCCGGTCGGCACGGGC
>NZ_KB912600.1:39293-45974 GCF_000383795.1 Saccharomonospora saliphila YIM 90502
GAAGGCCGCCGGGGCGGCGAAGAGGGGCCGCAAACACGTCGTGACGAGGTCGCACGGGCACGGACCCGTGCGTCACTGACGCGCGCGGCGCCCCGCTCCGCCGCCCGGGCGGGCGGTCACGAGCTGGCTACGCGCCGATAGCGTGCGGTCGCCAGCGGCGCGAAGATCCCGATGATCACCACGCAGCTCAGGATCGCGTAGAGCGCCGCGTTCTCGGCGGGCCAGCCGGACGGTTCCGGCCAGCCCGCCGGGCTCGGGTTGCCGAACAGGTCCCGGGTGGCGTTGACCGCCGCCGTGAACGGGTTCCAGTCGGCGATCGTGCCGAGCACGCCGGGCAGGCTCTCCTGCGGGACGAACGCGGAGGAGACGAAGGTCAACGGGAACATCCAGATCAGGCCCGCGCTGTTGGCGACCTCGACACTGCGGGCCACCAGCCCGATGTAGGCGCCGATCCAGGACATCGCCAGCGCGAACAGCAGAATCATCAGATAACCCAGCACGGCCTCACCGGCACTGCTGTTGATGCGCCAGCCGATCAGCAGTCCGCACACCGACATGACCACGAGCACCACGATGCTGAGCACCTGGTCCGCGGTGGTGCGGCCGACGAGTACGGCCAGCCGGGACATCGGCAGCGAGCGGAACCGGTCGATGATTCCCTTCTGGAGGTCGTTGGCGAACCCGATCACCGTGTAGGACGAGTTGAACGCGACCGTCTGGGCGAAAATGCCCGCGATCAGAAACTCCCGGTACTGCGCGCCGCCCCCGCCCGGGCCGCCGATGGCGTCGCCGAAGACGTAGGCGAACAGCAGCACGAACATGATCGGGAAGGCGGTGGCGCCCAGCAACCAGTCGGGGTTGCGCCGCACGTTCATCACGTTGCGCCAGGTGATGGTGCCGCTGTCGGAAAGGATCTTGGCGACCCCGGTCACGATGTCTCCTCCTCGGTGGCGTGCCCGGTCAGCGACAGGAACACGTCGTCGAGCGTCGGGCGGTGCAGGCCCACGTCCTGCACCGTCACGTTCTCGGCGTCGAGTTTGCGTAGCGCGTCCATCAGGGACTTCGCGCCGGTGTCGACGTAGACGGTGACGGTGCGGGTGCTCTCGGTGACCACCGGCTCGCTGGTGCCGACCTCCTTGAGCACACGCTCGACCGTGGCGAGGTCACCGTCGTCGGCGGCGACCAGTTCCAGCCGCTCACCGCCGATGTGGTCCTTGAGCTCGTCGGCGGTGCCGCGCGCGATCACGACACCCTTGTCGATGACGACGATCGAATCGGCGAGCCGGTCGGCCTCCTCGAGGTACTGCGTCGTGAGCAGCACCGTGGCGCCCGTGGCCACGAGCTGCTCGATGACCTCCCACATGTCGAGCCTGCCGCGCGGGTCGAGGCCGGTGGTGGGCTCGTCCAGCACCACGACGCTCGGCTCCGCCACCAGCGCCCCCGCGAGGTCAAGCCGCCTGCGCATGCCGCCGGAATAGCCCTTCGCGGAACGGTCGGCGGCATCGTCGAGCCGGAACCGGCTCAGCAGCTCGCGGGCCCGTGCCTTCGCCTCCCGTTTGGGCAGGCCGTAGAGCCTGCCGACCATGTAGAGGTTCTCGAAACCGGTGAGGTTCTCGTCGACGGCCGCGTACTGCCCGGACACCCCGATCGCCGAGCGAACGCCGTTCGGGTCGGCGAGCACGTCGTGCCCGGCGACGGACGCCTCGCCCGAATCGGGCTTGAGCAGGGTGGTCAGGATGCGGACCGTGGTGGTCTTGCCCGCGCCGTTCGGGCCGAGCAGGCCCAGCACCTGTCCCGTGGGAATGTCGAGGTCGACGCCGTTCAACGCGCGTGTGGAGCCGTAGGTTTTGACCAGGCCGCGGGCGCGGACCGCGACCGGTCTGTCGGTATGGGGCATGCGTTCAGAGTAGGAGCGACCACCGACGAATGCCGCCGATTTTCGGGCCGTTCACTCCGCGCTGAACTCGTAGGACAGCCGGTAACGGTGAGCGGGCAGGACCATGTCGTTCACCTCCAGCGCCGCGCCGTCACGGTCGTGCGCGACACGCGTGACCGTGACGACCGGGATGCCCGGTCCGAGTCGCAGTACCGACATCTCGTCGGGTGTGGGCATCCGGGAGCCGACGTCCTCCGTGAAGTACCCGATGGCCTGTCCCGCCTCCACCAGACGCGCGTACGACCCTCCGGGGCCGGCGTCCGGCTCCTCGATCCGCGTGCCGCGGGTCAACCTCCTCGGCAACCGCGAGACGGCGAGCTGCACCACCACGCCGTCGGCGCGCATCCACCTGTCGCGGACGGTCACCTCGGTGCCCGGTGCGACGCCCAGGTGTCCCGCCACGCGCTCGTCGGCGCGCTCGAACGACACCGCCACCTCGACCGCCGGGGTGAAGCCGTGCGCGTCCGCCTCGGTGAGGAAGGCGCCCCGGCCCGCCGCCCGTGCCGCGGGCGAGAGCCGCGACCGCGCGAGGCGGTGGATCGTCGCGGAGGCGCGCACGAACACACCACGGCCCCGCACGGTGACCACGACGCCCTCCGTGCGCAGGATATTCAGCGCTTCCCGCACGGTGAGCCGGGAGACGCCGTACGACTCGACCATGTGCCGCTCGCTGGGAAGCCGGTCGCCCGGTGCGTACTCGCCCGCGAGAATCCTCTTCCGCAGGTCCGTAGCGACCTGACGGTGTACGGGCACTCCGCTCGTTCTGTCCACCATCGGGTCGCTTCTCCACACGTCGACGGGCCTGCCGGGAGGCTACAGCGTGCGGACGGGAGGACGGGGCTGGTGAATACCGACCCGGTACTGACGAGTTGCCCGGCCGTGTCCGGGGAACGCTCAGCGTTCCAGGATCGCCGTGATGCCCTGGCCGCCCGCAGCGCAGATGGAGATCAGGCCCCGGCCGGAGCCGGACTCGGCGAGCTGCTTGGCCAGCGTGCCCACGATCCGGCCGCCGGTGGCGGCGAACGGATGGCCCGCTGCCAGGGAGGAGCCGTTGACGTTGAGCTTGTCCCGGTCGATCGAGCCCAGCGGTTCGTCGCGGCCGAGCCGTTCCTTGGCGAAGGCCGGGTCCTCCCACGCCTTGAGCGTGGCCAGTACCTGCGAGGCGAATGCCTCGTGAATCTCGTAGTAGTCGAACTCGCCCAGCGACACCCCGGCCTTGTCCAGCATGCGCGGCACCGCGTAGGCGGGCGCCATGAGCAGGCCCTCGTCGCCGTGCACGTAATCCACGGCCGCCGTCTGCGCGATCGTCAGGTAGGCCAGCACGGGCAGGTTGCGGGCCTTCGCCCACTCCTCCGTGGCCAGAAGCACCACCGATGCGCCGTCGGAGAGCGGCGTCGAGTTGCCCGCCGTCATGGTGCCCTCCGGGCCTCCGAACACGGGCTTGAGCTTGCCCAGCTTCTCCGCGGTCGAGTCGGGCCGCAGGTTCTGATCCTTCGTCAGCCCCAGGTAGGGCGTGAGCAGATCGTCGAAGAATCCCCGGTCGTAGGCGGCGGCCAGCCGCTGGTGGCTGGCGGCGGTGAGCTCGTCCTGCTCGGCACGGCCGATCTCCCACGCCCGCGCCGTGCGGGAGGCGTGCTCGCCCATCGACAGTCCCGTGCGCGGTTCGGCGTTGCGCGGGATCTCCGGGACGATGTGCCCCGGCCGGAGTTTGCCCAGCAGCTTGACCCGCTCGCCCGTGCTCTTGGCGGCGTTCAGCCGCACCAGCAGTTTGCGCAGCGAGTCGTTGACGGCCAGCGGCGCGTCCGAGGTGGTGTCCACCCCGCCCGCGATCGCGGAGTCGATCTGGCCCAGGGCGATCTTGTTCGCCACGTTGACGATCGCCTGGAGGCCGGTGCCGCAGGCCATCTGCACATCGGAGGCCGGTGTGGTGGGCGAGAGCGCGCTGCCCAGCACGCACTCGCGCGCCAGGTTGAAGTCGCGCGCGTGCTTGAGCACCGCCCCGGCCGCCACCTCGCCGAGCTGTTCGCCCTGGAGGGAGAACCGGCTGACGAGCCCGTCCACCGCGGCGGTGAGCATGTCCTGGTTCGAGGCGTCGGCGTACGGTCCGTTGGAGCGGGCGAACGGAATCCGGTTGGCACCGACGATCGCGACCTTCGCGACGCCCGATCCCGCCGACTTCTCGCGGTTCGCCCGCCCCCGGCCGCGGCCGGACTTCTGCGCTGCGGTCATGGCTCCTCCTGGTCAGCGTTGTCGCACCCGGCGAAAGTGTAACCTACTCGCAAGTAGGTTAGGCTGTCAGTGCACACTCGGCACGGGAGGCAACCGATGGCTGACAAGTACCAGCAGTTCACCACCACACCGGTCGGCAATGTCGTGACGTCGAAGCTCGGTCTGCCGAAGCCGCCGGTGCTGCGCCGCTACACGCCGGGCCAGCCCGCTCTCGAGGGTCCCGCACTCCTCGGCGTCGCGCAGGGTGGACGCCTGGAGAAGACCCTCACGGCCCAGCTCGGCCGGGCGGGCATCGAGATTCTGCGCACCCCGGCCGACGACACGCGCTACGGCGCGCTCGTGTTCGACGCGACCGGCATCACCGACCCGGCCCAGCTACGTGAACTGCACCGCTTCTTCCAGCCAACCGTCCGCTCGATCGGCCCCTCGGGCCGGGTCGTCGTGCTCGGCACGCCGCCCGAACTGGTCTCCGGTCGGGAGCGCATCGCCCAGCGCGCGCTCGAAGGCTTCACCCGCACCGTCGGCAAGGAGCTCAAGCGCGGCGCGACCGCCCAGCTCGTCTACGTGGCCGAGGGGGCCGAGGAGGCGGCCGAGTCGACCATGCGGTTCCTGCTCTCGGCCAAGTCCGCCTTCGTCGACGGCCAGGTGATCCGCGTCGGCACTTCCGGGGTGACCACCGCTGTCGCACCGGAGAACTGGGACCGGCCGTTGACCGGGAAGACGGCGCTGGTCACCGGAGCCTCCCGGGGCATCGGCGCCGCGATCGCCGACGTGCTCGCCCGCGACGGCGCGCACGTCGTCGCCCTGGACATCCCCGCGCAGGGTGCCGACCTCTCCACCGTCGCCAACCGCGCGGGCGGTTCGGCACTGCAACTCGACATCACCGCCGACGACGCTCCCGCCCGGCTGGCCCGGTACCTCACCGAGCGCCACGGCGGCGTGGACGTCGTGGTGCACAACGCGGGGATCACCCGGGACAAGACGCTGGGCAAGCTCAGCGAGTCGGCGTGGGACTCGGTGCTCACCGTCAATCTCGCCGCCCAGCTCGCGGTGAACGACACGTTGTTGAGTGAGAACGTGCTCGGCGACAACGGCCGCATCGTCGGGGTCTCGTCGATCGCCGGGATCGCGGGCAACGTCGGCCAGGCCAACTACGCCACCAGCAAGGCCGGCGTGATCGGCATGGTCAACGACTACGCCCCGCGCCTTGCCGAGCGCGGCGCCACGATCAACGCCGTCGCGCCCGGGTTCATCGAGACGCGGATGACCGCGGCCGTGCCGCTGATGATCCGCGAGTTCGGCCGTCGCCTCTCCAGCCTCGCCCAGGGCGGACTGCCGGTGGACGTCGCCGAGACCATCGCCTGGTACGCCAACCCCGCCTCGGCCGCCGTCAACGGCAACGTGGTCCGCGTGTGCGGCCAGGGTTTCCTGGGAGCCTGACATGACCGTGAAGGAACTGACCGCCGCGCCGAGCCTGGGCACCCTCTACCCGAAGGCCGCCCTTGGCGGGCTGCGCAAGAGTGGCGGCGACGCGCTGCCCGACATCGAGTACGTGCGCTCGGGCGTGTCCGCCGACCCGGCGCATCTGGCCGCCTACGACCGCGTATGCGGATTCCGGCTTGGCGACGATGTGCCCGCCACCTACCCGCACGTGCTGGCGTTCGGCATGCAGATCGCGCTGATGACCGAGCCCGACTTCCCGTTCCCGCTGCTGGGAATGGTGCATGTCGCCAACCGCATCACACAGCGACGGCCCGTGCGGGTCGGGGAGACGTTCGATCTGCGGGTGCGGGTGCGGGACCTGCGCCCGCACGAGAAGGGCAGGCAGTTCGACGTCGTCACCGAGCTGGTCCCCGACGGCGCCGGGGAGTCGGCCGAGCCCGTGTGGACCGACGTGAGCACCTATCTGCGCCGCGGCGGCACCGGCTCCGGCGGGCAGGAGGCGCGCCCGGAACGACGCGGGACCGACCTGGCCCAGCCCGCGCCGAACGCCGTGTGGCGGGTACCCGCCGACATCGGCCGCCGTTACGCGGAGGTCTCCGGCGATCGCAATCCGATCCACATGCACACGCTGACCGCGCGGATGTTCGGCTTCCGCTCGGCCATCGCGCACGGGATGTGGAGCAAGGCGCGCTGCCTCGCCGCGTTCGAGGGCAGGTTGCCCGCCGCGTACACGGTGGACGTGCGGTTCAAGCTGCCCGTGCTGCTGCCCGCGAAGGTCGCCTTCACCTCCTGGCCCACCGACGACACCGGTCGCCGGGGCGTGGCAGGCGGGTGGGCCTTCGAGTTGTGGAACGCCCGGAAGCCGAAGCCGCACCTGACGGGCACCATCACGCCCGAGTAGCGCACCGGGCTACTCGCCGATGACGGGTGGGGCGGTGCGCTGGTCGGTGCCGAAGACCTCGTCGGGATCGGCCTCGACGAGGTAGGACGGGCGGTCGCGGTCGCTGTCCTCGCCGCCCTGGCCGCCGCGTCCCGCGCCGGCGCCCATCGGGGCCGCCCCGGCTCCTCCCCGG
>NZ_KB912600.1:46074-56735 GCF_000383795.1 Saccharomonospora saliphila YIM 90502
CGGGCGCCTGCGTCTCGGCGGCCGACCCGTTCGACGCGGCGCCGTTGGTCGCCGGCGCCGGGCTCGTCGCCGTGCCGCCCGGGTCCACGTCCACGGTGAGGATCGGCGCTCCGACCTCCACCGTCTGCCCAGGCTCCACCAGCAGCTCGGTGACGACTCCGGCCCACGGGATGGGCAGCTCGACGGCCGCCTTGGCGGTTTCGACCTCCACCACGATCTGGTTGACCGACACCTCGTCGCCGGGCGAGACGCGCCAGTTCAGGATTTCGGCCTCGGTCAGCCCCTCAGCGGTGTCGGCGAGGGGAAACTGCTTGTACTCGGGCATGGTTCCCCCTCACCAGTCCAGCGCGCGGTCGACGGCATGCAGCACCCGGTCGAGGTCCGGCAGGAAGTGCTCCTCCAGCTTCGCGGGTGGGTACGGGGTGTCGAATCCGGTGACCCGCAGTACGGGTGCCTCCAGCGAGTAGAAGCACTCCTGCTGCACCCGCGCGGCGATCTCCGCGGTGACCGACGACTCCGACGGCGCCTCACTCACCGCGATCAGCCGCCCGGTCCGGCGCACCGACTCGAACACCGGCGCGAGGTCGAGCGGCGAGACGCTACGCAGGTCGATGACCTCCAGCGACGTGCCCTCCTCGGCCGCCGCCGTCGCCGCGTCGAGGCACACCGGGACGGACGGCCCGTACGCCACGAGCGTGGCGGCCGTGCCCGTGCGCAGGGTGCGCGAGGCGAACAGCGGTTCGGGGGTGGCCGTGGTGTCCACCGGCTGCTTGAGCGCACCCGAGTGGTACAGCTTCTTCGGCTCGAAGAACAGCACGGGGTCGTCGCAGCGGATGGCCTGCTGGATCATCCAGTAGGCATCGACCGGGTTCGAACACGACACGACCTTGAGCCCCGCGACGTGTGCGAACAGCGACTCCGGCGACTCGGAGTGGTGCTCGACGGCACCGATCCCGCCGCCGTACGGCACACGGATCACCACGGGCACCTTCACCCCGCCCTGCGTGCGGTAATGCAGCTTGGCGAGCTGGCTGACGATCTGGTCGAAGCCGGGGAAGATGAAACCCTCGAACTGGATCTCACACACCGGCCGGAAACCGCGCACGGCCAGGCCGATGGCGGTGCCGACGATGCCGGACTCGGCCAGCGGCGTGTCCAGCACGCGGTGTTCGCCGAAGTCCTTCTGCAGACCGTCGGTGATGCGGAAGACACCGCCGAGCTTGCCGACGTCCTCGCCCATCACCAGGACCTTGTCATCGGCCTCCATCGCCGCGCGCAGGCCGAAGTTGAGTGCCTTGCCGATCGTCAGCTTCTGCACGGCCTGCTCCGTGGAAGGGACGGACTGCACCGGGGCCGCCATCACCGCTCACCTCCGTCCGCGAACCCGCCGAGGTAGGCCAGGTACTCCTCGCGCTGTGCCTCCAGCGCGGGGGACGGCTCGTCGTAGACGGCGGAGAAGATCCGCTCGGGTGGCGGGTCGGGCATCGAGAAGCAGAAGTCGCGCAGCTCGGCGGCGAACCGGTCGGCCTCCGCGTCGACCTCGTCGAAGAACTCCTGGTCGGCGGCGCCGGTGCGCGCGAGGTGCACCCGTACTCGCTCGATCGGGTCCTTGTGTTTCCACACCTCCAGCTCGTCGGTGAGCCGGTAGCGGGTCGGGTCGTCGGTCGTGGTGTGCGCGTCCATCCGGTAGGTGAACGCCTCGATCAGCACGGGCCCGTTGCCCCGGCGGCACTCGTCGAGTGCCCAGCGGGTCACGGCGAGACAGCCGAGCACGTCGTTGCCGTCGACACGGATGCCGGGGAAACCGTAGCCGCGCGCACGCTGGTACAGCGGCAGCCGGGACTGCCGCTCGGTGGGCTCGGAGATGGCCCACTGGTTGTTCTGGCAGAAGAACACCAGCGGCGCGTCGTACACCGAGGCCCAGACGAATCCCTCGTGCACGTCGCCCTGGCTGGTCGCGCCGTCGCCGAAGTAGCAGATCGTGGCTTCGGCGTCGTCGTCGTCACCGACCTTGCCCTCGAACTTCTGCCCCATCGCGTAGCCCGCGGCGTTGAGGACCTGGTTGCCGATCACGATCGTGTACGGGTGGAACCGGTGCCGGTCGAAGTCCCAGGCACTGTGGTCGACGCACCGGAACACGCCGAGCAGTTCCCGGAAGTCCACTCCGCGCGCGTAGGCCACGCCGTGCTCGCGGTAGCTGGGGAAGGCCATGTCCCGGGGCCGCAGCGCCCGGCCGGAGCCGATCTGGGCGGCCTCCTGGCCGAGCAGTGGCACCCAGATGCCGAGCTGGCCCTGCCGCTGCATGGCGTTGGACTCGCGGTCGGCGCGCCGGACCAGCACCATGTCCCGGTACAGGCCCCGCAACGCCTCGGCGTCGACGTCGGCGACGTACGGGTCGAAACGGGAAGAGGGCAGACGCTCGCCCTCGGGGGTGAGCAGCTGGGTGAGTTCGGGCCCGCCCTCGGTTGTCGCTCGCAATCCGGCAATCACCTGTTCGGGGGACGGTTGTGCCGCGGTCGCGGCGGGTCCGGCGTCAGGTCCCGGGCGCGTCCACTGTTCTGGGGACGACATGCGCATCTCCTTGGTGTCGTGCCGCGCGGCCGCTTGTGGCGACCACCGCGACGCGCCGCCGGCCACCGGGGCGCATCGGGTCTCCAGCGCTCGGTGTCCGTCGGCGGTGACGGTTCACGCCGTCATCCTGGCACGAACACCGGCCTCATGGAGAGATCCGTATGTCGATTCGTTGCCCCGGCGGTGGCCCTGATCAGCGAAAACGCTTGGATGGTCGACCATGCAACCGCCGAAAGTCGGTCCGGCGATCAACGGCTGACCTCCGTCGGTGACCGGAGCCGCCCGCGCGGGGACGATCCGTGACCGGCCCCGTGTATTGACCGGTCAAAAGAGTGATGTGCGTCACGTTACGGCAGGGGTGGCACGATGGGGCCGTGGAAACCGCAACCGTGAGAAACGCCGTCCGGCGGATCTGGGCGGACGACGTCCTGCCCAGCCTGTCCGAGCTCGTGGCGATCCCCGCGCTCTCGCCCGCCTTCGATCCCGCGTGGGCCGAATCCGGGCACCTGGACGCCGCCGTCGATCATGTGCGCGCGTGGCTTCGAGCCCGGGAGATCCCCGGCGCGGAGGTCGACGTCGTGCGCCTGCCCGGACGCAGTCCCGTGCTGCTGCTCGACGTGCCCGCGAGCGCCGGTGCCGGAGACCGCGGCACCGTTCTGATGTACGGGCACCTGGACAAACAGCCGCCCGTCGGTGGCTGGTCGGACGGGCTCGGGCCGTGGACACCGGTGGTGCGCGACGGGCGGCTCTACGGCCGTGGCTCGGCCGACGACGGCTACGCCGGTTACGCGGCCACCGCCGCGCTGGAGGCCGTGCGCGAGGCCGGGGGCGAGCACGCGCGCACGGTCGTGCTGCTGGAGACGGGAGAGGAATCGGGCAGCCCGGACCTGCCCGCCTACCTCGACCACCTCGCCGAACGGCTGGGCGCGGTCTCGCTGGTGGTCTGCCTCGACTCGGGCGGCAACGACTACGACCGGCTGTGGCTGACCACGAGCCTGCGCGGGCTGGCCCAGGTTCGGGTCACCGCGCGGGTGCTGGACTCCGCGCAGCACTCCGGGCTGGCCAGCGGGGTGGTTCCGAGTTCCTTCCGCGTGCTGCGCGGGTTGCTCGACCGCATCGAGGACAGCGCGACCGGCACCGTCCGGCTCGCGGAGTGCCAGGTCGAGATCCCGGCGAACCGCGTCGCGGAGGCACGGGCCAGCGCCGAGGCCGCGCCCGGGGCCGTCGCGGGCGCGTTCCCCTTGCACGGCTCCACGCGCCCGGTCGCCGAGGACGAGGTGGAGCTGCTGCTCAACAACAGTTGGCGGCCGACACTGTCGGTGATCGGTGCCTCCGGGATGCCCGAGCCCGCCGAGGCGGGCAACGTCCTGCGCGCGGCCACCACCCTCGCACTGAGCTTCCGCCTGCCCCCGACCGCCGACTCGGCCGCGGCACTGGCCGCGATCGAGAAGACGCTGACCACGGACGTCCAGCACGGTGCGACGGTCGAGATCACCGGCACCGAGCACGCCGACGGCTGGAACGCGCCGGAGCTGGCCGGGTGGCTGGAGGGCGCGCTGGAGCGCGTCAGCGACGAGGTGTTCGGCAATCCGTGGCGCGCGGTCGGCCTCGGCGGGTCGATCCCGTTCATGGGATTGCTCGGCGAGAAGTACCCGGAGGCGCAGTTCCTGGTCACCGGTGCCCTCGGCCCGGACTCCAACGCGCACGTTCCGGACGAGTGGCTGCACCTCGACCAGGCACGGCGCGTCACCGAGGCGATCGCACGGGTGCTCGACGCACACGCGGCCGGGTGACACCGTCGGGCGGCGGCCCGCTGGGGGCCGTCGTGCGCTGGGCGGCGTCCGCGGCGGTGTCGGCGTCCGGTGACCGGTCGGTGCCAGCCCGGAAGGTCCGCCGGTAGCGGCCCCGGGTGACCGTTCGTGCGGCGTGCCGCGGACGCCAGGACCGTCGAAACGGGTCCGTAACGTACCGGGTGCTGCGTTCTAGCACATCCAGGTGGCAGGATACGTTGACTACCCAGCTTTAGTTACTAGGAGTGAGCACTGTGGCGCGTCGACTCAGGAGAGCGCTCATCCTGCTGCCCGCGTTCGCTCTCGCCGTCACCACGGCGAGCTGCGCGGAGGAGATCAATACCGGCGGTGACACCCAGGCCGGGGACGAGATCTCGTTGATCAACGAGGGCAAGCTGACGACCTGCACCCACCTGCCGTACGAGCCGTTCCAGTACACCGAGAACGGCGAGACGGTCGGTTTCGACGTCGACCTTGTCGATCTCGTGGCCGAGGATCTGGGCGTGGAGCAGGAAATCTTCGACACCTCGTTCGAGGGGATCGAGTCCGGCGCCGCGTTCGAGAGCGGTCAGTGTGACGTGGCCGCCGCCGCCATGACCATCACCGAGACCCGCGAGAAGGTGATGGACTTCTCGGACGGCTATTTCGACGCGAACCAGGCGCTGCTGGTCAAGAAGGACTCCGGCATCACCGGGCTTTCCGACCTCGACGGCAAGGTGCTGGGCGTGCAGCTCGGCACGACGGGTGAGGAGTACGCCGAGGAGCACAAGGACGAGCACGGCTACACCCTCAAGCAGTACGAGGACCTCGGCCTGCTCCAGACCGCGGTGAAGACGAACCAGGTCGCGGCCGGCATCAACGACAACTCGGTCTTCTACGACTACGCCAACGCCAACGACGACGTCGAGATCACCACGGAGTTCGAGACCGGCGAGGAGTACGGCATCGCCGTGCGCACGGGCAACGGCGCGCTGCTCTCGAAGATCAATGAGGTGCTCGCGGCGGCCAAGAACGACGGCCGCTACGACGAGATCTACGAGAAGTGGTTCGGGACCAAGCCCGAGAGCAAGTAGCCGCCCGGCTCACGCGTCCGCCCGGCCGCACACCCCCGCGGCCGGGCGGACGCGTGAGCCTCGCCCCAGGAGATTTCCATGACGATGTCGCCGCGCAAGCGTGCGCGGATGTTCCGCGGTGTCCAGTACGCGCTGCTCGTGCTCGTGGCACTCCTGCTCGTCCTGCTCGCGGACTGGGGCACGGTCGTCGACAGCTTCTTCAACGTGGAGGCCGCTCGGGCACAGCTACCCGAGATCGTCACCACCGCGCTGGTCAACACGGTGATCTATACCGCGCTCGGCTTCGGGCTCGGTCTCGCGGCCGGGTTCGTGCTGGCGCTGATGAAACTGTCGTCGGTCGGTCCCTACCGCTGGCTCGCGACCGTCTACATCGAGTTCTTCCGCGGTGTCCCGGCACTGCTGGTGTTCATCGCGCTGGGTTTCGGAGTGCCGCTCGCCTTCGAGATCCGGTTCGACGTGTACTCCACCGCCGCGATCGCGCTCGGCCTCGTGGGGTCCGCCTACATCGCCGAGACGCTCAGGGCGGGCATCCAGGCCGTACCGCCCGGCCAGGTCGAGGCGGCCCGGTCACTGGGCATGTCACAGTCACGGGCGACGTTCACGGTGGTCATTCCCCAGGCGTTCCGCATCGTGCTGCCGCCGCTGACCAACGAGCTGATCCTGCTGACGAAGGACTCCTCGCTGATCTACCTGCTCGGGTTGATGCGCGATGAGTACGAGCTGGCGAAGTTCGGCCGGGAAGGGCTGAACGCCACCGGGTCGCTGACCCCGATCCTGCTGGCCGGGCTGTGTTATCTGATCATCACGGTGCCGCTGGGCTACCTGTCGCGCTCGCTGGAGCGCCGCAGCGGGCGCAAGGCGGAGAAGGGCCTGGAGGTGACGGCCTGATGGGAGAGACGCCCACGTATGGCGTGCCTACCGGCGATGCCATCGTCAGCGTGTCCGGTCTGCACAAGTCGTTCGGCCGGGTTCAGGTGCTCAAGGGCATCGACATGCGCGTCCGGCGGGGCGAGGTGGTGTGCGTCATCGGCCCGTCCGGCTCCGGCAAGTCGACCCTGCTGCGCTGCGTGAACCTGTTGGAGGAACCGAACTCCGGCACCGTCGTGGTGAACGGCTACGAGCTGACCGACCCGGACGTCGAGATCGACAAGGCGCGCCGGTCGATCGGGATGGTGTTCCAGGGTTTCAACCTGTTCGGGCACATGTCCGTGCTGGACAACCTGACCGTCGCACAGCGCAAGGTCCTGCGGCGGGACAAGGCCGAGGCCGAGCGCATCGCCCGTGACAACCTCGCCAAGGTCGGCCTTTCGGAGAAGGCCGCGGCCATGCCCGACCAGCTCTCGGGCGGGCAGCAGCAACGGGTGGCCATCGCCAGGGCCTTGTCGATGGACCCGGCCGTGATGCTGTTCGACGAGCCCACCTCGGCGCTCGACCCCGAACTGGTCGGTGACGTGCTCTCGGTGATGCGCCAGTTGGCCGAGGAGGGCATGACCATGCTCGTGGTGACCCACGAGATGCAGTTCGCCCGTGAGGTGGCCGACACGGTGCTGTTCATGGACGACGGAGCCGTGGTGGAGCAGGGCCCGCCCGCGCGGGTGATCGGTGCTCCGAGCCACGAGCGCACGCGCACGTTCCTCTCTCGGGTGCTCAACCCCGTGCACGCCGACGAGTAGCGCACCCGCCGAGGGAACCGGTGGCCGCGCGTCACCGTCCGACCCTGCGGTGTAGCGGACACGCCGGTACCGCCCGTCGACCCTCGCGGTCGCCGCCGGTACCGGCGGCCCGCCGCGCACGGGTGAGACGGGCGCACGGAGGTGGCGAGGCGATGCCGGGTATGCGACGACGTCCCGCGCGGGAGTCCGGGAACCTCGACGACGGGCACGAGTCCGAGCAGGGGACGGGCACAGGGGCGTTCGACCCGTTCGACCCGCAACCGGACTCCCGGTACGAGCTGCCCGCAGCGGAGCTGCGCGCCGAGGCCGAGTCCGGGCCGAGCGGCCTGCTGCGCTGGCGCAGGCAGACCACCAGCGCGCCCATCGTGGAGGTCAAGGACCGCTACATCACCGGGCGGCTTGACCTGCGCGCGGCCGAGCTGGGCGTGCTGTTCCGGTTCGAGCGCTGCCGGTTCGAGTACTCCCCCGACGTCCGCGAGGCCACGCTGCTCGGCCTGTCGTTCCGGCGCTGCTGGCTGCCGGGCCTGAAGGCGCGCAACTTCCGCAGCCGCAACGATGTCCGGCTGATCCGCTGCGTCGTCGAGGTGGACCGGGACACCGACGACACCGAGACCACGGTCCGCAGCGCGACGGGACTGGAACGCGGGGTGCCCGACGCGGCGGTGAACCTCACCGACGCGGTCATCGAGGGCTCGGTCGTGCTCACCCGCACGCGGGTCACGCACCCGCGCGGGAAGGCGTTGCAGGGAGACCGGTTGGTCATCACCGGGGCACTGCTGGCCTACCGGCTCCGCGCGGACGGCGAGGTGCGCCTTCCCGGCCTGCGCACGGGCGGCAACGTCAACTTCTCCGGCGCAGCGCTGAGCAACCCGGACGGGTTCGCCCTGAACGGGAACGGGCTGCACGTGGGCGGCAGCCTCCTCTGCGAGGTGGACACCTACGGCACCCCGGCCGAGCGGCGGGCGTTCAGCGCGAACGGCATGGTCTTCGTGCCCAGCCTGCGCGTGGCGGGCGATCTCGTGTTCCGCGGCGCGCGGCTGAAGGTCGACCTCGACGGTGAGGTCGTGGTCGACGCCTGGAAAACCGGTGACTGGTACGTCGACCCGCACCCCGCGCTGATCGCCGACCGGATGCGGGTCGAGGGCAACGTCGAGGTGAGCGACCACTCGACGATCACCGGCACGTTGCGCATGGTCAACGCCTACGTCGGTGGGTCGATGCGGCTGGCGAGCACGTCGGTCACCGTGCGCAGGGACATGAACCCGCCCTACAACGACCGCGCGATCCACCTCGACGGCAGCGAGATCCACGGCGACCTCGACGGCAACGGCCTGCGCACCTCGGGGCAGTTCCGGTTCGCCGACGTCCGCGTGCGCGGAAACCTGTTCGTGCGGTCCGGGACGTTCGACCATGCCCGGCGCGACGTCGTCTCCGCCCGCCGCAGCGAGGTGTCCGGCAATGTGATGCTGGTGCAGTGCACCGCACGCGGCACCCTGCGGCTCCAGGGCATGACCGTCGGCGGCAGCATCGATCTCAGCGGCCTCGACGCGTCGGAACCCGAGCGCGAGGCGCCCCGGAGCTGGGCCGTCGACCTGCGCTCGGTGCGGGTGGCTCGCAGCCTGGTACTCGACGCCGATCGCGGGCGTACGTTCCGCGCCCGCGGCGGGGTCACCCTGGACGGCGCGGTCGTCAGCCGTAGCGTCAGCATCGACGGCGCCGAGCTGCTCGCGGGCGATACCGACAAGCTGGCGCTCGACGCGAGCGACGCCAGCGCGGACGAGTTCGCGCTGACCCCGGGTATCCCCCCGCACGGGCGCGTGTCGTTGCGCAACGCCCACTGCGGCACCCTCACCGACAACGCCGCGTTGTGGCAGGCGGACGGCCATCTCGAACTGGACGGTTTCCGTTACGACGCGCTGGACGAGCCGATCGGCCTGCGGGACGACGCGGCCGTGCTGCGACGGCTGCGCCGCGTGCACGACGCGTTGGACGGCTACCGTCCCGGCCCGTACGACCAGCTGGCCACGATGCTGCGCGCGAGCGGAAACGAGGAGCACGCCGACACGGTGCTGCTGGCCAAGCAGCAGTATCGGTACGAGTCGCTGGCGCGCGGCTACAGGGTGTTCGGGTTCGGTGTCCGGGTGTGGAGCTGGTTGCAGCGGTGGATGGTCGGCTATGGCTACAGGCCGGTGCGCGCTCTCGCTTGGTTGTTCATGCTGCTGCTCGCCGGAAGCCTGTGGTTCGGGCTGGGCACCGACGACTGCGTGACCGACACCGAGCGGTTCACGGCGTCAGGGCCCCGGTGCGTGGTCAACGCCGACGACACCGGGCTTGAATGGAACCCCGTCTTCTACACCGTCGACCTGCTGGTGCCGATCGCCGACTTCGGCAACAAGGGGCGCTGGCACATGGACGGCGCGGACAAGTGGGTTTCGGCCGGGTTCACCGCGATGGGCTGGGTGCTGGCGACCACGGTCGCCGCCGGTGTCACGCGCACCCTGCGGCGCACCACGGCCTGACCGGGTGCCGGGCACGGTATCGCCCGGCGTGGTAACGGGCTGACGGCGCGTGACGATGACTCCGGTGTTCCCGCCCCCGATCCCAGGGTCAGGCCACTCATGCGACTCGCATCCTCGCTCGCCGTCGCGGTGCTGCTCATCGGCTCGGCGGCGGCCTGCGCGGACAGGGAACCGCGCTCGTCCGCGCCGACGATGTGGCGTGCGCCGGCCTCGGCGCCCCAGACCGCCACGACTCCCATGGTCACGCTGACCGAACCGGCCGGTGGTCCCACCCGCACCGGTGAGTGAGCGCCGCCGCGTCCCCCCGGGCCGTGTGGTGCCCGGCGCGGTCGCGCCCGGATGCGGGCACGGGAGGTGTAGGTCTCGCGTGTCGTGGGAAGCGCGGCGGAGGCGGTCGTGTTCACTACGGGTGTGAGTGCTGCGAATACGCGACCCCACGTGCGCGCGCCCGAGTTGACCGGTGACACCTGGTTCAACACCGGTGGCCGACCGCTGACGCTGGCCGCCCTGCGCGGGCGGATCGTCCTGCTCGACTTCTGGACCTCCGGCTGTGTGAACTGCCTGCACGTGCTCGACGAACTGCGTCCCCTGGAACGGGACTTCGCCGACGTGCTCGTCACGATCGGCGTCCACTCCCCGAAGTTCGCCCGCGAGGGCGAGGCGGAGTCCGTGGCCGCCGCCGTCGCCCGCTACGGCGTGGACCATCCCGTCGTGAGCGACCCGGAGATGGCGCTGTGGCAGCAGTACGCGGTCAAGGCCTGGCCCACCCTCGTCGTCGTCGATCCGGAGGGCTACATCGCCCATGTCGCCGCCGGTGAGGGGCACGCCGACGCCCTGCGGCGTGTGCTCACCGACCTGGTGACCACTCATGACGCCAAGGGCACCCTCCGGCGCGCGAGCCACACCGATGGCCGTCCCGCCACGGCGGCCGACACCGAGGCAGGCGGCGGCGCGAACCCTGACGGCGACACGAGCCTCGACGGCGGCGCGAACTCTGACGGTGGCGCGAGTCCCGACGGCGACGCGCGCACCGGC
>NZ_KB912600.1:56835-61443 GCF_000383795.1 Saccharomonospora saliphila YIM 90502
GGCGCCGCCTGCGCAGGCGGTTCGGCACCGCGCTGGTGGCCGTCGGGGCGCTCACGGCGGTGCTCACCGTGTGTTACGTCGCCGACCTCGTGGTCAGCGCGGGCGAGGTGCCCCGGGGGGTCACGGTCGCCGGGGTGGACATCGGCGGACTGGACCGGGATGAGGCCGAGGAGACGTTGCGTGCCGAACTGGGCCCGCTGACCACGCGTCCCGTCGTGCTCCGCGCCGGTGGCGTCGAGGCCGAGCTGGACCCGGCCGCGGCCGGGCTGAGCGTCGACTGGGCCGAGACGGTCGACCGGGTGGGCGGACAGCCGTGGAACCCGGTCGACCGCGTGGTGTCGGTCTTCCGTCACCGCGAGGTCGGCCTCGCCACCGAGGTCGACCCGAAGGCACTGCGCACGGCGCTGCGGCGGGTCGCGACCCGCCAGATCGACCGCGAGCCCTCCGGAGGGCGGATCGGGGTCCGCGTACTGGACTCGGGCCGCGTCCGGCCGTACGCGGTCGATCCGTCGCCCGGGCTCCGGGTGTCCGACCCGGTGGCGGCGGCCGGGGTGGTGCGGCAGCGGTGGCCGAGCCGGAGGCCGATCGACATCCCCGTCGAGACGACCGCCCCGCCGGTGCGGTCGGAGGCGGTGCACGCGGCCCTGCGCGACGAGGTCGCGCCGCTGGTGTCCGGGCCGGTGCGCCTGCTCGGCGACGGAGCCGACGCCGTCGTCTCACCCGTCGACATCGGCAGGGCCCTGCGGGTGGACACCGAGGCCGAGGGCGGGCCGTCGGTGTCGCTCGACCGCGACGCGCTGCGCCCGGTGGTGGCCGCCGAACTCGAACGCACCGAACAGAACCCGCACGACGCCCGGTTGACGTTCGCCGACGGCGCTCCCGTGGTGGAACCGTCCGTGCGGGGCACGAGGATCGACTGGGACCGTACGCTCGACCGGTTCGTCGAGGCCGCGTCCACCCGCGACAGCCGCGACCTCATGGTCGCCTACGACGCGGTGGAGCCCGCGGTGACCACCGCGGAGGTCGAGACGCTCGGTGTCAGCGAGGTCGTGGGCCGGTTCGTCACCGAGGGTTTCGCCGACGAGGTACGCCCGAATCTCGACGCCCTCGCCCGCGCCGTGGACGGTGTGCTCGTGCGGCCCGGCGAGACGTTCAGCCTGGAACGGCACACCGGTCCGCGCACCGCCTCGCGCGGCTACGTCGTCGCGCCGCTGCGCGAGGACGGCACCGGGCCGGAGGTGATCGGTGGTGGGGTCTCCCAGCTCACCAGCACCTTCTACAACGCGGTGTATCTGGCCGGGTTCGACCGGATCGAGCGCACTCCCCAACCGACCCACCTCGCGCGGTATCCCGAGGGCAGGGACGCCGTCTCGCTCGCGGGCGACGGCTCGACGAGGGATTTCTCGTTCACCAACGACGGGTCCACGGCGGTGGCGATCCGGGCGACGGTGAGCGACGCGGAGGTCGCCGTGACGCTGTGGGGCACACGGCGGTACGAGGTGGACACCGTGACCGGCCCCCGGCGCGACCTCGTCCCGCCCCCGGTGATCCGCGGCGCGGGGCCGGACTGCGCTCCGGAGCGGGGTGAGCCGGGGTTCACGGTCTCCACGACGCGCGTCCGCCGCGACGCGGACACCGGCGCGGAACTCGACCGCCGCACGCACCGCGTGCGCTACGCCCCGCGTCCCACGGTGGTGTGCTGACGGGGCGGTGTCCGACGCTGACGGGCCGGTGTCTGACGGGGCCGGTGACGGCTCAGCGTTCCACGCGGCGGCGCGGGTACGTGCCCGCCACGAGCGCGACCCCGACGGTGGCGAGCACCAGCTGCGTGAGGAACTCCAGCCAGTCCCACCCGTCGGTGTCGGCGTAGCCGATGCCGCGGGCGATCGCCGTGCCGATGAAGGCCGCGGCCAGTCCCACGAGGATGGTCACCCACACCGGGATGCGCTGCTTGCCGGGCAGGATCAGCCGGGCGAGCACCCCCAGCACCAGGCCGATCGCGATCGCGGAGATGATGCCGGAGATCTCCATCGCGGGTTCTCCCTTCCGGCGCCCGGGTCGTGGACGCCGCGGGAGTACCCGGACCCGCGGGGGCGCAACCCGCGCCGACGGCTCCGGGCCACCCCGACGACCGCGTGCCCGCGGCCCGGGGTGGCCCGGGATGCCGGTCTCGCCGCCTCAGAAGGCGGCTTCGTCGATCTCCATCAGGTCGTTGTCGGCGGCCTCGACGATGGCGCGCCGGGCGGAGAGCTCCGGCAGGACCGTCTTCGCGAAGAACGAGGCCACGGCGACCTTGCCCTGGTAGAAGGGCACGTCCTTGGCGGAGGCGCCGTCGTCCAGCTTGGCGGTGGCGACCTCGGCCTGGCGCAGCAGCTGCCAGCCGACGAGCAGGTCACCGGCCGAGAGGAGCAGCCGCACGGTGTGCTGGCCGACCTTGTAGACGTTGCGCACGTCCTCCTGGCCGGAGGTCAGGTACCCGATCATCGTGCCGAGCATGCCCTGCACGTCGTCGAGGGCCTGCTTGAGCAGCGCGCGCTCGTTCTTGAGCCTGCCGTTGCCGGTCTCCGACTCGATGGTCTTGGTGATTTCGGCCGCCACGTGGGCCAGCGCCTGACCCTTGTCCCGGACGATCTTCCGGAAGAAGAAGTCCATCGACTGAATCGCCGTGGTGCCCTCGTACAGCGAGTCGATCTTCGAGTCGCGGATGTACTGCTCGATCGGGTAGTCCTGCAGGAAGCCCGACCCGCCGAGCGTTTGCAGCGACTGGATGAGCTGCTCGGTGGCTCGCTCGGAGCCGACGCCCTTGACGATCGGCAGCAGCAGGTCGTTGACGCGCTCGGCCAGCGACAGCGACTCGGCGTCGACGCCGCCGTCCTCACCGACCCACACCTGGTCCTGGAACGACGCCGTGTACAGGTACACCGCGCGCAGGCCCTCGGCGTAGGCCTTCTGCAACATCAGCGACCGGCGCACGTCCGGATGGTGCGTGATGGTCACGCGCGGCGCTGTCTTGTCCGTCTGGCGGGTGAGGTCGGGGCCCTGCACGCGCTCCTTGGCGTACTCGAGCGCGTTCAGGTAGCCGGTGGACAGCGTCGCGATGGCCTTGGTACCGACCATCATGCGGGCGTACTCGATGACCTGGAACATCTGCGCGATGCCGTCGTGCACCTCGCCGAGCAGCCAGCCCTTCGCGGGGACGTCGTGCTGGCCGAAGGTCAGCTCGCAGGTGGTGGAGACCTTCAGGCCCATCTTGTGCTCGACGCCGGTGACGTAGGCGCCGTTGCGCTCGCCGGGCTCACCGGTGTGGGTGTCGAAGTGGTACTTCGGGACGAGGAACAGCGACAGGCCCTTGGTGCCCGGCTTGGGCTCGATGCCGGGACCCTCGGGGCGTGCCAGTACCAGGTGCATGATGTTCTCGGTCATGTCCTGGTCGCCGGAGGTGATGAACCGCTTGACGCCTTCGAGGTGCCAGGAGCCGTCTTCCTGCTTGACCGCCTTCGTGCGGCCCGCGCCGACGTCCGAGCCCGCGTCGGGCTCGGTGAGCACCATGGTGGCGCCCCACGCCCGGTCGATCATGAGCTGTGCCCAGCGCTTCTGCTCCTCGGTGCCGTTGCGGTCGAGGATCATCGCGAAGTTCGGGCCCGCCATGTACATGTACAGCGCCGGGTTCGCGCCCAGAATGAGTTCCGAGGCCGCCCACTGCACCGTCGGGGGAAGGCCGAAACCGCCGAGGTTGTTGGTCAGGCCGATCCGCCACCACTCGCCGTCCCAGAGCGCCTGGTAGCTCCTCTTGAACGACTCGGGCAGCGTGGCGGAGAACGTCGTCGGGTCGTAGACGGGCGGGTTGCGGTCGGCATCGGTGAAGGATTCGGCGAGCGGGCCGACGGCGAGGTTGTTCAGCTCGGCCAGCACCCCTCGGGCGGTCTCCTCGTCGGACTCGGCAAGCACGCCCTTGCCGAGGCGCTCCTGCACGCCGAGCATCTCGAACAGGTTGAACTCGAGGTCTCGGACGTTGCTCTTGTAGTGGCCCATGTCGTCACTCCGTACGGGTTGTTCGGCACTCCGGCGTGGGCGCTTCCATGGCGGACAGGCACTGCCCTACTGGCCGGTAACATGAGCATACTACCTGTTGGTAACCGCAGGCGAGGACTCGACGGGACTTTGTGCTGTGTTTCGGTGCACGCGAGGCCACCGGCCGCATGGCAGCCGGTGATGTCTCCCGGAACGCGGCGTGCGGGGGTCAGTCCTGGACGCGGGCGGCGGGCTGGCCGGTCTCGTCGGGAGTGAGCACCAGGATGCCCGCGCGGAACGCCTTGGTCACCGCGTGCGTGCGGTCGTGCGCCGAAAGCTTGCGCAGAATGCTCTTCACGTGCGTGCGCACCGTCTCCACCGAAAGGAACAGCGTCTCGGCGACCGTCGAGTTCTCCATCCCCTCGGCGATCAGCTGCAACACCTGATACTCCCGCCGGGACAGCGGCATGCGCGCGCGGTCGGCCGCGGGCACCGGGCCGGTCGAGGGCATCAGCGGCAGCAGTGCCTGGTCGACGTGCCGTCGCTCGACGTAGGTGCGGCGCACCGCGTCGGTGAACCGCCGCGACTCGGCGGCGC
>NZ_KB912600.1:61543-83412 GCF_000383795.1 Saccharomonospora saliphila YIM 90502
CTCGTGCTCGCCGGGGAGGAATCCGCCCGGCCGCTGCCCGGTTCCGTGAGCGCCGACGAGATCGTCGGGGCGGCCTTGTCCGAAGTGGAGGACTACAAGCGGATCAAGGTCGCGATGACCCGGAACCTGTCGGTGCCCGGTGACGTGGCTCCGGACCTGATTCATGTGATCTCGGAGCTGTTCGAGAACGCCACCGCGTACTCGCCCGCGAGTGAGCCGGTCTCTGTGGTCAGCTCGCTGACCGCCGACCGCCAGTGGCGCATCGACATCACCGACCGGGGCGCCGGGAATGCCCGGAGACCGAGATCCGCAGGGGCGAACGAGCGGCTGGGCCGCCGCCGGGTCCGCGTCGCGACCGGTTCCGTGGCCGCAGCGCCGTTCCCCGGAATGAGGCCCGCGGCCGCGCTCTACCGGCCACGACACCGGCCACGACGCCTCCGCGTGCTGTGCGCGAACCAGACGACCCACGCGCGTTGCCACGGCACCGTGGCCGCGCGCCGGTGATAGTGCGCGCGCGTCCAGCGCAGCGCCTGACCAGGAGTGAGCCCGGACAGGACCGCGAGGCACGCCATCGCCGTCCCGGCACGGCCGAGGCCCCCGTGACAGGCCACTTCCACCTGCTCACCCGCGCGGGCCCGTTCGTGCAGCGCGACGATGCTCTCGGCGGCGGCGTGCCAGTGCAGGGGCAGCAGTCCATCGGGCCACGGCACCCACTCGTGCGGCCAGGTGAGGTCGGCGTCGTGCCGACGGCGCAGGAGCGCTGCGCCCAGGTAGAGCCCGAAGTCGGGGATGTCGCGCGGCGAGGACCTGCCGAGCCCGCGCCCGCGTACCCGGGTTCCGTCGGGCAACCGGGTCGAGCCGACGAGTCGCGCACCGGCCATGTCCACGATTGTCGCTCGCCGAGCGGAGCGCCGAAGGCAGAGCGCGGCGCCGAGGGCGGCCCGGTGCCGGTCGCCGGCGTCGTACGGTACGGGGGTGGCCGAACCGGAGTACCTCTCCCGCGCTCGTGAGTCCTACGACGTCCTCGCCGACGACTACACCGCCTGGGTCCGGGACGAGCTGGCACGCAAGCCTCTCGACCGGGCACTGCTGAGCGAGTTCGCGGAAGTGGTCCGCGCCGCCGGTGCGGGCCCGGTCCTCGACGTCGGCTGCGGTCCGGGACGGGTGAGCGACTTCCTGCACCGCCTGGGTGTCTCCGTGTCGGGCGTCGACCTGTCGGCACGGATGGTGGCGGCGGCACGGCGGCGCTACCCGCACCTGCGTTTCCGCGAGGGTTCGATGACCGCGCTCGACGCGGCGGACGGCTCGCTCGGCGGGATCGTGGCCTGGTACTCGATCATCCACGTGCCCGACGAGCGGTTGCCGGAGGTGTTCGCCGGTTTCCACCGCGCACTCGTCCCGGGTGGCTATCTGCTACTCGCCTTCCAGATCGGCGACGGTGTGCGGCACCGCACCGAGGCGGGCGGACATCCGGTGTCACTCGACTTCCACCGGCGAAGGCCGGATCGGGTCGCGGAGCTGCTGAGGGGGGCCGGGTTCGCGGTGCGGGCGTGCACGCGCAGGGAGGCGGACGAGGAAGGCCCGTACGCCGAGGACACGGCGCAGGCGTACCTGCTCGCCCGCACACCCGGTCCGGGTGGGTGAGGCCGCGAGTTCCCATTTCTCCAAGCCGCCCTCGCACAGTGCGCGGAGAATAGGCGGCATGGTGACCTGGGCCGATGTGGTGAGACTCGGATCGGCGCTGCCGGGTGTCGAGGAGTCGACCTGGTACCGCACACCGGCGTTGAGGGTGGCGGGGAAGGGCTTCGCGCGACTGCGCACCGAGGCGGAGGGCTGGCTGATGGTGCCGTGCGAGCTGGACGAGAAGGCCGCGTTGTTGTCCTCGGGCGTTCCCACCTTCCACACCACGCCGCACTACGACGGCTACGGGGCGATCCTGGTCGATCTCGACGTCGTGGACCCGGCTGAACTGGCCGAGCTGGTCGAGGGGGCCTGGCGGATCAAGGCCCCGGCTCGGCTGCGTGCCGGGCGCGGGTGAGCGCCCTGCCGTGACCGGCCCGTTCGCCGAGTGCCGTGCTTCGGGCCTGGGAGGTGAGTGGTGCCGGGCGAGGACGAGCGGGAACTGTGGGAGACCGCTCGCGCGTGGCAGCGTGCGATGGTCGCCAACGACGCGGGGGCGCTCAGCCGGTTCGTGTCTCACGACTGGGTGCGCGTCGATCAGACCGGTGTCGGCACGCGCGAGGAGTTCCTGTCGCTCGTGGCCGCACGGGAGCTGACGCACAGCGCGATGCGGACGATCGAGGGAAGCGAGCGGGTCCGTGTCTACGGTGACCTGGCCGTCGTGACCGCCCGTGTGACGAACACGGCCCATTACCGGGGCCGGGAGTTCCACGCCGACGAGTGGACGACCGACGTTTTCCGGCGCGGGGAGCAGGGGTGGGTCTGCGTCCTCTCGCACGTGACACCCGTCGAGCACCCGGACTGACGCCCCGCCCCGGTCCGAGCAGGTCCCCGAGCACTCGCTGGCCGAGGAGGCCTCTGTCGCCGCCGCACCCCGCCCGTCGACGACCGGACGGTGAAGCGGGTGCCGCGTCACCGAAGATCATATTTCCTCGGCCATACACCCTGTCGAGGGAAGACTTCCTCACCTGAAAGTGGTCGAAGACAAACACGGTTCGTGTTGTTTTTCGACTCTCGTTTCGCCTTACATATCGAAGGAAGTAGTTCACTTCAGTTCGTTGGAGGAATGTCCTATGATCGTTATCGCGCTCAGCTGCAGCAGCGTTACACCAACGGTTATCGACGGCGATGTCGCACACCAACGTGAGAGGAGTTCGCGAAATGCGTAAGGGTTTGGCTCGCACCACGGCTGCTACGGCGATCGTTTTCGGCGTTATGGGGGTCAGCGCGGGAATCGCTTCGGCGGACCCGGTGAACGCGCCCGAGGTGCCGTCGCACCCGACCGGCGCCGACTACGTCAACGCGTGGAACGAATCCGGTGCTCACCTGGGTGCGGGCGCGGCAGGCCTCGTGAGTTCCGCATGGTCGGGCGCCATTCCCGCGATCACGCAGGGTGCGCTCAACCCGGCGGGCTGAGGAAGTTCGACCCCCGGGTCGCCCGAAACGTGGTCCGGGCGACCTGCCGCATCCCTTCTCCGAGTCGCGCCGTCTCCGAATAGTTTCGTCGTGGGGCGGCCGTCTGTCGACCCGTCAGCGGAAGACCACGGGGAAGTGGGAGCGTCTCAGCTGTCGCGACGTCCACGAATGGTATGGGCGAGTACCTTCGCTCTCTTCGGGGTCGTGCTGGTTCGCGCCGCGCGGTAGCTCAGTGCCGCGATGTTCACGTCACGGTGAGCGCGGTTCGTGTGCCATTCGAGTCTCCCCGTGAAATATCGACTCGAGTCCATGGCTCGAATGGGGCATATGCCGTACCGACCCGGAGCGGTCGGGATGCGATCAGTGAGTCGGCCCATGTTCGGCGGGGCAGGCCATCGGCCTGGTGGACGAAGGTCACGTGGCAGTGGTGTGACGGTGATGTGGCCTGGAGGGGGTGTGTCCTACGGATGGACATTCGCCGGCCGGATGCCGGTGCCGGCGATGTCCGGTCATGCTGGAGGGCCACTTCCCGAATCCGCGAGGTGGCCCTCCAGCGCTGTGCTCACCGGACGCGGTCCCCCGAAAAACCTTGACGGGGTAGAGCGGCGACACGCGTGGCAACGGCAGGTCAGCCACGCGGAAGCTTCGGTTCGACCAGAACGGCCGCCTCGTCGGCGAGCTCGCAGGATTTCTGCTGGCTCAGTGCACCATTGGTCTGGACATCGACCCGGGAGTCTTCGGTGACGCCGATCGCTATGATGCATCCGCCGTCGGTCGGTATTCGAGCGATCTCCCGGCCGTCGACTTCGGTGGTGTCAATGCCGAAGCCCGCATCCTCGGCGTCATCGACGCCGTAGTTTTCGGCGATCGTCGTAGAGAGAGTCACCTGCTCGTCAGGTGGGGTCTCGACGCGGTCCGGGTACCATAGGCATCCTCGAGTGGAGCTCAGATTCTTGCGTTCGCGCTCTTTGAAGTCGCCGATCTTGTCAAGGTCGCTTTGGGTCAGCAGCGTGCATGGGTCTACAGCGCTGAGCGGAGACGCGCTGCCGTCTTTGGAAGGAGTGCTGGAGGGCCTTCCGCTCGGTGGCATGCTCGGCTCCGTGGTCACGTCTGTACTGCCCTGGCGCTCGGCCGTACCGATCTGCTCGGACGTGCAGGCCGAGGCCACCAGCAAAGTGGCAAGACCCAGCCACGCCACTCGATTCTTCACAGGTTGTTGCTCCTTATTTCTATTCGCCCTTCCAGACAGCCCGTGCGTCCTCTTCGCTTTCACGGTATTGGCTGGACGCTCGGAGCAATGCCTCTTCGAGGAGGTCCAAAGTGTGACGGAAAGCCTGCATGACGTCGACGACGCCTGTGCCCCCGTCCGCGGATTTGCGGTCGTGCGCTGCGACTTGGCGGGCGTACGGGCTGCAGCCCAGCTTTGGGTTCTGCGCGAGGCGGTCGAACGTATAACGCAGCCCGTCGATATCGTCCTTCATGCCGCGTACTGTGTTCAACAGACCTTCAGCGCCTCGCTCCGAAATTCGGAAACCACCATTCTTGGCGGATTCGAGCATGGCTTCGCCCTGGGCGTTCATCCGGGCAACTGATTCGGTATTGAATCCGCTGCCGAAGAGCGAGGTAGCGGTGTCGAGCGGGTCCGGCTCCGAACGAGCTGCTCCCTCATCGAGGGTCTTACTCTCGTCGAAGAATCCGTCTGCCATGGCTTCCTTCGTACTCTCTCGCGAGCGTAGCTAGACGCATACCTTAGCCGACGCGCACGGTAAGTGTCCTGGTGTTGCGTCCAGTCACGCGACGCCGAGCAAGGGAAGCCGACGTGGACCCGAAGGCTGGGGGGTCCGCTGGAGCCGGCTCACCAACGCCGTGCCGGTACCCGGTGCGTCCGGCAGGCCGATCGCGCCGTCGAGCGTCTTCCGGACGTAACGGAATCGCCCGGAGGCGCCCCGGCGCGATCGGCGTGGTCCGCGCTCGGGGTCACCGCAGCGTGACGGTGGCTCCCTCGCTCAGGAAGGAGTCATGGAGTTCGATGTGGTCCAATTCGGTGCCGGGCGGGACATCGAACACAAGCTCGCCCTCCACGTTGTTGCCCGGATTGATCGGCGTGTACAGCACCTCGTTGCCCGGAATCATCACGCCCGCGGCGGAATCAGCCGAGTATTGCCGTGCGCTCGTGTCGTAGAGGTACTGGTCGGTGTCGGTGAGCGAGCGTGGGTCGGTACCCACGTTCACCACGCGGACGGGGATGACGACATATTCCCCTTGAGGATATTGCGGGAAACTCGGGTCGCCCACGGACGGTTGCCGCTCGACGCCGGTGATGGTGAACTCGAAGTTGCCGTCCCGCACCGGCTGGCCGATGGCCGCGGCCTCCGGCTCAGCGACCTGTTCGGGGGCGGGCGGATTCGCCGTCGGCTCGTTGGCTAAGTTGGTGGTCACGGCGACGATCACGCCGAGGAGCAGGAGAACTCCGAGAATCCACGGCCACTTACGGTGTTTCCGCCGTTTTGCGTGACCGTGGCGCTGCTCGGTCATCTCGACTCATCTTCTCTCCGGATCCGGTTGGGCCCCGGCACGATAGGGTGAGCGCCCGGCACCGCGCCGGGTTTCGGTCAGTTTCAGCGTTGGACCGTGCGCGTGCGCTGACCAGGGCCGATGGTCGTGTCGCAGTAGGGCCAAGCGACCGCGCCAGGGCGGTACGCGCCCAGCGGCGTAGATGCGGGCAGAGAGTCGTATTAACTCCCACGGCGTCGGACGGTCGGCCGGGGCGATGTTTGTTGCCACTTTCCTGTGGTCAATCGCCGCTTCGGCGGGCAGAGGTTGAGACTTCGGCTTGGAGTAGTCGGGGCGAAGCACCGAATCCGTAACGCTCATACGCTGGGATCGCTCTGTTGCTGGAGTGCACTGTGACGCGTTCCAGACCGAGTTCCTCGGCGATCCGCATGACGGCTGCAACGAGTCGACCGCCATGCGAGTGTAGGAAGCTCCTCCTGCTCGGGAGCGAGAATGGTGAGCTCATTGTTGCAGCTTCTGCGAGAGCGCTTGTGTCGAGCGGGCTGAACCGCTGAGACGGTCTTTCACGTTCCGTACGGCCCGGAGTAGTGAGTCGGCTCCTTCGGGACCGACGGAGAAGCGTTGTGGTGGTCGGCCGACGCGCCGAAAGGTACAGCCGGCCCTACACCTCACAGCAGTGAGCGATACCTGGCTAGTGCCGCGTCCGTCCACGCGGTGTGCCTGCGCCGGAGTTCTGCGGCGGTCAGATCGGGGCGGCCAAGTTCGTAGTAGTTCGGCGCCCAGTCCTCGACGCCGATATGTGACCGGGCGATCGTCCAGAGATCCCACAGGCCCGGGTCGTCGAGCGGGGCCTTCGCGGTGGCGTTGTAGGCATCGAGGAACACATCGGCGAGCCGTTCGTCGTAGAGCAGGAACAGATCGAACCGGGCCCATCCGACGTCGTAACCGGGCGGACCGAGCACCGCGCCCTCCCAGTCGACGACTCCTGACAGCGTGCCGCCTTGCCAGAGGACGTTGCCGGACTGGAAGTCGTAGTGGGTCAGTACCGGCGGCGTGGCCAGAATTTCGTCCCACGCCCCGATAACGAACTCAGCCGCGGGGCCGGAGAGTCGGCCGGGGGCACCTCCGCGCCTTTCGTGCACGCTGTCCCAACCGGAGGACAACGACAGCGGCGTCCGGTGCACACGGGCCAGCGCCTTGCCCAACTCGGTCGCGAACCGGTGTGGATCGGTCGGCTGAATGTCGGCGTGCCCTGGTAGACGGGAGATGAGCACCCACGACCCGTCATCGTCGGCCGCGCTCGCTATCAGTCGGGGTGCGAGGCTCCCGAGGCCGTCCAGGGTGGTGAGGACGCGCGCCTCGTTCGGACCGGCGGGGTCCCCTGCCGGGAACTCACGCAGCACGACCTCCAGTGCCGGGTTCGCCGTGCGGAGCAGCCATGTGCGTGCGTGCGAGCCTCCGGCGAGGGGGCGCGCGTGCTCAACCTTGGCGTGGGGGCCGGCATGGTCGGCTGCCGCCCGGAGCGCGGCGGGTTCGGGTGATCGTCGCGGCATGACAGAAAGTATGCGGGGGTGTGAGCGTCGGCCCGAGTTCTACCCGGTGGTCGGTACCCGAACAGCGGGCGAGGTGGATGACGCGGAGGCCGAGGGGCCGCACATCCGCGACCTCCGAGACGCGGGGACACACCAATGGCACGCCCGCGGCTGGTCGCGAACGACGAAACCCCCAGGTCGGCTCTGGCGAGCCTGTGACCTGGGGGTTTCTTGGTGGAGCGGATGACGGGAATCGAACCCGCGTTCTCAGCTTGGGAAGCTGATGTTCTACCATTGAACTACATCCGCACGGCGCGACCCATCATACAACGCCGTGATCGTCCGTCGGCAAGCGGGGCCGACGCCCCTCGCCCACGCCTCGGCGGCGCGGTGGCAGGGTCGGCACCTCCCCGCCCCGACCCACGCCCGCGTCGGCCCGCTGGCGTGGTTTTCGCCCGAGTCCCTGTCGGCGTCGCTTGACCGTGTGGGCTCGAAGTGACAACACTTGTTGTCATCGAGTGGTTCCCCGCAGGTGGGTGGTGTGCATGGCTCACATCGGGTCCGACGAACGGCTGCCGGAACCGGAGTTGCTCCGCCAAGGCGGGCTGCGCCTGGCCACCCTGCTCTTCGCGCCCGGCGACATCCGGTGCACGGAGCCGCAGCTACGCCGCCTCCGCGAGTTCGCCCAGGCCGAGGACCCGGAGGCCGACGCCGTCGTGGCGCTGTTCCGCGAGCGACCCCCCGGCGAGGGCCGGGCGCTGTTCGAGCACGCGCTCGCCCACGGTGTCGACAGCCTCGACGACCCGCCGCCGCAGCTGGTCTCCTTCTTCCGTTCGGTGCGGCGCACCCCGTACTGGGTGGACCACGACCGCATCGACCGCGGCGCACGCGCGATCGTGCGGACGGGCGTGCTCAGCCTCTTCCCGCTCGGTGACATGGCGTTGATGGGCGGCTACCTTGCCTCGCGCGCCACGAAGCCGCTGGTCGGCACGGGTGCTATCGAGTACGCGGCGAGCCGCAGGCTGATCGAGACGACGCAGTGGTGGCTCGACGTCACCACACCAGGGGCGCTCCGGGACGGCGGCCGCGGGTACGCCTCCGCGCTGCGGGTGCGTCTGGTGCACGCCCACGTGCGCGCCGCCATGAACCGCAGGCCGGACTGGGACTACGCGGCCTGGGACCGGCCGATCAACCAGGTGCAGACGGTGGGCACGCTGCTGCTGTTCTCACTCGTCTACCTGGTGGGCATGCGCCTGCTCGGCGTCCGCTACAGCGACGCCGAACGCGCCGACATCCTGCACCTGTGGCGCTACGTCGGCTGGCTGATGGGCGTCGACGAGGCCCTGCTGCCCGCCACCGAGGACGACGCCTGGCGGCTGCTCTGGCTCATCGCGGTCACCGAGTTCATCCCGGATGAGGACTCGAAGCGCCTTGCCGCCGCGCTGGTCCGCTCGCACGCGGAGGTCGGCAGGGGACGGGGCCCGCTCGGTTCCGTCGCCGCCCAGCTCTCGGTGCGCGTCCACACCGCGATCAGCAGGCTGGTGCTCGGCCGGGGCAACGCGGACTACCTCGGTCTTCCTGACGACCCGATCGCCCGCGCCGCCGTTCTGGCGGGTGCCGCGACCAACTTCGCCGCCGAGACGGTGCGTCGGCGGCTGCCCGGAGCGACCGCGGTGCAGGAACACCTCGGCGCGCTCGCACGACGGCGTTACGCCGAGATGCTGGGCGCGCTCGTCCCGCCCGACCGCTCCTACGCCCGGCACCTGCGCACGCCGGAGAACCGCGCCGCGTGACGCGGGCGGGTCACGCGCGCCGTGCCGCGATCCGCTCGTCTGTCGTCCAAGCCCGGCTCCGCCACCGCTCGGCGGGATGCCGCGCAGGCGTCCCGGTGAGCCCGCGTACGGGGGACGGAAGCCGCGGCGGAGCCCCGGATAGGGTGGTCGGCGTGCTGTTGAGTGACCGTGACCTGCGCAAGGCGCTCGAATCCGGGCGGCTTGAGGTCGACCCGTTCGATGCGGGGATGGTGCAGCCGTCCAGCCTGGACGTGCGCCTCGACCGTTTCTTCCGCGTGTTCGACAACAGCAAGTACACCCACATCGACCCGCAGTTGCGTCAGGACGAACTCACCTCGTTGGTGGAGAAGGATGCCGACGCCGAGGACCCGTTCGTGCTGCATCCGGGCGAGTTCGTGCTCGCCTCCACGTTCGAGGTGTTCTCCCTGCCCGACGACCTGGCCGGCAGGCTTGAGGGCAAGTCGTCGCTCGGGCGTCTCGGCTTGCTGACGCACTCGACCGCGGGCTTCATCGACCCCGGTTTCACCGGGCACATCACGCTGGAGCTGTCGAACGTCGCGAACCTGCCGATCACCCTGTGGCCGGGGATGAAGATCGGGCAGCTCTGCCTGTTCCAGCTCACCAGCGCCGCGGAGCACCCCTACGGAACGGCCGAGGCGGGCTCGCGCTACCAGGGCCAGCGCGGCCCCACCCCGAGCCGCGCCTACCGCAACTTCGACCGCGTGGACACCCGGCGCTGATCCCGCCACGGATGGCGGCTCGTTCGTCGGAGCCCGGCGTTCCCACGTCGAACTGACGAAAACATCACGTTTTGATAACTCACGCGTCGGTGGTAACTTGCCCGGCTGTGTCTACCCCGAGCTCGCGAATCAAGTCACTGCTTGTGATGATGAGTGTGCTCGTGGGCGTGGTATCGGCCGCCGGTGGTCACCTGATCTGGCGACAGCCCTCGGAGCAGGCGGAGGTCGCCCTGTCCCGGCCTCCCGCACCCGGTGCGGAGACGCCCGGCGGCGGAGGTGCGGACCCGGCCACGACCACCACGACGACGGAGGACCCCGAGCCGCCGTCCGACGCCGACACCACCACCTCGACCGCGAGCACCACCGCGTCGTCCACCGGGCACGACCCGGACGAGACGTCGTCGGAGACCCCGGCGGCACAGTCCCCGGACCCGAACACGCCCACGACGTCCGAGGCGCCCGAACCCGAGCACACGCCCCCGGACGGCGCCACACCGGAGCCCGACACGCCGGGCGCGGCCAACTCCTCGGAGCGGGGCGAGGTCGTCGAGCTGGTCAACGACCGGCGTGCCCGGTCCGGATGCGCACCCGTGCGCGCCGACGACAGGCTCGCCACGGCCGCCCAGCGGCACAGCGACGACATGGCCGAGCGGGACTACCTCGATCACACCTCCCCCGAGGGCACGACGTTCGACGAGCGGATCGAAAACGCGGGATATCCGCGCCCCGCGGCCGAGAACATCGCGATGGGGATGTCCAGCGCGGAGGCGGTGATGAACGCCTGGATGGACTCCGACGGGCACCGCCGCAACATTCTCAACTGCGAGATCACCACCATCGGGGTCGGCGTCAACACCTCCGGCTGGTACTGGACGCAGACCTTCGGCTACTGAGCCCGTGCCCTCACCGCTGGAGGTCGGTCTCGGTGCGGGACAGGATCGTGGCCGTGTCCACCGTGCCGGGCAGCGTGCCGAAGGCGACGCCCCAGTCGCCGCCGAGGCGGGAGGCGCAGAACGCGTCGGCGACGGCCTTGTCGCCGTGCCGCACCAGCAGCGAACCCTGGAGCACCAGCGCGAGGCGTTCGACGACGCGGCGGGCGCGGAACTCGGCCGCGTCGCGGTCGCCGAGTTCGGCGCGCACGTCGGCGACGGCGGCGTCCAGCCGGGCGTCGGCTCCCGCCGCCTGGTCGACCTCGGCGAAGAACGCCTCCACCGACCCGGGCTCGCGGGTCATGGCCCGCAGCGTGTCGAGCGCGGCGACATTGCCTGAGCCCTCCCAGATCGACGACAGCGGTGACTCGCGGAACAGCCGGGGCATACCCGACTCCTCGACGTAGCCGTTGCCGCCGAGGCATTCGAGAGCCTCGGCCGCGTGTGCCGGTGCCCGTTTGCAGACCCAGTACTTCGACACCGCGAGCCCCAGCCGCCGCAGCGCCGCCTCCTGCTCGTCGCCGGCGAGCGCCCGTTCGCCCGCCCCGGCCAGCCGCAGCGCGACCATGGTGGCGGCCTCGGCCTCGACCGCGAGATCGGCGAGCACGTTCGCCATGAGCGGCTGCCGGACCAGTGGTGCGCCGAAGGCCGTGCGGTGCCGCGCGTGGTGCGCGGCCCGCACCGTGCCGTATCGCATCCCGGCGGCCGAGCCGGTGACGCAGTCGAGCCGCGTGTTGTTCACCATCTCGATGATGGTGCGCACGCCGCGTCCCTGTTCGCCCACGAGCCAGCCGATGGCGCCGTCGTACTCGATCTCGGCGGAGGCGTTCGAGCGGTTGCCGAGCTTGTCCTTGAGGCGTTGCAGGTGAATGCGGTTGCGCGTGCCGTCGGGCAGCACCCGGGGCAGCAGGAAGCACGACAGCCCGCCCGGGGCCTGCGCCAGGGTGAGGAACACGTCCGACATCGGCGCCGAGGTGAACCACTTGTGCCCGGTGAGCGCGTAACTGCCGTCCGAGCACGGCTCGGCCCGGGTGGTGTTGGCCCGCACGTCCGAGCCGCCCTGCTTCTCGGTCATCGACATGCCCGCGATCAGGCCGCGCTTCCCGCTCGGTGCGCGCAGGCCGTAGTCGTACTCGGTGGCGGCAAGCAGCGGCTCGAACGCGGCGGCCAGGTCGGCGTTGGAGCGTAGCGCGGGCACCGCCGAGTAGGTCATCGAGATCGGGCAGGTGTGGCCCGCCTCCACCTGGCTCCACACGTAGAACTTCGCGCTGCGGGCAACGTGCGCGCCGGGCCGGTCGTCGCGCCAGGGCGCGGCGTGCAGCCCGTGGGAGACGGCGACCGACATCAGGTCGTGCCAGTGCGGGTGGAACTCGACCTCGTCGATCCGGTGGCCCACCCGGTCGTGGGTGCGCAGGGTGGGCGGGTTCTCGTTGACGAGCCTGCCCCACTCCTGCGCGCGTTCGCCGCCCGCGAGCCTGCCGAGTTCCCGCACCTCCGGCTCGGCCCAGCTCGCGTCCTGCGCGCGGAGCGCGTCGAGCAGGGCGGGGTCGTCGGCGACGTCGTGACCGACGAGCGCGGGGACCTGGTTGACCACGTCATGGGTCGACGGCATGGCGGGCTCCTAACGCACGCAGGGTGAAGGCGGACAACTCGTCGACGGCGTCGGCCTCGCCCCGGGTGAGCGGGCCGATGAGGACCTCGGCCGCCGCGCCGACGACGGCGGCGGCCGTGGTGTCGGCGTCCTGTGGTGGCACCGTGCCCTCGCGCACGCCACCGCGAACCCGGTCGGCGATCACGTCCCGGAAGGCGCGGCGGAACACCAGGCGCCGTCGTTCCACCGGCGCGTCGACGGGTTCGGCCAGCAGGGCGTAGGCGAGCCGGGGCTGCTTGAGCGCGCGGGTGGCGAAGGTGCGCACCACCGCGACCACCTGCTGTCCGGCGTCGCTGGGCACCGCGGCGGCGTCGCGCACGGCCTCGACCTCGCGGCCGACGACGGTGTCGAACACTTCGGCGACGAGCTCTGCCTTGCCGGGGAAGTGCCGGTAGAGGGTTCCGGTCGCCACTTTCGCCCGCGCCGCGACGGCTGTCATCGCACACCCCGCGTAACCGTGCTCGGCGAGCAGTGCGACGGCGGCGTCGAGGATCGCGCTGCGCTGGGCGTCGAGCCGTGCCTGCACGGCGGGTGTGCGGCGGTAGACCACGAGAAGAAGTGAAGCACTGATTCATTACTTCAGGCAAGAGGCGGGGTGTGCCGGGTGGAGCGGTGGCGGTGTTGTGTGCTCGCCCCCGGGCGGTTTCGGCTAGAGCCGCTGGAGACCGGCCAGCACGCGGTGCATCAGATCGGCGTCCGGGCGGCCGCTCGCGCTGGGCCGCACGGTGTGCACCCGCACGAAGCCCGTGTCGGCGAGGTCGCTGATCAGCACGCGCGCCACCCCGAGCGGGACGGCCAGATTGGCGGCGACCTCGGCCACCGACTTCGGCTGGGTACAGAGCCTGCGCACGGCCTGATACTCCGAGCCGAGGTTGCGGTGCCACGGCGCCGTCGGCTCGGTCGAGACGAGCGTCTCGATGGCGAGGTCGTCCCGTGCGCGGGTGCGGCCCTTGGTGAGCACGTACGGTCGCGCCCTGAGCCGGTGCCGCTCTCCGTCGTCGCCCCCGTCGTCGCCGTCATCGGCGTCGCCGGGGGGCGTGTGCGGTGACATGACGATCCGCTCCGGCTTCGGGAGCGCGCCCGGGACGTCACGGAACCGAGCGCCGGTGCGCTCGTCGCGACGGCCGAGGTCGTCGTCCGAGGTACTCATGCGGTGCCCGCCTCGCATCGTGCTCTCGCCTCAGGGCGATCGTGGACTGCGAGAGGGTTATGCTACCGGGAGTCACCGCTTCGTGGGGGTCGTGACCGAACTTTGGAAGTATTCAAGAATCAGTCGCCCGTTCACGACCCCCGACGTCACGCTGTGTTACTTCTTGTCCTCGTCCGGTTGCGGTGTGCCCGTCGCGACCTGGTCGGTGGGCACGTCCGCCCTGCCGCTGGCCTCGGCCTCCCCGCCGATCTCGGCGGACCCGGCGGGCGCACCCGCCCCGACCGGTTCCTGTCCGCGCCGGACGGCCGAGAGCAGCAGCTGCGCGACGTCGACGACCTCGACGTCCTCGCTCGCGGCTCCGTCGCTCTGACGCGAGGTCACGCCGTCGGTGAGCATAACCCGGCAGAACGGGCAGCCGGTAGCGATCTTCGACGGCGCCGTGCCCAGGGCCTCGTCGACGCGCTCGACGTTGATCCGCTTGCCGATGCGCTCCTCCATCCACATGCGCGCACCGCCCGCACCGCAGCACATCGAGCGGTCGCCGTGCCGGGGCATCTCACGCATGGCGGCACCGGAAGCGCCGACCAGCTCACGCGGGGCCTCGTAGACCTTGTTGTGCCTGCCGAGGTAGCACGGGTCGTGGTAGGTGACGTCCTCCGCGATCGGCGCCACCGGGGTGAGCCGCTTCTCACGCACCAGGCGGTTGAGTAGCTGCGTGTGGTGGACGACCTCGTAGGTGCCGCCCAGCTCCGGGTACTCGTTGGCCAGTGTGTTGAAGCAGTGCGCGCAGGTCACGACGATCTTTCGCTTGCTTTGCTCGACGCCCTCGAACACCGAGTTGAGCACCTCGACGTTCTGCTGGGCCAGCATCTGGAACACGAACTCGTTGCCCGCCCGGCGTGCCGGGTCGCCGGTGCAGGTCTCCTCCGGCCCGAGCACGGTGTACTTCACATCCGCGTGGTGGAGCAGCTCCGCGACGGCGCGGGTGGTCTTCTTGGCGCGGTCCTCGAACGCGCCCGCGCAGCCGACCCAGAACAGGTACTCGGCATCGCCCAGCTCGCCGTCGAACACGGGCACCTCGAAGTCGAGGTCCTCGGCCCAGGCCAGCCTGTCCTTGGCGTTCTGACCCCAGGGGTTGCCCTTGTTCTCCAGGTTCTTGAACATCCCGTTCAGCTCGGTCGGGAAGTTCGACTCGATCATCACCTGGTAGCGGCGCATGTCGACGATGTGGTCGACGTGCTCGATGTCCACCGGGCACTGTTCGACGCAGGCGCCGCAGGAGGTGCACGACCACAGCATGTCCGGGTCGATCACACCACCGTCGTCCCCGGTGCCCACCAGCGGGCGCTCGGACTCGGCCAGGGCGAGCACGTCGATCCCGGCGTGCGGGTTGTCGCCGGTGAGGCCGATCTCCTCGCCGGTCATGTCCTTCTTGCCGCCCGCCATCAGGTACGGCGCCTTGGCGTAGGCGTGGTCGCGGAGCTGGGTGATCAACAGCTTCGGGGAGAGCGGCTTGCCGGTGTTCCACGCCGGGCACTGCGACTGGCACCGGCCGCACTCGGTGCAGGTGGAGAAGTCCAGCCAGCCCTTCCAGGAGAAGTCCTCGACCTGTCCGGCGCCGAAGACGTCGGTCTCCGGGTCGGCCTCCTCGAAGTCGATCGGCTTGCCGCCGCTCATCATCGGCTTGAGCGCACCCAGCGCGACCCCGCCGTCGTCCTCGCGCTTGAAGTAGATGTTGACGAAGGCGCTGAACCGGTGCCAGGCCACACCCCACGTCAGGTTCCGGCCGACCACGGCCAGCCACACCATGCCGGACAGCAGCTTGATCAACGCCATCACGGACACGGCGACGGCGCTGGTGGGCAGCAGCGCCGCCAGCGGCTGGGTGACGAAACTCGTCCACAGCGCGGGGTCCTCGATGCCGCTGGAGATCTTGAACGCCTTTACGCCGAGGATGCCAAGACCCTCGATGACGACCACGGCCTCGACGAAGTAGGCCGCCGCGAAGTTCGATCCCGCGAACCGGGACTGCAACGCGGCGCGGCGCGGGTGGTTGCGCTGGCGGATGACCGCCAGCGCGACTCCGCCGAGCACGGTGCCGAGGCCGAGCAGTTCGAGCAGGAGCTGCCACGGCGCCCAGTGCCCGATGATCGGCCACGCGAACTCCGGAACGAAGATCTCGCCGTAGGCCTCGAACAGCGCGAGAGAGCCGAGCAGGAAGCCCCACATCACCAGCCAGTGCCACGGGCCGACGTTGCGGAACTTGTTCATCCTGGTGTGCGCGACGAACTCCGTGATCAGGGTGCGCATCCGAGGCACGAACGGACCGTTCCGCGTGCCATCCGGCTGGCCGAGCCGGATGATGCGGAACTGGCGCAGGACGCCGGAGACGAACACGAACCAGGCGACGAGGCTGACGGCGACGCCGATCGCGCCCATCGCGAGCTGCGGTGCACCCATGATCGGGGCCTTTCGGTTCGGGGACTTCGTGGTGGGTTCGGCTGAGAGTAGTGGCTTCTACTGATCAGTAACCCATCGGCCGGCCGCACGTCCCACGGATGTGGTGCACGACTCGACTTTAGTGGGACGATCGTTCAGGTATTTTAGCAGTCATGGGTGTCTACGTCCTGCTCGCCGCCGCGATCGCCGCCGAGGTGACCGGCACCGTGTCCTTGAAGCTCTCCGACGGGTTCAGCAGACTCTGGCCGTCCGTGGTGGTGATCGTCGCCTACGCCCTCGCGTTCGTCCTGCTGGCCCGCGTGCTCAGCGCCGGGATGGCGGTCGGCGTCGCCTACGCGATCTGGGCCGCCGCGGGCGTGGCGCTGGTCGCGCTGGTCGGTGCGCTGTTCCTCGATGAGCGCATGACTCCGTTGATGGTCGCCGGGCTCGTGCTGGTCATCGGTGGGGTGGTGCTGCTCGAACTGGGTGGTGCGCGGTGAGGCGCCGGGCGGACGGGCGCAAGGCCAAGGGCGAGAAGCGCCGGAGCGAGATCATCGACGCCACGCTCCGCGTCATCGAGCGCGACGGCGTCGCGGGCGTCACGCACCGCAGTGTCGCCGCGGAGGCCGGGATTCCCACCACCTCGACGACGTATCACTTCGCCAGCCTCGACGACCTGCTCATCGCCACCCTGCTCTCGTGCGCGCGGGACATGGCCACCGAGGTCTACTGGATGATCGACCGCGCGCGCTCGCGCGGCAGCCGGGGCGCCGAGGAGGTCGCCACCCTGCTCGCGGAGGCGATCGGCCCCCGGCGGGGCCGCACCATGGCCGAGTACGAGCTGTACCTGCTGGCCTCGCGGCGGCCGGAGCTGCGTCCCGCCGCGCGACGCTGGCTCGACGTGCTCACCTCGATGGTGCGCCACGACGACGAGGTGGCGTTCCGCGCGTTTCTCGCCGGGATCGACGGTCTGCTCATCCAGGGCCTGATCGACGACGAGCCGCCGACGCCGGAGGAGCTGCGCCCCGTCGTGGACTACCTGCTCAAGCCGAGGTAACGCGCGCCTCGCCGGTCCGGCTCACGAGGTCTGCGGTAGCAGGACCGACAGGCGGGTGGCGGCCTCGCGGGCGTGGCGGTGCAGGTCGTGGCGGCGCGCGAGGAACGCCGTCGCGGGCATGGAGAAGGCGATCGCGGCGGTGACGCGGTCCTCCACGCCGCGCACGGGAGCCGACACGCACGCGAGCTCGGGCTGGAACTCCTCGACGTCCTGTGCGTATCCGGACCGCCGTACCTGGTCGAGTTCGCGGTCGAGCTCGCCCATCCGGACGGTCGTGCGCTCGGTCAGCCGGGGCATCCCCGCGCCGGCGAGGTATTCCCGGCGCCGCCGGGGCGGCAGCGAGGCCAGCAGCACCTTGCCGAACGCGGTGGCGTGGGCGGCCTCGTGGAAGCCGAAGTCGATCGGCCGCGCGCGCGGATGCCGTGGCGAATCGGCGACGGCCGCCACCACGACGTCGTTGTCCCGCAGCACGGTGTAGTAGGCCGCCGCCCCGGCCTTGCGGTGCAGCGCGTTGAGCTCGTCGCGCACGACCTGATCGACGTCGAGCTCGGAGCAGAGCCGCTCGTAGAGGGGGCCGAGCTTGTAGCCGAGGCCGAACCCGCGCCCGTGTCCGAGCCGGACCAGGTAGCCGTCGTGCACCAGTGTGTTGAGCAGGTGGTAGGTCGTCGACAGGGTGAACCCCGCCCGGCGGGCCACGGCCTTGGCGGTGACGCCGTCGCCTTCCGAGGCCACGATCTCCAGCACCCGCAACGCGCGCCGGGCCGATCCGACCAGTCCACGCTCCTGTGGGCCATCGACGCTCATCGCACACCTCCCGCCCTGCCGGTCGACGTCCTCGCGGCCCGCGCGGCGCCCGGGCCCGTGTCGTTCGCCCCGCACCACGACGTGGGGCGATCCGGCTGGCCCGAGCATACGAACCGGCCACGCGCCCGGCCAGCGCCGGGTGATACCGAACGGGGCGCTTTGGTACCGCTCACCGTTCAGTGCGAGAACGGTTCGAGACAGCCGAACTCCGCGGCGGCACCCTTCGGCTCGGCGCTCAGGCGGTCGGGCCGCACCGTGCCCACCACGCACCCCGCGTCACCGACGTGCACGCCGAACGAGGTTCCCCGGGCACGGCGCACGGGGGCCGTGGTGATCGCGTCACCGGGAAACCCCGCCGACTCGATCGCCGAGGCCACCGCATCCGGCGCGAACGCACCCTCCTGCCGCAGCGGCGCGAGCACGTCCAGGATGCGCTCGGTCGCGTCCTCGGCGCGGGCCCGGTCCGCCGACGAGAGTTCCGCGCGTTGCCGCCAGCCGCGATTGTCCGCGTGCCGCGGCGGGCCGTCGGGGCCGGTGCCGCCGTGCGTTGCCGTCCCACCGTCGTCGGGAGGCGGCGCCGTCGACGTCGTGGCGATGCCGAGGCTCTCCGGCGCGCCCGGGCCGGTGGCCCCGTCCTCGGCGCCACAGCCGGACAGTGCCGTGACGGCACCGGCGATACCGAGCGTCAACAGGAGGCGACCCAGCGGACCGATGCGCATCCGGTCAGCATGCCACGGCCCGTGCCCCCGTGACGGGGCCGCTGACGGACCGGCGTGGCGCGGCCGGGCCCGCGTTCGGTGCTCAGCCCTCGATCTCGTACACCGGCGTGAGGGTGGCGCGGGCGAGGGTGTGGCCGAACAGGTTGAAGCCGAGGAAGGCGGGCGTGGCGTCCCGCCCGATCTCCAGCGCGGCGACGTCGAGCGCGTGCACCGCGAAGATGTAGCGGTGCTCGCCGTGCCCCGGGGGCGGGGCCGCGCCGAGGTACTGCCGCACGCCCGCGTCACCCTTCAGCGTCGTCGCGCCGTCGGGGAGGCCGGAGCCCTGCTCGTCTCCCGCGCCGGAGGCCAGCTCCGTGACCGAGGCCGGGATGCCGAACACCGCCCAGTGCCAGAATCCGCTGCCGGTCGGGGCGTCCGGGTCGAAGCAGGTCACGGCGAAGCTCTTCGTCTCCGCGGGGAACCCGTCCCAGGCCAGGTGCGGCGAACGGTCCTCGCCGCCCGCGCCCATGATGCCGCTGCGCTGTGGCACCGGCAGCGTCCTGCCCTCGGCGACGTCGTCGCTGCGCAGCGTGAACGAGGGCACGTGCGGCAGGGAGTCGTACGGGTTCTGGGCTCGTGTCATACCAACCTCCGGTTCGCGTCGTGTCCGCACGCTCGCCGTGCGTCCTCTCGCCGGGAGCCAGGCTAGTGATGCACGCGCCGGAGCGCCCGGAGGGGCGAGGCGCCCGTGCGGTGCCACGCCCTCGTCCGTGGGAGTGGCGGGACCGGACGGCGGGAACGTGGGTGACGCGGGAACAACACGCGACGGTCGGACGTTGGCAGAGGCAGAAACCTTGAGTGGCGACCACTCAACTCCGGTTTGACGACACCTCGCCGAACCGGATACAACTTGAGTGAGTCCGGCTCAAGGTAAGGACGGCACCCGCGGCTCGGCCGGGCGCCGCGCACGCGGCCGGCCACCCGGTGTCCCGGTGCCGGCGCGCGGGAACGCGCGGACGTCACGCCACACCGAGCGGACGACAAGACCACAGAAGACGACACACGACCCGGCCGCCGGCATAGGAGGCGGCCGGTGAGCAGGAGGGAAAGACACGATGGCGCGAACGGTCGGCATCGACCTCGGCACGACCAACTCGGTCGTCTCCGTTCTTGAAGGCGGCGAGCCGACGGTCATCGCCAACTCGGAGGGGTCGCGGACCACCCCGTCCGTGGTCGCCTTCGCCAAGAACGGCGAGGTGCTCACGGGTCAGCCCGCGAAGAACCAGGCGGTCACCAACGTCGACCGCACCATCCGGTCGGTCAAGCGGCACATGGGCACCGACTGGAAGACCGAGATCGACGACAAGGCCTACACGGCCCAGGAGATCAGCGCGCGCGTGCTGATGAAGCTCAAGCGCGACGCGGAGGCCTACCTCGGTGACGACGTCACCGACGCGGTCATCACCGTCCCGGCCTACTTCGAGGACGCCCAGCGCCAGGCCACCAAGGAGGCGGGCCAGATCGCCGGGCTCAACGTGCTGCGCATCGTCAACGAGCCGACGGCGGCCGCGCTGGCCTACGGCCTGGACAAGGGCGAGAAGGAACAGACCATCCTGGTCTTCGACCTCGGCGGCGGCACGTTCGACGTCTCGCTGCTCGAGATCGGCGAGGGCGTGGTCGAGGTCCGCGCGACCAGCGGTGACAACCACCTCGGTGGCGACGACTGGGACGAGCGCATCGTCGACTGGCTGGTGGACAAGTTCAAGGCCTCGCACGGCATCGACCTGACCAAGGACCGGATGGCGCTCCAGCGCATCAAGGAGGCCGCCGAGAAGGCCAAGATCGAGCTGTCCAGTTCGAGCAGCGCGAACATCAACCTGCCCTACATCACGGTGGACGCGGACAAGAACCCGCTGTTCCTCGACGAGAACCTGTCGCGGGCCGAGTTCCAGCGGATCACCTCCGACCTGCTGGAGCGCACCAAGTCGCCGTTCCACAACGTGGTGCGGGACGCGGGCATCTCGGTCGGCGACATCGACCACGTGGTGCTCGTCGGCGGCTCCACCCGCATGCCCGCCGTCGCCGACCTGGTCAAGGAGCTGACCGGCGGCAAGGAGCCGAACAAGGGCGTCAACCCGGACGAGGTCGTCGCGGTCGGCGCCGGGCTGCAGGCCGGTGTGCTCAAGGGCGAGGTCAAGGACGTCCTGCTGCTGGACGTGACCCCGCTGTCGCTGGGCATCGAGACCAAGGGCGGCGTGTTCACCAAGCTCATCGAGCGCAACACCACGATCCCGACCAAGCGGAGCGAGATCTTCTCCACCGCCGACGACAACCAGCCGTCGGTGCAGATCCAGGTGTTCCAGGGTGAGCGCGAGATCGCCGCGCACAACAAGAAGCTCGGCATGTTCGAGCTGACCGGCATCCCGCCCGCCCCCCGCGGCGTGCCGCAGATCGAGGTCACCTTCGACATCGACGCCAACGGCATCGTCCACGTGACGGCGAAGGACCTCGGCACCAACAAGGAGCAGTCGATGACCATCACCGGCGGCTCGGCGCTGCCGCAGGAGGACATCGACCGCATGGTCAAGGACGCCGAGGCGCACGCCGAGGAGGACAAGCAGCGCCGCGAGGAGGCCGAGACCCGCAACCAGGCCGAGACGCTGGTCTACCAGACCGAGAAGTTCGTCTCGGACAACGAGGACAAGCTGGACGACGAGCTCAAGGGCAAGGTCAAGACCGCGATCGACGAGGCCAACGAGGCGCTCAAGGGCACCGACACGGCCAAGATCCGCGAGTCGATGGAGAAGCTGAACTCGGCGGCCAACGGGGCGAGTCGTGATGAGCAGGTACGAGCGCCACCTTGCCCCGGCTCTCGCCGCTGCTGGCGGCGAAGAACAAGGTGTTGGCCAGTGCCACCGCCATCGCGGCGTCACTGGCGTAGTTCAGCATCACCGCGTAGGTCAGCGAGGTCAGGCCCGACTTGTCGGCGCCGTCGGCCTTCGTCGCGCGCTGGAACGCCGCGACCGCGTTCCCGCCGAGTTCACGCCCGCGGAGTGCCGCGACCCGGGTGACGGTGAGCTTCTTGGCATGCGGGACAACGCCGCCGAGGTGTTCGCGAGCGACCCCGCGCGCGACACGGTGTTCTCGGTGCACATGTACGGCGTGTACGACACCGCGTGGAGGGTGCGGGACTACCTGACCGCGTTCACCCGAGCCGGTCTGCCGATCATGGTGGGGAGTTCGGGCACCGGCACTCCGACGGTGACCCGGACGAGGACGCGATCCTGGCGACGACGAGGGGAACTGGGGGTCGGCTACCTCGGCTGGTCGTGGAGCGGCAACAGCGGGGGCGTCGACTACCTCGACCTCGTCCACGACTTCGACCCCGCGCGGCTCACCGGCTGGGGCCAGCGCCTCTTCCACGGCCCCGACGGCATCGGCGAGACCGCCGAGGAGGCCGCCGTCT
>NZ_KB912600.1:83512-89546 GCF_000383795.1 Saccharomonospora saliphila YIM 90502
GCCGAGGGCGCGGACGCGGGCGCGGCCGGTGCCGCGGGCGGCACGTCCGGGAGCGCCTCGTCGGGCCAGAGCGGTGACGACGTCGTGGACGCCGAGATCGTCGACGAGGACGACAAGAAGTGACCGAACGCGACGACATCGAGCAGGCGGAACAGGAGCCAGTGGTCGTGCGGGACCGCCGGAAGATCGACCCCGAGACCGGGGAGCTCCGCCGGGAGGACGGCAGCGAGGCCCCGGACGCCGGAGCCGGCACGATCGTCGACGAGGCCGGGGAGGTGCTCGCCGAGGCGGGCACCCCGGGCCCGTCGGCGGGTGAGGGCACGGTGGACGAGGCCGTCGCACCCGCGTCGGAGGTGGAGCGGCAGCTCGAGGAGCGCACGGCCGACCTCCAGCGGGTGCAGGCCGAGTACGCGAACTACCGCAGGCGGGTGGACCGTGAGCGGGAGTCCATGGCCGACACGGGCAAGGCGTCCGTGGTGGGCGATCTGCTCCCGCTGCTGGACGATCTCGAGCGGGCCGAGGCGCACGGCGACCTCACGGGCGCGTTCAAGGCCGTGGCGGACAAGCTCGTCGGTGTGCTGGAGAAGTCCGGCCTCGAATCGTTCGGCCAGGAGGGTGAACCCTTCGATCCGAGCGTGCACGAGGCCGTGCAGCACGACACCTCGCCGGAGGTGGACGGCCCGACGGTGAGCACGGTGCTGCGCCGGGGATACCGGTTCGGCGACCGTGTGCTGCGCGCCGCGCTGGTCGCCGTGACCGACCACGAGCCCGCGCAGGCCACGCCCGGTGACGGCGCCGGTGCGGGCTCCGCCGACGGCCCCATCGACCCTCCGGTCGGTGGCGAACTGCCCGTCGACACCGATGAGAACGCGCGCTGACGACACGCCGGAGGGAGGGGACGCCCGATGAGCGCGAGAGAGTGGATCGGCAAGGATTTCTACCGTGAGTTGGGCGTCTCCTCCGACGCCTCCGCCGACGAGATCAAGAAGGCCTACCGGAAACTGGCCCGGGAGAACCACCCGGACGCCAACCCGGGTAACGAGGAGGCCGAGCGCAAGTTCAAGGCGGTCTCGGAGGCCTACGGGGTGCTGTCGGACCCCGACAAGCGCAAGGAGTACGACGAGGCGCGCAGCCTCTTCGGCTCCGGCGGACCGGGCGGGTTCGGCTTCCCCGGCGGTGGCGCGGGCGGCCCCGGTGGCCCGGGTGGCGCCGGCGGGTTCGACCTCGGCGACATCTTCGGCCAGACCGGCGGTGGTGGTGGCGGCTTCGGTGGCCTCGGCGACATGCTGGGCAACCTGTTCGGCCGCCGGGGTGGCGGTCCCACGACGGCGGCCCGCGGACAGCGCGGCGCCGACGTGGAAACCGACGTGCGCATCGACTTCGCCGAGGCGGTGCGTGGTGCCACGCTGCCGCTGCGGTTGTCCAGCCCCGCGACGTGCGGCACCTGCCACGGCAACGGGGCGCGGCCGGGAACGTCGCCGCGCACCTGTCCCACCTGCGCGGGTGCCGGCCTGGTGAACCGGAGTCAGGGCGCGTTCGCGTTCTCCGAGCCGTGCCGCGACTGCCGCGGCCGGGGCACGGTGATCGACACCCCGTGCTCCGAGTGCGGCGGCGAGGGCGTCAGCACGCGCACGCGCACGCTCACGGTGCGCATCCCGGCCGGGGTGGACGACAACCAGCGGATCAGGCTGGCAGGCCAGGGCGAGCCCGGGCGCGGCGGCGCCGTGGCGGGCGATCTCTACGTCCGGGTGCACGTCAACCCGCACAGTGTGTTCGGCCGGTCGGGCAACGACCTCACCATCACGGTGCCGGTCGACTTCAGCGAGGTGGCGCTCGGCGGCACGATCACCGTGCCGACGTTGGAGTCGAAGGTCTCGCTCAAGATTCCCGCGGGCACGGCGAGCGGCCGGGTGCTGCGCGTCCGGGGAAAGGGCATCGCCAAGCGCGACGGTACGCAGGGTGATCTTCTCGTCACGATTCAGGTTGTGGTCCCCGCTAAACTCGGCGACGATGCCCGCAGGGCGCTGGAGAGTTACGCCGAGGCGGTCGCGGACACCGATCCGCGCCCGGAGATCACCGCACTGTTGACCGACAGGGAGTGAGGCGTGCATGTTCGGTGGTGCCGGTCTGGCGGGAGGTCTGCCGCATGGGGCGGACGAGGAGACCCCCGTGTTCGTGATCTCGGTGGCAGCGGAGCTGTCCGGGCTGCACGCGCAGACGTTGCGTTCCTACGACCGGCTGGGGCTGGTCAGCCCCGGCCGGAGCGCGGGCGGCGGCAGGCGCTACTCCCTGCGGGACATCGCGCAGTTGCGCGAAGTGCAGCGGCTCTCCCAGGAGGAGGGCGTCAACCTCGCCGGGATCAAGCGGATCATCGAGCTGGAGAACCAGGTCGAGGCGTTGCAGCAGCGGGTCGCGGAGCTGACCGAGGAGATCGCGACGGCCTACGCCGCCGCCGAACAGGCCGCCGCCGCGGTCCATGCCTCCTACCGCAAGGACCTCGTCCCCGCCCGCCGCAACGCCCTGGTGGTCTGGAAACCCGGCCGCCGCTGACACCCCCTCTTGTTGGCATGTCGTCAAGGCCTCCTTGACTGCACTCAACGCAGGCAAGGAGGCCTTGACGACTCGTCAACAGGGCTGGTGGGTCAGTCCAGGGCGAAGGGGTCGTAGCGGATCTGGTTGAGAGCGGTGCCCGCCACCAGCATCCGCGACACCGTGCCCTTGATCATGGCGGGGGAGCCGGAGATCAGGATGTCGTGGTCGGACCAGGGTCCCCGGCGCGTCACGGCGTCGGCGAGAGTGCCCTGTTCGAACCCGGGGACGCCGTCGGGCTGCTCGACGACCGGCCGCACCGTCAGCCACGGGTTGGTCGTGGCGAGCCCGCGTAGCTGGTCAAGCGCGTAGAGGTCGGTCCTGGTGCGGCCGCCGTAGAAGAACGTCACCGGCGGATTGGTCACCCATTGCCCGAGCTGGTCGACCAACGCCTGCAATGGTGCGACCCCGGTCCCGCCCGCGATCATCAGGACCGGCCGCCCGCCCTCCCGGTCCACCGAGAGCCGTCCGAGCGGCGGGCCGATGTGCCAGGTGTCGCCGGGCTGGGTGTGCCCGACGATCGCCCGGGAGACCCAGCCGCCGTCGACGGCGCGCACGTGGAATTCGAGGGAGCCGTCGGGGCGTGGGGCGTTGGCAGGCGAGAGGTGGCGCCACAGGCGCGGGCGTTGCGGTACCTCGACGCTGAAGTACTGGCCCGCCTCGTACGGGATCTGCTCGTGCGGCTCCACCCGGATCAGCGCGAGGTCCCAGCTCAGCCGGAAGTGCTCGGCCACGGTGGCCGTCCAGTACGGCGGCTGGTGGCCGTACTCGTCGGCGGCCTCCTGCATCGAGCGCGCCACGAGGGTGTAGGCCTCCGCCCACGCGCGCTCGACCTCGGGGGTCCAGTCGTCGGCGAGCGCCTGCCGCAGCGCGCCGAGCAGGGCGGTGCCGATGGCCTCGTAGTGCTCGGGGCGCATGTCGAACCGGCGGTTGTCCCGGCCCCGCTGGTGCAGGTAGGGCGCCAGGTCGTCCGGCCGGTCCACCAGGTGCAGGATGTGCACGAGTTCGCGCACGACGCGGCCCTGCTCGGCCTGCATGCTGGCCGGGAAGAAGTCGCGGGTCTCGGGCGCGAGCGTGAACAGCAGTGTGTAGAAGTCGCGGGCGATGTCGGCTTCGTGTCGTCGGGCGAGCCGCCAGGTGCGCCGGATGTGCTCGACCATCTCCACGACGGCGGGCGGGGCCTCGCGGGGCGGAGCCAGCTCCGGGATGGGGCTGATCGGTTGGTTCGTCATCGCCTGCCCCTCAGGACCTCCGAGCCGGACCTCGCGCGGTGCCTGTCAGCGTGGAGCGGGTGTCGTGACACGGTCGTCCTCCCAGTCGAGCGCGCCGATCAGGCGTTTTTCGAACATCGGGGCCAGCGTTTCCATGTAGGTCTTCGTCACGTGGTTGTCGTCCAGATAGACGAACACGTTGCCGATGGCCGGGGGGCAGAAGTCGTCGGTGCAGTAGAAGTCGCTCAGATCGACGAAGGACACGGTGCCGGGCAGATCGGGAACCCGCGCGTAGGGCGGTTCCGGCGCGAGCAACTCGGCCCGCGGTCTGCCGCACCGCGAGGCGTCGAGGCCGTGCTTCTGCGCGCAGCTCGGGGGGTTGAAGTCGAACCGGGGGTTGTCCCGGACCCCCACCACCGGGATTCCGGCTGCCGTGATCCGGCGCCACTGCTGGACGTATCCCTCGGGCGTCCGTTCCGTCAGCCCGACCCGGACGTCGCGGGTCGCGATGGTGACGACGGCGTCCGGCCTCATCTCGATGATCTCGCGGACCGCGGCCTCGTTCCACTCCGCGCAGCCGGTGTCGGTCGCGGTGGCGGTCAGCGGGCAGCCGCCCTTGAGCATCGTGGTGATCTGCCAGTCCCGCGACCGGGTGCCCGGGATGAGCCCGGCGACGACCTGCTGGGCATGGGAGTCGCCGACCACGACCAGCCTTCGCGCGGGCGCGGAGCGCGGACCGACCACGCACATTTGCAGCTCGTCGAACTCGGGATCGCGGTGGCAGTTCTCGGACGAGTGGTTGGCGAATTCGTCGGGGAGCGCGGCGAAGGGGGGCACCACCGACCGCTCGAGGTCCAGGATGGGACCTCCGGCGGCCAGCGCCCGGGCTCCGGGATGCTCCGCGCGGTCGGACGCGAAGGAAGCCCGCTGCACGCTCAGGAGCTGCCAGGCACCCGCCGCGACGAGCACCGGAATCAACGTCATCACACCGAACCGGTAGGCGCCCCACCGCGTTGTCACTCCGATGCGGGATCGCCGCACCGGGCTCTCGATGAGGTGGTAGGTCAGCACCGCCAGCAGCAACGAGAGCCCGATGACGCCGGCGCCGCCGCGGAGTCCCACGTCCTCCTGGTCGCGCACGGCGAGGTAGAAGAGCAGTACCGGGCAGTGCCACAGGTACAGCGCATAGCTGACATCGCCCAGATAGGCCAGCGGACGCGCCGAGAGGAACCGGTCCGCTCCGGCACGGCTGCCGGTGGCACCGGCCAGCAGGACCAGCGCCGCGGCCAGCGTCGGCCACAGCGCCGCGTAGCCGGGGAACACGCTGCCGACCTGGAAGACCAGGCCACAGGCCACCAGGGCCACCACGCCGACCCAGCCGAGCAGGAGGCGAAGCGTCCTCGGCAGGACGATCGCGTTGATCGCCAACGCCAGCAGGCCGCCCAACGCGAACTCCCACACTCGCGTGAGTGAGGTGAAGTACGCCAGCGGTTGATTGACGGCCGTCAACCACACCGAGTAGCTCAGCGAGATCACGAAGACGCCGGACAGCGCGGTGAGCAACGCGCCGCGCAGACTCCACCCCATCCGGCGTGCCGCCAGGGCGACGACCGTCACCAGCACCGGCCAGAGGAGGTAGAACTGGCCCTGGATCGACAACGACCAGAAGTGCTGCGCGACGCCGGCCGTGCTGTGCTGGGCGAAGTAGTCGACCGAGTCCGCGGCGAGCTGCCAGTTCTGCAGATACAGCGCGGAGGCGACGATCTCCCGGATCGTCTGGAACCACCGGTGCTCGGGCAGCACCAGCACCGCGGCGGCCATCGTGACCATGAGCACGGTCAGGGCCGCCGGGAACAGGCGTTTGATCATGCGGCCCCACATCGGCCGGAACTCGATCCGTCCGCGTGTGCGGGCGCGGTACAGCTGCCCGGTGATCAGGAACCCGGAGACCACGAAGAACACGTCGACGCCGCCCGATACTCGTCCGAGCCATACGTGGTAGACGACCACGAGAGCGGCGGCCAGCGCACGCAGGCCTTGCAACTCGGGACGAAAGGTGCGCTCCGGTGGCGGAGGGTGGCCTGTGGACTCGGACAGGCGCATCGGCGACACGGTCATGTGTGGCTCCTCCGGGCGGGGTTCGACACGTCGCGGCCTCGGCACTGCGGCGCTCGGGCACCAGGGCGCCGCTGGCGCTCCGGAACCAGGGCGCCGCGGCGCTCGGGCACCGTGGC
>NZ_KB912600.1:89646-91431 GCF_000383795.1 Saccharomonospora saliphila YIM 90502
ACGGTCCGGCACCCGCACCGCGCGCCCACGACCGGACGGGCCGCTGAGTGCGGCCGGGTCAGGGAGGGCCACGCGGGGTGCGAGCGCGGGCGGGGACAATGGTGCTGTGATCGAGACGCCGGGACCCACCGAGTGGAGTGCCGCGCACGCCGAGGTCGGCGTGGGTCCCTGGGAGGGCCCGCGGCCCACGGACGAGCGGTACGACCCCGAGCTGCTCGACCACGGGGACCGGCGCAACGTGGTCGACGCCTACCGGTACTGGCGGCGAGAGGCGATCGTGGCCGACATGGACGCCCGCCGGCACCCGTTCCACGTGGCGATCGAGAACTTCCAGCACGACCACAACATCGGCACGGTCGTGCGCACGGCCAACGCCTTCGCGGCCTCGGCCGTGCACATCGTGGGCAAGCGCCGGTGGAACCGGCGCGGGGCGATGGTGACCGACCGGTACCAGCACCTGTACCACCATCCCGAGGTCTCCGGCCTTGCCGAGTTCGCCGCCGCGTCCGGGCTCACGGTGGTCGCGGTGGACAACCGGCCGGGGGCGGTGCCCGTCGAGACGGTCGAGTTGCCGAGGGAGTGCGTCCTGCTGTTCGGTCAGGAGGGGCCGGGCCTGTCGCCCGAGGCACAGCGTGCCGCCTCGCTGGTGGTCTCCATCGCCCAGTTCGGCACCACCCGCTCGATCAACGCCGGTGTGGCGGCGGGCATCGTGATGCACACCTGGGTGCGGGGGCACGCGGACCTCTCCTCGGCCTGGTAGCCCGGCGGACTCCGGGCCGTCGCGATCGTCGAAGATCGACTACCGGGAAGGCCGGTGCCGACGGCGTGTCGGGCGCGGTAGGTTGTTCACCGTCCGCGTCCGGAGCACGCCAAGGAGGAACCGTGGGCGAGTCATCCGCTCCCGTGCCCGCGCCGAGTTCGGTCCCCGTCGGGGTCGACGACACCAGGGCCAGCATCGCTCGCGTCTACGACGCCGCCCTCGGTGGCAAGGACAACTACGCCATCGACCGTGAGGTGCTCGAACAGGCGCGCGCGGTGACTCCCGAGATCAGCGAGATGGCGTGGGCCAACCGCAATTTCCTCGTCCGGGCCGTGCGGTTCCTCGCACTGCACGCCGGGATGCGGCAGTTCCTCGACTGCGGCTCGGGCCTGCCCACCGCGGAGAACACCCACCAGATCGCGCAGCGCGTCGATCGGACGGCGACCGTCGTCTACGTCGACAACGACCCGGTGGTGCTCGCCCACGGGCAGGCGCTGCTGGCGAGCGACGAGCGCACGCGCATGGTGGACGCCGACATCTTCACCCCCGGTGACGTGCTCGGTCATCCCGGGGTGACCGGAGCGCTCGACTTCTCCCAGCCGGTGGCGTTGTTGCACGTCAGCACGCTGCACCACTACGGCGACGAGTCGTGTGCGGAGATGGTGCGCGGCTACCTCGACGCTCTGCCCTCGGGCTCCTACTTCGTGCTCTCCCACCTGCTCGACCCCGAGGACCCGGAGCTGACGCCCACGGCCCGGCGGCTGGAGCAGGTCGCGCTGAACAGCGCGATGGGCTCCGGCACGTTCCGCACCCGCGAGCAGATCGAGCGGCTGGCGGGTGACTGGGAGATCGTGGCGCCCGGTCCGGATCACACGCCCGAACTGGTCCCGTGCGACCGGTGGTGGCCGGACGGTCCGGCGCTGCGCCCGCTCACGGCCACCGAGCAGCTCTTCGGCTGCCTGGTCGCGCGCAAGCCCTGACCCGGGCGGGTGGCGACTCGGTCCGCTCGCGCCTGGCGCCGCGCC
>NZ_KB912601.1:0-2368 GCF_000383795.1 Saccharomonospora saliphila YIM 90502
GTCGCCGCCGCGCGCAGGCCGGAGCTGGTGCGGGCGGTGGTCTCCCGGGGAGGGCGGCCGGATCTGGCGGGTGCGGCTCTGGGTGAGGTGCGGTGCCCGACCCTGCTCGTGGTCGGCGGACGGGACGAGCGGGTGCTACCGCTCAACGAGCAGGCCGCCGCCCGGCTCGCCGCGCCGTGCGAACTCCAGGTCATCCCGGGCGCCACGCACTTGTTCGAGGAACCGGGTGCGCTGGAACGGGTGGCCGAGCTGGCCGCCGGCTGGTTCACCGAGCATCTGCCCCACCGCTGAACGCCCCGAGCCCCGGCCGCTGCCGCGAACCGCGCGGTCCCGCCCGCGCACCGGTGCGGGGACTCGCGAGCCTGCGGGGGCAACTCGCGAACCTGGAGGGGCAACTCGCGAGCTTGTGAGGGCAACTCGCGGGCCTGGAGGGGCAACTCGCGGGTGGGTGGGGGCGCGCGGCTACAGTGGGGCGACATGGACAGCCTGCGGTTGATCGAGCAGTGGCCCGTGGACAACGCCGCCGTGGCCGTGGTCCGCCCCGACGGGACGGTCGCGGCGAGCCACGGCGACCACGAGCGGGTCTTCCCGCTCGCGTCGGTGACGAAGCTGCTCACCGCCTACACGACGCTCGTCGCGGTCGAGGAAGGGGCCGTGGAGCTGGACACCCCCGCGGGCCCCGACGGGTCCACGGTCCGGCACCTGCTCGCCCACACGGCCGGGCTCGGCTTCGACGAGCACACGGTGTACGCGGCACCGGGCAGGCGCAGGCTGTATTCGAGCGCGGGCTTCGAACAGCTCGCCGACGCCCTGGCCGCCCACACCGGGATCGACTTCGCCGAGTACCAGAAGGAGGCGCTGCTCCAGCCCCTCGGCATGGTCGACACCCGACTGGAGGGCTCGCCCGGTGCGGGTGCGTCGTCCACACTCGACGATCTGATCGTGTTCGCCGCCGAACTCCAGATCCCGACCCTGATCGACCGGTCCACACTCGACACCGCGACGACAGTGGCCTTCCCCGGGCTCGACGGCGTGCTGCCCGGATTCGGGCACCAGAAGCCGAACGACTGGGGCCTCGGCTTCGAGCTCCGCGACGGTAAGGATCCGCACTGGACCGGCAAGCGCAGCTCACCACGCACCTTCGGCCATTTCGGACAGTCGGGCACCTTCCTGTGGGTGGACCCGCAAGCGGAACTGGCCTGCGTGGCGCTCACCGACCGCGCGTTCGGCCCGTGGGCCGCGCGGGTGTGGCCGGAGTTCACCGACGCGCTCCTCGCCGAGCTGGGCTGAGCGCGGCCGGGCCCGCGGCGCTTCAGGGCCGCAGCACGCGCACCGGCTCCCCCGCCCGGTAGGCGGCGATGTCGGCGACCGCGTCACGGTAGAACACCTCGTAGACGTCCCGGGTCACGAACCCGATGTGCGGGGTGAGCAGCGCGCGGGGTTCCGCGCGCAGCGGGTGGTCGGCAGGCAACGGCTCGCGGTCGTAGACATCGAGTGCCGCGCCGCCGATCGTGCCGTCGCGCAGCGCCCGCACGAGGGCGTCCTCGTCCACGATCGGGCCTCGCGAGGTGTTCACCAGCAGCGCCGTGGGCTTCATCGCGGCCAGCGCGTCGGCGCCGACGAGACCCCGGGTGCGCTCACCGAGCACGAGGTGCACCGACACCACGTCCGACGAGGCCAGCAACCGCTCCCAGGACACGGCCGTGACACCGTGCTCGGCCGCCCGCTCGGTGGTGAGGTTGTGGCTCCACGCGAGGGTGCGCATGCCGAACGCCTGCCCGACACGGGCCACCTCCGAGCCGAGCCTGCCCAGCCCGAGCAGGCCGAGCGTGCCGCCACGCAGGCCGGTGCCGAGCGTGGTCTGCCAGCCGCCCTCGCGCATCGCGCGGGTCTCGGCCTCCAGGTTGCGCCGCGCGGCCAGGATCAGCGCCCAGGTCAGCTCCACCGTGGGGTGCGGCAGGTAGCCGGTACCGCACACCACCACACCGTGCCGCTCGGCGGCGGCCACGTCGATGGCGGCGTTGCGCGCGCCCGTGGTCACCAGCAGGCGCAGGTCCGGCAGCCGCGCCAGCACCGCCTCGTCGAAGGCCGTGCGCTCGCGCATCGCCACCACGACGTCGAACCCCGCCAGACGGCGCACCAGTTCGTCGGGATCGGCGATGTGGTCGGTGAACACTAGGACCTCGGCCCGCAGCGAATCCCAGTCGGCGAGGTCGAGGGCCACGTTCTGGTAGTCGTCGAGGATCGCGATGCGCATGCCGACCACGCTAGGACACCGGCCTCCGGCCGCGCCCGACGCGCCGCCCGAGCGTGCGCCTGGTGACAGCCCTGTGCGCCCCGCGAAAGCGCCGCCCGTCCCGCCCCGCAT
>NZ_KB912601.1:2468-5288 GCF_000383795.1 Saccharomonospora saliphila YIM 90502
CTGCTCGCGCCCGGCGGGGACGTGGCCGCGCGCCGCCGTTCCGGGCAGAGCCGAACGCCGCTCGACGAACTCGTCCAGCTCCCGCTCACGCTCGCTCATCCCGACGCGCACGTCGGCGCCGAACGCGCCGATCGCACCCGCGAGCTCGCGCACGGCCTCACCCACGTTCGAGGCTAACCCCGCCGGAGTCGCCTGGCGAGCCGTCTCGGTGGCCTTGCGGGAGGCCGTCACCCCGACGGCGACACCCACGCCGAGCCAGAACAGCCGCCTCATCGCCTACCACCCTTCTTCCCGCGCCGCCGCGCATGCCTGCCCTCGTCGGCCTTGCCCTTGCGGCGTGCGCGGATGGCCTTGCTGATGCCGTAGGAGAGCGCGGCCGTCTTGACAAGCGGACCGCCGAGCGTGGCGGTGAACACCGACGACAGCGCCGAGACGTTACCGGAGACGGTCTGCGCGTTCGACGTGATGCCGTCCACCCGCTCCAGTTGCGTGTTCACGTGCGTGATCGTTTCGTTCGCCCCGTGCAGCAACGGGTCGGTGTTCTCATGTGCCTTCCGGATGGCGATGGTGGCCTCGTCCAGTGTGCGGCCGAGCTTGACCAACGCGATCGCCAGGAACAACACCAGCAACACGAAGGCGCCCGCGGCGATCACTGCGGCGATCTGCCCTGCCGACACATGCCCTCCTCGAGATTTCGTCCGACCACGCCGACTCCGCGGTCAGGCTACCGCGCGTCGTCACACGCTACCGATCGCCTCCCCGGATCGCTCGGCGCAGCTTGGGCACACGCTCGGCCAGGGTGCGTTCGGCCCCGTGGCCCCCGGGGTCGTAGTAGTCGCGGCCGACGAGTTCGTCCGGCGGGTACTGCTGGGCCAGCACCCCCTCGGCGACGTCGTGCGGGTAGCGGTATCCCTGCGCGTGGCCGAGGGTCGCCGCGCCCGCGTAGTGGCCGTCGCGCAGATGCGGCGGCACGGTGCCCACTCCTCCGGCCCGCACGTCGGCGAGCGCGGCGTCGATCGCGGTGATGACCGCGTTGGACTTCGGCGCCGTGGCGAGGTGGATCGTGGCCTGCGCGAGAGCGAGCCTGCCCTCCGGCATGCCGATGAACTGCACGGCGTGCGAGGCCGCGACGGCCGCCTGCAGCGCGGTGGGGTCGGCGAGGCCGATGTCCTCGCTGGCGTGCACCACCAGCCTGCGGGCGACGAAGCGCGGGTCCTCGCCCGCCTCGATCATCCGCGCGAGGTAGTGCAGTGCCGCGTCGACGTCCGAGCCGCGGATCGACTTGATGAACGCGCTGATGACGTCGTAGTGCTGGTCGCCGTCCCGGTCGTAGCGCACCGCCGCCTTGTCCACAGTAGATTCCACTGTGGCGAGACCCACGACGGAACCGCCGGTGGCGGTGGTCGCCTCGGCCGCGGCCTCGAGGGCCGTCAGCGCCCGGCGGGCGTCCCCGGCGGCCAGGCGCACGAGATGCTCGCGGGCGTCGTCGGCCAGCTCGACGGTGCCGCCGAGACCGCGCTCGTCCGTCACGGCCCGCAGCAGCAGGTCGCGAACGTCGTCGTCGGTGAGCGGGCGCAGTTGCAACACCAGCGACCGGGACAGCAGCGGGGAGACCACGGAGAACGAGGGGTTCTCGGTGGTGGCCGCCACGAGCAGCACGGTGCCCTCCTCCACCGCGCCGAGCAGCGCGTCCTGCTGGGTCTTGGAGAACCGGTGCACCTCGTCGATGAACAGCACCGTGTCCTCGTCCTCGTACCGGCGCCTGCGCCGGGCGTGTTCGATGACCCCGCGCACTTCCTTCACTCCGGCCGACAACGCGGACAGGGCGACGAAGCGCCTGCCCGTCACGGTCGAGACGAGCCCGGCCAGCGTCGTCTTGCCCGTGCCAGGAGGCCCGTACAGCAGCAGCGACGCGGGGGCCGAGCCCTCGACGAGCCTGCGCAGCGGCGCGCCCGGTCCCAGCAGGTGCCGCTGGCCCACGACCTCGTCCAGTGTGCGGGGCCGCATCCGCACGGCCAACGGTGCGCCGGAGGGCACGTCACCGGGCCCCTGGCCGATCCCGGCACCGGCCCCGGGGGTGTCCCGGCCGTCCGGGCGCGCCGACGGTTCGGTGTCCGGCGTGGCGAGATCGGGGTTCACCCTGAAGAGTTCGTCCTGCTCCACCCCACGACCGTAACCCGGGCCCGGCCGGGTGGATCAGCGGAACGCCGGGTACAGCGCGAGTTCCAGGCGGGGCCCGAAGCGGGCGTCGAGCGCGTCGCCGACCGCCGTGGCGTACTCGGCGACGGTCTCGTCGCGCTCGTAGCCGGCGTGCCGGGCCAGGTCGCGCCACCAGGTGACCAGCGCGGCGGCCCTGCTCGTCGGCCCGGCGCCACGCAGCGCGTCGAGGCCCGGCAGGTTCCGCCAGGTCGACAGCCACACCAGCACGAGCTGGGACTGCAACGCGTAGCTCGACAGCAGCGTGTCGTCGGCCAGCGCGGGCCACAACTCGACCACCTCGGCCCGCCAGGCGGCGGTCATGACCTCGCTCATCCCCTCCGGCAGCGCCAGCGGGGACGCACTGGAGGCGAAGGGCACCCACAGGTGCGCCACGTCGGCGAGCGCGCCGCGGATACACCCGTGCTCGAAGTCGAGAAAGCGCACGCCGGTGCTGGTGACGAGGTTGTTGTCGGGGGAGAGCGACGCCGGGCTGAACGCGCGGTAGGACGGGGATCGGGCCTGCTCCGCGGCGCGTTCGACGGCCTCCCGCACGCCGTCCGGGGTCGGCACGCCGTAGCCGTCCCGCAGCAGCGCGGGCAGCTCGGTCAGCGCCGCCCGGGG
>NZ_KB912602.1:0-5722 GCF_000383795.1 Saccharomonospora saliphila YIM 90502
CGAGGTCGTCGCTGTCAACCAGCTCCGCCAGCGCGGCCGCGTCCCGCGGCAGGCCGACCCGCTCGGCGCCCTCCCGGGCCTTGCGGTCCAGGTACGGCCGCAGCCACGGCCATACCTGCTGCGCTTCGCGGCAGAAGATGTCCGCCCCCACGGCGCCGATGCCGGGCACCTCGCACAACAGGCGGCGCAACGCGCGGGGATCACGGTCGGCTCGTGCGGCCATCCGCCGCAGATCGCCGCGATAGGTGTCCTCGATCAGGGTTGCCCCTTCGCCCAGTGTGTTCGCCGTGCTCTCGTCGTAGCGGACGTAGTGGCCACGGCCGAGCGCGTCCACTCGCTCCTGCCACTCGGAATCCCGCATCTTCCGGGGACTGGACAACCCCGCGCGGAACAGCTCACGTGCTGCGGCGACGGCGATATCGGCCTTGATCCGCGCCGACATCAGCACCGAAAGCACCAGCAACCGGTACAGCGCCGTGGGCGTGTCGGCGAGCCGGATACCGGCCTCGTCGGCGTAGGTGCGCCCGGCCACCTCCAGCAACCGGGCGGCGGTCCGCGCGCTGGCCTTGCTCATGTCCGAGCACGTACCCGGCGTGGGGTGACCCGACACGCCGTCACCGCGCGGTTCTTCCGCCCCGGTTCGGGGCCCGCGCGTGTCTGAGCGCGGTCCAGCGTGTCTCCTCATCGTGATCCGCGTTACATAGGGTGCGGATCGACGTCGGATCGAGGAGGACAGCGTTGAGCACCGAGCCATCCGTCGCGAGCAGGGTCGAAGGACAGACCGTGGCGCGCCTGCTGCGCCGCAACGCGGACGAGTACGCCGACCTGCCCGCCCTGGCCTCGCTGGACGAACCGGACGGCGAGACTCTGACCTGGGCCGCGCTGCGCGACGAGGTCGCCGCGGTCGCGCGCGGCCTCGCCGATCTCGGTCTGCGTGCCCGCCAGCGGATGATCATCATGGCGCCGAGCCGCCCGGAGCACCTCATCGTTGATCTCGCGGCGGCCAACCTGGCCGCGATCCCGTGCACGGCGTACTCGACGTTGAGCAGCGACCAGATCCGCTATGTGGTCAACCACAGCGCCGCCTCGGTCGCCGTGCTGGCGGGCGAGGCCGAGCTCGCGCGCTGGTGGCCGGTACTGGACGACCTGCCGAACCTGGAACACATCGTCCTCTTGGACCCCGACGCCGCGCCCGCCGACGACCCGCGATTCGTCGGCTTCGCCGCCCTGCGCGAGCGCGGAGCGGACCTGCACGCGGATAATCCGGCGGCGTTCGAGCGGCTCACCGACGACATCAAGCCCGACGACCCGCTGTCGATGATCTACACCTCGGGGACGACGGGCTCGCCGAAGGGCGTCGTGCTCTCCCACCGCAACGCCATCCACGAGGCCGTCGCGCTGCACACACTGCACGACTCCCCCATGCACATGGCCAACATCGCCTATCTCCCGCTGGCCCACATCGCCGAGCGGGAACTGTCGATCTACATGCCGATCGTGCACGCCGGGCACGTGCACACCCTCGCCGACCCGGCGGAGATCGTCTCCGCGCTGGGCCGGGTGCGGCCGAACGCGTTCTTCGGTGTCCCCCGCGTCTGGGAAAAGATGGTGGCCGGGATGCGGAACATGCTCGCCGGAGCGCCGGCAGAACGCCGCGACGCGCTCACGGCGGCCGGCGAGCTGCTGCGCCAGGGGTACGCGCTCCGCAGCGCGGGTGAGCCGGTGCCCGACGAACTGGCCCGGCGCATCGCCGAGACCGACGCGACCGTGCTCGCGCCCGTGCGGACGATGCTCGGCCTCGACCGGCTGCACCTCGCCTCGGGCGGGGCGGCGGCCATTCCGGTCGAGGTGCTGCACTTCCTCGCCGGGCTCGGCATCGAGGTGCAGGAGGTGTGGGGTCTGTCCGAGACCACCGGCGCGGTCACCTCGAACCGCGCCGGGGCGTTCCGGGCAGGCACCGTGGGCCGTCCGGTCGCCGACGTCGAGGTGTCCGTGGCCGATGACGGCGAGCTGCTGGTGCGCGGGCCCATCGTGTTCCTCGGGTACCTGCGGGAGGACGGGTCCATCGCCCCGGCGACCGATCCCGACGGGTGGTTCGCCACGGGCGACATCGGCTCGATCGACGAGGACGGATTCGTCTCGATCACCGACCGGAAGAAGGAGCTGCTCATCACCGCGGGGGGCAAGAACGTCGCTCCCACGCGGATCGAGGGCCTGCTCACCGAGCACCCGCTGATCGGCAAGGCCATCGCGCTGGGCGACAACAGGCCCTACATCACGGCACTGCTGGTGCTCGACGACGAAATCGCCCCGGCGTGGGCGGCCACCCGGGGCATCGAGGCGAGCGACGTGGCGGCCCTGGCCGCGCATCCCGAGGTCGTGGCCGAAGTCGACGAGGCGGTGCGGGCCGCCAACGAACGGCTGGCCCGGGTCGAGCAGATCAAGCGCTACCGGCTGCTCACCGATCCGTGGTCGGCCGAGTCGGGGGAACTCACCCCCACACTCAAGCTCAAGCGCAGGGTCATCTCCAGCCGCTACGAATCCGAGATCGAGTCCCTCTACCAGATGTGACGCCCGCGCGCCCGGCGGCGTCGCCGTCAAGGCCTCCTTACCTGCGCTCAACGCAGTGAAGGAGGCCTTGACGGCACGACAACGACCGCGTCAGGCGCTGCGCGTGGACGGGTGGCCGGGGCTCATGGTCCACTCGCGCAGGGTCGGCGGGACGCGCTTCTCCATGCCATAAGGCTCGAGATGCGCGCTGAACACCTCGTCGAACACGCGCCGCACGCCGTCGGTGTCCCACGCCGGTCGCCGCACGATCGGTTCCTTGAACCACGGCTGTCCCACGATGTGCAACTCGGAGCCGTTGCACCGCAGCATCTGCCCGGTGATCCCTCGTGAGTCGTCGGCCAGCAAGAACACCACCAACGGCGCGACACGTGAGGGCGTCCGCTCGGGCGGGCAGTTGCGCAGGCTGCGCTCGGACTTCCACACCATTCGGGTGTGCGCCAGCGGGCACACGGCGTTGACGCGGACGCCGACCTCCTCCATGTCGAGCGCCCACGAGTAGGTCAGCGAGGCCACCGCGCCCTTGCTGGCCGCGTAGGTCCCCAGCTTGCGCTGGCCGAGGGAGGCTCCCGAGGAGATGTTGACGATCGACCCGCCCCGCTCCCGTTCCACCATGTGCTCGGCCGCGGCCGAGCCGGTGTAGATCACGCCGAGCACGTTTGTCTCGACCAGCTCCCGCACCCGCGCGGGGTCTTCCCGCCACGGAAGGGACTCGTAGTTGAGCCCCGCGTTGTTGACCAGGCCGTCCAGGGCGCCGAACTCCGCGACGCACTGCTCGGCCAGGGCGCGGGCCTGAGCGGGGTCGGCGACGCTGTGGCCGCTGGCGACCGCCGTGCCCCCGTGCGCGGTGATGTTCGCCGCCGTGCGCTCGGCGAGGTCGGCGTCGATGTCGTTGACCACGACCGAGGCGCCCGCCTGGGCGGCGTGCGTCGCGAACGCCGCGCCGAGTCCGCGCCCCGCACCGGTCACCACCACCGCCTTGCCGTCGAGTTCTCCGCTCATCCGCGTCGTCTCCCCACCGCGGGCCGCGGGGCCCGCTTCTCCGTCGTGTCACCGGCCGGACGGCGCCGGCACCTTCAGTGTCGGCGTCCTCTACACGGGGTGCGCCCGGCAGCTCGGCGAACGGACGCCACACTGCGCTGAACGAGTGAGCGGCGATCGGCCGGGGGATACCGCGCGGCGGTATCGCGGGCACGCCGCGCGGGACCCGGGAGGCCGCGCGGGGACCCGGGGAGGCCGTGCCGGTCCGGCCGCCGACGGCGGGAACCACCTGATCGTGCCGTTACCGGCACGGCGTGAACGGAGTCGGGAACAGGGTGTGCGGGTAGTCAGAAGTCACGACCGGACATTCGCCTCACCTCCTTCACGGTGGGGACCACGAGAGGTACCGACGACTGCGTGGCGACGATGAGTGCACGACTCCCGACGAGAAGTCCAGGCCCGCCACGGCTGTTCTCCCGTGACCGTGCCGGGCGGTCCATACCGGGTGAGGCTCAGAAGTCACGACCGGTCATCACCAACGCCTCCCTCACGGCTCGATGCACGGTTGGTCCGGGAAGTCCGGCACCGCCGACGATATCCCGGCAAGGGACCCGAAGTCACGAGGTGACCTCGGCATTCGCCCCCGTCACGGGCCACGGGCCCGGAGCCCGGCGCGCTGCCATCATGTGGACTGCCGGGGGGCCGGTACCGCTGCCGAGCCCGCGCCACCGCACACGAACTGCCACCGACGCCGGCGGGAGGACGGGCGAGTGCCGCTGTCACCACACGACCGTCGGGCACCGTGGCGACCGGCGCCGGATGTGGTGGACACCGGGACCGTGACCGGACAGCCGCGCACCGGCCCCCACGGGGGTCGCGGGGACGCGGGAATCCGACGGCTTCGCGTGCCGCATCCCGCGCGGTGGGCGCTGTGGAAGCGGCCGAGGCGCTTCGTCGTGTTCCTGCTGGCGATGGAACTGCTGGCGGTGGCGGGATTCGCGGCTGCGTTCGCCAAGGCGGCCGTGCCGACCACCACGGAGTGGCTCCGGTTCGGCATCCTCGCCACGGGCGCGACCGTCCACATCCAACTCACGCAGCGCCAGGAGGAGCGCAGGCGCAATCGCACGAGAACGGTTCTCATCGACCTGATCGCGGTGTGGGTCTTTCCCGCCGCCCTGGTGCTGCCTGCCACGCTCGCGGTGCTGCTGGTCGCGCTGATCAGGGTGCAGCGCTGGTTCACCGCCCGCCGCCCCGCGCACAACTTCGTCTTCTCCTCGCTGTCGCACGGCCTGGCGGCGGCGCTGGCCAACCTCACCTACATGTCGCTGGGCCCGCACGACTGGAGTGCCGTGAACGCGGCCGGGTCGCTACGCGAGTTCGGCCTGATCCTGCTCGCCGCCGTCGTCTACGAGGGCGTGCAACTGGTCTACGTCGGCGGCATCCTCGCTCTCGGCTCGCCCCGGCCGACACCGCGCGCCGTGCTCGGCAGCCCGGCCGACAACATGCTCGAGGTCCTCACCACCGGAATGGGCGTGGTGACCGCGGTGCTGCTCGTGGTGCTGCCACCCGCCGTCGCGATCATGGCCGCGGTCACGGTGGTGTTCAACCGGCTCGCCGAGCTCGAACAGCTCCAGGATGACGTGGTCACCGACCCGAAGACGGGACTGCTCAACATGCGGGGCTGGACCGAGTCGGCCGACCGCGCGCTCAACCGTGTGCGCAGGGCGGGCGGCACACTGTCCGTGCTCATGGTGGACCTCGACCACTTCAAGCGGATCAACGACGACTTTGGGCATCCCGCGGGTGACGACGTCCTGGCCGGGGTCGCCGAGGCACTCACCGGAGTGACCCGGCCCTCCGATGTCGTCGGCCGTTTCGGCGGTGAGGAGTTCGTGCTGGTGCTGCCGGAGGCGGACGAGACGGTGGCGCGCCAGGCCGCCGAACGCATCCGGTCGACCGTCGCGGCACTGCGGGTCGAGACCACCGACAAGCGTGGCGCCAGGATCACCGTGGGAGGGCGTACCGCCTCGGTCGGGGTCGCGGTGTTCCCGCGCCACGCCGACGACCTGCACGGGCTCATGCGGGCCGCCGACAGCGCGGTGTACGAGGCCAAGGAACACGGGCGCGACCGCGTCCACCTCGCCCGGCGGCCGGGCTGAGCGCACTCGCGCGG
>NZ_KB912602.1:5822-12725 GCF_000383795.1 Saccharomonospora saliphila YIM 90502
GGCGGGGCAGCGCCGGGCGGACGGCACTGCCCCCGGGTCAGCGCAGCGGCATGCGCACCATCAACGCAGCAGCTTGCGCACCACGAGCACGGCCACCAGCACACCCGCGCCGACGAGCGGGTAGCGGACCTTCGGTTCGTCGAGCTTGCTCCGGACACCCGCCCGAGCGGAGTCCGCGAGCTTCTGCGGGTTCGCCTTCTCCCCGATCCGGTCCAGGGTCGTCGCGAGCTGCTGCCTGGCCTTCTCGATGTCGCGTTCGATCGTCTCCGGGTCGCGCGCCACGTGTCCTCCTCGCCAGCGTCCTGTCCGCAGGCTGTCACGGTAGTTCACAGCGGCCCCGACCGCCGCACCGGCCACGCCGTCCCCGGAGGGTCGGCGCTAAGCTACGTGCGTACCGGGCCCGTAGCCCAATTGGCAGAGGCACACGGTTTAGGTCCGTGCCAGTGTGGGTTCGAGTCCCACCGGGCCCACCGAACTCGCGCGAAACATCGTCCTTCGAGGCCCTGACCGGCGATCCGTCGCTGGGTCAGGGCCTTGTTCGTCGCCGCTGTCGTCACTGCCCCTCGGCTGTCCGGTCCGCGCGGGACGGGGGATGCGGAGGACGGCGACGAGGCTTCCGGGCGCCGGTGATCGTGATGGCGACGGCCGCGGCGAGTCGCTCATCGTCGGCGACCGCGGACTTGTGGTGCGGCGATGGACCCGGTACACGTTCGGATGATCTGGATCGCCCGATGCGATAGCATCACGGCGCCGCGGCCACTGTCGGTGCCCGTCCGACTACGAACACACCCAGGTGGATGTGCTCTTCCCCAATACTCTGCCTGTGCCAGAAAGGATTTGATGTCTGCCTTGGAACCGCCGGACGCGTCTACGGAGCCGCGCGGGCTGCCGTTGGGGCTGCCGCATCGGCAGAACCCGGACGGTGGCATCCCCGCGTATGTCGACATCGGCGAGAAGGTTCGCTCCCAGCTGGCTGCGACGACATTCGCCGCCTTGGCCTCGGTCGTCGTCCTCGCCGCGGGCGGTGCGGTCATGGCCGGCCAGGCGTGGCTGTCAGTAGCTCAGGCTTCGGTCGTCGTCGCCACCGGCTCCGTTCTGCTGACACTCGCCGCGCTGGGTCGGGCCTACTTCGTCTCCCACGCGATCCGTCCCGTACGGATCGGGCCCGGCCCGGCGCCGGCCGGACGCGTGGACGAGCACCCCGCGATACGGGAAGCGGCGCCGGACGGCACGCCGGTATCGCCACCGCCCCCGGCGCCGCCGACGAACGCGACCGAAACCCACTTCGGACAGAGCCCCGACCCCCGGCAGGCCACCACCGCCGGTCACGACACCGCCCCCGGTCACGACAACACCCCCGGTCACGACACCGCCCAGGGCCATGACACCGCCCCGGGTCACGACACCGGCCGTCACGACACCGACGGGGGCGGGGACACCGGACCCGAACTGCGGCGTGAGGTCTTCGGCAAGCTCGCCTACCGGCTCCAGTCGCTGGTCAATCGACTGATTCACCGGATCGACAAGGTCGAGCAGGAGATCGAAGACCCGGAGCTGCTCAAGTCGCTGTATGCCATCGACCACCTCGCGACCCGTATCCGGCGACAGATCGAGAATCTCGCCGTGCTGGGTGGCGAGGCTCCGCAACGCCGGTCGGACATCCCGGTGGAGGTCAACGCGGTGCTGCGTGCCGCCGTGGCCGAGATCGAGCACTACACCCAGGTCACGACCGTGCCGATCCGCGAGGTGCGCATCCGCGGCCATGTGGTCGCCGAGATCATCCACCTCCTGGCGGAGTTGCTGGAGAACGCGACCACCTTCACCACCCCGGGGGCTCCGAAGGTCATGCTTCGCGCGCATCCCGTGACGGCAGGACTCGCCATCCAAGTACAGGACCGCGGCATCGGGCTGTCCACCGAAGCCATCGCCCGGATCAACCGGCTGCTGGACGGCTCGACCCAGGTGGACGTCGGCCAGCTGCTCCAGGACGGCCGGATCGGACTGGCTGTGGTGAAGATTCTCGCTCAACGGCACGGCATCGGTGCCGAGCTCCAACCCAACATCTTCGGCGGCACGGACACGTCCATTGTGGTCCCTCACGAGTTGCTGAGCGAGCGGGACGACCAGGACCCGTCGCCGCGCGCGGTGCCGCCGGTGTCCTCCGGCGAGCCACCCGCCTCGATACCATCCGGTCCGTCCGGGGTGGACGTGAACACCTCGCCACCCACGTCCGCGCCAATGGGGACACCACCCGCGTCCCCGCCGATGGCGACACCACCCGCGTCCCCGCCGATGGCGACACCGCCCGCGTCCAGTGCCCCGGCCACGCCGGCACGTCAGCCCGCACCTCACCCACACCCCTCCCCACACGGTTCCGGGGAAGGGCAGTCGCACGACGCGTCACCGGCGCCCGTCCCGGCGGCCGGACACGTGCCACCCCGCGGGGAGGGACCGACACCGGAGAGCACGGGCAACGGACTTCTCCCCGACGAACCGGGCCGGCACCGCGACCAGCGGCAGGGCGACGACGGATCGCTGGAGGCACTACCGGTGCGCAAGCGTGGGGAAACCCTCGCGAGGCTCCGGTCCGACGCTGACGACGGCACGGTCGCCGACGAGGACGACAACGGCATCGGCGGTCCGGCCGCGCACACCCCCCACCACGGCCCGGCTTCCGGGAACCGGCCCGATCGTCCGGAACTCCCCCAGCGTCGCGGCTCGTACATGAGGGAGGAACTCCGCGAGCCACCGGAGCCGACGCGGTCGCTCCCGGGCCACAACCCCACGCTGATGGCCTCCATTTTGGAAGGCCGCGGTCGCGCCGAGCAGGCGCAGCCCGAGACACCGGAGTCTCAACCAACCCAGGCAACGCAGCAGCCCCAGGCAACGCAGCCACCCCAGGCAACTCAGCACCCGCACGCATGGAACACCGAAGGGGATTCCACCTCATGGCCGACATGACTTTACTACTCAGCCGGCTTGTCGACGCCGTTCCCGGAGCACGCAGCGCGGTCCTGCTTTCGGTCGATGGTCTGCCCAAGTACTGGGTCGGGATGGACGACAGCGACAAGGACACCCTCGCTGCGCTCGCCAGCAGCATGTGCTCGCTCGCGTACCAGGTCGGCACACGCTTCGGCGATTCCGGCAGCTCGGGTTTCCGCCAGGTCGTGACGGAACTCGGCGACATCATGCTGTTCGTGGCCGCGGCCTCGGCCGGCAGCGCACTGGCCGTACTGGCCAGTCGTGAGGTCGACCCCCGCGTCATGGGCTACGAGATCGAGATGCTCGTCAAGCAGGTGCCTGCTCATCTGGCCACCCCCAACAGGATGCCCGGCCCGAATGCGGGCGCCGGATCGCAGTGGGCATGATCGGTCGCGGCGACGACTCTCCGGACACGGACAACGAGCGCGTCGAGCTGTGGGTCCGTCCCTACACAGCGACCAACGGCCGTACCACGCCGAGCACGGCGCTCGATCTGATGTCGCAGGTCAAGGCGACCGGCAGAGGAGCGATCTCCGAGCAGTGGCTGGGTATCGAACACTCCGAGGCGCTGCGCTTGTGCCGCAAGCCCACCTCGGTCGCGGAGGTCTCCGCACAGCTCCGGCAACCGGTGATCGCGGCCAAGGTGCTGCTGTCGGATCTCATCCAATCAGGTGCGCTGATCGTGCGTGCCCCCACCGCCGACCATGAGTACGCAAACAGCCCGGAAGTACTGGAGGCATTGATTGCTGGCCTCAAGCGCCTATGAGGAGCAGTTCCCACTGCAACTCAAGATTCTCGTCGCGGGCGGTTTCGGCGTGGGTAAGACGACCTTCGTCGGCGCCGTGAGTGAAATCGAACCGCTGACCACCGAGGAGACCCTCACCACCGCCAGTGTCAGCGTCGACAGTTTGGCCGGCATCGAGAACAAGGCGACCACCACCGTCGCACTGGATTTCGGCCGGATCACGTTCCCGGTCGACAACCCGGCGCTGTCCTTCAGTTCCATGGTGCTCTACCTGTTCGGCACACCCGGCCAGAATCGCTTTTGGTTCATGTGGGACGAGCTCTCCCGGGGTGCCCTCGGCGCGGTGGTACTGGCCGATACCCGCCGTCTCCAGGACTGCTTCGCCGCGGTGGAGTTCTTCGAGGTGCGCGGGATCAAGTTCCTCGTCGCGGTCAACGAGTTCGAAGGCGACCAGTACCAGTACACCGATGACGAGGTGCGCACCGCGCTCGCGTTGAAGGATCACGTGCCGCTCGTCCGCTGCGACGCCCGCGATACCAAATCGACCAGCACGGTGCTGGTCACGCTGCTGCAAAACATTCTCGACACGTCCCGGCAGCGCCGGGCCCCGGCCGAGACCCTACAGCCCCACTCAGGAGCCCATCATGAACAGTGAACTGCCCATCGACCGCAATCTGCTGACCGCGCCGTTGGACCCCGAGATCGAGCAGCGGACCGACCGGCTGCGGATGCTGGATCTCGGCGACCGCCCGGTCCCGGAGTTCGACTCGGTCGCCGCGCGGCTCGCCGAGATGGCCGACGCTCCGTACGCGATGGTCAACTTCATCAGTGAGAAGCAACAGTACTTCGCCGGCCTGTACACTCCCGACACCTCCAACGCCGGCGCGCTCGATGCCGCGCAGACCGCGGCGCAAGCCTCGCCCGGCAGGGTCATGGCCCGCGACCACGGCTACTGCCCTCACGTCGTGGTGCGGCGAAAGGCGCTGATCCTCGGCGACGTGTGCGACTACCCGCGGTTCGCGGGCAACCCCGTGGTCGACGAGATCGGCATCCGCGCCTACATGGGCGTCCCGTTGATCGAAGAGGAGACCGGTTCCGCGCTGGGCACGATCTGCGCGGTCGCCTCCGAACCCCGTCCGTGGGGACGGCCGGAGCTGGACGCCCTGAAGTCGATGGCGACCGAGGTCATGCGGCTGATTCAGCGTCGCGGGTAGTGCCCCGGTGCCGCAGTGCGGCACCGCTGGCCCGGACGGTGTCGGACAACCGCACCGACCACTGACTCTGCGACCGGTCAAGCGCGGTCTCGGCCAGCCGCAGCCGCTGGACATCGGACGTGCCCGCCGGAGCGTAGATGTGGTGGGCGTCGCGGACGAAACGCTCCAGATCGCGCTCGGCGGACAGTCCGTACGCAGCGTGCACCTCCATGGCGGTGCGCGCTGCGTTCAGCGACGACTCGACGTTGACCAGCTTCGCGTTCATCAGTTCCGCGTCGCACGGAAGGCCCTGGTCCAGCAAGTGGACGGCGTGATACGCGAGGAGCCGGGCGGTCATCAGGTCCGACTGGAGCTGGCCCAGCTTCTGCTTGACCGTCGGCAACTCCCCGAGCGACCGTCCGTAGCGCTGATGCTCGGTGGCGAACCGCAGCGTCTCGTCCACGATGGCTTGATGGATTCCCAGTGACACCGCCGTCAGGTTCGGCCGGCCGTAGAGGGTGCTGGACGAGTACGCGACGCTCAGTCCGTCCCCCTCGGAGCCCAGCAGGCACTCCGCCGGAACGCGGCAGTCGTCGAACACCAGCTCACCGAAGCTGAATCCGTGCAGTCCCATGGCGGGCCCGTGGTCCGGCAGCGACAGGCCCGGCGCCGTGGACGGGACCAGGAACGCCGACAGTCCTTTCGATCCGGGGCCGGTACGGCCCACGACACCGTGCAGGTCGCCGATGTGGCTGTTGCCGACGAAAACCTTGCGTCCATTCAGCACGTAATGGTCTCCGTCGCGATGGGCGGTCATGGACATGCCCAGCACATGGCCCCCGGACTCCGGTTCCGTGACCGCGATCGTCGGCAGGCATTCTCCCCTGCTCACGGCGGGCAGCCATCGCTGTTTCCGCGCCTCATCGCCGAAGTGCAGGATCTTGGCGACACCCAGCTGGGACGCCTGAACCATCGCGCCCATCGCGCCGCTGACCCGCGCCAGCTCCTCGATGATGATCGTCTTGGCCAGGTGCCCGAGCCCCATTCCGCCGTACTCCGGTGGGATCGTCACGCCGATCCACCCTTTCTCAGCGATCAGCCGCGACACCACGTGGTCGACCGAACGGGACTGTTCCATGTTGGCCACCTGGGGCCGCACCACGGTCTCCGCGAAACCTCGGACTTCGTCGCGGAGACGATGGTGTACATTCGTCATGAAATAGCCGTCTGTCATCATTCCAGGACTCAACCGGCACTCCTGAGGCTACTCTGCTGCTGAACTCCGTCGACGGCACACATACGGGCACACGTTACGTTGACCCACGGTCACCGCGATACCGCCTTCGTAGTGATCTTGACACGCACCGGCATCGCGTTGCGTCGCCGTGGCGGCTCGGTCTCGTGGGGCGCCGCCGCCCGACCTCGGCGTCCTCGGTGTCCGCACGCAACTCACTCCCGCGCATCCTCCTCACGCGACTGTGGCGAACGCCAACCTCCCGCGCCCGTCATCGCACTCCAGGAGCGAGGCCGATGTCGTCGACCAGGACCGCTCCGCCGCGCTCGGCGTCGAACACCAGGGAAACGCTCCGGACGTCGGTGGGGTCGAAACCGGAACTCACCGGCTCGAACTTCGCCAACGCCAGCACGTGGGTGCGCAAGACGGGCTGGGTCACCGGTCCCAGGTGGAGCGCTGTGCTGCGCAGGGAGCGCGAGCCGAGCGTCAGCAGCAGCACCAGGCACGTGACCAACGTCCACAGGTAGGTCCACGGCAGGGCGGCCCACCGTCCGATCGTGACGAACGCGAGGCCGGCGAGCAGGCCCGCTCCCGCCGTCGCGACCAGGATGTCCACGCCGACGCGGGTGACCAGCGCCGAGCCGGTGCCGGGCACGTACTCGTCCCACGCACTCCAGCCGACGAGGGCAGCGGTGGCCAGCGCCAGCAGCACCGACGCGCCACGCCGACCGGGCCTCGGGCCGGGCGCG
>NZ_KB912602.1:12825-23472 GCF_000383795.1 Saccharomonospora saliphila YIM 90502
CCTCGGGCCGGGCGCGACCCGGCCACCCCAGCGTCTCCGGCCTCGCCGCCGTACGCCGGTGGTCGCGTCCGTGTCGTGCGCGGTGTCCCCTGAGTCCGCCGCGTTCGCGGAATCCGCGGCGCTCGCGGAGCCGGCTGCGTTCGCGGAATGCGCGCCGTTCGCGGAGTGCGCTGTACCCATCCTCTGCTCCCCCAGGTCCTCGGTCGGCAGAGTAGCAGCGCGGCTCGCGCACGCTCGCGACACGGACGTCGGCACCACTGGTGATCCCGCGAAGTGTCCGTTTGTTCAACAGGAGTACCGGCCTGGCTCTACGAACGCACCTCCAGTGGCGGTGATGCCGGGTTGATTGTTGAGCAATATCGCCCGTACCGTGGTCCGCATGCGACAGGACGATTACGCCGCCGTGGACGCCGTGAGCGCGACCGGGCGCACGGTCGACGTTCTGCGCACGCGCATCCTGGAGGGGGCGCTGCCGCCCGGCACCGCGCTGCGCGAGGTGTCCGTCGCCGCCGACTTGGAGATCTCCCGCAATACATTGCGGGAGGCGCTTCGCCTGCTGACCGCCGAGGGACTGGTCGTCCAACAGCGGAACCGGGGCGCGTCGGTCCGCACCCTCACCGCGTCCGAGGTGCGCGACCTCTACCGCACACGTCGTGTCCTCGAGGTTCAGGCCGCGACCGAGAGCGCCGTGGCAGGCGAGGCCGCGTTCGCCGGGCTGGAGGCGGCCGTGGTGTCCAAGGAACGGGCCGAGCGCGCGGGCCGGTGGCGCGAGGCGGGCACCGCCAGCCTGCGCTTCCACCAGGCGCTGGTCGCGATGCTGGGCAGCCGCAGGCTCGACGAGTTCTTTCGCACGGTTCTCGCCCAGCTTCGCCTGGCCTGGGCGGCCTCGGGCGACGAGGCAGGCTTCCAGCGCGGCTGGGCGGCCCGGGACCGCGAGCTGTACGAGCTTCTCCGCGACGGGCGCAGGACCCGCTCGGTCGGCGTGCTCCAGCTCTACCTTGAGGAGTCGGAACGTCAGGTCCTTGACGGTCTCCGCCGCGGACGGGAGGAGCACACGCGACAAGGTTCGCGCGGGGTGGAGGATCCTGCGCGTCGGCACGGAGGGAATGAGGCCACGAGATGAGTGACAAGGGACCGAGCGCGATGTACCGGCCGGTCACGGGCACGGTGCTCGACGTCGACACCGCCTTCTACGACCGGCTGGCCGAGGACACGGCGGGGCGCGAGCTGGTCGACCGGTTCGTCGTCCCGATCCGGTCGGGTCGTGCCTGGGAGGTGCCCGCCGGGCACCTCTGCCGTGTGGTGACCACCCCGGAGGGTCCCCAGTGCGGGGACTTCAACGTGTGGAACCGGCACAACCCCAAGGAACGGCTGTGGACCTCTCGCACGCGCCAGTTGCAGGGCGCCCATGTGACCCGGTACGACCGCCTCTGGTCCACCCTGCCGTACCTGCGGCCGCTACTGACGATCACGAACGACACCCTCGACTGGTACGGGGTCGACAGCGACGGAGCCCGGGTTCACGACCTGCTGGGTGCGCGGTGCGACCCGTACGTCAACCGCATTCTGACCGGTGCGGATTTCGACTTCCACTGCCACTCGAACCTGACCCGGGCGGTGCTGCCGTACGGCTTGACGGAGTTCGACGTGCACGATGTGCTCAACATCTTCACCCTGACCGGCCTCAACGCCGACGACGAGTACTTCATGAAGGGTTCGCCCGCCACGGCGGGCGACTTCTTCGAGTTCTTCGCCGAACAGGACCTGCTCTGCGCGATGTCCACCTGTCCCGCGGGCGACCTCTCGGTGCCGCTGTGGGGCCCCGACGCCCGCGACCCGATCGAGGTGTGCCGCCCGCTGGCCGTCGAGGTGTACCGCCCGGCGCCCGAACTGGTCGAGGGCTGGTCGGTGCCCGAAGTGCCCGCCTACGCGGGCCTGCACGGACTTCTCGCCCCGCAGTGGACGGCCACGGGCCTGGCCCAGGCTCCGTGATCGGCCTGGTCGTGGCACGGGGCACGGCGGCTCACCCCCCTCGCGAGTTGCCCTTTCACGCCCGCGAGTTGCCCCTTGAGACCCGGTGAGTTGCCCCTTGGGCCGCGCGAGTTGCCCCTTTGGGGCTTGTGAGTTGCTGTCGCGTTAGCGATCCGCGACCAAGGAAGCCGTCCTCGGAACGCCCCTGGCGCCGGTCCAGGCAACGTGCGCAGGCGAGTCCGGCGGGTTAGGGATGCCCCAAGGATGCGAGGGGGCAACTCACCGAACGCGAAAGGGCAACTCGCGAACGCGAAACGGCAACTCGCGAACGCGAAAGGGCAACTCGCCGAGCGGGAGGGGGCGGCTCGCGGGGCTCGTGGGTCAGCTCGCGCGGGTGGGGGCGCTGAAGGGAGTGCGCAGGGTGCCCGTGGGGTCGGTGGAGTGGGTGGAGTCGCTCCCGTGCGGGGCGAACTCGCGGTAGTCGACCGGTTCCTCCTCGGTGGTGTGGCTGAACCGCACGGGTGCCACGTCGGCCGAGGAGTCGGTGGAGGAGAACTCCGCGTCGCGGAGTTCCGGGGAAGACGATGTCGTCACAGTGATCAGTTCCTCGTCATGGGTGTCGACGGTTCGGCGGCCCGTGGCACGCGGACACCGCGACTCCGAGCGCCGGGAACGCACGCCGCACCACCGGAACGCACCGGTGGTGCGGCGTGCGTGTGTCTCGACAGCGTCGAAGAACCGGGAGGCTCAGAGAGCCTGCACGCCGGTGGCCTGCGGGCCCTTGGTGCCCTGGCCGACCGTGAAGGCCACGCGCTGGCCGTCGTCAAGGCTGCGGAATCCGCGGCCGTCGATCTCGGAGTAGTGCACGAACACGTCACCACTGCCGTCGTCGGGGGCGATGAAGCCGAAGCCCTTCTCGCTGTTGAACCACTTCACGGTTCCCTCTGTCATGTCGTCTCCTTCGCGACGCTCAAGGTGTTGCCCGGCGGCCACATCGAGCGGCCACCGGCAGCCGCAGGTTCGAGACGGCCACTACTCCAGCTACCGCGAGGACAAGCGACACGTCCGCAACCGAATTCCGCGGACGTGAGAGAACACGAACACGCAAAACATGCGACTGAACAGGGCACGATCTCACCCGTGCCGCTGCTTGCCGGGAAGTCCCCGGCACACCGCGATCATAGCGCACACCGCGCGGCACCGTCGACGGCAGCCGGTGGCGCGCACCACGTCCCGCCGGATCAGTCCCGCCACCGCCCGCGGTTGTCGGAGAAGCCGAACCCGTCGGCGTGCCCGTTGCTCGCCGACGACTGCCGGTCGGCGTGCTCGTCGAGCTGCTCACCGGCCTCGATGAGGCGCGCGGCGAGCTGGTGCTGTCGGGTGACCGGGACCGGCCCCGCACGCAGGGCGTCGACGACGGCGCCGAGTTCGTCGTGCAGGGCCGCCAGCACGGCCAGCATCTCGGGCGTTCGTTCGTCCATGACTCTCCACTCCTTCGTAGCCCCCGAACGGACTACACATACAGACGAACGGACGAACCAGTTATGACGCGCGGACCGTCGTGACGCTGGCCATGACTACTTCTGGTAACGATCTCGCGCGAAACCACTCAATCGCGGTACGTGCGCTTACACTGTTCGCCCACAGAGAAAACGAACCGGCGCGCGAGGTGGCAGTGCGTGTACTCCGACTCCTCGTACCGGCGCTCGTCCTGCTGCTCGTGACACCGGCCACCGCCAGGGCCGCGGCACAGGGCGACGAGGTACCCCGAGGTCCCACGTTCGTCGACCGCGCCGCTCAGGCCCTGGTCGACGGCATCCAGTTCGGCGCGATCATCGCGATCACGGCGGTCGGGCTCTCCCTGGTCTTCGGCACGACGCATCTGATCAACTTCGCGCACGGCGAGCTGGTCACCCTCGGCGCGGTCGTGGCGTTCTTCGTCAACGTCGCCGCCGCGGGCCCGGGCCTGCACATCGTCGCCGCGGCCGTCATCGCCGTCGTAGTGGGCGCGATCGTCGGAGCGGTCGCCGAACTCGGCCTGTGGCGCCCGCTGCGCGCACGCGGCACCGGGATGATCAACGCGTTCATCGTCGCCATCGGATTGTCCCTGCTCCTGCGCCACCTCACGCTCGTCGTCTTCGGCAGCAGGCCCGGCTCGTACCGGGAGTACGACCTGCAGGACCCGATCACGGTCGGGCCGGTCGGTATCACCCCGCGGGACCTGACGATCACCGTGCTCTCCGTGCTCGTGCTCGTCGGCGTCGCCCTCCTGCTGCGCAGGACCCGTATCGGCACGGCCATCAGGGCGGTGTCGGCCAACCGGGATCTCGCGGAGGCCTCAGGGATCGACGTGCAGCGGGTGGTGCTGGTCGTGTGGCTGCTCGGCGGTGCCCTTGCCGCGCTCGGCGGCGTCTTCTTCGGACTCGCCGAGATCGTCACCTGGGACATGGGCTTCCGCCTTCTGCTGCTGATGATCGCCGGGATCATCCTGGGCGGACTCGGGTCCGCCTACGGCGCGATGGCGGGCAGCTTCGTCATCGGCATCGTCGCGCAGGGCTCAAGCCTCTGGTTCCCCGTCGACCTCCAGAACGCCTGGGCGCTGCTCGCGCTCATCGTCGTCCTGCTGGTGCGGCCACAGGGAATCCTCGGCACGCGGGAACGAGTGGGCTAGGGCGGTAGACCATGAACTGGGAAGTCATCCTCTCCGACGCTCTGCGTGCCGGGATCGGACCGGTCGCGGCGGTGTACGCGCTGTCCGCCGTCGGGCTGAATCTCCACTTCGGCTACACCGGTCTGCTCAACTTCGGCCAGGTCGCCTTCATGCTGGTGGGCGCCTACGGTGTCGCCGTCTCGGTCTCCACGTTCGGGCTCTCTCTGGCGGCGGGGGTGCTGGTCGGGCTGGCCTGCTCGGTCGCGCTCGCCTTGCTGCTGGGCGTGCCCACCCTCCGCCTGCGTGCCGAGTACCTGGCGATCGCCACCATCTCGGCGGGCGAGATACTCCGGTTGTTCTACCGGTCCGAGTGGTCCGAGCCGGTCACCGGCGGTGTGTTCGGGTTGCAACAGTTCGCCAACGGCTTCTACGACCTCAACCCGTTCCCGCCGGATCAGTACCAGTTCCTCACGCTGATGTTCAGCGCCAGGGACATGTGGGTGCTGACGGTGTCCTGGAGCCTGGTCGCCCTGGCCACGCTGGTGGTCTGGCTGCTGGTGCGCAGCCCGTGGGGCCGCGTGCTGCGGTCGGTACGCGAGGACGAGGACGCCGTGCGCAGCCTCGGCAAGAGCGTCTACACCTACAAGATGGCCAGCCTCGTCTTCGGCGGCGCACTGGGCTCGCTGGCGGGGATGATGCTCGCGGTGCAGAACCAGTCGGTGAACCCGGACAGCTACGACCCCGTCGTGACCTTCTACCTCTACACGCTGCTGGTGCTCGGCGGCGCGGGACGGGTGTTCGGCCCGATCATCGGTTCGGTCCTGTTCTGGGGGATTCTGACCTTCCTCGACAGCCTGCTGCGGGAGGCCATCGCGAACGGCATCGTCTCGTCCGCGGTCATCAGCCCGTCCGAAGTCGGTGCCCTCCGGATGGCGCTCGTCGGGCTCGGCCTGATGCTGCTCATGATCTTCCGGCCGCAAGGCCTTCTCGGCAGTCGGAAGGAGATGCTGCTCGATGCCCGCTGACACCCCCGCCGACGTGGCCGCCGCCCTGGCCCGGGTCGCCGCCGAGCCCGGCGCGACCAAACCCGACCCGCTTTTGGTCGCCGAAGGCGTCACCCGTGCGTTCGGCGGCCTCACCGCCGTGCACGTGGACCGTCTGGAGGTCCAGCGCGGCACGATCACCGCGCTGATCGGCCCCAACGGCGCGGGCAAAAGCACCCTGTTCAACGTACTCAGCGGGTTCGACCGCGCCGACGCCGGAACGTGGTCGTTCGACGGCACCCCGGTCGCGGGCCGTGGTGCGCACCGGATCGCCCGCCGCGGCCTGGTGCGTACCTTCCAGCTCACCAGGACGCTGTCGAAGCTGTCGGTGCTGGACAACATGAAGCTCGCCGCGACCGGGCAGCGTGGGGAGCACATGCTGCTGTCCCTGCTTCCCCCGGTGTGGATCCGCCAGGAGAAGGAGATCGAGCGGCGGGCCGACGACCTGCTCGAACGGTTCAAGCTCGCCCACATGCGCGACGAGTACGCGGGCACCCTGTCGGGCGGCCAGCGCAAGCTGCTGGAGATGGCCCGGGCTCTGATGATGCGCCCGACGATGGTCATGCTCGACGAGCCGATGGCCGGGGTGAATCCCGCGTTGACCCAGTCGTTGCTGAGCCACATCACCGACCTGCGGGACGAGGGCCTGACGGTGTGCTTCGTCGAGCACGACATGGACGTCGTGATGGGCATCAGCGACTGGGTCGTGTGCCTCGCCGAGGGCCGCATCGTGGCGGAGGGGCCGCCCCGCACCGTCGGGGCCGACCCCGCCGTGATCGACGCCTATCTCGGCCGCCACCACGACGAACCCGGCTCCGACACACCCGGCCCGGAGGATTCCGAGACCGGTGGTTCCGGACCCGACGAGCACGGAAGCGGAGGCCGACGATGACCGAGCCCGTCCTGGTGGCCGACGAGGTGTACGCGGGTTACGTGCCGGGCGTGGACATCCTGCGCGGGTGCGGCCTCGACCTGTACCCCGGCGAGATCGTCGGCGTGATCGGGCCCAACGGCGCGGGCAAGTCGACGCTGGTGAAAGCCGTGTTCGGATTGCTGCGCGTCCGCGCGGGCACCGTGCGCTTCCACGGCGAGGACCTCACCAACCGGCCCGCGCACACGCTGGTCTCCCGCGGGCTGGGCTACGTTCCCCAGCGCGACAACGTGTTCGGACCGCTCACCGTGGAGGAGAACCTCCGCATGGGCACGTATCTGAGGCCGAAGGAGTTCACCGAGCGCAGGAACTTCGTCGAGGAGCTGTTCCCGGTGCTCGGCGCGCGGAGGGACCAGAAGGCCAGCTCGATGTCCGGCGGGGAACGTCAGATGCTGGCCATGGGCCGTGCGCTGATGATGCGGCCGGAGGTCCTGTTGCTCGACGAGCCGTCGGCCGGGCTGTCCCCGGTGTACCAGGACCAGGTCTTCGAGCGCGTCCGGCAGATCAACTCCGCCGGGGTCGCGGTGTTGATGGTGGAACAGAACGCCCGCCGGTGCCTCCAAATCTGCGACCGGGGGTACGTCCTCGACCAGGGCACCAACGCCTACACCGGCACGGGTTCGCACCTGTTGCACGACGAGAAGGTCGTCGAGCTCTACCTCGGCACCCTCGCCCGCGTCCGCTGACGGTTTGTTGCCGTGCCGTCAAGGCCTCCTTGACTGCGTTGAGTGCAGTGAAGGAGGCCTTGACGGCTTGTCAATCGATCGCGAGGTGGTTCAGTTGACCGAGCCCTGCTCCGTACCGAGGGTCTGGAGCTCGCCGGACTCGTCGTAGGTGTAGACGTCGAAGGTCGCCGTGCCCGGCTCGCCCTCCTCCACGAAGTCGAGGGGTCCGCTCACACCGTCGTAGTCGATGTCGCCGCCCTCGTCGAGCAGCGCCTTGCAGTCGGCGAACGACGTGCACTTCTGGCCGTTCTTGGTCACGCCGTTCATCCGGGTCACGAACGTGCCCGGGTCGTCGGACTGCGCCGCCTCGGCCGCCAGCGCGATGACCGTGACGCAGTCGTAGACCTGCGGCGCGAACTGCATCTCGGTCAGCTCCGGCGCGAATTCCTTGAGGCGCTTGCTGTACTCGTCGTTCTCCGCGGTCGGTGCGGTGCCCTTCATCCCGGAGACGACACTCGGGTCGTTCGGCGACACCAGCGACGCCAGCTCCGCACTGCGCAGGCCGTCCGTGCCGTAGATCCCGATCTGTTGCGGACCCACGTTCGCCTCGATCATCGCCTGCAACACCTGTGCGCCCTCTTCGAAGGCGACGACCACGGCCGCGTCCGGGTCCGCACCGGCGACCTGCTGCGCGACCTGGTCGAAGTTGGTCGCCTCCGGGTCGTAGGTCTCGGACAGCACGACGGTCGCGCCCGCCGACTCCAGCGCCGCCCTCGTCGCCTCCATCAGACCGCGCCCGTAGTCGTCCGCGCGCGCCACCAGCGCGACCCGCTGATGCCCGTCACCGCTGATCACGTCGCTCAGCACGGGCGCCTGGAGGTTGTCGCTGGGGGCGGTGCGGAAGTAGAAGCCGCTGTCGTTGTAGTCGCTGAAGGTCGCGGCGGTGTTCGAACCCGAGCACTGCACGACCCCGGACCCGGTGATGTTGTCGATGATCGCCAGCGACATCCCGGACGCGGCCGCGCCGATGATCGCGTCGACCCCGGACGAGAGAACCCGGCGTGCCGAGTCGACGGCGACCCCTTCCTGACCGGCCTCGTCACTGGCCACCACGTCCGGGATCGGCTGCCCGAGCACACCGCCCGCCTCGTTGATGTCGCGGACCGCGAGGCCCACCGACTCGATCTGCGGGGGCCCGAGGAAGGCGAGCTGCCCCGTCTCCGGCAAGACGTACCCGAGCTGGAGTACGCCGTCCCCTCCGTCGTCGCCCTGCTCGCCACCGTTACCGGTGGCACACGCGCTGGCCACCAGTGCCGTCGCGCTCAGGAAGATCGCCGACCGCCACCAGGCTGACGCTCGCATCCTCCGCCTCCCATCGTCCGAGTTCGTGGGCGGCCGCGTGCCGACCCGGTTCGGATCACCCGCACGGCTGCCCTGGCGAGAGTAGAGAGACTAGATCGTCACCGACGTCGCGGGAACAGAGCGGAACCGATCGATACAGCGCCTTGACTTGCGCCCGGCGCCACTCGCTCGGAGTATTGGGGACCACACACCGGGTGAACGACGCGGAGGATGGCGGCATGGTCTCGCGGCGCCTGCTCGACTGGCCGGAACGCTGGGCCGACTGGTTCGAGCAGCGCGGGGTGTACGTGCCCGGTGAGGACAACAGGGTGGTCGACCCGTGGCGCGACTGGGGCTGGCTGATCGTGGTCTGGCTCGCGGGTCTGGCGGTGTTCATCCTCTTCTTCGCCATCGCGGTCTGAGCGCGCGTCACCACCGCGCGCGGCGGGGGCGCGTCCACCGCACGATCACGCGACCTACCGGTGACGTGGCTCACGAACCACGCTCACACATCACGACGAAGACACATCCCGAATGCAGGTGTGCCTCAACGCCCCGTTCCGGCTGGCCGCCACCCGGCGGTCCTCGGGACAGTAGACGGGGCGGCGTCTGCGCCGCCGAACGGAGTAGCGCCCACGGGGCGATCGGATCAAAGGAGTGCGGCTGTGCGGATGCCGAGGCCCGCCGTGGCCTTGTGCACGGTGCTGGCACTCACCGCGTGCGGCGCGCCGCCGGCGGGCGAGGACACCGCTGCCACGGCGAGTTCGGGCGGCCGGTCGGCGAGCACGACCTCCCCCACGCCGGAACAGCGGGGACCGGTCACCTTCGGCTCCCAGTACCGCTTCTCGTCCGGGCTGATGATCACGGTGTCGTCGCCGGACACCTTCCGGCCGAGCGAGAACGCCTACCCGTCCTCCGCGCGGGCGGTGGCGTTCGGCATCAAGGTCTTCAACGACGGCGAACAGCCCTACCGGTTGTCGAAGCTCTCGGTGAAGGCCACCGTCGCGGGCGAGGAGATCAAACAGGTCAAGGACGCCGCCTACGGCTACACCGGGATCGTCAACGCCGACGAGGATATCCCCGCGGGCGGCACCGAGGACTTCACGCTCGCCTTCGCCGTGCGCGAGCAACCGACGCACCTGCGGCTGACCCTGCACCCGGAGGCGACGGAGACGGTGAAGGCCGTGTTCACCGGGTCGGTGTAACCACCCGCCGCTTGGCTAGGCTGTCCCACCATGACCGAGCAGACACGGCTCTCCCCCGGCGACGCGGCACCGGACTTCACCCTCCCGGACAGCGACGGCAACCCGGTGACGCTCTCCGACTTCCGCGGCCGGTCCGTGGTGGTGTACTTCTACCCCGCCGCGGGCACACCCGGCTGCACCAAGCAGGCCTGCGACTTCCGCGACAACCTCGCCGAACTCGGCGGCGCCGGGTACCAGGTGCTCGGCATCTCCCCGGACAAGCCGGGCAAGCTGGCGAACTTCGCCGAGAAGGAAGGCCTGACCTTCCCGCTGCTGTCCGACCCGGACAAGACCGTGCTCGCCGAGTGGGGCGCGTTCGGGGAGAAGAAGAACTACGGCAAGATCGTGCAGGGCGTCATCCGTTCGACGTTCGTGGTGGACCCGGAGGGCACTCTCGCGGTGGCCCAGTACAACGTCAAGGCCACCGGGCACGTCGCCCGGCTGTTGAAGGAGCTGGACCTGGCCGCATAGCCCTCGCCCGTGCGGCTCCCCGGCCGTGTCAGCGCCTGCCCGGCCGGGGCGGTCAGCGCGCGTGGGCCGTCAGCGCCGACAGGTGCGGCACCAGATCGCGCAGCGCCCGGCCCCGGTGGGAGCCCGCGTCCTTCTCCGCCGGGGTCAGTTCCGCCGCCGTTCGCGACGCACCCTCCGGGACGAAGATCGGGTCGTAGCCGAAGCCGTTCTCGCCCCGGGGGGCGCGCACGATCCGGCCCGGCCACTCGCCCCGGACCCTCGTTCACAAGATCAATGCTCGGTCTGATCGGCGGGTGGAGCGGGAGCTGACCGAGGATCTGCGGCGCGTGCG
>NZ_KB912602.1:23572-25533 GCF_000383795.1 Saccharomonospora saliphila YIM 90502
ACATGGTGTGGGCGGGACGCACCGAGCGGGCGATCCCGTCCTGCGCCGCCACCGCCAGCCTGCGGCACTGCGCCTTCGACAGCGCGGCGTCCACGGCCACCACGCCGATGGTGGTGTTCAGGCGCGTGCCCTCTCCGCCGGGACGGCCGGGCCTGCCGGGCCAGGCGGGCACGCCGAACTCGTCGGCCACCTCGTGATCGGCGGCGTACGGTTCGCCGGTGTCGAGGCGCACCGCCTCGCCCGAGGCGTTGAACACCGCCAGCGCCCCCACGGTGAAGCCGTCGACCCGGTCGCTCGCCGTGCCGAGACCGCCCTTGAGTGAGCCCACCTGCGCTCCGGTGCCCGCGCCGACGCTGCCCTGTGCCACGGCGCCGTCCGTGGCGGCCGCGCAGGCGGCGTGACCGAACGCGGCGTCCGGCCACCTGCCCCAGTCCCCCCGTGGCAGGTCGAAGATCACGGCGGCGGGCACGATCGGGACGACCTCGTGCGGGCGGGCCCCCGCGGGAAATCCGCGGTGCCCGTCCCCCAGCCACCGCATGACCCCGTCGGCCGCGGCGAGACCGTAGGCGCTGCCCCCGGACAGGCACACCGCGTCCACGTGCTCGACGAGGTTCTCCGGGCTCAGCAGGTCGGTCTCGCGCGTGCCGGGCGCGCCCCCGCGCTGGTCGACGGCACCGACCGTGCCCTCGGGCGGCAGCACCACGGTCGTGCCGGTGGCCCACCCCTGCCCCAGTCGCTGGTGGTGGCCGACCAACACCCCGGGCACGTCGGTGAGGGCGTTGTGCCGAAGTGTCCTGCCCTCGGCCACCGGGGCGTTCCCGCGGCGCCCGGCGCCCGTGTGCCGCGCGGGGTCCTCGTGCCGTGCGGGGTCCGCGTCCTCGCCCACCGTGGTGGTCCCTCTCCGCCGTCCGTGTCCTGTTCTCATGCCCCTCAGCGCGTGCCCGCCAGCCCGTGCCCGTGCGCGCGCGCCGCGCGGCCGGGACGCACCCGGCGCCCCGCTCATTCGGTAAGGGCCTGCACGAGGCTCTCCTGCACCCAGGTCAACCAGTGGTACACGCCCAGGTGCGGCGCGCGCGGATCGTCCTCGGGCAGCTCGTCGGGCATGTCGTCGCTGATGTCGAGCGCCGTGCCGAGCGCGAGCCGGACGTCGTTGAGCGCGGAGAGCCAGGCGTCGGCCTGCTCCTCGCTCAGGCGGACCTCACCACCCTCGGGTGGCAGCGTCTCCAGCACCACCGCGGCGACGCCGATCTTGTTCTCCAGAACCTGCGGCTCGTGCAGCGAGCGCAGCGCCGCCGCCGAGTCGAGGTCCTCCTTGCTCGGGTTGTCCGGGTCGAGCCGGTGGAAGTCGGGCAGCAACCGCCCCAGCACCGGGTCGTCCGGCCCTTCCGAGGGGCCCGTGCGGATGCCGGTCAGTTCGGCCAGTTCGTCCTGCGGCGCCTCGTCCGATCGGGCCCGCAGCATCTCGTCGATCTGGCGGATCAACCCCCGCACGACCGCGGCTTCCTGCTGCTCGAAGCCCCCCAGCACCGCGCCGCGCTTGCGGCGCCATCCCCTCACGGCTGCTCCATCGTCGCCCACAGGCCCGCCGCGTGCAGTTTCGCGACGTCGCCCTCCACCTTCTCCTTGCTTCCCGACGACACGACGGCCCTTCCCTTGTGGTGCACGTCGAGCATCAGTTTCGTGGCGTGGTCCCGGCTGTACCCGAAGAGCTTCTGGAACACGTAGGTCACATAGGACATGAGGTTGACCGGGTCGTTCCACACGATGGTCTGCCACGGTCTGTCCTCGGCGCCCTGCTGCGCCCCGAGTGTCTCTTCGGCCTCGACAGGCGTGGTCATGGTTCCCATGGTGTCACGGACGCGCGGACCGTTGCGCCGCGAGGTCGGGCCGTCGGCGACACGCACGGGTGAGACGCGGCGCGGACGGCGAGCGGACCGGCCACGACCCGCACGGACGGCGGG
>NZ_KB912602.1:25633-31491 GCF_000383795.1 Saccharomonospora saliphila YIM 90502
CGCCAGCGCCGCCGCGCAGACGAACGCCGCGCCCCGGCGCTCGTCCGGGACGTCGGCGAGCTGCCCCAGCAGCAACCGCAGGTTGGCCTCGTCGTCGCCGTGCGCGCCTGCCCAGCGCGCGGAGAGCACGCCGGGCATTCCGTTCAGCGCGTCGACGGCAAGACCGGAGTCATCGGCCACGGCGGGCAGGCCGGTGGCGCGGGCGGCGTCGCGGGCCTTGGCCAGAGCGTTGTCCTCGAACGTCGCCCCGGTCTCGGGCGCCTCGGCGAACGGCTCGACGTCGGCCATGCCCACGACCTCGATCCCGGCCACGCCGCTCTCGGCGAGGATGCGCCGCAGCTCCGCCAGCTTCTTGCTGTTCCGGGTCGCCAGCAGTACCCGGACGGGCGAGTCGCTCACTTGGAACCCTTCGACTTCTTCCCGCGCGGCGGCTCGGGCAGCTCGCCCGGGTACGGCTCGGCCAGCGCCTCGGACTGTGCGCGCGTCAGGTCGGCGCAGCCCGCCAGTGCGAGGTCGAGCATCGAATCCAAGGTGGACCGCGTGAAGGTCGCGCCCTCGCCGGTGCCCTGCACCTCGATCAGCGTGCCCGCGTCGGTGGCGACCACGTTCATGTCCACCTCGGCGCGGGAGTCCTCCTCGTAGGGCAGGTCCAGCCGCACCCGGCCGTCGACCACGCCCACGCTGACGGCCGACACGGCCGCCGACAGCGGCTTCGGGTCAGCCAGTCGTCCGGCGGCGCCGAGCCAGGTGATCGCGTCGGCCAAGGCCACGTAGCCGCCCGTGATCGCCGCCGTGCGAGTGCCGCCGTCGGCCTGCACGACATCGCAGTCGATCACGATCGTGTTCTCGCCGAGCGCGGCGAGGTCGATGCACGACCGCAGCGACCGCCCGATCAGCCTGCTGATCTCGTGCGTGCGGCCACCGACGCGGCCCTTGATCGACTCGCGGTCGCCGCGCGTGTGCGTCGCCGACGGCAGCATCGCGTATTCGGCGGTCACCCAGCCGAGTCCCGACCCGGCGCGCCAGCGGGGCACCCCCTCGGTCACGCTGGCGGCGCAGAGCACGCGCGTATTGCCGAACTCCACGAGCACCGAACCCGCGGGCCACTGCTGGTAACCGCGGGTGAGGCGCACCTCGCGGAGCTGGTCGTCGCTTCTGCCGTCTTGTCGCACCACGCCAGGCAGCCTAGTAACCCCCGATCATTCCCGCCGACGCGGGCATGCCTGCCCCAGCGGCCGAAGCCGGTGTCACACGTCGTAGACCGCCCCCTGGGCGACGGCCTCGGTCGGCCCGCCGAACGCCGCGCGCGCCTCGGCCAGCACCGCGTCCACATCCGACCACGGGGGCACGTGGGTCACCAGCAGCCTGCCCACGCCCGCCCTGCGGGCCAGCTCCCCGCCTGCCGACCGGACAGGTGCAGGTCGGCGGGCCGGTCGGGCGCGTCGGTCCAGCACGCCTCCGACAGCAGCGTGTCCGCGCCCTCGGCGAGCCGGTCCAGCGCCGCGCACGGGCCGGTGTCGCCGGTGTAGGCGAGTGTCGTACCGCCGTGTTCGATCCGCAGCCCGAACGACGGCGTCGGGTGGACGACCGGGACGGCGGTCACGGTGACGGGGCCGATCCGGACGGGTCGCTCACCCAGCGGGTGGAACTCGTAGACGTCGCCGAGGTCGGTCTGCCGCCGCTCCGCCTCGTGGGGCGCGTAGGCGTTGGCCAGCCTCGCCGGCGCTTCGGCAGGCGCGTACACCGGCAGCCTGTGCTGGCGCGGGTCGTACGGCGGGTCCGGGTGATAGCGGCGCAGCACGGTGAGGGCGCTGACGTCGGCGCAGTGGTCCGGGTGCAGGTGGGACAGCACGAGCGCGTCGAGGCGGAACGGGTTCAGCACGGACTGCATCCGGGCGAGTGTTCCGTTGCCGAGGTCGACACCGAGCACGGCACCGCCCGCCTCGACGAGGTAGCCCGATGCCGCCCGGTCGGGGCCGGGGATGCTGCCGGAGCAGCCCAGGATCGTCAGTCGCACGTCGCACACCTTGCCACGGGTGCGCCACGAGCGTCCTGATCACGTGGTGGTGAGCACGCCCGCCCCGCCCAGACCCATGAAGCGGCGCGCCAACCGTGTGAACGGCTCGGCCGCGCCGGTGGCGACGAACTCGTGCCCGGCCAGCCCGTCGCGCCGCGTGAGCAGATCCCGCTCGGTGAGCACGCGCACCACGTCCTTCGCGGTCTCCTCGGCGCTGGAGACCAGCGTGACCTCGGGGCCCATGACGGTCTGGAGCACGCCGGTGAGCATCGGGTAGTGCGTGCAGCCAAGAATCAGCGTGTCGACGCCGTCCCTGGTCAGCGGTTCCAGATAGCCCTGGGCGAGGCCGAGGACCTGCCTGCCGGAGGTGATCCCGCGTTCGACGAACTCGACGAACCGGGGGCAGGCCACGCTGCGCAGTCGCACCCCCGTGGCGGCGGCGAAGGCATCGTCGTAGGCCCGGGACCGCACGGTGCCCTCGGTGCCGATCACTCCGATGCGCCCGTTGCGGGTGGTGGCCGCCGCCCGCCGCGCCGCGGGCAGGACGACCTCGAACACCGGGATGTCGTAGCGCTCACGCGCGTCCCGCAGGCACGCGGCCGAGGCGGTGTTGCACGCGATCACCAACGCCTTCACCCCGTCGGCGACCAGCTTGTCCAGCGCGTCCAGAGCCAGCTCGCGGACGCGCGCGATGGGCAGCGGGCCGTACGGGGCGTGCCGGGTGTCGCCGACGTAGCGCAGGCGCTCGGCGGGAAGCTGATCGGCCACCGCCCGGGCGACGGTCAGTCCCCCGACGCCGGAGTCGAAGATCCCGATCGGGGCGTCGGAGTTCGCGGTACCGGCCTGCGTCACGCCTCGAGGGTACCGGGCCCGGGACGGCGCTCCGGGCGGTCGCCCCGTGCCACCAGCCACGCCGCGAGCACGCCTCCGAGCGCGCCGAACAGGTGCCCCTGCCAGGACACACCGGGGGTTCCGGGCAGCACGCCCCACAGCATCCCGCCCCACAGCGCGAACAGCACCACCGCCAGCGCCAACTGCGCGATACTGCGCGTGAACACTCCGCGCACGAGCAGGAAGGCAAGCCACCCGAAGGCGAGCCCGGACGCGCCGAGCGTCACCGTCGCCGGTGGTGCGGTCAGCCACACACCGATCCCGGCGACCAGCCAGATGGTCAGCGTCACCGCGACCCACCTGCCGAGTCCACCCGCCATGGCGAGGAAGGCGAACACCAGCACGGGGACCGTGTTGGCGACCAGGTGCCCCCACCCGCCGTGCAGCAGGGGAGCCCACGCGATGCCGTCCAACCCGGACGGCGACCGGGCCACGATGCCGTAGCCGTCCAGTTCGGCTGGCAGCACCACGTCGATCAACTCGACCAGGTACAGCAGCGCCACGAACGACACCGCGACCACGGCCGCGGCGAGCGGCCGCGGAGGCAGAACACGCTTCGCACCGCTGCGCCCGCGTGAGCGCGGCGCGGCCGGACCGCGGGGGGTGGGCGAATCGCCGGGCCGGAAAGGTTGCCTGTCCACGTCTCCAGGCTACGGCCGCCACGGCGGGCGGGCCTCGGGGTGAAACCCTGAAAGCCCGCCTCGGTACCGCGTCGTCGTCCACGCGTTCCCGCCGCGACGACGAGCCCGGATCAGGCCCAGAGCTGGCCGTCGAGGCGCTCGGCGGCCTCGTCGAGGGAACCGCTGTAGGCACCCGTCGACAGGTACTTCCATCCGGCGTCGGCCACGATGAACGCGATGTCGGCGTCGGCGCCCCTGCTGATGACCTTGTTCGCGACCCCCAGCGCGGCGTGCAGCACCGCGCCGGTGGAGATGCCCGCGAAGATGCCCTCCAGCTCCAGGAGCTCCCGCGTGCGCCGGAGGGCGTCGTAGGCCCCCACCGAGTACCGGCCGCTGAGCACGTCCTCGTCGTAGAGCTCCGGCACGAACCCCTCGTCGAGGTTGCGCAGCCCGTAGACGAGCTCGCCGTAGCGCGGCTCGGCCGCGATGACCTGCGTCTCCGGCTTCTGCTCGCGGAGGTACCGGCCCACGCCCACCAACGTGCCGGTGGTGCCGAGGCCACCGACGAAGTGGGTCAGCGTCGGCAGGTCCTTGAGCAGCTCCGGACCCGTCGTGCTGTAGTGCGAGTCGGCGTTGGCCTGATTCCCGTACTGGTAGAGCATGATCCAGTCGGGGTTGGTCTTCGCGAGCTCCTTCGCGCGGCGCACGGCCTCGTTCGACCCGCCCGCCGCGGGCGAGTACACGATCCGGGCGCCGTAGGCCTGAAGCAGCTGCCTGCGTTCGTCTGAGGTGTTCTCCGGCATCACGCAGACGAGCCCATAGCCCTTGAGCTTGGCGGCCATCGCCAGCGAGATTCCGGTGTTGCCCGAGGTGGGCTCCAGGATCGTCGAGCCGGGCCGCAGCCTGCCGTCCCGCTCGGCGGCCTCGATCATCGCCAGCGCGGGGCGGTCCTTGATCGAGCCCGTCGGGTTACGGTCCTCCAGCTTCGCCCACAGCCGCACGTTCTCGGCGGGTGACAGCCGGGGCAGCCCCACCAGCGGCGTGCCGCCGAGCGTGTCGAGCAGTGACTCGTACCGGGCCATGACTGCCGGACCCGCTTACCGTGCCCCGCCTGCGACGGCGGGCAGAATCGTCAGCGTGTCACCGTCGGCGACCTCGGCGTCGAGTCCGCCCGCGAAGCGCACGTCCTCGTCGTTGACGTAGACGTTGACGAAGCGGTGCAGCTTCTCGTTTTTGACCAGGCGCTCCTTGAGGCCGCCGTGGCGGGCCTCCAGGTCGTCGATCACCTCCGCCACGGTCTTGCCGGACGCCTCGACGGACTTCTCGCCGCCGGTGTGCGTGCGCAGGATCGTGGGGATGGAGACGGTCACGGACATGCAATACCTCCACTCAAGGGTTGACCTAGACACAGACGTCTGACGGGGCGGGTCTATTCCCGTCCCGCCGGTGTCAGCGGGCGTCGGGGACGTCGTCGCTGCCGGTGTTGGCGAACATGTAGGACTCGACGATCTCGACGGGTTCCTCGGTGACCTCGCCGTCCACGATCCGGTAGGAGCGCAGCTCATGCTTGTCCGGGTCCCGGGTGGAGACGAGCACGTAGTGCGCGAACGGCTCCTGGGCGAGAGTGATGTCCGTGCGGGACGGGTACGCCTCCGTCGCGGTGTGCGAGTGATAGATCACCACCGGCTTCTCGTCCCGGGAGTCCATCTCGCGGTAGAGCTTGAGCAGGTCGGCGGAGTCGAACTCGTAGAACGTGGGCGAGCGCGCCGCGTTCACCATCGGCACGAACCGCTCGGGGCGGTCGGTGCCGTCGTCCGGGCCGGCGATGACGCCGCACGCCTCGTCCGGGTGGTCCCGTCGCGCGTGCGCGACGATCGCGTCCACGAGATCACGGCGTATCTGCAACACGCCCGTCATCCTACGTCGCGCCGATCGCCGACGTTCACACCGTGAGACGACGCAGGTCACGCCGTGAACACGGTTTCGTCCCCTTGCTCTGCCAGCGCCGCGTCGGCCGTGATCGACCGGCACGCGGTCACCCACAGCAGGTCCGTGCCCCGCCGCCGGGTGTGCAGGGTGGACCAGTCCACCAGGGCCGCCCAGCGGGGACGTGACAGAAACAGTGCCTGGGCGTGGCCGAGGGCGGTGAGTACATCGTCCACACCGATGCCGTCGAGGTCGAGGACACACTCCCCGGTGCCGCTGCGACGGGCCGGATCGAGTGGGAGGGCCGTGCGGCGTACGGCACCGAGCAGCCGTGTCCGCAAGGCGGCGCCGTGGCGCCGGCGGAAGGCGGCACCGAGCGCCGGGTCGCGGTGGGCCTCGGGGAA
>NZ_KB912602.1:31591-40406 GCF_000383795.1 Saccharomonospora saliphila YIM 90502
AGTGTCACGCCAAGAATTACGACCGGGCCGCGCCTGCCGACGACTCCGGCCCCCGCTGGAGCGGGCTCGACGTCGGCTCGCCGTTCGACTACCGGCGCAACGGCATCCTCTACGTCGCCGCGCACCTGCCCCCGCCCGGCCGGGACGGCCTGGGCGAGCCCACCCTCGCCGAGATCGCGGGCCTCGTCGAGGCCGCCGGGGGCCGCACGCTCGGGCTGTTCTCGTCGACACGCGCGGCCCAGCAGGCCGCCGAGGATCTGCGGGAACGGCTCGACTGCCCGGTTCTGTGCCAGGGCGAGGACTCGACGTCGCTGTTGGTGCGCAAGTTCGCCGACGACACGCGCACCTGCCTGTTCGGCACCCTGTCGCTGTGGCAGGGGGTGGACGTTCCGGGCCCGTCGCTGCAACTGGTCATCGTCGACCGCCTGCCCTTCCCCCGGCCGGACGATCCGGTGGCCTCGGCACGCCAGCGCGCGGTGCAGGCACGCGGTGGCAACGGCTTCCTCACCGTGGCCGCCACCCACGCGGCGCTGTTGCTGGCCCAGGGCGTCGGCCGCCTGCACCGGTCCGGCACCGACCGGGGCGTGGTCGCCGTGCTCGACTCGCGCCTGGCCACGGCACGCTACGCGGGGTTTCTGCGGGCCTCCCTCCCGCCACTGTGGCCGACCCGGAACCCGGACGTCGTGCGCGACGCACTGCGCAGGCTGGACGCGGCGGCCCCGTCCTGATCCGCCGTGGGGCAGCCACTACGGTGAACGCCAATCCGACCCGAGGGAGATGTTGTTGGCCCCTGAATCATCCAGTGCCCAGTCCCGGTCCGTCAGCGTCGACGACACCGGCGTGCGCCGCGTGCTGGCCGACGGCACGGAGGAGTCCGTCACCTGGTCGGACCTGTCCGCTGTCGTCGTGCGGGTCATCCCCGAGGGCCCGTGGCGGGAGGACGTGTTCCTGATGCTGGCGGGCTCCGACGGCACCGGAACCGCCGTGCCCAGCGGCGATCCCGCCGCCGACGCCTTGATCGAGCGACTCCAGACACTGCCGGGCTTCGACCACGACACGTTCGTGGAGGCCATGACGACCGACGCCGACCAGGCCTACGTCGTCTGGCGCGCCAACTGAGACGTCGTGCGGGAGCGCGTCACGGCGTTCACCGCGGAAAGGGCGCCCGTGGCCGCCTCCACGGCGGGACAGGACCCGGTCACGGCGACGAGGGCGGGCGGCGGGCCAGGACCGTCAGCGTGCCGGGAGCGATCTCCGTGAAGCCCGCGTCCCGCACGCCCACCAGGCCCGCGTCGCGCCAGGCCGCCTCCGGGTCGTCGGCCACCCGGCCCACCTGCCGGTCCCAGTCGGCGGCCTCGGCGGTGCGGACCGCACAGGGGTGGCCCTGCCGACCCCAGGCCGCCCGGGCGGGAGCGTCGAGCAGCGCGGCCAGCAGCATCGTCGCGTGCCCCACCTGCGCGGCGGCCTTGCCCGCCGACATCGTGATGCCCGGGTTGAGCAGCAACTCCGGCACCTCCGGCGGGGGTGGTCCGGGCTCGTCGCCGGGCAGGTCGCTGCCGGAGATCTGCAACCGCGCCACCTCGTGGGGCAACTCGCCCACCCGGCACGGCACCAACGCGCGCACCTGCGCGCCGCCGACCTCCACCGTCACACCCGGCAGCGCTTCGACCGCCCGCCAGTGCGACCCCCGCGCCCGCCGGGCGACCTTGCGGATGTGCCCCGAGGTCCACGCGTGCAGCGGTTCGTACCACGGGCCGCCCGGCTCGGCGCGCTCGTCGAGGCACACGGCGACGGCCGCCGTGGCCGCGGCCTCCAGCATGGGAGTCCGGGACGGCGGGTGGGCCCGCTCCATTCGCAGGACCACCGGCATCGCCCAGACCCGCTCGGGTGGTAGCTCCTGCTCGGCGGTGCGGTCGGCGGGAAGCCCCAGCCACCACGCGTAGCGGGCCGCGACCGGCGCGAGCACCGGCTCGGGAGTGCTCACGGCCGGACGAGAGGCAGCCCGTCGGCCTCGTCCGCCGCCTCGATCTCGGCGCGGGTCACGCCGAGCATGAACAGCACCGCATCCAGGTACGGGTAGGACAGCGCCGCGTCGGCCACCTCGCGGAGCGCGGGCTTGGCGTTGAACGCGATACCCATGCCCGCTGTGGTGAGCATGTCGATGTCGTTGGCACCGTCGCCCACGGCGACGCACTGACCGATGGGGATGCCGTACTCGTCGGCGTAGCGCCGCAGCGTCGCTGCCTTGCCCGCGCGGTCGACGACCTGGCCCTGCACCTTGCCGGTGAGGGTGCCGTCGGCGACTTCGAGATCGTTGGCGACGGCGAAGTCCAGGCCCAGATCGTTGACCAGCCGGTCGATGATCCGGGTGAAACCGCCGGAGACGACCCCGCAACTGAACCCGAGTCGTTTGAGCGTGCGGATCGTGGTCCGCGCACCCGGCGTGAGTTCGATCTGGTCGGCGACCTCGTCCAGCACCGACTCGTCCAGCCCGGCCAGCAGCTCCACCCGGCGTTCGAGCGACTGGGTGAAGTTCAGCTCGCCCCGCATGGCGGCCTCGGTGATCTCCCGGACCTGCGGCTCGACGCCCGCGTGGGCGGCGAGCATCTCGATCACCTCGCCCTGGATGAGCGTGGAGTCGACGTCGAACACGACCAGCCGCTTGGCACGGCGCGCCAGCCCGGCCCGTTCGATCGACACGTCGAGCCCGCCGCGCGCGGCGACGTCGGCCAGCATCGACCGCAGCTCGCTGTCGGCCTCCGGCGTATCGGCGGCCACCGAGACGTACACCTCGAGCCCGGTCACCGGGTAGTCCGCGATGCTGCGGATCGAGTCGATGTTCGCGCCCACCTCGGCGAGCCTGCGCGCCACCTGGGTGAACGCGCGGGCGGTGACCGGCCTGCCGAGCAGCACGAGCACGTGGGTGGACCCCCGGCGGTCGGGCGCGAACGGGTCGGTCCCGATCGCCGAACCGATCCGCACGTCGACGTGCATCGACACCGACGCCATCGCCTGCTCGACGACCTCCTGCAGGCCCTCGGGGTCGGACTCGACCGCGACGAGGACGCCCAGAACGAGCTGGCCGCGGATCACGACCTGTTCGATGTCGACGACCTCGACACCCTGGCTGGTCAACGCCGCGAACAGCACCGACGAGACCCCGGGCTTGTCCGGGCCCGTCGTGGTGATCAGGACGGGTGTCGTCTCCGCTGTCTCTGCCGTGCTCACGCTTGCCCCGCCCTACCGGTCACCGTTCGCTGGAATTGTCCCTGTCGTGCCGCCCCGGAATGGCCGCCTCGGTGACCTTCTCCGACGGCGCGTCCGTGGCGTGGGCGTGGGCCAGGGTCTTGCCCGTGAAGGTGACATGGCCCTCGCCGCGCATCCGCTCGACCATCTCCGGGTAGTGCAGCTCGAACGCGGGCCGCTCGGAGCGGATCCGGGGAAGCTCGGTGAAGTTGTGCCGCGGTGGCGGGCAGCTCGTGGCCCATTCGAGGGAGTTGCCGTAGCCCCACGGGTCGTCCACCGTGACGACCGGGCCGTAGCGGTAGCTCTTGAAGACGTTCCAGATGAACGGCAGCGTCGAAGCACCGAGCACGTACGCCCCGATGGTCGAGATCATGTTCAGCATGGTGAACCCGTCGGTGCCGAGGTAGTCGACGTACCGGCGGGGCATGCCCTCGTTACCGAGCCAGTGCTGCACGAGGAACGTGGCGTGGAAGCCGACGAAGGTGAGCCAGAAGTGCAGCTTCGCCAACGGCTCGTCCATCATCCGGCCGGTGATCTTCGGGAACCAGAAGTAGATCCCGGCGAACGTGGCGAACACGATCGTGCCGTAGAGCACGTAGTGGAAGTGCGCCACCACGAAGTAGCTGTCCGAGACGTGGAAGTCGATCGACGGCGCCGCGAGCAGCACACCGGTGAGACCACCGAAGAGGAAGGTCACGAGGAAGCCGACCGTGAACAGCATCGGCGACTCGAAAGTGATCTTGCCCTTCCACATGGTGCCGATCCAGTTGAAGAACTTCACACCGGTCGGCACCGCGATCAGGAAGGTCATGAAGGCGAAGAACGGGAGCAGCACCGCGCCGGTGGCGTACATGTGGTGCGCCCACACCGCCACGGACAGGGCGGCGATGCTCAGTGTCGCCCACACCAGGCCCTTGTAGCCGAAGATCGGCTTGCGGGCGAAGACCGGGATGATCTCCGAGGCGATGCCGAAGAACGGCAGCGCGACGATGTAGACCTCCGGGTGCCCGAAGAACCAGAACAGGTGCTGCCAGAGGATCACACCACCGTTGGCCGGATCGAAGACGTGCGCACCGATCCGGCGGTCGGCGAGCAGGCCCATCAGCGCCGCGGTCAGGATCGGGAACGCCAGCAGCACCAGCAGGCTGGTGATCAAAATGTTCCAGGTGAAGATGGGCATCCGCCACATCGTCATGCCCGGCGCGCGCAGGCAGGCCACCGTGGTGATCATGTTGACCGCGCCGAGAATGGTCCCCAGACCACTGACCAGCAGGCCGACGATCCACAGGTCGGCACCGAGGCCGGGCGAGTAGATCGCGCTCGACAGCGGGGTGTAGGCGAACCAGCCGAAGTCGGCCGCGCCGCCCGGGGTGATGAAGCCCGCCATCGCGGTCAGGCCCCCGAACAGGTACAGCCAGTAGGAGAAGGCGTTCAGCCGGGGGAAGGCCACGTCCGGCGAGCCGATCTGCAGCGGCAGCACGTAGTTGGCGAAGCCGAACACGATCGGGGTCGCGTAGAACAGCAGCATCACCGTGCCGTGCATGGTGAAAAGCTGGTTGTACTGCTCCTGGGAGAGGAACTGCTGTCCCGGCTGGGCGAGCTCCGTACGGATCAGCATCGCCATCGCGCCGCCTGCCATGAAGAAGGCGAACGACGTGACCAGATACATGATGCCGATCTGCTTGTGGTCCGTCGTGCGGAACAACCGCAGCAGGAACGAACCCTTCACCGACTCTCGCGTCGGATACGGACGCGTCGCGATCGGCTGGGGGGCTACGGCCGTCACAGAAGCCTCCTGCACTCGAAACCCCGCGATCCTTGCTTCACGCCACGGGCGGGGGACCCACGATGGCTAGAGGGATCGTATCCCGCACGCCTCGGCGCTCCGCGCACCGGCCGTGTAGATCACCGTCGGAGCGGTCCCCGACCGCGCGCGCGACCGTCTCAGCATCCCCGCGGAAGGTGCGAAACCGCAGGTAGACCCAGGTGTGCGGTCTCGTGCGCACTCGGCGGAACACCCGCGTTACCTCGGTCACGCCCCTCGCTGTTGGCATATCGTCAAGGCCTCCTTGACTGCACTCAACGCAGTAAAGGGGGCCTTGCCGACTCGTCAACAAGCGTGGGGCGGCGGCGGCTCAGAGCGCGTGCGTGTCGAGGAAACCGGTGACCGCGTCGGAGACCGCCTCCGGCTGCTCGACCGGGGTCAGGTGGCCCGCGCCCGGCACGGTGACCAGCCCGGCGCCGGGCACCGCGTCCGCCAGGTCGCGGGCCACCTCGGGAGGGGTCACCGCGTCCTGCTCCCCCACCACGACCACGGCGGGCACACCGGCCGAGGCGAGGACGGCGGTGGAATCCGCTCGCCCGGCCATCGCGCGCTGCGTCCAGGCGACCCCCGCCGAGGGCTGCTCCTCGATCCAACCGCGAACCCGCTCGGCGACCTCGGGGCGCGTCGCGCGGGTGGTGTCGCCGAGCAGCTTGGGCAGCATCGTCTCGGCCAGCCAGCCGCCGATGCCCTCGGCCTCCGCGCGCCGCGCCACCGACAGCCGGTCGGCGCGCGCGGCCTCGGTGTCGGCCGTGGCCTTGGTGTCGATCAGTACGAGACCCGCGACCCGCCGCGGAGCCAGCCGAAGCACGGCCTGGGCGAGGTAACCGCCCAGTGAGCACCCGCCGAGCACCGCGCGCTCGGCGCCGAGCTCGTCGAGGCGGCTGAGGACGTCGCGGGCGGCGGCATCGAGGCCGGGCTCCGCGTCGTCGGAAGGCAGCCGACCGCGGCCCAGACCGCACACGTCGGGCGTGACCAGCGGTGCCCTTCCGGACAGCCGTGGTCGTACCGCGTCCCACATCCGCGCGTCCAGCGGGTAGGCGTGCAGCAGCACCAACGGGAGTTCTCGCATGGCCCCATTGTCGCTCCCGCGGCGCCGCGTGGCCCGGTGCGGCGTACGCGACCGGAGCGCGAGCGCGGCGCGGTGAGCGCGGTCACCAAGCGCGGTCACACGTTAGATTCGACACGTGGCTTCCCGTCTCGGGCACGTGCGCACCGCACGGCTGCTGCTGCGGCCGTTCCGGGAGGCCGACCTGCCCTCGGTCGTCGGGATCCAGTCCTCGCCGGAGACGCACCCGCACGAGCCGTCCCCGGCCACCCCGGCCCAGGCCCGGACCCAGTTCGAGACGTGGCGGCGGCACTGGATCGACCACGGGTTCGGCTACCTCGCCGTCGTCGAGCCCGGCCCGGACAGGCTCGTCGGCGTGGGCGGGATCCAGTGCAGCGACCTCGACCGTGAGCCGGTGCTGAACCTGTACTACCGGTTCCGTCCCGACACCTGGGGCCGGGGCTACGCGCCCGAGATGGGCGCGGCGGTGGTGGCGTGGGCCGAGCGCGAGGTGCCCGAACGCCCCGTGGTCATCGTCACCGGGGTGACCAACGCACCGGCCCGGCGCGTGGCGGACAAGCTCGGGTTCCGCGAGTACCGGCGCGACCTGTACCGAGGGCTGCCCTCGGTGTACTACCGGCGCCCCGGCCCGCGCGGCCGGCGGCCGGGCGCAGTCAGAAGCCCCTGAGCGGGCTCCGGCGCGCGCGGGCCTGCCAGCACCCCCGGTGCCAGTGCCTGCGGTCGGAGACCGAGCCCGTTTCGTCGGCGGGCCAGGCCACCACGTGTGGCACTCCCGGCCGGATCTCGTGATCGCACCCGGGGCAGCGGTAGGTCTTCGTCGCCTGCGCCCCCGGAACGGTGCGCACGAGCCAGTCGCCGTCCGGGCCACTCTCCGTGCTCGCCCAGCCCGTCGGCGCCGCGCGCCGGGGCGCGTCGCGGCGTGCTCGGTTCCGTCGAGGCATGGCTCCACGGTAGCGGCCTGGTCCGCTCAGCCGTGGGCCAGTGCGAGGGGCACGAGCTGCTCGGCCGACGAGAACGATCCGTGCTGCCCGCGCAACGCCGACTCCTGCGGTTCGGCCAGTTCCCGCAGCACGCCGGACCGCTCCCGGGCGGCCACCACCACGTCCCCGATCCTCGGGCGCACACGGTCGGCCACCGTGTCGCCGAACCACCCGGCCTCGACGGCCTCCTCGCGGCGCACGACCCAGGCCCGCGCGCCGAGCGTCTCGCGCCACGCGGCCAGCACGTCGTCGGCGGCCCCGTGCTCGGTGTAGACGTGCCGGGCACGGACCTCGCCGCCGAGCAGTCGCACGCCGTCGAGCAACGCCGGATCGGCGTCGGCATCGACGGCGGTGTCGTCGACCTCGACCATCCCGTGATCGGCGACCACGGCCAGCAGCGAGCCCGGGGCGAGGTCCTCCACCAGCGACTCGACGAGGCGGTCGACCTGCCGCAACTGCATCCGCCAGGGCACCGACCCGGGCCCGTGCAGATGCCCCAGCAGGTCGAGATCGCTGTGGTAGCCGTAGCAGAGGGCGCGCGGCGACCGCAGCGCGGACCGGGTCGCGGCCACCAGGTCACCGAGGGCGTGCACGCCGACGTAGCGGCCACCGGAAAGCACCGCCCGGGTCAGCGGGGTGCCGGCGAACCGGGCGGCCGAGACGACGCTCGTGGCGATGCCGGACTCGCTCGCCCGCGCGAACGTCGTCGGCAGCGGCTGCGCCTCCTCCGGTGGCAGGGCACCGCGCAGGTCGCTGCCGTCGACGTGGCTGCACCAGCGCAGCGCGTTGAGCAGGCCGACCCCGGGGACTTCGAAGGAGTAACCCACCAGGCCGTGCTGCCCCGAGGGCACGCCGGTGCCCAGTGCCCCCAGCCCGGCCGCCGTGGTGGCCGGGTAGCCGGACCGGAGCGGACGGGCACTCAGCTCGCTCAGCACGGGCGCGTCGGCAGCGTGCTCGCGCAACAGGTCCCAGCCCAGCCCGTCCACCAGCAGCACGCACGCACGGGAAGCGGGCGGCAACGCGAGCGTGTTCGTCGCACCGGGCACACCCAGCACCGCGAGCAACGACGGCACGACCTCGCTCAGGAGGGGAACCTCCCGGTCGATCGTCGGCAGTTCCATGCGGGCAACCTTCCCACTCCGCACGGCCGGAGGCGACAATGAATCCATGCCGACCTACGCCTACCGCTGCCGCGTGTGCGCCGACTCGTTCGAACTCGCCAGGCCGATGAGCGAGTCCAGTGCCCCCGCCCGGTGCCCGTCCGGGCACGACGACACCACCAAACTGCTCACGACCGTGGCGCTGACCGGCTCGGCGCCCAGTCCCGCGCCCGCCCCCTCGGGTGGTGGCTGCTGCGGAGGCGCGTGCGGCTGCGGTTGAGCCGCGCGTGTCAGCTCTCGTCGAAGTCGCGCGCCGCGAGCGCCTCGATCCGCTCCACCGCGTCGACGGCCTGCGGGCCGGTGGCCTCGATCTCGACGCGGTCGCCCTTGCGCGCACCCAGCGACATGATCGCCAGCACACTGTGCCCGTCGGCCTCGTCGTCGCCGAACCGCACGCGCACGTCGGCCTCGACCCCGGCGATCGCGCGGACGAGGAGTGCGGCCGGGCGGGCGTGCAGGCCGACCTCGTTGCGCAGGGTCAGCCCGGTGCGCACCGCCTCCGTCCTCGGCGGTTCCACTCCGGTGGCCGCGGTGGTCC
>NZ_KB912602.1:40506-66987 GCF_000383795.1 Saccharomonospora saliphila YIM 90502
TCCAGCGAGGCGCGCAGCGCGGCCGCGACCAACGCCGCGTCCATTCGCTCGGCCTCGCCCACCGCCGTGGCCGCGCGCAGCAACGCCGTCCCGTACAACGGGCCCGCGGCGCCCCCGACCTTGGAGATGAGCGTGGTCGCGGCCAGCTTCAACACCGCGGCCGGGGTCTCGGGGACCGTCTCGAGACCCGCGAGGACGGCGGTGAACCCGCGGTGGAGATTCTCGCCGTGGTCGCCGTCGCCGATGGGACGGTCCAGATCGGTCAGTTCGGTGCGATGTTCGGCGACGGTGTCGGCGGCCGCCCGGATCGCCCGGGCGACATCGTCCGCTCCACAGCTCATCACATCCCCCAGCGCAGCGACGGGGTGTGGACCGGGGCGTCCCACAGGTCGGCCAGCTCCCGGTCCATGCGGAGCACGGTGATGCTGATGCCTTGCATCTCCAGGCTGGTGATGTAGGGGCCGATGAGCCTGCGGGTCACGCTGATGCCCCGGTCGGCCAGCTTCCGTTCGGCGATGCCGTGCGCCAGGTACGTCTCCAGCAACGGCGTGCCGCCCATGGAGTTGGTGAACAGCAGCACCTCGTCGCCCCCCGACAGGGGCAGGTCCTCGGCCACGGCGGTGACCATCCGGTCCACCAGTTCCTCGGCCCGCTCGGTGGGAAGGCGCTCCCTGCCGGGTTCACCGTGGATGCCGATACCGAACTCGATCTCGTCGGGCCCGAGCTCGAAGCTGGGCTCGCCCACGTGCGGCACGGTCGGGGCCGTCAGCGCCACCCCGACGGAACGCACCTGGCCCACGACCTTGCGCGCGACCGACTCCACGTCGTCGAGCGTGTCCCCCCGTTCGGACGCGCCCCCGACGATCTTCTCGAGCAAGACGGTGCCGCCGACCCCGCGCCTTCCCGCGGTGAAGGTGGAATCGGCCACCGCGACGTCGTCGTCGATGACCACGCTGCGCACGTCGAGATTCTCCGCGGAGGCCAGCTCGGCCGCCGTCTCGAAGTTGAGCACGTCGCCGGTGTAGTTCTTCACCACCAGCAGCGCGCCCGCCTGGCCCGTGGTGGCCGAAATGGCCGCCTGCACCGCGTCCGGTGTCGGAGAGGTGAACACGGCACCAGGCACGGCGGCGTGCAACATGCCGTGCCCGACGAATCCGGTGTGCAGCGGCTCGTGGCCGGACCCGCCACCCGAGATGATCGCGACCCCCGGCGCGGGCGCGTCGGCCCGCACCACGTGGGCCGGGTCGTACTCCACGCGCAGCACGTCGGCGTGGGCGGCGGCGAGGCCGGCGAGGGAATCGCTGACCACCGTCGAGGGATCGTTGAGGATCTTCTTCACGGCTACCTCCGAAAGCGGCGAGGGACGGCGGGCCTGTTCTCAACCTAGCCAACATCTACCCGGACGGCAGTGTCGTCATCACGTCCTCGGCGACGCGGGTGACGTGGGCGCAGGCCGACGCGGTGTCGGCGGCCTCGCTGTAGTCGTAATACGACAGTCCGACCAGCTCGGCCTCGTACTCGTCGATGCCTCGGTGCTGCCAGCGCACATCGCACTCGGCGGTCTCGGTGGTACCCGGCTCGCGCACGGCGGTGGCCCCGCCCGCGAGCGTGATCCGCTCCCCGTCCTCAGGGGCGTCCTGGATCGGGAACCCGACGCGGAAGGTGACGCGCAGCGTGGCCCGTCCTTCCCCAAGGGCGCACACGTGCAGACCCGCGGGCCGCGCGGTGCTCTCGCCGTCGAACACCGATGCCCGCACGTCGTCGCTCACCACGCCGCACGGGTCCGCCTCTCGCAGCGACCCCTCCGGTTGCTCGGCGGACGGCGGGTCGGTGCGCAGTCGCTCCACCACGCCCGCGAGCACCGAGGTCGCGGTCCCGCACGAATCCCCGCCGTCGGGGTAGTCGGCCCACACCGTGATGCCCAGGTCGGTCTCCCGCGAGGTGATCGCCGTGGCGTAACAGGTGGTGTCACCATCGGTGCGCTCCACGAGGGGCAGCCCGGCGACCTCACCCGTGGCGTCGGTGGCGGAGCTGGTCTGGCCCAGATCCAGCCACAACGAGAACTCCTTGCCTCCCACATCGACCAGGGTGCGGCGGCACACGCCCCAGTCGACCCGGCGCGGGTCCTCCTGCTCGGTGTAGCCGGACACGGCGGGGCCCGACAGCAGCGCGCACGCGTCGACACCGCGCAGGCGTTCCAGTGCCACGGCAGGGTCGTCGATCGGCCCTGCCGGCACCGCGCCCTGTCCGGTCCGCGGTTCGGCCCGTACGGTGGTGCGCTCGAAGTTGGCCTTCGACAGGTCCTCGCCCGCACAACCGCCGAGCAGCCCCGGCACGACCGCTCCCAGCACGACAAGCCCCAGCACGGACCCCCCACGGGTCCCGGCACGAATCGACACGACCGCACGGTATCCGCTGCGACCGACGGACGGGGTGGGTATGCGCGTCACGGTGGTCCCGCCGCGCCCGAGCACGGTGGCCGCCCGGCGCGGGCAGGGTCAGAACAACCGGAGATCGTCGGTCTCGATACCGCGCAGCGCGTCGTAGTCCAGGGTCACACAGCGGATGCCCCGGTCGTGGGCGAGCGTGCGGGCCTGCGGGCGGATCTGCTGCGCGGCGAACACCCCCTGCACGGGCGCGAGCAGCGGGTCCCGGTTGAGCAGTTCCAGGTACCTGCTCAACTGCTCCACACCGTCGATCTCGCCACGCCGCTTGATCTCGACGGCCACCGCCGCGCCCTCGGCATCGCGGGCGAGAATGTCCACCGGGCCGATCGCGGTCGGGTACTCGCGGCGGACCAGCGAGTAGCCCTGGCCCAGCGTCGTGATGTGCTCGGCGAGCAGCTCCTGCAGGTGCGCCTCGACGCCGTCCTTGACAAGGCCGGGTTCGGCGCCGAGATCGTGGTCGATCTCGTCGATCACCCGCTCGATCGTGACCACGAGCTTCTCGCCCGCCTTGTTCTCCACGATCCAGAGGTTGCCGTCCTCGATCAGCCAGCACGGCGGGCTCATCCAGTTCAGGGGCTTGTAGGCCCGGTCGTCGGAGTGCACCGACACGGACCCGTCCGCCTTGACCAGCAGCAGCCGGGTGGCCATCGGGAGGTGGGCGGTCAGGCGACCCGCGTAGTCGACCTGGCACCGAGCGATTACCAAACGCACGCCGAGAGACTAGGCGACCGGCAGCCGCGACGCGGCGGTAGGGCCCGGCGTGCCATTCGCCTTTTCCGCATGGCTTCAGGCGGGCCCACGTCCGGCCGCACGCCGTGTCCGGGGTCTCGGCAGGCGACGGCCGCGCGGGGCGTGCGGAGTCGGGAGGGGACAATCACGCTCATGGAGCAACTCGCCTCCCGTGAGGTCTACGCGAACGACTGGATGACCGTGCGTGAGGACGCCGTCCGGCGCGGCGACGGGTCCGATGGCATCTACGGCGTTGTCGACAAGCCGGACTACGCGCTGATCATCCCGCTCGACGGTGACCGGCTGCACCTCGTGGAGCAGTTCCGGTACCCGCTCGGGCTGCGCCGCTGGGAGTTCCCCCAGGGCACCGCACCCGGCCGGGCGGATCTCGCGGCCCCGGAGCTGGCCGCGCGTGAGCTGCGGGAGGAGACCGGGCTGTCGGCGGGCAGCATGGTCGAGCTGGGACTGCTGGACGTCGCACCGGGGCTGTCGAGCCAGCGCGGCCGGGCGTTCCTCGCCACCGACCTCGGCGAGGGAGAGGCCGACCGCGAGCACGAGGAGCAGGACATGCGCACCGGGTGGTTCCACCGCGCGGAGTTCGAGGCCATGATCGCGCGCGGGGAGATCACCGACGCCCAGTCGCTCGCCGCGTACGCCCTGCTTCTGCTGCGCGAGCGCACGACCCGAGGAAGCGACGGACTTCCCTCCTGGGGGTGACTCCCAGGCGCGACATCGCGAGCGCCGCGGCCGACGAGCGGGCTCGCTCCGCGACGCACACCCGCCGAACGGGCTCACGGCGCTCGGGGCGGCACGCGGGTGGCCGCGGCGGCTGCCGTCCCGGAAGGGACAACTCGCGGACGGGGCAGGGCAACTCGCGGACGGGGCAGGGCAACTCGCGGGCGGGAAGGGGCAACTCGCGGGCGGGTCAGTCCGGCCAGGAGGGGGTGCGCTTTTCGAGGAAGGCGGACATCCCCTCCCGGGCGCCCGGGAGCTGGGAGGTGGAGGCCATGACCTCGACGGCGAGGGCGTACGCGTCGTCCTCCGGGCGGTCGAGCTGGGCGTAGAGCGTCCGCTTGCCGAGTGCCTTGCCCGCCCGGCTGCCCCTGCACGCCCGGCCGAGGAGGTCGGCGACGGCGGTGTCCAGCTCGTCGTCCGGCACCACGCGGTTGACCAGGCCCCAGTCGAGTGCCGTCGCCGCGTCGATCGGATCGCCGGTGAGCGCCATCTCCATCAGCCGCTTGCGCCCCACCGAGCGGGCCACCGGAACCGCGGGCGTGTGGCAGAACCAGCCGCCCTTGCCTCCGGGCAGCGCGAACGAGGCCGACTCCCCCGCGACCGCGAGGTCGCACGAGGCCACGAGCTGGCAGCCGGCCGCCGTCGCCAACCCGTGCACGCGGGCGAGCACCACCTGTGGCGCCGACCGCATCGCGCGCATCAGCTCGGTGCAGACCCGGAGCAACTCCCGCACGCCGCCGAGATCGCGTGCGGCGACCTCGGCGAAGTCGTGCCCGGCGGAGAACACCGGCCCCGCGCCGGCGAGCACGACGCCGGTCGCGTCGGTGTCGGCGACCTCGGTGAACGCGCGCAGCAGCTCCCGCAGGTGTGCCTCGGACAGCGAGTTCCGCCGCGCGGGCCGGTTCATGGTGATCGTGACGGTGTCGCCCTCGCGCTTCACGACGACGTGTTCGTACTCACCCATGCGCGCGACCGTACCCCGCGAGTCGCCCCTTCAGAACCCGCGAGTTGCCCCTTCCCGCTCGCGAGTTGCCCCTTCCCGGTGGCGGGTCAGGACCGGCCGAGTACCGCGTGCAGGAATTCGCGGGTGCGCGGTTGCTCAGGGTCGGAGAACAGCTTCTCCGGCGGCGCCTCTTCGATCACCTGTCCCTGGTCGAACATCATCATCCGGTCGGAGACATCCCGCGCGAACTGCATCTCATGGGTGACGCACAGGAACGTGATGTCGGTAGTGCGCGCGATCTCCCGCAGCACCGACAGCACACCGGCGATCAGCTCCGGATCGAGCGCCGAGGTGACCTCGTCCAGCAGCAGCACGTCCGGCTCCATCGCCAGCGCGCGGGCGATCGCCACCCGCTGTTGCTGGCCGCCGGAGAGCTGCACGGGGTGTGCGTCGATGCGGTCGCCGAGCCCCACCATGTCCAGCAGCTCCTCGGCGCGGGCATCGGCCTCCCGGCGGGACTTGCCCAGCACCCGCATCGGCGCCTCGGTGATGTTGCGCCGCACGTTCATGTTGGGAAACAGGTTGAACTGCTGGAACACCATGCCGATGCGCCTGCGGACCCTGCGCAGGTGCTTCTCGTCAGCGGGCACGAGCCTGCCGCCGCGTTCGGTGTGACTGAGATACTCGTCGCCCACCTGGATGGTGCCCCCGTTGACCCGCTCCAACGTCATCAGCAGGCGCAGGATGGTGGTCTTACCGGAACCGCTCGGCCCGATGAGGGCGACGAACTCGCCCGGCCGCACCTCGAAGCTGAGATCCCGCAGCACGACGGTCTCGCCGAACTTCTTGAGGACCCGGTCGAACCGGATCATCACGTCGGGCACGGGACGGTCAGACGGTTCCGACACGGCGTTCCAACTTTCTGACGAGAATCGAGGCCGGGTAGCTCACGGCCAGGAAGAAGACGCCGGCCATCGTCACCGGCTCCACGTAGCTGAACGTCTGCGAGGCGGCCTCCCTGGCCTGGTTGAGCACGTCGGCCACGCCGATCGCCAGCAGCAGCGGCGTCTCCTTGAACATCGAGATCGTGTAGTTGCCGAGCGAGGGCAGCACGCGCGGCACCGCCTGCGGCAGGATCACCGAACTCCACACGCGCGGACGCGGCAGGCTCAGCGCGGTGGCCGCCTCCCACTGCTCCTTCGGCACCGCCTCGATCCCGGCCCGGTACACCTCGGAGGTGTAGCCCGAGTAGTGCACCCCCAACGCCAGCACGCCCGTGATGAACGGCGACCACGTCAACCCGAAGGCGGGCTGGAGCAGGTAGAAGAACACGAACACCTGGATCAGCAGCGGGGTGCTGCGCACCAGCTCGACGAACAGGTACACAACCTGGTTCAGCACGGGCGGGCGCATCCGGCGGATGAGCGCGAAGACCAGGCCGAGCGCGTAGGCGAGCAGCGCGCCGAGCACCGTGATGCGCAGGGTCACGAGGATGCCGTCGAGCAGGAACGGCAGCGCGTCGGTGACCCGGTCCCAGTTCCAGTTCATGTCGCTGTCCCGGCGAGCGCGGTCGAGCGACCACGCCTGGCGGGCCTGCGTCCCAGCTTGCGCGCCCCGACACGTTCGAGCCACCGCATGCCGATCGTGATCAAAACCGCCAGCAGGAGGTAGATCAGCAGTTCGAGCACATAGATCGGGACGAGCTGCGAGATCGGCAGCGCCGGAGCGAGTAGCTGCCCGCGCTCGGTGATCTCCCCCGCGGAGATGAAGTACAGCAGCGCGGTGCCCTTGAGCAACTGGATGAACAGGTTGTTGAACGACGGCAGCATCTCCACCACCGCCTGCGGCAGCACCACGCGCACCATGCGGTCGACCGGCCCCAGGCTCAACGCGATCGCGCCCTCGTGCTGCGGCTGAGGCACCGCCTGCACCGCGCCCCGCACGATCTCGGCGCCGTAGGCGCCGTGGTTGAGGCCGAGGACGATGATCCCGGCCACCAGCGGGATGAACTCGAACCCGACGAGCACGGGCAGCACGAACACGATCCAGAACAACTGCACGACCTCGGAGGTGCCCCGGAATCCCTCCACATAGACCCGGGTGAAGAACCGGACCGTGCGTGACGGCGCGAGCAGCGCGAGACCTGCGACGAACGAGAGCACCACGGTGAGCGCGATTCCCCCGACCGTGGCGAGCACCGTCGCGGGGAGACCCCGCATGAGGGACGTGAAGATCAGACCGATGTTGTCGAACACCCGCCACCCCTGCTCACGCGCGGCACAGCCGCTCGGTGGTGATGTTCGGGCCCGGGACGTTCTCCTGACCGAAGCCGAACGGCTCCGCGATGCGCACCCACTCACTGCTCTCGTGCAGCCTGCGCAGTTCGCCGTTGAACGCCTCACGCAGCGGCTCGTCGTCCTGACGGAACACGAAGCCACCCGCCGAGACGACGGGCTCGCCGTTCTCGATCGGCTGGAACCCGTCGGTGACCTCCACCGGGGCGTTGGGGTTCTGATCGGCCAGCCAGTTGAGCGAGATGTCGGTGAGCGCGGCGCAGTCCACCCGGCCGTCGATCACCGAGCGCAGCATGCTGTCCTGTGTGTCGAGGGTGCGGATGGCGTTCTCGGCCACACCGGCCGAGGTGGCGTATCCCTTCTCCACGGCCCCGGCCAGCACGGCCAGCGACGCGCCCTGCGCGGCGACGTCCTCGAAGTTCATCAAGCCTCTCGGGTTGCCCTCCGGGACGAGCAGCGCGGTGAACGCGGTGTAGTCCGGAATGGAGAACGCCGCCTGGCCGCACCGCTCGGGTGTGATGAACATGCCCGCGGTGACCATCTCGTACTGACCGGCGTTCAGGCCCGGGATGAGCTGATCGAAGGTGACGACCTGAGCCTGCATCTGGTTGATGCCGAGTGCGGAGAAGACCGCCCGCGCGACCTCGGGGGCCTCGCCGGTGACGTTGCCGCTCTCGTCGGCGAAGCCGTAGGGCTGTTCGTTCGCGATCCCGACCCGGATCGACCCGGAGTCCCGCGCCGCCTGGAGCGAGTCGCCCCCGTCCCCGGTCGTCTGGCAGGCGGAGAGCAGCGTCGGGCCGCCCACCGCGACGGCACCCATCATCGCCGAGCGCCGGAAGAACTCTCTCCGTGACCACTGACCGTGCGTCATCCCGCACTCCTTCTCGATCGACTCCCGCGGGGCCGCGCCGAGGTCACACCCGGCCGGCCAGGAGAGCGCACGACTTGTCCGCCCGCGGTGGATCCCGGGCCGCTCACGCGCGAAGCGGCCGACGACCGGCGGGTCGTCCACACGAGACGGCTCACCGCCGTGGTGGGATACCCCGTCGCGGTCGGCTGTGCACGTACCGGGTCAGCGACACCGCCGACCGGACCGCATCCCGGGGCCCGATCGTGTCGGAGCGTGGCCGGGAGCCCCCACCGGAACCTCGACCGATCGACGCGGTGGCCGACGGTGGCCACCCATTAGGCTGGGCGAACGTGACCTGGAGTACGTACGGCAGCTACCTCGTCCTCGTCGTCCTCGTCGTCCTCGCGCCCGGACCCGACACCGTGGTGACGCTGAAGAACTCGTTCGCGGGTGGTTTCCGCGGTGGCCTGATCGCCACGGCGGGCATCGCCACCGGCAACGTGGTCCAGGGGACCGCGGTGGCGTTCGGGCTGGGCACGCTGATCGTCAGCTCGCAGCCGGTGTTCCACACCTTGCGCTGGCTCGGCGTGGTCTACCTCTGCTACCTCGGCGTGCAGGCGATCCGCTCGGCCTGGCGCGGGGACTACGCGACCCTCGACGCGGCGGGCACCCGGTCGAGTGGTTTCCGCCGGTTTCGCGAGGGGTTCCTGTCGAACGTGACGAACCCGAAGGTGCTGGCGCTGTACCTCTCCGTGCTGCCGCAGTTCCTCGACCCGGTGCGCGGCACGATCACCGACAGCCTGCTGCTGGCTTACACCGTCGCGGTCCTGGGCGCGGTGTGGTTGCTGCTGCTCGTGCTGTTCGTGCACAAGGTCCGCGCGTGGCTGCAACGCCGCGCCGTGCGCAGGGCGCTCGACGTGGCGACGGGCACGACCCTGATCGGCTTCGGCACGGCGTTGGCGGCCGAGGGCTGACGAGGGGAACCCGGCTGAAAGCCGGTACCGCTCGGCCGGTGAGGATGCTAGAAACCGGCATGCTCACTCACCTGCGACGCACCGCCGTGGTGGCGGCCACCGGACTCGCCACCGTCCTCGCGGCCACGGCCACCGCCTCCGCGATCAGCTCCGAGAACTCCGTGCCCGCTCCCGAACGCACGGAGGTCGGTGCGCTCGTCGTGTCCTGGGACCACGACGCCGACCCGGCCACACCCGACGCGGTCGACTGGATGTGCTCCGGCACGATGATCGACCACGACACCTTCCTCACCGCCGCACACTGCGTCGCCGGATGGCCCGACGGCGCGCGGTTCCACGTCTCCCTCGACCAGGACGTGCGTGCCGCCCTCGACTCCGCCGCCGACCGGTTCGGCGACGACACCTCGGCCGTCGCCGACGCCGTCGGTGTCCCGGGCACCGCGCACGCCGACCCCGGCTACCCGGGCGACTCCGCCGACTCGCACGACATCGCGGTCATCGAGGTCGACGGCGCCGCGATGGCGCAACGGTGGTCGTTCACCCCCGCGACACTGCCGCGGCAGGGCGCACTCGACGACCTCGACCGGCACACCCTCGACGCCACCGACTTCGTGGTCGCCGGGTACGGCACGCAGGAGGCGCACCGCGGCCCGGGCGGCCACGTCCACCCGGGCGGTGGCGTGCGGATGCGGGCGCCGGTGTCGTTCAACGCGCTCAACCCGACGTGGGTGCGTCTTTCCATGATCACCGAGCAGGACAACGGAGGCGCCTGCTACGGCGACTCGGGCGGCCCGAACTTCGCGATGCTCGACGGACGCCGGGTGCTGGTCTCCACGACCATCACCGGTGACGTGCCGTGCTATGCCACGAACGTCACCTACCGGCTCGACGCGCAGGGCGCCCGCTCGTTCCTGTCGCGGTTCGTCGCCCTGCCCTGAGGGGGTCCGGCGGCACGCCGGAGCGGGTCGCTCAGGCGGTCTCCTCGCCGAGGACCCGCTCCGGCTCCGTGGCCACACGGTCGACGCGGGCGCCGAGCCTGGCCAGTTTCTCGAGGAACTCGGGGTAGCCGCGGTCGATGTGAAAGACGTCCCACACCTCCGTGACCCCCTCGGCGCACAGGCCCGCCAGTACCAGCCCCGCGCCCGCGCGGATGTCCGAAGCCCACACCGGAGCGCTGGAGAGCTTGTCCACCCCGCGCACGACCGCGTGATGCCCGTCGGTGCGCGCGTCGGCACCGAGCCGCACCATTTCCTCGATGAACCGGAACCGCGCTTCGTAGACGTTCTCGGTGATCATCGACGTACCCTCGGACACGGCCGACAGCGCCACGGCGAACGGCTGGAGGTCGGTGGCGAAACCCGGGTAGGGCAGGGTCACGAAATCGACCGACTGGGGTCTGCCGTCCTGTTCGACGCGGAATCCCTTGTCGTCGAACGTGGTGATCTCGGCACCGGCCAGCCTCAGCTTCTCGAGCACGAGGTCGAGGTGATGCGGGTTGACGCCGGTCACGGTGACATCGCCCTGCGTCATCGCGGCGGCGAACGCCCAGGTCGCCCCGACGATGCGGTCGCCGATCACCCGGTGCTCGGTCGGATGCAGCACATCGACGCCCTCGACGGTCAGCGTCGACGTTCCCGCGCCCTCGATGCGCGCGCCCATCTCGTTGAGCATCACGCAGAGGTCGATGATCTCGGGTTCGCGCGCCGCGTTGTCGATGACCGTGGTTCCCCTGGCCAGCACCGCCGCCATCAGGATGTTCTCGGTCGCGCCGACGCTGGGGAAGTCTAGCCAGATCTGGGCGCCGTGCAGGCCGTCGGCCTCGGCCACCACGCAACCGTGCTCGATGGTGCTGGTCGCCCCGAGCTTGCGCAGGCCGTTCTGATGCATGTCGAGCGGGCGCGAGCCGATGGCGTCCCCGCCGGGCAACGCGACGACGGCCTTCTTCAGCCTGCCCACCAGCGGTCCCAGCACGCAGACCGACGCGCGCAGTTTGCCCATGGCAGGCGTGTCCGCGTGGTGCGACAGCTCGGCGGGGGTGGTGATCCGCGTGAGGTCTCCCTCCATCTCGACCGTGCAGCCGACACTGCGCAGCACGTCGGCCATCAACGGGACGTCGAGGATCTGCGGGCAGTTGCGGATCGTGGTGGTGCCCTCGGCGAGCAGGGCGGCCGCCATCAGCTTCAGTACGCTGTTCTTGGCGCCCACGACGTCGACCTCGCCGACCAGGCGCGCACCGCCGTACACATCGAAGTGCTCGCTCATGGTGGCCCATCATGCCGGGCGTGGTTCGGGCCTGTGCTCTGGGGCACTGCCCCGACCGAACAGGTCACAGCTCGGCAAAGATTGAAACGCTCGGACACCACAGGACGATACGGAATCCGCCGCACACGGCGCACGCCGGTGTGGCACAGCTTTCGCCTCGGCGGCCGTAGACTGCCGTCATGTCCGTACGGATCAACCGCGTCTACACCCGGGTCGGCGACAGCGGCACCACCGCGCTCGGCGACGGCAGCCGGGTGGCGAAGACGCACCCGCGCCTCGGCGCCTACGCCGATGTGGACGAGACCAACTCCGTCGTCGGGGTCGCCATCGCACTCGGCGACCTGCCGGAGGAGCTGACGACCGTCCTGAGGACCGTGCAGAACGACCTCTTCGACGTCGGCGCCGACCTGAGCACGCGGGTGGTCGAGAACCCGCCGTACCCCCCGCTCCGGGTGACCGACTCCTACATCGAACGACTGGAGGGCTGGTGCGACGAGTTCAACGAGCGCGTCGGCACGCTCACCTCGTTCATCCTCCCGGGTGGCGCCCCGGGCGCGGCACTGCTGCACCAGGCGCGCACCGTCGCCCGCCGCGCCGAACGGTCGGGCTGGGCGCTACTGGAGGCCGAGCCGGACACGACCAACGCGCTCGCCGTGAAATACCTGAACCGGCTGTCGGATCTGTTGTTCATCCTCGCCCGAGTCGCCAACCCGGACGGTGACGTCCTCTGGAAGCCGGGCGGCGAGCACTGACCGTCGCCACCACCCCGGCCACACCCGCGGAGTGCGGTGGCCGAGGCGGTCCCGTGCGAGTCCGTCCGCCGACGGGCACGCGCGGACCGCCGCGCTCAGCTCGCCCGGGGGACGCGGCGGCCGGGAGGCGCCGACTCGAGCCAGGACAGAAAGCCCGTCAGCGCGCCGGGGCCCATCGCCAGTTCGATGGGCCCCTGGTGCTCGGTGTCACAGCGCAGCACCGCCGACCCCGTCGGCACCGCGTAGGACTCCGTACCGACGGGAGCGCGGCGACCGGCGATCGAAAGGGCCTCCCGGTGAAACACGCGGTCCGGGCCGGTGCGCAGGCTCCACACGCGGTACCAGACGAACTCCTCGCCCTGGTACCGGCCGATACCGAGATGCCAGCCCGAACGCGCCCGATCCGGGTTCCACCGCAGGGCGACGCTGACGCCGCCCAGTCGCCGCATGCGCACCCAGCGCAGCGTGTACCAGACGGCGACGGCGAGCAACGCGAGCAGGAGCACCAGGATCGCAGTGGTGACGTCCATGGCCGGCTCCCGCTCGCTCTCGCCCGGTCAGACCGATTGACCAGCCGCCCGGAGCCGTGCGGAGGCTCTGGCCCGTTCGGCCTCGTCCTCCTCGACCAGCGCCCGGCGGGCCCGCTCGACGTCGACCTCCTCGCCGAGTTCGGCCGACTCCGCGAGCACGCTCACGCTGTCGCCGGTGACGGACAGGAACCCGCCGTGTACCGCGGCGGTGACCGTCTGGCCGTCGGTGGTGGTCACCTTGACGATGCCGCCCTCGACGAGCTGGCCCAGGACCGGCTCGTGACCGGGCATGACACCGATCTCGCCCTCGGTGGTCTGCGCCACGACGAAACTCGCCTCGCCCGACCACAGGCGGCGCTCGACGGCCACGACCTCGACCGACATCTCAGCCACGAAGCTCTCCTTTGCGACTCCCACGCGTTCGGCCCAGTGTACTGGGCGTCCCCGCGCATGGGCACACCGGCGATATACACGAACGGCGGGGCACATCCACAGTGGACGCCACCCCGCCGCTCGCCGGAATCACTTGCCGGTGATCTCCTTGTACTTCTTCTCGAGGTCCTCGAGGCCACCGATGCCCAGGAAGGCCTGCTCCGGGTAGTGGTCGAACTCGCCCTTGGCGATCTTGTCGAACGACTCGATCGTCTCGGCCATCGGCACCGTGGAGCCCGGCTGCCCGGTGAACACCTCGGCGACGAGCATGTTCTGCGACAGGAACCGCTCGATACGGCGGGCCCTGTTCACCGTCAGCTTGTCCTCTTCCGAGAGCTCGTCCATGCCGAGGATCGCGATGATGTCCTGCAGTTCCTTGTACTTCTGCAGGATGCGGATGACCTCGGAGGCGACCCGGTAGTGCTCCTCACCGACGATCGCGGGGTCCAGGATCGTGGAGCTGGAGGCCAGCGGGTCCACCGCGGGGAAGATGCCCTTCTGGAACACCGACCGCGACAACTCCGTGGTGGCGTCCAGGTGGGCGAACGTCGTCGCGGGAGCCGGGTCGGTGTAGTCGTCGGCGGGCACGTAGATCGCCTGCATCGACGTGATCGACCGGCCACGGGTTGAGGTGATCCGTTCCTGGAGCACGCCCATCTCGTCGGCCAGCGTCGGCTGGTAGCCCACCGCCGACGGCATCCGGCCGAGCAGGGTCGACACTTCCTGACCCGCCTGGGTGAACCGGAAGATGTTGTCGATGAACAGCAGCACGTCCTGGTTCTGCACGTCGCGGAAGTACTCCGCCATCGTCAGCGCGGACAGCGCCACGCGCAGACGGGTGCCCGGCGGCTCGTCCATCTGCCCGAACACGAGCGCGGTGTCGTTGATGACGCCGTCCTCGCTCATCTCGAGGAACAGGTCGGTGCCCTCACGCGTGCGCTCGCCGACACCGGCGAAGACCGAGGTACCACCGAAGTTGCGGGCCACACGGGTGATCATCTCCTTGATCAGCACCGTCTTGCCCACACCGGCACCACCGAACAGACCGATCTTGCCACCCTGCACGTACGGGGTGAGCAGGTCGATCACCTTCAGCCCGGTCTCCAGCATCTCGGTCTTGCCCTCGAGCTGGTCGAACGCGGGCGGGTTGCGGTGGATGCCCCAGCGCTCCAGGTCGTCGCCGTACCCGGGCTCGTCGAGGCACTCGCCGAGCGCGTTGTAGACGTGGCCCTTCACCTTGTCGCCGACCGGGACCGAGATCGGCCCGCCCGTGTCGGTGACCTCGGCGCCCCGCACCAGACCGTCCTGCGGCTGCAGCGAGATCGTGCGCACGAGGTTGTCACCGAGGTGCTGAGCCACCTCCAGCGTCACCGTCTTGCGGAGCTCGGCGAACTCGATGTCGACCTTGAGCGCGTTGTTCAGCTCCGGGATCGAGCCGCGGGGGAACTCGACGTCGACGACCGGGCCGGTGACGGAGACGATCCGCCCCGTGGTCGCGGTTGCTGTGTCCTGCACGGCAGTCATGGCTTACACATCACTTCCTGTGGCGGCGAGTGCGTTTGCCCCACCGACGATTTCGCTGATCTCCTGCGTGATCTGGGCTTGGCGGGCCTGGTTCGCCTGGCGGGTGTAGCTCTCGACGAGCTCACTGGCGTTGTCCGAGGCCGACTTCATGGCGTTGCGCTGAGCCGCCAGTTCGGAGGCCGCCGATTCCAGCAACGCCGCGAAGATCCGCGTGTTGATGTACTTCGGCAGCAGGGCACCCAGCAACTGCTCGGCGTTCGGCTCGAACTCGTAGGCGGGCGGAATGCCCTCCGGCTCCTCGGTGTACTCGACCTCCAGCGGAGCGATGCGCTTGGCCACCGGGGTCTGGGTGAGCATCGAGCGGAACTCGGTGTAGACGAGGTGCAGCTCGTCCACACCGCGCAGACCCTCGGTACCCGCGCCCTCGCCGTCGGCACCCGCGAGGAACTCGCTGACCAGTGTCTCGCCCACCTCGGCGGCGTTCTCGTAGTGCGGCTGCTGCGAGAACCCGGTCCAGTTCCCCGCGATCTCGCGGTCGCGGAACCGGTAGAAGTTCACGCCCTTACTGCCGATCACGTAGAGCTGGGGCTGCTTGCCCTGCTGCCGCAGAAGCGCGAGCAGCTCCTCGGTGGCCCGCAGCACGTTGGCGTTGTAGCCACCGACCAGACCGCGGTCACTGGTCACCACGAGCACCGCGACCCGAGTCGGGTTCGGGCGCTCGACCAGAAGCGGGTGGTCGAGGCTCGTCGCCGCGCCCGCCAGCGCGGAGAGCACGTTCGTGATCTCCGCCGCGTACGGGCGCGCCGCCTGGACCCTCGCCTGCGCCTTGGTGATACGCGAGGTGGCGATGAGCTCCATCGCCTTGGTGATCTTCCCGATCGACTTGGTGGCCCGGACCTTCTGCCGGAGCTCACGGAGCTGCGCGGCCATGGCTGCCTACTCTTCCTTCTCGCCGGTGCGGTGCACCTTCACCGACTCCTGGCCGACCTTGTCCGCGGCCATCGGCTCGACCCCGGCCTCGGAAACCAGCGAGCCGCCCTCGGAGGTCGTGAACTCCTTCTTGAACTCCGTCACCGCGGCCACGACCCGCTCGGCCAGGTCGTCGGTCCACTTGCCGACTTCCCTGATCTCGGTGAGGATGTCGGACTTCTTGTGCCGGAGGCTGTCGAGGAACTCGCTGTTGAACCGCTCGGTGTCGTCGATCGGCACATCGTCGAAGTGGCCGTTCGTCCCGAGGTAGACCGTGACGACCTGCTGCTCGACCGGAACCGGGGAGTACTGCGGCTGCTTGAGCAGCTCGTACAGGCGGGCACCGCGATCGAGCTGGGCCTTCGACGAGGCGTCCAGGTCCGAGGCGAACGCGGAGAACGCCTTGAGCTCCTCGTACTGGGACAGGTCGATGCGCAGCGACCCCGCGACCGTCTTCATCGCCTTGATCTGCGCGTCACCGCCCACACGGGAGACCGAGGTGGTCACGTCGACGGCCGGGCGCTGGCCCGAGTTGAACAGGTCCGACTGGAAGAAGCACTGCCCGTCGGTGATCGAGATGACGTTGGTGGGGATGTAGGCCGAGATGTCGTTGGCCTTCGTCTCGATCACCGGGAGACCGGTCAGCGAGCCGCCACCGAGTTCGTCGGAGAGCTTGGCGCAGCGCTCGAGCAGGCGGGAGTGCAAGTAGAAGACGTCACCGGGGAACGCCTCGCGGCCCGGCGGGCGACGCAGCAGCAGCGAGATCGCGCGGTAGGCCTCGGCCTGCTTGGTGAGGTCGTCGAACACGATCAGCACGTGCTTGCCGTCGTACATCCAGTGCTGGCCGAGCGCGGAGCCCGAGTACGGAGCCAGCCACTTGTACCCGGCCGAGTCGGAGGCCGGGGCGGCGACGATGGTCGTGTACTCCATCGCGCCCGCGTCCTCGAGGGACTTGCGCACCGCCGCGATCGTGGAGCCCTTCTGGCCGATCGCGACGTAGATGCAGCGCACCTGCTTGGACGGGTCGCCACTGTCCCAGTTGGCCTTCTGGTTGATGATCGTGTCGACGCAGACGGCGGTCTTGCCGGTCTTGCGGTCACCGATGACGAGCTGGCGCTGGCCGCGACCGATCGGGGTCATCGCGTCGATGGCGGTGATGCCGGTCTGCAACGGCTCGGACACCGGCTGCCGCTCGACCACCGAGGCCGCCTGCAACTCGAGCGCGCGCCGGTCGGTGGACTCGATGTCGCCGAGGCCGTCGACCGGCTTGCCGAGCGGGTCGATGACACGGCCGAGGAAGTTGTCCCCGACCGGGATCGACAGGATTCGGCCGGTGCGCTTGACCTCCTGGCCTTCCTGGATCGTGTTGAAGTCACCGAGGATGACGACACCGATCCGGCGCGGGTCGAGGTTCTGCGCGACGCCGAGGACTCCGCCGGGGAACTCCAGCAGCTCGTTGGCCATGGTGGACGGCAGTCCCTCGACGTGGGCCACACCGTCGCCGGTGTCGACGACGACGCCGACCTCGTCCCGGCTCACGTCCGGGGAATAACTCGAGACGTAGTTCTCGATCGCGTTGGCGACCTCATCCGAGGAGATCGTCAGCTCCGCCATGTCGTTCCCGCTCTCACTTCGTTCTTGCCAGTGTGCAAAGTATGTGTCATGTCGCCGGCGCGCCTCATCCGGCCAGCTGCCTGCGCACCGCTTCCAGCCTGCCCGCGGCGCTGCCGTCGATCACCTCGTCGCCGACCCTGACGACCAGCCCGGCACCGAGCGAGGCGTCCAGCTCCACGTGCAACGCGACCGGGCTGTCGTACAGCGCGCCGAGCCGCGCGGCCAGCCGCTCCCGCTGCTCGGCGGAGAGTTCGCCCGCACTGGTCACGCGGGCCACCACACGTCCCCGGCGCCGCGCCGCCATCTCGACCAGGCCGTCGACGCCGTGCGTCACGCTGCGACCGCTCGGACGGAGCACCACCTGCTCGACCAGCACCTTGGTGATGGGGTCGACCTTGTCCGCGACGAGCTGGCGAACGAGACCGCGCTTGGCCTCAGCCGACGCCGACCGTTCGGCCAGCGCCTTCTCCAGCTCGGGCTTGCCGTCCAGGATACGGGCGAACCGGAACAACTCGTCCTCGACGGCGTCCAGCTTGCCCGCGTTCTCCGCACCGACCAGCAGGGCGGTCCGACCGAGGTGCTCGACACCGTCGACCAGCTCGCGCGGGCTCGACCAACGCTGTCCCACCACGGCTTCGAGCACGGTCAGCGTGGGCGCCGACACCTTGTCGCGCAGCAGGGCGCCGATCAGCCGCGTGCGGGCCTCCGGGTCCGACGAGCCGTCCGACACGGCACGGCGCAGCCCGACCTCGGTGGTGAGCAGTTCCACCACGGCGAGCAGCTCTTCCCCGACGGCGGACGGAGCGGAACCCGCGTCGCCGAGCACCTCGTCGAGACGGCTCTCGGCGAAGCTCAGAGCCTCACGGCTCGCAGCATGCAGCGTCATCAGCCCTACTTCCTCGCTCCGGCCGCACCGTTGCCACTGGCTTCGAGCTCGTCGAGGAACCGGTCCACGGTGCCCCGCCTGCGAGCCTCGTCCTCGAGCGACTCGCCGACGATCCGGCCGGCGAGCGCGACGGCGTTGCGCCCGAGATCCTCACGGAGCTCCGTGACGAGCTGGGCCCGCTGGGCCTGCAGCTGCGCCTCGCCCTGCGCGACGATGCGGCGCGCCTCCTCCTCTGCCTGCCCGCGCAGCTCTTCCCTGATCTGCTCGGCCTCGGCCCGTGCGTCGTCACGGATCTTGGCGGCCTCGCTGCGCGCCTCGGCCAGCTGCGCCTTGTACTGCGCCAGCGCCTGCTCGGCCTCGGCCTGAGCCTTCTCGGCCTTCTCGATACCGCCCTCGATCTTGGCTGCCCGCTCCTCGTAGAGCTTCTCGAAGCGCGGCTTCACGAACTTCGTGATGACGAACAGCAGGAGAAGGAAAGCGACAAGACCGATGATGATCTCGGATACGTGCGGAAGAACGGGGTTGTACTCTTCCTGCGCCAGAATCATCGCCGTCTCCACTTCGTCTGGTTACTCACAGCCGGTGCGGGTGCCCCGCGGTCAGCCGGCGAGGAAGAAGAGAACGAACCCGAGCAGCGCGAGCACCTCGACCAGAGCGAACGTGGTGAACGCGATGTTCATCAGTTTGCCCTGCGCCTCCGGCTGGCGGGCGGTGCCGCTGATGACCGAGGAGAAGATCATCCCGACGCCGATACCACCACCGATGGCACCGAGGCCGTAGCCGATGACGGCCAGACCGGAGTTGATGTCGGTCTCGGCGGCCTGCTGGGCAAGAAGCATGGAGCTCACGTGTATTCCCTTTCCAACTTCGTCCGTTTTCCGTTAACGGAGGATTTGCCTGGGTGTCGAACGGGCGTCACCTACGCGTGTGAACACGTCGGCGACCCACCGGGGGACGGTTCAGTGCGACTCGGCCAGCGCCGCCCCGATGTAGTTGGCCGACAACAACGCGAAGATGAACGCCTGGATCACCATGATGAGGGCCTCGATGAAGGTCACCGCCAATGCTCCCGCGAAGGAGAACGCGGAGATCACGCTGAGGAACCCGCCGCCGTGCAGCAGGAGGTACTCGGCCGAGACCGCGAACAGCATGATGAGCAGGTGGCCCGCGAACATCGCGGCGAAAACCCGGATCGCCAGTGTGATCGGGTTCATGATGAACTTCGTGAAGAACTCGATCGGGGCGAGCAGGAGGTAGACCGCCTTCGGCGCACCCGGCGGGAAAAGCTGGTTCTTCAGGTACGCCCCGAGCCCGTGCTTGCGGATACCCGCGTAGTGGTAGACGGGATAGACCACCAGGGCCGACAGCGCGAGCGGGAACCCGATGTGCGACATCGTCGGGAACTGCAGGATCGGCACGAGACCGAAGAGGTTGTTGACCAGGATGAACGTGAACAGGGTGAGGATCAGCGGCACGAAGCGCAGGAACTCGCCGGCGCCGATCTGCTCGCGGGCGATGTTGTTCCGCCCGAAGTCGTAGAGCGACTCGACGAGGAACTGGCCCTTGCCCGGCACGATGCTCATCTTCCGGCTGGTGAGCAGGAAGAACCCTGCGATGATGACCACCGACAGCACGACGAGCACCATGGGCTTGGTGATCCCGGCGAAGATCGGCGGCAGATCGAAGGCCTCCGCCGTCGGCGGCGTGAATTCGTCACCCGCGGCTAGTACCAGCGCGCCCAACTGGGCTCCTTCCGGTTCTCCCGGCCGGCGTTCACTCCGCCGGGGGAATCGTCACAAACCTGGACTTAACGTACCGGATACACCTCCGGCACCGTGCAGGGCATCCCCCGCCCGGGGATGCGACCTGCCGCGGACCCTACCAGGAGCGCCCCGAAAGCCGTACGTGCGTACTCCTGGATAGTCCCGATCGCGGCTTTCGCATCCGGTGGTCAATCCTCCGTGTGGCGGACCCGGTACGCATCGAGAGAGGGGACGACCAGCGTCGGTGTCCGCGTCCGCAGGAACGCGACGACCTCGGCGGCGGCCCAGGCGACGACGGTGGCCAGCATCCCGAACGCGAGCGCGGGCCCGCTCACCGTCGCGACACCGTCCAGCAGAAGCATGACCAGCAACAACAGTGTCATCTTCACCGCGTACCCGCCGAGCGCGAAGCCGAGCAGCGAGTTGACCGACCGCTGGGCGGCCAGGCGCATCATCGTGAGGGTCACCAGCGCCGAGCCGAAGCCCAGCACGACTCCGAACGCGGCACCGGCGAGGCCGGGCTCACCACCCAGAAGAGTGGCGATCGCCACAGTGATCAACGACGTGGGCACGGCCAAGGACATCCCCCAGCGCAGCATCGCGGCGGCCAGCGCGTGCACCGACCGGGCGTGCTCCGCGCGCGCCTCCGCCTCCGGTGTATCCGCCTTCCGTGTGTCCGCCTCAGGCCCGGGGGCCTCCGGCGCGGGGATGTCGGAGAGGGCGGTCCGGGTCGTGTCCGGCTCCGGCCGCGTCCGCGCGTGCTCGCCCGTCGGCACGCCGGATCGCGCACCGCCGGTTCCGGCCGCGCCCGCGCCGGGCTCGCCGTCCACTTCGCTCATCCACCCACTCCGCTCGACGTGCCGATTCGACAGCCAGTGTAGGCGTCAGGCCCGCTCGCGCGGCCGTCTGAGCCGGGGAACGAGCGACACGGCCGCGGCGGCCAGCAGACCGGCGCACGTGACCCAGAACACGGCCACGGTGTCGAAGATCGTGACCGCCACCGCGCCGAAGGCGAGCAGACCGGCCCAGAGGTAGATCAACAGGACGGCGCGGCGCTGGGAGTGGCCGATCTCCAGCAGCCGGTGGTGCAGGTGCATCTTGTCGGCCGCGAACGGGCTCTCCCCCCGCCGGGTGCGCCGCACGACGGCGAGGATGAGGTCGAGCAATGGCAAGAACAGCACGGCGGCGACCACGAACAGCGGCGAGAGCAGTGCGACCACGTCGGTGGCGTCGAAGGAGCTGTAGTTGATCCGGCCGGAGGCGGACGTGCTCGCCGCGGCGAGCATCAGTCCGATCATCATCGACCCGGAGTCGCCCATGAAGATCTTCGCGGGCTGGAAGTTGTGCGGCAGGAACCCGAGGCACGCGCCCGCGAGGGTGGCCGCGATGAGCGCGGGCGGGTAGGTGCCGACGTCCCCGCCCGACGAGGCCAGCAGCCCCAGCGAGAAGGCACAGGTGGCCGCCGCCGCGATGAACCCGAGTCCCCCGGCGAGCCCGTCGAGCCCGTCGACGAAGTTCATCGCGTTGACCATGACCACGACCAGCACCACGGCCAGCAGTCCGCCTTGGTTGCGGTCGAACATGAGGACCTGGCCGAGCGCGTCGGTGTCTCCGCCCCAGGGGACCCACAGTGACACCCACTGCACGCCGAACAGCACGAGGATGCCCGCGCACATCACCTGTCCCGCGAGCTTGGTCCACGCGTCGAGTTCGAACCGGTCGTCGAGCGCGCCGATCAGCACGATCACGCCGCCGCCGATGAGCACGGCGACGGGGTCGTAGGAGTACTCGAACGCGCGCCGCAGCACGGGGAGCTGGTGCGCCATGGCCATCCCGCCGACCACGCCGAAGTACATCGCCACCCCGCCCATGCGCGGCATCGGCGCGACATGGACGTCGCGGGCGCGCGGCACGGCGACGGCCTTCACCCCGAGGGCGAACCGCCGCACGAGCGCGGTCAGCAGGAAGGTCAACGCGGCCGAGACGAGACCGACGAGCACGTACTCGCGGATGGGGAGCCCGGCGGACACAGCGGAGTTCACGCCCCCGTCAACTCCCGGCGGCGACACACGATTGGCTCACGGTCGGCAACGCTACCGCTACCCGTCACACTCACCGCGCCGGGCCGACCTCGACGCCGACCACCTCGGACACCGCCTCGGCGGTGACCGGCCCCTCGCGCAGCAGCACCGGCTCACCGCCGGTCAGGTCGACGATGGTCGAGGCGACCGCCTCCCCGCTGGGACCGCCGTCGAGGTAGACCGCCACCGAGTCACCGAGCTGCTCGCGCGCCTGCCCCGCGGTCGCGGCGGGCGGGCTGCCCGAGACGTTGGCGCTGGACACCGCCATCGGGCCCACCTCGCGCAGCAGTTCCAGGGCGACGGGGTGCAGCGGCATCCGCAACATCACGGTGCCCCGCGTGCTCCCGAGGTCCCAGCGCAGACTCGGCGCGTGCGGGAGGACCAGGGAAAGGTCGCCGGGCCAGAACGCCTCGATCAGCGCCCGAGCGCGATCGGGCAGCCCCAGAACCAGTCCATCCACTGTGGACCACGAGCCGACGAGGACGCCGACCGGCATGTCCGGCCCGCGGTGCTTGGCCCGCAGCAACGCGCGCACCGCGGCGGAGTCGAAGGCGTCCGCGCCGATCCCGTAGACCGTGTCGGTCGGCAGGACGACCAGTCTCCCCGAGCGCACCGCCGTGGCCGCGGCGGCCAGCCCGTCCGCCCTGCTCGCCGGTTCCTCGCAGTCGTACACCGCACTCATGCGGGCCAAGCTTAGCGATCCGCCCTCGGGCCTCGCCGCGCCGCCGTCCTCCTGGCGCCTCACACTCGCCGAGCGGTGGTGAAGCGGTCCCGTCCGGCCAGGTCCGGGTGCGCGGTGACGTCGGTGAGCACCGCGTAGCGGCGCAGCAGAGGCGGCACGCTGCCGCCGTGGGTGTCGTCGTGCTCGACCGCCACCCCGCCTCCCGGCCGCAGCAGCCGGGCCGCGGTCGCCACGACGTCACGCAGCACGGCGAGACCGTCGTCGGCGGCGAACACCGCCTGGGGCGGGTCGAACTCGGCCACCTCCGGCGGCACGGGCGTGCCCTCCGGCACGTACGGCGGGTTGCACAACACCAGGTCCACCAACCCGTCGAGCTCGGCGAAGACCGTCTCGTCGCGCACGTCGCCGGTGTAGAGCCGCACCGGGGTGTCGCCCTCGCGAGCGCGCAGGTCGACGTTGTGCCGTGCCCAGGCCAGCGCCTCGGCGTCGTTGTCCACCGCGTAGACCACCGCGTCCGGACGCGCGTGCGCGGCAGCCAGCGCGAGCGCACCCGAGCCGGTGCACAGATCCACGACCACGGGATACCGGCGGCCCCGCAGCAAGGTCAGTCCCCAGTCGAGCAGCAGCTCGGTCTCCGGGCGCGGGACGAACACGCCCGGGCCGACCTCCACGGTGATGCCGCCCATCGCCGCACGGCCGACGAGATGCTGGAGCGGCACCCGCCGCGCACGGCGCTCGACAAGGGCCCGGATCTCCTCCGCGACGGGCGGATCGATGAGTGGCACGAGCGGGAGCCTGCCGCGGTCGACGCCGAGCACATGCGCGGCGATCAGTTCCGCGTCCGTGCGCGCGGCCTCGACACCGGCCTGGTCGAGAGTGCGGGTCGCCTCCAGGATCGCCAGTCGCAGGGGCAGTCTTCTCACACGGTCAAGCTTGGCAGAAGACGCGCTGCGCACGTCGGGCACACCGGCCGGACCCGGCGGGGCGGGGTCCCGGATCACACCTCGGACCGGGCCATGCGCTCGTCGCGGTCGGCCGCGCACAACGCGTCGAGCACGCCGGCCATCTCGCCTTCGAGCACCTGGTCGAGGTTGTAGGCCTTGTAGTTGATGCGGTGATCGGAGATCCGGTTCTCCGGGAAGTTGTAGGTCCGCACCCGCTCGGAGCGGTCGACCGTGCGCACCTGGGACCGGCGGGTGTCGGCGGCCTTGGCCGCGGCCTCCTCCTCGGCCATGGCCTGCAGGCGGGCGTGGAGCACCTGGATCGCCCGCGCCCGGTTCTGGATCTGCGACTTCTCGTTCTGGCAGGAGACGACGATCCCGGTCGGCAGGTGGGTCACCCGCACGGCCGAATCGGTGGTGTTGACGCTCTGACCACCCGGTCCGGAGGACCGGAAGACGTCGATGCGCAGATCGTTCGGGTCCACCTCCACCTCGATCTCCTCCGGTTCGGGATAGACGAGAACACCGGCCGCGGAGGTGTGGATGCGTCCCTGCGACTCCGTGGCGGGCACGCGCTGCACGCGGTGCACCCCGCCCTCGAACTTCATCCGCGCCCACACGCCGTCGGCGTCCGTGCCGCGGCTCTTGAGCGAAACGGTGACGTCCTTGTACCCGCCGAGCTCCGACGGCGTCGAGTCGAGGATCTCCGCCCTCCAGCCCCGCTGCTCGGCGTAGCGCAGGTACATCCGCAGCAGGTCCCCGGCGAACAGCGCCGACTCCTCGCCGCCCTCACCGGACTTGATCTCCATGACGACGTCCGAGGCGTCGTGCGGGTCACGGGGCAGCAGCAACTCGGTCAGCCGCGCCTCCAGCGCCGGAATCCGCTCGGCCAGGTGCTCGGCCTCCTCGGCGAACGACGCGTCCTCGCCCGCGAACTCCCGCGCCGTGGTGAGGTCGGAGCGGGCCGACTCCAGCTCGTGCAACGCCTTGACCACCGGGGCCAGCTCGGCGTACCGGCGTCCCAGCTTGCGCGCACGGGCCTGATCGGCGTGCACCGCCGGGTCGGCCAGCTGGTCCTCCAGCTCGGCGTACTCGTCGAGCAGCCCCCGCAGGGAACTCGAATCCACCGCTGTTCCTTTCTCACCGTCAGCGCGTACCAGGGTCAGCACACGCTCGCCTGAGCGCACCCGGCGCCGCGAACACGAAAACGGCGCCCGCCCCTGCCGGCAACGCGGCAGGAACGAGCGCCGTCGGCGACGCTACTTGGCCTCCGAGCCCTTGCGGCGCTTGCCGTACCGGGCCTCGAAGCGGGCAACGCGGCCACCGGTGTCCAGGATCTTCTGCTTGCCGGTGTAGAACGGGTGGCACGCCGAGCAGATCTCCACCTGGATGTTGCCGGAGGTGCTCGTGCTGCGCGTGGTGAACGAGTTGCCGCAGCCACAGGTCACCGTGGTGACCACGTAGTCGGGGTGAATGCCGCTCTTCATGGTGTCCTCTCTCGATGGCCGCCGGATCCCCGTGACGCCGTGTCACGAGGTGAACCGGAGCCGGACGTCAGCGGAACAAGTCTGCCAGACCGTGCGAACGCCCCCGCCGGGGCCCGTATTCCCGGCACCGGCGGGGCGCGCCGCCTCAGTCCTCCTCGCCGCCGGGCGCGCCCTTGGAGACCTGCATCAGGAACTCGATGTTGGTCTTGGTCTTGCGCAGGCGGTCCAGCAACAGGTCGATGGCCTGCTGGGAGTCCAGCGCGTGCAGCACGCGGTGCAGCTTGTGGGTCACCGCGAGCTCGTCCGGCGAGAGCAGCAGCTCCTCCTTGCGGGTACCGGACGGGTTGACGTCCACGGCCGGGAACACGCGCCGCTCGGCGATCTTGCGGTCGAGCTTGAGCTCGGCGTTACCGGTGCCCTTGAACTCCTCGAAGATCACCGTGTCACCCGTCGAGCCCGTCTCCACCATCGCGGTGGCGAAGATGGTCAACGAGCCGCCGCCCTCGATGTTGCGCGCCGCGCCGAGGAACCGCTTCGGCGGGAAGAGCGCGGTCGAGTCCACACCACCGGAGAGGATGCGGCCCGAGGCCGGGGCGGCGAGGTTGTAGGCCCGGCCGAGGCGGGTGATGGAGTCAAGCAGCACCACCACGTCGTGGCCCATCTCGACGAGCCGCTTGGCCCGCTCGATGGACAGCTCGGCCACCGAGGTGTGGTCCGACGGCGGGCGGTCGAAGGTCGAGGCGATGACCTCACCCTTCACCGACCGTTGCATGTCGGTGACCTCTTCGGGACGCTCGTCCACGAGCACGACCATCAAGTGACACTCGGGGTTGTTCGTGGTGATCGCGTTCGCGACGTCCTGCATGATCGTCGTCTTGCCCGCCTTGGGCGGGGAGACGATCAGCGCGCGCTGACCCTTGCCGACCGGCATCACGAGGTCGATGACACGGGTGGTCATCTTGTTCGGCGCGGTCTCCAGCCGCAGCCGCTCGTTCGGGTACAGCGGAGTCAGCTTGTGGAACTCGGAGCGCTTCTTGGCGACGTCCGGCTCAAGCCCGTTGACCGAATCCACCCGCACGAGCGGGTTGAACTTCTGCCGCTGCTGCTCACCCTCGCGCGGCTGCCGCACGACACCGGTGATCGCGTCGCCCCGGCGCAGGCCGTGCTTGCGCACCAACGACATCGAGACGTACACGTCGTTCTGCCCCGGCAGGTATCCGGAGGTCCGCACGAACGCGTAGTTCTCCAGCACGTCGAGAATGCCCGCGACCGGCAGCAGGACGTCGTCCTCGCGGATCTCGGTCTCGTTGCCGCCGCCGCCCTCACCGCGGCCGCGCCGACGGCGGTCCCGGTACCGGCGGCCCCGGCGGCCACCGCGCTCCTCGTCGTCCTGGCCGCCCTGGCCCGCGTTCTGGCGTCCCTGCTGGTTGCCGTTCTGCTTGCGCCCCTCGCCGTCACGCTGCCCGGCGGCTCCGTCAGAACCGCCGTCACCGCGCTGCTTGCCGGAGTCGTCGTCCGCGCGCGAGCCCGACTCCTGCCTGCTTCCAGGTGGCCCCGTTGGCGTAGTGGAACTCGGCGAGCGGGTC
>NZ_KB912602.1:67087-74227 GCF_000383795.1 Saccharomonospora saliphila YIM 90502
CGCCTGCCGGCCCCGGCACCGCGCGGCCCGGGCCCGGCGCCCTACATCCGCTCCGGCGCGGACACCCCGAGCAGCTCAAGGCCGTTGGCCAGGACCTGACGGGCGGCTTCACACAGGGCGAGGCGGGCGTACGTGAGCGGGGTCGGCTCCTCGTCGCCCTGGGGCAGCACCCGGGCCACGTCGTAGAACTTGTGGTAAGCCGACGCGAGCGATTCCAGGTACCGGGCGACGCGGTGCGGTTCGCGCAACTCGGCCGCCTTCGTGAGCACGGCGGGGAACTCCCCGATCGTGCGGATCAGGTCACCCTCCCTGGGGTGGGTGAGCAGGCTGACGTCGACGTCGGCCCGCGTGGCGAGGCCCAGCTCGGCGGCGTTGCGCTGCAACGACGCGAGCCGGGCGTGTGCGTACTGCACGTAGAAGACGGGGTTGTCGTTGGTGCGCTGGCGCAGCAGATCGAGGTCGATGTCCAGTGTGGAGTCCACCGAGTACCGGCTCAGCTCGTACCGGGCGGCGTCCACGCCCACCGCGTCGACCAGATCCTCCATGGTCACCACGGTGCCCGCGCGCTTGCTCATCCGCACCGGCGTGCCCGCGCTGACGAGGTTGACCATCTGCCCGATCAGCACCTCGACGGCGTCCGGGCTGTGCCCGAGCGCCGCGGCGGCGGCCTTGAGCCGGGCGATGTAGCCGTGGTGGTCGGCACCGAGCATGTAGATGCAGAGGTCGAAGCCGCGGTCGACCTTGTCGCGCAGGTACGCGATGTCCCCGGCGATGTAGGCGGGGTCGCCGTCGGACTTGACGACCACACGGTCCTTGTCGTCGCCGTGGCCGGTGGAGCGCAGCCACCAGGCGTCGTCGGCGAAGTACAGGCTGTCCGAGCGCTTCAGCTCCTCAAGTACCTCGCTCACGGCGCCGCTGGTGTGCAGCGAGTCCTCGTGAAAGTACACGTCGAAGTCGGTGCCGAACTCGTGCAGGCTGCGCTTGATCTCGTCGAACATCAGCCCCACCCCGAGACGGCGGAACGTCTCCCGCCGCTCGCCCTCGGGCCGGGTGAGCACGTCCGGCTCCTTGCTCACGACATGGGAGGCGATGTCGTCGATGTAGGCGCCCGCGTATCCGTCCTCGGGCGCCGTCTCGCCCCGGGCGGAGGCGAGCAGCGACGACACGAACCGGTCGATCTGCGCACCGGCGTCGTTGAAGTAGTACTCCCGGGTGACCGCCGCGCCCTGGGCACTCAGGACCCGGCCGAGCGCGTCGCCCACCGCGGCCCAGCGCGTGCCGCCGAGGTGGATCGGCCCGGTCGGATTGGCCGAGACGAACTCCAGGTTGATCCGCCGGCCCGCCAGCGCGGTGCCGCGCCCGTAGCCGTCGCCGGCCTCCAGCACCTGCCGCACGATCGCGCCCTGGGCGTCGGCGGCCAGGCGCAGGTTGACGAACCCGGGCCCGGCGATCTCGGCCGCCGCGACCTCCGGCGTGTCCGAGATCACATCGGCGAGAGCCTGCGCCAGCTCACGGGGTTGCAGGCCCACCTTCTTGGCCACTTGCAGGGCGAGATTCGTGGCGTAATCTCCGTGCTCGGGGTTGCGCGGTCGCTCCACCGTGACACGCTCGGGCAGAACACTGTGGTCGAGGCCACGGTCGGCGAGGACGCGCGCGGCGGACGAACGGACCAGGTCGGCGAGAGCGGCAGGAGTCACCAGGCGAGTGTAAGTCCGTGGGCCGCGACCGATGACACCGACCGTCGGTCACTTCACTACACTGATCCAGCAGGGGAAACGTCGCCGAGCGAAACGACAGGAGCCATGGCCAGCGGCAGCAACAAGAAGGGCGCCAAGAACAAGGGCGGACGCGGTGGCGCCGTCTCCGCGGCCCGAGGGTCGGTGGCCGCGAAGAAGCAGATCCCGTGGGGCACCATCGGCGCGGTCGTGGCCATTCTGCTGCTGGCCGTGGGCGTGTTCGGCTACTACTACGTCGCCTCCAGCGACCAGCGTGCGCAGCGGGACCGCGAGGAGGCCGCCGCCGAGTTCGCCCCGTCCCAGCAGAATCCGGACCCCTCCACCGGCATCAAGGGCGTGGTGACCGAGCAGTACGAGGCCGGGGCGCACGTGCTGCCCACCGAACGGGTGGCCTACGACAAGACTCCGCCGTTCGGTGGACCGCACGACGGCATCTGGGCCGCGTGCAACGGCGTCGTCTACCCGGAGGCCGTGCGCACCGAGAACATGGTGCACTCGCTCGAACACGGGGCGATCTGGATCGCCTACAACCCCGAACAGGTCACCGGCGAGGACCTGGAGACGTTGAAGCTGCGGGCCGAAGGCAAACCGTTCACGATGATGTCGCCCTATCCGGGCCTCGAGGCGCCGATCTCGTTGCAGTCCTGGGGCCACCAGCTCAAGGTCGACAGCGTCCACGACGAGCGCATCGACCAGTTCATCGCGGCCCTGCGCCGGAACCCGAACACCTACCCCGAGGTCGGGGCGTCCTGCGACGCGCTCGGGCCCGGCCAGTTCGACCCGGACAACCCGCCCGCGTTCAACCCCGAGCCGCCGGGCCCGGACGCCAAGCCGATGGACTACCAGGGTTCCTCCGGCGCGCGCGATATGGGCCAGGGCCAGCCGCAGCCGGGCGCGCCAGCGGAGAACTGACGCCATGACCTCCGGGCAGCGGCCGGACGACGACGCACAGGCCGGGGGGCCGGACGACGCCGGAGGCGCCCACGCGCTCGAGTCAGCACCACGCAGGGGGCACGTCCCCACGTGGTCCCGCGTGGTGATCTTCACCGCGGCCGCGCTGGCCGTACTCCTGCTCGGCGCCACGGGTGGCATGCTGATCTCGCAGGCCCGCGACGACCAGGCTCCGCCGACCCCGCAAGCCGGCTCGATCGCGGTGGGCTTCTCCCAGGACATGTCGCTGCACCACCTTCAGGCCGTGACGATGTCCAACTGGGTGCGTGACCGCAGCGAGGACCCGGCCGTGGTGCAGCTCGCGTTCGACATCGGGAGTACGCAGCTCGAACAGGTCGGCCGGATGAAGGGCTGGCTCATGCTGTGGGAGCAACCCGAGCAGCCGCTCGGAGAGCCGATGCAGTGGATGTCGGGCCCTGCCGGACACGCCCACCACGGCGGCTCCGGGAATGTTTCGGGTGGCTCCGACGGCACCGGAGCCGACGAACCGGTGATGCCGGGGATGGCCACCGACGACGAGATGGCCCGGATGCGGTCGCTGTCCGGTGAGCAACTCGATGTCTACTTCCTGCAACTGATGTTGCGTCATCACGAGGGCGGGACGGACATGGCGCAGTACGCCGCCGACCACAGCGCGGTGCCCGCTGTGCGAACCCTGGCTGAGAGCATGCTCAAGGCGCAGGGCGCGGAGATCGATCTGATGCGCGGGATGCTCGCCGAGCGTGGAGCCGAGCCGCTGCCCTTCCCCTGACCGGCCGCCGCGATCGCCACGACCGCCGGGCCACGACGACCGCCGGGGTCACCAGGACAGTTGGGCGCAGCGGCGCGCCGACTCGCGGGGCTCGACCTGCAAGGTGGCGTGCTCGATCGCGTAGCGCGAGGCCAGCAGTCGCTGCGCGCGGGCGAGCACGCCGCCGGTGTCGGCGTCGGGCGCGACCGTGAGGTGGGCCGAGGCGACCTCCATGCCGCTGGTGAGTGTCCAGACGTGCAGGTCGTGCACGTCCTCCACGCCGGGGAGCGCGTGCAGTGCGGTGTTCAGCTCGGCGACGTCGATGCCTCGCGGTGCGTGCTGGAACAGGATGCGCAGCGCGCGCCGGGCGAGCACTGCCGTGCGGGGCAGGACGAAGAGCCCGATGGCGACACCGGCGACCGGGTCGGCGTAACGCCATCCCGTCAGCAGCGTCACCGCGCCACTGACGAGCACGGCGACGGACCCGATGAGGTCGGCGAGGACCTCAAGGTAGGCGCCCCGCACGTTGAGGCTCTCCTCGGCGCCGGAACGCAGCAGGAAGAAGGCGACCGTGTTCGCGACGAGACCGCCCGCCGCCGCCAGCAGCACGGGCAGACCGGGCACCTCGGGCGGGTCGGCGATGCGGGAGATCGCCTCGTAGACGACGTATCCGGCCACGCCGAACAGCAGGACGGCGTTGGCGAGCGCGGCCAGCACCTCCGCGCGGTAGAGGCCGAAGGTGCGGGTGAACGTCGGACCGCTGCGGCGGGCGAGAATCACGGCGGCGAGGGCCATGCCCACGCCGAGCACGTCGGTGAACATGTGCGCGGCGTCGGAGAGCAGCGCCAGCGACGAGGTCGCCAGGCCGACGGTGAGTTCCACCACCATGAAGGCGGCACCGATGGCCAGGGCCGCTGCCAGGTTGCGCACGTAGCGGCCGGAGGCGCTTCCCTGCTGCGGTGCCGCCACGTGGCCGTGCCCGTGGCCGTGACCCATCCCGGTGCCTCCTCATCGGTCGTCTCACGGCAAACGTATAGCGACATGCGCATGATTGCAAAATCGGCGCGGTGAGGTGAGGCTACCCTGACCCACGATCCGGCACTCACTGTACGACGAGCTTCCACCTCCCGCCGGGTCGTAAACACGCGGCCATGACGACGACACCCTGCGTGACGACGACTGGACCCCCACCACGGACACGGCACCCTCACCATCCATTCCCGGAAACCACCCCACAGTGAACGGGCGGCCGGGCATGGGGTAGGCTTCTCGTGTCGCACAGCGATGGGCCCTCGTAGCTCAGTGGATAGAGCACTGCCCTCCGGAGGCAGGTGTCGCAGGTTCGAATCCTGCCGAGGGCGCCCAGGTCACACGGTCTCTTCCCCGCGCTCAAGCCCCGGTGATCGTTGCGGAGGGACCGCCTCAGTCAGTGCGGGACGGCTGGTTGAATTCCTTCCCTCATGTCGCCGTTCGCCGGGTTGCCTCCGAAGGGGAGCCACCAGACGGAGCGCCGCCGTTACGCGTGAGAACCGTCGCCGGTTCAGCCGGGCGGCGAGGTTGAAGCCGAGCCCTTGGTCGACCACCTCCTCCCCGGTCGGGCCACTGGGCGTCCCTCGTATCGCGCGGCCCGGGCGTGCCGGTCGCCCAAAGATCGTCCTGCCATCCGTCGGGGTGTGCGGCCGACGGGAGGTGGCGAGGACGTGGACAGGTCGCTGTCCATCCTGTGCCGTCGCTGAGACCGAGGTAGCCATACGTTCGCGCTGGTCAGCACGTCGGGTACCGCAGGACACCGTCGAACGCGGGAGTGCGGGGCGCCGATCAGCCCCGGCCGACGTCGTCACCTTCCGCCGAGTCCGCACCTCGCTGACGATCGAGGTAGCGGGTCATCAGCTCCCAATACACCAGCAGCAGCCCCATCTGCGCCGCCACCGCCGAGGCGGCGGGTACCGCTCGGCGCTTGCGCGCCGCCACGACGGCCACCGCACCGGCGAGTCCAGCCGCCACATCAACGGCCAACGCCGCGTCCCGTGGCCGGTGGGTGATCCACGCTTCCTCGCCCAGCATCGCTCGCATGGCCCAGTTCCGTTCGTTCGCGGGCGGGGGAAAGCACACGGGATTGATCGCCATCCATGCGCCGACGAGTGCCGCGTGGCTCCATCGGCGCGTCCACACAGGGACCACCACCAGTGGCGTGCTCGCCCAGCGGGTCCAGGCACTCCAGGGATTGGCGTGCCGGGCGAACACCGCCCGGCGAACTCGCGCGACGAGGCCCGATGTGTCCGACGACCGCGCGGTCTCCATCGGCTGCTCCCTTCGGCACCAGAGGTAGCGCCGACTCCGCGCGGAACCCGGTACAGCACACTACTCACCGCACTGCCCTCGTCAACGCACGCACACCCGGCACCCAACGCCGCGAACAACTGCTTGCCATGCCGTAGTCGCACCACCCGGGGACGGCTTCCGCGATCCGGGCCCCGCGCCTATGCTCACCGCGGTGAGACGCTGGGGGCTGGCCACACCGTGGTCACGCGCGCCACTGCGGCTGCGCGAACATCCCGGTGTCGTCCTGGCCGTGGCCGTCGCGGCGTTGCTGATCAGCCTGCCCGCGTCGGCCGCCCCGCTGTTCCTCTCCTCGGCGTCCACCGCGACACTGCACCAGCTCGTGGACAACTCGTGCCCGTGGCGCACCGGCGCGCAGCTCACCGCCGGGGTTCCCCTGCACCCGGTCGCGCAGGCCCCGGACACGGCCTGGGGCGCGGAGCTGCTCGACCAGCGCGTCGACGCCGTGCGCCCGGCCGCGGAAAGCTCCCCACATCTGACCGCTCCCGTGAGCACGCTCCACACGACAGGCCGGATCACGCCCGCGGCCGAGCCGGACCTCGCCACGGTGAACCTCGTCGCGCGAACCGGCGCACGCGAGCACGTCGACGTTCTCGACGGGGGCGGCGAGCGCGGCCTCTGGTTGCCGGACCGGTTCGCCGACCTCCAGGGACTCGGCCCCGGCGACCGGGTCACGATCTCGGTGGGTGAGCGGAGCACCACGCTCCCGGTCACCGCCGTGTACCGCGATCTGCGATCCGGACCCGACCGCCCGTTCTGGTGTTCGCTGCGGGACACCTACCGGGGCCATCCGCTCCAGGAAGCGCCCGTTCATCCCGTCGCGCTGCTGCCTCAGGACTCGCTGCTCGACGCGGCGCCCCATGCCCGGGGCTACGTCGAGCTCGGCGTCGACAGCGCCTCGCTGACCACGGCTTCGGCGCGGCCCGCGGTCGAGAGCCTGCGGCGGCTTGAGCAGGCGACCGTGGGGTCGGACGCGCACGACAACTCGTTCACGTCCACGGCTCCCTACTTCGCCCGGTTCGAGTCCTCGCTGGAACACAAGCTCGGGCGTTCCGAACTGGTGGGCTCCGTGCTCACGGGCACCGTCGTACCGCTGGCCTGCGCGGGCGCGCTGACCGGACTGACGGTCGCGCTCGCGGTGGGTGCCTTCTGGGTGGATCGACGGCGCACCGAACTGACGATGCTCTCGGCCCGAGGCGTGGGGCCGTTCGCGTTGGCGGGCAAGGCCGCGCTGGAGACGGGCGGAGCGCTCGCCATCGGAAGCGCGGGCGGGTGGGCCGCCGCGCGCCTGCTCACCACGGTCGTGGGGCCCTCCGAGCTGGTCACTGCCGAGGCGATGCGGCTCTCCGTCGTCGCCGCACTGGCCGCCTTCGGTGCCTCGGT
>NZ_KB912602.1:74327-77429 GCF_000383795.1 Saccharomonospora saliphila YIM 90502
CGGGCGCACCGCCGCCCGCGCCCTTCTCCGCGGCCGCGGGGGCCTTCGCGGCGCCATCGGGGTTGGCGCTCTTCGGAGCGGGCTGGCCGCCACCGGTGGGCTCGCCGCCGGTGCCGCCCTGACCGTCGCTGTCGTCGTTTTCGGTGTCGCTGTCGTCACTGCTGTCGCCGGTGGCACCGGAGCTCTGGCCACTCCCACCGGAGGCGGCGGCATCGGGGGACTGCTCGCCGCCCGCCTGCGCGTCCCGCAGCACGGCGCTCGAGGAAGCCTGTGCGGGGGTCGCGGCGGTGTCGTCCGTACCAGCCAGCACCGCGGGGCCGGTGACGCCGCCGACGAAGGCCACGAGCACGCCCACGGAGGCGTAGCCACGCGCCGCGTCGCGCAGCGAGTGGCCGAACGACGCCGCGTTCGAGGGGATGTTGAGGTTTCGGGTCGGGGCCGATCGCGTGAAGATCTGTTTCACGCGATCGAAGATCGTATGATCTGCCACGTGCGGGGTCTCCTTCTCGCTTACGTACCGTCGACCCTGTTCGGGGGCCTTGGTCGACGGGGCACACGCGTGCGGAACCGTCCGTTGTGGAAGATCAGCGAACGCGAGGCCTCCGCGAGATTACGAAACGACAACGGCAAATATCATCAATGGGTGGTCAGGAACACAGATCAAGAGTGTTTGGATCGAACAACCCCCCGGGCATACCGTCCTGTTTAGGTCTATGACCAGCGATGATGTTGAACCGTGACGCCGTTCACCGTGTCCGTGTCGATCATTCCCAGCGCAATTCCTGATCTTGCGCATCACGCGTCGTACGAACATCCCAGAATGACTTCCCGTGACCACTCACGGCTCGAGGAGTACGCGGCGATACGATTCCATGGACAACAGACTCCGCTCCGTACGCGACTGGTCCGACGGCGCGACGGGGCGAGTTCGCCCCGTCGCTTTCCGTGCGTTTCCGGCCGGTTTCCTCAGCGGGTGAGCGCGGCGACACGTTCGGCCGGACGGCGCAGCCCGTACGGCAACGTCAGCGCCACCAGGACCGCGAGCGCGGTCACCCCGGGCAGCCCGCCGAACGCCCACGCGCCATAGACCAGCAACGCCACGAGTTCGGTTCCCAGGCCGGCGAACGAGGTCACCGTGGCCCGGGCCGTGCTCTCGATCCGTTCCTGCAACCGGGCCTTTCCGACGACGAGCACGGCGCGGTACAGCGCGTAGAACACCGCCACCCCGAGCAGTCCGGGTGGACCCGCCAGCCACGCCGCCAGCGCCAACAGCGGCACACCCGCTCCCAGCACGCCGGCCAGTCCCCACGGCCCTGCATCCCGCAGCCCGCCGGCACACGCGGCCCCGAGCGCCCCGGCCATCGGGATGCCGAGCACCGCGAGGGGCACCAGCCCGGTGGGCACGTCCCAGGAGCTGGCCATGAGCCCGAAGTACTCCTCGATGCCGTCGAGCGAGCCGAGCAGGGCGACGGCGAGCACCGCACCACGCACCGTGCGGTCGCCGAGCGCTTCTCGGGCCCCCTCCCTGAGGAGCGTGAGCCCGCTCCGGGCATCCTCGTCACCGTCCGGCTCACCGCCGCCCTGGCCCTCACCGCCCTGGACGGTGCCGCCCTGGACGACGCCGTGTGCGGCGGCGGCACGGTATGGCGGCGTCTCCGGTATCCGCAGGGCCATCGCGGCAGCGGTCAGGCACATGCCCACACTCACCCACCCGACGAGCGCGAATTCGCCCACGGCGAACAACACGGTGGCGGCCAGCGCCGCTGGGAGCTGGGCGATGAGTTCGAGCGCGTTGACCTGGCCGTAGACACGGGTGAACTGGTGCGCCTGGCCCGCCGCGGCCATCCCGTCGTAGAGCAGTGCCTCCAGCGCGCCCGAGACGAGCGCGCCTCCCAGCGCCCACAGGGCGAAGCCCGCGGCGAACATCCAGAATCCGGGGAACGCGGTCCAGAGCAGGTACCCGGCCGCCTGGAACACACCACCCGCGGCGACCGCGCCGCGCCGGGAGAACCGGTCGGCCAGCGCGCCGCTGGGCACTTCGGCGAGCAGGCACGAGACCGACCAGACGACGAACAGCGCCGAGATCTCGGCGTCGGAAAGCCCCACGTCGGCGAAGAGCAACGCGTAGAGCGGGTAGAGCGGGATGGTGTCCGCCAGCAGCGCCCACAACCGGACCCGCCGCACCAGCGTGCGCGCGGGCTCAGGCGGCGTCAGTCAATGGAAGAACCGCATGTGAGGCATGTTACTCCCGGCTCACGCGGGTTGTCCCGACTTTTTCGATCCCGAATGCGGCGCGCACCTCCGCCAGACACGCGTCCTCGACGTAGAGCAGGCCCGCGTCCTCGGCCACGGCACGCGCCTCGGGCGAGACGATGTCCTGCTGCAACCACACCGCCTTCGCCCCGACCCGCACGGCCTCCCGCACGAGCGCGGGTGCCTCGGCCGCGGGCCGGAACACGTCGACGACCTCGACGGGCACTCCCGCGTCGGCCAGCTCGGTGAGGCTGCGGTGGACCCGTTCGCCGAGCAGCACGCTGCCCGGTTCGGCGACCGCGTTCACCGGGAGTACGCGATAACCCGCCGCCCGCAATGAGGCGGGCGCGGAGTGCGCCGCCTTGGCCGGGTCGCGGCTGAGCCCCACGACGGCGATCGTGTCGAACTCCCGCAGAATGCGCTCGGCTGCGTTCACCAGGGCCGTCCTCTCCACGAGCCTTCCGGATGATCGGCTCCGAGCCTACTTGCGGTACCACCGGGGTGAGGTGTTCATGGGAGGACTCAGCTCCGCGTTGACCACCAGCACGTTCGGTTCCTCCGCGCGGGTGAACTCCCGCAGCAGCCGCCGGAACGCCCTGCCGAAGCCGTCCACCCGGTCGGCGTGCACACCGAACGACTTCGCCAGGCCCACGAAGTCCGGCGTGACCAGGTCGACCCCACGAAGTGCCAGCCCTGACCTGCGCTGGTCGTGCCGGAGCATCCCGTAACCGGAGTCGTCGACCACGACGACCGTGACGGGCAGATTCTCCTGGATCGCGGTCCGCGGTCTCGTGCCGGTCGTTCTGTTTGGTGCCCGACCCGTGCGCGTTGATGTAGTCGACGGCCGTG
>NZ_KB912603.1:0-2195 GCF_000383795.1 Saccharomonospora saliphila YIM 90502
GCGGCCGTGGCGGCGGCGTTCGCACCGGTCGGCCTCGGCACCGACACCTGCGGCTCGGTCCGGATTCCCGCGGCGCACACCAACCTCGTGGGGCTGCGGCCGACGCTGGGCCTGTCGAGCCGGGACGGGGTCGCCCGCTGGCGGGCACGCAGGACACGGTCGGCCCGCTCGGGACCTCGGTCGCCGACGTCGCGCTCGTCCTCGACGCCACCGCGGGGTACGACCCGGCGGACCCGGTCACCGAAGCCGCGCGCGGCCGGGTGCCGCCGAGTTACCGTGCGGGCCTGTCCGAGGAGGCACTGCGGGGCGCCCGCATCGGCGTGTTCAGCGACTACTTCGCGGGCGACCCGAGGTCCGCGCCGACCAACACGCTGGTGCGCGCCGCGATCGACGACATGGTCGGCCAGGGCGCCGAGGCGGTGGAGCTCGGATCTCGGCCGGAGATTCTCGACGCCGCCGAGCGCGCGAACCGGGTCGCCGACGAGTTCGAGCGGGACTTCAACGCCTATCTCGCCGATTCCGCGCACGGCCGTCCCCACCGCTTGGCGCCTCTGGCCGAACCTCGTGACGAGCTGACCCTCGCCGACCTCGCCGTCTCGGGAGAGGTCGGCGACAGCGTGCTTCCGACGGTGCGCTCACTGGTGGACAGCCCCGCGCTGCCGAACCCTGCCTACGAGGAGAAGCTGCGGCAGCGTGACCTGCTGCGCGCCCGGCTCACCGACCTGATGCGTGCGCACGACCTGGACGCCGTGGCCTATCCCACGATCACCGAGCCGCCGACGAGGATCGGCACCGAGCAGTCGTACCTGAACTGCCGGCTCGCGGCCTACAGCGGGTTCCCCGCACTGAGCCTGCCCGCGGGCTTCACCGACGACGGTCTCCCGGTCGGGGTCGAACTGCTGGGTGAGCCGTTCAGCGAGCCGACCCTGCTGGCGATGGGCCACGACTTCGAGCGTGCGACCGCGCACCGGCGTCCGCCCGCGCACACGCCGCCGCTGTCGTCACCGTCCGGGCACGGTCACGGCCGCTGAGCGGCGGCCACGCCGCGTGGGCCCCCGCACACGTGCCTTGTCCACGGGGCACCGGCGTGGTTCTCTCCGGCGCGAGGAGGGATACATGGACGTCGTGCGGGAGCACCACCCGGCACGCGCGGGGGCACCGGCAGTGTCACCGCTGCTCAGCAGGCAGTATCCGGCCGACCCGTACCCGGGCGCGCGTCCGGACGGAAGTTTCGTCGAACTCGACGGCGCGTTCTGGGTGCTGCGCCCGGACGAGGGGGCCGGTTCCGGGTGGCGTGTCGACACCGGAACCTCCGAGGGCTCCGATCTGGATGCCTGGCTGACCGCGCTCGGGCAGCCTCCCCTGCGTGAGCGCCTGCCCGTGCTCGCCTACGGCAGCAACGCCTGCCCCGGCAAGATCGAGTGGATGCGCGACGCGCTCGGCCTCGCGGGGCCCGTCGTGGCCCAGAGCGTGGAGGTGACCGGCGTCGCCGCGGTGTGGAGCGCGGGAACCCGAGCGCGGGACGGGCAACGTCCGGCGGTGCTGGCGGCCGTGCCCGGAGTCACCGAGCGGCATGCGCTGTGGTGGGTCACTCCCGGGCAGCGGGCCACGCTGGACGAGGTCGAGGCCCGGGGCCTGTGCTACCGGCTCGGGTGGGTCCGCGCGCCCGCCACCACCGAGGACGGAACCACACGCGACCGGGTGCTCGCCTACGTGGGGAGGCCGGAGGTGCTCGGCAGGGACGTCCCGGAGCATCTGGACCGGTCCCCGATGCTGGTCGACGGCGCACCGGTGCGGATGGCCGACGTCGGACAGGCCGAGATCCTGCGGACGGCCGGGACCCCCGCCGACGCGGACGGACTGGAGGTCGTGGAGGTCGCCGGCGCGCCGTCATGGTCCGATCTGGACTGATTTCACCTCGGTCTGCCGCGTCGCGGGCGCCGACACGGCATCAGGCCGCGGGCACGCGGCATGCGGTGACACACGCCCGGCGGCGGGGCGTGCGTCAGGTCGCGAAGCCGTCCAGCACGTCGGACCAGTGCCGCACGAGCCGAGCGGACACGCGTGTGCGGCATTCCCGGTTCGACGTGCGGGGCGGCAGGGAGGCCGCGGATGCTGGTCCGCTGCCTCGCGGGGGAGCCCGGCGACTCGCGCGCGCTCGCGCCGGAGCTGCGCGCTCGTGCCTCGACGCTCGG
>NZ_KB912603.1:2295-9157 GCF_000383795.1 Saccharomonospora saliphila YIM 90502
GGCGGCCGCGCGGGAGCGCTCGTCCGCGCCGCACCGGGGCTGGTTCGACGTCACCGAGTTCGGCGCGACCGGCGACGGCACCACGATCGACTCACCCGCGATCAATCGCGCGGTCGAGGCCGCCTCCGAGGCGGGCGGCGGCACGGTGTTCTTCCCCGCGGGCACCTATGCCAGCTACTCGGTCCGCCTGCGCAGCCACGTCACACTGCGCCTCGACAGCGGGGCGACCTTGCTGGCCGCCGAACCGCGTGGGGGCCACGGGTTCGACGATCCCGGCGAGGGGGCGGGCAACGAGTACCAGGACTTCGGCCACAGCCACTGGCGTGCCAGCCTCATCTGGGGCGAGGAACTGGAGAACATCGGCATCGAGGGGCCCGGCCGGATCGACGGGGCCGCGCTCGTGCGCGCGATGTCGCCGGAGAGCCCGGCGGGCACAGGGGACAAGGCGATCGCGCTCAAGCTGTGCCGCAACGTGCTGCTCAAGGATCTGACGATCGTGCGCGGCGGCCACCTGTCCATCCTGCCCACCGGCGTGGACAACCTCACCATCCACAACCTCACGATCGACACCATCCGCGACGGCATCAACGTCGACTCGTGCCGCAACGTGCGCATCTCCGACTGCACGGTGAACACCCACGGCGACGACGCCATCGTGCTCAAGAGTTCCTTCGCGCTCGGGTTCGCCCGGGCCACCGAGAACGTCACCATCGCCGACAGCATGGTCAGCGGCTACGACGTGGGCACGCTGGTCGCAGGAACCTACGAGCGTGAGGACCCGAAGGCCACCGACCAGGACGGGCCGACCGGACGGATCAAGTTCGGCACCGAGTCCAACGGCGGTTTCCGCAACATCGCGATCTCCAACGTCGTGTTCGAGCGGTGCCGGGGTATCGCGCTGGAGACCGTGGACGGCGGCCTGCTCGAGGACATCACGATCAACAACATCACCATGCGGGACGTGTCGAACGCTCCGTTGTTCCTGCGCCTCGGCGCGCGGATGCGGGGACCGGCCGACACCCCGGTCGGGGCCTTGCGACGGGTCCGCGTCTCGAACGTCACCGTGTACAACGCCGACCCGCGCTACCCTTCGATGATCATGGGGCTGCCCGGGCACGACATCGAGGACGTGCGGATCAGCGACATGCGCGTGCACATGCGCGGTGGACTGTCGCTGCGCGAGGCCGCCGCGCAGCCCGCCGAGCTGATCAACACGTTCTTCGCCGAACCCGGCGCGAGGGAGCCGTACGAGGTGCCGGAGCGCGCCGAGGCGTACCCGGAGCCGTCCATGTTCGGCATTCTGCCCGCGTGGGCCTTCTACATCCGGCACGCCACCGGCGTTCAAATGGACACTGTGGACGTCCGGTTCGGAGAGACCGACACGCGTCCCGCCGTGGTCGTCGAGTCGGTCCGGGACGCGGAGTTCCATCACGTGCGGTTCGCGCGCGCCGAGCGGACGCCGACGTTCGTGCTGCGCGACATCGCCGACTTCCAGGCCAACCACGTCCACCGACTGCGGGACGTGCACATCCCGGGGCACGTCCGGCACCGCGAGATCTGACCGCTCCCTCGTGGCGGTGGGTGGAAAGCTCAGGTGGCCGTGGGTGTGTCCAGACCGAAGCGTTTCCGGACTTCGAGCAGCAGCCGCCAGGCGAGCTGGGGATGGGCGGCCATCCGCCGTTGCGCCGCCGCGAGGACAGGGATGTCGTCGGTCAACCGTTCGTGGGTCAGGTCGTCGTCGAACACGTCGAGCATCGTCGCGCAGAAGAGCAGGAAGCAGCCGCTGTGCCAGCGCAGGGTATGCACCGGACCGAAATCGAGCCGCTCGGTCCGTTCGACGAGCCGGTGCGCCAGGTCGAGCATCTCGGACGCGTGACTGCTCTCGGAGATCAAGGACAGCTCGGAGGCCAGTTCGAGAAGTTCTGGTGACTGCTCCATCGTCGTGACCATGCCGGTGAACGCCCGCGCCCGGGCGGCGAGTTGCTGGCCGACGAGGATCTCGGTCACCGTCGAGAGGGAGGGCGCATGGACAGTCGCGGCGATGTCGGCCATCTCCACGGTGTAGCGGTGGAGCTCCCGCGGCAGGCCACCGGACAGGCAATGGCACAGCGCGCAGAACTGCCGGGGCAGGTCGACGAGCCGGTGCGTGAGCCAGGTGGCGCTCTCGTCCAGTTCGAAGGGTTCCAGCCGGATCATCTCGGAGAACGCGCTGTCGAAGGCGTCGCGAATCGCGGTCAGCCCGCGTTGTTCGAAGCTCGCGATCGCGTCGTCCGAGACGGACACCACGAACAGGCATCCCGCGACGTCGAAGACACCTTTGACGTCGTTGACGAAGTCCTGGGCCTGCGCGGGGTCCTCGATCTTGTCCAGCTCGTCGATGGCGACGATGATGCGGCTGACGATGCCCTCTTCGCGCAGCACTGTTCCGCACTCCTCCGCGAACCGGCGGAATTGATCCACCACGTCCGGATGCGTGAGGGGCTGTTCGGCGTGTTGGATCGTGCGAGAACGGGTGAGTTCGCTCTTGAACGGGGTCGCGACCTTCCCGGACCACCCGGCTGTGGAGGTCTGCAGGAAGCGAATTCGGGTGCGCGCCTCTCTGGTCCTGTTCCGCAGCCGGGTCAACGGGCGCAGGCGCCGTCGGCGGGCGAACCACACGGCCAGCCGCATGGCGCCACCTGCGACGGACACGAGGAAGGCCGCCGCGCGGAGGGCCGCGAGGCCGGCGAGTCCCACCGCGATGACGCGGCGGGCGGGTTGCCCGGTCCAGAGGGCGGCCACCGACCCGGGCGGATCACGCAGCGCCTCGGTGAGCAGGTCTCCGAGTCGCTCCGCGAACTCGGGCGCGGACGTGCCCCAGAGCGAAGCGGACACGCCGAGCAGGAGTGCGGTGACCACGGCGAATCGCGCGCCCGTGCGCACAGCGGCCCCCACGGCCGTGGTGGGCCGCATCGAGTGCCCCGCGTCCTCGAAGGCACGTCCGAGTACCGAGTCGACCTCCGCGCAGAACCGGGCGTGCAGGTGCAGGAGGAAGTCGCGGCCGTCGTACCGGTTCGGCGCCTCCGCCCGCACGACGAGGGGAGAGGGCTTGTCCGAGCGTGGGGAGGGGTCGGTGGCGAGTGATCTGATCGCCGTGGTCTTTCCCGTGCCACGCGAGCCCGCGAGCGCGATGGCTCCCGACTCGGCCCGGTTGACCACGCGGCGGAGCCGATCGGTGTGCCTGGTGGAGATCACCGCCGCGTCGTCGTCGCCGTAGAGCCCGGTCACCCTGCGAAACCGGAGCCTGGTCCCGTAGACCGGCGGCGAACGCCGTTGGGTGACCGTGCCGACCGCGGGACGCACGATCTCGGCGTGGACCTCCTCACGTCGATCACCGAGCGCGAGCAACCGTTCGTGCGGGCGTTCCGCCTGGCGCGGATACCACGGGGGGATGCCCACCGTCCGAGGGGCCTTGCGCAGGAGGATGGACAGCGAGAGGCCGAGGGCGCCCAGCGTCCCGAGTATTCCGAGGACGTGGTAGGGCACCGGCATCGCGTCCCACGCGAGCCGGAGCACGGACAGCGACGCGACCGTGGGGATCGCCGACAGCAGGAACCAGCCGACGTCGCGTGCGGTCACCGGCGCTTTCGAGGCGGACGGCTGCGCCCGCGCCTGGTGGAGGCCGACCTTCGCGAGCGCCGCCTCGTCCCGTAACACCGCATGGGCGACCTGATGGGGAGTCAGCCCCGCGTCGACGACCTTCCGGTGCACCGCGTCGTCGCTCAGGACGTCGTCGAGCGCCACCGTCAGCGCCAGCCGCGCCGCCCAGGTCTCGAAGTCGTCGGTGATGGCCCGCACGTCCCGGAACAGGCGGGGCAGCTCTTCGGAAGCGAGGCGACTCATCGATGGCCATGCTGCCGCAACGGTCGGCGCGCTCGGTGCCGGATGCGGAGAAAAGCCACGATTACGCGCCCGGGTGTGGTCACGCACGGACGGGTGCGCAGACGGTGACGCGGTCGAGACCGTCACGCCGGGTGGGCACGCATCCGCGCGGTCATGCCGGCTTCGTGGCCGGGCGCCGCTCTGGGTCAGGCCGGTGCCGACCCGTCGGTCGCGCCCGCCTCGCGCGCCGCGCGATCGAGGGCCGCGTGCTGGGCGTCCCACCACGCCCGGTCACCGGGGGCCATGTTCGGGCGGTCCGGCAACAGCCCGACGGCCCCGTCGACGAGCTCGCGGACGATGTCGGCGTGCCCCGCGTGCCGGTGCGTCTCGGCGACCAGGCTTTCGCGGGCCTGTCCCAAGGAGGCGTGCAGGTCGTTCTTCGGCTCCGTGGTCACCATGTCCGGGAGTGTGGCAGTGGGCACCGACAGTGCCGAGCGGTGCGCGCGGGCGCGGGGCACGCGGTCCTGCCCGCGGGACCCGTCCGCGGACACCACCCTCGGGCGGTTCCCGTCCGCCGGGGGAGGGGCACCGCCGCACCCGGTGACGCGCACCGTCCGGGGGTGACCCTCCACACGCGTCCGCCGTGCGCGGCGTGGCCGTGAAACGTGCGTAGTAGGGTCGCCTACCGGTCGGTAACTTGTCGTTGATCGAGGGAGTAGTCGTGAGTGAGACCGTCACGCCGGTGGACACCCATCCGCTCGATGCGGCGGTGTCCCTGACCCGCTGGGTGGCGACCGGTTCGCCGGCCGTACGCACCCCGCCTACGACAACATGGTCGGGCCTTTCGGCGGGATCACGGCGGCGACTCTGCTGCGCGCGGCGGAGCAGCACCCCGGACGGCTCGGCGATCCCCTCGCGCTGACGGTGAACTTCGCGGGTCCCGTGGCGGACGGGCCGTTCGAGATCACGGCGACGCCGGTGCGCACGAACCGGTCGACACAGCACTGGTCGATCACGCTGACGCAGGACGGCACGGTCGCCACCACCGCGACCGCGGTGTTCGGCACGGGCCGTCCCACGTGGTCGGCCACGGAGATCGCCCGGCCCGACGTCGGCGCGCCCGAGGACGTCCCGGTGCGTCCCTCGCCCGGGCACGTCGCGTTCGTGGACAACTACGAGATCCGGTTCGTCGAGGGGGCGCTGCCCGACGGGGTCTCCACCGCCCGGCCGGATTCCACCACGACCCTGTGGGTGCGCGACGCGCCCGCCCGGCCGCTCGACCACACGGCACTGGCGGCCCTGTGCGACGTGTTCTACCCGCGCGTGCTGCTGCGCACGGGGCGGTTCGTCCCCGCGGGCACGGTCTCGCTGACCACCTACTTCCACGCCGACGCCGCGCGGCTCGCCGAGCAGGGCGACCGGCCCGTACTCGGCACCGCCCGCGCGGGCGCCTTCGGGCACGGGTTCTTCGACCAGTCGGCCCGGCTGTGGGGCCGCGACGGTGCCCTGCTCGCGACCAGCCACCAGTGGGTCTACTTCAAGGACTGACTGACCGCCCCCGCCCCTGATGTTGGCGTGTCGTCAAGGCCCCCTTTCCTGCATCCAACGCAGTGAAGGAGGCCTTGACGACACGCCAACGAGCTCAGGCGCACTCGCGCGGGAGGAAGCGCACGAACGGGATGGTGCGCCCGACGGCGCGGAAGTCGTCGGCGCTGCCGTCGACGTCGAAGCCCATGACACGGCGGCACAGGAGCCGTGCCGCCGCCGGATGCCGCTCGGCGTAGCGCATCATCACGGCCTCACCCTCGTGCCGGGGCAGTGGCCACGCGGTCACCGGAAGCGGAGTGCGGCCGACGACGACGGTCGCCTCCGGAACGGCGCACACGTTGCGGTACCAGTCGGCGCGCGGCCCGAAGCCGGAGGCGACGACGTACCCGCCGCCCGAGCGCTCGACCACCTCGAGCACGGTGCGGCGCTCGTGCCCCGACACACGCCCGGTGTGCCGCAACAGCAGCAACCTCCGGCCTGCGAGGCCACCGAGGCCGAGCCGGTAGAGCGCGACCGGCAGCCGGAGCAGCGCGCGCATCCAGCCGCGTGGTGGTGCCCCTCGTCCCGTGTCGGTCACCGTCGCCAGTCCTTCCCGCCACCCGGTCGACACCGATGCTAGCATTGAGTGCATCCCTGCCTGCTGGATGGCGAAGGAGGTCAGGCCGGTGGCGACCTTGACGATCCGCGAGTTCGACGACGGCCTCAAGGCCCGGTTGCGGGTGCGGGCCGCCGAACACGGCCGCTCCATGGAGGCTGAGGTCCGCGAGATCCTGCGTACGGCGTTGGTGTCCGAGCCGGAGGAAGCCGGGCTGGGCAGCCGTGTGCGACGGCGCTTCACCGAGGCGGGCGAGTACGGGGTCGAGGCTCCCGAGCGGCACGAACGTCCGAGGGCGGCGGAGATGCCCGAGTGATCGTGTTGGACACCAACGTCGTCTCGGAACTCACCCGCGCCGAGCCGGACGCAGGAGTCGTCGACTGGGTGGACCGGTACCCGGCCGACGAGGTGTTCCTCACCGCGGTCACCGCGGCCGAACTCCGCTACGGCGTGACCCGGCTGCCCGACGGGCGGCGCCGCCGCGCTCTGGCGGAGGCCGTCGAGGCGCTGCTGGCCGAGGACTTCCAGGGGCGCGTGCTGCCGTTCGACGCCGGAGCGGCGCGGGCCTACGCCACGCTGGTGGTGGCCCGCGAAGCGGAGGGAACGCCGATCAGCACGGCCGATGCCCAGATCGCGTCGGTGTGTGTGCGCCACGACGCGCTTCTGGCCACGCGCAACGTCGCCGACTTCGCGGCCACCGGCGCGCGGGTCGTGAACCCGTGGCGGGTGGGACGGTGAACCCGCCCCACCCGCGGGCGTGCGCCGGTCAGGCGGGCAGGGGAACGACCGTGGCCGGTGTGGTCAGCACCCGGTCCGGTCCGACCTCCCGCGCGGGGCCGGTCAGCTCCAGCGTCGTCG
>NZ_KB912603.1:9257-14066 GCF_000383795.1 Saccharomonospora saliphila YIM 90502
TCATCACCGGTGCCGTCGGTGCGCGGCAGCAGGGCCACCAGCAGCGCGAGGGCGAGCGCGCCCACCGCGGAGGGGTGCTCACCGATCCCGGCACGTATCAGGCGATCTGGCTGAGCGTGCAGGTGATGGTGGTCAGCTGGCTGGTGCAGACCCCGATCTCGCTGCTGCTCGGAGTGCTCACCGCGGGGCGGGGTCGCTACCGGGCGCTGCTCGGGGTGCTGTACTTCCTGCCGATGCTGCTCTCGTCGGCGGCCATCGCCATCGCGTTCAAGGCGCTGCTCGACCCGAACTTCGGCATGAGCCTGGCCTTCGGGGCCGAGGCGTTCGCGCGGGACTGGCTCGGCGACCCGGACCTGGCGCTGTACGTGGTGGTGTTCGTCATCGCCTGGCAGTTCGTCCCGTTCCACACCCTGCTCTACCAGGCGGGGGTGCGGCAGATCCCCGCTTCGCTGTACGAGGCGGCGCAGATCGACGGGGCCGGGCCGGTGCGGCAGTTCGTCCACGTCACGTTGCCCCAGCTGCGGTACACGATCATCACCTCGTCGACGCTGATGCTGGTCGGGTCGCTGACCTACTTCGACCTCGTGTTCGTGCTCACCGGCGGTGGCCCGGGCGACGCGACGCGCCTGCTTCCGCTCGACATGTACCTGACCGGGTTCGCCGCCAACGAGATGGGCCGGGCGAGCACGCTGGCCGTGCTGCTGGTGGTGACGGGTCTGGCACTGGCGCTCGGCCTGGCGCGGTGGGCCGACTTCCGGCGCGGCAGTCAGTTGGAGGGTTCCTGATGTCCACTGTGACGCGCGGCCGGCCCAACGTGGGCGGTGGGCTGGCGGGCACGCTGTGGCTGCTCGTGGTGCTGCTGCCCGTGTACTACGTGGTCATCACGAGCCTGCGCGGCCAGGAGGGCTTCTTCTCGGAGAACCCGCTTGTGCCGCCGTCGGAGCCGACACTCGAGGGCTACCGCCTGGTACTGGAGAACGACTTCGGCCGCTACCTGCTCAACAGCGTGCTCGTGACGGCGGGCACGGTGGTGATCACGGTCACGGTGTCGTTGCTGGCCGCGTACTTCGTGGTGCGCGCCGACAGCCGCGCCTCCCGCCTGACCTACAAGGCGTTCCTGCTCGGGCTCGCCATCCCGCTGCAGGCCGTGATCATTCCCGTGTACTTCCTCATCACCCGCGCGAGGCTCTACGACACACTGTGGGCGATCATCCTGCCCTCGGCGGCGTTCGCGATCCCGCTCACGGTGATCATCCTGGCGAACTTCCTGCGTGACGTGCCGAACGAGCTGTTCGAGTCGATGCGGATGGACGGGGCCGGGCACCTGCGCATGGTGGTCAGCCTCGTGCTGCCGCTGGTGCGGCCCGCCCTGATCACGGTCGCCGTCTACGACGGACTCCAGGTGTGGAACGGCTTCTTGTTCCCGCTGATTCTCACCCAGAGTCCCGATCAGCGGGTGCTGCCGCTGGCGCTGTGGAGCTTCCAGGGTCAGTTCACCGTCAACATCCCCGCCGTGCTCGCCGCGGTGGTGCTGTCGACGCTGCCCGTGCTGGCGCTCTACGTGCTGGGCAGGCGCCATCTCGTCAGCGGTCTGACGGCGGGTTTCGGCAAATAGATCGTATAACGGCCTATACGGCACGGCCCGCGGGGCCCTTCCAGGGGGTGGGCCCGGCGGGCCGTGCGCGGGCAGGGGCGGGACAATGGTGGCCGAGTCGAGAGCTACGCGGAGGACATCCACCATGGCGAAAGCCGCCGAACCCCCCTCGGGCACCCGGGATTTCCTGGCCGACGAGATGCGTCGCCGGAAGTCCGCCTTCGACACCGTCGCGGGCGTGTTCGAGCATTACGGCTTCGACCCGCTGGAGACCCCGGCGTTCGAGCGGCTGGAGGTGTTCGCGGGCAAGCTCGGCGACGAGGCCTCCGCGCTGATCTTCAAGATCCTCAAGAGGGGGGTCCACGAGGCCACCGGCGAGGCCGACCTCGCGTTGCGTTACGACCACACCGTGCCGCTGGCACGGGTCGTGGGCACCTACGGCAGCCGCCTGCCCTCGCCGTACAAGCGCTACGCCATCGGCCCGGTGTGGCGCGCGGATCGGCCCGCGAAGGGGCGGTTCCGCGAGTTCACCCAGTGCGACATCGACACGGTGGGCTCGTCGTCGCCGCTGGCCGACGCGGAGATCCTGTGGGCGGTGCACGACGGCCTGCGCGCGCTCGGGGTCGACGACTTTCGCGTGCTGGTCAACAGCAGGCAGGCGCTGCACGGGCTGTTGGAGGCCTACGGCATCGGCTCCGACGACGGGCCCGCCGTGCTGGGCACGCTCGACAAGCTGGACAAGGTGGACGCCGCCGCGGTCGCCGCCGAGCTGGCCGGCCTGGGGCTCGCTCCGGCCACGGCCGACGAGCTCGTGGCCGACGTGACCGCCTCCGATACCGACCGCGTGCGCAAGCAGCTCGACACCACCGAGCGGGGCAGGCGGGGCCTTGCCGAGATCGACCGCCTGCTTGAGCTCACCGCCGGGTTGCCCGAGGACCGGGTGGTGTTCACCCCGCGCATGGTGCGGGGCTTGGACTACTACACGGGTCCGATCTTCGAGGTGGTCGCCGCGGGCTACCCGGGTTCCATCGCCTCGGGAGGGCGCTACGACGGGCTGGTCGCCAAGCTGGGCGGGCCGGATCTGCCCGCGTGCGGCGGTTCCATCGGCATCGAGCGCATCCTGGCCATCCAGGCCGCCGACACCGCCGAGAGCGGCGGGCTCGACGTGGCGCTGACGGTGCTGGGCGCGGAGGAGACGGTGATGCGGCTGGCCTCGGAGCTGCGGGGCGCCGGGCTGCGCACCGGTGTCTATCTCGGCACCTCCGGCAAGCTCGCCAAGCAGCTCAAGTGGGCCAACGACCAGCGGGCGCGCACCGTGCTCATCCACGGCCCCGAGGAGCAGGCCGAAGGCGTGGTCACGGTCCGCGACATGACCACCGGCGACCAGACCCGCCTCCCCGTCACCGAGGTCGTCACCCACCTGGCCCACTGAGGCCCTCGCCGCTTTTGGCGTGCCGTCAAGGCCTCCTTCACTGCGTTGAGTGCAGTCAAGGAGGCCTTGACGGCGTGACAACGCGCCGGTCAGGGCGCCGTGGTCAGGTAGGACAGAAGCAGATCGCCCAGCATCGCGCGGTAGTGCGCGCGGGCGGCGGGGTCGAGCATGTCCCGGTCGAAGATCGTGTTGAACGTGTGCCGGTTGGCGGTCCGGAACACGCAGAACGCGCTGATGACCATGTGCACGTCCAGCGCGTCGACGTCGGCGCGGAACCGCCCGGCGGCGCGGCCCCGCTCCAGGATGCGGGAGAGCACCTCCAGCGCGGGTTTGGCGAGCCGGACGAGATTGTCCGAGCGGGCGATGTGCTCGGCGCGGTGGATGTTCTCGATCGTGACGAGGCGCACCAGGTCGGGGTGCGACTCGTGGTGGTCGAAGGTCAGCTCGGCCAGCCGCCGCAACGCCCGTTCCGGGTCGAGGTGGTCGACGTCGACCTCCTGCTCGGCGGCCCGGATCGAGGCGTAGGCGGTCTCCAGCACGGCGACGAAGAGCCGCTCCTTGCTGCCGAAGTAGTAGTACAGCATCCGTTTGGTGGTGCTGGTGCGCGCGGCGATCTCGTCGACCCGGGCGCCCGTGAATCCCTTGTCGGCGAACTCCCGGGTGGCCACGCGCAGGATCTCCGCGCGGGTGCGCTCCGCGTCGCGGGCGCGGACCGGGCCGGTTCCCTGCGGCTGTCCCACCGGCGGCGACCCCCTTCCTCACGGTGACCGCGCCACTCTAGCGGCCCGTGCCGGGCCCACCGCGTACCGTGCGACAGGAGTTAACTAGCTGGTTCGTTCATGCTAGCGTCGGCCCCGGGCCCGCGACCCGGGGCCGTGCACGACGACCAGCAACGGGAGACCCGCCCATGCGCAGTGGCATCGCGACGGTGTGCCTGTCCGGTACCCTGGAGGACAAGCTGAACGCCGCCGCCCGCGCGGGCTTCGACGGCGTCGAGATCTTCGCGGGCGACCTCATCGCGTCCGATCTGTCGCCGGAGCGGGTGCGCGCGCACTGTGCCGAGCTGGGCCTGTCCCTCGATCTCTTCCAGCCGTTCCGTGACGCCGAGGCGGTGCCGGAGCCGCTGTTCCGGGCCAACCTGCGCCGCGCCGAGCACACCTTCGACATCATGGCCCGCCTCGGCGCCGACACCGTGCTGGTCTGCTCGTCGGTCTCCCCGGACGCGATCGACGACGACGATCTCGCCGCCGAGCAGTTGCACACGCTCGCCGAGCGGGCCGCCGACCGGGGGCTGCGCGTCGCCTACGAGGCGCTGGCGTGGGGCCGGTTCGTCGACACCTGGTGGCACTCGTGGGAGATCGTGCGCCGGGCCGACCACCCCGCGCTCGGCCTGTGCCTGGACAGCTTCCACGTGCTCTCCCGGGGCGACGACGTCGCCGACGTGGTGCGGGTGCCCGCCGACAAGCTCTTCTTCCTGCAACTGGCCGACGCGCCGGAACTGCGCATGGACGTGTTGCAGTGGAGCAGGCACCACCGGCTGTTCCCGGGGCAGGGGTCGTTCGACCTCACCGCCTTCACCGGGCACGTCCTCGACGCGGGCTACCGGGGCCCGCTGTCCCTCGAAGTCTTCAACGACGTGTACCGGCAGTCGGCACCCGGCCGGGCGGCCGTCGACGCACGCCGGTCGCTGATCGCCCTGGAGGACCGCCTCGCCGCCCGCGCCGGGGACGTGGGCGCGACGGGGCGAACCGCGCCCACGGCACCCACGGTCGGGGACACCCCG
>NZ_KB912603.1:14166-18364 GCF_000383795.1 Saccharomonospora saliphila YIM 90502
GCGGGGCCGTTCGGAACCGGCCGGGTCGGCGTGGTGCTGGTCGCGACCGGCCGGCTGGGCGGTGTGGCGGCCGGGCTCCAGACGGTCGGTGCGAAAGCGCTCGGTGGCCACGAGGTCGTCCCTTCGGTCCGGGCGTCCCGCGGTGGGCGGGGTGGCGGCGTTCACAGGGTCCTCGCCGCAGCTTACTGTTTGCACTTAGAGTGCATTATTAAGGCGGTCGTTCCCCGGTGCCTCGGCCCGGGATCACACAAAGGAGTGGTGGATGCGTGCAGCGCAGGTGGTGACCCTGGACGGACCTGCCTCCGTGCGGGTCACGGAGGTCGACGAACCCCGCGCCGACGGTCAGGTCGTCATCGACGTGCACGCTGCCGGGGTGACGTTTCCCGACGTGCTCCAGAGCCAGGGGAAGTACCAGATCCAGCCGGAGCTGCCCTTCGTGCCGGGCACCGAGGTGGCGGGCGTCGTGCGCTCGGCGCCCGAGGGCGCGCCGGTGGCGGCGGGCGACCGGGTGGCGGCCTTCCCCGGTCTCGGCGGTTTCGCCGAAACCGTCGCGACCGCGCCCGAGTTCGTGTTCGGCATCCCGGAAGAGGTCTCCTTCGCGGCCGCCGCCGCGCTGCCGATGAATTACCTCACCGTGCACTTCGCGCTCACCCGGCGGGGCGGCCTGCGGGCGGGGGAGACCGTGCTCGTGCACGGCGCCGCCGGTGGCGTGGGAACCGCGTCGATCCAGCTCGCCTCGGCGCTCGGCGCGCGGGTGATCGCCGTGACCTCGTCGGCGGACAAGGCCGGCCTCGCCCGCTCGGCCGGGGCGCACGAGGTCGTCTCGGCGGACGGCTTCCGCGCCGAGGTCGCCGACCTGACCGGCGGAGCCGGGGTGGACCTCGTCGTCGATCCGGTGGGCGGCGACCGGTTCACCGACTCGCTGCGCAGCCTGGCCCCGGAAGGACGGCTGCTGGTGATCGGCTTTACCGCGGGGGAGATCCCGACGGTGAAGGTGAACCGGCTGCTGCTGAACAACATCTCCGTCGTCGGCGTCGGGTGGGGCGCGTTCTGGCGGACCCGCCCCGAATACCTGCGACAGCAGTGGGACGAGGTGCGCCCGCTGCTGGAACAGGGCAGGCTCGCTCCGCCCATCGGGGCGACCTACCCGCTCGACGACGTCGCCACGGCGCTGGCCGACCTCGACGGGCGGCGAGCACTCGGCAAGATCGTGCTCACCACGCGCTGACGGGCCACCGCGCCCGCGCCCGGTCCGGAACCCGGGGCGGGCGCGTGGTACCGGGTCCACTCCCGCCCGGGCCCCGCCTCACCGTGTCTCGGTGGCCGGGTCCGACTCGGCGAGGGCCTCGCCGTCGGCGTCGAGGGCCACGGCCACGAAGTGCGGGCCCTCGCTCGTGAGTGACACCGCGGTCTCGAAGCCGCTGCGGGCGACCGTGGCCACCGGCTCGAGCGCATCGGGCGACTCGCCGGCCAGGATGCGCCATTCCCGCGTCTCGGTGGAGCCGTTCCAGCTGACGTAGACGGTGCGCCCGCCCGCCTTGTTCTCCCCGATCGCGACGGCGGGTTTCTCGGCGGGCCTGCCTGTCCAGGTATGGGTCCGGGCGCGGTAGGACTGGTCCGGTTCGGGGAACCGGGCGTCGAGAACCAGTGTGCCGTCCGGGGCGAACTCCGAGGTGTAGGGTTGCGATCCCCAGCCCACCAGCGCGCGGCCGTCCCCAAGCAACTGCATGCTGCCCTGGTTGTCGGCGCGCAACTTCGCGGGGTGCACGAACTCCTGTTCCACGGTCACGCGCATCGCGTCCTCGTCGACCCGCAGCACCAGGCCACGCGAGTGCGGTCCCTGCGGCGGGGAGGAGGAGTTGTCGAACAGCGCCAGTCGCGACCCCGAGTGCCAGCGCGCGTCGTGCTGCCAGGAGAACCGGGCCAGCTCGTCGAGCGCGAAGTCGGAGCGGCGGCCGTTCATCCGCCAGACGAGTTCACCGCTGTCCCGGGAGATCTTGTACAGCGCCCAGGTGTTGCGGGCCGACAGGATCAGGCCACCGTCGTCGGTCGGCTCGATCGAGTTGAGGTGGATGTAGTCGAACGGGTTGTCCTCGCCGCCGGTGTCGGCGAGGTCCTTGTGGGTCTCGTCCACGGCGACGTGGTCGAGACTGTTCCACTCGAACACCACCTCGCCGGTCGCGATGTCCACCTCCTGCACCACACCCGCGTAGACCCAGCCGTCCACCGGTCCGCCCACGGGGGACAGGTCGGCACGCGCGGGGTGGTAGGCCATCAACAGTGCCGTGTCGTCGGCCGTGATCAGGAATTCGTGGAGGTCGGCCTTCATGCCGTTGCCCATGCGCACCTCGGCGACCTGCCGGTACGAGCTGTCGTAGATGAGGCCCACACCCTCGCCGTAGCCCGCGAGGACCCGGCCCTGCCACCAGGTCAGGACGGGCTCGCCCTGGTAGGTCTGCGCCCGGAAATCGGTCGGGACCAGATCCTCGCCCTCACGCGGGAGAAACCAGATCGGCCGCCCGGTGCGGTCGGCGAGCAGGCACCCGGGCTGGCTGGGACTGCTGTCGCGGTACGCCTTCGGCGAGAGGAACAGCAACTCGGGGCTGCTCGCCGCGTCGGCGGAGTCCACGAGGCTCAGCGTCGGCGGGCGCAGGTCGGGCCGCGAGACGAAGTGGTGCAGTCCGCCGGTCCCGCCGGCTTCGCCGGTACCGGCCGCCGCGGACGCCGAGTCCGGCCGAGGCAGCCGGTAGCCGACGTAACCGGAGGTCAGCGGCACGGCGACACCCGCGCCGACCAGGGCGGCCCGGCGCAGAAAACGCCGCCGGGTGAGATCACTGTCAGCCATCGGCAGTCCTCCTGGACGGTATCCGTCACTCGGATGGGCGACGTTACCGCGTGCCGGGAACCACCTGGTACGGGAGGTGTGCTGCCGGTGCCGCGCCCGCGGCATCAGGCCGTCGTGCGGACGGTGGGCGGGACTTCGCCACCGCCACCGCGCGCCGGGTGCTGTGCCGGGGCGGGCTCCGGCTCAGTCGACCGGTGCGACATCGACCACACGGTCGTGGCGCACCCACACCGGTTCGGTGTCGAGGTCGGCGTCGTCGGGCCTGGTCGGGAACCACAGTACCGAGGTGTACGGGTCGGTGATGGGGTAGGCGATCACCTCGCCGTCGCGGAAGAGCTTCTCCATCCCGACGGGTGTCCCCGCGAGGTACGTGATCCGGTCACCGACAACGATCTCGTCGGCACGCTTGCTCATGACGGTCCCCTCCGGAACACGCATCCGGACCCCAGGCGTTCGTTCACCTTGCTGACTGCAAGAACACTACCCGACACCGGTGCGACCGAAAGCCGGATCACAGCAACGGGTGACCTCCGTTCGGGCTATTTCGGCGTAACGCCCGACAAGCCACAGTGGATAGGGGCTGCCGCGCGGCCGGAGCACGCCCACTCGCGACGCCGCGCGACACCACATCGGACGATCGCAGGGACATGCCGTCCGGGTACCGGGTCAGCGCAGGGGATCGGCTTCGCGCAGCGCCGCGGGGCGGGTGCCGGTGACGATCTGCTCGGCGAGCAGCCTGCCCGTGACCGGACCCTGGGTCAGCCCCCACATCCCGTGTCCACCCGCGACGTACACTCCGGGCGTGGCGGTCGCGCCCACGAGCGGACGCCCGTCGGGTGTCACCGGACGCGGACCCACCCACTCGTCGGTGCGCTCCTCCCACCGCACTCCCTCCAGCAGCGGGCGGGCGGAGGCCACCACCGCCTCCACGCGGGCGCGGTCGAGGTCGGCGTCGGGCCCGCGGAACTCCATGGTCCCCGCCACCCGCAGGCCGTCCCGGTACGGCGTGCAGGCCACCCGCGCCTCCGGCAGGTAGACCGGGCCGGGCACCGGCCGGTCGGTGGGCACGGTGAACGAGTAGCCGCGCCCGGCGCGGACCGGTACCCGGACACCGCCGGTGCGGGCGAGCCTGCTCAGCCACGCACCCGTGGCCAGCACCGCCACCTGGGCCGAGATCGGTTCACCGGAGCGGGCCCGCAGCGTCACCGCGTTGCCGTGCCCGCGCACCGAGGTGATGTCGAGGCCGGTCCGGATGGTGCCGCCGCGGGCGCGCACCGAGTCGGCCAGCGCCTGCGTGAACGCGCCCGGATCCACGAACCGCTGGCCGTCGAGCCGCACCCCGGCGCCGATCCG
>NZ_KB912603.1:18464-20613 GCF_000383795.1 Saccharomonospora saliphila YIM 90502
CTCGCGGGGCGGCGTCCGAGGCGGCCGGACAGCCGCACCTCGACGCCGACCCCTTCGAGGTGGGCCGGGAGTACGGCACCCGGTGGTGTCGGCGCGGCACCCCCGCGCAGTGCGCCGAGGTCGAGATCGACCGGCCGCGCATCCCCGCGGCGGTCGATCGTGAGCTGCTCCGCTACGCCGAGGGCCGTGGCGTGGACACCTGGTCCGACGAACAGGCCAAGCACGCCGTGCGCGGAGGGTTCTGGCGCGGGTTCGACTTCGTCCGCGACGTCGGGGAGGTCGGCGCCGACGTCGGCTGAGCCCGCCGAGGGTCAGTGCAGAGCCACCGTCAACAACACGGTCGCGTCGGTGACGGCGTGCACGGAGTGCCGTTCGGGCGGCAGGACGGCGAGATCGCCGTCCGAGAGTTGCCACTGCCTGCTCGGGGTGCGCAGGAGCACGGTGCCGGAGAGCACCTGCAGTGTCCCGGCAGGCGGTGAGTCGTGCTCGGCCAGCTCCGTCTCGCCGGTCATCGCGATCAGCGTCGCGCGCAGCGAGTTGCCCGAGACGACCGTGCGGGCGGTGCGGTGGGAGTGCGCCGCGCGTGCCTCGTCGAGCAGGTCGGCGGCCAGTGCGCCCGTGGCGGTGACGGTGGAGTGGTCGATCACGGTACTCGCCTTCTGATCCGTCCTGGTCCGCTCACCGTGGAGCCGGTGGTTCGTGGTGCGGACGCCCGTGCCGCCATCGTCACCGCACGATGCCAACATCGCCACCCGTGGGATGCCCCCGTGGCGTGGATGCCGGGCGTCGTGGGCGCCGTGGCCCGGGTGCCGACGGGGCGTGCGGGACCACGCCCCCGCGGGGACCAAAGGCTCTTGCCCACCCGACCGGCCCCGGCATTGACTGGACATGTCTCGCCCACCACGGTGGGTGGGCCGGGAGCCGGGAGGGACCGCCATGCGACACACGTGGACGATGGAGATCGTCGTCGACGAGCACGACGACCGGACCAGGGCTGAGGCGACGCTGCGGACCGAATCCGGAACGAGCCGCACGGGAAGCGGGCTGGCGCGCCGCAATCCGCGTGACACCGACGTCCCCGCGATCGGGGACGAGCTCGCCGTGGCGCGGGCACTGGCGGATCTGTCGCACCAGCTGCTCGACGCGACCGCGAGCGACATCGAGTCTGTGACGCACCAACCGGCGCATCTGGTGGAGTGACCCGGAACCGTCGTCGGCGCCTGCGTGACGCGGCGCCACACATGCGGCTTCCGCACGGTCACCGCACGAAGCGGCACGGACACCGGACGCTCACGGCAGACGCCGGGGTTCACGGAGGTGACCGGCGGGTACACGCCGACCATGACACACGGCACCGATACGGGTGACCGGAGGCGACCCGGGACGGCGTGAGCGGAGGAGATCCGACTCCGCATTCGCCATCGCGCTCGGGCCGCCAGGGAGAACCCGTCGGGGGGAGGGACCCATGGCGACGAGGATGCAGGACCCGGCCGACCTCGCGGCTCAACAGCTCGCGGCGGTGGTGATCGCCGCTTTGCGACCGGACTCGGCCGCCACCGACCACGGCCCGGACCCGCGCATGATCAATCTCGCGGTGCGCAGGCTCGGTGACGAGCTGGGCGCGCTGCTGCGCGGTTTCGAGTCGGCCACCGCCGCACCCGGCACCGGGCAGGACGACCACCACGACCGGGCCGCCGACGCGGACAGCGCGATCGCCCGCGCGGCGCGCCTGGCCACGCACATCCTGCTGTCCGGCCACCCGCACCCGGATTCCGCATGAGTTCCTCCGAGCCCGCGGGCTGGGAGACCGACGTGTTCGGTGAGGCGCTGGCGTGCGCGCCGTCGGTGCTCAACACCCAGCCGTGGTCGTTGCGGATGCGTCCCGGCGTGGTGGAACTCGCCGAGCGGGACGACGTGGTGCTGCCCTTCCACGACCCGACAGGGCGCGACCGCACCATCTCCTGCGGTGCCGCGGTGGTGAATCTGGACCTGGCCCTGCGCGCGGTGGGCCGGTCCGCCGCGCTGACGGTGCTGCCGGAGCCCGGCGACACGACGCTGATCGCGCGGTTCCGGCTTCTCGGCCACGCCGAACCCAGCCGGTCCGAGCGCGCGGCGCACGCCGCGATGACGCGCAGGACGAGCCATCGGC
>NZ_KB912603.1:20713-24523 GCF_000383795.1 Saccharomonospora saliphila YIM 90502
GCGCGCGGCGGCGGACGGCGCGGCGACGGGACCGGCTCGCCGCGCTCGCGTTCCTGCTTCCCGCGCTGGCCTACGTGGTGCTGTTCTTCGGCTATCCGCTGGTGAACAACATCGCGATGAGCCTGCGGGACTACTCGGTGCGCTCGTTCTACACCGGCGAGGCGCCGTTCGTGGGCTGGGACAACTACGTGGCGGTGTTCAGCGATCCGCTGTTCGGGCAGGCGGTGGTCAACACCGTGCTGTTCACGGCGGGTTCCATCGCGTTCCAGTTCGGCATCGGGCTGGCGCTGGCGCTGTACTTCTCGACCTCGTTCCCGGGCGGCACGCTGCTGCGGTCGCTGTTGTTACTGCCGTGGCTGCTGCCGCTGGTGGTCAGCGGCGCGGTGTGGCGGTGGATGCTCGACGCCGACAGCGGTGTGCTCAACGCCGCGTTCCGCGCGCTCGGGCTGTCCGAGGCCGGTGTCCCGTGGTTGACCGACCCCGGCTGGGCCCTGCCCGCGGTGATCCTCGTCAACGTCTGGATCGGCATCCCGTTCAACCTGGTGATCCTGCACGGCGGGCTGCGGGCGATCCCGGTGTCGCTGTACGAGGCGGCCGAACTGGACGGTGCGGGGCCGTGGCAGCGGTTCCGGGCCGTGACCTGGCCGCTGCTGCGGCCCGTGACCGCGGTCGTGCTGATGCTCGGCCTGGTCTACACGATCAAGGTGTTCGACGTGATCATGGTGGTGACCGGGGGCGGCCCGGCGGAGGCGACACAGACGTTGACCACGTGGTCGTACCGGCTCTCGTTCGACGGGGAGTTCGTCTTCGGCCAGGGCGCGGCCGTGGGGAACCTGCTGGTGCTGGTGGCGACCGTGTTCGGTCTGCTGTACCTGCGTTCGGTGCGGGCCTCGATCGCGGAGGCGGGCTGATGACGAACCGACGGCGACTGACCCCGTGGCTGCGTACGGCGCTCGGCGCGGCCATCGTGGTGGTGCTGCTGTTCCCCTTCTACTGGATGATCAACGCCTCCCTCCAGCCGAGTTCGGAGTTGCTGGACACCTCGCCCGCGTGGTTCCCCGTTGACGGCACCGGCGAGGGCTATGCCGAGGCGGTGGCCACCCAGGGCGGGCCGCTGCTGGCGAGCCTGGTGGTGGCGGGCGGCACGGTCGCGCTGTCGTTGCTGATCGCGCTGCCCGCCTCCTACGCGCTGGCGCAGCTGCGGTTCCGGGGCGCGCAGGCGGTCATCTTCGCGCTGCTGATCGTGCAGATGATTCCCGGCATCGTGATGGCGAACTCGCTGTACACCGTGTTCTCGGACCTCGGGCTGATCGACAGCTACCTCGGGCTGATCCTGGCCGACTCCACGGCGACGATTCCGTTCGCGATCCTGGTGCTGCGCGCGTTCATGCTGTCGATCCCGCGTGAACTCTCGGAGGCCGCCCGGGTGGACGGCGCCGGATACTGGCGCACGTTCGTGTCGGTGATCGTACCGGTCAGCCGCAACGCCACCGTGACGGCGGGACTGTTCTCGTTCCTGTTCGCGTGGGCGGACTTCCTGTTCGCCGTCACGTTGACCACGGGCCGCACGTTCGAGCCCGTCACGGTGGGCATCTACCGGTTCATCGGCAATCAGAGCGCCGACTGGAACGCGGTGCTCGCCACGGCCGTGCTGGCCTCGGTTCCGGCGGCGGTCCTGCTGATCGTGGCGCAGCGCTACGTCGTCGCGGGGGTCACCGGAGGAGCGGTCAAGTGACGGCCGGATTCGCAGCGTTACCGAAGGAGACACAGATGATCGAAAGCCGGGACGGCGGCCGGGCGCTCGAGGTGCGGGTGCGGCACGAGGTCCTCCGGATCGAGCCGTGGGGCCCCGACGGCTTCCGGGTCAGGGCCGGGCTCCACCGCGTGCTCGACGACGTGCCCGGAGCGCTGCTCGCGGCGGCGCCGTGCGCGGTCGACGTCGAGGTGGACGGTGACCGGGGGCGCCTGGTGAACGGAGCGCTGACCGCTGTCGTGGAGCTGGTGCCGACCGACACCGGCGTCGTGGCGCTGCTGCGGTACGAGCGCACCGGTACCGGCGAGGAGTTGCTGTCGGAGCAGCGGGCGCACTTCTGGTGGCCGGGTGCGCGCCTGTTCCAGTCGCACGGTGGTGGCTACGCGCGGCTGGAGCAGCGGTTCACCGCCTACCCCGGCGAGCGGTTGTACGGGCTCGGGCAGCACCCGAACGGGCGTCTCGACCAGAAGGGCATGGTGATCGACCTCGTCCAGCGCAACGGGGAGGTCTCGATCCCGTTCCTCGTGTCGAGCCGGGGGTACGGCCTGCTGTGGAACATGCCCGCTGCCGGCCGCGTGGAACTGGCCGAGAACGGCACCCGGTGGGTGGCCGACAGCGCCCGCCAGATCGACTACTGGATCACCGCGGGCGACGGTCCCGCCGAGGTCTTGGCCCGGTACGCCGACGCGACCGGCCACGCTCCCGTGCTGCCCGAGTGGGCGAGCGGGTTCTGGCAGTCCAAACTGCGCTACCGCAGCCAATCGGAGCTGCTGGCCGTCGCGCGGGAACACGTGCGCCTCGGCCTGCCGCTTTCGGTGATCGTGGCGGACTTCTTCCACTGGACCCACCTCGGCGACTGGCGCTTCGATCCGGCGGAGTGGCCCGATCCGGAGGCGATGGTGCGGGAACTCGACGAGCTCGGCGTGAAGCTGCTGGTGTCGGTGTGGCCGTCGGTGAGCCCGCTGAGCGAGAACTACGCCGAGATGCGCGACCGGGGCCTGCTCGTACGCACCGAACGGGGCGTGCCGATGCACGCGCCGTGGCACGACAAGGGTTTCGGCACCGAGATGCCGGTCGCCTTCTACGACCCCACCGAGCCCGCCGCGCGGGAGTTCGTGTGGCAGACCGTGAAGCGGAACTACTTCGACCTCGGCGTGCGCGCGTTCTGGCTGGACGCCTGCGAGCCGGAGTTGCAGCCGGGACACCCGCACAACCTCGACTTCGCCGGCGGGCCGGGTAGCGAGGTGGCCAATCTGTACCCGGTGGCCAACGCGCGCACCTTCCACGAGGGCGCAGCCGCCGAGGGCGCGGACGTGGTGCTGCTGAGCCGGTCGGCGTGGGCGGGTATCCAGCGTCACGGTGCGGCGGTGTGGTCGGGGGACATCCCGGCGACGTGGGACTCGCTGCGCAGGCAAGTGCGTGCGGGGCTGAACCTGGCCCTGTCCGGGGTCCCGTGGTGGACCACCGACATCGGCGGTTTCCACGGCGGCGACCCGGACTCGCCGGAGTACCGGGAGCTGATGGTGCGCTGGTTCTCCTACGGCGCCTTCTGCCCGCTGTTCCGGCTGCACGGCGTGCGCGAACCCCGGGCGCCGTTCGGTCCCGACATGACCGGCGGGCCCAACGAGGTGTGGTCCTACGGTGCCGAGGCGTTCGAAATGATCAGCGCCATTCTCCGGATGCGGGAGCGGCTGCGGCCCTACCTGCACGAGCAGATGCGCCGGGCGCACGAGACCGGGTTGCCGCCCATGCGACCGGTGTTCGTCGACCACCCTGAGGACCCGCGGGCGTGGGAGACCGACGACGAGTTCCTGCTCGGCCCGGACGTTCTTGTGGCCCCCGTGCTCCAACCGGGCGCGCGCTCCCGCGAGGTCTACCTTCCCGGCGACGTCGTGTGGACCGACGCGGTCACCGGTGCGGTGCATGAGGGCGGCACCACCGTGTGCGCGGACGCCCCGCTGGAGCGCATCCCGGTGTTCCTCCGCGCGGGAGCCGCGGTCCCGGTCGCGGGCTGAGCGCCGCGGGTGGTCACCGTGTGCGCCGCCGCGGTCGTGCCG
>NZ_KB912603.1:24623-28699 GCF_000383795.1 Saccharomonospora saliphila YIM 90502
TCCGGCTGGCCGAGCCGGATGATGCGGAACTGGCGCAGGACGCCGGAGACGAACACGAACCAGGCGACGAGGCTGACGGCGACGCCGATCGCGCCCATCGCGAGCTGCGGTGCACCCATGATCGGGCGACGCGGCCGCCTCGGTACTGGTGTTCCACGGACCCGCGGAGCAGCAGGACGACCCGGTCGCCCGTGCCGCCGACGCGGTCACCGAGCTGGGCACCGCCCACGACATCGCGGTGGAGACCGCGAGCGACCCGGCCGTGTTCACGGCCGAGAACCTGCGTTCGTACCGCGGCGTGGTGTTCCTCTCCGCGCAGGGCGCCGAGCTCGACGCCGCACAGGAGTCGGCACTGCGCGCCTATGTCAGCGACGGTGGCGGCTTCCTCGGCGTGCGTGACGCCGCCCGTGCCCAGGCCCGCTCCGAGTGGTTCACCGACCTTCTCGGCGCCCGCCCCGCGGGGGCGCGGCCCACGCCGGAGGAGGTCGCGAACGTCACCGCCGACGGCGAGAACCCACCCAACGAGACCGCTGACAAGCTCATCGACGGTGCCGACAACACCAAGTGGCTGACCTTCGGCTCGACCGGCACGGTCACGCTGGAACTCGCCGAGCCTGCCGCGATCTCGCACTATGCCCTGACCTCGGCCAACGACTTCCCCGGCCGCGACCCGAGGGACTGGACGCTGCAGGGCTCGCCCGACGGGCAGAGCTGGACCGACCTCGACCGGCGCACCGGTGAGGACTTCCCCGACCGGTTCCAGACGCGGGAGTTCCGGTTCGACAACGAGGACTCCTACCGCCACTACCGGCTCGACATCACAGCCAACGACGGGGAGGGCGCCACGCAGCTCGCCGGCATCGAGCTGTACACCGCCGACGCGACCCCGCCGGAGGACGCCGGGCCCACCCCGCAGGAGGCGACCGTCAGCGTGGTCGACCGGGCCCACCCCGCCACGGCGGAGCTGCCCGCGACCTGGACCCGCACCGACGCGTGGCCGAACTGGAGCAACAACCCGGTCGGTTCCGTGCACACCGTGGCGCAGGTGCAGGAGCGCACCTACGACGCGGGCCAGAACGGCAACGGCCCGTTCCACCCCATCTCGTGGTGCCACGACTACGAGGACGGGCGGTCGTTCTACACCGGCATGGGCGGCACCGCGGCCTCCTACGACGAGGAGAAGTTCCGCTCCCACCTGCTCGGCGCGCTGCGCTGGACCACCGGGCTGGTGCGCGGTGACTGCCAGGCCACCATCGCGGACAACTACGAGGTGGAGCGGCTCAGCGGTACCAACGCCGACGGCCAACTGGACCAGCACGGCGAGATGCACGGGCTGACCATCGCCGACGACGGCACCGTGTTCTACGTCGGCAAGGCCGCCTGCGCCTCCGGCCCGGTGCCCGACTGGGAGGACGAGAACGTCGGCCTCGGCTGCGGCACGATCCACCAGTGGGACCCGGAGTCGGAAGAGGTCAAGCACCTGACCACCCTCGAGGTGTTCGGCAACCGCGGGAGCGGCGACGAGCTGGTCAAGACCGAGGAGGGCCTGCTCGGGATGACGCTCGACCCGTCGTTCGCCGACAACGGCTGGATGTATGTGTACTGGATGCCGTACGAGTCGATCGACAAGGAGGAGCGGATCGGCCAGCGGACGGTGTCCCGCTTCACCTACGACCACGCCACGGACAGCATCGACACGGCCAGCCGGGTCGACCTGCTTCAGTGGGACACCCAGATCCACAGCTGCTGCCACGCCGGTGGTGGGATGGACTTCGACAACGAGGGCAACCTCTACATCGCCACGGGTGACAGCAACTCGTCGCGGGGCTCGGAAGGGTACTCGGGCAACAACTGGACCAAGGACTACAAGGGAGTGTCCTTCCAGGACGCTCGCCGTACCGCGGGTAACACCAACGACCTCAACGGCAAGATCCTGCGGATTCACCCCGAGGACGACGGCAGCTACACCATTCCGGAGGGCAACCTCTTCCCCGAGGCCGACTACCCCGGGGACAAGACCAAGCCCGAGATCTACGTGATGGGCGTGCGCAACCCGTCGCGTATCCAGTACGACCGGAAGAACGACTGGCTGACCGCCGCCTGGGTCGGGCCCGACGCGTTCGAGCCCAGCCCCGAGCTCGGTCCGGCCAAGTACGAGACCGCGACCATCATCACCTCGGCTGGCAACCAGGGCTGGCCCTACTGCATGGGCGACAAGCAGCCCTACCGCGACCGCAGCAACACCGACGCCTCCGTGCTGACCGGCTGGTACGAGTGTGACGACCTGAAGAACACGTCGCCGCGCAACACCGGACTGGTCGACATCCCGGACGCCCGTGCGAACATGATCTGGTACGCGCCCGACGGCGGTGGTCCCGTGTTCCCGGAGCGGGGCGACGGCAGTGGTGTGCCGAGCTACGAGCTGGACGAGGTGACCCACACCCAGCCGTACCTGACCGGTGGTGCCCAGGCGATCATGTCGGGCCCGACGTACCACCGCTCGGCCACCGACACCGACAGCGGTGTCGCGTGGCCCGCCCACTGGGACGGCAAGTGGCTCATCGGTGACCAGTCCAACGCGAACAACAGGATCGCGGTGACCGTGGACCCGGACACCGTCGACGAGGCGGGACCGCCGCTCTACGCCGAGGACCTCCGCGGCATCATCCCGATGGGCGGCGGGAACACCGAGTTGCAGAGCTGGATGGACGCCGAGTTCGGCCCGGACGGCGCTCTCTACATGATCGACTACGGCGGTGGGTTCTTCAGCCTCAGTGACAACCAGAAGCTGATCCGCGTCACCTACAACGGTGGTGCGCCCACGCCGAGGCCGCAGGTCGAGGCGACCGCCGTGCAGAGTGCCCCGCTGACCATGGCCTTCACCGGAGCGCGCTCCGGTGGCGTGTCCTACGAGTGGGACTTCGGCGACGGGGCCACCTCCGAGGAGGCGAACCCGAGGCACACCTACGCCGCCACGGGCACCTACACCGTGACGCTGACGGTGACCTACGCCGACGGTGAGACGGTGACCACCAGTGCCGAGGTCACCGTCGAGTGCGCCGTGCCGGACGACCGCTCGACGGTCTGGCTGCGCGACATCGACACCGGGGTTCCCAACTCGGAGGTCGGCGGCGGCTGCACCATCAACGACCTCATCGACGACGAGGGAAGCTGGGACAACCACGGCGCCTTCGTCGACCACGTCAGCGAGGTCGCGAACACGCTCAAGTCTGACGGTGTGCTCAGTGGCAAGGAGAAGGGCATGTTGACCCGCTCCGCGGCCCGGTCGGACATCGGCAAGAAGGGTGACTCCGGCTACAAGCACATCTTCGACGGCACGGCCGCCTCGCTCCAGGGCTGGCGGCAGGCACCGAGCGGAAAGTTCGAGATCACCGACGAGGGCTCGCTGCGCAGTTCCGGCGGGATGGGCATGCTCTGGTACGCCGCGGAGGAGTTCGGCGACTTCTCGATGAAGCTCCAGTTCCGCGACGTCGCACCGGACGGGCACCGCGCCAACAGCGGCGTCTTCGTCCGGTTCCCGGACCCGCGCACGCCGCTGGAGGAGCGTGAGCACGAGTGCTCGACCCAGGGCGCGGCACGGACCTCGCAGGCGTGGGTGGCCGTCTACTGCGGACAGGAGGTGCAGATCTACGACGGCGACTCCGGCGAGCCGCAGAAGACCGGATCGATCTACAACTTCGATCCCGTCGGGCTCGACGGCTCCGGCGCGACCCCGAAGGGCGAGTGGAACGACTACGAGATCCGCGTCGTCGACCAGCACTACACGATCATCCGCAACGGTGAGGTGATCAACGAGTTCGACAACGGGCCGGGCACCGAATCGCTGCGCGACGGCGACCCGCCGACGGACGCGCGGCAGTTCGCCAGCGGATTCGTGGGCCTGCAGAACCACGGCGACACCGACCTCATCGAGTTCCGCAACATCCGCGTCCGGACGCTGTAGTCCGGCGGCACGAGAGGGACGACTGGCTGATGTATCAACGACTACGCACGCTCGCCTCGCCACCGGCGCGGGGCGGCCCCGGCCTGGCCGCGCACGCGCGGCGGGCGGGTGC
>NZ_KB912603.1:28799-31730 GCF_000383795.1 Saccharomonospora saliphila YIM 90502
GGCTCGCAGCACCCGGCGGGCGTAGGTGCGCTGGCGTTCGGCGACCCGACGCGCCGCGTCGGCCTCCGCGTCGAGCTGCGCGAGGCGTTCCCGCTGCCGGTCCAGTCGCTCGAACCCCTCGGCCAGCTCGGCGATGTCCTCCTCGTCCAACGGCGGCAGCGCGTGCGAGAGCAGTGTGGACAGCAGCGCCGGGTCGAGCCGCTGGGAGAGTTTCGGCATCCGCAGCTGCAGCAACGCGGTGATCAGCGCGTCGTAGCGCTGTTCGGACAGCCCCGGGAACAACGTCTGCCGCACCGTGGAGCGGTAGTCGCCGCGGTGCTCGTGCACCGTGCCGTGCTCACCGAGCGCCTCGGCCAACGCGGAGGGCGTCAGCGGCTGCCCCGACGCGTTCGTCAGCTCCAGGTCCTCGCCGACCCTGCGGGTGGTCGTGAAGAACGTGGCCTTGACCCCCGTGGTGTTCGCCGTGGCCTGCAACCGCGCGCCGCAGGTGAACCACGCCTCCCGCTCAGGCAGCCACGCGCACTCCAGCCACACATACCCGACGCGGGTCTTGCCGGTGGCGCCCTCACCCATCAGGTTCCAGTGCATCGTCCGCTCGGACGTGCCGAAGGTGGAGAGCCGGTTCGGCTTCAGGCTCGCGTCGAACAGGAACGGCAGCAGCAGTTCCAGCGCCTTCGACTTGCCCGTGCCGTTCGGCCCGCGCAGCAGCACCCGGCCGTCGTGGAAGGAGAACACCTCGTCGTAGTAGCGCCACACGTTCAGCAGACCGGCGCGCTGCGGCTGCCAGCGCGGCGCGCGGGAGGCGGTGTCGGGCGCGTCGTCGGTGGGTTCCGGGCGCTGCGGGAACTCGGTGACGGTCACGGATCTCCCTCGCTCACTGCCGGATCTCGGTGACGGTGTAGCGGGCGGCGGCGGGCAGCGCACGCACCCGGCCCGCCTCCCGCACGGCCAGGCCGAACGTCGTCAGCACCGACAGTGACTCGGACACCAGCCGCGCCGGCCCGTCGTCGTCGCGGTACTGCCGGGCCCAGTGCGGATATTCCCGCAGCAGGCCGCTCGCCTCGGCGTGCAACTGCTCGACCGTCAGCCCCGTGTCGGCGGCCACCAGCCGGTCCAGCACCAGCAGCGCCGCACCGCCGACGGTGCCGCTGCCGCCGGGGAACGTGCGGTCGGTCGCGAGCGCGTCCGGGTCGACCAGCAGATAGCCCTCCGCGCGTTCCTCCAACACGAACCCGGCCTGCTCGGCCGCCGCGCGCAGCAACTGGCGGCCGCGCGGGTTGCGCAGGTACGCGCGCTGGTCGTCGGTGAGGTCGGCGTCGTAGAGCACGGGGTCGTCGAACAGCCGACGGAAGATCGAGTGCCGTAGCCACAGGTTGCGGCGCACGTCCGTGGTCGGCGACTCCCCGTCGCCGTACCGGGGCTCCCGCAGCAGCCCGTCCACCAGTTCGGGCCAGCGCAGGCCCACCTCCTCCGGCGGTACCGGGCTCCGCGACGGCCCGCTCGGGGCGGCCAGCAGCCGCAGCACCAGCGTGGTGTCCACCCGGTAGAGCACCTTCGCCTCACGGGAGTCCACGAACGACTCGGTCACCCCGTCCACCGTGGTCAACGCCCCGAACGACTCCAGCAGCCGCAACACGTCCACATACGCCTTGCGCTCGCCGTGCCGGGCGGTGTCGAACGTTTCCAGCTTGTCGTCCGTGGCGGTGGCCTGCCGGACCCGGTCGGCCAGCAGACCGATCGTGGTCACCGGCCCGGACAACAGCTCCGCCGCCACCACACACAGCAGGGTGTAGCGCCTGCGGTCGAACGGCGCCCGGTTCGACCGGGACCGCCGCGCGGGCCGCGTCTCGTCCGGCTGGCGGATCTTCGCCAGCCGCGCGTAGCCGAGGCGCGGCTCCACCGTCAACGGCCAGCCGCAGTTGTAGTCGAACCACAGCTCGATGGGCTGCTGCCGCCTGCGGACCAGGTCGAACGCCTCCGGCTCGTGCTGCTTGGTCAACAGCGGCCTGCCCAGCAGCAGCCGGATACCCCGGGCCACCTCCTCCTGCTCGGCCGCGACGAGCTGGTTGCCCAGATTGCTCACGTGCCCGTCTCCTCGTGCGGGGAAAACCCGTCGGGGGCGCCGGACGCACCACCGCCCCGGGGCGAGTCGGACGCAGCACCCTGTCCGTTACCCACCAGCCCGGGCGCGCTGATGTCCACCAGGTAGTCCGGACCGATGAGCACCCCGCGCGAGGTGCGCAACGTCGCCACGGCCCCCTCCCGCGGGGCCCGCAGCACCACCTCCACCTTCCCGTCCGGGGTGCTCGCCCGCCGCACACCCGTACTGTCCGGCCGCGCCGAGAGGGCTCGCCCGAGCAGGTCCAACAACCGCTCGAACGTCGCCTGCTCCAGGGTTCCGAACGCCGACAGCCGCACCGGCCCCCCGGTGCCGAGTCGCGCCATCGCCCGGCGCAGCTCCTCTTGCTGCGCACGGGCACGTTCGGCGCGCTGCCGCTTCAGCGCGTCCACGTCGCGCACCCGCCCGGTGCGGGCCACCTTCTCCGCGCGTCCCGCCGTGCGCAGCAACGGCGACACCGGAACCGACGGCGCGTCCCGCCACGGCACCCCGGTGGGCACCAGCTCCGGATCCGGGTGCGTCAGATGCGCGTGCCGGGCCGGACCCAGCCCGAACGCCGCCGAGAACAGCCGGTGACAGTCGTCCTCCGACGGCGCGTGCGCGAACCACCGCGCCAACTCCCGGAAATCGGCGACCGCACTGCTCGCCCGGCGGCGCGACTCGGTGATCCGCTCCAGCACCTGCAACAACGTGGTGATCGCCCGCCGGGCCACCAGCCGCAGGTTCTCCACCCGCGGCGGTGAACCGTCCGCACCCGGCAGGAACCACGCCCGCAGCCCGGTCCACCGGCTGCGCCGCTGCGCCAGCCATGC
>NZ_KB912603.1:31830-35062 GCF_000383795.1 Saccharomonospora saliphila YIM 90502
CGCGCGGACCGCGCGCTGGCCGGATTGCGGCACCGTCTGCTCGGCTTCGACCTCGACCCGCACGACGAGGGCCGCGCCCTCGACTCGTACCTCGCCGCCCGCGCCGAGCTGGTCGCCGAGGGCGAGTGCCCCGTGGCCGCCGAGGTGGAGCTGCTGCGGGTGTTCGCCGACCTCACCGAGCTCAGCCGCAACCGGCCGGTCGGGGACGAGACCGTTCCCGAGGAGCCGGTGCACAGCCCGCGTGAGTACTTCCACGCCTACCTGCACAGTCTCGACGTGGACCGGGCGGGGCTTCCCGAGGTGTTCCAGCAGCGGCTGACCCGCGCGCTCGGCCACTACGGCGTCACCGACCTGGACCGCGGCCCGGAACTGGAAGAGGCGGTGTTCCGCCTCTTCCTCGCCCAGCAGCGCGCGGCCACGGACGTGGCGGTGGTGACCGCGTTGCTGCGCCAGTGGTCTGCCGACTCGGTGCCCGCGCAACCGGTGCGCGAAACCGTGGGGCACGTGCTGGCCCACCTGGTCACGGCCACCCAGGTGCGGTTCCCGGCCGTGGGCGACCTCGCCCGGGGCGTGGTGTTCCGCTGGTTCGCCCAGCCGATGCTGCGCCGTACCCGCGCCGAGGTGTACGCGCGGGCACGCAGGCACCTGCGCCACCTCGACGCCCGCCCGGACGCCGAGGACCGGGCCGAGCGGATCGCCGAGCTGGTCGCGTTGCCCGAGCCGCTCGTGCGGGTGCTCGGTCAGCGGATCGGCAGGCCCGGGGCCGACCTCGGCCCGTTGCTCGAGGTGATGGCCCGGCGCTATTACCGGGACCGCGCGTTGGAGCACGTCACGGTGGGCCGGGTGGCCGACCGCGCCTGTGTCACCGCCGAGTACGACCTCGACGGCAGCAGATTGCGCCTGGTCTCCACCGCCGCCGACGTCAGCGATCTCACCGGTGCGTTGCACGCGGTGGCCGAGGCGGCCGCCGCGGTGCCGTCGCCGGAATCGGCCGACCCCGACCTGGTGGCCGACCTGTATTTGACCTGGCCCGACCAGTCCGCCGACGAGGACGCGACGGCGGCGAAGCTGCTGGTGGCGCTGTCCGAGGTGTCCCTGCCGGGGCGGGTCCGGCGGGTGACCACGACCGTCGCCAGGCGCAGCGGCGCGGCGTTGCACCACCACTTCACCTTCCGGCCGTCGGCGTCGGGACTGGTGGAGGACCGGCTCATCCGCGGGTTGCACCCGCTGGTGGCCCAGCGCCTGCGGCTGCACCGGCTGAACCGGTTCGACCTCACGCGGCTGCCGTCGGCCGACGAGGACGTGTCGCTGTTCCGCTGTGTGGCGCGTGAGAACACGGCCGACGAGAGGCTCGTCGCGATGGCGCAGGTGCGCGACCTGACCCCGCTGCGGGACTCCGACGGCGAGCTGATCGCGCTGCCCGCGGTCGAGGGCACCCTGGCGGCGTGTCTCGACGCCATCCGCCGTGTCCAGGTGCGGCAACCCGCGAAGAAGCGGTTCGACACCAACCGCGTGCTGATCTACGTGTGGCCGCACAGCGACCTCACGCTGGACGAACTGCGCGCGGTGTCGCGGCGGGTGCTGCCGACCACGGCCGACGCGGGACTCGAGGAGGTCGAGTTCATCGGGCGGCAGCGTGACGCGGAGACCGGTGAGCTGCGCGAGAAGTCGGTCCGCATCCGCTACACCGGCGGAGCCGGGGTGCGCATCCACCGCGAGACGCCGTCCGAGGAGCCGATCCAGCCGCTGGACGACTACGGCCAGAAGGTGCTGCGCGCGCGCCGCCGGGACACGGTCTACCCGTACGAGCTGACCGACATGCTGGCCGGCCCCGATGGCTCGTTCGTCGAGTACGACCTCGACGACGGGGCGCTGGTCCCGGTCGAGCGCCCGAAGGGGCGCAACACCGCCGCGATCGTGACGGGCGTGGTCACCACGCCGACCACACGGCACCCCGGCGGCGTCACCCGGGTGGTGCTGCTCGGTGATCCGACCAAGGCGCTGGGCGCCCTGTCGGAGCCGGAGTGCTCCCGGGTCATCGCCGCGCTCGATCTGGCCGAGCGCCTTGAGGTGCCGGTGGAGTGGTTCGCGCTGTCGGCGGGCGCGCGGATCGCGATGGACTCGGGTACCGAGAACATGGACTGGGTGGCCGCCGCGCTCAAGCGCATCGTCGAGTTCACCCAGGCGGGCGGCGAGATCAACGTGGTGGTGGCCGGCATCAACGTCGGCGCGCAGCCCTACTGGAACGCCGAGGCCACGATGCTCATGCACACCAAGGGCATCCTGGTGATGACGCCGAACTCGGCGATGGTGCTCACCGGCAAGCAGTCGCTCGACTTCTCCGGCGGGGTCTCGGCCGAGGACAACTTCGGCATCGGCGGATACGACCGCGTCATGGGGCCCAACGGGCAGGCGCAGTACTGGGCGGCGGACCTCTCCGGGGCCCGCGAGGTGCTCATGCGCCACTACGACCACACCTACGTGGCGCCGGGCGAAGCCACGCCGCGCCGGGCGGACACCTCCGACCCACGCGACCGGGACGTCCGCGACTACCCGCACGACGTCGCGGGCAGCGATTTCACGACGGTGGGGGAGATCTTCTCCGCCGAGAAGAACCCGGACCGCAAGAAGGCGTTCGACATCCGCACCGTGATGCGCGCGGTCGCCGACACCGACCACCCCGTGCTGGAACGGTGGGCGGGCATGGCCGACGCGGACACGGCGGTGGTGCAGGACGCGCACCTCGGCGGGTGGCCGGTGTGCCTGGTCGGCATCGAGTCGCGATCGGTGGCCCGGCGCGGATTCCCTCCGACGGACGGACCGGACACCTACACGGCGGGCACGTTGTTCCCCCGCTCCTCGAAGAAGGTGGCGCGGGCGATCAACACCGCGAGCGGTAACCGCCCGCTGGTCGTGCTGGCCAACCTGTCCGGGTTCGACGGCTCGCCCGAGTCGATGCGCAAGCTGCAACTGGAGTACGGCGCCGAGATCGGCCGGGCGATCGTGAACTTCTCGGGGCCGATCGTGTTCTGTGTGATCTCGCGGTACCACGGTGGGGCCTTCGTGGTGTTCTCCAAGGCCCTCAACCCGGGGATGACCGTGCTCGCGGTGGACGGTTCGTTCGCCTCGGTCATCGGCGGTGCGCCCGCGGCGGCCGTGGTCTTCTCGGGCGAGGTGAGCGCGCGCACCGCCGCCGACGAGCGGGTGCGGGAGCTGGAACAGCGGGCCGCCG
>NZ_KB912603.1:35162-37610 GCF_000383795.1 Saccharomonospora saliphila YIM 90502
CTGTTGGCCGCGCGGGCGGTGCACGCCCCGCCGGAGCGCGCCCTGCCCGGCGCCGTGGCCGTGGAGCTGGTGCACAACTTCTCGCTGCTGCACGACGACGTGATGGACGGTGACGTGGAGCGACGGCACCGCCCCACGGTGTGGCGGTTGTTCGGCATGCCGACGGCGATCCTGGCCGGAGACGCCCTGCTCACGCTGGCGATGCAGGTGCTTGAGGAGACGGGCGAGGCCGCGGCGTCGCGGTGGCTCACCGCCGCCGTGCGACGGTTGATCGAGGGCCAGAGCGCGGACATGGCGTTCGAGCGGCGGACCGAGGTCGGCGTCGGCGAGTGTCTCGACATGGCCGAGGGCAAGACGGCGTCGTTGATGCGCTGTGCCACCGCACTGGGCGCCGTGCTCGGCGGCGCGCCCGGCACGGCGGTGGACGAGCTCGCCGAGTTCGGCCGTGAACTGGGGATGGCCTTCCAACTGGTGGACGACCTGCTCGGCATCGAGGGCAGCCCGGAGGTGACGGGCAAACCGGTGCTGGCCGACCTGCGGGTGCGCAAGAAGTCGGTGCCGGTGGTCGTGGCGATGGCCTCGTCCACCGGCGACGGTGCCGCCCTCGCGGAGCTGTACCGGCGCGCCGACCCGCCCGGCGAGGCCGAACTGCGCCGCATGGCCGACCTGGTCGAGCGCACCGGTGCGATCGAGTGGACCCGGCGGCGCGCGCGGAGGTACATCGACCAGGCGCGAGCACGGCTCGACCGCCTCGGCCCGCCGCCGGAGATCCACGCGGCCCTGTCCGATCTCACCCAGTTCGTCGTGGAGCGTGACCGATGACCGATCTGCTGTCCCGGCCGTCCGTGGCCACCGAGGACCCGACCGTCGACGCGGTGGCCCGGGCCCGCGAGTACCTGCTCACCACGCAGCATGAGCAGGGTTGGTGGAAGGGCGAACTCGCCACCAACGTGACCATGGAGGCCGAGGACCTGTTCCTGCGCCGGTTCCTCGGCATCTCCGACGAGCGCGTCACCGCCGAGACCGCGCGCTGGATCCGGTCGCGCCAACGCGCGGACGGTACCTGGGCGACCTTCCACGACGGACCGGCCGACCTTTCCACGACGGTCGAGGCCTACACCGCGCTCCGGCTCGCGGGCGACCCGGCCGACGCCGCCCACCTGCGGCGTGCTCGGGAGTTCGTCCTGGACAGCGGCGGACTCGAACGGACCCGGGTGTTCACCCGGATCTGGCTGGCGCTGTTCGGGCAGTGGTCCTGGCGCGACCTGCCGGTGCTGCCGCCGGAGCTGATGCTGTTGCCCGACTGGTTCCCGCTCAACGTCTACGACTGGGCGTGCTGGGCGCGGCAGACGGTCGTGCCGCTGACGATCGTGAACGCGGAACGGCCCACCCGCTCGCTCGGATTCGGCGTCCGCGAGCTGCGCACCGGAGCCCCGGCCCGGCCGTCGGCGTCGGCCCTGAGCTGGGCGGGCGTGTTCCACGGGCTCGACGGTGTGCTGCACCGGCTGGAACGGATGCCGGTCAAGCCGCTGCGGCGGGTGGCACTCGCCCGCGCCGAGCGGTGGATCCTGCACCGCCAGGAGGCCGACGGCGGGTGGGGCGGTATCCAGCCTCCGTGGGTCTACTCGATCCTGGCCCTGCACCTGCGCGGCTACCCGGTGAACCACCCGGTCCTGAGCAAGGCGCTCGACGGGCTGGAGAGCTTCACGGTGCGCGAGGACACCGAAGACGGCCCGGTGCGCAGGCTGGAGGCATGCCAGTCCCCGGTGTGGGACACCGCGCTGGCCGTGACGGCGCTGCTGGACTCCGGCACGCCCCCGGACGACCCGGCTCTGGTGCGCGCGGCGGACTGGCTGCTCGGCGAGGAGATCCGCGTCGGCGGTGACTGGCAGGTCCGCAGGCCGGACGTGCCCCCGTCCGGGTGGGCCTTCGAGTTCGCCAACGACCACTACCCCGACACCGACGACACCGCCGAGGTCGTGCTGGGGCTGCGCCGGATCGCCCACCCCGAGCCGCAGCGGGTGCGGGCCGCCGTGGAGCGGGCGACCGACTGGCTGATCGGCATGCAGTCCCGCGACGGAGGCTGGGGCGCCTTCGACGCCGACAACACCCGGGCGCTGTGCGAGAAGCTGCCGTTCTGCGACTTCGGCGCCGTCATCGACCCGCCGTCGGCCGACGTCACCGCCCACGTGGTCGAGATGCTCGCGGCGCGGGACCTGTCCGGCACGGACGCCGCGCGGCGCGGAGTCCGGTGGCTGCTCGACCATCAGGAACGGGACGGCTCGTGGTTCGGCCGGTGGGGCGCCAACCATGTCTACGGCACCGGGGCGGCCGTGCCCGCGTTGCTCGCGGCCGGGTTGCCGCGCACGCACGAGGCCGTGCGGTCGGCCGTCGGCTGGCTGGCCGAGCACCAGAACGCCGACGGCGGCTGGGGCGAGGACCTGCGCT
>NZ_KB912603.1:37710-42082 GCF_000383795.1 Saccharomonospora saliphila YIM 90502
GGCCGCTGTGCTGATGGCCGGCGCGCTCGTGCTCGACACGGCGATCACGGCGACGCGGGTTGTCGTACAGGACAAGTGTGCCCGTACGACGTTATCCCATTCGACAACGACCCGGCCTCCCGCGCCTCCTACCGTCGGTGCGCACCGAAGCATCGACCGTCGTAGGAGCCGCTATGGACGCCGTGACCAGCCCGCCGACCCCGGTCAACGAGCCGGAGTTGGCGGTGCGGAAGCTGACGAGCCGTTACGGCCCCGTCGTGGCGCTCGACGCGGTGAGCCTGCGTGCCCGGCCCGGCGAGATCACGGCGGTGCTCGGCGCCAACGGCGCGGGCAAGACCACGCTGCTGCGCACGGTGTCCGGCCTGGTCCGCCCCGAATCGGGGAGCGTGCGGCTCGGCGGCCGGGAACTGACCGGCGTGCCCGCCGAGAGCGTCGCCAGGGCCGGCGTCGCGCACGTCCCGGAGGGCCGGGGTGTGATCACCGAACTCGACGTCGAGGAGAACCTGCGGCTCGGCGTGCTGCTGGGCGGCGCGCGGCGCGCGTCCGCCGAACGCCGGATGGACCTCGACGCGGTGTACGAGCTGTTCCCAGCGCTGGCCCAGCGCCGAAGGCAGCGCGCCAGCTCGCTGTCGGGAGGCGAACGCCAGATGCTGGTGCTCGGCAGGGCCCTGCTGTCGGCACCGGAAGTGCTGCTGCTGGACGAGCCGTCACTGGGGCTGGCGCCGCGCGTCGTCGCGCAGATCTTCGGCGTCGTCCGCGATCTCGTGGACCGGGCGGGGCTGACGGTGCTGCTGGTGGAACAGAACGCGCGCAGCGCGCTCTCCATCGCCGACACCGGGTTCGTGCTGAGCCTCGGCAGGGTGGTCGCCTCCGCCGACGCGGCGGCGCTGGCCGCCGACGACGACCTCCGCCACGCCTACCTCGGTTTCTGACCGCTCCCGGGAGGAGTCGAAGCACCCGATGCAGCAATTCGTCAACCTCACCCTCAACGGGCTCAGCCAGGGCGCCATCTACGCGGCCTTCGCGCTGGCGCTGGTGCTGATCTGGCGCTCCACCCGCGTCATCAACTTCGCGCAGGGCGCGATGGCCATGTTCACCACCTACCTCGCGCTCATGCTGATCGAGAGTGGACAGTCGTACTGGGTCGGCTTCGCGGCGGCCCTTGTGGGCGGTCTCGTGCTCGGCGCCGCCGTCGAACGCGTGGTGATCCGGCCGGTCGAGGGCGGGCCCGAGCTGAACGCGGTGATCGTCACACTCGGTTTGTTCATCGCCATCCAGGCACTCGCGGCCATCCTGTTCGGCTCGTCCTACGAGTCCTTCCCCGCGCCGTTCGACCTGCGCGGGTTCCGGATCGGAGAGACCACGGTCGCCTTCACCCCGTTCAGCGCGTTCGTCGTCGTCGCGGTGCTGGTGGTGATGCTGGCGCTGGTGGCCCTGTTCCGCTTCACCGACCTGGGCCTGCGGATGCGGGCCTCGGCGTTCAGTCAGGAGGTCTCCCGCCTGCTCGGGGTGCGTGTCGGCCGCATGCTCACGCTCGGCTGGGCGTTCGCCGCCGTGGTCGGCTCCCTGGCGGGATTGCTCATCGCGGGCGGCAGCCTCATCCACCCCGCCTACATGGAGCCGGTCATCGTGTTCGGGTTCGTGGCCGCGGTTCTGGGCGGCCTGGACAGCCCCGGCGGCGCGGTGGTCGGCGGCCTGGTGATGGGCCTCGTGCTGTCGTTCGTGTCCGGATACCTCGGTAGTGAGCTGGTGACCCTCGCCGCGCTCGCCATTCTCGTCGGGGTGCTGCTGGTGCGCCCGCAGGGACTGTTCAGCCACGCGGCCGAAAGGAAGGTCTGATGACCGCGCTCACCGCGGCCGCGCGCCGCCTCATCCCGCGTTCGCCGCTGCCGAGGCACGTGCTCGCCGTGCTCGCCGCGCTCGTGGTGGTCGTGCTGGTGCTGGAGAACACCGGCTCGTTCCGTGCCTCGCAGCTCGCCACGATGTCCTACTACGCCATCGCCGCCGTCGGCCTCACCGTGCTGACCGGGTTGAACGGGCAGATCTCGCTCGGGCACGGAGCCCTGATGGCCGTGGGCGCCTACACCACCGGGCTGCTGCTCGGCGACGACGGCCTGCCCTTCCCTGTGGTGATGGTGCTCGCCGCGGCGGCCACCGCGCTGGTCGGCATCGTCGTGGGAGCGGCGGCCTCCCGCCTGCACGGTCCGTACCTCGCGGGCGCCACGCTCGCGTTCGCGGTGGGGACACCGGGACTGGCCGTCTACTTCGACAGCGTGCTGGGCGGCGAGCAGGGGCTGCCCGTGGCCGCCCCGACGGCCCCGGCCTGGTTCGACGACGCGATGTTCTTCCTCACCGGCAACGATCTCGGCAGCCAGAAGTACCTCGCCTATCTCGGCTGGGGCACGTTGCTGGTGGTGATGCTGCTGCTGGCGAACCTGATCGCGAGCCGGTACGGCCGAATTTGGCGTGCCGTGCGCGACGACGAGGTGGCCGCGGAACTGTCCGGTGTGCGCCTGGGGCACACGCGGGTGCTCGCCTTCGTCGTCAGCGCGGCTTGCGCCGGGCTCGCCGGGTCGGTGCTGGCCATGGTCGTGCGGCTCGCCGCGCCGAGCGGGTTCACGATCGTGCTGTCACTGTCCCTGCTGACCGCCGTGGTCGTGGGGGGACTGGGCAGCCTCGGTGGTGCGCTGCTGGGCAGCGCACTGCTGGTGTTCCTGCCGCCCGCGGTGACCGACCTCGGCACCGCCGCCGGGCTCACCGGCGTGCAGGCCGCGGAGCTGGCGCCGCTGGTCTACGGCGTGGTGCTCGTGCTGGTGATCCTGCTGGCCCCGGGCGGGGCGATGGGCCTGCTGCGCGGGCTGTGGCGACGCCGGGTGCGGCGCCCGGGTGGAGGTGTTCCGGGCCACGAGGGCCGGGGCGACGACGAAGGAGGAACCGAATGAGACAGCGGCTGCGGCGGCGTGGCGCGGTGGTGACCGCGCTGGCCGCGATCGTGGCACTGACGGCCTCGGCCTGCGGTGCGGGCGGTCGGTCCGAAAGCGACGGCGGTGGCGAGGTCGGAGTGACCGGGGACAGCGTCACCGTCGGCGGGCACTTCCCCCTCACGGGCGTCGCGGCCCCGGGCTACAGCGACATCCCGACCGGCACGAAGGCCTACTTCGACTACGTCAACGCCAACGGTGGCGTGCACGGCCGGACCATCGACTACGTCTACCGCGACGACGCCTACAACCCCACCAACACCAGCCAGGTCGTCAACGAACTGGTGTTGCAGGACGAGATCTTCGCGATGCTCGGCGGGCTGGGCACCCCCACGCACAGCGCGGTGCTGGACTTCCTCGACGACAACGAGGTCCCCGACCTGTTCGTCTCCTCCGGGTCGCTGCTGTGGGACCAGCCGGAGACCTACCCGCGCACGTTCGGCTGGCAGAGCGACTACGAGATCGAAGGCAAGATCATCGGCAAGTACCTCGCCGAGAACCACCCCGACGCCCGTGTCGGCCTCTTCCTCCAGGACGACGACTTCGGCGAGGACGGCGAGAAGGGTCTGCGTGCCTACCTCGACGACCAGATCGTGGCCACCGAGCGCTACGCGCCCACCAACAACGACGTCGCGCCCCAGCTCAGCGCGCTGCAGGCGGCCGATGTCGACCTCGTCGTCGGGTTCACCGTGCCCTCGTACACCGCGCTGAGCCAGCTCGCGGCGATGCGGCTCGGCTTCGAGCCGCAGTGGGTCTACAGCAATGTCGGCTCGGACCCGGCGTTGGTCGGGTCGCTGCTGGCGCGCTTCTCCGAGGGCGCCGTCGACGACGCCGGGTCGCTGGACGGCGCGATCACGACCGAGTACCTGGCCGGGGTGGACGACACCGACGACCCGTGGGTGCGCCTGTGGCGCAAGGTCTGGTCCGAGCACGGTGGCGAGGGCGAGCTGACCAACTACCGCGTCTACGGCATGGCGCAGGCCTACACCTTCGTCCAGGCGTTGCAGGCGGCCGGTCCCGAACTGACGCGGGAGGGTCTGGTCGACGCCCTCGAACGGGCGGGGGGAGAGTTCGCGGGTCCGACGCTGGCGCCGTTCCGCTACGGGCCGGACTCGCACGCCGGAGTCGGCGGAGTCCGCGTCGCGGAGATCACGGGTGAGTCCTCCATCGAACTCGCGCCCGTCCAGGTCACCGACAACGGCGACGCCCCGATCACCCCGCTGGAGGGTGAGCACGCGCCGCCGCCCGAGGACGGCATTCCGGACGTCGCGCCGGTGGGGTGAGCGTGTCCGGTGGGTCCGGCCACCGGACACGGTCAGGACAGCCCGAGCGCGGCGGTGAGCAGCCGCGCGGCCGACCCGCCGCGCTCGATGGCGGCGTCGAGCGCGGCG
>NZ_KB912603.1:42182-44498 GCF_000383795.1 Saccharomonospora saliphila YIM 90502
GCGGGCGGACACGCCGGCGTGGTGCCCGCACCGGCGCGAGCCGGTCGAGCCAGGAGGGCGAGGTCAGAATCGGCGCCGGGCGGTCCCGGCCGCGGGGCCGGTCGTCAACTTCTCGAGCAGTCCGATGAGCTGGCTCCGCTCCCGTTCGGTGAGCGTGGCCGCCCAGCTGCGCTCCCGCTCGTTGTGTTCGCGGTAGTCGGCCTCGATCAGCGCGCGGCCCTCGTCGGTGAGCCGCAACAGCACGGCGCGCCGGTCGTGCTCGGCGCGGGCGCGTTCCACCAGGCCCCGCCGGTGCAGGGTGTTGACCAGGGCGGAGACGGCGGCACGGCTCATCCCGGCCAGTTCGGCGACCCGCTTCGACTCGGCGGGCCCGGTCAGCCAGAGCACGAACAGCACGCGGAACCCCGGCCAGCTCAGCCCTCGGGGCCGGTGCACGGCGGACTCGAGGTCGTAGACCAGTGCGCTGGTGAGCCGGTGCAACGTCAGGACCAGCCGCATCGCGTCCGTGTCCAGCGTGGGAAGCCGCCTGCCCGCCTCGTCGACCGCGAACTCGACGAACGACAGGTAGTCTAGCTCGTCCTCGCCCGGGGTCGCGGTCATGCCGAACAGGCTAACCGCTTCCCTTCGGGTGTGATCGGCGCTACTCTTCCCACGATAATCAAAGGTTTGATCGAAATCGCGAGCGGACCAAGGAGGGTCTCCCGTGGCGGGTAAGGCGTTCGCCTCGTCGGCGGATCTGGCGGAGAAGGAACAGACGTTGGAGGTGCTCGCCGACGGCGTCTACGCGCTCACCGCGGAGGGCGACCCGAACGTCGGTGCGATCGAGGGCGAGGACTTCCTCGTCTGCTTCGAGGCGATGGCCACGCCGACCGCGGCGCGGCAGTGGCTCGCCCGGTTGCGCGAGCACACCGACAAGCCGGTGCGTTACCTCGTGCTCTCGCACTATCACGCGGTGCGCGTCCTCGGCGCCTCCGCGTTCGACGCGGACGTGATCGTCGCCCACGAGAACACTCGCGCGCTCGTCGCCGAGCGCGGCCGCGAGGACTGGGAGAGCGAGTTCGCGCGCATGCCGAGGCTGGCCAAGGACGCGGACAGCGTGCCGGGACTGACCTGGCCCACGCTGACCTTCTCCGACCGCATGACCATCGACCTCGGCGGCGACCGGGGTGAGCTGCAACTGCATCACTGCGGGCGCGGGCACACCGAGGGCGACCTCGTGGGCTGGCTGCCCCGTCAGGGCATTCTCTTCGCGGGGGACCTCGTGGAGGCCGAGGCCGCCCTCTACACCGGCGACGCCTTCCACCGCGACTGGGCGGGCGCCACACTCGACCGGGTGCGCGACTTCGGCGCCGAGGCGCTGGTCGGCGGGCGCGGCAAGGTCAGCAGGGGCCGGGGGGAGGTCGACGCCGCCATCGAGCAGACGCGGCACTTCCTGCGCGTGATGCTGGACGAGGTCGGCGCGGTGCACGCGCGCGGCGGCACGCTCAAGGAAGCGTTCGACCGTGCGCACGCCGCGTTGTCCGGCCAGTACGGGCACTGGCCGATCTTCGAGCACTGCCTTCCCTTCGACGTCTCCCGCCTGTGGGACGAGCTCTCCGGCATCGAGCGCCCGGTGATCTGGACGGCCGAGCGGGACCGCCAGGTCTGGGACCAGTTGCAGGACTGAGGCGGGGAGTCGGCATGGGGGACATGACCAGTCACACCTCCGCCGTCGAGACGCGGCCCACCGCGCCGGTCTCCGGCCGGGTCGCCGTCGTCGGCAACGGGCCGGTCGGGCAGACGGCGGCGTTGCTGCTGGCCCGGTGGGGCGTCCCGGTCGTCCTGCTCGACCGGCGCAGGCAGCGGGACGCCATCGGGTCCAAGGCCATCTGCCAGCAGCGCGACGTGCTCGATACCTGGGAGACGGTCGGTGCGGGCCGTCGCATCGCCGACGAGGGCGTGACCTGGACCACGGCCCGCACTTTCCACCGCGACCGGGAGCTGTTCGCCTACACGCTCGCCGACCACGGTCGCTCGTCGTTCCCGCCGTTCGTCAACGTCTCGCAGGCGCGCACCGAGGAGATCCTGGACGAGCGCATCGCCGCGCAACCCCTGATCGAGACCCGCTGGGGCCGCGAGGTCACCGGGGTGACCCAGGACGCCGACGGCGTCACCCTGCACTGCGCCCGCACGACCGAGCGGGAGGGGCCGGGCGGCCGACCGGAGCCGGGGCGCCGCCCCGCGACCATCCGTTCGAGCACCTGCGCCAGCCAGTAGGTTCCCTCCCGGCAGGGGGTGCACTTGCCGCACGACTCGTGCTCGTAGAACTGCGTCCAC
>NZ_KB912604.1 GCF_000383795.1 Saccharomonospora saliphila YIM 90502
GCGTTCGCGGCCGCCGTCGTCGCCGCGGAGGTGCCCGCGCACCACGGCCCACCGGCCGGGTGGCCGCATGGGGACGAGAGGGTCAGTCGATCTCGTCGCGTTCGGCGAGCAGAGCGAGGACCCGGCGGCCCGCCGCCGGGACCCGGTCGGCATCCTCGGAGCCGAACCAGGCCAGCTCGGCGATCTCCCCCGAGGGCGTGAGCGTGCCCGTGGCGCGGCCCGTGTAGGCGGTCATGCGCACCCTGCGGCCGTCGGTGTAGCCGTCCGCGGGCTCGTCGAGGTCGGCGAACCGGCGCAGGCTCGACTCCTCGAGTCGCACGCCGAGTTCCTCGGCGACCTCCCGGCACAGGCACGCGACATCGCTCTCCCCCGCCTCCCGCTTGCCACCGGGCAGGTAGAACCGGTGCCTGCCGTGGGTGCGCACGAACAGGGTTCTGCGCTCACGCACGTGGACCCAGGAGACGCTGTCGATCACGCCACTCACCCCGGTGAGGCTACTCCGGCCGTGCACGGCTTTCGGTCGCCCGTCACGCGCGTTCCCCGCTGTGCGGAGCGGCGCCGGCACCGCCGGTGAGCACGAACTCCCGCGCGTAGTGTTCGCGCAGCTCGGCGCCGTTGTCCGGCCAGGTCACCGGCGCGCCGTCCAGCACGGCCTCCAGCGCGTCCAGGCAGCGGTGCCAGCCTGCCGCCGTGGGGGCGGCCCACGCCGCGTCGGCGAAGGTGTGGCGGAACCGCAGCCTGCACCCCGCGCCATCGGGTTCGAGGTCGAACCGCAGATCGTGCACCCCGCCCGCCTCGTCGTACTCGCGGAAGGCGAAACGCACCGGTTGGTCCCACTCGGTGATCTCGGCGGTGATCGCGGTGTCCTCCTCGTCCACGAATCGCACGACCCCGCCCACGCGGGGCTCGAGCGCGACCACACGCAGCGGGTACCACTCACCGAGCTGGTCGGGGTCGGTCAATGCCCGCCACACGGTCTCCGGCGGATGCCGGAGAACACGCTCGAACCGCAGTGTCCAGGTGCCGTCGCCGCCGGGGCGCAGGGTGGGTTTCACGGTGCCTCCTCTCTCCCGCGGCGCGGGGCCGCGTCGGTGTCCGGTGTCGTGGGCGGGTCCGTGGCCTTGGCCGGGGCCGGGGTCTGCGTCTCCGCCATGGCGTCGAGGTGCTGTTCGAGGGCGTCCAGACGCTCCTCCCAGAAGGCACGGTAGGGCGCCAGCCAGTCCTCCACCTCCCGCAACGGCTCCGGCCGCAACCGGTACCAGCGGCGTTGAGCCTCCTTGCGGACCTCGACCAACCCCGCTTCGCGCAGCACTCGCAGGTGCTTCGACACGGTGGGCTGGGTCAGGGACAGCCGCGTGACGAGCTCGCCGACCAGGCGCTCGCCACCACGAAGCAGATCGAGGATCTCCCGCCGCCGCGGTTCCGCGAGCACCTCGAATGTACATGCCATATCGCGAATATAGCCGATAGGGAATGAACAGAGGTCGTTCGGTATCGACGGCACAGGGATACGAGCGGCGCGGCGGCCCACAGAGTCAGGCGGGAGCCGCGAACCCGGGAGGGCCGGCTCCCGCACTCCGGCGTGGCGACTCGCTGACCCCAAGGGGTCCTCAAGGGGCAACTCGCGGACCACCGGGGGCAACTCGCGGACCACCGGGGGCAACTCGCGGACCACCGGGGGGAACTCGCGGGCCACCAGGGGCAACTCGCGGAGAGAGCGGGATGGACAGCGGTCACGGTGCGAGGCACACTTGTTACGCTTTGTGCTGTGTTCGGTTGTGTGCGGTCGTGAGCAATGCCGTGAGGTCGGACACAATTCGCGTCCGCAAGCGCACGAACCCGCACACGCGGGCTACTCTAGGCGCATGACGACCTTCGCGCTGGAGAACGTGTTGGCCAAGGCGGGCCTGAACGTGCGGCCCTCCGAGTTCCTGGCGCTGGTCGAGGACGCGGCCAGGCGGCTCACCCCGCCGAGCCCGGACCCGTCGCACTACTTCTCCCCGGACCAGCGGTCCGCACTGACCGATGTCGGCCTCGACCTGGCACCGCAGCGGGGTGAGGAGACCGACTACCGCGCGCGGACGGTGGCGGCCCATGCCGTGCTCGCCGACTCCGCCCTCACCGTGGCCGAGGCCGCGACGGCGCTCGGCGTGGACGACAGCCGCATCCGCCACCGGCTCAAGGAGCACCGGCTCACCGGATGGAAGGCCCAGGGCGGCTGGCGGCTGCCGGCCTGGCAGTTCACCGCCACCGGTGTGCTGCCCGGTCTCGACGTCGTCCTGCGCGCCGTCCCCGAGGACCAGCCCGCCCTGGTGGTCGCGGCCTTCATGAGCACCCCGCAGGCCGACCTCATCATCAACGGCAAGCAGGCGACACCACGGCAGTGGTTGCTGGCCGGGGGCGACCCGACGCCCGTGGCGGACCTCGCGGGTACGCTCGGCACGGCCGCGTAGACACCGGCGACACCCGAGATCGGTTAGTCACGTTCCATGGCAAGGCTGCCCCGGCCGCCGTCGAAGGCGGTACTGGTCAACGAACTGCGCCCGACCGAGGACATCGTCGCGGTGCATCCGGCGACCCGGCTCGTGCGGGTCTACAACGCCTACGGCAACCACCCGCAGCGCTGGGACACCTTCCGCTACACGGGCCCGCTGCCGCACGGCCGGTTCGACCCGCAACTACCGCGCCACGGCGACATCGTCACCGACCGGCAGAACGGGGTGGTCTACTTCGGCCTTTCGGTGCGGACCAGCGTCGCCGAGGTTTTCCAGACCACGTCCACGGTGGACCGTAAGACCCGTGGTCCGCACCTGGTCGTCGTCCGCCCCGCCCGCACCCTGCGGCTGCTGGACTTGTGCGGGTTGTGGCCCACGCGGGTGGGGGCCTCCCAGGAGATCTCCAGCGGGCCGAAGAAGATCACGCAGGCGTGGGCGCGTGCCATCCGCGGGGCCTACCGCGATCTCGACGGTGTCTGGTACCGCTCGTCGATGGACTCCGGGGAACCCGCCGTGTGCCTGTGGGACCCGCCCGCCGGGGGAGCCCTGCCCGCGACGCCGGACGTGCTGCTCCCCCTCGACCACCCCGGCCTCGACGTCCCGCTGAGCCGGGTGTGCGCCGAGCTGAACTACGTGATGCTCAGCTGAGACCACGCCCGCCCCGCGCGGGCGGCGGTCACCGCGTGCGCCGAGGCGACCGCGGTCGGGC
>NZ_KB912605.1 GCF_000383795.1 Saccharomonospora saliphila YIM 90502
GGCCCCGGCGCCGGTGCCCGCCTCCGGCCCGCGCCGCGCCGCGCCGGAGGAGCACGACGAGGCCCACGACGTGCCGGTGCTGCGGCGGGGGTGACGACCACGGTCTGGGAGCGGTCGGTGGCAGGCTGATCCCGCGGCCGGTGTGCTCGGATCTCGCGCGCCGCGCTCGTCCGATCAGCGGTGTGGTCGCCACCGAGAGCGGTATATACCAGCGTGCGAGCCGGTCACGTGAAGGGTGTGGCCGTGTCCGCGGCCGAGAACGGGAGCAGTTCGTGGGGCAGTTGCACGTCAGCGGCGAGTTCGACGCGCTGATGGAGCGGATCGACGGCATCACCGGGGTTCTGGCCGAGCACGCCGAGCGCAACGAGGAACAGGGCCGGCTCACCCCGCCGGTTGCCGAGGCGCTGCGCGGGTCAGGGGTGTTCAAGGTGGGCATCCCGCGCGAGCTCGGCGGTTACGAGTTGTCCCCACGGCAGGTTCTCGAGGTGATCGCCCGGCTGTCCTATGCCGACGCCTCGGCCGGGTGGTCCTTCATGGCGTTGCAGATGATCACCGGCACCACCGCGGCCTACCTCGGCGAACAGGCGGCGCGTGACTTGTTCCCCGACGTCCCCGGTGACCGGTACGCCCTGATCGCCGGACAGGGCACGCGGCTGGGCACGGCGGAACGGGTCGACGGTGGCTACCGGATCAGCGGGCAGTGGGGCTTCGCCTCCGGCATCGACCTGGCTACGCACCTCCACACCGCCGCCTTCTGCGCCGAGACGGGACAGGCGCTGGTGTTCACCTTCCCCAAGGAGCGGGCGAGGCTGGTCGACAACTGGGACGTGCTGGGGCTGCGGGCCACCAGCAGCATCGATTACCACTGCGACGACGTGTTCGTCCCCGACAGCCACGTCTACGAGATCACCACGACGCGCGGCAGGCACGGCGGCGCGCTCTACCGGGCGGGCCTGGCGAACATGTCCGGTATCTGCCACACCGGGTGGGCGCTCGGCGTGGGCCGCCGGATGCTCGACGAACTCGCGGCGCTGGCGGTGCGGAAGAGCGGGACGCCGAACGCGTCGGTCGACACGGCGCAGTTCCACGCCGAGTACGCGCGTGCCGAGGCCGCGCTGCGGTCGGCGTGGGCGTGGGCCCGGGACGTGTGGGCCGACAACGAGGCCACACTGGACCGTGGCGAGCCGCTCAGCACCGAGCAGGAGACGGTGACCCGGTTGATGCTGAACAGCACCACGTCCTCGGTGCACGAGGTGGGGCAGATCGCCTACCGCTGGGCGGCCACCGCCGCACTGCGGCGTGGCGTGTTGCAACGGTTCTTCCGCGACCTGCACGCGGGCACCCAGCACGTCACCTCGGGGCCGGTGGTGGCGCAGCACTGCGGCCGCTGGCTGGCCGGGCTCGCCCCGGAGTCGCGGTGGACGTTTCTCGACCTGACCCCGTGAGGCTCCCGTCGCCGGGACGGGTGCGCCGGGGCGGTGAGTGCTGTCCGGCCCGGGGCGTGCGGCAGGCTCGTCGAGTGCGTCCGGGCCTGCCGATCACGTGCGGGGCAGCAGCACCACGCCGTCGTCGTCGGCGTAGAGGGTGTCGCCGGGCAGGAACGTCACTCCGCCGAAGCCGACGGGCACGTCGACCGCGCCCGCTTTGGCCTTGGCGCTCTTGCGCGGGTTGGTGCCCAGGGCCTTGATTCCCAGCGCGAGCCCGGCGAGCACGGCACTGTCGCGGACCGCGCCGTGGATGACCAGGCCGGACCAGCCGTGCTCGACCGCGCTGGCGGCGATGAGGTCGCCGGTCAGCGCCGTGTGCAGCGAGCCGCCACCGTCGACCACCAGGACCTGCCCCTCGCCCGGGGAGTTCAGCAGCTCGCGGACCAGCCCGTTGTCCTCGTGGCAGGACACCGTGCGCACGCGGCCCGCGAAGGCGCGGTGCCCGCCGAACTGGCGGAACTGGGTGTCGCACACGCGCAGCCGGTCGCCGTGCTCGTCGACCAGGTCGGCGGTGGACACGGAGGTGGTGGGAACGGCTCCGGTGGGGGCGCTGGCGGACTCGGTCACGGTGTCCTCGCGTTTCGTCGGCTCGCTGGGTCGCCCGCTCGCCCGGCGAGGAGCCGGGGGAGCGGAGCCTCATGATCCCGTACCCGGCCGCAGGGGTGGGCCACGAGGCGGCGGCGGGGTGACGCGGCTCTCCCAGGGCGGTATCGGGGACCCTGCGATCGGGGCGCGGGGCCGGTGCGGCATCGTGTGCGCGGAACCGTCCGTCTCGTCGAGTGAACCGGGCTCGTGCGGTCCCGTTCGCGAGGAGGAATCCAGGTGAGCAGCAGCGACGACCAGTACAGCGCGGGTGCCCCGGCCGGGGAGCCCGCCGTCTTCACCTCGCCCGCGTGCTCGGGGGGCACGGCCACCGTCACCGCGCCCGCCACCGGGGCGGCGCTGGCCGAGGTCGACCTCGCCCGCGCG
>NZ_KB912606.1 GCF_000383795.1 Saccharomonospora saliphila YIM 90502
CCCCGCCCGGCCGGGGCGCGGGCCTCGGCGCGTGCGGCACCGGGGCGGAGCGGCGCCGGAAACGGGGTCAGACGATCTCGAGCGTGGCCATCTGGCCCCAGCTCGAGTGCGGCAGGTGATGGCAGTGGTAGACGTAGCGGCCGGTGTAGGTCGCCCACGTCATCGCGATGCGCACGGTGTCGCCCGGTGGCACGAAGACCACGTCCTTCACCCCGGCGTCCGAGGCGGCGGGCGGACCGCCGTTGCGCTCGATCACCCGGAACTGCGCCAGGTGGGTGTGGAAGTTGTGGTGCACGTGGAAGTCGGGCGGTGGCACCGATTGGTCCCCGTTGGTGACCGTCCACACCTCCGTCGCCCCGCGCTGGGCCGTGACGTCGACCCGTTCGGGGTCGTAGGTCTTGCCGTTGATGAGGTAGGTACCCGCCTCGTGGTCGGTCGAGAGCACGAAGTCCCGTTCCACCGTGGGTGTCGGCATCGCCGGGAGTTCGGCCAGAGTCGCCGGAACGACACTGGGGTCACCGGCCCCCCGTACGACGTCGAACCGCAGCACGTCGGAGTTCTCGCTCGCGAGCGCGTCGGTGTTCTCCAGGACCACCGACGATCCGACGCCGTGGCGGGAGAAGTCGACGACGATGTCGGCGCGTTCGCCGGCGGACAGGAAGGTCGAGGTGGTGGTGACCGGAGCGGGCAGCAGGCCGCCGTCGGTCCCGATCTGCTGGTACTCGGTCCCGTCGGCGAACCGGAAGGTCATGTAGCGGTCGACGGACATGTTGTAGAGCCGGAACCGGTACTTGCGCGCCGCGACGCGGAAGTACGGACGCTCCCGCCCGTTGACGAGGATGTGGGGCCGGTCCGCGGCGCGGGTGTAGACGAGGCTGCCGTCCTCCTCGATCCGCGCGTCCCGGACCTGGAGCGGCACGTCGTAGGGGCCGCTGGGCAGGCCGAGCGCACGCTCGGCGTCGTCGCTGAGGAGGTAGCTCGCGTGCAGTCCCCGGTAGACGTTCTCGGCCTCGAGGTGGTGGGCGTGGTCGTGGTACCACAGCGGCGCGGCGCGCTGGTCGTTCGGGTAGCAGTACAGCCGGCTCGACCCCGGCTCGATGACGTCCATCGGGTGGCCGTCGTGCTCGGCGGCGACGTGCCCGCCGTGGAGGTGCACGTTGCTGTTCACGTCGAGGCTGTTGCGTTGCCGCACGAAGATCGGACGCCCGCGCCGGGCCCTGATCGTCGGGCCGGGGTACTGCCCCCCGTACGAGCGCACCGTCGTCGGCAGGCCCCGGATCAGCTCGTGACGCGCCTCGCGGATCGTGAGGTCGTAGTAGTCGTGGCCGGAGGCGGAGAACGCCGGGGACAGGACTCGGGGAACCGGCATCTCGTGGGCGAACGGCGTCGACGGGGCGGGCTCGGCCGCCGCCGCGCGCGGGGCCGTCGCCGCGTTCG
>NZ_KB912607.1:0-1965 GCF_000383795.1 Saccharomonospora saliphila YIM 90502
GGCGGCAGGCTGCTCGCGGCGGCGGCCACGTGGCTGCGCGAGCACGGCGCCGAGCGCGGGATCACGTGGGTGGCGCAGTCGGATTCGGCCTCGCTGCACTTCTACCGGCGCGCGGGCTGGAACCCGGACGGCGTCGTGCGCACCCTCGACACCGGCGAGCGCACGGTACGCGAACTCCGGTTGACCGGCCCGCTCGACCTGTACCTCGACGAGCAGACCGGCCGGGAGGGGTCCTGACCCACGGGATGCGCTCACGCCGGAATGAGCAGGCCGGGCACCGCCAGGAGCACGGCACCGGCGCTCACCAGCGCACCCCCGAGCAGCAGGCTCAGCAGTTCGCCGCGGGGCAACACCTTCTCGACCGTGATCACGGCGGCGACCAGTGCCATCCAGGCCAGGTTCATGACCCCGACCGCGAGCAGCACCGCCATCAACGCCCAACAGCAGCCGAGACAGTAGCCACCGTGCCGCGTCCCCACCAGCAGCGCGCCCAGGTGGCTGGACGCCGCCCTGTCGCCGTGCCGCATCACCAGCGCCAGCGGCGAGCGGCACCGCACGAGGCACCATCGCTTCAGCGGCGTGAACTGGAACGCTCCCGCCACGAGCAGCACCACCGCCCCCACGCGCACCGCCTGCGGTGTCCCGCTCACCGTCGCGGTCTCGAACCCGCGCAGGAGCAGGAAGGCCAGCACCCCGGCAAGGCCCCAGACCAGCAGATACCCCGCCGTCAGCGGCAACAGCCGTGAGCGGGAGCGCGCACCGTCCGGAAGGAGTACGGCGAGACCCGCCGTGAACGGGACGATGGCAGGCAGCATCATCGCCGCCATCATCACCAGCCACGTGGCGAGGAACAGGCCGAACGCCGCCGGACCCACACCCGTCTCCATCGCCATCGCATCCGGCGGAGGCCCGGTGAGCACACCCACCCGCATGTCCGGCATCGCGACGCCGGCGGTGACCAGCCAGGACACGCCCGCCAGAGCGAGCAGCACGGCGGCAAGCGCCAGTTCGACCCGGGTCCACGCCGACGCCACGGGCACCCCGCGCGCCGAGACCCGGCCGGTCATGGCGTGTCGGGCCCGGACCAGTCGAACGGGATCAGCTTGCTCGAGTAACCGGACCGGTCCCACTGGAACCCGAACGCGTCGGCCCGGTCGGTGACCGCCCGCCCCCACGTGGCGGGCCCCTGACCCGGGCCCGTCTCCGACCCGGGCAGCCCGTACACCCGGACCCGCTCGCCCTCGGCTGAGGTCGGCCCGGCCAGCGCCTCGACACTCGCCTCGGCCTTGCCGGGCAGCCGGACGCTCCACCGCGCGTGGTCGGGCTCGATCCGGACCTCGATCGGGGCGACCTCCATACCGCGCATCTCGGGGCGGAGCAGAGCGCCGAACCGGGCGGGCCAGCCGCCCGCCTCCCCGCCGAACACGGTCTGCAACGCCTGCCGCTGATTCTCGTCGGCGCGCTCGTCGAACACCACGGCCGCGTAGGCGTCGGTGTGCTCGCCACTCCACACGTTGCCGGTGAACGAGCCGAGCATCGCGACACTGAGCCCGTCCAGGACCGTGTCACCGTAGTGGCCCTCGTGAATGTGCCAGAGCAGCACACCGTCGCAGTCGCCGTAGGTCGGGGGCTGCGCGAAGGAACAGGGGCACGGGATCGCGCACTTGCACGCGTCGAACCACTCGCCCCGTACATGCCATCGCTCGACGGTCGGAGCGCTCATCGTCCTCATCTCCCCGTACGATTCCCCGTCCGACGGTCCTCGTCCGGCGGTTACCGTCCGACGCGGTGGTGACTCGTCAGGACTTCGGAAGATACGCCGGGGACCCCGGCCGGTAAACGGCGCGCGCCACACGATGTGCGGCCCGGCCCGCAGGGCGAAGACCCGGCTGGGGCGGTGGGCCGGCAGGACGGTGGGCCGGCAGGACGGTGGGCCGGCAGGGCTGTGGGCCGGCAGGGCGGTGG
>NZ_KB912607.1:2065-5408 GCF_000383795.1 Saccharomonospora saliphila YIM 90502
ACCACGACGGCCAGGTGCGCCGCATCCGGCACGTCGGCCGAGGCGACGAACCCGCCCCGGGCGAGCCCGGCCAGCACCGCCGCACGTGCCTCGGGACCGGCCTGCGGTTCGGCGGTACCGGGGTCGAGCAGGAGAGCCGAGCCGAGCAGCGCACCGGCGAGGTCGCCGTGCTCGCCGTCGACCGGGAGGGACACCCCGGCGGGTTGCAGGCGCAACACCAGGTCCTGCAACGCGTCGGACTCGGCGGGGTCGGTGAACGACCGTGCCAGACGCACGTCCCCGGTGACGGTCGCACCCGCCTGGTCGAGCAGGCCGGTGATCCCGTCGCGCACCGGCGCGGCCACGTCGTGTGTGGTCACCAGGACCACCGAACGGTTTTCGAGCACCCCGTCGACGACCTGCGGCCCGACCGAGCCCGCGAAGGCGTCCAGCCCGGCGACGCGCGCGTCGAGAGCGTCGCGTTCGCTCTCCAGCCTGCCGACCCGGTCGGCCAGTTCCGCGCGCTCGTCCGCGTTCCCGGCCGACAGTGTCGTCACACCGAGCACAGCCCCGACCGCGAGCGCGAGGAACGCCGCCGCGAGCGAGACGAGGTGGTAGCGCAAGGAGATCATCGAACGGCCTCCCCTGTCGTCGGAGAGCCGGGTCCGTCCTCGGCGGCGGTGATCTGCCCGGCGACGCCTCCGATCCAGTCGCCGACCGACTCGGCCGTGGTGACCGCGCGGTCGAGGGCGGCGCCGCCCGCGCCGGTGAGCACCAGCGCGACCGCGACGACCGCCACGGCCGAGGCCACCAGCAACGCGATCGCACCGAGGGACACCCGGCTGCGGTACAACTCCGCCACGGCCCGGCCGTCGATCAGCTTCGTGCCGAGCCGCAGGCGGGTGAGAAAGGTCGACGGGTTCGACCCGGAACGGCCGTGGTCGAGGAACTCCCGCAGCGTGGCCTGGAACCCCACGCTGACCACCAGCGCCGCGTCGTGCGCGTCGGCCAGCAACAGCGCCAGGTCCTCCGGGTTGCCCGACGCGGGGAAGGTGACCACCTCGATGCCGAGGTCCTGCGCCCGTTCGACGCCCGGGGCGTACCCGTCGGGGTGGGCGGGCACCACCACCGTGGTCGCGGCGCGCAGGGCCGCGGCGCCGATGCCGGTGGGATCGCCGACCACGATGTCGGGCACGTGGCCCGCCGCGCGCAGGGTGTCGGCCGCCGCCTCCACGCCGACGAGCACCGGCCGGTGTTCGGCGAGGTAGGTCTCCAGGGACGCGAGCTCCTCGGCGTGTCCGCTTCCCGGAGCCACCACCACGACGTGCCGGTCCGCCAGCTCGACCCCGACCGGGGGAACCCCCACCCCGTCCAGGACAAGGCCGCGCTCCCGCCGCAGGAACTCGATGGTGTTCGCCGAGAACGCCTCGAGCTGGGCCGACATGCCCGAGCGGGCTTCGGCCACGCGCTCGGCGACGCTCTCGGGCGTCTGCGCGGTGCCCGTGGCGATCTCCCGGTCGCCCGCGTACACCGTGCCGTCGTGGACCCGGATCGTGCTGCCGTCCTTGATCCGGCGCAGGGCGGCCGTTCCCACGTCGTCGACGAGGACCACACCACCGTCGAGCAACGCTTCCGGGCCGAGGTTCGGGTATCTGCCCGAGATGGAGGGCGCCGCGTTGACCACGGCGGCCACCCCGGCACGCACGAGCGCGTCGGCGGCCGCCCGGTCGAGGTCGGTGTGGTCGAGCACCGCGACATCGCCGGGACCGACCCGGCGGAGCAGGTCCCGCGGTCGGCGGTCCACCCGTGCCGTGCCCGTGACGCCGGGCCGGATCGCGCTGGACCGCGTGAGCAGGCCGGTGAGTTTCATGCGACTGATGGTGACCACGACCGGCCCTCGCGATCGACCGCCACGCCGCTCCCGCGACCGGATTAACCCGATCCGCTGAATGGACGAGTCGTTTCAGTAGCACGACCCCGGAACCGCCTGGCCCCGGTACGGCCGCGATCAGCCGTCCGAACCACTCCGGCGGGACGCCGCACGCGAGCGCCCGCGCCCCGGTGCCTTGCCGCGCCCGGGGGTCTCCTTCACCTTCGCCGCCGCGTCCAGCAACTCCTCGGCGTGGGCGCGGCCGGTCTCCGTTTCCTCGAGCCCGGCGAGCATCCGGGCGAGTTCATTCACCCGTTCACCGGATTCGAGCGCGCGGACACCACTTCGCGTCACCCCCTCCGCGGACCCCTTGTCCACCACCAGGTGCCGGTCGGCGAACGCGGCCACCTGCGGCAGATGGGTCACCACGAGTACCTGATGGCTGCGGGCGAGCATCGCGAGGCGGCGTCCGATCTCCACGGCCGCCCGTCCCCCGACCCCGGCATCGACCTCGTCGAACACCAACGTCTGCACCGTGTCGGCGTGGGCGAGCACGACCTCGATCGCGAGCATCACGCGGGACAGCTCACCGCCGGAAGCCGCCTTGTGCACCGGCAGTTCCTGCGCTCCACTGTGCGCGCGCAGCCGCAGCTCGACCTCGTCCACCCCGTCGGGGCCCGCGTGCAGGAACTCCCCGTCGACGCGCACGGCGTGGTCGTCCTCGGCGTCGGCGGTCCGGCGCCGCACGGCCACGGTGATCCCGGCCTGGCCCATGGCGAGGCCCTCCAGCTCCGCGGTGATCCGCTCGCCGAGGTCCTCGGCCGCGGCGGCACGGGCGGCGGACAGCCGGGCAGCGTGCTCGGCCAGTTCGGTGGCCAGCGCGTCGCGCCGCTCGGCCAGCTCGGCCAGCGCCTCCTCGGAGGTGTCCATCGAGGAGAGTCGCTGCCGCGCGTCGTCGGCCCACGCCAGCACCCCGTCGACGTCGGCGGCGTACTTGCGGGTCAGTTTCTTCAACTCGGCCTGGCGGGCGAGCACCTCGTCCAGTCGCCCCGGATCGAGTTCGAGCGAGTCGAGGTAGCTCGCGAGCTCACCACCCACCTCGTCGAGCAGCACCGCGGCCTCGGCCAGACGCGGTTCCAGGTCGCGCAGCGCCGCGTCCTCGACGCCGGTGAGCCTGCGCCGGGCCTCGCCGAGCATGCCGAGCGCGCCGGGCGCGTCGGCGTCGGGTTCGGCAGAGCCCGTCAACGCCAGCTGTGCCGCCGTGGCGGCCTCGCGCAGCTCCTCGGCGGCGGAGAGCCGTTTGACCTGTTCGGTGAGGTCGGTGTCCTCCCCCGGCGCGGGATCGACCGCCTCGATCTCGGTGAGGCCGTGCCTCAGCAGGTCCGCCTGCTGGGCCAGCTCCCGCGACCGGGAACGCCGCTCGTGAAGCTCGGCCGCGACGGTGGCCCACTCCTGCCGCACCCGCCGGTAGTCCGCGAGCGCGTCGGCGACGGG
>NZ_KB912607.1:5508-8771 GCF_000383795.1 Saccharomonospora saliphila YIM 90502
TTTCAAGGATGGCTGCTTCTAAGCCAACCTCCTGGTTGTCTCAGCGACTCCACATCCTTTCCCACTGAGCACACACACTTAGGGGCCTTAGCTGGTGTTCTGGGCTGTTTCCCTCTCGACGAACGGAGCTTATCCCCCGCCGTCTCACTGCCGCGCTCTCACCCATCCGTATTCGGAGTTTGGTTGACTTCGGTAAGCCGGTAAGCCCCCTAGGCCATCCAGTAGCTCTACCCCAGACGGGAAACACACGACGCTGCACCTAAATGCATTTCGGGGAGAACCAGCTATCACGGAGTTTGATTGGCCTTTCACCCCTACCCACAGCTCATCCCCAGGTTTTCAACCCTGGTGGGTTCGGGCCTCCACGCCGTCTTACCGGCGCTTCACCCTGGCCATGGGGTAGATCACCCGCTTCGGGTCTAGACCACGCGACTCGACGCCCTCTTCAGACTCGCTTTCGCTCCGGCTACCCCACCCGGGTTAACCTCGCCACGCAGCACTAACTCGCAGGCTCATTCTTCAAAAAGGCACGCCATCACCCGCAGGCTCTGACGGCTTGCAGGCACACGGTTTCAGGTACTCTTTCACTCCCCTCCCGGGGTACTTTTCATCTTTCCCTCACGGTACTCGTGCACTATCGGTCACCAGGAAGTATTTAGGCTTACCGGGTGGTCCCGGCAGATTCACAGCAGATTCCACGAGCCCGCTGCTACTCGGGGACAACCACCAGACACGCCCATGCAGCTTTCGCGTACGGGACTCTCACCCACTCCGGCCACGCATCCCAACGTGTTCCGCTAACCACACGACGCATCCCCGGAAGTGTCAGCTCCGGCCATGGCACCCACAACACCGCACACACAACACCTGACAGCTTGACATGCGCACGGTTTAGCCTCCTCCGCTTTCGCTCGCCACTACTCACGGAATCACCGTTGTTTTCTCTTCCTACGGGTACTGAGATGTTTCACTTCCCCGCGTTCCCTCCACACACCCTATACATTCAGGTGCGGGTGACACCCCATCACGGGTGCCGGGTTACCCCATTCGGACATCCTCGGATCACAGCTCGGTTGACAGCTCCCCGAGGCTTATCGCAGCCTCCACGTCCTTCATCGGCCCCTGATGCCCAGACATCCACCATGTGCCCTACACAACTTGACCACAAAGATGCTCGTACCCACTCTGCAATTCTCAAAACACCACCGAAAACACACCCACGTGCTGCCTCAGACACCAACAGTACGCCAGCGACCATCACAGCATCCCCCGCGCACCACCACGGCACGCACCAGGACGACACCAACCAGCAGAGGTTCACAATCAGGCTCTAACAAGCCAACAGGCTCCTTAGAAAGGAGGTGATCCAGCCGCACCTTCCGGTACGGCTACCTTGTTACGACTTCGTCCCAATCGCCAGTCCCACCTTCGACCACTCCCCCGGGAAAACCCGGTTGGGCCGCGGGCTTCGGGTGTTACCGACTTTCATGACGTGACGGGCGGTGTGTACAAGGCCCGGGAACGTATTCACCGCAGCACTGCTGATCTGCGATTACTAGCGACTCCGACTTCACGCAGTCGAGTTGCAGACTACGATCCGAACTGAGACCAGCTTTAAGGGATTCGCTCCACCTCACGGTATCGCCACCCTCTGTACCAGCCATTGTAGCATGTGTGAAGCCCTGGACATAAGGGGCATGATGACTTGACGTCATCCCCACCTTCCTCCGAGTTGACCCCGGCAGTCTCCCACGAGTCCCCGGCATTACCCCGCTGGCAACATAGGATAAGGGTTGCGCTCGTTGCGGGACTTAACCCAACATCTCACGACACGAGCTGACGACAGCCATGCACCACCTGTACACCAGCCACAGGGAAACCCCATCTCTGGGGCGATCCGGTGCATGTCAAGCCCAGGTAAGGTTCTTCGCGTTGCATCGAATTAATCCACATGCTCCGCCGCTTGTGCGGGCCCCCGTCAATTCCTTTGAGTTTTAGCCTTGCGGCCGTACTCCCCAGGCGGGGCGCTTAATGCGTTAGCTACGGCACGGGACACGTGAACAGCGTCCCACACCTAGCGCCCAACGTTTACGGCGTGGACTACCAGGGTATCTAATCCTGTTCGCTCCCCACGCTTTCGCTCCTCAGCGTCAGTATCGGCCCAGAGACCCGCCTTCGCCACCGGTGTTCCTCCTGATATCTGCGCATTCCACCGCTACACCAGGAATTCCAGTCTCCCTGCCGAACTCAAGTGATGCCCGTATCCACCGCACGCCACGGTTAAGCCGCAGGTTTTCACGGCAGACGCGACACACCGCCTACGAGCTCTTTACGCCCAATAATTCCGGACAACGCTCGCACCCTACGTATTACCGCGGCTGCTGGCACGTAGTTAGCCGGTGCTTCTTCTCCAGGTACCGTCACCCCGAAAGGCTTCGTCCCTAGCGAAAGAGGTTTACAACCCGAAGGCCGTCATCCCCACGCGGCGTCGCTGCATCAGGCTTGCGCCCATTGTGCAATATTCCCCACTGCTGCCTCCCGTAGGAGTCTGGGCCGTGTCTCAGTCCCAGTGTGGCCGGTCACCCTCTCAGGCCGGCTACCCGTCGTCGCCTTGGTAGGCCATCACCCCACCAACAAGCTGATAGGCCGCGGGCTCAACCTGTACCGCCGGAGCTTTCCACACACCCCCATGCGGAGACATGTCATATCCGGTATTAGACCCGTTTCCAGGGCTTATCCCAGAGTACAGGGCAGATTACCCACGTGTTACTCACCCGTTCGCCACTCATCCACCCAGCAAGCTGAGCTTCAGCGTTCGACTTGCATGTGTTAAGCACGCCGCCAGCGTTCGTCCTGAGCCAGGATCAAACTCTCCAACAATGAATCCGATCCGAGACCCAAATGATCTCAAAGAAACCCTTCAAAAAAGGGGCACACCCCAAAAAGGGGCATCAAAGCTCTACTAGCTGACAATCACTAGCGCACTGTTGAGTTCTCAAACAACACGAAAAGTGTCTTCGTTGTCTCGCCCGAAGGCCGCCACCCACTCTAACAACCGTCCGTTCGGACGTTTCGAAGGGGGGGGGCGACCCTCAACCGAGGGCCAACCAGCAACGGTACCCGACCAGACTCCGAGTAAGCAACCCCTGTGGGCTTCTCACCCGGCCGCCCCGGCCGTCCCTGGCGACACGAAGAAGATTACACCCCCGCGAACACCCCTGAAACAGGGGGGTCCCCCATGGCCGAAACCCCAGGTCAGAACC
>NZ_KB912607.1:8871-14286 GCF_000383795.1 Saccharomonospora saliphila YIM 90502
GTGCTGGTATCCGAACCACGCGCCGAGCCTGCCGATACCGGTCTGCACCTCGTCGACCACGAGCAGCGCCCCGTGCCGTGCGGTGATCTCCCGGGCCCTGCGCAGGTAATCGGGTGGCGGGACGACGACCCCGTTCTCGCCCTGCACCGGTTCGACCACGAACGCGGCCGTGTCGTCGTCGACGGCGGACTCGAGGGCCTCGGCGTCGCCGTACGGGATGTGCGTCACGCCCGGGACGAGCGGCTCGAACGGGCCGCGCTTGCCTTCTTGGCCGGTCAGGGCGAGCGCGCCCATCGTGCGGCCGTGGAATCCGCCCTCGGTGGCCACCACGCGCGTGCGGCCCGTGCGCCGGGTGAGCTTGAACGCCGCCTCGACGGCCTCGGCGCCGGAGTTGGTGAACAGGACCTTGCCGTCCACTGCCTCGCCGTGCACACCGGACAGTGCGAGCAGGCGCTCGGCCAGCGTGAGCGCGGGCTCGTTGATGTAGAGGTTCGACGTGTGCCCGAGGGTCGCGACCTGGCGGGTCACGGCCGAGACGACAGCCGGGTGGGCGTGCCCGAGCGCGTTCACCGCGATGCCCGAGACCAGATCGAGGTACCGCCGGCCGTCGGTGTCCCACACCACGGCGCCCTCACCTCGGGCCAGTGTCAGCCCGGGCGTGCCGTAGTTGTTCATCATCGCCGCCTGCCACCGGGACCGGTGGTCGGCGTCATGCCCGGCCACGTCGGCCGGGTGATCGTCCGCGCTCATCACGAAACCCCCTCGTCCGGCAGGACCATCGTGCCGATGCCCCGCGAGGTGAACACTTCGAGCAGCACCGAGTGCGCGATGCGGCCGTCGATCACGTGGGCGCGCGGCACTCCGCCGCGCACGGCGCGCAGGCACGCGCGCATCTTCGGGATCATTCCGCTGGCCAGCGTCGGCAGGAGCCGCTCCAGCCTTTCGGCGCCGATCCGGTCGATCAGCGAGGAGCGGTCGGGCCAGTCCGCGTAGAGTCCCTCGACATCGGTGAGCACGACGAGCTTCTCCGCGCCCAGCGCGGCGGCGAGGGCACCGGCCGCGGTGTCGGCGTTGACGTTGTGCACCACGCCCTCCGCGTCGGGCGCGACGGTGGACACCACCGGGATGCGCCCGGCGTTGACGATGTCGCGCACCGCGTCCGGGTTGACGTCGGCGACCTCGCCGACGAGTCCGATGTCGACCTGCTCGCCGTCCACCGTGGCGTGCGTGCGCTCGGCCGTGAACAGGCGGGCGTCCTCACCGGAGATGCCGACCGCGTACGGACCGTGGGCGTTGATGAGTCCCACGAGCTCCCGGCTGACCTGACCGACGAGCACCATGCGCACGACGTCCATCGTCTCCGGGGTGGTCACGCGCAGGCCGCCCTTGAACTCACCGTCCATTCCGAGCCGGTCGAGCATCGTGCTGATCTGCGGGCCGCCGCCGTGCACCACCACCGGGCGCAGTCCGGCCAGCCGGAGGAACACCATGTCCTGAGCGAAGGCGTGCTTGAGATCGTCGTCGACCATGGCGTTGCCGCCGTACTTCACCACCACCCAGGAACCGTGGAAGCGCTGGAGCCAGGGCAGGGCCTCGACCAGCACGCCCGCCTTCTCCGCGGCGGTGGCGAGGCGTTCGTCGGCGGGCACGGTCGTCGTGTCGTCGGAGGCGCGGGGCGTGGCGTTCATGTCGAATAGGCCGAGTTCTCGTGCACGTAGGCGTGGGTGAGGTCGTTGGTCCAGATGGTCGCGAACTCGGTGCCCGCCTTGAGGTCGACGGTCACGGTGACGGCGCGGTCGGCGAGGTCGACCTTGTTCCTCGGCTCGCCCGGGCCCCCGCTCCGGCAGATCCGCACGCCGTTGACGGCGACGTCGAGGTCGCCGGGTTCGAACGTCGCGTCGGTGGTGCCCACGGCAGCGAGGATGCGTCCCCAGTTCGGGTCGCGACCGTAGACGGCCGTCTTGAACAGATTGCTGCGGGCGATCGCGCGGCCCACCGTCACGGCGTCGTCCTCGGTGGCCGCGCCGGTGACCTCGATGGCGATGTCGTGCTCGGCGCCCTCGGCGTCGCGCAGGAGCTGCTGGGCGAGGTCGTGGCAGGCGTCGGTGAGCACCTCGGTGAACGCGGCCTCGTCCGGCCGGGCGCCCGAGGCGCCACTGCACAGGAGCAACACGGTGTCATTGGTGGACATGCACCCGTCCGAGTCGAGCCGGTCGAAGGTGCGCCGCGTGGCTTCACGCAGCGCGCGGTCGGCGGTCTCGGCGTCCACGTCGGCGTCGGTGGTGACGACCACGAGCATCGTGGCCAGCGCGGGGGCGAGCATCCCCGCGCCCTTGGCCATACCGCCGACGCGGTAGCCGTCGCCGTGGCGCACGACCTCCTTGCTCCGGGTGTCGGTGGTCATGATCGCCTCGGCGGCGGCGGGCCCGCCGTCGGCGGACAGCGCCTTGACGGCGAGCTCGACACCGGTGGTCATCGCGTCACGGTCGAGTTGTTCACCGATGAGCCCGGTGGAACACACGACGACATCGACCGCACCCGTGCCCAGACGGTCGGCGACCTGCTCGGCGTTCGCGTGCGTGGTCTGGAAGCCCTGCGGGCCGGTGTAACAGTTGGCACCACCGGAGTTGAGCAGCACCGCCCTGGCACGGTGATCGGAAAGCACCTGCTCGCTCCACAGGACCGGGTTCGCCTTGCACCGGTTGCTCGTGAACACGGCGGCGGCCACGTCGGACGGGCCGTCGTTGACCACGAGGGCGACGTCCGGCGTGCCGCTGGCCTTCAGCCCCGCGGTGACGCCGCACGCCCGGAATCCGCCGGAAGCGGTGACTGTCATGACGCGACCTCCGGAAGCCAGGGACGGGACCGAACCCGCGAGGGCCGACCCGTGGACGGGAATGGGTGACTCGCCGACGGAAGGGGGCGACTCGCCGACAGGAAGGGGCGACTCGCCGACGGGAGGGGGCGACTCGCGGGCGGGCGGGGGTGCGTCATGGGGCTACTCCTGTCGTGGGGAGACCCGTGGTCTCCGGGAGGCCGAGGGCGAGGTTCACGGACTGGACGGCGGCGCCGGCCGTGCCCTTGGTGAGGTTGTCGATCGCCGCGACCACGACGAGGCGCCCGGCGTCGCGGTCGACCGTCACCTGGAGCTGCACCGTGTTCGCACCGAGAGTGGCCGCCGTGGTCGGCCACGTGCCCTCCGGCAGGAGCCGTACGAACGGCTCGTCGGCGTAGGCCTTCTCGTAGACCGCCCGCACCGTGTCGTTCGTGGCCTCCTCGGTGTCCTCGCTCCGCTCGGTCCGTGCCAGCGGCGCGCTCGCCGTGGTGAGAATGCCGCGTGGCATCGGCGCCAGCACCGGAGTGAACGAGACCGTGACCCGCTGCCCGGCGACCTCGCTGAGGTTCTGGGTGAACTCCGGCGTGTGCCGGTGGGCACCGCCGACGCCGTAGACGCTGGCCGAGCCCATGACCTCCGAGCCGAGCAGGTGTGGCTTCAGGCTCCGCCCGGCACCGGAGGTCCCGGTGACGGCGGTGATGGTCACCTCGGGGCGCACCAGGCCCGAAGCCAGCGCGGGAGCCAGCGCGAGGGAACCGCCCGTCGGGAAACACCCCGGCACGGCGATCCGGCGGGCTCCCCGCAGCGCGTCCCTGCGGCCGGGCAGCTCGGGCAGCCCGTAGGGCCAGGTGCCCGCGTGGTCCCCGCCGTACCAGCGCTGCCAGTCGGTGGGGTCGTTCAGCCGGTGGTCGGCACCGAGGTCGACGACCAGGGTGTCGTCGCCGAGCTGCGCGGCGATCTCGGCGGAATGGCCATGCGGCAGCGCGAGGAACACGACGTCGTGCCCGGCGAGGCGCTCGGCCGTGGTGTCGCGCACGGTTCGCTCCGCCAGCGGCGCCAGGTGTGGGTGGTGCTGCCCCAGCGGGGTTCCCGCGCTGCTCGCGGCCGTGAGCGCGCCGATCTCGATCTCCGGGTGGGCGAGCAGGAGCCGCAGCAGCTCGCCACCCGCGTAGCCGGTCGCCCCGGCCACCGCTGCCTTCACCGTCATACGTATGAGTATGCATGACTACGCAAATCCAATCTTGGCCGGGTCCGGACCGACTGAAGCCACCGCGGTCACCTCAGAACGGTGGTGGCGCCGGACCATCGCCGCGCAGGGAGTTCGGCTCGGTGCGTAGGTGCGCGCTCGGACGGGGTGCGGACCTCGAACCGGTGGGTGGTCGCATCCAGGCGGGGCTCCACCCGGGTCTGTCCTTCATCCGGTGTGGTGTCGGCGGCGCAACCCGACGAGGTTGTCGGGGCTCGTGTGGCCACCGCGGCCTCTGCCCCAATCAACCAGATGATCGAGGTCACCGAACCGGCTCGGTCGGTGGCACTCTGACATCACCCCACCTGGGCGGGCAGATCTGCCAGCAGCGTGGCCATCCCGTCGTGGCCGTGGACCAACTCCACCCGACGGGCGGCCCGCCGCACCCGTGCGCGTTCGGCAGCGCCGTCGGGGTCGACCCGGTGCACCACGCGAGTGGCTGCCTGTCGGAGGCGACCCGGGTCCTTGTCCGCCACCCGGCCCGCGAGCACGGAGGCGGCCTCCCCCGGCCTTCTCGTCAGACGAACACGCCGTGGATTCGACCACTTTCGTGGCCTTGTATTCGCCGACGATTCCGTTCTTCATCGCCGCGAGAATGTTCGGTACACGGCGTGTCGCGATTCGGGCCAGGTCGATTTTTCCTGCGCGCGGCGTGGCCGCCGACCGAAAGCGCCAGCGCCACGTCGGCCGCCGCTTCCCGGGAGTCGCCGTAGGTCCGGCACAGGTCGGCGATCTCCCGCAACCGTGCGGCCTGTACGCGCGCGATCCGCTCTCCCGAATCCGGTCACGATACCGGGCCGCGGAACCCGGGCGGTCAGCCGCGCAGGACCGCGCCGAACCGCTCGCTCGCCGCCGCGACGGCGGCGTCTCGGGCCTCGTTGGCCTCCTCCGCCGTCAGCGTCCGGTCGGGAGCGCGGAACCGCAGCTGGTACGCCAGCGACCGCCTGCCCTCGCCCACCTGCTCGCCGGAGTAGACGTCGAACAGCGACACCTCTTCGAGGAGATCACCGGCACCGTCCCTGAGCGCGTCGGCGAGGTCCGCGGACGGCACGTGCTCGTCCACCACCAGCGCCACGTCGAGCAGCACCGGCGGGAACGGCGAGATCGACGGCGCGGGACGGCGGTCCACCAACGGGAGCGCGTCGAGGTCCAGCTCCATCGCCGACGTCCGCTTCGGCAAGCCGAGCGCGTCCACGACCTTCGGATGCAGCTCCCCCGCGTGACCGACGGTGTGTCCGTCGACCACCAGGCGGGCGCACCGGCCGGGATGCCACGGCATGACGTCGGCCGCCTCGGGGCGCAGCGCGACCCCCGCCGCGTCGGCGACGTCGCG
>NZ_KB912607.1:14386-17522 GCF_000383795.1 Saccharomonospora saliphila YIM 90502
GGCCGAGCCCGCGTCCCGCCCCGGCCTGGCTCGGCTTGGTGGACCAGCCGCGGCGAAAGATCCGTTCCGCCGTCCCGGCGGCCACGCCCGGCCCGGTGTCGGCCACGCGCAGGTAGGTCTCGCCTGGTTCGGCGCGCACGGTGACGGTCACCCGCGGCGCCCGTCCGGCCGCGCCCTCGACCGCGGCATCGACGGCGTTGTCGATGAGGTTGCCGAGAACGGTGATCAGATCCCGCGCGGGCAGCGGGGTGCCGACCTCCTGCACGGCGGTGTCCTCGGTCAGGGTCAGCTCGACGCCCCGTTCGGCCGCTTCACTCGACTTGCCCAGCAACAGCGCGGCCAGCACCGGCTCGGACACCGCGCCGACGACACGGTCGGTGAGCTGCTGGGCCGTCTCCAGCTCCGCGGTGGCGAGCTCGACGGCCTCGTCCACCCGGCCCAGTTCCATCAGCGAGACCACGGCGTGCAGGCGGTTGGCCGACTCGTGGGCCTGCGACCGCAGCGACTCCGCGAAACCGCGCACGCTGTCGAGTTCCCCGGTCAGAGCCTGCAGCTCGGTGTGATCGCGCAACGTCACCACCGTGCCCATCGCTCTCTCCCGCGACCGCACGGGCACGGTGTTGACCAGCAGCACCCGCGTCTCGGTCACGTGCAACTCGTCGGCGGCAGCGCCGTCGGCGGTGAACGCGTGGGTGAGTTCTCCGGCGAGACCGAGCTCCGTCACGGCGGCGCCCCGTACGTCCCCGTCCAGGCCCAGCAGGTCCCGCGCGGCGTCGTTGCACAGCACCACCCGGCCATCCGAGCCGACCAGCACCAGTCCTTCCCGCACCGAATGCAGGATCGCCTGGTAGTAGTCGAACATCCCGCTGAGCTCGTCCGGTGCCACGCCCCGCGTCTGCCTGCGCAGCCTGGCGCTGACGAGATAACTGCCCGCGATCCCGACGCAGAGGACACCACCAGCGACACCGAGGACCGGGCCCATCCGCTCCCCCAGCTCCGAGGAGATCGCCTCCACCGTGATGCCCACGGCCACCATCGCGACCACCCTGCCGTCGTCGGAGACCGGCGCGACCGCGCGCACCGACGGGCCGAGAGTGCCGGTGTAGGTCTCGGTGAACAGCCGGCCTCCGGTCGCGGGGGCGACGGTGCCGATGAACTCCTCCCCGATCCGTTCCGGGTCGGGATGGGTGAGCCGAGTGCGGTCCCTGTTCATGATCGTCACGAAGCCGACGCCGGTGTCGGCACGGACCCGCTCGGCGAACGGCTGGAGTCTGGCACTGGGGTCCGGCGAGCGCAGCGCACGGCGCACGTCCGGCGAGTCGGCAAGCGTCGCGGCCACCGACACCACCTCCTCCCTCGCCTTGCGTTCGACGGCCTCCGCCGAGTCGAGCCAGGCGAGCACGGCCGCCGCGCCGACGAGCACGCTGACCAGCACCAGCTGAAGCACCAGCAGCTGCCTGGCGAGGCTCCAGCGGCGGATCGGGGCACCGGCGGGCGAGGACGTCACGGATCCCATGACACCACAGGCGTTCACGACCGAAATGAACACAACCGTGCTCGGCCGCGCTCGGCTGCCCATAGTCGTCCTGACGTTTTCCCAGTCTTCACGAGGAGGCAACGGTGCCTGAACCGTCGACCGGTGAACAGAAGTCGACGCGCCGGGACCGAATGCACTACCTGTACCTCGCGGTGATCGCCGCCGTGGTGCTCGGTGTGGTGGTCGGTTTCGCGTTCCCCGACGCCGCGACGCGTCTCAAGCCGTTGGGCAGCGGCTTCGTCGACCTGATCAAAATGATGATCAGCCCGATCATCTTCTGCACCATCGTGCTCGGCATCGGGTCGGTGGCCAAGGCGGCGAAGGTGGGCCGGGTCGGTGTCCTCGCGCTCGGCTACTTCCTGGCGATGTCCACGTTCGCGCTGGCGATCGGGCTCGTCGTGGGCAACATCCTGCATCCCGGGCAGGGAATGCGCCTCGATCCCGACGCCGCCGCGCAGGTGCAGCAACAGGCCGCCGAGGGCGGCGAGGGCACCGTCGACTTCCTGCTCGGCATCATCCCGGAGACCCTGGTGTCGGCGTTCACCGAAGGCTCGGTGCTCCAAACCCTGCTCGTGGCGCTGCTGGCCGGGTTCGCGCTCCAGAAGCTGGGCCCGGCGGGCACGCCGATCCTGCGCGGAATCGAGCACGTGCAGCGCCTGGTGTTCCGCATCCTCGCGATGATCATGTGGGTGGCGCCCGTCGGCGCGTTCGGCGCGATCGCCGCCGTGGTCGGCGAGACGGGCTGGGAGGCGCTCACCAGCCTCGCGGTCATCATGATCGGCTTCTACATCACCTGCGTGCTGTTCGTGTTCGTGGTGCTCGGCACGGTGCTGTGGTTCGGCGCGCGGATCAACGTCTTCCGGCTGCTGCGCTACCTCGGCCGCGAGTTCCTGCTCATCGTGTCGACCTCGTCCTCGGAGTCGGCGCTGCCCCGGCTGATCGCGAAGATGGAGCACCTTGGTGTCAACCGGCCGGTCGTGGGCATCACCGTGCCCACCGGCTACTCGTTCAACCTCGACGGCACGGCGATCTACCTGACCATGGCGACGCTGTTCATCGCCACGGCGCAGGGCAGCCCGCTGGGCGTCGGCGAGCAGATCTCGCTGCTGGTGTTCATGATCATCGCGTCCAAGGGTGCGGCGGGAGTCAGCGGTGCCGGCATCGCGACGCTGGCGGGCGGCCTGCAATCGCACCGCCCCGAGCTGGTCGACGGGGTCGGGTTCATCCTCGGCATCGACCGGTTCATGTCGGAGGCGCGCGCGCTGACCAACTTCGCGGGCAACGCCATCGCCACCGTGGTGATCGGGTCGTGGACCGGGGAGTTCGACCGGCGGCGCGCAGCCCGGGTGCTGTCCGGTCACGAGCCGTTCGACGAGAGTTCCCTGCTCGACCAGCACGGCTCTGCCGAAAAGAGCACCTCGGACGAGGACACCGCGCGGGAGGACACCGCGCGGGAGGACACCGCGCGGGAGGGCACAGCACAGGACGGCTTCCGGAGTGCCTCCGGAACAGCCGGAATCGAGGGACCCGCGGACGCGGCGGCGGGCGACGGCTCCGCGCCGGGTCGGGAGCCCGCCCGCACCTGAGGCGCGTGGCCCG
>NZ_KB912607.1:17622-19853 GCF_000383795.1 Saccharomonospora saliphila YIM 90502
GGGCACGTGCCCGCGCGGTCGGGGCGGCCGGCTCGCCGACGGCTCACTCGCCGACGGGCAGATGCCGCCGCCACCAGTCGAGCACGGCCTCGAACCGCTGAACGCGGTGCCGCGGTCGGCCCGAACGGGTCAACTCGTGCCCCTCCCCGGGAAAGACCAGCAACTCCGTTTCGGTTCCCGCGCGCCGCAACGCCACGAACATGCGCTGCGCCTGTTCGATCGGACAGCGCCAGTCCTGTTCGGAGTGCACGACGGCGAACGGGACCGTGATGCGGTCGGCGTAGGTCAGCGGGCTCGACCGGCGTCGCACCTCCGGGTCGTCTCCCAGGTAGGCGTCGGCGAAGAACCAGCCGATGTCGGAGCTTCCGGTGAACGAGTCCCACGCGTTCACCGCGCGCTCGCTCCACGCCGCGCGGAAACGATGCCCGTGGTGCGCGGCGAGCCAACCGGTCATGAACCCGCCGTACGACCCGCCCATCACGCCGACCCGGTCGGCGGATACGTCGGACCGCGCCGTGGCGGCGTCGAGCAGCGCCAGCAGGTCGTCGGCGTCCACGGTGCCGAACGACCCGACGACCGCGCGGGCGTGCGCCTCGCCGTACCCCGCCGACCCGCGCGGGTTGCCGAGCACCACCGCATACCCCGCTGAGGCGTAGACCTGCGCCTCGTCGAACAGGCCCCAGTCGTACTGGGCGAACGGGCCACCGTGCACCACCAGCAACGTGGGGTGCGGCCCCTCGCCCTCGGGCAGGACCAGCCAGCCGTGAACCGGATAGCCGTCGGGCGCCCGCGCCGTCAGTTCCTCGGCCGGGCGCACCCCGGCCGACCTCAACGCCGCGGAGAAGTCCGTCCGCGCCACCGCGGTGCCCACCGCACCGTCGTGGCCACTCGCCGTTCCGGCCGTGTCCGCGGTGTCGAGCAGGACGACCTCACCGGTGTCCGACGGCCCCGCCTGGACCACGGCGATGCGTGAGCCGTCGACGGCGAACCCGCGCACCGCCGCGCGGGTGCCCGCGAGCACGGGCAGGTCCGCCAGCGCGACCCGGTCGCCCCGCCGGGGCACCGACCGCAACTCGACCGCACCCCGGTTCCGCACCGCGACCACGAGCCGGTCCCCGAACGGCGCGGGCCTTCCGGCCTCACCGGCGCAGTCGACCGATTCACCGTCGGTGAGCCTGCGCGGTGTCGCCACGGTGCCGTCCCCGGAGAGCGGGGCCGCCCACAGGCCGGTGTTGCGAGCCACCGCGGCGAAGCCGTCGAACTCCGTGCCGAAGAAGAAGACGGTGCCGTCCTCGTCGACGACGGGGCCGGACGCACGGCCCGCACAGCGCACCACCGGCTCGGGCGGCCGGCTCGGGTCCCCGTCGGCAGGCACGGCGTACAGGTCGCTGTGCAGAGTCTCCACCCGGTCGTGCCCGCTCGGACCGACCACGAGCACGCGGCGCCCGTCCGGTGTCCACGCCGGATCGTCGACATCGAACGCGCCGTCGGTGAGCGGGAACGCCTCCGGCCTGCCCGGGACACCATCGCCCGCACCCGCGACCGTACCGGGCACGGCCTCGACCACGAACAGCGTTCTCGGCCGGTCCCGCAGGAACCCGACATCGTCCACGCGGTAGTCCAGCCGGGTGATCCGCCGGGGTGACTCGGCCTCCGGTGGCGGCGGGGTTCCGGCGTCGTCCTCATCGGACCGCGGTGTGCCGTATCGGCCGGGTTCCGGAACCCGGGCGGTGAACGCCAGGCGCCGGGAGTCCGGGGACCACACGGGCTCTCCCGCGCCCAGCGGGAGGTCGGTGAGCCGCCGCGCCTCCCCTCCGTCGGACGGCATCACGTGAAGCTGCGGGGCACCGCCCTCGGCACGCAGGAACGCCACCCACCGGCCGTCCGGGGACAGGGCGGGCGCGGTGTCCCGGTCGGCGTGGGTCCAGACGTCGACGCCGTCGACGCGGACGCGGTGGAGAGCGCTGGAATAGGTGTCGCCGGAGAGGTCGGGGCGAGCCACCGCGGTCAGCAGCAGCTCGCCCCGCAGCGTCGGCCTCCCGGGCACGGCCGTGAGGGCGAGGTCGGTGGGGCGCATGCTCGCACCCTACCGCATTTCCTTACCCGTGCTAACGAGTTACGCGTCGCGCGCGAGAGGCGGGGCCGCGTCCGAGACGCCCGCGCCGTCCCGGACACCCTCGGCGGGCGCGACCGTGCCGGGACGGGAGCCGTTCCCGTCGGTGCCCGTCGCG
>NZ_KB912608.1 GCF_000383795.1 Saccharomonospora saliphila YIM 90502
GGACGGTGCGCACGGCCAGTCGCGGGAGCAGGGCGACACGCCCGGCGGGCCGCCCGCATCGCCCTCGTACAATCCGTACGCGCCGCCGTCCGGTGACGGGGGCACGAACGGCCTCCGCCGCAACGGCGGGAGCGGCACGTGGGCACAGCCCAACGGCAGCGGGCAGCCCGGCTCCGGTGGGTACAGCGCGGGGCCGCCGCACTACGGCGCGCCCCCCGGCTGGACCCCGGCGACCCAGCCGAGCGGCAAGGGCTACCCGTGGCGTGACGACCCGCCGCCGCGGTCGACGCCACAGCAGCAGGAGTCGCGGCAGCACGAGCGCGACGCGGGACAGGATCGGGACGGTCAGGACGACGATCAGGACGGTCGTCCGAGTTCGTGACCGGGGAAGGCGGTGACGTGACGGGCAACGGACACGCGGCCGCGGGCGTCGATCTGGACGTCGACGCCGAACTGCCCAGGGCCGGTCACGGCGTCTTCGACCAGGCGCGGGCCGAACGAGCCGTGCGCGAGCTGCTGCTCGCCTGCGGAGAGGACCCGGATCGCGACGGGCTGCGGGAGACACCGGCCCGGGTGGCACGCGCCTACCGGGAGATGTTCGCCGGGCTCTACAGCGAGCCGGATCATGTGCTCGACCGCACCTTCGACGAGAGCCACGAAGAGCTGGTGCTGGTCACCGACATTCCGATGTACAGCACGTGCGAGCACCACCTGACCCCGTTCCACGGCGTGGCCCACGTCGGCTACATCCCGAACGGGCAGGGCAAGGTCACCGGGCTGTCGAAGCTGGCCCGTCTGGTCGACCTGTACGCCAAGCGGCCCCAGGTGCAGGAACGCCTGACCTCGCAGGTCGCCGACGCGCTCAACCGCAAGCTGCGGCCGCGGGGAGTGATCGTGGTGGTCGAGGCCGAGCACCTGTGCATGGCGATGCGGGGCATCCGCAAGCCGGGCGCGCGGACCACCACCTCGGCGGTGCGGGGGCTGTTGCAGACCTCCGCGTCGTCACGGGCGGAAGCGCTCGACCTGATCAAGGGGCGGCGGTGACCGTGCCGCACGCGTCGTCGCTCTTGTCCACGCCCGGCCGTTGTGCCGTCATGGGCGTGCTCAACGTGACTCCGGACTCGTTCTCGGACGGTGGCCGCTACCTGAGCGTCGAGGACGCACTCGCCCACGCCCATGCCATGTGGCGGCGGGGCGCCGACGTGATCGATGTCGGCGGCGAGTCGACCCGGCCCGGATCGTCCCGTGTCGACGCCGACACCGAGCTCGCGCGGGTGCTGCCCGTGGTGCGCCGCCTGGCAGGCGAAGGGCTGACGCTGTCGGTCGACACGACGAGAGCGGCCGTCGCCGCCGCGACCGTCGAGGCGGGCGCACGGATGATCAACGACGTCTCGGGCGGGCTCGCGGATCCGGACATGGCCAAGGTCGCCGCCGACGCGGGCGTGCCGTGGGTGCTGATGCACTGGCGCGGGCACAGCAGGCACATGAACGACCTCGCCGACTACACCGACGTCGTCACCGACGTACGTGACGAGCTGAGCGCGCGGATCGACGAGGCGCTCGCCGCCGGTGTCGCCGAGGACGCGATCGTGCTCGACCCCGGGCTCGGCTTCGCCAAGAACGCCGACCACGACTGGGCACTGCTGCACGGACTCGACGTGCTGCGCGAACTGGGTTTCCCCCTTCTGGTCGGGGCCTCCCGCAAACGGTTTCTCGGCCGGTTGCTCGCCGACGCCGACGGACAGCCGCGGCCTCCGTCGGGGCGGGAGGTGGCCACCGCGGCGGTGTCGGCCCTGGCCGCGCG
>NZ_KB912609.1 GCF_000383795.1 Saccharomonospora saliphila YIM 90502
CCCGGCTGACACTCCCGCGGCGCCGAGCCGCCCCGGAACCTGCCGACGACGCGGACGTGCCTACGGCTAGGCTGAGGTCGTCGCCGCGCCGATCGGGTGCGGCCGGTCGGCGCGTGCGCGAAGGCCGACGCAGTGACGCAGAACCGGGTGAGGAGCTGAGTGTGGCGGTTATCGAGCAGGTAGGCGCGCGCGAGATCCTGGACTCTCGCGGCAACCCCACGGTCGAGGTGGAGGTCGCCCTCGACGACGGCACGATGACGAGGGCCGCTGTCCCGTCCGGGGCGTCGACGGGCGAGCACGAGGCCGTGGAGCTGCGCGACGGCGACACCAGGCGCTACAACGGCAAGGGCGTCGAGCGCGCCGTGGCCGCGGTGCTCGACGAGATCGGCCCCGACCTGACCGGTGTCGAGGCGGTCGACCAGCGCATCGTCGACCAGAAACTGCTCGACCTCGACGGCACGCCCGACAAGAGCAGGCTCGGTGCGAACGCGATGCTGGGCGTGTCGCTGGCGGTGGCGAAGGCGGCGGCCGACTCGGCGGAGCTTGAGCTGTTCCGCTACCTGGGCGGCCCGAACGCGCACGTGCTGCCGGTACCGATGATGAACATCCTCAACGGCGGTGCGCACGCCGACACCGACGTCGACATCCAGGAGTTCATGATCGCTCCGATCGGCGCCGAGTCGTTCCGGGAAGCGCTGCGCTGGGGCGCCGAGACGTACCACGCCCTGAAGTCGGTGCTCAAGGGGCGCGGCCTCGCCACCGGACTCGGAGACGAGGGCGGGTTCGCGCCGAGCCTGTCGGACAACCGGGAGGCGCTGGACATCATCGTCAGCGCGATCGAGAAGGCGGGCTACCGTCCCGGTCGCGACATCGCCCTCGCGCTCGACGTGGCGGCCACGGAGTTCTTCTCGAACAACACCTACACGTTCGAGGGCAGCGAGCGCAGCGCCGAGCAGATGACCGGCTACTACGCCGAGCTGGTGAACTCCTACCCGCTGGTCTCCATCGAGGACCCGCTCTCGGAGGACGACTGGGACGGCTGGGCCCGCCTGACCGCCGAGCTCGGCGAGAGCGTGCAGCTCGTCGGCGACGACCTCTTCGTCACCAACCCGGACCGGCTGGAGGAGGGCATCAACCGCCGGATCGCGAACGCGCTGCTGGTCAAGGTCAACCAGATCGGCACGCTGTCCGAGACGCTGGACGCGGTCTCGCTGGCGACCTCGTGCGGCTACAAGTCGATGATGAGCCACCGCTCCGGGGAGACCGAGGACACCACGATCGCCGACCTGGCCGTGGCCACCGGCGTCGGCCAGATCAAGACCGGCGCCCCCGCGCGCAGCGAGCGCGTCGCCAAGTACAACCAGCTGCTGCGCATCGAGGAGAACCTGGCCGACGCCGCCCGGTATGCCGGGGACCTCGCCTTCCCGAGGTTCACGCCGAAGGGCTGAGTCATGGCCGACCGGGGCAGGCCACGCGGCCGACGCGGCGGCGGGAGGGCCCAGTCCCCCCGCCGGCCG
>NZ_KB912610.1 GCF_000383795.1 Saccharomonospora saliphila YIM 90502
GGTCGCGCTCCAGCGGGCGTGGCTGGCGGCCGTGGCCCGGGGACTGACGGTCGAGCCGGTGCTCGAACCGTTCGCGGCGCGAGAGTTCCGCCAGCGCATGGCCCGGCACGCGGGTGTCGAGGGCAGCCCCCAGGCGCTGCTGTTGCTCGGGCGTCGCGGCGCCGTCCCGTACCCACGGCCACCCGTCTGACCTGGCAGGAGAGGGCTCCGCGCGTCCCTCGGTCCCCGGTTCCGAAGCCCGGTTGAGCCGGGCCGCGTCGGGGAATACGGACTGTGGCGACGATCGGAGAGGCACCGATGCCAGTGGAGCACTCCGCCAGCGGTGGGCTCGGTGACCACCGTCCCGGCACGCACGCGCTCGCGGGACTGCGCCTCGACGAGCTGCTGCACGAGGTGCGGGAACGGCTGAGTGAGATCGTCGGGACCCGCGACCGGCTCCAGGGACTGCTCGACGCGGTACTCGCCGTCGCCTCCGGCCTCGAACTCGACTCGACACTGCAACGCATCGTGCGGGCCGCGACCGAACTGGTCGACGCCCGGTACGGGGCGTTGGGCGTGCTCGACGACCGCGGCGGGCTCGCGGAGTTCGTCCACCACGGCATCGACCCGGACACGCGGGCGCGCATGACGCACCTGCCCGAGGGGCGCGGCCTGCTCGGCCTGTTGATCGACGACCCGCGCCCGGTCCGGCTGGCCGATCTGTCGCGGCACCCGGCCTCCGTCGGCTTTCCCGCCAACCACCCGCCCATGCGGAGCTTCCTCGGCGTGCCCGTGCGCGTGCGCGACACCGTGTTCGGCAACCTCTATCTCACCGAGAAGCGCGGTGGCGTCGAGTTCACCACCGACGACGAGGTGGTGCTCCAGGCACTGGCCGCCGCGGCCGGGGTCGCCGTGGACAACGCCCGGCTCTTCGAACGCTCCCGGATGCGGGAACGGTGGCTCGGCGCGGTCGCCGAGATCAACGGGGAGCTGCTCGGCGGAGCCTCGGTGGAGGACACGCTGGAACTCGTCGTGCGGCGTGTGTGCGAGCTGGCCGAGGGCCACGACGCGGTGATCCTGCTGGGCCCCGAGGAGACCTCACGCGAGGTGTCGGTGACGGTCTCCACGGGTGAGCGGGCGCGCAGGCTCGACGGGCTGACCGTGGACCCCGAGGGCCCGTCGCCGGTCGCCGAGGCGATGCGTTCGGGCACCGCGCGCCTGGTCGCCGACCTCACCTCCGTGTTCCCGGACGAGCCCACGGTGTCCTCGGCCGGACTGGGCCCGGGCGTGGTGCTGCCGCTGTCGGCGGCGTCGGGGCCGGGCGGGGTCCTGGTGGTGGCGCGCGCGAAGGGGGCACCGGCGTTCACCGCCGACCAGGTCCCGATGCTCAGCTCGCTGGCCGACCAGGCCGCGGTGGCGCTGGAGTTCGCCGACAAGCAGCGCAACCAGCGCCTGCTGGACCTGCTCGCCGACCGCGACCGCATCGCCGGTGACCTGCACGACCACGTCATCCAGCGGCTCTTCGCCACGGGCATGAGCCTGCAGGGCACGCTGCGCAGGATCGGCGACCACTACGCGCGCGGCCGTGTCGAGCAAGCTGTGGAGCAGCTCGACCGGACCGTGCGCGAAATCCGCACCTCGATCTTCGACCTGCACACCGGCGGGTACGCCTCGGACGGGCTGCGACGGCGCCTGCTCGACGTCGTCGCCGAACTCACCCCGGAGACCACCGTGTCGCCGTCGGTCCGCATTTCCGGCGCCGTGGACAGCGAGGTACCCCCGTCGGTGGGTGAGCACGCCGAGGCGGTGCTGCGCGAGGCGTTGAGCAACGCGTTGCGCCATTCCGGCGCCGACCGGGTGGAGATCGCGGTGGAGCTGGCGGGGGACGTGCTGGTCGTGGAGGTCGCCGACAACGGCGTCGGGCTCCCTGCCGATCTGGCGCACCGCAGCGGCCTCGACAATCTGCGCCGCCGCGCCGTCCGGTGCGGCGGTGAGCTGCGCCTGGACGACGAGCCCGGCGGCGGCACGCGGGTCACCTGGCGCGTGCCCCTGCACTGACCGCCCTTCGGCACTGACCGTG
>NZ_KB912611.1:0-1721 GCF_000383795.1 Saccharomonospora saliphila YIM 90502
TCCACGAGACTCACGACGATGTTCACCTACTTCGGGTCGCTGGTGTGCGTTTAGCTAGCTGTCGATCTCATAAAACTTATAGCCCGCGCTGAATATTGGGTCAACCAAGAGAAGCAGTTAGTCCACCCCGGCGCGCACCCACTCCGCCAGGCGGGGTGAGAGCCGCCGCGCCTCGTCGGCGCGTTCGGCGGCGGGCACCAGGCCGAGGTGCCTGCCCGGCGCGTGCACGTCGTCGCTGCGCCGCAGCGCCCCGAGCACGGGAACACCGGTCGGTTCCAACGCGGAGCGGATCTCGTCCTCGTGCCGCTGCGAGCCGAGCTTGTTCAGGATGACCCCGGCCAGTTCGACGTCCGGGTCGTACCGGGCGAAGCCGAGCACCAGCGCGGCCACGCTGCGGCTCGCCGCGCTCGCGTCCACCACCAGCACCACGGGCGCGGAGACCAGCTTGGCCACGTGCGCGGTCGAGGCGTAGCCCTCGGTGCCGAGCGCACCGTCGAACAGGCCCATCACGCCCTCGATCACGGCGATCTCGGCCGACCGGGCGCCGTGCCGCAGCAACGGGGCCAGCCGGTGCTCGCCCTGGAGGAACGGGTCCAGGTTGCGCGGCGGAAGGCCGGTGGCCACGGCGTGGTAGCTCGGGTCGATGAAGTCGGGGCCGACCTTGTGCCCGGACACGGCGAGGCCGCGCTCGGCCAGCGCGGCCATCAGGCCGGTCGCGACCGTGGTCTTGCCGTGGCTCGACCCCGGCGCCGCGACGACGATCCTGGCTACCATTCGATGCCCCGTTGGCCCTTCTGCCCGGCGTCCATCGGATGCCGCACCTTCGTCATCTCGGCCACCAGATCGGCGGCGTCGAGCAGCCGTGGCGGCGCCTTCCGCCCGGTGATCACGACGTGCTGGCGGCCCGGCCGCGCCAGCAGGGTCTCCACCACGTCGTCGGTGTCGACCCAACCCCAGTGCAGCGGGTAGGTGAACTCGTCGAGCACATAGAAGTCGTGGCGCTGGTCGGCGAGCCTGCGCTTGATCTCGGCCCAGCCCTCGCGGGCGTCGGCGGCGTGATCCTCTTCGGTGCCCTTCTTGCGGGCCCAGCTCCAGCCCTCGCCCATCTTGTTCCACTCGACACTGCCGCCCTCATCGCTCGCGCCGAGGGTGCGCAGGGCGGACTCCTCACCGACACGCCACTTCGCGGACTTGACGAACTGGAACACACCGATGTCCCAGCCCTGGTTCCACGCGCGCAACGCCATGCCGAACGCGGCGGTCGACTTGCCCTTCATCTCGCCGGTGTGCACGGCGAGGATCGGACGGTGCCTGCGCTGCCGCGTGGTCAGGCCGTCGTCCGGCACGGTCTCCGGCTGTCCCTTGGGCATCAGGCGATCCTCCTGTCGTCGGTGTCCTCCGGGGCGCCGGGCTCAGCGGCCCCGCCCGTGCGCTGCCGCACCTCGCCGACCAGCGAATCGGCCCGCACCTGCCCCAGGGGAACGTGTTCGGCGCCCAGGTGTTCCGCCAGCCGCGCGGCCAGACCCAGCCGCATCCGGCCGCTCTCACAGTCGACCACGACACTGGTCACTCCGGAGCCGGCCAGCAGCCCGGCCGCCTGGTGCGACCGGGCGACGGCGTCGGGCCCGCTGGTGGCGCGCCCGTCGGTGACCACCACCAGCAGCGGACGCCGCCGGGGATCGCGCAGCGCCTCGATTCGCAGCACGTCGGCCGCGCGCAAC
>NZ_KB912611.1:1821-3752 GCF_000383795.1 Saccharomonospora saliphila YIM 90502
CGCGCGCCGTCGCGGGCCAGATCGAGCGCCTCGGCGGCGCGGTCGGCCTCGACGCGGTTGCCGGAAGCGTGCCGCCGCTGGCCCGCGCGCTGCGGCACCCGCACCAGGTAGGTGCCGTAACCGACGAGGTGGTCGGCACGGGCCAGGGCCTGCTCGACCTCCGGGGTGGTCCACTGCGGCCCGGCGGGGCCCAGGCCCACGACGACGACCTCTCCCCCGGCCCGATCCTCGGTCCGCTCGCCGGCCGATCCGGCCGGAACGGCCCGCACCGTGCCCTCCTGTTCGAGCCGGGCCATCTTCGCCGAGGCGGTCGGGCTGGGCACGACGGCCACCGAGAAGTACGGCACGCTCTCCGGGTCGACCTCGGCGAACGGTTCCACGCGCTCGGCCTGCCAGGTGGCGCGCTCGACGTAGTAGGCCTCGTCCAACCTGCCCGCCTCGCTCAGCGCCTGCCGGATCGAGCCGAACGTGCGGCCCAGCTTGAGCACGGCGGCCGAGTCGGTGTCGGCCAGCCGTCGCGCCAGCTCCGGCGCGGGCAGCGTGCCCGGAAGCAAAGTGAGGACCTCGTCCCGCTCCACCAGCGGCCTGCCCGTCCGCGCGGCGGCGGCGCTGACCGACGTCACGCCGGGTACGACCTCCGCCGGGTAGCGATCGGCCAGCCGCTCGTGCATGTGCATGTAGGAGCCGTAGAAGAACGGGTCGCCCTCGCACAGCAGCACCACGTCGCGGCCCTCGTCCAGGTGGGCGGCCAGGCGCTTCGCCGACTCTTCGTAGAAGTCGGCCAGGGCGCCCTCGTACCCGCCGGGATGGTCGGTGGTCTCGGTGGTCACCGGGTACATCAACCGTTCCTCGACCTGGTCCCCCTCGCGCAGGTAGGGCTCGGCCACCGAACGGGCGATGCTGCGGCCGTGCCGCGCGCAGTGGTAGGCGAGCACGTCCGCCTCGCCGATCAGCCGGGCGGCGCGCACCGTCATCAGTTCCGGGTCGCCGGGGCCGAGGCCGACGCCGTACAGCGTGCCGGTGCTCACATCTCCTCCTTCGTCGCGATCGCGTTCACCGCGGCGACCGCCATCGCGCTGCCGCCCCGGCGTCCGCGCACCGCCAGGTACGGCGCGGGCGCGCGGTCGATCAGCTCCTGTTTGGACTCGACAGCACCGACGAATCCCACCGGCACACCGATGATCGCCGCCGGAGCGCCCACCCCCTCGTCGAGCAGCTCCAGCAGCCGGAACAGCGCGGTGGGCGCGTTCCCGATCGCCACCACCGAACCCGGCAGCGTGTCCCGCCAGAGCTCCAGCGCCGCCGCCGAACGGGTGGTCCCCAGCCGCTCGGCGAGCGGGGGCACCCGCTGGTCGGACAACGTGCACATCACCTCGTTGTCGGCAGGCAACCGCTTCCGGGTGATGCCGCTGGCGATCATCTGGGCGTCGCAGAGCACGGGCGCGCCCGCCTCAAGCGCCGCACGGCCCGCCTCGACGACGTCGGGGCTGTAGGCGAGGTCGTCGACGAGATCGACCATGCCGCACGTGTGGACCATCCGCACCGCCACGACCGAGACGTCCTCCGGCAGCGCGGCCAGGTCGGCCTCGGCCCGGATCGTCGCGAACGAGTGGCGGTAGATCTCCGTGCCGTCACGGATGTAGTCGATCACAGTCGTCCCTTCAGCTCCTCGGCCATGTCATCGGCCGAAACCCACGTTCCGTCGATGCGGTACCCGTCATCCTCGGCGAGGACGTCCACGTGATCGCCACGGGGCTTGCCGCAGCGCCGCTCGCACCCGCTGACGTGCGCGCGTACGCCCGGGGTGAGCACGGTCAGGCCCGTGAGTGCCCGGCGGGCGTCGCCGCGCACGTCCGCACGTGACTTGGCACACCCGGGCGCCCCGACACAGGCACTCACCCCCGCCTCCGGCGCCTCCGGCGACACGGCGC
>NZ_KB912612.1 GCF_000383795.1 Saccharomonospora saliphila YIM 90502
TGCGCATCCGGCGCGAGAAGCTGGACCGGTTGCGCGAGTCGGGCGCCGAGCCGTATCCGGTCGGGTATCCGAGGACGACCACGATCGCGACGGTGCGTGACCAGCACGGCGACCTCGACGCCGACCAGCACACCGGGCACCGCGTGGCGATCACCGGGGCGGGTCATGGGGGCGCCCACGAGATCACCGACGCGGTGATGCTCGCCGCGGCCGGGGCCATCGCCGATTCCGTGGCGCCCGACGAACTCAACGCCAGCTACATCGTGCCGTCCGTGCACCGACTCGCGCTGCTCGGGCGTGGGCGCCTGCTGGCTCTGCTCCGCCGACCGGGCGGTGTCGCTCTCGGCGGCCTTGGCCTTGCTGCGCGAGCGCCGGGAACCCTGCTGCTGGCCGCCGCCCCCGTTGCCGTTCTGGTGCCGGTGCGTCTCCCCTGAGACCAGCACACCCCGGCCCTTGCAGTGCTCGCAGGTGGTGGAGAACGCCTCCAACAGGCCGGTGCCCACGCGCTTCCGGGTCATCTGCACCAGCCCCAGCGAGGTGACCTCGGCGACCTGGTGGCGGGTGCGGTCGCGGCCCAGGCACTCCGTCAGCCTGCGCAGGACCAGTTCCCGGTTCGACTCGAGGACCATGTCGATGAAGTCGATCACGATGATCCCGCCGATGTCGCGCAACCGGAGCTGGCGGACGATCTCCTCGGCCGACTCCAGGTTGTTCCGGGTGACCGTCTCTTCGAGATTGCCACCCGAGCCGGTGAACTTACCGGTGTTGACGTCGATCACCGTCATCGCTTCCGTGCGATCGATGACCAGGTAACCACCGGAGGGCAGCCACACCTTGCGGTCCAGTGCCTTCGTCAACTGCTCGTCGATGCGGTGCTCGGCGAAGACGTCGCCGTTGCCGACGTATCGCTTGACCCGGTCCAGCAGGTCGGGAGCGACGTGCTCGACGTAGGCCCTGATGGTCTCCCATGCGGTCCCGCCCTGGATCTCCAGCTTGACGAAGTCCTCGGTGAACAGGTCCCGCACGACCTTCACCAGCAGGTCCGGCTCCTCGTAGAGCAGCACCGGCGCGCTCGACTTCTTCGAGCCCGTGGCCGAGGCGGCCTTCTCCTTGATGACCTGCCACTGGGCTTCGAGCCGGTTCACGTCCCGGCCCAGCTCCTCCTCGCTGATGCCCTCCGACGCCGTGCGGATGATCACACCCGCCTCGGACGGCACGATCCGCTTGAGGATGTCCTTCAGCCTGCGCCGCTCGTTCTCCGGCAGCTTGCGGGAGATGCCGGTGGTGCCCCCGGACGGCACGTACACCAGGAACCGGCCCGGCAGCGAGATCTGCGTGGTCAGCCGCGCGCCCTTGTGCCCGACGGGGTCCTTGGTCACCTGCACCAGGACGTTGTCACCGGTGGAAAGCGCCTGCTCGATCTTGCGGGCCTTGCCCTCGAGCCCGGCGGCGTCCCAGTCGACCTCCCCCGCGTACAGCACGGCGTTCCGGCCGCGGCCGATGTCGATGAAGGCGGCCTCCATGGACGGCAGCACGTTCTGCACGCGACCCAGGTAGACGTTACCCACGATCGAGCCGCTTCCCGACGCGGTGACGAAGTGCTCGACCAGCACGCCGTCTTCGAGCACGCCGATCTGGGTCGAGTCCCCGCGCTCGGAGACCACCATCGTGCGCTCGACCGACTCCCTCCGCGCCAGGAACTCCGACTCCGACAGAATCGGCGCGCGCCTGCGCCCGGCCTCGCGCCCGTCGCGGCGGCGCTGACGCTTGGCCTCCAGCCGGGTCGAACCGCGCACGCTGCGCACGCCGTCCTCGGACTTGGCGTCCTTGTCGTCGCCCTTGCCCTCGGCCTTGCCGTCGCGGACGTGCACCACCGTGTTGGGCGGGTCGTCCTGGGTCGAGGAGGCATCGTCGTCGCCGCTCTTGCGCCTGCGGCGACGACGACGGCGCTTGCTGCCGCTTTCGTTTTCGCCCTGGTCTGCCTGGTCACCGCCCGTGTCGCCTGCGGACTCGCCGGACTGGCCCTCGCCCGCGGCCTGGTCGGACTGGCCCTGGCCCTCACCGTCGAACTGGTCGTCGGTGCTGGTGCCCTGGTCGTCGCCGCCCTTGCCCCGGCCCCGGCCCCGGCGGCCCCGGCGCC
>NZ_KB912613.1 GCF_000383795.1 Saccharomonospora saliphila YIM 90502
TCGCCACGGCGGCGGGACTCGGCACGCTGGCGACCGCGGCGTTCTTCCGCGAGCCGCGCCGGGTGCCGCCCGCGCGCACCGACCTGGTCCTCTCGGCGGCCGACGGAGTCGTGTCCCTGATCGAGGAGGCCACCCCGCCGCCCGAGCTGGGGTTGCCCGATGAGCCCAGGACCCGCGTGAGTGTGTTCCTGTCCGTGCTCGACGTGCACGTCCAGCGCGCCCCGGCCACCGGAACCGTCGAGCAGGTGGCCTACCGGCCCGGCCGGTTCCTTTCCGCCGACCTCGACAAGGCGAGCGAGGACAACGAGCGCAACGCCCTCGTGCTGCGCACCGACGGCGGCCACGAGCTCGTCGTCGTGCAGATCGCGGGCCTTGTGGCGCGTCGTATCCTCTGCGAGGTGTCTTCCGGGGAACGCCTCGACGCCGGGTCGACCTACGGCCTGATCCGGTTCGGCTCCCGCGTGGACACCTACCTTCCGCAGGGCAGCACGCTGCTCGTGCGGACGGGTCAGCGCACGATCGGCGGCGAGACCCCGCTCGCCGAACTCCCACCGACGAAGGACTGAATACATGGCCCGGACCAGCCCCGGAGTCCGGTTGCTGCCGAACGCGGTCACGGTGCTCGCGCTGTGCGCGGGACTCTCCGCCGTACAGTTCGCCCTCACCGGCGATCACGGTCTCGCGCTCGGAGCGATCATGCTCGCGGCCGTGCTCGACAGCCTCGACGGCAGGATCGCGCGGTTGCTCGACGCCACGTCGAGGATGGGGGCCGAGCTGGACTCCCTGTCCGACGCGATCTCCTTCGGCGTCGCCCCCGCCCTGGTGCTGTACGTGTGGTTGGGCGAGGCGAGCAGATGGGGCTGGGTCGCCGCGCTGATCTTCGCGGTGTGCATGGTGCTGCGGCTCGCGCGGTTCAACACCCTGCTCGACGACGCGGAGCAACCGCCCTACGCGAGTGAGTTCTTCGTGGGCGTGCCCGCCCCGGCGGGCGGGCTGCTCGCGCTGCTGCCGGTCACCGTCACGCTCGAGTTCGGCGAGGGGTGGTGGACGGCCGAGCCCGCCGTCTGGCTGTGGACGGTGGCGATCGCGGCGTTGCTGATCAGCCGGGTGCCCACCCTGTCGCTGAAGAAGATCCGCGCACCGGCGAAGGCGGTGGCGCCGCTGCTCGTGGTCATCGGCCTCGCCGCGGCGGTCGCCATCCAGTACCCGCTGGTGGTGCTGATCAGCGTCCTGCTGCTGTACCTGGCGCACCTGCCGTACTCGGTGCACCGCTACCACTGGCTGGCCCGGCACCCGGAGGCGTGGGACGTGCCGCCCAAGGAACGTCGCGCCATCCGGCGCGGGCGCACCCAGCGGCGCCTGGGACTGCGCAAGCCGCCGTTGCGCAGGGTCGCAGGGGTGGCACGGCGCGCCGTGCGCCGCCCACGCGTGCCCACCGGGCAGCACGTGCCGCGCGTGTACCCGCCGGACGGGGTGGCCCCGACGCCCCGGGCGGGAGAC
>NZ_KB912614.1 GCF_000383795.1 Saccharomonospora saliphila YIM 90502
AGAGCCGCGAGTGGACCGACGCGCTGCGCGCGGTGGTCGAGTCGGCGGGGCCGCACCGCGCCCGCGTGCTCGTGCTGCGGATGCTCGACCAGGCGCGTGCGCTGGGCCTCGGCGTACCGCCGCCGCTGTCCACCGATTACGTCAACACGATCTCCACCGAGCAGGAGCCATGGTTTCCGGGCGACGAGGCCCTCGAACGCCGTATCCGCCGCATCATGCGCTGGAACACCGCCGTGATGGTCACGCGCGCCAACCGCCCCGAGATCGGCGTCGGCGGGCACATCGCCACCTACCAGTCGGCCGCGTCGCTGTACGAGGTCGGGTTCAATCACTTCTTCCGCGGCAAGGATCATCCCGGTGGCGGGGACCACGTGTTCTTCCAGGGACACGCCTCCCCCGGCGTGTACGCGCGCGCGTACCTGGAGGGCCGCCTCGGCGAGCAGCGGCTCGACGGGTTCCGGCAGGAGCTCTCCCGGGGCGGGGCGGCGCGGTCGCTGTCGTCGTACCCGCACCCGCGTCTGATGCCGGACTTCTGGGAGTTTCCCACCGTGTCCATGGGCCTGGGGCCGCTCAACGCGATCTACCAGGCGCGGTTCGACCGCTACCTGCACGCGCGCGGAATCGCCGACACGTCCCGCCGGCGGGTGTGGGCTTTCCTCGGCGACGGGGAGATGGACGAACCGGAGTCGCTCGGCGCGATCGGGCTCGCGGCACGGGAGGAGCTGGACAACCTCACCTTCGTCGTCAACTGCAATTTGCAGCGGCTCGACGGTCCGGTGCGCGGCAACGGCAAGGTGATGCAGGAACTCGAGGCCTTCTTCCGGGGCGCGGGCTGGCACGTGATCAAGGTCGTGTGGGGGCGGGAATGGGACAAGCTCCTGGCCGCCGACCGTGACGGCGTGCTCGTCGAGGCGCTCAACGCCACGCCGGACGGGCAGTTCCAGACCTACGCCACCGAGTCCGGTGCCTACATCCGCGAGCACTTCTTCGGCCGCGACCCGCGTCTGCGCGCGCTGGCGGAGCCGCTGTCGGATTCCGAGCTGGAGCGGCTGCCGCGTGGCGGGCACGACTACCGCAAGATCTTCGCCGCCTACCGGGCCGCCACGGAGCACACCGGGCAACCGACGGTGGTGCTCGCCCACACGGTCAAGGGCTGGACACTGCCGCACTCGATGGCCTCCCGCATGGCCAACCACCAGATGAAGACGATGTCCACCGCCGATCTGAAGCTGTTCCGCGACCGGCTGGAACTGCCGGTCACCGACGCGGCGATCGAGGAGGGCATGGCGGAGGGCCTGCCTCCCTACTATCACCCGGGCGCCGAGTCCGACGAGGTGCGCTACCTGCTCGACCGGCGCACGCGCCTCGGCGGGTTCGTGCCGGCGCGGCGGGACGTCGACGCCCGGCTGCCGCGCCCGGCCGAGAAGGTGTACGCGGCACCGCGCGCCGGGTCCGGACACCACCCGGTCGCGACGACGATGGCGTTCGTGCGGCTGCTCAAGGACCTGATGCGCGACCCGGAGATCGGGCACCGGTTCGTGCCGATCGTGCCCGACGAGGGCCGCACCTTCGGGATGGACTCGTTGTTCTCCACCGCGAAGGTGTATTCGCCGCGCGGCCAGACCTACGACTCGGTGGACCGGACGCTGCTGCTGTCCTGGAAGGAGTCGCGGGCCGGTCAGATCCTGCACGAAGGCATCAGCGAGGCCGGGTCGATGGCCTCGGCGACGGCGGCGGGCACCGCCTACGCCACCCACGGCGAGCCGATGATCCCGGTGTACCTGTTCTACTCGATGTTCGGTTTCCAGCGCACCGGCGACGCGGCGTGGGCGTTTTCCGATCAGCTCGCCCGGGGGTTCCTCGTGGGCGCCACGGCAGGGCGCACCACGCTCAACGGTGAGGGGCTTCAGCACGAGGACGGGCACTCGCCGCTGCTGGCCTCGACCAACCCGGCGTGCGTGGCCTACGACCCGGCGTTCGCCTTCGAGGTGGCTCACATCGTCCGCGACGGTCTGCGGCGCATGTACGGCGAGGACGCCGAGGCCGTCTGGTACTACCTCACCGTCTACAACGAGCCCTACCCGCAACCACCCGAGCCGGAGGACCTCGACGTCACGGCGTTGCTGAAGGGCCTGTACCGCTACGCGCCCGCGCCGGGCGGGGCGGAGGCCAGGCGCCGGGCGCGCCTGCTCGCCTCCGGGGTCGCGCTGCCGTG
>NZ_KB912615.1 GCF_000383795.1 Saccharomonospora saliphila YIM 90502
CACGCCCAGTCCCGCCAGCGCGCCCGCCGCGCGCCGCACCCGCGAGGCCAGGTCCGCGTACGTGATCCGCTCGCCGGTGCCCGCGTCCACCAACGCGGTGTGCCCGGCCCGGGCCTCGGCCTCGCCCAGCACGTAGTCGGTGACCGGCAGGTCCGGGATGTCGATGTCGTCCAGCGGGCTGCGGTAGATCATCGTCTGACTCCTCGTCGAGTCGCACGGCCTCGGCCGTCCCTCAGGCGTAGAAGCGGAACACGGGCTGGGCCACGCAGGCGGGCTTGTCGGAGTTCTCGATCTCCACGGTGACGTCCACGGTCAGCTGCACGCCACCGCCGCCGACCTCGGCGACCTCGGCGACCGAGGCGGCGGCGCGCACCCGCGAGCCCGCGGGCACCGGCGCGGGGAAACGCACCTTGTTCAGGCCGTAGTTGACCTTGGTCGTCACCCCCTCGACCTCCAGCAGATCGGTCCACAGCGGAATGATCAGTGCGAGGGTGAGGTACCCGTGCGCCACGGTGCCACCGAAGGGCCCGTCCTTGGCGGCGCTCTCGTCGACGTGGATCCACTGGTGGTCGTCCGTGGCGTCGGCGAAGGTGTTGATCCGGGCCTGATCGATCACCATCCACTCGCCGCGGCCGAGGTCGGTGCCCGCCAGCGAGGTGAGTCGCGAGAACGGGACGGTCGTGGTCATGCGTTGTCCTCCAGTCCGAGTACCCGCACGGCGTTGTCCTTGAGGATCTTCGGCCGCACGTGCGGTTTGAGGCCGAGCGCGTCGAAGTCGCGCAGCCAGCGGTCGGGCGTGATGAGCGGGTAGTCCGAGCCGAAGAGCACCTTGTCCTGGAGAAGGCTGTCGGCGTACCGGACGAGTTGTGGAGGGAAGTACTTCGGCGCCCAGCCGGACAGATCGATGTGGACGTTCGGCTTGTGCTGGGCCACCGCGAGTGCCTCGTCCTGCCACGGCACCGACGGGTGCGCCATGATGATCGTCAGGTCGGGGAAGGCGACGGCCACCTCGTCGAGCAGCATCGGGTTCGAGAGCTTGAGGCGGATGCCGCCTCCGCCGCGCATTCCCGACCCGATCCCGGTCTGGCCGGTGTGGAACAGCGCGGGGATGCCGAGCTCCTGCGCCACCTCGAGCAGCGGGTAGGCGGTGCCGTCGTCGGGGGCGAAATTCTGGATGCTGGGGTGGAACTTGATGCCGCGCATCCCGTGTTCGGTCACCAGCCTGCGCAGCGTGCGCGCGCCCGCCCTGCCCTTGGCCGGGTCCACGCTGGCGAACGGCAGCAGCACGTCCGAGTGCTCGGCGGCGGCCTCGGCGATCCGCTCGTTCGACAACGCCGCGTGTCCGGTGGCCGACTCGATGTCCACGGTGAACACCACCGCACCGATCCGACGCCGCCGGTAGTAGTCGGCGATCTCGGGCAGTGCCGGGGCCCGGTGGTCGGCGCCGAAGTACTTCGCCGAGGCCTCGACGAACTCGTCGGGCAGGGACAGGTGGCCGCAACCGTCGGTCTCGACATGCACGTGGACGTCGATCGCGTCGAGTGTCGTGGGGTCCATGGTTCTCCGTGTCGCGCCGTGTCAGGCTTCGGGGAGCTTCTCGCCGACCGTCTGGGGCTCGGCGCCGATCGTGGTGGCCCAGGCCTCCGCGATGGCCTCGGCACTCCATCCGCCGTCGGCGTAGGCGGTCGCGATCTGCTTCGGGTGCGACCACAGCGACAGGCGGTCACCCCCGATACCGATGCACTGCCCCGTGACCTCGGCCGCGGCCTCCGAGGCGAGGAAACGGACGAGTCCCGCCGCGTCCTCGGGGGTGCCGAAGGCCAGCGCGCGACGGGCGAACGCGGGCAGCGGCTCTCCCGCGCGGGCCGCGGCGGCGTAGTCGGCCAGCGCCGGGATGGTCTCGGTCATCCCGGTGGCGGCGACCGGGATCACCGCGTTCACGGTGATACCCGCGCGGGCCAGCTCCATCGACCAGGTCCGGGCGAAGGCGGCGATGCCCGCCTTGGCGGCCGAGTAGTTGGTCTGCCCGAAGTTGCCGCGCTGCCCCGCGGGCGAGCCGACGAGGATCAGCCTGCCGCCCTCGCCCTGCTCGCGCATCACCCTCGCGGCGGCGCGGGCGCAGGTGAAGGTTCCCCGCAGGTGCACGTCCACGACCGTGTCGAAGTCCTCGTCGGACATCTTCCACAGCACCTTGTCGCGCAGCACGCCGGCGTTGGTCACCAGGATGTCGAGCCTGCCGAACGTCGCGACAGCCCGGGCGACGAGCGCCTCGGCCGCTTCGGTGGGCCCGATCGCGGCGACCTCGGCCACGGCCGCGCCGCCCGCGTCGGTGATCTCCTCGACGACCGCCCGAGCGGCGTCGGCGTCCACGTCGTTGACCACGACTTTCGCCCCGGCCGCCGCGAGCTCGCGGGCGTAGGCCCTGCCGAGTCCCCCTCCGCTGCCGGTCACGACAGCGACCCGTCCCGTCAGATCCATCGGCACGCGCACCCTCCACATCTCAGGTTTCCTGATATAAGTACGAGTACTCGCCCCCTACACGCATGTCAACCATCTCCCCGCCCACACCCCCGCGAGTTGCCCCTTCAGGACGGCGAGTTGCCCGTTCAGGACGGCGAGTTGCCACTCCAGAAGCACGAATCGACCGGTGGAAGCGCTGACCAGCGGGAGGCGCGCGCCGACCGGTGAAGGCAGGGCGCTGGACACTCCCGCTGCTCGACGCTCCCCGGGCGCAGCTCTCCCGGCCCGCGGTTGCCCACACGACAGCCGCCCGGCTCAGCGCTCCCCCGGGCGCACCTCGCCC
>NZ_KB912616.1 GCF_000383795.1 Saccharomonospora saliphila YIM 90502
CTTCGCGGTCCGGGTCGAGGGCCACCTGGACCGCGAGGTAGGCCCGGCACGGCAGCGCGCCGCGCCTGCGCGTGAACGGCCTGCGCCTGCCATGGCAGACGGGGCAGTGCCCGCTCGGGTCGACGCGGTGCTCGGCGAGCACCGTCCGGAGTGCCCCGGCGAGCAACGCGACGTTGAGGCTGTCGAGTTCGGCTCGGACGCCGGGGGAGGTGTCGCGGCCCGAGCGCGTGATCTCGTCGAGTCTGCGGTGCACGCTCGCCTGGAGCGGAGTAGCGATGCTGGGGTCCCGCCCGGACACGTGATCTCCCGAGGGTCGCGTTGGCAACGATTCTGGCCGCGGAGCACGAGCGAGCATACAACTCCGGCTGTGCAAATTGCAGTCCATCGATCGGGGATGCCGCGCGCTACCGAGGGTTTCGCCTTCCGGGCGATCTTGCCGGGCCTGGTTAGATGTGCACGGGCGTTGTCAAGCGGAGGTGAAGCCATGACACGAGGCCACGGTCCGACCGTGCGGCGTCGCAGGCTCGCGGGCGAACTACGGCGGCTGCGGGAGAACGCGCAGCTGACCATCGACGAGGTGGGGGAGAAGCTGGAGTGCTCCGCCTCCAAGATCAGCCGGATCGAGACGGGACACGTGGGCGTCACCCCGCGCGACGCGCGGGACCTGCTCGAACTGTACGGAGTGCACGGCGAGGACCAGGAGGCGCTGGTCCAGCTCGCCAGGGAGGCGCGCAAGCGCGGCTGGTGGCACGCCTACAACGAGGTCTTCACCGGAGCGTTCGTCGGCCTCGAGGCCGACGCCAGCTCGTTGCGGGCGTTCCAGGCCCTGCTCGTGCCCGGCCTGTTGCAGACCGAGCGCTACGCCCACGCGGTGATCCGGGCGATGCGCCCCGGTGCCGACGACTCGGAGATCGAGCGCAGGGTCGCCGCGCGGATGGCGCGGCAGCGTCTGCTGCGCGACCCGCACCCACCGGAGTACTGGGCCGTGGTCGACGAGGCGGTGCTGCACCGGGTCGTGGGTGGACCGTCGGTGATGGCCGAGCAGCTATCCCACCTCGCCGACGCCTGTAGGCTGCCGCACGTGACCGTGCAGGTCGTCCCGTTCGGCGCGGGCGCCCATCCCGGGATGGAGGGCCCGTTCCTCATCCTCGGCTTCCCCGAGCGGGCCGATCAGGACGTGGTCTATGTGGACAGCACCAGCAGCGGTCTCTACCTCGAGATGGAATCCGACGTGCGCCGCTATTCCCTCATGTTCGATCACTTGCGGGCCGCGGCGCTCAAGCCGGATGATTCCGTCGAGGTGATCGTCGGCGCGGCGCGGCGGTTCGACAGTGAGAACGCGACAGTCTCCGATGCGGAGTGAGCGAAGGAGTGAGGATGGCCCTCGACAAGGACACGACGGAACTGCGGTGGCGCAAGAGCAGTTACAGCGGCGGTGGCAACGACTGCGTCGAGGTCGCCTTCACCCGTGACGGCGCGGCGGTGCGCGACTCGAAGAACCCCGCGGGCGGTGCGCTGACCGTGCCCGCCGCGGAGTGGGACGCGCTGCTGGCGGCGGCCAGGACCGGCGAGCTCGACCTGCGCTGAGACGCCGAGGGCCGGACGCGGCCCTCGGCCTGTCCGTCACCGCGCCCGGTCCCTTACCCCGCGCCGCAGGCGGGGTCGGGGTAAGGGACCGC
>NZ_KB912617.1:0-4367 GCF_000383795.1 Saccharomonospora saliphila YIM 90502
GGAGCTCGCGGCACTCAACGAGGCCGAGACCGGCCGCGCGGGCGAGGACGCCCTCGCCGGGGTGCTGGCCGGTGCCGGGACGCTGGAGCAGTACGCCGAACTCGGGCCGGTGCACCGGGGCCGCAGTCTGCACGGCGGGTGGGAGGCCACCGACCTGATGGTGCCCGAGCCCCGCGGAGTGGTCGCGGTGCTGACCCCGTGGAACGATCCCGTCGCGGTGGCCTGCGGCCTCCTCGGCGCCGCGCTGGTCACCGGCAACACCGTCGTCTCCAAGCCGAGCGAGCGGTGCCCGCACACCGGGCTCGCGCTCGGCGACATCCTGGCCGCCCACCTTCCCGAGGGCGTGCTGCACACACTCGCCGGGGACGGCGAGGTCGGCTCGTGGCTGGCCCACGACGACGGTATCGACGTGCTCGCCCATGTCGGCAGCACCGCCACCGGGCGGGCGCTGGCGGAGGCGGCCGCGCGCACGGGCGCGAAGACGCTGCTGGAGAACGGCGGTAACGATCCGCTGGTCGTCGACGCCGACGTCGACCCGGAGTGGGCCGCCGAGCAGGCCGCGACCGGTGCGTTCGCCAACAGCGGGCAGATCTGCGTCGCGGTCGAGCGCGTCTACGTCCACCGCGCGGTCGCCGACGCCTTCGTCGACGCGCTCACCGCACGCGCCGAGGAGTACGGCGCGCTGCCGTTGGTCGACGCCCGGCACCGCGACGCCGTCCACGCCCACGTCACCGACGCCGTCGCCGCCGGGGCCCGTGTGCGTGCCGGCGGGGCGGTGCCGGACGGGCCGGGCACCAGCTACCCGGCGACCGTGCTGACCGACTGTGCCGACACCATGCGGGTGCTGCGCGAGGAGACCTTCGGGCCGGTGGCTCCGGTGCGGGTGGTCGACGACTTCGCCCACGGCCTCGCCCTGGCGCGCGAGGACCGGTACGGACTGGCGGCCACCGTGCTGACGAGGTCCTTCGAGCACGCTCAGCGCGCGTGGCGGGAGCTTCCGGTGGGCTCGGTGAAGGTCAACGCGGTCTTCGGCGGCGCCCCGGGTGGGGCCGCGCACCCGCGTGGCGCGAGCGGGCACGGCTTCGGCTACGGACCCGAGCTGCTCGACGAGATGACCGCCACCAAGATGGTCCATCTCGAACCGGCGCCCTGACACCGGGCCCGAGCGCACGCTGGGCAGTGACATCGGGCCTGGGCGCGCGCTGGGCAATGTGTCCAGCGCGCGCCCGGGTGCTCCGGTCACGGTGTGCAGAGTGCGCAGCCGCCGGGGCGACTGTTGCGCAACCGCTCCGCCGTGGTCAGGCTGCGAGGCATGCACTCAGCGGACGCACGCGAGCTCCACCGCCTGATGCTGGTGGCGCGCCGCCTCGACGAGGAGGCCGTCGCGCTCCAGCGGCAGGGACGCATCCCCGCCTACGCCCCGTCCCGGGGGCAGGAGGCCGCCCAGGTGGGCAGTGCCGCCGCGCTCGACCCGACCCGGGACTTCGCCTTCGGCCACTACCGGGACCTCGGCGCGGCGGTCGCGCTGGGCGTGGACCCCGTCGCCTACCTCGCCGCCCACCTCAACATCTGGCACGGCGGCCTCTACGACCCGCGGCAGGCCCGGCTGGCGCCGTTCAACGCCGTCGTCGGCGGGACGGTCACCCACGCCGTCGGCTGGGCGATGGGCGCGAAGCTGGACCACACCGGCGGTGTCGCGCTCAGCTACTTCGGTGACGGCGCCAGCTCACAGGGCGACGTCCACGAGGCGATGAACACCGCCGCGCTGCACGAGCTGGGCGTCGTGTTCTTCTGCCAGAACAACGGCTGGGCGATCTCGGTGCCGACCGCGCGGCAGGTCGCGGGCGGGTCGGTCGCCGCTCGCGCGGCGGGTTACGGCATCCCCGGTCACGAGGTGGACGGCAACGACGCGCTCGCCGTGTTCGAGGCGACGCGCGCCGCGCTGAACCGCGCCCGCGACGGGGGCGGGCCGAGCGTGATCGAGGCCCGCACCTACCGGATGGGGCCCCACTCGACCTCCGACGACCCCGGCCGCTACCGCGCGCTGGAGGAAGAACGCGCCTGGGCGGAGAAGGACCCCGTCGCGCGGGCGGCCTCCGCGCTCGCCGCCGAGGAGATCGCCGAGGCCGAGGACCACGCGGCCGAGGAGGTACGTCGGGTCCGCGAAGGCCTGCTCACGCTCGCCGACCGGCCCGGTGAGGACCTGTTCTCGTTCGTCTACCGCGAGCCCACGCGGGCGCTGCACGAGCAGCGCCGACAGTGGAAGGAGACCGCCGGTGCCTGAGATGTCCCTGCAACAGTCGCTCAACCTGGCGCTGCGGCACGCGTGTGAGGACGACGACCGGGTCTTGATCTTCGGGGAGGACGTCGGCAGGCTCGGCGGTGTCTTCCGGGTGACCGACGGCCTCCAGGACAAGTTCGGCGAGCACCGGGTGTTCGACACGCCACTGGCCGAGTCCGGCATCATGGGCATGGCGGTCGGGCTGGCGATGGCGGGGTGGCGGCCCGTGCCGGAGATCCAGTTCGACGGGTTCAGCTATCCCGCGATCGACCAGATCGTCAACCAGGTCGCGCGTATGCACTACCGCAGCCGGGGCGCGCTGCCCATGCCGATCACCCTGCGGCTGCCGAGCTTCGGCGGCATCCGCGCGCCCGAGCACCACGGCGAGAGCCTGGAGTCGTTGTTCGCGCACGTGCCCGGGCTGAAGGTGGTGGCGCCGTCCGCGCCGGACGAGGGCTATCACCTGCTGCGGCAGGCGATCGTGGACCCGGACCCGGTGATCTTCATGGAGCCGAAGGCGCGGTACTGGCACCGCGGAACCGTCGATCCGGCCGAGCACGCGGACCGTCCACCCGTGGGTACCAGCCGCGTCGTGCGGCCGGGACGGCACGCCACGCTCGTGGCCTGGGGCGCGATGGTGGCCCGCTGTCTTCGGGTCGCCGAGCTGGCCGCCGAGGACGGCGTCGAGCTGGAGGTGCTGGACCTGCGCTGGCTCAAGCCGATCGACGCGGAGGGCCTGGCCGCCTCCGTGGCGCGCACCCGCCGCGCGGTGGTGGTGCACGAGGCCCCGCTGACCGCGGGGCTCGGCGCCGAGATCTCCGCGCTGGTCACCGAACGCTGCTTCGGCGAGCTGCGCGCCCCCGTGCAGCGGGTGACCGGCTACGACGTGCCCTATCCCTCCGGTGCGCTCGAGGACGAGTACCTGCCGAGCGTGGACCGCATTCTGACCGCCGTCCAGACGACCCTGGAGTACCGCCGTGGCTGAGATCGCGTTTCCGCTGCCCGACCTCGGCGAAGGGCTGATCAGCGCGACCGTGCTCGAGTGGCTGGTCGCCGAGGGCGACTGGGTCGAGCGCAACGCTGCCCTCGTCGAGCTGGAGACCACCAAGTCGGCCGTGGAGATCCCGTCCCCGCAGACCGGCCGTGTCGCGCGGCTGCACGTCGGTGAGGGGGAGGAGCTGTCCGTGGGTGATCCGCTGGTCACCTTCACCGTCGACGACGACAGGGCGGGCATCGTCGGCACCGTGCCGGAGGAGAAGGAGACCCGCCGCCGCGTGCGCCTGACCCCGCCCGAGGACTGACCCCGTGTTCGCCACCGCCGACGACGGAACCAGGATCGCCTACGACAGCGTGCCGGGGCCACGCCCGGTGCTGCTGCTGCACGGGTTCGCCACGGACAGCCGCCGGACCTGGCACGACACCGGCTGGCTGCGCGCGCTCGACGGGCGCGGGTACGTGACCGTGGACCTGCGCGGGCACGGCGAGAGCGACACCCCGGAGTCGGGCTACTCGCCCGGGCGCCTGGCCCGCGACGCGCTCGCCGTGCTCGACGCGGCCGAGGTGCCCACCGTCGACGTCGTGACGTACTCGATGGGCGGCGTGGTGGGCTGGGAGCTCGCCCGGCTCGCCCCCGGCCGTGTGGGCGCGCTCGTGCTCGGCGGCATCGACGGCCGTCCGGTCGAGGCCCCGGACATGCACCTGGTCCGGGACGCGATGCGGGCGAAGGGACTTCAGGCGTGCATCGACGGCATGGCGGGCAGCCGGATCGAGGGCAGCGCCGGGGTGCCGGTGCTCGTCGTCGCGGGGGAGAACGACGAGATCGCGGCGGCGGCGCCCGAACTGGCCACCGGAATCGGTGCCGAGTTCGTCCCGCTGCCCCGGCGCACGCACCTCAACGCCGTGTCGAGCCGGGCGTTCAAACAGGCCGCGCTGGACTTTCTCGACGGCCGCCCCGCTGCCCGGTGACGGCGGCGACCGGGAACCCGGCCTTGTCGTCCCGCTGGCGCGACCCGGGCGGTCGGCACGGGAATGCCCGCCGTGCCGACGCTGGGGACAGGCCCGTCCGCGCGGCTTTCAGCGCGGTCCG
>NZ_KB912617.1:4467-8435 GCF_000383795.1 Saccharomonospora saliphila YIM 90502
CCGACGACCACCGGTGCCTGCGGGCCGTCGAACCCGCGCTCGCGCTGCCCTCGCTGGCCGCGAGCAGGCTCAAGGGCGGCACGCGCCGGTCGGAACTGCCCGCGGTGGCCGCCGTGGAGTCCTTCGTGCGCGGTCACGAACGGGCCACCGACCGCCTGGGTGAGGTCACTCCCCTGCGCACGCTCGACGAGCTCGCGGCCGCCGCGGAACGTGTGGTGACCAAGGCCCGCACCGAGGTGGTGTTCTCGGTGCGGCAGTACGTGCCGGACTCGTTCGAGTTCTCCCGTCAACTGGTCGAGTACCTGCTGCGGCGGGGGGTTCGGGTGCGCACCGTGTGGCCCGCCGAGTTCACCCGGTGGCCTACGGTGCGGCGGCACTGCGCGTGGCTCAAGGCCCGGGACATCCGTCCCCGCATCGTGCCCGCTGCCGCCTTCGGGCGGGCGGTGGTCGTGGACGGTTCCGTGGCGCTCACCCTTGAGGAGGCCGGCGGCGGACGGCTCGAACGGTGCCCCGAGGTCGTGGACTCGCTGCTCGCCGAGACCCGGCGGCAGTGGTCGGTCGGCACCGACCTGCGCGACGCCCTCCCGGTGCCGCCGAACGGCCTGAACCAGCAGCGCTACGAGCAGGTGCTGCGGATGCTCGCGGACGGCCTCACCGACGAGGCCGTGGCGCGCAGGCTCGGGGTGAGCGTGCGGACGGTGCGCAACGACGTCGCCTCCACGATGAGCGCGCTGGAGGCGTGCAGCAGGTTCCAGGCGGGGGCCCGCGCGGCCCAGCTCGGCCTCATCTGACCACGCGTTGCAGTTTCGTGCACGGGGCGTTGGCCCACTGCCCACGATCGGGTGAAATTGCGCTCGGCTCCCGGCGGAACCCGCACGGGAACGACGTTTCCGTGGCAGAACGCAGTGGAATTGTGAGGCCGTTGTGACCATGTCTTCCGATAGTCAGCCGAACGGACACCGGAACGCGTCCCAACGGGTCGTGCTCACCGGCCTCGGCGTCGTATCCAGCATCGGTACCGGGGTCGCGAAGTTCGCGGACGGACTGCGGCGGGGGCAGGTCGGCGCCCGTCCGATCACCGCCTTCGACACCACCGGGTTCGCGCACGCCACGGGGTGCGAGATCGTCGACTTCGACCCGGACCGGTGGGTGTACGAACTCGACCGTGCCGAGCTCGGCCGCGCCAGTCAGTTCTCCGTCGCGGCGGCCCGCATGGCCGTCGCGGACGCCGGTGTCGACGTGGAGCTGCTGCGTTCCGAGCACAACGTCATCTCGATCGGCACGACCGACGGCGAGTCGCGCGACCTCGACGCACTCGTCGAGGCCGAGGTGCGCGACGGCCCCGAGGCGCTCGATCCCCAGCTCGCACGGCACGTCCCCGCGGGGCGACTGTCCACAGCGGTCGCCGCGGAGCTCGGCCTCACCGATGTCGAGACGATCACCATTCCGACCGCGTGCGCGGCGGGCAACTACGCGATCGGCTACGGATTCGACGCCGTTCGCGAGGGTGCGGCTCGGTTCGCGCTGTGCGGCGGCGCCGACGCCATGTGCCGCAAGACCTTCACCGGCTTCTACCGTCTCGGGACCATCGCCCCCGAGGCCTGCCAGCCGTTCGATGTGGACCGTAAGGGCATCCTGACCGGTGAGGGCGCCGGAGTGCTGGTGCTGGAGAGCCTGGAGTCGGCGCTGGCCCGCGGTGCGCGCATCTACGCCGAGGTACTCGGGTACGGGCTCAACTGCGACGCACACCACCAGGTGGCGCCCGAGGTGTCCAGCGTCGGCGACTGCATGCGGCTCGCGCTCGACGACGCCGGGGTGAAACCGGCGGAGGTGGACCTGATCTCGGCGCACGGTACCGGCACCAGGGCCAACGACGTGACCGAGGCCGGCGCCATCCACGACGTATTCGGCGCCGATGTCCCACCCGTGGTGTCGGTGAAGTCGATGATCGGGCACACCATGGGCGCCGCCAGCGCACTGGCCGCCATCGGATGCGCGCTCGCGATCGACCGCGGTTTCATCCCGCCGACCGCGAATCACGTCACCACCGACCCGGAATGCGCCGTCGACTGCGTTCCCAACGAAGCCGTCGAGGCGGATCTGCGCGTGGTGCAGAACAACGGTCTCGCCTTCGGCGGGAACAATTCCGTGGTCATTCTCGGTAAATTCGAGGAGGTGGCGTGATGCGTGCCGTCGTCAGCGGAATGGGGGCCGTCGCCTCGATCGGCCGCGACGCCGACGAGGTGTTCCACTCGCTGTGCGCGGGCCGGACCGGGCTGGCGCCACTGCGCGGGTTCGACCGGACGCGGTACCGCGCGCGGTCGGCCTACGAGATCGACGACCGGCCCGCCGAGGGAGTGGACGTGCCGGGGCGGGCGAGTACCTGGCTCGCCGCCGCCGTGGCCGAGGCCGCCGGGCAGGCCGGACTCGGCGACGACCTGTCGGAGGTACCCGTGCTCGTCGGCACGGGCCTGCGCGAACTGCGCTCACTGGAACTGTGGTGGCAAGGTCAGGGCGAACTCTCCGCCGAGGGCCTGCATTTCGGCCCCGTGCTGCGGGAGCGGTTCGGCGCCACCGACACCCACACCTTCTCCAACGCCTGCTCGGCCTCGGTCTACGCCCTCGCCGTGGCGAGCGACCTGCTCGAGACCGGCCAGGCCGACACGGTGGTCGTGGCGGGCGTCGATGTGCTCACCGAGAGCATGCACGGCTTGCTCGAACGGGTGCACCCGGTGCCGCCGGAGCGGGTCCGGCCGTTCGACCGCAACCGCACCGGCGTGCTGATGGGTGACGGTGCCGCCGCGGTCGTGCTGCGCGCGGGCGAGTCCGGGACGAGCGGTGCGCGGGACACGCCCGTGCTCGGCCACCTGCGTTCGGTCGGGGTCAACTGCGACGCCTACCACGCCACCGCGCCGGACGCGGCGGGAATCTCCGCGGCGATGCGCGAGGCGCACAGCCTGGCCGGGGTCAAGCCCGCCGACATCGACCTCGTGCTGCTGCACGGCACCGGGACACTGCTCAACGACGAGGTGGAGGCCACCGCCACGCGGGACGTCTTCGCCGAGCACGCGAGCACGCCCCGGATGACCGCGATGAAATCCATGACCGGGCACACCTCGGGGGCCTCCGGGCTGATGAACCTCGTCGGCGCGCTCCAGTCGTTCGCCCACGGCCTCGTTCCGCCGACGGCCGGGCTCACCGATCCCGTGGACGAGGCGAGTTCGTTCCGCATGGTCACCGGCGCCGCCGAACACGCGGACGTGTCGGTGGCCCAGATCAACGCGTTCGGCTTCGGCGGCATCAACGCCGTCGCGGTCGTCGAGGCGGACGCGGCAGGGGAGCACACACGATGACCGCGCCGCACACCGCCGTGATCACCGGAACTGGCGTCGTCCTGCCCGGGGCGCACGACCCGGCGTCCCTGTCCGGGGGCAGGCCCGCCAGCGCCGAGCCGGTCGATCCGGCGCTGCTGGTGGGCCGCAAGGGCCTGCGTTACAAGGACCGGGCCACCCGGCTGGCCTACTGCGCGGCCGACGCGGCCCTGCGGGAAGCCGGGCTCACCACCGGGGACGGGCCCGCGACCGCGGACGCGCTCACGGTGCCCTCGGCCTCGACCGGCGTGGTCGCCAGCTCCACGCTCGGCAACGTGGACACCGTCGTGCGCGCGTGCGAGGTGATCCGTTCCGAGACCGTGACCGGCACCAGCCCGATGGACCTGCCCAACGCCTCCAGCAACGTGATCGCCTCGTCGGTGGCGATCCGGTTCGGGCTGCGCGGGCCCAACCTCATGGTGTGCAACGGCGCGACCGGGGGCCTCGACGCGGTGCGGTGGGCGGTCACGATGCTGGCCGCCGGGCGCGCCGAACGGATGCTCGTGCTCGGCGTCGAACCCGACACCGACGAGGCGCGGGCCCTGCTCGGCGCGCCCGCGCTCGACGGCGCGATCGCGCTCGTGGTGGAGACCGACC
>NZ_KB912617.1:8535-10693 GCF_000383795.1 Saccharomonospora saliphila YIM 90502
CGGCCCGCGACCCTCGCCCGCACCGCGCCCGCACCGGCGCGTGGACTCGTGCGCCGCACCGAATTCCTCGACGGCGAGACGGCGGCGGCACTGCGGGACCTGGCCTCCGGCATCGGGGTGAGCCTGCCGCCCGTGCTGATGGCGACGGCGGCGCTGTACCTGCACGCGATGACCGGGCGCGAGGACATCCTGCTCGGGGTGCCGGTGTCCACGCGGTTGGGCCGCACCGCCCGCGCCGTGCCCGGCATGGTCTCCAACGTGGTGCCGCTTCCGCTGAGCGTGACCGACGGGGCGAGTCTGGCCGAGTTGGTGGAGCAGACCTCCGCCCGGCTGCGCGAGACGATGCGCCACCAGCGGTACCGGTTCGAGGACCTGCGTCGTGACCTGCGTCTCGTGGGCAGCGAGGAACGCCTCGTCGGCCCCGAGGTCAACATCATGATGTTCGACTACGACCTGAGCTTCGGATCGTCGCGGGGCGTGGTGCACAACCTGTCGATCGGCCCGTCCGACGATCTGTCGTTCGTGTTCTACCAGCGTTCCGACGGTCGTGGGATGCAGATCGACTTCGACGCGAATCCCGATCTCTACGGCGCCGACGAGCTGGCCGGGCACCAGAACCGCTTCCTGGGCTTCCTGCGCCGCCTTGCCGCGACCGCCCCGGATGCGGCCGTGGGCACGCTGGACGCGCTCGGGGACGCCGAACGAGACCGCGTGCTGCACCGGAACAACGACACCGCGCGGGAGCTGCCCTCCGCCACGCTGACCGAGTCGCTGGAGCGCGCCGCCGCGCGTGACCCGGAGGCGACGGCGGTGGTCACCGAGGAGAGCACGCTGACCTACCGCGAGCTGCACGAGCGGGCAGGCCGGCTCGCGCAGCACCTGCGCGCGCGGGGGATCGGGCGCGAGAGCGTCGTCGCGGTCGCGATCCCGCGCTCGGCCGAACTCATGGTGGCGCTGCTCGGAATCCTCAAGTCCGGCGCGGCCTACCTGCCGCTCGATCCGGACTACCCGGTCGAGCGGATCAGGCTGCTGGTCGACGACGCCCGTCCCGCGCTGGTGCTGTCCACCACCGTCACCGCCGTCACCCTGACCGACGAGCTGTCGGCGGAGGTGCTGGTCCTGGACACCCCCGCGGCGGAGGATCTGCTCGCGGGGTATCCGGCGCACCCGCCGGCCGGGGTCGAGGCCGACGAGCGCGACCCGGCCTACGTCATCTACACCTCCGGGTCGACGGGAAGGCCGAAGGGCGTCGTGGTGCCGCACCGGGGCATCGTGAACCGGCTGCGGTGGATGCAGCACCGCTACTCACTGGCCGGGGACGACGTGGTCCTGCAGAAGACCCCGTCCGGGTTCGACGTGTCGGTGTGGGAGTTCTTCTGGCCGTTGCTGGAGTCGGCGACGCTGGTGCTCGCCCGCCCCGGCGGGCACAAGGACCCGGAGCACCTGGTGGAGCTGTGCGCGCGGCACGGCGTGACCACCGTCCACTTCGTCCCGTCGATGTTGCGCGCCTTCCTCGCCACGCGGTCGGTGTCGGAGTGCCGGAGCCTGCGCAGGGTGCTCTGTAGCGGGGAAGCCCTGCCCCGGGACCTTGTCGAGGAGTTCTACGACGCCTTCGACCGGCACGGCACCAGGCTGCACAACCTCTACGGCCCCACCGAGGCCTCGATCGACGTGACCTCGTGGGAGTGCGCGCGGGGCAGCGGGCCGGTGCCGATCGGCACGCCGGTGTGGAACACCCGCGCCTACGTGCTCGACGACGCGCTGCGGCCGGTGGCCACGGGCGTGACCGGCGAGCTGTACCTGGCGGGTGCCCAGCTCGCGCGGGGATACCTCGGCAGGCCCGCGCTGACCGCCGAGCGGTTCGTGGCCGATCCGTTCGGACCGCCGGGGTCGGTCCTGTACCGCACGGGCGATGTCGCCTACTGGGACGAACACGGCGCGTTGCTCTACACCGGCCGCGCCGATGACCAGGTCAAGATCCGGGGCAACCGGGTGGAGCTGGGCGAGGTCGCCACCGCGCTGGCCGCACACCCCGACGTCGCGCACGCCGAGGCGGTGCTGCGCGAGGACCGGCCGGGCGACCAGCGGCTCGTCGGTTACGTGGTGCCCGTCGAGGGCCGCACGGCCGACCCCGCCCGGCTGCGCGGGCACGTGGCGG
>NZ_KB912617.1:10793-13354 GCF_000383795.1 Saccharomonospora saliphila YIM 90502
AGCGCGCCGAACCGGGGGAGACCACTGCCCCCGCCGCGGTGCACGCGACGGCGACGACGCTGCCCGCCGAGGTCACCACCCGGCTGCGGGAGTGCGCTGCCGAGCACGGGCTCACGCTGAACACCGTCGTGCAGGGCGCGTGGGCGCTGCTGCTCGGGCGGCTGACCGGGCGCACCGACGTGGTGTTCGGGGCGACGGTCTCGGGGCGGCCACCGGAGCTGGCCGGGGTCGAGGACATCGTCGGCCTGCTCATCAACACCGTGCCGGTGCGGGCCACCTTCCACCCCGCCGACCCCGTGGCCGAGAGCCTGCGCCGGATGCAGGCGCGCCAGTCGGAGCTGCTGGAGCACCAGCACCTCGGCCTGGCCGACATCCAGCGCGTCAGCGGCCACACGGCCCTGTTCGACACCATCGCCGTGTTCGAGAACTATCCACTGGACCCGGCCGAGCTCACCCCGGAGGCGGGGTCGGTGCGCGTCCGCGACCTGCGCGTGCACGACGCCACGCACTACCCGCTCGGGCTCGTCGCCACCCCCGGGCGGGACGGCCTGGTGCTGCGCGTGGACTTCCGCGACGACGTGTGCACCGCCGAGCAGGCCGAGCGTGTCGCGGCCCGGCTCGCCGCGCTGCTCGGCGACCTCGCCTCCGTGGGCCTCGATCAGCCGGCCGCGCGGTTCGACGTGCTCACCGCCGAGGAGTCCCACCGCGTGCTGCACGAGTGGAACGAGCTGGACGGCTTCACCCCGGAACCGGTGACCGCGGGCGTGGCCGAGCGCTTCGGCCGCGTGGCCGCCGAGCACGCCGATGCCACCGCGGTGGTGGAGGGAACACGGCGGCTGTCCTACGGCGACCTCGATGCCCGCGCCAACCGGCTCGCGCACGTGCTGTGCGACGCCGGGGTGTGCCCCGGCGACTTCGTGGCGCTGGCCCTGCCGCGCTCGGCCGACCTGGTCGTGGCGGTGCTCGCCGTGCTCAAGACCGGTGCGGCCTACGTCCCGCTCGACCCGGACCACCCGGCCGAGCGGCTGGCGCACATCCTCACCGACGCCCGGCCGCGCCTGCTGGTGACCGAATCCGCGGTCGCCGGTGCCCTGCCCGGCGCCGACGAACTCCCGCGTCTCGAACTCGACCGCCTCGCCGAGCGCATCGCCGGGGCGGCCACGACCGACCCGGGCGTGGCCGTGCCGCCGGACGCGGCCGCCTACGTCATCTACACCTCGGGTTCGACGGGCACCCCGAAGGGTGTGGTGGTCTCCCACCGCAACGTCGCTCGCCTGTTCGACGCGACCCGGCAGTGGTTCCACTTCGGCCCTGAGGACGTGTGGACGCTGTTCCACTCCTACGCGTTCGACTTCTCGGTGTGGGAGGTGTGGGGCGCGCTGCTGCACGGCGGCACGCTCGTGGTCGTCGACCACGCCACGACCCGCTCGCCCGGCGAGTTCCTCGAGCTGCTCGTGCGGGAACGGGTGACCGTGCTCAACCAGACCCCCTCGGCCTTCTCGCAGCTCTCGGTCGCGGACGCGGACAACCCCGAGCTGGGGGCCGCGCTGGCGCTGCGGCTGGTCATCTTCGGCGGGGAGGCACTCGAACCGTGGCGGTTGTCGGACTGGTACTCCCGCCACGCCGACGACGCCCCGCTGCTGGTCAACATGTACGGCATCACCGAGACGACGGTGCACGTGTCGTACCTGCCACTGACCCGCGAACGAGCCGCCGCCGCGCCGGGCAGTGTGATCGGCCGGGCGATCCCGGACCTGCGGGTGTACGTGCTCGACGACAACCTGCGCCCGGTGCCGCCCGGCGTGACCGGTGAACTCTACGTCGCCGGGGCGGGGCTGGCCCACGGTTACCACCGGCGCCCGGGCCTGACCGCCACCCGGTTCGTGGCCGACCCGTTCGGCCCGCCCGGAACGGTCATGTACCGCAGCGGAGACCTCGGCCGCTGGAACGACGACGGAGTCCTCGAGTTCACCGGCCGTGCCGATCACCAGGTCAAGATCCGGGGCTTTCGCATCGAACTGGGCGAGATCGAGCAGGTGCTCACCAGCGACCCCTCGGTCGCCGACGCCGCCGTCCTGGCTCGTGAGGACGTCCCCGGAGACCGGAGGCTGGTCGCCTACGTCGTGCCCGCGTCCGGGCAGCGGCCGGACCCGGCGTCGGTGCGGGCCCGCGCCGCCCGCCACCTTCCGGACTACATGGTGCCCTCGGCGGTCGTACCGCTGGAGGCGCTGCCCCTGACCGGCAACGGCAAGCTCGACCGCGCCGCCCTGCCCGCGCCCGAGATCACCGGGGACGGCGACGACGGCGCCGCGGGAGCGGAGGCGGTCACCGAGATCCTGTGCGGGCTGTTCGCGGACGTGCTCGGCAGGCCCAGGGTGGGCGCGCGGGACAACTTCTTCGACCTCGGCGGGCACTCGCTGCTGGCCACCCGGCTGGTGAGCAAGGTGCGGGCCACGCTAGAGGCCGAGATCACCGTGCGCACCCTGTTCGACGCGCCGACGAGTCAGACGATGATCTCACCGCAGCCCCGCTGGACGACATCGACATCCCGGACTGCCGGT
>NZ_KB912618.1:0-1915 GCF_000383795.1 Saccharomonospora saliphila YIM 90502
GGCATCTCGCCCGCGTGCTGACCCGGCGTGCGCTGACCCGCGCCGCCCCCTGACGTGGCCTCTCCCGGGACGGGCCGCGACCGGCCCGTCCCCGTTCCGGGCGCCGCCGAAGAGGCCACGAGGAGAACCACGCGGGGCACGCCGCGGGGACGGCGGACGCGGGGTCACCGGGTGGGGGCGGTGGCCTCAGGGGAGGGGTGGAGGTGGCCGCGGTCGCGCAGCAGCGACACCACCTCGTCGGCGGCGGCCTCGGCGGTGAGCGTGCTCGTGTCCAGCCGCAGATCGGGGGCCACGGGTTCCTCGTAGACGTCGTCGACACCGGTCAGACCACTGATCTGCCCGGCGGCGGCCCGGGCGTAGAGACCCTTCGGGTCCCGGCGCGCGCACTCGGTCAGCGGCGTGCACACGAACACCTCCACGAACGGTGTCTCGTGCCGCTGGTGGTGTGCCCGCACCGCTTCCCGCGTGTGCGCGTAGGGCGCGATCACCGGAACGAGCGTCAGGACCCGATGGCGGGACAGGAGTTCGGCGACGTAGCCGACCCTGCGGCCCTGCTCGTCCCGGTCCCGGGGCGAGAACCCCAGATCCCGCGAGATCGTCCGGCGCAGCTCGTCACCGTCGAGCACCTCCACTTCCGCGTCCGCGCCCACCAGCGTGGCGATCGACCGGGCCACCGTGGACTTTCCGGCCCCGGACAATCCGGTCAACCACACCGTCACGCCCGATGGGGGTGTGACGGGGCGAAGGTGTGCCATGGGGTCCTCCTCGTCGGGGTCGGCGGTGACGTTGCGCGGTCAAGCGCGCAAATAATCCCACGACAGGGGAACACACCACCGAGTGAGGTAGGACCGCTACGATCCCTCAACCATGATCCCCGCGACCCAGCGTGTGTACATCCATGTCGGCCTTCCCAAGACCGGGACCACGTCCGTGCAGGAGTTGATGTGGCACCACCGGGACGCGCTCGCCGAGCGTGGTCTGCTGTATCCGGGCGACGAGCCGGTGGCTCAGCACCGGGCGGTGATGGACGTGCACTCCGGCCGGTACCGGCAGTGGGACGAACCGGGCATCGCGGGGTCCTGGGAGTGGCTTGTCGAGCGACTGCGGTCGTGGCAGGGAGACGCGGTGTTCTCCACCGAGCTGCTCGCCCCGGCCAGCCCGGACGAGGCCGCGCAGGTGCTCGACGCCCTGCGGTTCGCCGAGATTCACATCGTCTGCACGGCGCGGGATTTCGCCCGGCAGGTGCCTTCGGTGTGGCAGGAGAACGTCAAAACCCGCCACACCACCTCCTACGCCGACCTGCTCGAGTCGTTGCGTGCCGCCGACCTCGACGACATCAGCAGGTTGTTCTGGGACTACCAGGACCTACCGCGCGTGCTGCGTACCTGGGGAGGCGCGCTGCCGCCGGAGCGCGTGCACGTGGTGACCGTGCCCCGGCGCGGTTCCTCCACCGGGGTGCTGTGGGACCGGTTCGCCTCGGTGCTCGGCCTGGACACCACCGGGCTGAGCACCGCGATCGGTCTGCACAACTTCTCGCTCGGCACGGCCGAGACCGAGCTTCTGCGCAGGCTCAACGAGCGCGTGGTCGACGAGATCGACTGGCCCCGCTACGCGTCCTTCGTCAAGGAGCACCTGGCCGAGCGGGTGCTCGCGCGCCGTTCCGGCGGCGCGCGTCCGCAACTCCCGCCTGAGGCGCACGACTGGGCCTGCCACACCGCGCGCCGGTTCGTCGACGAGATCGGCGCGGCCGGCTACCACGTCGTCGGCGACCTGGACGAGCTCATCCCCGAGCCACCGGCCTCCGAGCAGCCCGACGCCTCCTCGCCCGAGGCGCAGATGCCCGACGACGCCGCCCTGCTCGACCTCGCGCTGGAGGTGCTCGCCGATCTGGCCCGCCGGCCGCACCCGGCCCCGG
>NZ_KB912618.1:2015-6020 GCF_000383795.1 Saccharomonospora saliphila YIM 90502
ATCGACGTCGGACGTGCTGGTGCACTCGGACGAATGCCGATGCACGAGCCCCCGCCGCCTGGTGCGCGCGGGTGTTGCGGCGCGCCGCGGGCCCGCGTGTGGCTGGAGCGCGTCCACGGCCAGGTGATCAGTGCCCAGGCCGCGAGGATCAGCGCCACCTCGGGGAGGAGGTACCAGGGCCACGGTCCCAGCAGGTCGAGCACGGAGCCGGTGTCGGGTTTGCGGTTGAGGTAGCCGTAGTTGGTGCCGGCGGCACTGTTGAACCCGAAGGCGACGACGGCCCATCCGGCCGTGAGGCCGACGGCGACGGCGTAGTCCCGCCAGCCGGGCCGCAGGCCCAGACCCCAGGTCAGGTAGATCGCGGCCCACACCACGAGCAGGTGCAGTGTCCAGAAGGCCAGGAACTCGTGGTGCGGGAAGTCGGGGGCCGTCAGCACGGGGGAGACCAGCGCCTGGGTGCTCAGTGTCAGGCCCCAGTAGTAGGTCAGCGCGTAGGCCCAGCGGCGCAGGGACCACAGCGCGTAGGCGACCACGAATCCGGCCAGGTCGGACAGGTGTAGCGGCACCGCGTCGACGGGACCCCAGTCGCGGGAGACCACCGTATAGGCCAGCGTGCCGACGTGGATGGTGAGCAAGGTGAGCGCGAACGTCCGGCGGAGGTGACGCTGGGCGGGGGAGTGACGTCGTGCGCGGCCGAAGGCCACCAGGGCGGCGGTGCCTGTCGCGAACACGGCCAGAACGGCCCAGTGGGAGGGGCCGTAGGCGCTGAACTGCTCCTGTGCGGTCGTGTGTGTCACGTGCCTGTCCCGGCGTGCGCGGGTGACGATGCCACTGCTGTGTATAACGACCTATACCCGAGGTCATTGTCATGCTGAAGTCAGTGTTCCACCACCCATCTTCGTTCGTCCGGTACGACCCATGACAGCACGGAGGCCCATGCCTTCGCCTATAGAGCGCGAAAGCACGGGCCTCCGTGAAACCGGCCGAACGGCCGTCGCCGGGCGCTCAGACGAGGCCGAGGCGCCGCACCGTGTCGCGCTCCTCGGCGAGCTCGCCGACGGAGGCGTCGATGCGCTCCCGGGAGAAGTCGTCGATCTCCAGTCCACGCACGATCCGGTACTCGCCCGCCTGGCAGGTCACCGGGAACGACGAGATCAGGCCCTCGGGCACGCCGTAGGAGCCGTCGGAGGGCACGCCCATGGACACCCAGTCGCCGTCCGGAGTGCCGTTGACCCAGTCGTGGACATGGTCGATGGCGGCGTTGGCGGCCGAGGCGGCCGAGGAGGCACCCCTGGCCTCGATGATCTCGGCGCCGCGCTTGGCCACACGCGGGATGAACTCGTCGGTCAGCCACGCCCGGTCGTTCACGGCCTCGGCGGCATTGGTGCCCTTGACCTCGGCGTGGAAGATGTCCGGGTACTGGGTGGCCGAGTGGTTGCCCCAGATGGTCATCTTCTTGACGTCGGCGACGGCTACGTCGAGCTTCTTGGCCAGTTGGGCGATGGCGCGGTTGTGGTCGAGGCGGGTCATCGCGGTGAAGCGCTCGGCGGGCACGTCCGGGGCGTGTGCCTGGGCGATCAGGGCGTTGGTGTTGGCCGGGTTGCCGACCACGAGCACCTTGACGTCGTCGGCCGCGCCCGCGTTGATGGCCTCACCCTGGGGCTTGAAGATGCCACCGTTGGCCTCGAGCAGGTCGCCGCGCTCCATGCCCTTCGACCGTGGGCGCGCACCCACCAGCAACGCGATGTTGGTGCCCGCGAAGGCCTGCTTGGCGTCGTCGAAGATGTCGATGCCGTGGAGCAGGCCGAACGCGCCGTCCTCCAGTTCGAGAGCGGTGCCTTCGGCCGCCTTCACCGCCTGGGGGATCTCAAGCAGGCGCAGTCGCACCGGCGTGTCCTGCCCCAGCAGCTGACCGGAGGCGATGCGGAACAGCAGTGCGTATCCGATCTGGCCGGCCGCTCCGGTGACCGTGACGTTGACTGGGGCCTGGGTCATGACGTTCTCTCCCGCTCCACGGTTGCTGTTGGCTTCGGTTGACTTGTACCGGGGATGCTATCCGCCCTCGTCCGCACCGACCCGGTGCGTCGCCTCACCTGAAACGATGCAGGCCGGAGCGGTTCCGGTGGGCCGCGTGCATCCGTTCGTGGCGCGCGTCCGTGTCCAGCGGCGAGCCGGTGGCGGCCACGCCCGCCGCCCCACGTCCGCGTGCGTGACTGTCGCCGAGATCACCCGCCGTCCGGGCGTGTATGGCGGCGCGTGCTCGCGTGCCGTCGGCGGCACTCGTTCGGGTGGGTCTGCGGGTGTGGTCGCTCGGGAATGCGGTGTGGACCACGGGAGCGCCCGGGCGCCTCGCCCGGCGGTGGTGCCCGTCGGCGCGCGGGCTCGGTCGCGGTGTGTAACCTCGAAGGCCAGTATGGACACCACCACCGATTCCGTGCCGAGCGCCGGGTCCTCCGTCGATGTGCCGGAGGCTCGGGCGAACGGCCGTGTCCGCGAGCCGTCCCGTTTTCCGTTGCGCACGACCGCGATGGGGTTCGTCGGCAGCGTGGTGCTGCTGTTGGCGTCCCTCGGCGCGGGCGGAATCCTGGTGCACGATCCCGTTCTGGGGTCGGGGCCGGTGTCGTGGATCCGGTACGGCCACGGCCACGCGCTGGCGACCGCGCTGCTGTATGTGGGCTTCGGCCTCGTGGTGTGGGCGTGGGTGCGGTTGGGCCGCTATGCGCTGGCGGGGCGGATCGGCGCGAAGCCGATCGTGGTGGCCGCGCTGACGTGGATGGCGCCGCTGCTGGTGGCGCCGCCGCTGTTCACGCGGGATGTGTTCTCCTACCTCGGACAGGGTGCGCAGCTGCTGCACGGGCTCGATCCGTACGACTACGGCCCGGCCGCGCTGGATGTGCTGCCGAATGTGGTGGAGAACGTGCACCCGCTGTGGCAGACCACGCCCGCGCCCTACGGGCCGTTGTTCCTGCTGGTCGCCAAGAACATCGTGGCCGTGACGGGCAACAACGTCATCGCAGGGGTGATCGTGACCCGGGTGGTGCTGTTGCTGGGACTTGCCGGCATGGCGTGGGCGCTGCCCCGGCTGGTGCGGCACCTCGGGGGCAGGCTGCCGGTGACGATGTGGCTGGCGGTGGCCAGCCCGATGACGGTGATCCACCTGGTGGGCGGGCCGCATAACGACCTGCTCATGCTGGCTTTTCTCACCATCGGGGTGCTGGCCGCGCTGGAGCGCCGGCACGCGGTGGCGATCGTGCTGGTCACGGTGGGGATGCTGATCAAACCGACGGCGGCGGTGGCGTTGCCGTTCTTGGTGTGGGTCTGGGCGAACCACCTCGACGCGGAGCAGAGCCTGCTCCGCCGGTTCGTCCGGGCGGTGACGCCGTCGGTGGGCATCTTCGCCGTGGTGTTCGTCGCGGGGACGTGGGTCTCGCTCGGGTCGCTGAACCTCGGGTGGGTGACCGGGTTGCAGGCGCCGCAGATCATCGCGAACTGGCTGAACTTTCCCACCGGGATCGGCGAGGTGTTCCACACGCTGGTCAACCTGGTCATCGACGTGCCCGCGTCGCCGTTCGTCACCGTGGCGCGCGGGGCGGCGTGGGTGGCGTTGCTGGGCGTGATGGTGTGGCAGTGGTGGAAGGCGCGGCATGGTGGCCGTGAGGCCGTGCTGCGGATGGCGGTGACGCTGGTGGCGGTGGCGCTGTTCGCGCCGCCGACGCTGCCGTGGTATCTGACCTGGGGCTTTGTGATCGCGTCGGCGTTCGCGTGGCGGCGCAGGCACCTGGCCGTGGTGGTCGGGGTGTCGATGTTGCTGGTGCTGGCGTACTACCCCACCGGTGAGCAGAGTCTGTACGACTGGTGGTTCGTGGCCGGTGTGGTCGCGGCGAGCCTCTACGGCGCGGTGTCGCTGCTGCGTCCGGACCCGCTGGGGTTGTTCGCCGTGTGGCGCCGGGGCGGCGCCGCGGACCCGGACGGCGGCACCGGTGCGGGGGGTGCCCGGTCCGGGGT
>NZ_KB912618.1:6120-19444 GCF_000383795.1 Saccharomonospora saliphila YIM 90502
GGGGTGCCCGGTCCGGGGTGGCGGGGGACGCGCCCACGGAGGGCATCGAGGCGGTCAGCCCGGATGAGCGGGCGCCGACGCCGCCCAACCGCGCCACGCCGTGACCCGGACCCGGACGACCGGTCCGGCGGGAGGGTGGTGTTCGTACTGCGGGTACTTGGCGATGAGGGCGGCGATGCCTGCCGGGTCGTGGTCGGCGACATCGGCGGTGCCGTCGGCCCGGGCCCACCACAGCCGGGACCAGTCGGCGTCGTCGTAGTGGTCGACCAGCAGCGAGACGGCGGGGTTGGCGGCGATGTTGGCGAGGCGCCGCAGGGCGGTGGTGCGTTTCGGCTTGGCGTCGACGGCCGAGACGACGGTGTCGTCGACGATGGTGAACGTGATCGGCACCACGTGTGGCTGGCCGGTCGCGTCGGCGGTGGCCAGCCGTGCCACGCGGGCGGTGCCGAACAGATGTCGTGCCTGCTCGGGTGGCATCCGCATGGGTTCAGGCTAGTCCCGTGGCAGGCTGTGCCCCGGACGCGCCAGGGGACGGTGGTTGGCATAGGGTCGGAGGTGCCATGGCTCGCGTGATTCACGTCTTCCGTCAACCCGACCGTTTCGTCGCGGGAACCGTCGGGGAACCCGGCGACCGCACGTTCTACCTGCAGGCGTCCGAGGACACCCGCACGGTCAGTGTGACGATCGAGAAGCAGCAGGTGCAGGTGCTGGCGGAGCGGCTCGGTTCGCTGCTCGAGGAGATCTCCGAGCGGTTCGGCGCGGAGGTGCCCGAGGAGGTTCCGGAGGAGCTGATCGACAACGATCCGCTGGACGTGCCGGTGGAGGAGGAGTTCCGGGTCGGCACGATGGGGCTGGGCTGGGACGCCGAGAGTAAGGCCGTGGTGATCGAGTTGTTGGCGATCACCGAGGGCGAGGTGGACGAGGCCGTCGTGCTCGACGACACCGAGGAGGGTCCGGACGCGGTCCGGGTGTTCCTCGAACCCGCGGTGGCGCGGGCGTTCGCCGCGCGGGCCGACCGGGTGGTCAACGCGGGGCGCAAGCCGTGCCCGTTGTGTGGCGAGCCGCTGGACCCGGCGGGGCATATCTGCCCCCGGCAGAACGGCTATCGGCGTAACGCGGAGTTGACGGGCACCGACACGACCACCGACCTCGACGAGGACTGACCCCGCGGTGTCCGAGCAGCTGGACCCGACCGATCCCGCCGCCGTCGAGCTGGTCTCGCGGGGGCGGTTGGAGCTCGAGGGGCAGCTGGTGGACGCGTCCAACACGACGCTGGTGTGCCGGGTGGCGCTGGACGGCGTGGAGGGGCGTGTGGTGTACAAGCCGGTCGCGGGGGAGCGTCCGCTGTGGGACTTTCCGGACGGCACGCTCGCCGGGCGTGAGGTGTCGACGTACTGGATCTCGCGGGAGGCCGAGCTGGGCAACGTGCCGCCGACGGTGCTGCGGGACGGCCCGCTCGGTGAGGGCATGGTGCAGTTGTGGGTCGAGACCCGGGACGACGGCCTGGTGGACGTGTGCGCGCCTCGTGAGGTGCCCGCGGACTGGCGGGCGGTGCTGCACGCTCGGGACGCGTCGGGTGAGCCGGTGGTGCTGGCGCATTCGGCGGCGGCTGGAGTGCGTGAGCTGGCGGTGCTCGATGTGGTGGTGAACAACACCGACCGTAAGGGCGGGCATGTGCTGCCCGGTGTGGACGGCCGGGTGTACGGGGTGGATCACGGGGTCTGCCTGCACCGGGAGCCGAAGTTGCGCACCGTGTTGTGGGGGTGGGTGGGTGAGCCGCTGCCCGGTGCGGTGGTGGACAAGCTGCGCAAGCTGCGGTGGGCCCTCGATCATGGCCTGGGTGCGGCGTTGGCCGAGCACTTGACCTCCGCGGAGCGACGTGCGCTGGTGGCGCGGACGGACACGCTGCTCGCGGCGGGGGTGTTTCCGGAGCCGGGGGAGGACTGGCACGCCGTTCCGTGGCCGTTGTTCTGAGGGGCCGTCATGCTGAGCGGCCGTCGTGCGGCCCCCGGGGGTGGGGCGGGCGCGGGTCGGGGGTTAGGCTGCCCGGCTGTGACGGCGGACACCGGTGACCCGGAAGCGGACACCCGGACGGTGCGGCTGTTGTGGCGGGCCGAGCGTGGTGCGCGGCGGGGGCCGAAGCCGACACGGGATCTGGACACGATCGTGTGGACGGCGGTCGAGATCGCCGATGCGCACGGGTTGGACCGGTTGTCGATGCGGGCGGTGGCCGACCGGCTGGGGATCGGCACGATGTCGTTGTACACCCACGTGCCCGGGAAGTCGGATCTGGTCAGTCTGATGCTCGATGCCGTGCTGGCCGACGTCGCTGTGCCGGGCGGGCCGTCGGTGTCGTGGCGGGAACGGGTGGAGTGGTGGGCGCGCCGGGATTGGGCGCTGTACCACCGGCACGAGTGGGTGTTGCAGGCCCCGGCGGATGCCCCGCCGGGGCCGAATGCCGTGCGCCGGTTCGACGCGGCGTTGTCGGCGTTGTCCGGGGCGGGGCTGCCCGCGGGGGAGCTGGTCGCGACGGTGGAGGCCGTCGACGCGTTCGTGCGGGGTGCGGCGCGGCGGTCGGTGGCGCGGGTTCAGGCGGTGCGGCGGCTTGGGGTGAGTGAGCGCGAGTGGTGGAGCGCGCACGAGCCGTTGATCGAGGGCACGCTGGCGGTGGGTGAGTTGTCGATGGTGCGGCGGGTGGTGCGCGCGGGCGCGTTCGAGGCCGGGGTGGACAGCTTCGAGCTGGGGTTGCGGCATTTGCTGGATGGGCTCGCGGCCCGGGTCGCCTGCGGTGTCGGTGTGGCGGGGCCGGATGTCGGGGGCGGGTGAGCGCGGCCGGTGCGGCGTGGCGTCGTGACCCGGGCGTGGTGGGCCACTACGGTGCGCGCTTGTGCGTTCCCACTCCTATGACGATGTGCTGGCGGGTCCGTCGGCCCGGCGTTCCCGGCGGGTGGTGCCCGAGGTGGCGGCGGAGCCGGGGCTGGTGCTGGAGGATGCCGTCAGTGGTTTCTGCGGTGCGCTGGTGCGGGTGGAGCACGGTGGTGCGGTGCTGGAGGACCGGCACGGCAGGCACCGGGTGTTTCCGCTGACTCCGGGTGCCTTTCTGCTGGAGGGGTCGCCGGTCACGCTGGTGCGGCCGCGCGGGGTGTCCGCGCGGGCGGGCGCGGCGCGGTCGGCGTCGGGGTCGGTGCGGGTGGAGGGTCTGCGTGCGCGCACGGCCCGGGACTCGCGGATCTGGGTCGAGGGGGTGCACGACGCCGAGTTGGTGGAGCGGATCTGGGGACACGATCTGCGGGTCGAGGGCATCGTGGTGGAGCCGCTGGACGGGGTGGACGGTCTGGCCGAGCGGGTCGCGGAGTTCGGGACGGGGCCGGGGCGTCGGCTGGGTGTGCTGGTGGACCATCTGGTGGAGGGCAGCAAGGAGTCGCGGCTGGCCGGGCAGGTCGACGATGAGCACGTCCTGGTGGCCGGGCATCCGTACGTCGACATCTGGCAGGCGGTGAAGCCGGCGAGTGTGGGGATCGCGGCGTGGCCCGAGGTGCCGCGTGGGGTGGAGTGGAAGCGTGGGGTGTGTGCCGCGCTGGGGTGGTCGGACCCGTGGGAGGGGTGGCGGCGGGTGTCGTCGGCCGTGCGCGGGTTCGGTGATGTCGAGGCCGGGTTGCTGGGTGCGGTCGAGCGGTTGATCGACTTTGTGACCTCGGAGGACGGGTGAGCGGCGCGGTGGTGCGCCGCTGCGGGAGGTCACGCGTCGGTCACAGGGTGCGGACTACTCGGTGTCATCGTGCTGGGTCTGCGAGTATGGGCGCATGACACCGGCCCTTATCTGGCTCATCGTCGGTGGCGGTCTCATCGTGGCCGAGGTCGTCTCGGGCGAGTTCGTGTTGGTCATGCTGGGGATCGGCGCGCTCGCGGGCGCGGGTTCGGCGGCCGTGAGCGGCAATCCGATCATCGACGTGCTCGTGTTCGCGCTCGTGTCGGTGGGGTTGCTGGTGCTGGCGCGCCCGGCGTTGAAGCGGCGTTTCCTGGCTGGGGCAGGGTTGCGGACCAACACCGAGGCGTTGATCGGCACGAGCGCGGTGACGGTGTCCGAGGTCGATCATTCCGGCGGTCAGGTCAAGATCGGTGGCGACGTGTGGTCGGCGCGCAGCCTCGCCGAGGGTGAGGTGATCGAACAGGGCGCGACGGTGACGGTCGTGGAGATCGCGGGGGCGACCGCTGTCGTGTCGAGGGCGCTGTGACGCCCGGCACCCCGGGGTGGGTGGCCAAGTCTTCGCACGGATAACAAAAGGAGCAGGTGATGTCGACAGCGGGTTTGATCGTTGTCGCTGTGCTGGCGCTGCTCGTGATCGTCACGGTCGCGAAGGCGCTCATGGTGGTGCCGCAGGCGCAGTCCGCGGTGGTCGAGCGGTTGGGGCGGTTCCGCACGGTCGCCTCGCCCGGGTTGAATTTCCTGGTGCCGTTCTTCGACCGGGTGCGGGCGAAGGTGGACCTGCGGGAGCAGGTGGTGTCGTTCCCGCCGCAGCCGGTGATCACGCACGACAACTTGACCGTGTCGATCGACACGGTGGTGTATTTCCAGGTGACGGACGCGCGGGCCGCGGTGTATGAGGTGTCGAACTACATCGTGGGTGTCGAGCAGATGACGACGACGACACTGCGGAATCTGATCGGCGCGATGTCGTTGGAGGACGCGCTGACGTCCCGCGATCAGATCAACAGTCAGTTGCGGGGCGTGCTGGACGAGGCGACCGGGCGCTGGGGCATCCGGGTGGCGCGGGTGGAGCTCAAGGCGATCGACCCGCCGCCGTCGATTCAGGATTCGATGGAGAAGCAGATGCGCGCGGATCGGGAGAAGCGCGCGATGATCCTGACGGCCGAGGGTGAGCGCGAGTCGGCGATCAAGACGGCCGAGGGGCAGAAGCAGAGCCAGATTCTGGCGGCCGAGGGGTCGAAGCAGGCGGCGATCCTGGCCGCGGAGGCGGAGCGTCAGTCCCGCATCCTGCGGGCGCAGGGTGAGCGGGCCGCGCGGTACCTGCAGGCGCAGGGGCAGGCCAAGGCGGTGGAGAAGGTGTTCGCCGCGATCAAGGCGAGTAGGCCGACGCCGGAGGTGCTGGCTTACCAGTATCTGCAGACGTTGCCGCAGATGGCGCAGGGCGACGCGAACAAGGTGTGGCTGGTGCCGAGCGAGTACGGCAAGGCGCTGGAAGGGTTCGCCAAGCAGTTCGGCACGCCCGGCGAGGACGGGGTGTTCCGCTACGAGCCGTCCCGCGAGGAGGCTCCGGCGATGCCGAAGCTGGACGACGAGGAGGTGGCGAGCTGGTTCGACACCGCCACCGACCCGAAGGTGGCCGAGGCGGTGCGCGAGGCGGAGGCCGTGGCGCGGCAGGAGGTGCCGGGGCCGCTGAACTCCGGCGAGGGTGGTACGCCCACTCCGCCGCCGTCGGCGTTGCAGAGTTTGACCGGCGGGCAGCGGGGCGGGCCTCCGGCGCGGGGTGAGCAGGACAAGGACAATCCGCCCCCGCCGCAGCAGCCCACACAGCAGCAGCCGCCGCAGCCGGGTGGTTACCCGCCGCCGCAGGGCGGTCAGGGTCCGCCGTTGGGTGGTCCGCGGCAGCAGTAGTGCGGTGGTGACGGGCCGTGGCTGGCGGCCCGCACGACACGGCAGGTGTCTTCCCGCGTGACGGGGGCACCTGCCGTTTTTCTGTGCGGTCACGGCGGGTGATGCCGGTGCGGCCGAGGGAGCCCCGTGCCGCTTGTGGTCACCTCCCCGAGACAGTGAGCGCGACACAGGTGCGAGCGCGGTTCGTCAGCGGCGGAGCCCTCCGAGGGGCGGGTCGTGGACGTGGTGGAGGTGTCCCGTCCGGGTCGGCCCTGGGCTCCCGAAGCTGACCCGAGGGGCAAGGTAGCGGAGGTGGTCCGCTCAAGGGCGTGGTCGGTGATCGGTAGCGTTCGCGGATGCAGCGTGAGTGGCAGCCGGATGAGCTGGTGGGTTCATGGACGCTGGTCGGTGAGGACTGGCGGTTGGTGGGCAACAAGACCGGGTCGACGCGGCTCGGGTTCGCGTTGTTGCTGAAGTTCTTCGACATCGAGGCGCGGTTTCCGCGCTATGCCGAGGAGATTCCGCCCCGGGCGGTGGACTACGTCGCCGAGCAGGTCGGCGTACCCGTTGAGGAGTTCGGCCGGTACTCATGGCGGTCTCGGTCGATCAAGGGACATCGGGCGCAGATCCGGGCCGCGTTCGGCTTCCGCGAGTTCTCCCGTGGCGACGAGGACAAGCTCGCCGCGTGGCTGGCGGAGGAGGTCTGCCCGGTCGAGCTGACTGAGGAGCGTCTGCGTGAGGCGGTGCTGGTGCGCTGCCGCGCCGAGCACATCGAACCTCCAGGGCGGCTCGACCGCATCGTCGGCTCGGCTCGCTCGACGTTCGAGCAGCGGTTTTGCCAGCGCACAACGGAACGCCTCTCCGAGGAGTGCGTGACCGCGCTGGAGGGCCTGGTCGCCGAACAGGACACAGCACGCGGGCTGTTGGCGGAGTTGAAGGCTGACCCCGGTCAGGTGGGGCTGGAGACGCTGCTGCGCGAGATCGACAAGCTCACGGCGGTGCGCCAACTCGGCTTACCGGACGGCTTGTTCGCCGACGCCTCCGAGAAGCTGGTGGATGCCTGGCGAGCGCGAGCGATGCGCTCGTACCCCTCTGATCTGCGCGCCGCGCCCCGTGCGGTGCGGCTGACGCTGTTGTCGGCACTGTGCTGGCGCCGCTCGGCGGAGATCACCGACGCGCTGGTGGAGTTGCTGATCGGCCTCGTTCACAAGATCAATGCTCGGTCTGATCGGCGGGTGGAGCGGGAGCTGACCGAGGATCTGCGGCGCGTGCGGGGCAAGGAAGGCATCCTGTTTCGCTTGGCCGAGGCCGCCGTGGACCACCCTAACGAGCTGGTGCGCAGCGCGCTGTATCCGGTGGTGGGCGAGAAGACGCTGCACGAGCTGGTCAAAGAGGCCAAGGCCAACGAACGCGCCTTCCAGGCCAGGGTGCGCACCGTGGTGCGCAGCTCGTACTCGAACTACTACCGGCGGATGCTGCCCGCCCTGCTGTCCGCGCTGGAGTTTCGGTGTAACAACACCGCCTACCGCCCGATCATGCAGGCCCTGGAACTGCTCGGACGCTACGCCGACGTCGACGGCAAGACCCGCTTTTACGATGCGGGCGAGACGGTGCCTATTGAGGGTGTGGTGCCGAAAGCCTGGCGGGACGCGGTCGTCGACGAGCGGGGCCGCGTCGAGCGCATCCCCTACGAGCTGTGCGTGCTGGTCTCGTTGCGGGAGGCGCTGCGGCGCCGCGAGGTGTACGTGGCCGGGGCGAATCGGTGGCGCAACCCGGAGGATGACCTGCCTGCCGACTTCGAGGCCACCCGCGACGTGCACTACGAGGCCCTGCGGAAACCTCGCGAGGCCGAGGAGTTCATCGCCGGGCTGCGCGAGCGCCTGACCACCGCCTTGGGCGAGTTCGATGGTGCGCTGGCCACCGGCAGCGCGGGCGGGGTGCGGATCACCAGCCGCCGTGGCGAACCGTGGATCACCGTGCCCAAGCTCGACGCGCTGCCCGAACCGCGCACGTTGCAGGCGGTCAAGGATGAGGTGGTCCCGCCGCTGGGGCACCCTGGATCTGCTGGACGTGCTCAAGGACGCCGACTTCCTCACCGAGTTCACCGATCAGTTCACCTCGGTGGCCTCCCGTGAGGTCATCGACCGGTCCACGCTGCGTCGGCGGTTGTTGCTGTGCCTGTTCGCGCTGGGCACCAACATCGGCATCCGGCAGTTGGTGTCCACCGGCGAGCACGGCGAGACCGAGCGCGAGCTGCGGCACGTGCGCCGGCACTTCATCACCCGCGACAACCTGCGGGCAGCGATCGCGAAGCTGGTCAACGCCACCTTCGCCGCCCGCGACCCGCAATGGTGGGGGCAGGGCACCGCGTGCGCGTCGGACTCGAAGAAGTTCGGCTCGTGGGAATCGAACCTGATGACCGAGTTCCACCAGCGCTACGGCGGACCAGGCGTGATGATCTACTGGCACGTCGAACGCCGCTCGACTTGCATCTACTCCCAGCTCAAAAGCTGCTCGTCGTCCGAGGTCGCGGCGATGATCGAGGGCTTGCTGCGGCACTGCACCGACGCCGAGATCGACGCCAACTACGTCGACACCCACGGTGCCTCCGTGGTCGGCTTCGCCTTCACCGAGCTGCTCGGCTTCCGTCTGCTGCCCCGGCTGAAGAACATCGGCTCCATCCGGCTGTACCGCCCCGACGACACCGGAGCGTGGGCGCACCTCGGCCCGGTGCTGACCCGGCCGATCAAGTGGGATCTCATCGCCCAGCAGTACGACCAGATGGTCAAGTACGCCACCGCGCTCCGGCTGGGCACCGCGGAATCGGAGTCGATCCTGCGCCGGTTCACCCGCGGCGGGCCGAAACACCCCACCTACCAGGCGCTGGAAGAACTCGGCCGCGAGGTGCGCACGATCTTTGCCTGCGACTACCTCGCCTCACCGGAGTTGCGCCGGGAGATCCACGGCGGGTTGCAGGTCGTGGAGAACTGGAACTCCGGTAACACCGTGCTGTTCTACGGCAAAGACGGCGATCTCACCGGCCCGGACCGCGAGCACGCCGAGGTCTCCATGCTCGCCCTGCACCTGCTGCAATCCGCGCTGGTGCACGTCAACACCCTGCTGTTGCAGAACGTCCTCGACAGCCCCGGCTGGCACGAGCTACTGAGCGCCGAGGATCGACGTGCGCTGAGCCCGCTGTTCTGGTCGCACATCAACCCCTACGGCCGGTTCCGGCTGGACATGGACACTCGCCTCGATCTCCCGGGCCGGTCTCACTGATGGATCCTCTCGTGAGACGCTTTGCTCGTGGTGAGTTACTCGGTGAATCGCCGTCCCATGCGGCGTAGGCGAGCGGTGATCTCGTCGGGGGCTTCAAGGCTGAACTGAGCGCCGAGCGCGGCGATCACAGCCACGTATTGGGTCACCAGCTGTGGGGAGTCGGCGCTGAGCCGGACGGTACACCGGTCAGGCCCATCGTCGTTGATGTCTCCGGGGATAGGGCCGAAGACGCCAGCGCGCACGGCATCAGCGGACAGCTGCACGGTCATGCGCGCCGTGTACCGGTATGAGGCTGTGGCGAACGATCGGGCGAGGTAGCTGCCCGCGTCCGGGGCGGGCAGTTCGCGCGGCGTGTTGGGGCGGTGCGTGCGGCTGGGCCGGTGGATCCGGTCTACGCGGAAGGTGCGCCAGTCGTCGCGGTCGGGGTCGTAGGCGAGCAGGTACCACAATCCGTGCACGGTGACCAGGCTGTGCGGTTCGATCCGGCGGCTGCTGGGCTGGCCGGCCCGGTCGTAGTAGTCGAAGGAGATGATCTCCTGCTCGCGGCTGCATGCGGCGAGCACCGCCAGCACGTTGGGATCGACCTGCGCGGTATCGCGGTTGGCCACGGCAGTGGTCGTGCCCGTGAGGGCGGCCAATTGCGGGCGCAAGCGGGATGGCAGCACTTGTTCGAGCTTGACCAGTGCGCGTAGCGAGCTGTCATCGATACCGGCGATGCTGCCGCTGGCGGCATAGACCAACCCGACAGCGACGGCGAGGGCTTCGTCGTCGGCCAGCAGCAGCGGAGGCAGGTTGTTACCGGGGGTGAGTCGGTACCCGCCATTGGTGCCGGTGGTACCGATCACCGGGTAGTCCAGCGCACGCAACCGGTCGATGTCTCGACGCAGGGTTCGTTCCGTGACCCCGAGCCGCTCGGCGAGCTCCGCGCCGGACCATGCGCGTCTGCTTTGCAGCAGCGACAGCAGCCGCAGCATCCGCCCCGGCGTGTCCCTGCGCATCGGTTCGTCACCCACGCACACCACATTGCCACTTCCTGAGGACGCTCTCTGACCGGAAGAGTTTCTAGCGTGGCGGCATGACTGAAACGACACAGGATCAAGAGACCACGGCCAGTCAACTGGCCAGTCGTGTGCACGGCTCGGTACTTACCTCGGCAAATGACGGATACGACCAGGACAGCACTGGATTCCAGTTGCTTGAGCCGCATGAACCTGCGGTGGTGGTCGAGGCCGCCGACGAGCAGGACGTGCGCGCTGCGGTCGAGTTCGCTGCCAGCCGTGGCATGCCGGTGGCGGTGCAGGCCACCGGTCACGGGCGCAGCAGCGCCATGCACGGCGGCGTGTTGATCAACACGCGCCGCATGTGCGGCGTCGACGTTGATCCGCAGACAGCGACCGCCTGGGTCGAGGCCGGTGCCAGCTGGCAGCACGTGATCGACGCCGCGACTGTGCAAGGGTTGGCGCCACTGTCCGGCAGCCTGCCAGGTGTGGGCGCGGTCTCCTACACGCTCGGCGGCGGGATCGGGCTACTGGCTCGGCGGTACGGCTTCGCCGCTGACCACGTGCACCACCTGGATGTGGTGACCCCCGATGGTCGCCTTCGCCGGGTGACCGCGAGCGACGAGCCGGATCTGTTCTGGGCGCTGCGTGGTGGCGGCGGGAACTTCGGTGTCGTCACCGGCATGGAGATCGCCCTGATGCCGGTCGCACGACTCTATGGCGGCTGTCTGTTCGTCGACCTCGCTGAAGTCCCCGAGGTGTTGCACGCCTGGCGGGAGTGGACCGCCTCGGTGCCCGACGAGATGACCTCGGCCGTGTCGGTGATTCCGTTCCCGGACCTGCCCATGGTCCCCGAGCTAATGCGTGGCCGCCATGTCGCCCAAGTACAGATCAGCTACGCCGGGCCGGCCGAACAGGGCCAAAAGCTCGTCGAGCCGCTCCGAGCACTCGGACCAGTGCTGCAGGACACGCTGCGCGAACTGCCGTACTCCCAATCCGGCGCCGTATTCGACGAACCCGACCAACCCAGTGGCTACCGCGGAACCAGCCTCTTGCTCGACGACCTCGACCCCCAGGAACTGACCACACTGGTCCACCAAGTCGGCCCGTCAGCCTCCAATAGCTGTGTCGTCGGACTTCGTCACCTCGGCGGCGCACTCGCCCAACCCCCGCAGACACTGAACGCCCTCGGTCACCGCGACGCCAACTACTCGCTGGGCATGTTGTCCCTAACAGAGACCAGCGAACTCGACAGCGTGACCGCACTGCACGATCAGCTTCTCGCAGGGTTCGCCCCACACGCTCTCGGACGGTCACTCAACTTCACCTTCGGCCCCCTCGATCATCAGCAAGTGCGCACCGCCTTCGAACCCGCCGACTACCAGCGACTCGCCCAACTCAAGACCGAGCACGACCCGCACGGACTACTACAGGCCAACCACCCGATCCCGCCCACCACCGACTGAGCTGCGAAAGCAGAGCGTCGCAAGGGGTTCCCTGCCCCATTTACGGCAGGGAACCCCAACCGGACACCGCACGCCGCCAGCTCGGACGGATCGTGAGCTGGACCTGCGGTGTCTCAGATAGGTGGTCCGGTGGCAATCTCACTTGTCGGGGGCTAACCGTACGGTCGGCGGCCATGAGCGAGACGATCATCGGCTATGCGCGCTGCTCCACCGACGAGCAAGACCTCACCGCCCAACGCCAGCGCCTGGCCGAGCTCGGCGTCACCAGTGAGCGGATGTATCTCGACCACGGCCTGACCGGAACCCAACGAGCCCGGCCCGGCCTCGACCAAGCACTCGCCGCGGTACGAAGCGGCGACACGCTCGTCGTGCCGAAGCTCGATCGACTGGCCCGCTCGGTGCCGGATGCTCGCGCCAATGGCGACGACCTCGCGGATCGCGGGATCAAGCTGTCGCTGGGCGGGCAGGTCTACGACCCGGCCGATCCCATGGGAAAGATGTTCTTCAACATCCTGGCTACGTTCGCCGAGTTCGAGGTCGACCTGCTGCGGATGCGCACCCGTGAGGGCATGGCCGTCGCTCGCGCCAAGGGCAAGCTGCGCGGCAAACAGCCCAAGCTCAGCAAGAAGCAACAGGCCGAACTACGACGCATGCACGGCACCGGCGACTACAGCATCAACGATCTCGCTGAGCTGTTCTCGATCGGCAGGGCCACCGTCTACCGCACCCTGCAACGGGACCAGAGCTGGGCCAAGACTTGATGCTCCCGGCTACTTTGCCCCTCGGGTCAGCTTCGGGAGCCCAGGGCCGGGTCACAGCGCGGGCCGGGTGTCCCGCTGGTGTGAGGCGGGTGTCACGGGTCGGAGGTCGGGCCGTTTCGGGGTCAGCCCGTCGCCGGAGGAGGTGCCCCGGAGTCTGCGGTTGATCCACGGCCAGACGTGCTCGCGTGCCCAGCGCAGGTTCTCCGCCCGTTCCCTCCGGGAGGACGGCGTCGGGCGCGGCCCCAGATCGACCGCGGCGAGGTCGTGGTCGATGCGGAGAACATCGAGCACGGCAGCGGCGATGAGCGTGTGGCCGTGGGTGTTGAGGTGGATGCGGTCGTCCGACCACACCCGCCGGTCGCGTAGCGCGCGCAGGGCCCACATGTCCACCAGCCGGGCGCCGTGCCGGGCGGCGATGAGCCGCACGTGTTCATTGTAGATGGCGGTGCGGCCCCGCATCTTCCGGAACAGCGGGTCCGCCACACCGTCGACCCCGGTGAACAGGACGACGGTGGCGCCGGTGGCGGCCAGCGCGCCGACGGCGCGGTCGTAGTCGTCGCACAGGGCGTCGATGTCGACCTTGGGGCGCATCAGGTCGTTGCCGCCCGCGTAGAGCGTGACCAGGTCGGGCGCCAGGTCCAGGGCGGGGGTGAGTTGGTCGGCCAGGACCTGCGGCAGCAGCCTGCCGCGGATGGCGAGGTTGGCGTAGGCGAGGCCGGGGTGGTGGTGGGCGAGCTGGTCGGCGACCCGGTCTGCCCATCCGCGCACACCGTTGGGTGCGGCGGGATCGTCGTCTCCGACCCCTTCGGTGAACGAGTCACCCAGCGCGACGAACCGGGAAATCATGTCCGCACCCTAGCGGTGGGGCGGGTGTGGCCCGGCGCACGCCACGCGCCGGGCCACACCGCGGGCGCCGGTCGCGGGTCAGGTGCCGTCGCGGTGTTCGGCGAGGATCTGGGCGAGGGTGTGGGTGGGGGAGCTGTCCAGTTTGTGCCGGTGGGCGTCGTAGCGGTCCCGGGTGGTGCGGATGTCGGCGTGCCCGAGCAGGTCCTGCACCTTCTGCACGGGTACGCCGCGGGAGAGCAGCAGAGTGCCGGTGGTGCGGCGCGCGGTGTGCGGGGAGAGGGTGTCGGCGGCGGCCAGGCCCGCGTGGCGGGCCAGGCGGCGCAGGGTCTGCCACACGTCGCGCTGGGTCAGTGGTTTCCCGCCAGGGCGGGCGGGGTC
>NZ_KB912618.1:19544-22064 GCF_000383795.1 Saccharomonospora saliphila YIM 90502
ATGCGTTCCGCGGGCACCCCGGCGTTGCTGATGCCCTCGGCGAGGTCACGCGCTCCCTGAACTCGCAGGCCGCGAGGGGGCGAACGTCGCGGTTACTCGGGGTGGGGTGGGGGTGGTGGGTGTGGTCTCGGCGCTCGGGTGTGGTGCCTCGGGTGCTGCGCCAGCTGGCGGCCACGGCGATGGTGAGCACGGCGGCGACCACGGCCAACGACAGCCAGGTCGGGATGTGGAACACGTCGAGCAGCAGCATCTTCACCCCGACCCCAGACCAGCACCACCGCCAGGCCCGCCTTGAGGTAGACGAAGCGGTGCATCAGGTCGGCGAGCAGGAAGTACATCGCACGCAGGCCCAGGATCGCGAACGCGTTCGAGGTGAACACCAGGTAGGGCTCCTGGGTGACCGCGAAGATCGCCGGGATGGAATCCACGGCGAACACGATGTCGGTGACCTCGACGACCACGAGCACGGCCAGCAGGGGAGTGGCCACCCACCGGCCCGCGCGCCGTACCAGGAACCGCTGCCCCTCGTAGTCGTCGGTGACCGGAACGACACGCCGGAACGCCCGCAGCACCACGCTGCGTTCGACGTCGACCGTCTCCTCCCGCTGCCGCGCCATGCGCACGCCGGTGAACACCAAGAACGCGCCGAACAGGTACAGCACCCACGAGAAACTCGCGATGAGCACCGATCCGGCGGCGATGAACGCCGCGCGGAACACCAGCGCGCCCAGCACGCCGTAGAACAGCACGCGGTGCTGGTACTCGCGTGGCACGGCGAAGTAGCTGAAGATGATCGCGAAGACGAAGACGTTGTCCACCGCCAGCGACTTCTCGATCACGTATCCGGCGAAGTACTGGCCGGCGAACTCCGCGCCCCAGACCCACCACACGAGCGCGCCGAACGCGACACCGAGGGCGACCCACACCGCCGACCAGGCGGCGGCCTCCCGCACCGACACCACGTGCGCGCGGCGGTGGGCGAGCAGGTCCACCGCCAGCATGAACAGGATGACACCGAGCACACCGGCCCAGGCCCACCAGGCAACCGTCATCGAGGACCTCCGGTTCCGTTTCAGGGACCGGAGGTCTCCCCGGCCGTCGCCGCGGGCGGCCCCGCGGCGACGGTGCCGAGACCGGGTGGCCGCGGGGCCGCCGTAGTGACGATTTCGGCAGGGTGGGTACTCCCCTCCGCTACCGACCAGCCTGGCGAATGGTGTACCGCGTGTCAAAGCGGACGTCGCGGTGGTCACATTCCGCCGGTCACCGGAATGCTGCTACCGTCTGTGTTCATGGGGACGTTGTTCAGCGCCGTGTTCTTCGTCAGGTTGCGTCGCGCCTGACGGCGGACTGACTCTCTGACGTCGGTTTTCGCCGCATCGCTCGGTTCATGCCGGTGCGGCCTCGTCGTGCTGCCCGGCTCCGCCTCTCGTCCTCGTACGGAGCCTCCCCATGCCTTCGCCCTATCCGGGCGGCCGAGAAGAACTCGGCCAGAACTTCCTCGTCGACCGGTCGGTGATCGCCACGATCACGGGACTGGTGGCCCGCACACACGGTCCGCTCGTCGAACTCGCCGCCGGTGACGGGGCTCTGACCCTGCCCTTGAGCCGGTCGGGCCGGCCCCTGACCGCCGTGGAGATCGACCCCGTGCGGGTGCGGCGGCTGCGGCGCCGCACCCCCGGCCACGTCACCGTCGTGCACGACGACCTGCTGCGCGTGCGCTTCCCCCGTACGCCGCACGTGCTGGTGTGCAACGTGCCGTTCCACCTCACCACCCCCGTGATCAAGCGCCTGCTGGCCGCGCGGCACTGGCACAACGCCGTCCTGCTGGTGCAGTGGGAGGTCGCCCGGCGGCGCGCCGGTGTCGGCGGGGCCAGCCTGCTCACGGCCCGGTGGTGGCCGTGGTACCGGTTCGACCTGCACCGGCGGGTGCCCGCGCGGGCGTTCCGGCCCGTGCCGTCGGTCGACGCAGGGCTGCTGACGCTCACCCGCCGCGACCGTCCCCTGGTCGACGACCGGGCGGGGTACCAGCGGTTCGTCGGTGACGTGTTCACCGGCCCGGGCCGGGGCCTGCGGGAGGTCCTGACCCGCGTCACCGGAGTCGACCGGGCCACGCTCGCCACCTGGCTGCGCGCGCACGGGGTGTCACCGCGGGCACTGCCGAAGGATCTCACCGCCGATCAGTGGACAGCCCTGTGGCACCTGGTCGGCACCGGCGGGCCCCGTCCTCGCCGCGCGGCAGGCAAACCCACGCGCCGCCGCCCAGCGCGGTGACGGAACCCGGTGCCGCGCTGGGCGGCGCGAGTGCCTTGCCCGCGGCATCCGGTCGCCGGGAAGGCACTCGCGGCGACCGGATGCCTCCCGGGGGCGCGAGGCACGCTGGGTCACTCGGCGTTGTCTGCGGGGTGGCGGGCAGCGGACTCGTCGTCCGGTGCGCGGGTGGCCAGCAGCTGGTCCACGCGGGTGTGGGCGCGGTCGAGTTCGCGGCGGGTCTCGGCCAGGCTGTCGCGGCAGTCGGCCAGC
>NZ_KB912618.1:22164-26312 GCF_000383795.1 Saccharomonospora saliphila YIM 90502
GGGGGCAGGTGGCCAGCAGGGGGCCGTCGAGGCGTTCGGGAGGGATGCCGAGGCGGTCGCCGCGCAGCGCGAGGTAGCGCGCCAGCGGCCGGAGCGCGGGCGCCACCACGGGCACGAGGTCCCGCCTGCCGCCTTTGCCGGTGTAGCGCAGGATCGTGTAGCCGGAGTCGGTGCCGAGGTCGGCGACGGTGGCTCCGGTGAGGCCGGAGACGCGCAGTCCGGTGTGGAACAGCAGCGAGACCAGGGCGGCGTCACGCCAGGCGCCCTCGGTGTCGAGGCGGCGGGCGCGGGTCTCGGCGTGGTCGAGCAGGGTGGCGGTGGAGTGTTCGTCGAGTGCGGGCAGCGGAGATGCCTTGTCGCGCTGGGGGCGGGTGACGGCGTCGACGGGGTTGCGGTCGGCGACGTCGTTGGATTGCAGGTAGCGGTACCAGCTCGAGATCCCGGCCAGGGTGCGGGCCACCGTCGACGGGGCCGCCGGGCGGGTGGTCCCGTCGTGGCCGGTGACGGTGAGGGTCGCTTTGAAGGCGTCGACGTCGGCGCGGCGGGCGCGCAGCGGGTCCAGTCCGGTGCGGTGGCAGAACGACAGCCACGCGGCGAGGTCCGCGTAGTAGGCGCGGCGGGTGTGGGCGCTGTAGTCCACGCTCAACCACAGCACGGTCACGTGCCGCACCGAGTAGCGGTCGGCGGGGTCGGCCGGGGGCAGAGCGGGCAGCAGCTCGACCGCCTCGGCGACCGCGGCGCCGTGCGGGGCGGCGGTGAGGGCGGTGACCTCCGGGGTGGTGGGTCCGGTCGGTGCGAGGGTGGCCGGCTCGGGCGAGGTGCGGGCCGCGGGCACGGGGCCGGGCCGCGTGGGGGAGGCGTGCGGGCGGTCGATCATCGTCCTGATTGTGCCCGGCGTGCCGGTCCGGGTGGAACCGGACGCGCGCGGCGGAGGGCTCAGGCCGTCGGCGGGAGCAACGGTCCGCCCTGCCAGCGCTGGAAGATCAGGTTCGTGTGCACCAGCGCGACCTCGTCGCGGGCGGTGAGTTCGTCGAGCACGAGGCGTTGCAGCGACTGGGCGCTCTCGGCGGCGACGTGGATCAGGAAGTCGTCGGGTCCGGTGAGGTGATACAACTCCCGGGTCTCGGGAAGTGCGAGCACGTGGTCGACGAACGGGTCGACCAGCGGGCGCCGGTGCGGCTGGACCCGGACGTAGAGCAGGGCCTGGAGGGGTCTGCCGAGTGTGTCGGGGTCGACGGTGACACCGGAGCCGAGGATCACGCCTGTCTCGCGGAGCCGGTTGACCCGGTCCAGGCAGGTGGAGGGCGCGATGCCGGCCGCGGCGGCGAGGTTCTTGTTCGGGATGCGGGCGTTGTTCTGCAACTCGGCGAGAATCCGCAGGTCGACCGGATCGAGTTCGACTGATTGGCGCATTCGCCGAATCCTAGCCGGGGGTTGTTGTCCTTTTCCGGGTGTGGTCCGACCGTGGGGTGGTTCGTGGTCCCGGCCGGTAGGAGGTTTCCGTGCCCGCTCAGTTTCCCGTCTTCGTCGCCACCACGGTCCTGCTGCTGGCCGTGCCCGGGCCGGACTTCGTGGTCGTGACCCGCACCGTGCTCACCGGCGACCGCCGTCGCGGCTACCGCGCCGTCGTGGGCATCTGCGCCGGTCTCGCGGCGCTGACTCTGGTGACGGCCTCCGGGGTGGCCGCGGTCGTGGCCGCCCACGCGACGGCGCTTGCCGTGCTCCGCGTCGTGGCGGGGCCTACCTGCTGGTGCTGGGCGTCACGCTGCTCGTGTCGGCCCGGCGGCGGCCACGCGGGCCGGACCCGCTGGCGGACGCGCCGCGGCTGGTCCGTTCACCCGTGGCGCAGGGCTTCCTCAACAACGTGCTCAACCCGAAGGCGCTGATCTTCTATCTGACGTTCCTGCCGCAGTTCGTCACCGCGGGCCCGGGGGTGTTCGGGCAGACGGTGCTGCTGGGCGCCTCGGTGGTGGTGTGTGCGGCCGTGTGGTGGGCGCTCTACGTCACCGCGATCGGGTCGCTGGGCGCGGTGCTGCGTCGGGCTCCGGTGCGCCGCGCGATCGACGTGGCGGCCGGGATCGCGCTTGCCGCCCTCGGTGTGGTGACGCTGCTCGGCGCGACCTGAACCGGGCGGCCCGGGCGCGCGGGGAGCACGCGGCCGGGCCGGTAGGCTGTGCCGCTCGTGGAGGCTCATCGACAGCGCGGCATCGTGGTGGTCGCGCACAACATCCGCTCGGTGCACAACGTCGGGTCGTTGCTGCGCACCGGCGAGGTGTTCGCCGTGGATCGCGTGCACGTCACGGGCTTCACTCCCTACCCCGCCCACCCCGGCGACGAGCGCGACCCCAAACTGCGGGACCTGCAGACCCGCCGCCTGGCCAAGGCCGCCGCTGGTGCCGAGCGCACGATGCCCTTCGAACGCCACGCCGACGTGCGCGCCCTGCTGGCCTCGCTGCGCGAGACCGGATACGAGGTGGTCGGGCTGGAGATCGACCCGGCCGCGATCACCCTGGCCGACTACGCCCCTCCGGAGAAGGTCGCGCTGGTGCTCGGGGATGAGGTCACCGGCATCGACCCGGCTCTGCGGGCCGCGTGCGACCGGCTGCTGGAGATCCCCACCTACGGCCGCAAGGACACCCTCAACGTCAGTGTCGCCGCCGGGATCGCGCTGTATCACCTCCGCACGGCGTGACCGGCCCACCGGCCCCGAGCCGCCGTGTTCCCGCTCGCGGCGGCGGTCAGCCGGGCCGCCGACGCTCGGCCCGGTTGTCAGCCGTGCCCGGGCTGGGCGGTTCCGTCAGCCGAGCTGGCGCTCGGCGTAGACGCGCATGGCGTCGCGGACGAACTCCGCCGAGTCGGGATAGTTGGCCGCGAAGCGGGGATCGGCGACGTAGAGCTGTCCCAGGCCGGTGAACTCCTCGGCCGAGGGGCGCCTGCCCTGCCAGCCCGCGCTGACCCAGTCGTAGTGCCTGCCGGTGATGGCCTGGACCTCATCGCTGGTGGCGGCGAGGCCGCGCGCGTGGGCGTCGACGAAGGCGGCCGCGATCTCGCGCTGGGTGCGCAGGAACTCGTCGCGGTCCTGTGTGGACAGCGATGACCACCAGTTCTCGCCCCTGTCGTAGGCCTCGCGGCCCCATGTCGCGATGACCTCGTCCCGGTATCGGGTGTGGTCGAACCCGTCGAGTGATTCGGCGGCCATGAGTTGTTCTCCTCTCTCGTGCCTGCGCAGTGTCGTGCGGACCGACTCCATCTGCCTGCCGAGCCGTTCCCGTTCGGCTTCCAGCCAGCGCAGATGTGTCCGCAGGGCCGCGGTGCTGTCCCGCTGGCCGCGCAAGACCTCGGCGATGGCCGACAGGCCGAGCCCGAGGTCCCGCAGCAGCAGGATGCGTTGCAGCCGCATCAACGCGACGGCGTCGTAGTATCGGTAGCCGTTGGCGGCGACCCGGCTCGGCGGCAGCAGCCCGATGTCGTCGTAGTGGCGCAGCGTGCGGCTGGTCGTGCCCGCCGCGCGGGCGAGCTGCTGGATCGACCACTCACCGGTGCCGGACATCGCGTCACCACCTCCTTCGCATCCCGTCGCTCTCGACGGTAGAAGTTGACGCGACGTCAGGGTCAAGACGAGCGCGGCGCCGGTGTCAATGGCCCTGGGGCCGCCTCCGGCGGTGACTCACACCCCGGTGACACGGCGTGCCGCCCGGTTCGCCCTGCGGGTGCCCAGCACCAGAAGCACCACCATCACCACCAGCGCCGACGCGGGCACCACCATCGCGATCGGAGGCGGGAGCACGCCCAGCGCCACGAGGACGATGAGCACACCGGAGACCGCGCCGCCCCCGTAGCCGGTGCGGGCCGCGGCCAGCAACCACGGCCCGGCAGCCACGTGACCGGCCCGCCACGCCGCGTCGGACGAGGTGGTGGCCGCGGTGCGGATACCCAGGGCCGGGTTGCGTTCGAGAGTTCCGGTGCGGATGCCGCGGCGCACCGCGTGCAGCACCCCCGCCAACGCGACGAGCGCGACGGCGAACACGACGAGCCCTCCAATGGCGTCCATGGCGCCATCCTTCAGGACAGGACCGGCGTTGTCAGCGCCCCGCCCGCCCGGCCCCCTCGGCGCACTCGGCCCACTCGGCGCGGCCGCGCGTGGCCGA
>NZ_KB912618.1:26412-30913 GCF_000383795.1 Saccharomonospora saliphila YIM 90502
ACCCCGCCGGGTGTCCGGAGGCGGCGCGGAGCGGGCCGTCGGGAGCGCGGTCTCAGGCGCCGAACGCGTCGGGGTCCGGGCCGACGCGGACGCCGGTCTCCAGCTCGGCGATCGCCGCGACGTCGTCGTCGGAGAGCGCGAAGTCGAAGACGTCGAGGTTGTCGGCGATGCGCGAGGGCGTGACCGACTTCGGGATCGTGACGTTGCCGAGCTGGATGTGCCAGCGCAGCACGATCTGCGCCGGGCTCTTGCCGTGCTTGTCGGCCAGCGCGGCCAGCGTCGGGTCGTCGAGCAGGCCCTTGCCCTGGCCCAGCGGGCTCCACGCCTCGGTGGCGATGCCGTGCTCGGCGTGGAAGGCGCGCAGCTCGGACTGCGGCAGGTTCGGGTGCAGCTCGATCTGGTTGACCGCGGGCACCACGTCGGTCTCGTCGAACAGGCGCCGCAGGTGCGGCACGTGGAAGTTCGACACGCCGATGGCCTTGGCGCGCCCCTCGGCGTGCAGCTTCTCGAACGCCTTCCAGGTGTCGACGTACCGGTCCTGTCCGGGCGCGGGCCAGTGGATCAGGTACAGGTCGACGTAGTCCAGCCCGAGCCGGGCCAGGCTCTCGTCGAACGCGGCGAGAGTGCTGTCGTAGCCCTGCCGGTCGTTCCAGAGCTTGGTGGTGACGAACAGGTCCTCACGGGGGATGCCCGATTCGGCGATGGCCTTGCCGACGCCCTCCTCGTTTCCGTACACCGCGGCGGTGTCGATGCTGCGGTAGCCCGCCCGCAGCGCCGCCAGCGTCGGCTCGACGACCTCGTCGGCCGGGACCTGGAAGACGCCGTAGCCGAGCTGCGGCATCGCCGCGCCGGTGTTCAGTGTGATGGTCGGAACCTGTGTCATTGCGTGTCGCGTCCTTTTCCTGCTACGTGTCCGTCTGGGGGCCGGGCGCGGACGGCCCGCCCACACCCGGCAACGACCAAGGGCGATCGTGCATTCCCGGGCTCGCGCTCACTCACCCGATCCGGATGTCGGCCTCGCGGGCGCCGACCCACCCGGTGTTCGGTGTGCCCGGCCCGCCGTGGCGCTGCCGCCGCTCCAGCAGTCCCGACAACACCGCGAACCCCAGGCCGACCAGCGCCAGCAGCGCGCCGACCCAACTGGGAGAGGTCAGACCGAATCCGCCCGCGATGACCAGGCCGCCCAGGTAGGCGCCGAGCGAGTTGGCGATGTTGAACGTCGACTGGATACTGGCCGAGCCCAGCGCCGGGGCCTCAACGGCCTGGTCCAGGATGCGGGCCTGGATGCTGGGGATCGCGGCGAATCCGGTCGCGCCGATCAAAAACACCGTGACCGGGGCCAGCACCATGCTGTGCGCGGTGCCCACGAACAGCAGCAGGCATCCCGCCAGCGCGGTGAGGAACACGTACAGGGTGGTCATCGGGGCGCGGTCAGCCAGCGGGCCACCGACGGCGGTGCCGACGGTCATGCCGATGCCGAACACCGCGAGCAACACGGTGACGGCGGTGGGGGTGTAGCCGGTGACCTCGGTCAGCACCGGCTTGATGTAGCTGTAGAAGGAAAAGGTGGCGGCGAAACCGAACACCACCACGGCGAAGGCCAGCCACACCTGCGGCCGCGTGAACGCGCGCAGCTCGCCGCGCAGGCTGACGTCGGCGGGTTTGGCCTGGGCGGGTACCAGCGCCGCGACGGCCGCGAGCGCGGCCACACCGATCACCGCGACGAGTCCGAACGTCCAGCGCCAGCCGAGCGCCTGCCCGAGCAGTGTTCCCACCGGAACGCCGACGACGTTGGCCACGGTGAGGCCGAGGAACATCGTCGAGATGGCGCGCGCCCGTTTTGCGACCGGCACCAGGCTCGCCGCGACCACGGCGCCGATGCCGAAGAACGTGCCGTGCGGAAGTCCGGAGACGAACCTCGCCGCGAGCAGCAGCCCGTGCGTCGGCGCGAACGCCGAGAGCACGTTGCCGACGGTGAACAGCACGAGCATGCTGAGCAGGATGGTCTTGCGGCGCGTGCGCATGCCGAGGATGGTCAGCACCGGCGCGCCGATCACCACGCCGAGCGCGTAGAGCGAGATGTAGCCGCCCGCGTCGGGGATCGACACCGCGAGGTCCGCGGCGACCTCGGGCAACAATCCCATCATGACGAACTCGGTCGTGCCGATGCCGAAGGCGGCGACGGCCAGGGCCAGCAGCGCGATGGGCACGAAAGGTCCCCCGGAGGTCGAACGTGGCGGACGAAGTCGAAGCACGCCCCACAGCGCCCGGTGCGGGCCTCGTCGCACGGCAGTGGTCCGGAGCGTCGGGGACGCGGGAGCGGGAAGGCGGCCGACGCTGGCTCCCCCGAGCACCCATCACACTACGCGCCCTACCCGGCCCACCTGGATCGGTTATGAACATCGCCACGCTCGGTGCCCTCTCGACGGCGCGGGCCGATCGCGCAACACTCTCTCGATGATCACGCCACCGCACGGGCTGGCGAGGCTCGATCTCGGCGGCACCGTACTCGGCGGCACGCTGCGGAGGAGCGAGAAATCGGTGGTCGTGCTCGGCCGCCGCCACGGACGCCCGGTGGTGGTCAAGGCGCTGTGCACCGAGGACCCGTTCTGGCGGGAGGTTTTCGCCCGGGAGATCCGGACCTGCCGGGCGATGACCGAGCGGCCGCCGCCGGTGCGGGTGCCGAAAATGGTCCACACCGACGCCTCCGCACGCCCTGCTCGGCGCGGCCGGCACGCCCACGCGACTCGGGCACGGCGACCCGCTCCCGGGCAACCTGCTGCGCACTGACACCGGGGGTTGGGGGCTGCTGGACTTCGAGTTCACGGGCCTGTTCCTGCCCGGCTTGGACCTGGCCGTGCTGCGCACCCTGCTGGCCGCCGACCCCGGTGCCTGCGCCGTCATCGACGCGCGGGTCACCGAGGCCGGTATCGAGGTGCCGTTCCTGGTCAACCGCGCGCTCGTGGTCGCACGGGATCTGCGTCTGCACACCGACCTGCCCGACGGCGAGGTCCGGCGGCGGCGACTGGCCCTGCTCACACCACAGTGGAATGCCGTGCGCGCCGAGCTGCGGGGTCGAGGGTGAGGCCGCCCCGGCTCGCGGTGACACCACGGGCAGCGCCGCCGACAGGCACTCATTCCGCCTGATCGTTCGGCTGGCGGGGTGGTGGGTGCAGGGCCGTGGCCGTGGCGGTGATGGTGGCCAGGGCATCGGTGAGGACGGGGTGCTCGCGGCTGCCGCGACGGGTGGCGGCGAGGATCCGGCGGGCCGGGGCGGGTTCACCGTGAAGGGTGACGCGGGCGACGGGCCAGCTTTCGTGTAACCGGGCGAGCCGGGGCACGAGGATGATGCCGAAGTGGTGGGCGACCAGGGCGGTGCCGGTGTCCCACTCGTCGGCGTAGTGGGCGATGGTGGGGGTGAATCCGGCCGCCATGCAGGCGGTGAGCACCAACTGGTGGTAGGTGCTGCCGGGCCGTCCCAGGATCCAGGGTTCGTCGGCGGCATCGGCGAGGGTGACCGTGCGCCGACCGGCCAAGGGGTGCCCACTGGGGACGACGAGGTCGAGGGGGTCGTCCAGCAGGGGGTGCTGGTCGAAACGGGTGTCGGAGGCCGGTGGGGTGTCGGTGGTGGCGACCAGCAGTGCGAGGTCGGCATCGCCTGCCAACAGCAGATCGAAGCACCGGGCGGGTTCGGCTTCGATGACCCGCACGCCCAGCTGGGGGTAGCGGTCTCGCAGGGTCGCCGCCGCCGGGGGCAGCAGGTGGGTGGCCGCGGTGGAGAAGCCGCACAGTGTCACCGACCCGCCGGGTTCGTCGGCGGCGGCCAGTTCGGCTCGGGCGCGCTCGACCTGGGCTTGGAGCACCTCGGCGTGGCGGAGCACGGTGGCGGCCGCGGCGGTCAGCCGGATGCCCCGGCCGGATTGGGTGACCAGGTCGACGCCGAGTTCGGCGGCCAGCTGACGCAACTGGTGCGACACCGCCGACGGCGTGTAGTGCAGCGCTTGGGCGGCGGCGGTGACCGTGCCGTGGTGGGCCACCAGTTGGAGCACCCGCAGCTTCGGATCGATCATGTCATCATCTTGCACGGTTCCGTGCGCGAACGTTTGCTTCTCTTCAGCAATCACGCGCGACAACCTGGGTGTGTGCTGCTGAGGGAGTTCTCTGACGACGGGTGTGCCGGTATCACCGCCGCGCGGACGGTGCCGCGCGCGCACGGCCGCGAGTCACGCACGGCCGTATACCTGCTGGTGGTGCTCACGGCCGGGGCGTATCTGCCCACCCCGCTGTATCCGGGCTATCAGCACGCCTTCGCGTTCAGCGATCTGACGATGACGCTGGTCTACGCGATGTTCGCACTGGTCAGTGCGCCCGCGCTGCTGCTGTTCGGCTCGGCGGCGGACGCGCTCGGACCCCGGATGGTGTTGCGGGCCAGCGTGGTGACGGCCGCGCTCGCGTCCGCGTGTTTCGCCCTCGCCGACGGCCCGGGCTGGCTGCTGGCCGG
>NZ_KB912618.1:31013-42222 GCF_000383795.1 Saccharomonospora saliphila YIM 90502
CGGTCGCCGGGGGCCTGCTGGCCGAGTACGCGCCGGCACCGCGGGCATTGCCGTACGGGGTGCACCTGGCCCTGCTGGCGGTGGGGTGGCGCCGCGTGTCGGCCGTGACCGCCCGCGGCTCGCGCCCGGTCGCGTGGCGGCCGACGCGCCCGCGTATCCCCGCCGGTCTGCGACGGCTCTTCGGCGCCGCTGCCGCGACCGGTTTTCTCGCCTGGACCACGGCGGGGTTGTTCCTGGCGGTCATCCCCGCGGTGCTGAGCAGGCACGCCGGGATCGACAACCTGGCCGTCATCGGCGGGATCGTGGGTGCCGTACTGGCCTTCTCCGTACTGTCGCAACCGCTGGTCGCCCGGTGCGGCGCGAGACCGGCGCAATTGGTCGGCCTCGGTGCCCTCCTGCTCAGCCTCGGCGTGCTGGCGCTGACCGGCGGAGGATCGCTGCCGGTGACCCTCCTCGCGGCCGTGGCGGCCGGGCTCGGACACGGTCTGGCCTACGGCGGCTCCAGCACCGCCGTCGACATGGCCGCCCCCGACGAGCAGCGGGCCACGATCAGTTCCGCGCTGTATCTCGCCTTCTACCTCGGCGCGGGAGTTCCGGCGGTGGCGGTCGGGATCGTGACCCTGTGGTACCCCCTGACCGCGGCGATCTCCTGGCTCAGCGCCCTCGCCGCCGCGCTCGTGCCGCTCGCCGGTGCCGCGCTGGTGTTCACCGACCGCTCCTCCCGGCCGCGGACCCCCGGCCACGGTTCGAGACGGGTGGGGCCGGTGTCGCGGGACCGCGTGCGGGCGATGACCGTGCCAACGGAAGGCACTCGGCCATCGATCGCCGCGGAGGCGGCTCCAGCAGCATGGGACCGGCCTCCGCGGTGATCTTCCGGCTGGTCCTTGGACAGCACGGTGAAGCGGAAAGTCGTTGGTCTCAGGACCCGTCTCGGGCGAAGGCGACGGCGTCGCCGGTGTCCACGGTGCGGGTCGGCAAGGCTGCGCGTCAGAGCGGGGTGAGCACGCAGAATTCGTTGCCTTCCGGGTCGGCCAGGACCGTCCACGGCACCTCGCCCTGACCGAGGTCGACGTCGGTGGCGCCGAGTTCCCGCAGCCGGGCCACTTCCGCCAATCGATCGTCACCGCGGTAGGGCCGGAGGTCGAGATGGACGCGGTTCTTCACGGTCTTCACGTCGGGTGTGCGGCGAAACACCAGATACGGGCCGACGTTCGTGGCCGAGCGCAGCACCGCTTGAGCGTCGGTCACCTCGTGCACGGTCCAGTCCATCGCCTCTTCCCAGAACCGGACCATGGCCCGGGGGTCCGTGCAGTTGACCACCACCGTGGCGACCGGCCCCGTGTCCTGGTCGGTCGTCCCGGGCTGCCGCACGCAGAATTCGTTGCCTTCCGGGTCGGCCAGGACCGTCCACGGCACCTCGCCCTGACCCACATCGGCGGGTGTCGCGCCGAGATTCTTCAGGCGAGCGACCAGGTCCGCGTGATGGGCCGCCGACGTGGTGGCGAGATCGACGTGCACACGGTTCTTCACCGTCTTGGGCTCCGGGACGGTAATGACGTCGATGCAGACGGCGGCCGGATCAGGATAGGCGAAACCCACGGGCTCCAAGTTGGTCACGAAGCCGGGTTCCTCGACGGAAGCATCCCAGCCGAGCGCCTCGGCCCAGAACCGGCCCAGTGCGGAGTCGTCCCGAGCGTTCATCGCGATCTGAACAAGCCGCGTCGCCATGCCGCTGATCCTATGCCCGCGCGAAACCACAAAGCCAAGCGTTTTCAACGGGTACCGCGGCAGCACGGTGGCCGCCGGAGGACCGCCCGCCCGTCACGCGCCTGTGACAAGCCGTCCGCGTGTGTGCTCAGGCAGAGCCCCGCGGCCGTCGCTCACGACGGCGGCAGCCTCTCGCATACTCGCTGGGACGACTGCCCGCCCGGCGTGCGATGACAGACTGACCCGATGGACCTACCGTTTCCGGAACCGACCGAGCCGCGCGAGTCGCGTGCGGAGGTCTTTCTCGGCTATCTCGACTACTTCCGCTCGGTTCTGATCGACAAGCTGCACGGGCTCTCGGACAGCGAACTGCGAACAAGCAGGCTCCCTTCGGGCTGGACCCCGCTCGCGCTGCTCAAACACCTCACCTATGTCGAACTTCGCTGGCTCGTGTGGGGATTCGAGGGTGAGCCGATCGACCAGCCGTGGGGCGACGCACCGCGAGGCCGTTGGTCCACAGCGGAGAACGAGACCGTGGCAGGCCTCATCGACGCGCTGCGCGACCAAGCGGCACGCAGCAACCAGATCGTGCGCGACCACGAACTCTCGGACGTAGGACAACCCGGCGAACGCTGGGCGGAGGCACCGCCCGCGACGTTGGAACGCGTCCTGTTTCACCTGCTGCAGGAATACGCGCGCCACGTCGGGCACCTCGACATCGTCCGTGAACTCATCGACGGAAAGACCGGGGAATAGCAGAAGTCCGCACCGCCCGCGTCCGGAGAGCACCAGGCGGGCAGGAGCACGTGAGGTGGTACGGAGAGCAACACGAGCGCCGCCCGAACAGCCCTTGCGCCGCGCCCGCGTCCGATATTGGCTCACCACAACCGTTTCGGGTGCCCGTGGGCACCCTCGACCTCCAAGGAGGACTGTGTGAGCCAGTCGCGGCACCAGTTGCGCAGGCCGTTCGCTGCGCACGACCGCAGGCCCTCGCCCCGCTGGAGAACGCCGGTGGCGCTGGCGGCGGCGGGATCGATCGCGTTGACCGGGTTCGCGGCCCTGCCCGCGGCGGCGGAGCAGCCCGAGGGACCGGGCCAGGGCGCGTGCAAGACCCAGGAGGACCCGCAGTGGAACGGCTGGACCGACCACGCCGAACTCGGCGCTGCCCTGCGGCACATCGAGCGGAACTCGGCAGGGCGGGTGGAGGTCAGCCAGATCGGCACGAGCACGCTCGGCAGGGAACTGTGGTCCGCGCGCGTCGGCACGGGCGATCGGGTCCTGCTGGTGCAGAGCGCCATCCACGGCAACGAGCGCACGGGCACCGAGGCACTGCTGGGCACTTTGCGAGACCTCGGCACGAGCCGCGACGCGGCCACCGAGCACCTGCTCTCCGAGGTGACCCTGGTCGCGCTGCCCATGGTCAACCCGGACGGCGGTGAGCTGAACCGGAGGAGGAACGTGCTGTCGTGGTCGGAGGTGGTGGAGCGCTACCCGCAGCTCGCGGACGCCCCGCGCGCCTGGTACCACGGCCTGCGCGGGGACGGTATCGAGCTGCCGGGCTTCGACCTCAACCGGGACTTCCATCCCGACCTGGACTACGTTCCCCGGGCCGGGGACCTGCCGGGCAGGCAGGTGGACGCCGGGTTCTTCCTGGCCCCGGAATCCAGGGCCATCCGCGATGTCTACGTGGCGCTGCGCGACGAGTTTGGTGCCGTGGACGGGGTCGTGGACCTGCACCACATGGGACCGTGCGACCGCATCACCGGCGGACCGCAGGACGGCAAGCTGATCTCCGTCGCGCTGGACTACCCGCCGCTGGGCGCGGCCGACGGCGCGGCGTACCAGGCCGAGTGGCCGCTGCTCGACCAGGACAAGTCCCGGCGTTACGCGCTCGCGGTGGCGCGGGGCATCCAGCGGGCGTACGGGGAACAGTCACCGCTGGCCGGTGTCGGGCGGTACTACCACCCCGACGAGCGGGAGTACGCGGGCCAGGGCCGGTCGGCGTTCGCGTTGAACGGCTCCGCCTCGGTGCTGTTCGAAGTGCGCGGGCAGCAGGACGACCTCGGCCAGAAGCAGAGGGGCATGCTGGTGCGGTCGGTGCGCACCGGTGTGGAGTCGCTGCTGAGCGCCATGGCGTCCGGACAGGTCGACCGCCTCGACGGCGACGCCTTCTTCGCGCTGCCGGACTACGGCTGGGACAGCAGCGCCGACTGACGCGGTGTGTGGGTGGCCGGACGGTGTCCCTCCGGCTACCCACACACCGGAGCCCGGGCGCTGAACACCTCCGGCCCAGGCACTCTGTTGGCCCGATCCATCGCTTGGTGCAGGCTGGTGGGATGGCGTACGGCGTAGAAGAGATCGTGTTGCGGCCTGCGGTTGCCACCGAGGCGGGTGCTTTGACCGAGCTGGCCTTGCGGTCGAAAGGTCACTGGGGATACGACCGGGAGTTTCTGGAGGCGTGCCGTGACGAGCTGACGTTGCATCCGATGGACCTCGAGGCGCGTCGGGTGGTCGTCGCGGACAGGGGAGGAAGCCCCGTGGGCTTCTACAGCCTGGAGGGGCAACCCCCGGAAGGGGAGCTGGGCTGCTTGTTCGTGGAGCCGTCCGCCATCGGCCGCGGTATCGGCGGACAGCTCTGGGACCACATGTGCGGAACCGCCCGCGGGCTGGGGTTCCGTCGGATTCGCATCGAGTCCGATCCCGGCGCCAAGCCGTTCTACGAGTCGCGCGGAGCCGATCTGGTCGGCGCTGTCGTTTCTGGCTCGATACCCGGCCGTGAGCTGCCGCTGCTCAGCTACGTCCTGCCCGGGGACGTGCCGCATTCACAGCGAGCCGGTACTTCGGACCCGTCGCACTGAAGGATCCCTCCCGTACGAACAGCCGGGGCTCGCCGTCGAAGGCCTTCCGGTAGCACACGCCGAAAAGCCAACGGTGAGCGCTGTTTCGCCAGGCCAGGGACGGAGCAGTACCGGCAGGTGTTTGGCGATGCCAGTACTGCCCCCGGTCTCGGCGTGCTCTCCGTCTGCGGTGACGATGTCGCTCGTAAGTGATAACCGCTCTGACGCCTGCGCCGAGCATGGCACGATGGGTCGGTGGATGATCTTCAGAGGAACGAACCTTCGCATCTGGCCGACGAACGCACCACGCTGGCCGAGTTCCTCCAGTACCAGCGCGACACTCTGGCGGTGAAGTGTGCGGGGTTGACCACCGAGCAGCTCAAGCAGCGTGCGGTGCCCCCGTCAGCGTTGTCCCTGCTGGGGCTGGTCCGGCACATGGCCGAGGTCGAGCGAATCTGGTTCCGGAACGTGCTCAACGGGGAGAACAGCCCCCACCGCTGGCTTCGGGATACCGGCGAGTTCGGCGACTTCGACGTCGACGACGCCGACTGCGGAGAAGCCTTCGAACTGTGGCGCATGGAGTGCGCCCGAGCTCACGAGTTGGCCAACGCGGCCGAGTCGCTGGACATCGTCGGGCACCAGCGCGACGTCCCCTACTCCCTCCGGTGGATCCTCACGCACATGATCGAGGAGTACGCGCGGCACAACGGACACGCCGACCTGCTTCGCGAGCGCATCGACGGAGCCACGGGGGAGTGATTCGCAGTGCGCGGGTGAGGATGTCCAGCAGGCCGCGTTCGGACAGCACCCACCCAACCGCGCCCGTTCCGCGCTGTCCGGTCGAGGCCGAGTACGCCCCCACCGGCTACCGGCCGCTGCGGGCAGGCGTCGTCTCGTGAGCCTCCCCTGGGGCGAACACGCTGGGGACATTGGTCACGGCGGAGGGCTGCCGCACCCGCACGGAGCCTTCCTCGTCCAGGAGCTTGAGCAACATCGGAACGGAAACCGAAGCTCAGCCCCGGTGAAACTTCCGACACCGAGGGTCTCGCAGTACCCATGCGGGGCATGCTGGCGTCATGGCGGACGTGTTGCGCATCAGCGCCTTCCCCGCGCCTTCCGCGCGGAACGGTGGGAATCCTGCTGGAGTCGTTCTCGACGCGACCGGGCTCGACGAGGCTGCGATGCTCGCGCTCGCCGCCGATACCGGATACTCGGAAACGGCGTTCGTGCTTGACATGCAAGAGTCGGCGGAGGTCAACGGTCCCCGGAGGGTCCGCATCCGTTACTACTCACCGGCCGCGGAGGTGCCGTTCTGCGGCCATGCGACCGTCGCCACCGCCGTGGCGCTCGCCGAGCGCCACGGCACCGGGCCGTTGCTGTTCGACACAGCGGTCGGCGACGTCGCCATCGAAACGACCAAGACGGCCAACGGTGAGATCACCGCGTCCTTCACCAGCGTCGAGCCCTCGGTGACACCGATGGACGACGACGTCGTCGACCGGTTGCTGTCGTTGCTGGCTCTCAGGCGGGCCGACCTCGATCCGGCCTACCCGCCTCGGCTGTCGTTTGCCGGCAACGTCCATCCGGTTCTTGTCGTGAGCAGCCGCGAGGCCTTCGACTCGTTCGACTTCGACCCGACGCAGATGCGAGGGCTGATGGACGAACAGGGCTGGGTGGCAACGGTAACCGTGCTGCACCCACTGGGCGCGACCGAGTTCGCCGCACGCAACCTGTTCCCGGTCGGCGAGATCACCGAAGACCCGGCAACCGGCGCCGCCGCCGCGGCAACCGGGGCGTACCTGAGAGCGATCGGCGCGGTAAGGCCACCGGCACAACTCCGGATCCATCAAGGTGACCACGTCGGGCGTCCGAGCCTGCTGCACGTGACGGTGCCGGCAGCGGGAGGCATCGTCGTCACGGGTGGGGCCGCGCGGATCGCCTGACTCTCGGTCGGCGCGCACACGACTCGAGAGCGCACCGACGAGACGTCGTCACGGTTGGCCTCATCGGCCTATGTCTCAGCCGCCCGGGCCGGATGCATCCGCGTCTTCGAGGGAAGTTGTCCGGCGAAAGCGCCGGACGCCCCGAGCTGGCCGCCTGCCTGGACTACCTCCGCCACGGCGACACCCTCGTCGTGCTCGAACTCGCCCGGCCGGGCCGCAGCCGGGCGGATCGGGCGGAAACCGGCCGAGTCATCGCCGCTCGCATCCTGCCAGGCGCACGCGCGCGCTCGTTCTGTCGGAAGAATCTTCCGCGACCGTGTCGAGAAGCGGTGTGCTCGCGCGACGTGTGGGTAGCGGTCCCGAACGGGGGCCGATCCGGGAGAACGTGAGACGAGGAGTGACACGATGCGGTACATGCTCATGTTGGGTGCCACCGACGAGACCGAGGCCGATGTGCTTCCCGCCCAGGAGGACTTCGAGCGGATGCACGCCTTCAACGAGGAGCTGGTCGACGCGGGCGTGATGCTCGAGGGCAATGGGCTGCGGGCCAGCTCGTACGGGGCGCGGGTGGTCTTCGGCGACGACGGCCGCACGGAGGTGCTGGACGGGCCGTTCGCCGAGAGCAAGGAACTGGTCGCCGGATACTGGATTCTCGACGTGCGTTCCCGCGCCGAAGCCGTCGAGTGGGCGCGGCGGGTGCCCGCGGGGCCGGGTGCCCGCGTGGACGTGCGCAAGGTCTTCGAGGCCACCGACTTCGGCGAGTCCTACACCGACGACCTGTCCCGCGCCGAGGATCGGCTGCGGGAGCGGATCGCCGAGACGCACGGCGGGTGAGGTTGCCGGGTCCTCCGCGGCCTGCTGTGCTGGGCACTGTGACGGACCCGCGCGGTGTGATCGAGGCGGTGTGGCGCATCGAGTCGGCGCGTGTGACGGCCACCCTGGCCGGGCTCACGCACGATGTCGGCCTGGCCGAGGAGTCGGCGCAGGACGCGCTGGTGGCCGCGTTGGAGCAGTGGCCGGAGTCCGGGGTTCCGGATCATCCGGGCGCGTGGCTGACGGCGGTGGGCAAGCGGCGCGCACTGGATGTCCTGCGGAAGCGGCAGCGGTGGCAGCGCAGGCTCGACGAGGTGGGGCGCGATCCGACGACCGGCCTCGCGCCGGCGGGACCGGACGCCGATGTCGTCGCCGATGCTGTCGGCGACGACATCGGCGACGACCTGTTGCGGCTGGTGTTCACCGCCTGCCACCCGGTGTTGTCGGTGCCGTCCCGCGTGGCGCTGACGTTGCGGCTGCTCGGCGGGCTGACCACGGGCGAGATCGCGCGCGCGTTCCTGGCGTCCGAGTCGACGGTGGCGCAACGCATATCCCGGGCGAAGAAGACCCTCGCGCGGGAAAACGTGCCGTTCGCGGTGCCGTCGGGCGCCGAGCTGGCGCCGCGGCTGGCGTCGGTGACCGAGGTGGTGTACCTGATCTTCAACGAGGGGTACGCGGCCACTGTCGGCGAGGACTGGATGCGGCCGGAGCTGTGTGCCGAGGCGCTGCGGCTCGGGCGTGTCCTCACCCGGCTGGCACCGACCGAGCCGGAGGCGCACGGGCTGGTGGCGCTGATGGAGTTGCAGCATTCCCGCGCCTCCGCCCGCACCGGCCCGGACGGGGAACCGGTCTTGCTGGCCGAGCAGGACCGGTCTCGCTGGGACCGGCTGCTGATCCGCCGCGGGCTGGCGGCGCTTGAGCGGGCGCGGGCGTTGACGGATGCGCCGGGGCCGTACGCGTTGCAGGCCGAGATCGCCGCCTGCCACGCCCGTGCCGCCACCATCGACGCGACCGACTGGGCGCGGGTAGCGGCACTGTACGGGGAGCTGGCGCGGGTGCAGCCGTCGTCGGTGGTGGAACTGAACCGGGCGGTGGCGGTGTCGCGGGCACACGGCCCGGCGGCCGGGTTGGCGTTGGTCGACGCGCTCCGCGCTGAAAGGGCGCTGCGGGCCTACCACCTGTTGCCGAGTGTGCGGGGTGATCTGCTGGCCCGGCTCGGGCGGCACGATGAGGCGCGTGGCGAGTTCGCCCGCGCGGCCGAACTCACCCGTAACGACCGGGAACGGGCCCTGCTGCGACGGCGGGCCGAGACCGGAGGGCGATCCACACCGACGCCCTGACCAGGGCAGTTACCGATCTTGCCCCGCACTGTGTGTAGCGTGGCACCGGGTGCGCGACGCTCGCCAGCGGGCTGGATCGAGCGCGACACGCGCCGTGGACCCCCTTCTCGACCTGCGACAACACCGATCCGGTCGCTGAGATCGACTCTGCCGGGCGGTGTGTCGCCGTGGTGTGGATCCATCGATCGGGTGCTCATTCGCCAGCGACAGGCACACTCAGCGACTCATTCCACTGTGGACCGAGACGGTCTTCGCGGGGGCGGCGCTCGGAACTCTCGTCAGTGCCGCGCCAACCGTGGACCTGGGCCCTGCACTCCTGGAGCTGTCCTGAGGGGCAGAGTGGGGCGGGGTATTCCTCGGTGGGGAGTGCGGCTTTGAGGGCGTGGGTGCCTCAATGGTCATCGGGTCTAGGCTGAGGTCTGGTCTCGGTGCAGGGTTCATTACACGGTGGCGCGGGCGACGGTGAACACCTCGGGCGAGGTCGGCGATGGTGTAGTCGCCGGTTCCGTACATGCGCACGAGCTCGCGCTGCTACTTGGCCGAGAGCGTGGGCTGCTTGCCGCGCAGCTTTCCGCTGGCCTTGGCCACGGCCACCTTCCTTCGTTCTAATCCGCAGGAGGTCGACTTCGACCGTGGTCGAGGTAGCTTCCGTCTCGCTCGTGGCGCGCGAACCTACGTTCAGCCCCCGACGAGGGGAATTCTCCCCGTACGGGGCAACCGCGATGCCGCAAGTCCAGGCCAGAGCCCGCTGGTCGCTGCGTCGGCGGGTGTACGCAAGGGGTTTCAGTTCCGAACAGGGCGAGATCGGCTGCACTTCGGTCCGGGCGCTGCTAGCTTGCGGTTGTGGATCTCTTCTCGAGCTCGTGGACAGCATTGCGCACGGCGATCGCTGACCTCTCCGACGAGGACTTCGCGCGGCCGTCCGGCTGTGCCCGCTGGCTCGTGCGGGACCTGGTGTGCCATCTGATCATCGATGCCCAGGATGTCCTGATCACCCTCGTGACCCCTGCCGAGACCGAACCTACCTGGGACGCGATCACCTACTGGGACGTCTCCGACACGCCGCCAACCGGCGACGACCCGCTCGACTCGCTGATCATCCGGTTGGCCGCTGCGTACGAGGAGCCGCGGCTGCTGAAGTTCCACCTCGACGACGTCGGTTCCGCCGTCGGCCGCGCCGCCGAACTCGCCGACCCCGCGGTCCCAGTCACTACCCAGGGCAAGGTGCTCACCGTGGGTGATTACCTTTGCGCGTACGTGCTGGAATGGACGCTGCACCACCTCGACCTGATCGCACACCTCTCCGACACGGCGGAACCCCCTGCCGAGTGCCTCGCGCGGTCACGCGAGATCCTGGAGAAGATCGCTGGGGCCGCATTCCCCGCGTCGTTGCCTGACAAGGACGCACTGCGAGTCGGCACCGGTCGCCGCGCCCCGACCGACGCGGAGCAGGCTGAACTGGGCGAGCTGGCCGCGAAACTCCCGTTCGTCCTGGGATGATCGTCTGGATGAAGGCTGATCCAACGCGGTCGCGCCGCGCTCCAGTTGCCCGCCTCAGGATCCCTCAGTGAGATCTGGTCGGGAGGTTGAGGCGGGATATTCATGTCCAGGCGGAACCGGCCGTAAGGTCCGGCGTCGTCGGGGCGGAACGGTCACCGTGATCCACGGCTCGCCACGGCCATCGTGGAAGCGAGTCTTGTCGTCGACGCCGTCGTAGCGTCCGAGCAGGTCCGGGGCCTGCATGATCGGGCGGTAGGCGGTGTTGCTACACCGAGCTCCAGCACGGACAGCAGAGCGGGCAGCATCCGCCGGTAGTAGTTCGAGTGGTTTACGGCGGCCTCGGCCAAGCGGAACAGGATGCCTTCCTTGCCCCGCACGCGCCGCTAATCCTTGGTCAGCTCCCGCTCCACCCGCCGATCAGCCCGAGTATTGATCTCGTGAACGAGCCGATCAGTAGCTCGACCAGCGCTCGGCGAACACGCCGTCCGGTACGCCGAGCGCCGCACCGCCGTGAGCTGGTGGAGCTCGCGTAGCGACGTACGAACGCAGCCGCGTCGCCCCGGTCTTGTCGCCCACCAGCCGCCAGTCCTCACTGACCAGCGTCCAGGACCCCACCAGGAGTGGGCCCGCGCGCTCACCCCGTCCGTCCCGCGCCCACCGTGGACCTGACCGCGATACCTGCGCCAATGTTTCGCGCACGCGATCGCGAAATTGGTTAAACCGATCGAGATACTGCGAAACTATGCCGCGAAAACTATCCGTGATAATGCCTCTTATCACGGATGGCCGCCGACAGGGGCCGCGACGGAGACAGGGGCGGACCGGGGCGGGACGGAAGCCGGTAGCAGGCCCGGCCCCGGGCGTGGTGGGCTCGCCGGGAGACCACCCACGAGGGAAACGCTCAGACGGGGCGGCGGTGTGCCGATGCGGACAGGTCCGACCGGGCCCCGCACCCCCGTCGGACCGGCCTGCGACCGGGCGGCGCGCGGGGGAGACCGGCACCATCCCGCACCGCGACCCGTACACACCCGCGCGGGGCGTCGGCTGTCGACCTGCTGGGCGTGGTCCA
>NZ_KB912618.1:42322-47323 GCF_000383795.1 Saccharomonospora saliphila YIM 90502
AGCGACGGCGCCTCGGTCGGCATCGCCACTACGGCGTACTGGACTGCGCCCGCGGCCTTCGCGGTGCCCAGCCAGGGCCACCACGACCGGGGCACGCCGTAGTCGGTCAACGGCTCGGTGACCCAGGGCGCGCGCAGGAACACCGAGCCCGCCGAGAAGGCGGACAACGCGGCGGCCACGACCGTCACGACGACATGGGCAACAGACATCGGGCAGACTCCTTCCGGACGGCGGGACCGGGAAGCCCCCGGGGTCCCTCACCCGTATCGACCCCAGGCGACCGTCGGGTGTGACACGCACGTCGGAAGCACGTGGGGAGCACGTCGGAAGGGCTGTCACACCGGGGTCCGCTCCGGGGTCTCGTCGGCGAGAGCCGCGACGAGAGGACCGTGACCCGATGGACGAGCGAGCCCGCCTGACCGAGCGTTTCGAGATCCACCGGCCGCGGTTGCGCGCGGTGGCCTACCGCATGCTCGGCTCCGCGAGCGAGGCCGATGACGCGGTGCAGGAAACGTGGCTGCGGTTCGACCGCGCCGAGGTCGGCGAGGTGGACGATCTGGGTGCCTGGTTGACCACGGTGGTGGCGCGGGTGTGTTTGAACCTGCTGCGCACGCGCGCGCGACGGCGCGAGGAGCCGCTGGACACGCGCGTGCCCGACCCCGTGGTGACCGTCGACGACGAGGCCGACCCGGCGCACGCCGCGGTGCTGGCCGATTCGGTGGGGCTGGCGCTGCTGGTGGTGCTGGACACCCTGGCACCCGCCGAGCGGCTGGCCTTCGTGTTGCACGATCTGTTCGCGGTGCCGTTCGACGACATCGCCGGGATGATCGGCCGCTCTCCGGCCGCGACCCGGCAGCTCGCGAGCCGGGCGCGTCGCCGTGTCCGGGATCGGGCACCGGTGCCGGAGCCCGATCCGGAGCGCAGCAGGGAGGTGGTCTCCGCGTTCTTCGCCGCGGCCCGCGGCGGACACGTCGACGAGCTGGTGGCCCTGCTCGACCCCGAGGTCGTGCTGCGTTCGGACGGGGGAACCCAGCGGCCCCGGCACACGGTGACGATCACCGGCGCCTCCGCGGTGGCCTCCCAGGCGGTCACCTTCGGGTCGCTGGCTCCGTGGGCACGCCCGGCGCTGGTCAACGGCACGCCGGGCGTGGTGGTCACCGCGCACGGACGGCCGCTGTCGGTGATGGGATTCACCGTCGCGGGCGGGCGGATCCACGAGATCGACGTGCTCGCCGACCCGGAACGTCTGCGACGGCTCGGGCTCGCCGAGTTCGCGGGCTGATACCGGCTGGCGAGGCGTCGTCACGCTCGGCACCGACGCGGCGCGCGGGTGTGTGCGGGGCCGCTGCCTCCGCACACACCTGACACTGAGCGCTTGCGCTCACCCGTGAACGGCGAAATACTTAGCCTCATGGCACAGTATTCGGCGGAACTGGACGGCGTGCTCGTCGCCCTCGCCGACCCGACCCGGCGCGCCGTCGTCCGGCACCTGGGCCGTGGGCCCACGACCGTCGGTGACCTCGCCCGCGAGTTCCCGATGACCCTCCCGTCGTTCATGAAACACGTGCGCACTCTCGAATCGAACGGACTCATCCACACGGTCAAGTCCGGCCGGGTGCGCACCTGCGTACTCAACCGCGAACGGCTGGCCCTGCTCGACGACTGGCTCGCGGAGCAGCGCCGGATCTGGGAGGAGCGCACCGACCGCCTGGAACAGTTCGTCACCGACCCGAAGGAGCAACGACCGTGAATCCCGACCTCGACCTCGGCCTGGAGCGGATCATCCGTGCCCCGCGCGCGACCGTGTGGAGCGCCTGGACCGACCCCTCCCAGCTTGAGCAGTGGTGGATCCCGGCTCCGTCCCGCTGCCGCGTGGACCGCCTCGACCCATGGCCCGGCGGAGCGTTCGTGACGCGGATGAGCGACGACGGGTCCGAGTTCGTCCCGCACCTGGACGCGTGCTTTCTCGCCGTCGACGCACTCGATCGACTCGTGTTCACCAACGCGATCGACAGCACCTGGCGCCCCGCCGACCCCGCCCCGGTCGCGATGACCGCCACGATCACGATGGCCGACCACCCGGACGGCACGCAGTATCGAATGGTCGTCCGGCACGGAGACCCGGACGCCCGCGCTCGTCACGAGAAACTCGGTTTCGCCGAGGGTTGGGGTTCGGTCGCGGGCCAGCTGGCCGCGTTCGCCGAAGGGATGGCCCCGCGATGAAGCTCGCCCTGACCCAGTTCGTCACGCTCGACGGAGTCTGCCAGGGCCCCGGCTCGCCGGACGAGGACACCAGCGACGGGTTCAGCCGTGGCGGCTGGCTGGTGCCCTACCTCGACGGGACGTTCGTCCAGCGCACCTCCGACTGGCTCGACCTCGCCGACGGCCTGCTGCTCGGCAGGCGCACCTACGAGGCCTTCGCGCGCGACTGGCCCCGGATCACCGACCCGGCGGACCCGTTCACCGAGCGCATGAACGCGCTGCCGAAGTACGTCGTCTCCAGCACCCTCACGGAGGGGACCTGGCACCCCACGACCGTGCTGACGGGCGACCCGGACCGGGCGGTCGCCGAACTCACGGCCCGACCGGGGCGGGAGCTCCAGATTCACGGCAGCGCCCGCCTGGCCGACACGCTGCTGCGGGCGGGCCTGGTCGACACACTCCGTCTCGTGGTCGCGCCCACGGTGCTCAGGACCGGTCGGCGTCTTCTGACCGCTCCGGATTCGCCGTCCGGTCTGCGCCTGGTCCACCACGACGCGACGCCGCACGGCCTGCTGCTCCTCGAATACGAGGTCACCGGCCGGGCACCCCAAGGGGAATACGATGGCGTCACCGCCTTCCTCTGAGCGCCACGCGGCGAACGGAGGCGGCGCTGCCGGCGTGCGAGGACCTGCCAGCGGTGGGGCGGTTTCAGGGCGGGGACGACCGGCAACAGGGCCGGAAACTCGGCACGCTTCCGGGTGTCGAGACCGCGGCACCGGCTCCGTCCCAGGGGTACGAGTGGCCACGCGGGCCGCGCGAGGAGAAGGAGAACCGCCATGAAGTACCTGCTGCTCAAGCACTATCGAGGTGGCCCCGACCCTGCTGTCGACTGGGTGCCGATGGACCGGTGGACGCCTGAGGAGGTCGACGCGCACATGCGGTACATGCGCGACTTCGCGGCCCGGTTGGAAGCCACGGGGGAGTTCGTCGACTCCCAGGCACTGGCGCCCGAGGGCACGTTCGTGCGCTACGACGGCGAGGGACGCCCACCGGTGACCGATGGTCCCTTCGCCGAGACCAAGGACCTCATCGCCGGCTGGATGATCATCGACGTGGAGTCGTGGGACCGCGCGGTCCAGCTGGCCGGTGAGCTCTCCGCCGCTCCCGGGGCCGGCAGCGAGCCCATCCACGAATGGCTCGAGGTGCGACCGCTGCTCACCGAATCGCACACGGTGACCGAGTGAACGAGTCGCTGCTGCGGGAGTTGGTGCCCGCGGTGATCGGTGTCCTCGTCCGACGCGGAGCCGACTTCGCCTCGGCCGAGGACGCCGTGCAGGAGGCCCTGATCCGGGCACTGGAGACCTGGTCCGACGATCCACCGCGCGATCCGAAGGCATGGCTGGTCACGGCCGCGTGGCGCAAATTCCTCGACGCCGCCCGCGCCGAGGTCTCCCAACGGCAACGGGAGCGCGCCGTGGAGGTCGAGCCCCCGCTCGGCCCGGTGCCCGCCACGGACGACACGCTGCGGCTCTACTTCCTGTGTGCCCACCCCAGCCTGCCCCCGGCATCGGCCGTCGCCCTGACGCTGCGCGCGGTCGGTGGCCTGACCACGCGGCAGATCGCGGCGGCGTACCTGGTCCCCGAGTCGACCATGGCGCAGCGGATCACCCGCGCCAAGCGGCGGGTCGCGGGGCGGCGGTTCGACCAGCGCGGCGATCTCGGCACGGTGCTCCGGGTGCTCTACCTCGTGTTCAACGAAGGGTATGGCGGGGACGTCGACCTGGCGGCCGAGGCGATCCGCCTGACCCGCCACCTCGTCGCCCTGACCGACGAGCCCGAGGTCGCGGGGCTGCTCGCCCTCATGCTGCTGCACCATGCGCGCCGCGCGTCTCGCACCGGCCCCGAAGGCCGCCTGGTTCCCCTGGCCGAGCAGGACCGGTCGCGCTGGGACACCGGTCTGATCACCGAGGGGATCGCGCTTCTGCGGGCCGCGCTGGCCCGGGACCGGCTGGGCGAATACCAGGCGCAGGCCGCGATCGCCGCCCTGCACGCCGACGCCCGGAGCACCTCCGAAACGGACTGGGTGCAGATCGTGGAGTGGTACGACGAGCTGCTGCTGCTCACCGGCAGCCCGATGGTGCGGCTCAACCGCGCGGTGGCGGTCGGTGAGGCCGACGGACCGCAGGCCGGGCTGGCGGAGCTGGCCGACGTGAGCCCCGACCTGCCCCGTTACGCCGCAGTGCGGGCGTATCTGCACGAACGCGCCGGTGACCTCGACCGTGCCGCCGAGCTGTATGCCGAGGCCGCCCGCGCCGCGACGAGCGTGCCGGAACGCGACCACCTCACCCGCGAAGCCGCACGGGTGCGGCACCTGCCGCGGCCGTGAACGCGGCATCCGCCCGCACGGGTGGCCGCGGTGCGCCGCTGAGGGCCTTGCCGCTGCCAGGGCCTGCTGTTTGCCAGCTTGGCAAAGATAATTGCACTGGCTGCGCCGGAAGGGGAGAGTCGGTCCGGACAGGCGCGCGGCCGGGGGCCGTGCGCCCGCCCCATCCGCCACCGCCTGTGGAGACACCATGACCAGCGCACAGTTCTGGGACGACCTGTACGACAGCCGCGACCAGCTCTTCAGTGGCGCGGTCAACGGCGCGCTGGCGCTCGAGGCCACGGACCTGACACCCGGGCAGGCACTCGATCTCGGCTGCGGGGAGGGCGCCGACGCGATCTGGCTGGCCCGGCGAGGCTGGCGGGTCACCGCCGTCGACCTCTCCCGGGTGGCCCTGCGCCGCGCCGCCGCTTCGG
>NZ_KB912618.1:47423-49543 GCF_000383795.1 Saccharomonospora saliphila YIM 90502
TGCCCCAGCGAGCCGGTGGCCACGTCGACCCACGGCAGTTGCGGTGTCGGGTGGCCTTCGAGCCTGCTGCCGGACGTGCGGTACCAGCGCAGCTCGTCCTCCGAGATCGCCCCGGCCGCGACGTACATCGCGTAGAGCAGCACCGAGGTGGCCGCGCTGGTGGAGATCAGGTAGCCGGAGCCGTAGGGGCCGCTCACGCGCTCGCCGACCTGGCCGAGCAGCTCCCGCACACGCTCCGGGCCCGGGGTCTCCGGCGGGGCGTCCCACCAGCTCAGCGCCTCTCCATCCGGCGTGCCCCAGCACGCCAGTTCCAGCGCCAGCCTGCTGAGGTCGGCGGTGTGGATCTCCGGCTCGGGATACCGTGCGAGGCCGCCGTGTTCGTGCTGGGGCCAGCACCGGTAGGCGTGGCCCGGTCCTTCGCGCCCGGCGCGCCCGGCGCGCTGCTCCGCGATCGCCAGCGGCGAGCGCACGGTGACCAGGCCGGACAGGCCGCGCCGGTGGTCCATCCGGGACACGCGGGACAGCCCCGAGTCCACGACCGCCCGCACGCCCGGGACGGTGAGGCTGGACTCGGCGACCGCGGTGGCCAGCACGACCCGGCGTCGCGCCCGCGGCCGCAGGGCGGCGTCCTGCTCCCGGGCGGGCAGCCTGCCGTGCAGCGGCAGCACGTCCACGTCGGGCTCGTGCTCCAGCAGCCGTGCGGTCCGCGTGATCTCGGGGGCACCGGGCAGGAACGCGAGCACATCGCCGGGTTGCTCGCCCAGGGCGGTGCGCACCGCGCGTGCCACCGTCGCCTCGGTCGGCTCCTTCCGTTCGGGCGTGATGTGCGTGGTTCGCACGGCATGGGCATGGCCGTCCACGCGCACCACCGGTGCCGGGTGCTGGTCGGCGAGCAGGTTGGCCAGCCGATCGCCGGCCACGGTCGCGGAGGCGGCCAGCACCCGCAGGTCGGGCCGCAGGCCATCGCGCGCGTCGAGCAGCAGCGCCAGCAGCAGGTCCGCGTCCAGGTGCCGCTCGTGGCACTCGTCCAGGATGACGGCGTCCACGCCGGGCAGGTCGGGATCGGACTGGAGCCGACGTACCAGCAGTCCGGAGGTCACCACCTCGACCAGGGTGCGGTCCGACGACTTCCGCTCGCCCCGCACGGCGTAGCCGACCCGCTCGCCCACCCGCTCACCGATCAGCTCGGCCATGCGGCCGGCGGCGGCCCGGCTCGCGAGCCTGCGGGGTTCGGCCACCACCACGCGCAGCCCCCTCGCCGCCAGTGCCAGCGGCACGAGGGTGGTCTTCCCGGTGCCCGGAGGCGCCACGAGCACGCCGGTTCCGCTGCGGTCCAGCGCGTCGCCTATCGTGCCCAGATACGGCCGGACCGGCAGGTCGGGAAGTTCGGGCAGGAGCAGCGTCATACTCGGGACGGTATCGCCGCGGCAGGCGCCGCGGCCTGCCCGCCTTCGCCTGGCGGCGCGGCACCGAGCAGGCGCCAACCAGGCCCCGCGGCTGGCCGGTGCCACGGCAGGCGCCGGAGTGAGACCCTGGGGATATGGCGACGGAACGCAATGTTGTCGGGGGCGCACTGGAACCCTGCGGTACGGAGCCGGTGACCGGTTTCTACCGGGACGGCTGCTGCAACACCGGCCCCGAGGACCTGGGCAACCACACGGTGTGCGCGGTAGCCACCGGCGAGTTCCTCGAACAGCAAGCCGAGGCGGGCAACGAGCTCCGCGTGCCCATCCCGGACTACGGCTTCCCCGGTGTCTCACCCGGTGACCGGTGGTGTGTCTGCGCCGCTCGCTGGCGGGAGGCCTACGAGGCGGGGGTGGCGCCGCCCGTGATGCTGGCCGCGACGCACGAGCGGGCGCTGGAGGTGGTGGAACTGGACTGGCTGCGGGAACACGCGGCGGACGTTCCGGCCGACCCGAGCGGCCTGCTCTGAGGTCACGTCACGCCGCGAGAAGCAGCGAGGCGACCACCGGAGCCGCGTACAGCAGCGGGAAGGGGACGTGGCGGAACCGGCGGGCCCGCACCACGGTGAGCACGGCCCCGGTGTAGTACAGCGTGAGGCCCACCCCGGCCGCCACGCCCACCGGTGGCGCGGCCAGGCCGGCGGCGAGGCCCACCGC
>NZ_KB912618.1:49643-59939 GCF_000383795.1 Saccharomonospora saliphila YIM 90502
GCGCCGCCGCTTCGGGCGCCGGCGTGGCCGACCGCGTGGCGTGGACACACGGCGACCCACTGGCCACGCCGCCCCCGGCAGGGACCTTCGACCTCGTCTGCGCCCTGTACTTCCCGCTCCGGCGCGACGCGGGTCCGAGGGCACTGCGCGGCATACCCGCCGCCGTGGCCCCCGGCGGCACCCTCCTCGTGGTCGGCCACGACCTCACCGGCACTCCGGAGCACGAGCACCACGAGCGCGGCTTCGACACGGGCGACTACTACGGCACCGACGACCTCGCCGCGCTGCTCGACCACGACTGGACCGTCGAGATCCACGAGACGCGTCCCCGCGCCGCGATCCCCGAGGGCTCACCGCACACCCGCGACACCGTCCTGCGCGCCCGGCGCCTCCGGTAAGCGGGGCAGGGCCCAGTAGGGTGCAACGGGTGCCCTCACCGCCCGACGAGCGCCACGAGCCGGTACTGATCGTGCTGGGTGGCCTGCCCGCGACCGGCAAGACCACCATCGCCCGGCCGCTGGCCGCCGCGCTGCGCGCCGCCTACGTGCGCATCGACAGCATCGAAGCCGCCGCGCACCGCCGCCGCGCCGACAGCCGCGACAGCGATGTGCCCGGCCTGGTCAAACCCTCCTGGGAACGGATCAGGCAGCGCGAATACGCGGTGTGGGAGCGCGACCTGCTCGTCATCGACACCGCCGTGACCGCGGTCGACGACGCGGTGCGGACGATCCGCGCGGCCGCCGGGGCCTGACGCGGGGGTCGCCGTCGGCGGTCAGTCCAGCACAACCAACCGGTCGACGACCTCCACCAGCGTGTCTCCGGTCACGGTCGGCGGGGCGAAGACGTCGCCGTAGCGGCCTTCCAACCGGGAGCACCAGCCCGCCAGACACCCGGCGCGGACCGCGCCATGACAGTCCCACGCGTGCACGGCCACCAGCGCGAGCGCGGACGGGTCGGTGCCGAGCCGCTCGGCGGCGAGGTGATACACCGCCGGGGCGGGTTTCCAGATCCCGGCGTCCTGGGCGGTGACGACCCGCTCCACCAGACCGGCCAGCCCGGCACCCTCGAGGAACCGGGCGGTGTTCTCGGCCGCGCCCACGGTCAGGCACCCGACCCGCAGATCCCGCTCGGCCAGGGCACGCAGCGCGGGCTCGGCGTCCGGGTGCGCGGGCAGCGCGCCGAAAGCGTCGAGCACGTACTCGATCGCGTCCTCGCTCGCGGTGTGACCGGACTCGGTGCGCAGCGCCTGCCTCGCCACCGCGCGGAACTCGGCGCGGTCACCGGCCAGGCTCAGCGCCATCGCGTCCCGCTGGAACCGCAGAAACCACGGCCGCAGCAGCTCGGCGGGCTGGCCGACCTCGGTCAACCGCTGTCCCAGCGGATCCAGATCGAGCAGTGTCTCCAGCACGTCGAACGCCACGGCCCGCACACGGCCCGTCATCGCGACCTCCTCCCGTCCGGCTGTCCGGCGCCCTCACCGCCGCACGTTACGAGACCGGTTCCACGACGGCCACCGCACGAACGACCGGGCGCGGCACGCGCTCACACGGGGACGCCGTTGGAGGGCCCGCTCCGCTGGTCCGGCTCGGGACACCGGCCACGGGCGGGTTCGGTGGGCACCGGAGTCTTGTCGTGCGCGGGCGCGGTGCAGCCCGTGCGCACGAACGTGCCGTCGGATTGCACATAGGTCTCCCAGTACTGCGGGGCCTGGGCGTAGCTCGGCTCGTAGGTGCTGTGCCGCAGCGCCACGTCCGGGTGGTCGTCGTCGTCGAGCCGGGCCACCGTCGCGCCCGGCGCGGTGCCGACCACCTCGTCGCTGACCTCGATCCCACGGTCCTCGGTGAGCAGCGACGCCAGCGCGCCCGAGCCGTGCATACCGCTGTCGAAGCCGACCACACACCGCTGGGTAGCAAGCCGTCCGCCGCAGGTGCCGTCGGTCACCGCCCGGCCGTCGAGCACCTCGGTGTCCCGGATGCGGTCCCCGACGTAGTAGGCGAGCACGCTGGGACCGCCGGGCGCCTCGGTGTCCCGCCACCCGGCGAGGCGGGCGCTGCCCGAGAACACGACATCGAACACCGGCTCACACCGTGGCCCGCACTCGGGTGGCCGCGCCGGGACCTCGCTCACCGTGGGCGCCACGGTCACCGTGGCGGCGGCGGTCACCGCGGCCACGCCGAGGCCGGCAGCGGCCGCGAGACTCCGTCGGGAACCCATCACACCTCCGAAACGATCACACCACTCGCCTTCTCTGAAGGACGTGGGCGACCCCCGCGAGGTTGAACGACCCTGTCGGTCGTCATCGCTTCGTGTCCCCGCCGCCGGGGCGATCGAAACGCCGCCCGCACACCCGCCTGACACGGTGGTCACCGGCACGGGCGCCGCGCACCGGCCCGCCGTGCCACTCGGGACACCGAGTGCCGTCGAGTGTCGCTGCCGGCCAGGGGCGATGTCAGGGTATGCGGGTGGATGAGGTGATGACGGCCGCCGTCCTGGTGGGTCATGGCGAACTCGATGCCCTGCGGATACGTCATGACGTGCCCGTACCTCGGCCGGGTTCCGGCGAGCTCCTGGTGCGGGTGCGTGCCGCGGCGGTGAACAACACCGACATCTGGACCCGGCACGGCGCGTATGGCCTGCCCGGACAGCCGGACGCGCTCGCGGGGTGGCGGGGGGCCGTTTCGTTCCCCCGTATCCAGGGCGGCGATATCGTCGGCACGATCGCCGCCGTCGGCTCCGAGGTGACCGGCGATCGCATGGGTCGGCGGGTGCTGGTCGATCCGGCGCTGTATCGCGACGAGAGCCCGCAGGCCCCGCCTGTGGGGTTGCTGGGCAGCGAGGCCGATGGCGGGTTCGCCCAGTACGTCGTGGTGCAGGCCGCTCAGGCCCACGACATGACCGACTCGCCGCTCTCGGATGAGGAGCTGGCGTGCCTGCCGGTGGCCTACGGCACCGCGATGGGCATGCTCGAACGCGTCGGCCTCCGCGACCGAGAGACGGTGCTGGTCACCGGCGCCTCCGGGGGAGTGGGGCTGGCGCTGGTGCAGCTCGCGGCCGCCCGCGGCGCCACTGTCCTCGCGCTCACCAGCCGCGCCAAGGCCGACCAGGTCAGTGCCGCGGGCGCGGCTCACGTCCTGGCCCGCGACGACAACGATCTCGCCGCGCGGGTGCGCTCCCTGAGCCCCGCCGGGCTGGCGGTCGTCGCCGACGTCGCGGGAGGGCCCGTGCTCGAGCAGCTCTTGCCTCTGCTGGCCGACGACGGGCGGTGGGTGATCGCGGGGGCCGTCGCCGGGCCCGTGGTGTCATTCGACCTGCGCCGTCTCTACTCGCACAACCGGCGGCTGATCGGTTCCTCCATGCACACCCGCGAGCACTTCGCCGAGCTCGTCGAGATCGCCCGCACCGGGCTGATCAGGCCCCGCATCGCGGGACGCCATCCGCTCACCGAGATGCACCAAGCGCAGCGGCAGTTCCTCGAAGGTCAACACGTCGGCAAGATCCTCGTCCGTTGCTGAGGTGTCGCAGAGTCCCGCCCGGGACGCCGAAACCTCCGGAACGCCGCCGGTGGTGACGACGGGAGAAGACGGCACACCCTCACCGGCCCATGTCGTCGGTCGTTTCTTGGTGCCCGGATTCGGGCCTTTCCCGCTGAGTATCACGACCAGGGCCAAGTTGCCGACTCAGCCCCGGGCGCGTTCCTCAGGTTCCGCGCCTTTTCAACTCCTATTGACTGCGAGAAATCCGCACCAGCGACCGTCTTCACGCCGGTGAAGTCCGCTTTCGCCAGGTCGGTACCCGCGAACGTGACACGACTGAGGTCCGCGCCGTGGAACACGGTGTTGCCGTTGATCCTGACGCGGTCGAGGCGGGCACCGGTGAGGTCGGCATCGGCGAACACCACGTCTTCCAGGTCCGCCCCAGTGAACCGCACGTCAGCCAGCTTGGCGCCGGTGAACCGCGCCCATTTGAAACCACACTCCCAAAAATCGCTTCCTCTGAGGTCCGCCCCGTTCCACTCGGACAGCCTGCCGAAGCACCCCGCAGCGTGGGTGTGACGCATCACCACGCCGTGAAGCCGCACCGCCTCAACACCCAGGCCGGGAAGCCTGAACGCACGCTCACCAGGTCCTCCCGGGTCCTCTTCCTCGACGCGGGCCCGGATCACGTCCACCGCGGCCTGTGTGCCTACATTCGCCTCGTATACCGGACGCTCGTTGGTGTAAAGGCCTTCGATCTGCCTGGCCACGGGCCTGTCGTTGGCGAGATATGACTCTGCGAGATCGAGGACATGGTCCCGGTCGCCGGGTGAGATTCGTGCGACACGTTGTAACATCCGGAACCCCGCGGCCTGAGCGTTGACAGCATCGCTGCTGATCAGCTCCGCCGCGCTGGTCACCTGTTCGGTGATCGCCTTGTTCTGTTCCAGGTTGAGTTTTTCCTGTTCCAGGCTGAGGCTGCGGTATTGGACCGATAGTCCAACGAAGGCGGCCACCGTCACAGCGAGGTTGAGGCCGACCGTCAGGCCAATACCCAACATCCAGCGACGCGCCGAGGATGGCCCGGCCGGAGTAGCGTCATCGCCGCCTTCCACCGGCAACAGATCAGGAGCGCTGGAACCATCCGTCATGATCGAAGCATGCCCATGGTGCGCGCACGACGTCGCCACTTTCGGCGGATTACTCTGATCGGGTCGTCCACCCACCCGTGTTCAGCCGGAACGAGGTTGGTCAGCAGAGCCCGGCGCACACGGCCTCGGAGGCCCTCGTGGTCGGTGACGCGTTCCCGGCCGGAGTGCGAGGCGGCCGGATACGCCGAAACCGTTCGGCTCGGGGCAGCGGCGTTGATAGCCTCGCCTCTCGTGACGAAATACCTGGTCACCGGCAGCGCCGGACACTTGGGGGAAGCGCTGGTGCGCACCCTGCGGGAACGGGGCGACGCGGTCGCCGGGCTCGACGTGCTGCCCTCACCGCACACCACGGTGGTCGGCTCGATCACCGACCCGGCGGTGCTGCGGCGCGCCCTCGACGGCGTCACCCACGTGCTGCACACCGCCACCCTGCACAAGCCGCACGTGGTCTCCCACCCGCGGCAGGACTTCGTCGACACCAACGTCTCCGGCACGCTGACCGTGCTCGAACACGCCGCCGAGGCCGGGGTGCGCGCGGTCGTGTTCACCAGCAGCACCAGCGCGTTCGGCCGCGCGCTCACCCCGCCCGAGGGCGAACCGGCCACCTGGATCACCGAGGACGTGCGCCCGGTGGTGCGCAACATCTACGGCGCCACCAAGATCGCCGCCGAGGACCTGTGCGAACTCGCCGCCCGCGAGTCCGAGCTCGCGGTGGTGGTGGTGCTGCGCACCTCCCGGTTCTTCCCCGAACAGGACGACCGCGACGCCGTGCGCGCCGCCTACGACGACACCAACGCCAAGGTCAACGAGTTCCTCCACCGACGGGTGGACCTTGCCGACGTGGTCCAGGCGCACCTGCTGGCCGCCGAGCACGCACCCCGGCTGGGCTTCGCCCGCTACATCGTCAGCGCCACCACGCCCTTCACCCGTGACGACCTCGCCGAGCTGGCGCGCGACGCGCCCGCTGTCGTGGCACGGCGGTTCCCCGACCTGGCCGAGGACTACCGCCGCTGGGGCTGGCGTGTGTTCCCGACGCTGGACCGCGTCTACGACAACGCCCGCGCCCGCGCCGAGCTGGGCTGGAGACCGCGCTACGACTTCCGCGCGGTCGTCGAACGCGTGCGCTCCGGCGGCGGGCCGCGCAGCCCGCTGGCCGAGGCCGTCGGAGCCAAGGGCTACCACGCCGAGCCGACCGGGGTGTACACGATGGGCTACCGCGCCACGGCAGCGGAGGAGGCATCGTGACGTCGTCCCGCGCGACCGCGCCGACGTCAGAGGGGGTGGCGACCGTACGAAGATCGGTTGTGACCGTGCGTGTATCGCCTACGATCGCCCGGATACCACCCCGGCATGGAAGGGCTCACTGATGGACGGCCTGCTCAAGGCCATCGGCACGGTCAACGACGGTTTCTGGACCTACGTGGTCATCCCGCTGCTCGTCGTGACCGGCGTGTACTTCACCGTCCGCTCGGGCGGCGTGCAGTTCCGGATGATCCCGGAGATGGTGCGCAACCTGAAAAGCCGCCCGGAGCGGGCGCCGGACGGGAAACCGGCGATCTCGTCGTTCCAGGCGTTCTCCATCTCCGCGGCCGCCCGCGTGGGGACCGGCAACGTCGCCGGGGTGGCCATCGCCATCGCGCTCGGCGGGCCGGGCGCGGTCCTGTGGATGTGGATCATGGGCTTTCTGGTCGGGTCGACCGCGTTCGTGGAATCCACGCTGGCGCAGCTGTTCAAGGTGCGCGACCGCTCCGGCTACCGGGGCGGCCCGGCCTACTACATGCAGCACGGGCTCGGCGCGCGCTGGATGGGTGTGCTGTTCGCGGTGGTCATCATCTTCACCTTCAGCTTCAGCTTCAACATGGTGCAGGCCAACAGCATCACCGACGTGGTCAGCAACTCCGTGGCCACCGCCACCGGCAGCGAGCCCGCGGGCTGGGTGGCGCCGGTGATCGGCCTGGTGCTGGTGGCGCTGGTCGCGTTGGTCGTGTTCGGCGGGGTACGCCGCATCGCGCAGGTGGCGCAGATGACCGTGCCGTTCATGGCGCTGATCTATCTGATCATGGGCCTGGTCGTGGTCGGGCTCAACGTCGACCAGGTCCCCGCCGTGATCTCCGACATCGTCGGGTCCGCGTTCGGGTTCCGCGAGGTCGGCGCGGCCGCCGTGGGCACGGCGATCATGCAGGGCATCCGCCGCGGGTTGTTCTCCAACGAAGCGGGCATGGGTTCGGCGCCCAACGCGGGCGCCACCGCCTCGGTCAGCCACCCCGTCAAGCAGGGGCTGGCGCAGACCTTCGGCGTCTACTTCGACACGCTGATCGTGTGCTCGGTGACCGCGTTCATCATCCTGACCTCCGCGCCCGCGTACGGCAGCGAGGAGATCGGCGCGGCACTGACGCAGAACTCGTTGCAGGCGAGTCTGGGCAGCTGGGCGCTGCACCTGCTGACGTTCATCGTGTTCCTGCTGGCGTTCACCTCCGTGCTGGGCAACTTCTACTACGGCGAGGCCAACCTGCGGTTTCTGACCTCCCACCCGCGCGCGCTTCCGGTGTTCCGGCTGGTGGTCATCGGGATGCTGTTCTTGGGCGCGGTGGCCTCGCTGGAGCTGGTGTGGGACGTGGCCGACGTGACCATGGGCGTGATGGCCGTGGTCAACCTGGTGGCCATCGCCCCGCTGGGAGTGCTGGCGACCCGGCTGCTGGCCGACTACCGGCAGCAGCGCGCCCAGGGGATCGATCCGGTGTTCGTGCGGGACCGGCTGCCCGACGTGCGCGGAGTGCAGTGCTGGGAGGCCGAGCGGGACCCGGACCAGCCGCGCGCGACCGAACCGTCCTGACAGCGGCAGGGCATGCCCCGGTGCCGTCCGAGCACTGCCGACGGCACCGGGGCATGGCACCACCCAGCGCCGCGCCGCCGTGCCTCGTCCTGTGCCCATCGTCGGCTCGGCTCCCGTGCGCACCCGCTCGGCGGGCCGGTCAGCGGCGCAGGAAGCCGAGCAGTTCCCGGGTGAAGCGATCCTTGTCGCCGGGCACCATCGCCAGGCCGTGGGAGCCGCCCTCGTAGACCGACAGGGTGGCCTCGCCGACCAGGTCGACCGTCTTGCGGGCGGTGGCGTCGATCGGCACGATCTGATCGTCGTCGCCGTGCACGACGAGAGTGGGCACGTCGATGGCGTCGAGGTCCTCGTGGAACGCGGTCGTAGCGAACGCGTCGATGCAGGCCAGTCCGCCTTCGAGGGTCGCGGCCATCGCCATGTGCCAGAAGGCGTCACGGTTGCCCCGGGTGGCCTTGGTGCCCTCCCGGTCGGTGCTGAAGAACGGCACGGCGGTGTCCTGCCAGAACTGGGACCGCTCGGTGGCGAGGCCGTGTTTGAGGTCGTCGAACACGCTGCGCGGCACGCCCTCGGGGTTGGCCGAACTCTGCAACAGCAGCGGGGTGATCGCCGAGAGCAGCACGGCCGAGTGAACGCGGCCGGTGCCGTGCCTGCCGAGGTAGCGGGCAAGCTCGCCACCACCCATCGAGTGCCCGACCAGGGTGACTTCACGCAGGTCGAGCCCGGTGATCAGGTCGTGCAGGTCGTCGGCGAAGGTGTCGAAGTCGTAGCCGTCGTAGACCGGGGTGGACCGGCCGTGGCCACGCCGGTCGTGGGCCACGGCACGGTAGCCGGCATCGGCCACGGCCTTCATCTGGTCCTGCCAGGCGTCGCCGTTGAGCGGCCAGCCGTGGATGAACACCACCGGGCGGCCCTGGCCCCAGTCCCGGTAGAAGATCTCGACGTCGTCGCGGGTGCGCTGGATCGGCATGGGCGGAGGGCCCCTTCTGCTCGTGCGGTGCTGACGGCAGCGGCGTGCGCCACTGTCGTCAGCGCGTTCCCGCGCACGGACCCGGGAAACCGCCCGCCCGGTCAGCAGACCGAGCGCAGGCCCACCGCCTCGGCCATGGCGGCGAACCCGGCGTCGTTGGGGTGCAGGTGGTCGCCCTGGTCGTAGGCGGGGCGGATGCGGGACGGGTCGTCGGGGTCGCGTACCACGGCGTCGAAGTCGACGACGTCGTCGAACGCGCCGGAGGTGCGGATCCAGTGGTTGACCGCCTGCCGATCGGCCTCCCCGGCCTTGGTGTGGTAGCTGGCACCCTCGAACGGGGTGAGCGTGGCCCCGACCACACGGATGCCCGCGTCGTGGGCGCGGTCGATGAGCTGCCGGTACACCGCGATCACCTCGTCCGGTTCCACCGAGCCGCCGCTGGTGCCGATGTCGTTGATGCCTTCGAGCAGCACCACGCTGCGCACGCCGGACTGGGCGAGTACGTCCCGGCTGAACCGGGCCAGCGCCGACTCCCCGGCGGCACCGGCGTCGGTGAGCAGCCGATTGCCGCTGATGCCCGCGTTGAGCACCCCGCACTGGCGCGGCCCGGGACGGCGCAGCAGCCGGTCGGCGAACTGGTCGGGGTAGCGCAGGTTGGCGTCGACGGTGGAGTCGACCCCGTCGGTGATGGAATCGCCGAAGAACACCACCGAGCCGCGTGAGCGGGTGACGGTGTCCACTCCGGCCAGGAAGTAGCGTGCCGTGTCCAGCCGGGTGAAGGCGGCCCCGGAGTCGGTGGTGGCCTCACCAGGGGCCTGGAAGGACGTCGCGTAGCCGGCCTGGTGGGTGGTGGCCGGTCCGGTGGGGCCGGGCAGGTGCATGCTGACGACGAGGTCGGTGTCGTCGGCCACGGTCAGCGGCACCGGATCGGACACCCACTGCGCTCCCGCGGGCACGGTGACCATCTCGCCTCCGTCGAAGGTCACCAGCCTCAGCCTGCCGGGGTCGACATCCGGGGTGCCCGCGTCGACGTCGTCGCGCGGGGCGACGGTGACCGACGCGATCCGCAGCGGCTTCTCGCCGTAGACGTTGCTCAGCCGCAGACGCACGGCATCGCCCCCGACCGAGAGGTGGGCCACCTGGCGCAGCGTGGTGTCGGTGAAGCCCTCGGCCGACGGTCCGGACTCGGCCGCGGTGGTCATCGCGGCGCTGAAGCTGCCGACCCACGCGCCATGCGGGGCGGCGGTGGTGGCGGCGGGGGTGAGCAGGGTCGCCGCGGTGGCGGCCCCGGCGGCCAGCGCGAGCAGACGTGCACGCGGCTTCGCCATCGACAGCACTCCTTCGTCTGCGGTGTCAGGTTCGTCTGCGGTGTCAGGGCAACGCCGTCCATGCCAGCACGCCGGTGAGAACGTTCACAAGCAGCCACTCGGCGGTCACCGGCCGCTGCGAACGGTGCGCGTGCCACGACCACAGGAGCGGGACCGTCATCCCTGCCCGGGGGCACGGCAGCCGATCACCGTGGCGGGCGTGGCCTGCCAGGTGCCGTCGGGCTGCTCGGTGGCCAGGAAGGTCTCTCCGTCGGCTTCGACCCACACCGGGGCGCCGTCGATCGCGGCGAACGGGCGGGTGTCGACGCGGCCGGCCTTACCGGTCACGGCCGCGATCGCGGCCCGCGGGTCCGGGTGTCCGGTGGCGCCCGGTGGTGGGTCCTGCTGGTCGAGGCCGGGCAACTGGCCGTCCGGGCAGGAGAACGGGTCGTCGGGCACGACCCCGGTGGGGGACGCGGCGACCGAGATCGGCGCGGTGGCCGGGGCTGTGCTGCGGGTGTCCGCGTGTGCCGGGGGCCCGGTTTGGTCCGCGCCGGGGGCGGCG
>NZ_KB912618.1:60039-75645 GCF_000383795.1 Saccharomonospora saliphila YIM 90502
GCGCGGGCGCAGGGTGTAGCCGCGCCGGCGGCGCGGCGTGGCCGCTCGAGGTCCGAGGTCGTGGCCGGGGGCGGGGTGGGTCGCCGGTGCTCGTCGTCGAGGTCGAGGGTGTCGCGCAGGGGTTTTTCCCGGAGGAAGCTCACGGCGAGCACGGTGACCAGGGCCGCGACGGCGGTGATGAGGAACAGTGTGCCCGTGGCGGTGCCGTAGGCCGCGCGCACGACCTCCCGCACCCCGAGGGGCAGGGAGTCGACGTCGAGGGTGGCCCCACCGCCGTTGAGCGCGGCGCCGACGGGCACGCCACGCGCGGCCAGGGTCGTGGTGACGTGGTCGGAGACCCGCATGGCCAGCACGGCGCCGAGCACGGAGACCCCGGCGGAGCCGCCGAGGGAGCGGAAGAAGGTCACGGTGGCGGTGGCGGAGCCGACGTTGCGCATGCCGACGGTGTTCTGCGCGGCCAGCACGAGGTTCTGCATCAGCGCGCCGACGCCGGTGCCCATCATCGCCAGGAACACGCCCATCCAGGCGAGGTTGGTGGTGTGGTCGACGGTGCTCAGCAGCGACAGTCCTGTCAGCAGCACCAGCGAGCCCGCCACGAGGAAGGGTTTGGTGCGGCCGGTGCGGGACACGATCCGCCCGGTGACGGTGGAGGAGGTGACCAGGCCGAGCACCATCGGCAGGGTCAGCAACCCGGCCTCGGTGGGGGAGAAGCCCCGCGCGATCTGGAAGTACTGCACGAGAAACACCGCGCCGCCGAACATGGCGGTGCCCACGCTGAGCGAGCCCACGACGGCCAGGGTGAAGGTGCGGTCACGGAACAGGTGCAGTGGCACCACGGGGTCGGCCACGCGGGTCTCCACGAACAGGGCCAGCCCCAGCAGTGCGACCGCGCCGCCGACGAGGGCGGCGGTGGTGGGCGAGATCCACGCGAAGTCCTGGCCCGCGAGGGAGAACCAGACCAGCAGCAGCGCCACGCCTGACACGAGCAGCAGCGCGCCCAGCCAGTCGATCGTGACCGGGCGCCGGTCCACGGGCAGCCGCAGGGTGCGGCCGAGCACGACGAAGGCGAGCACGGCGATGGGCACGCACACCCAGAACGACCAGCGCCAGCCCAGCGGCGAGTCGACGATCAGTCCGCCGATCAGCGGTCCGGACGTCGTGGCCACGGCGAAGGTGGCGCCGATGTAGCCGGCGTAGCGGCCCCGGTCCCTCGGGGAGATCATCGCGGCCATCACGGCCTGGATGAGCGCCTGCAACCCGCCCATGCCCGCGCCCTGCAGGGCGCGGAAGCCGATGAGCTCGGGCATGCTCTGGGCGATGCCACCGAGCACGGAGCCGAGGGTGAAGATCACGATGGCGACCTGGTAGAGCAGCTTCTTGCTGAACAGGTCGGCCAGCTTGCCCCAGATGGGCGTGGTGGCGGTGGAGGTCAGCAGCATGGCCGTGACGACCCAGGCGTACTGGCTCTGGGTGCCGTTGAGGTCGGCCAGGATCGTCGGCAGGGCGCTGGAGACGACGGTGGAGGACAGGATGGCCACCAGCAGCGCGAGCAACAGACCGGTGAACGCCTTCATCACCTGCCGGTGCGGCATCGGCGCGGGTGCCGCCGGAACGGGCGCGGCAGGGCAGGACGCGGGGTGCTCGGGCGCGGACGTGGTGCGCTCCCTTCGCGGGACGGACGAGTGGATACTTTCCTAACCTAAGGAAATAAGTTGCGTGATGCAACTATGCGTTCGGGTGTGTGGGCCACCTCGCACTGCCGCAGGGCCCGCCGCACCCCGCGCGGCTTGACCTCCACTCGACTCAAGGTGTGACCGTCAAGACATGACCACGACGACCCCCGCGCACAGCGGCCCCACGACCCTCTCCCCGGATTCCGGCACGCACCCGGCCGACGAATGGGGCATCGACGCCCTCGACCTCGACGCCTACCTCGACCGCATCGGCATGTCCCGCGCCGCGCCGTCGGCCGCCGCGCTGGCCGCGCTGCACGAGGCCCATGTGCGCACCATCCCGTTCGACAACATCGAGCCCGCCCTGGGCAGCACGCCGAGCCTGAATCTGGCCCGCATCACCGACAAACTCGTACACCGACGCCGAGGTGGCTACTGCTACGAGCACGCCCTGCTCGCCGCCGCCGCCCTCGAACACCTCGGGTACCCGGTCACCCGGTGCCTGGCCCGGGTCCGCCCCGACCATCCGGAGAACCTGCGCACGCACATGGTGCTGCTCGTGCACGCCGACGGCGAGGACCACCTCGTCGACGTCGGCTTCGGCGCGAGCATGCTGCGGCCCATGCCGCTGCGCGACGGCGTCGAACTCGACCAGGCGGGCTGGCGCCACCGCCTGCGCCGCACACCCGGCGGGTGGCGACTGGACAAGCACACCGGCGACGACTGGCAGACCCTGCACGCCTTCGACGACACCCCGCAGCGCCTCAGCGACTACGTCGTGGCCAACCACTACACCGCCACGCACCCCGACTCGCCGTTCACCGGCCGCCTGGTGGCCATGCGCCTCGAACACGGCATCAGCCGCCAGCTCGTCGGCGCCGAACTGCGCGTCCACCACGCCGACGGCCGCCCGACCGAAACCATCCCGGTCACCACCGACACACTCGGCGAGGTCCTCGACGCCCTCGGCCTCGTCGTCGACGCCGACGACCTGCGCCGCCTGACAGACCTGCACAGGCGGAACGCGGCCGGAGCGTGACCGTGCCCGCCAGGCGCGGGCTGGTGCACAGCCCTACGACGGCATCGAGCACGGCCTGCGCCGACCCGGCGCCGGGGAGCGATCCTGGTGCGGACCGCGCCAGCCCCCTCGGCGCCTACCCGGTCAGACCTCGAACACCAGCCCGTGCCCCGGGCCCGTGTCGGCCGAGGCGCCCCCGGCACCCACCGACACCCCGCACGGACGCGCCAGCGCGCCCAGCTCGGCGAACGAGGCCCGGTCGATCGCCTCCACCATCGACACCAGCGGCACACACAACGCCAACTGCGCCGACAACTCCGGCAGCAGATGCGGCGCCACCGGCACATCGAACGCCGCCGCCAGATCCGCCACCCGCAGAAACGGGGTGATCCCGCCGACCCGCACCACGTTCGGCTGCGCGATGTCACACACACCCGCGACCAGCATGTCCCGGAACTGCCGCACCGTGCGCAGGTTCTCCCCGACCGCGAACGGCACCGTCGTGCTCTGCCGCAGCCGCACGTGCCCGGCCAGGTCGTCGGCGGGCAACGGCTCCTCGATCCAGAACGGGTCGAACCGCGCGAACGCCTCCAGCGCCCGCGACGCGGTCGGCACGTCCCAGCGCTGATTGGCGTCGACCATCAACCGCCGCCGCGACCCGAGAATCTCCCGCACCGCCGCCAACCGTTCCAGGTCGCGCTCCAGCTCGGCCGAACCGACCTTCACCTTCACCGCCGAGTGCCCCTGCTCGACCCACCGCCGCACCTGCTCGCACAGCTCGTCCAGCCCGTAGTCGAGGTTCACACCGCTGCCGTAGGCAGGCACCGACTCCCGCCGCCTGCCCAGGAGATCCACCAGCGCGGAACCGGCCACCCGCGCCCGCCGGTCCCACAACGCGATGTCCACCGCCGCCAGCGCCATCGCCGACACCCCACCCGGACCGGCCTCGTGCAGGTAGCCGTACAACTGGTCCCACCTCGGCACCGGGTGCGGCGAACGCCCCAGCAGCACCGGGGCGCAGTCGTCCTCCAGCACGGCCCGCACCGCGCCCGCCCCCACCCTCGGGGTCCAGCTCACGCCCGTGCCCTCGGCACCGTCGGACGTGGCCACGCGCACCACCACGATGTCGTGGTAGCTCACCCCACCGTCCCAGGTTCCCGGCAACGGCAGGCGCCGCGTCGTGCACCGCACATCGGTGATCGTGGTGGTCACCAGAGTCCCTCTCCCTCGCATCCGTCCGGCCGCCGACCACGGCCCGGACCCGCGACGCCCGGGCGTGGGCACCGCCGCACGCCCGGGCACCCCACCGGTCAGCTCGTCTCAGTCAGCTCGTCACGCCAGCGATGGCACGGCTTCCAGCCCAGCAGCCGCGCCGCCTTGCCGGTGTCGAACGCCGGAGCCGTGCCCGTCAACGACGCCGCCAGCTCCTCGGTGACCGGTGTGTACCGGGGCAGAAGCTCCGCCAGCGGCTCGGTGGCCAGCGCGTCGTCGGCGCAGACGAAGAAGGTCTCGCCCCCCGGGACCTCGTCGGCCCCCTCCACCAGCAGCCGCACGAAGCGCGCGGCATCGCGCGCGTCGACGTAGTTGAACAGCGACGACGCCGCCCGCTCGGGCGTGCCCAGCCGGTCCCGGATCGTGCCGCCACCCTGCGACGGCGCCCCCCGCCACTCCTCGGGCGAGACCACGAAACAGGGCCGGAAACTGTGGAACCGGCCCCGGCCGCGGGAGGCGAACCCGCGCACCACCGACTCGGTGGCCACCTTCGACAACGTGTACGCGTTCCACGGCGCCACCGGATGATCCTCGTCCAACGGCAGGTACGACGGCAGCCACCCGCCCGGGTTGCCGTACCCGGCCACCGTCGGCGAACTGGCCACCAGCGTCCGCCCGACACCCAGGTCGAACGCCGCCTGGCAGACGTTGAACGCCATCGTGGCGTTGGTGCCGAACGTGGCGATCTCGCTGCGCACGTTCGGCGCGGGCACGGCCGCCAGGTGCACCACCGCGTCGGGACGGAACTGCGCCAGCGTCGAGTAGCACTCACCGGGCTCGGACAGATCGGCCGGGAAGGCGCGCACACCGTCCCCGCCCGCCGGGGCGGTGTCCACCGACACCACCTCGTGTCCTTGCGCGCCGAGCTCGGCGAGCACACTGCGACCGAGACGGCCGGACCCCCCGGTCACCAGGACGAGCATCGAATCTCCTTCACATGAAACGTCGTGCGTGGCAACGGGCACCGCCCGCACGTCAGGGCTGACGCGCGGCCTCGACCGCCTCGAGGAAGTCGGCGTAGGCGCCGGCCTCGGCCTCGCGCAGCGCGGACACCGCCCGCTCGAACTCGCCGCGGTCGTCCAGCTCGGTGATAGTGACCCCGTTGTCCTCAAGCACCTGGCGGCTCTGCTCGACCTCCTCGGCCCACAGCTCGCGCTGCTTCTCGGTGGACTCCCGCGCCACCGTGCGCACCAGCTCCTTGTCCTGCTCGGAGAGCTGGTCCCACGCCGTCTGCGAGATCATCAGCACCTCCGGCACCCGCTGGTGCTCGGTCAGCGTGTAGTTGCCGGCCACTTCGTAGTGCCGGGTCGAGACGTAGCTGGGGAAGTTGTTCTCCGCACCGTCGATCACCCCGGTCTCCAGCGAGCTGTAGACCTCGCTGAACGACATCGTGGTCGCCGACCCGCCGAACGCATCGATCACGTCGGCGGTCACCGACCCCGGCTGCACACGGATATTGCGGCCCGCCAGGTCGGCGGGGGACTCGACCGGCTCACCGGTGGTGTAGACCGACCGGGCACCCGAGTCGTAGTAGGTCAGCCCCACCACACCGGCCTCGGACAGCTCGTCGAGCTTGGCTTGCCCGCCCTCGCCGCGCAAGAACCGCCAGAAGTGTTCGGAGTCGTCGAACAGGTACGGAATCCCGAACGCCTCCCACGACGGCACGAACTCGCCGACCAGGTTGGCGTTGGTGCGGTTGAGTTCGATCGAGCCGAGCTGCATCTGCTCCAGCACGTCCCGCTCCTCACCGAGCTGGGCGTCGGGGTAGACCTCGATGTTGATCCGGCCGTCGCTGCGTTTCCGCAACTGGTCGGCGAACCACTGGTCGGCCTGGGTGGTGGGGTAGTCGCTGGGGTGGGTCTCGGCCAGCCGCCAGTTCAGCGTCCCCCCTTCGGAGCCCGCTCCGCCACCACAGGCGGTCAGGCCCGCGACGAGCGCGGTGACGGCGGCGGTGATTCCCATCCGCCGGAGCGCGGCGTTGCGCATGGTGTCTCCTTCGTGTCGAACTTTCACCGGGTCAGTAGCCGAGCCAGGACGGCAGGCTCAGCGAGAGCGCGGGGACGAACGTGACCAGCAGCAACGCGCCGACCATCGGCAGGTAGAACGGCAGCACCCCGCGTGCGGCCTGCTCGATGCGGATGCCGCCGACCGCCGAGCCGACGAACAGCACACTGCCCACCGGCGGGGTGATCAATCCGATCGCCAGGTTCAGCATCAGCATCACGCCGAACTGCATCGGCTCCATGCCCACCGAGGTCACCACCGGCAGCAGGATCGGCGTGGTGATCAGAATCAGCGGCGCCATGTCCATCACCGCGCCGAGCACGAGCAGCAGCACGTTGCACAGCAGCAGGATCACCACGGCGCTTTCCGAGACTCCGAGCAGCGCGTCGGTCAGCGCCTCGGGTACCCGCAGCACCGTGAGCAGGTGCCCGTAGGCCCCGGCCGCGGCGATGAGGAACAGCACGGTGCCCAGCGTCCGCATCGACCGGCGCAACATCCCCGGCAACGCCGACAGCGGCACCTCCCGGTACACCCCGAAGGTCACCAGCACCGCCCACACGCAGGCGATCGCGGCCGACTCGGTGGCGGTGAAGACCCCGCTCAGGATGCCGCCGATGACGATCACCGGCGTCGCCAGGCCGAGCAGCCCCTGCCAGACGATCTTCGGGATGTCGCGCGCCGCGATCGGCTCACCCTTGGGGTGGTGGTGGCGACGCGCCATGACGTAGCAGGTGGCCAGCAGCAGCAGCCCGATCAGCAGGCCCGGCACGACCCCGGCCATGAATAGCCCGCCGATGGAGACGCTGCCGCCCGCCGCGAGCGCGAACATGATCATGTTGTGGCTCGGCGGAATGAGCACGCCCTGCGCGGCGCTGGACACGGTCACGCCGACCGAGTACGAGTCCGGGTAGCCCTGCTTGCGCATCATCGGCACCATCACCGACCCGACCGAGGACGTGTCGGCCACGGCCGAGCCGGAGATGCCTCCGAAGAAGGTGCTGGAGACGACGTTGAGCATGGCCAGCCCACCGCGCAGCCAGCCCACCACGACGTTGGCCAGATCGATCAGGCGGCGGGCGATGCCACCGGAGGCCATCACCTCGCCCGCGACGATGAAGAACGGGATGGCCAGCAGCGGGAACGAGTTCAGCGCCTGGACCATCTTCTGCCCGACCAGCGCCAGGGGAGTGGCGATGTAGAGGGCGGTGGCCACCGAGGACACCGTCAGCGCCAGGGCGATCGGGACCCGCAGCACGAGCAGGAGTGCGAAACCGCCGAACAGCAGTGTCACGGCGATGGGATCGATCATCGGCTGCGGCCCTCCTCCGGGTCGGCCTCGTCGGCACGGTCGGCACCGCCGACGGCGTCGGGGTGGTCGGCGCCAGTGCTGTCGGTGCCGGGCGGAGTGAGCAGACCGAACACCTGCAGCGCGCTGTAGAAGGTGATCAGCACGCCCGCGGTCGGCATCGCCGCGTACTGCACCGACGTCGGCAGGCCGGTACCGGGCAGCGTCGAGTTCATCATCAGGCTGGTGAACTCCCCGCCCTGGACGATGAGGTAGATCCCGAAGGCGGCCATCAGCGCAGGACCGACCCGGGCGGCGACCTGCCGGGCCAGCGCGGGCAGCCGGTCCACGACCAGGCCGACCGCGATGTGGCTGTGGTCGCGGATGCCCTTGGCGATCCCCAGAAACGCCAGCCAGCACAGCAGCAGCAACGCCGTCTCCGACGACCAGCCGGGGGTGAACCCGAGCACGTACCGGGCGAAGACCTGCCAACTGATCACGAGGATCATGGCGATCAGGGCGGACAGCGCCAGCGCGTCGGTGATGCGGTCCACGACCGCGAGGCCGACCCGCAGCACGCGCCCGACGAGCGTCCTCGGTGACGACTGTGACATCGAACTTGTGACTCCGATCCTCCTCGATCGGGGCAGCCCACCCCTGAGAAACCGGTTTCTCACCGTAGCCGTTCCTCCGGACGTGTCAAGAGTCCTGATGACATCCGGTTGACCGGCCCGGACGCCCGCGGGGGCACGGCACGGCCGGTTGGCGCGCTCGGTTCCCGGTGTCCGGTTCCCGCCGTCCCGTTCGCGGCACTCGGACGTGCGATCGCCTCCGGTCCGCTCGGGCGCGGCGCACGGTTCGTGCCCGGCCGGGGCCGGGTGCCTCGCCTCAGAGGGTGTCGGTGCGGACCACTCCGGTGGTGGAGCGGACCTCGAGCCGGGGCGTGAAACACACGTCGGCGGGCGGGTCCTCGCCCCGCAACACCGCCGAGAGGCGTTCCCAGGCTTCGCGCCCCAGTTCCTCCTGCGGCACCGCGACGGTGGTCAGCATGGGGTTGGCGTACCGGGCGAACGGAATGTCGTCGAACCCGACGACGCTGACCCGCTCGGGCACCTCCACACCCGCCGCCTGCAACCGCGCGAGGGCGCCGAGCGCGACGAGGTCGTTGTATCCGATGATCGCTGTGGCGCCGTCCTCGAGCGCCCCGCCCGCGGCGTCGTAGCCGTCCTGCTGCATCGAGCCGCACTCCCGCACCGACAGCTCCAGCCTGCCCTGCACCGACTCGTGCAGGCTGTCGAGCCGTTGCCGGTTCGACACGCTGGCCATCGGCCCGGCGAGGTAGGCCACGTGCCGGTGGCCCAGGCCGGCCAGGTGCGCCACCACCGCACGCATCCCGGCGGCGTAGTCGACCGACACCGTCGGCACGTCCAGACCCGCCACGTGCCGGTTGACCAGCACGAACGGGTTCAGCCGCTCGGCCAGTGCGGCGAGTTCGTCGTCATGGGCCCGGGGTGCGCACAGCACCAGCCCGTCGGTGCGCAGCCGGGTCTCCCGGGCCAGCAGAGGCTCTTCCAGCGGCATCTCGTGGCTGTCGCTGACCAGTACCCGGTAACCCTCGGCGCCCGCGGCCCTGCTGATGCCGCGCAGCACGGACTGGAACATCGGGTTGCCCAGGTCGGGCACCAGGATCGCGATCAACCCGGTCCGGCCCCGCGCGAGTCCCTGCGCGACCGCGCTGGGGTGATACCCCAACGACGCCGCCGCCTGCTGCACCCGCCTGACCAGTTCCGCGTCGACCGTGCTCTGCCGGTTCATCACGCGGGACACGGTGGCGGGGGAGACCTGCGCCGCCCGCGCGACGTCCCGGATCGTCACCGACCGCACCCGGCCGACCGAGTCCATGTGACCGCCTCTCTCCCTGCGCCGATGGGCCGACACAGACCGGCACACCAGCGAGAAACCGATTTCGGATCAACCGTCGTGAGCCTGTGATCCTATCGCACACGCACGCCGCCCGATCCTGCCTGGCAGGGGCCCGCGACCGCATCCCAGCAGGAAAACGGGCGCTCCCTGCGCGCTGGAACCCGCCGTCGGAGGGCGATGCCCTCGGTGCTCGGGCATTGACAGTCCCGATCACGCTGAGGTTCCATCAGAAACCGGTTTCCATGGAGGCCGTCTCCGCGGGCCCGTCGCCGACGGGCTCTCACCCGTGCTCATCGCCGAGTACACGAGGAGGAACGCATGCCGTCCCCGCTCACCCGGATCGCCACCGCCACTCTGGCGGCGGCCGCGCTGGTCACCGGTGCCGCCGCCGCGCCCGCCGCCGCCGACAGGCCCGGCCACGGCCACAACCCCCCGACCGGCTCCGCCGACGGCTGGGAACGTGCCGAGCGGATCCGCAAAGAGGTCAAACCTCCGCGCATCCCGCAGCGCCCCTTCCCGGTGACCGACTACGGCGCCGATCCCACCGGCACCGCCGACAGCACCGACGCGATCGCCGCCGCCATCGACGCGGCGGCCGACAAGGGCGGCGGCAAGGTGATCATCCCGCCGGGCGAGTACGCCACCGGCGCGATCCACCTGCGCAGCAACGTCGAGTTGCACGTCAGCGACGGCGCCACCGTCCGGTTCAGCCAGGACCCCGCCGACTACACCCCCTACGTCTACACGCGGTGGGAGGGCGTCGAACTCTACAACTACTCGTCGTTCATCTACGCCCACGACGTGCGCGACGTCGCCATCACCGGGTCCGGCGTGCTCGACGGCCAAGCCGACTCCGAGCACTGGTGGCCGTGGAAGGAGCAGTCCAACGGCGAGGGCGGGGTCATCGAGACCGAGCACCGCGACGCCCTGCGCGACATGGCCGCCGACGGGGTACCGGTCGAACAGCGCCGCTTCGACGACAGCAAGCTGCGGCCCAACTTCATCCAGTTCTACGACAGCGAGAACATCCTCGTCTCCGATGTGACGGTCACCAACTCGCCGATGTGGATGATCCACCCGGTGCTGTCCGAGAACGTCACCGTCGACAACGTCAACCTCGACAGCCCCGAAGGCCCCAACAGCGACGGCGTCAATCCCGAGTCCAGCCGCAACGTGGTGATCAAGAACTCGCGGTTCGACAACGGCGACGACTGCATCGCCATCAAGTCCGGGCGCAACGAGGACGGCCGCCGGATCGGCGTGCCCAGCGAGAACATCCTCATCGAGAACAACTACATGCGCGACGGCCACGGCGGCGTCACCATCGGCAGCGAGATGTCCGGCGACGTGCGCCACGTCTACGCACAGCACAACACGATGGACAGCCCCGACCTCGACCGCGCCCTGCGCATCAAGACCAACTCCGTACGCGGCGGCACCGTCGAAAGCGTCTACTTCCGCGAGAACGACATCCCGGAGATCGGCGGCGAGGTCATCCGCGTCAACTTCCAGTACGAAGAGGGCGACGCGGGCGAGCACACGCCGACCGTGCGCGACATCAACATCGCCGACGTGCACAGCGTGGGCGGCGAGTTCGCCCTCTACCTGCGCGGCTACGAACGCTCCCCGGTCAGTGACATCACCATCACCGACTCCACGTTCGCCGAGGTGGACACGCCGATGATCCTCGAGCACGTCGACAACCTGAACCTGGACAACGTCAACATCAACGGCGAGCTCTACAACGAAACGATCACCCAGGGCGCTCTCGACTGAGGTGAGCGGACTCGCCGAACAACCCTGCGTGCAGCAGCAGAACCGAGAGGCAACGACATGGCAGAGAGCGTCAGACGCCGCGATTTCCTGGCCGCGACCGGCCTCGTCACGGCAACGGGGATAGCCGGTCTCGCGTGGTCACCGCGTGCAGAAGCCTCGACGGCAACGGGGCCGCCCGCCGAGCGCGCCTGGAGCGAGGCGGCAGCGATCATGCGTCGTGTCCGGCCTCCAAGGTTTCCCGACCGTGACTTCGACATCACCGAGTTCGGCGCCGTAGGCGACGGAAAGACCGACTGTACCAGCGCGATCCGCGCCGCCATCGCCGAATGCCACAGCTCGGGAGGCGGCCGGGTGGTGGTTCCACCGGGGACTTTCGCCACCGGCGCTGTGCACCTGCTCAGCGACACCAACCTGCACCTCAGCGCGGGAGCGACGCTCGCCTTCAGCCGGGATCCCGCAGACTACCTCCCGGTCGTCTACACCCGCTACGAGGGTGTCGAGCTGTGGAACTACTCACCACTCGTCTACGCCCACCGAGAACGCAACGTCGCGATCACCGGTACCGGAGTGATCGATGGTCGCGCGGACGACTCGCACTGGTGGGACTGGACCGGGGGAGCGCCACCGAACGAGAGTCCGGACAAGACCCGGCTCAACGAGTTGGCGGCAGCGGGTGCGCCCGTGGCGCAACGCGTGTTCGGCGGAGGGCACCACCTGCGACCGAACATGGTGCAGTTCTACTCGTGCGAGAACGTCCTGGTCGAGGGTGTCACCTTGCGTGACTCGCCGATGTGGAACCTGCATCCCGTCCTGTGCCGCAACGTGACGGTCCGCTCCGTCGTGGTCGACAGCCCCCACGGTCCGAACAACGATGGCATCGACCCGGAGTCGTGCACCGACGTCGTGATCGAAAACTGCGTCATCAACACCGGAGACGACTGTGTCGCGCTGAAGTCGGGTAAGAACGCCGACGGCAGGCGGGTCGATGTTCCCTGCGAGAACGTGGTCGTGCTCGACTGCGAGATGGCCGACGGCAACGGCGGAGTGACCATTGGCAGCGAGACGAGCGGGGGCATCCGCAATCTGTTCGTCCGGCGCTGTGCGATGAGCAGCCCCCGGCTGGAGCGAGCCATCCGAATCAAAAGCAATCCCGAGCGCGGCGGAACGATCGAAAAAATCTACGTGCACCAGGTCAACGTCGGTCAGGCCGCCGACGCGGTCGTGGAGATGGTGCTCAACTACGCCAATGTCACGACCGGAGCCTTCCCCCCGGATCTGCACGGTGTCGTCATCAGTCAGCTCACCGCGGCCAACGCCCCGCGCGCGCTCAACATGATCGGCGATGAAACCCACCCGATCCGCGACATCCGACTACACGCCTGCCGATTCGACGCCATGTCGGAAGCCGACGTCATCCGCAACGTCGAGGGGCTCGTGCTCAACCAGGTATGGACCAACGGCGTTCGCATCGATACCTGATCACTCACCGCACAGCTGAACCGACCCGACACGGCGTCGGTAATGCGATCCTGAATTCCGAAGGAGCCCATCATGGCAAGACGACTGAACCGGAAGGACTTCCTGCGGCTCAGTGGCGGAACGCTCGCAGGCGGCGCGCTCGCGTCGGCGCTGGCGGGGACCGGTACGGCGCACGCCGCGACGACCACCGGGTCCAGCGGCCCGGGAGCCGGTGCCGGTGCTGATGCGTGGCGTTACGCGGAGCAGATCGCGCGCCGGGTCGAGGCCCCACGGTTCGCCCCGCGTGACTTCGACATCACCGAGTTCGGCGCCACGCCCGACGGGACGTCCCCGGCGACCGAAGCGATCCGCGCCGCCATCTCAGCGTGCCACCGCAGCGGCGGGGGAAGGGTGGTCGTCCCGGCGGGCTCGTTCCTGACCGGCGCGATCCACCTGCGCGACAACGTGAACCTCCACGTCAGCGAGGGCGCGACGCTGCTGTTCAGCACCGATCCGGCGGACTACCTCCCCGTCGTACTGACCCGCTTCGAGGGCATCGAGTTCATGAACTACTCGCCGCTCATCTACGCGAACGGCTGCACCAACATCGCGGTGACCGGCACGGGAACCCTGGACGGCCAGGCGTCCACGGAGAACTGGTGGGCGTGGGGCAGCAGGTCCAGTGAGGGCTGGACAAGGCTGCAGCAGATGGCCCGCGACGGCGTTCCGGTCGAGGAGCGAGTGTTCGGGCGCGGCTACTACCTGCGTTCCAGCTTCATCCAGACCTACCGATGCACCAACGTGCTGATCGAAGGCGTGACGATTCACCGATCGCCGATGTGGGAGGTGCATCCGGTGCTCTCCCGCAACATCACCATCCGCGACCTGCACATCGACACCCACGGCCCCAACAACGACGGGGTGGACATCGAGTGCTCCCGCGATGTGGTGGTTCGCGGCTGTGTCTTCGACGTGGGTGATGACTGTGTGGCGATCAAGTCCGGTCGGGAGGCCGACGGCCTGCGGGTCAACGTGCCCTCGGAGGACATTCTGATCGAACAGTGCCTGATGCGCCTGCGGTACGGCGCGATCACCATTGGCAGCGAAATGACAGGGGGAGCCCGCAACATCTTCGTCCGTGATTGCCGACTTGACGGCCCGAACCTCTACTTCGGCCTCTACATCAAGACGAACTCACATCGCGGCGGTGTCGCGGAGAACGTCTACCTCAAAAACCTCGAGATCTCCAACCTCACCAAGGAGGTGATCTCGTGCAACTTCTACCGCGGTAAGGGTGACACCGGCCCGCTGACGCCCCGGGTACGCAACGTCGAGCTGCGTAACGTCCACGTGGGCCAAGCCCGTAACGCCTTCTCCATGAGCGGATACCCGCGATCACCGATCGAGGACGTGCGGATCGTGAACTGCTCGTTCGACGACATCCGGCAACCCAGCACCATCACCGACGTGGACATGACTTTCCACAACTTCCGTGTCAACGGTGTGCGCTGCAGCGACCCCGCACAACTTCTCTAGCGGCCACAGCAGTCGACCGCCTGATGCTTCGACGTGAAGAGTTGCTAAGAGGAGGAAGACGAATGAGGTCGGGTATCCTCAGACGATCGAGCCGTTGACATGTCGTCAAGGCCTCCTTCACTGCACTCAACGCAGTCAAGGAGGCCTTGACGACACACCACAAGAACAGTCGGCGTGGGCCAGGCGTGGTCAGGAACTGCTGACCGCGCACTGGCCGCGGTCCACCCGCTGGGGCGGACCCGCCGACGGACGCGGATCGAAATCGAAGATCGCCGTCGGCACGTACAGCGTCGCGCACGCGTTCGGAATGTCCACCACCCCCGACAACCGGCCCTCCACCGGAGCCGCCCCCAGAATCAAGTACACCTGCTCCGGGGTGTAGCCGAACGTGGTGAAGTAGTCGATAGCGTGCAGGCACGCCCTCCGGTACGCCAGCGTCGCGTCCAGATACCGCTGCTCACCCGACTCGGTGACCGACAACCCCGCGAACGTGAGGAACTCCGAATAGCGCGGCTCCACCCGCCCCGGCAGGAACACCGGAGCCTCCACCCCGAAGGTCTCCATCCCGCCCTTGATCACATCCACGTGCAGGTCGACATAGCCGCCCATCTCGATCGCCCCACAGAAGGTGATCTCCCCGTCGCCCTGGCTGAAGTGCAGATCACCCAGCGACAACTTCGCCCCCGGCACGAACACCGGATAGAACACCCGCGACCCGCGCGAGAGGTTCTTGATGTCCTGGTTCCCGCCGTTCTCCCGGGGCGGCGCCGTCCGCGCGGCCTCACCCGCCACCCGCTCGAACTCGTCTCCCGACAACGACCCCAGCAGCGCGTCGCGCGGTTCCGGCGGCAACGCCAACGGCGGCACCCTGCCCGGGTCGGTCGCGATCAGATCGCCCTCCCGCCCGTTCCACCGCCTCAGCAGCTCCGCCGACGGCGCCGTGCCCATCAACCCCGGATGCCCGATCCCGGTGAACGACACCCCCGGCAAGTGCCGCGACGTCGCCGTCTGCCCATGGAAATCCCACACCGCCTTGTAGGCGTCGGGGAAGTGGTCGGTGAGGAACCCACCGCCGTTGTCCCGCGAAAAAATCCCCGTGTACCCCCACGACTGACCCGCCACCGGCCCCGTCTCCTGCGGCACCGGCCCCAGATCCAGAATGTCGACCAGCAACAGATCCCCGGGCTCGGCGCCCTCCACCGCGATCGGGCCGGACAACTGGTGCACCATCGACAACCGCGCGTCCCGCACGTCGTCGGCCGAGTCGTCGTTGTAGATCGTCCCGTCGAACCACTCCCGGCACTCGACACGGAACTCCTCACCCGGACGCACCGTCACCGCCGCAGGCACGTCCGGATGCCACCGGTTGTGCCCCGGCACCTCCTGCTCGGCGAACGACCTGGACTGATCGACGGAGAACTTCACCTCGGGCATACCCGACCTCCTGTAGCTGGCGCGGACGACACGGAACCGACCACCACACCGCACGCACCGGCGCTCACGGCCGCGGCAGCCGCGCATGCCGGGGATCGCGGCTCACCCGCCCCCCACGCGCCGGGACGCCCGAAACCACCTCCGGCCGCTCGGCACTGCGCTCGGTGTCCTCGACCGCCCGCGTCAGCGCGGCCGAACCGCGCCGCACCGCGGGCGCGGTGAACCGC
>NZ_KB912618.1:75745-80712 GCF_000383795.1 Saccharomonospora saliphila YIM 90502
AGGGCGCACCGCAATCCGGGCACGGCAGCTCCCGCGCGGCCCGCCCCATCGCCGACCGCGCCTCGAACTCACCGCAGTGCGCGCACCGGTAGGAGTAGGTGATCATCGCCTGCCGCCCCGGGACGTCGTGCCATCGTGGTCGAGGCGGACATTCCCGGCCACACGCCCGCGAAACGACACCTCGCCACCTCCGGCCCGGCACCACCCGTCCGTGCGAGCACACCCTCCACCGACCCCCTCCCCACAACACACGGAGACACCCCACACGGACCGCTCACGCCGCGCCGGACCCCGCCCGCGTCGCCGGCGCCTCCCCGGCCGCACCCCGGTGTGCGCGGCCCCGCTCGGCACCCCGGCACCACCCACGCCGCCAAACCCACGCGCCGACACCCTCGCTCGTCACCGCCGTGTGGCACGATCGCTCCTGTGACCAGCAGAACCTCTCCCACGGCCGCACAGGAACGCGACACGCGCCCCACCGCGCAGCGCCTGCGCGAGCTCGCACTGCTGCGCCGCGTACGCGACAGGATCGACCGGGAATACGCGCAGCCGCTGAACGTCGAGGCACTCGCCCGAGGCGTGCACATGTCGGCCGGCCACCTCAGCCGCGCGTTCCGCCACGCCTACGGAGAAACCCCCTACTCCTACCTGATGACACGCCGCGTCGAGCGCGCGATGGCCCTGCTGCGCCGCGGCGACCTCACCGTCACCGAGGTCTGCTTCACGGTCGGCTGCTCCTCACTGGGCACCTTCAGCACCCGCTTCACCGAGCTGGTCGGCATGCCACCCAGCGTCTACCGGCGCCACGCCACACACACGACAGCGGGAATGCCTCCCTGCGTGGCCAAACACGTGACCAGACCGATCAGGAATCGAGAAGTACGGTCACCGCACCACGCCTAGCGTTCTCGCCATGGACATCACCATTCACCAGACCTTGCTCCCGCACACCGACCCGGACGCCTCCCTGGCCTTCTACCGCAACATCCTCGGCTTCGACGTCCACAACGACGTCGGCTACAACGGCATGCACTGGATCACGGTCGGCCCCGCCGACCAGCCAGGCCCCTCCATCGTCCTCTACCCGCCGGAGGCGACCCCCGGCCTCACCGACGACGAGCGCCGCACCATCACAGAGATGATGGCCAAGGGCACCTACGCCAGCATCAACCTGGCCAGCAAGGACCTCGACAGCACCTTCGAACGGCTGCGGGCAGGCGGCGCCGAGGTCGTTCAAGAACCCACCGAGCAGCCGTACGGCCTCCGTGACTGTGCCTTCCGTGATCCCGCGGGAAACCTCATCCGCATCCAGCAGCTGCGCTGAGTGCCCCGGGCCGGGGGAGGGGAGACGTGACGAGCACGGCCACCACCACGGCCGGTTGATCCCCGAGGGTGCGGGGCCGACACACATTCCGACCCGCCGGCGCCACCCTGCTCACCACACGAGGCAGTGCTGCTGGCCACGGAGCCGCCTGCCGGAAGTCAACCGGACGCCGTCCCGAGCACGACAGTGGCGTCCCGGTCGGCGCAGTGCCGCACCTGCGGCACCAGCCCCGCACGCCCCACCTCCTCGGCCGCGGACCCGGCCTGGTCAACACCAGTCTCGAACAGCACCGACCCGCCCGCCGCCAACCACCGGGGCGCGGCGGCGACCAACCTGCGCGCCACGGCCAAACCGTCACCACCGCCGTCGAGCGCCACGCGCGGCTCGTGCTCCCGCGCTTCCGGCGGCAGCGACGCGACCGCGCCGCCGGGCACATACGGCACGTTGGCCACGAGCACGTCCACCCGGCACCGCAGCGCCTCCGGCAACGGCGCGTCCAGATCGCCCTCGGCCACCACCGCGCCCGTGCCCGCGAGATTGCGCCGGGCGCAGCGCACCGCCGCCGGGTCGAGATCCACCGCGTACAACCGCACCCGCGCGGCGGCCGCGATCACCGCGCCCACCGCACCACAGCCGCAACACAGATCCACCACGACCGCGCCGTCCCGCACCAGCGCACACGCCTGCTCGGCCAGAAACTCCGTGCGGCGGCGCGGCACGAACACGCCGGAATCCACCGCGAACCGGCGCCCGCAGAACGCGGCCCAGCCCAGTACGTGCTCCAACGGTTCCCCGGCCACACGCCGCGCCACCAACGCCTCCCGCTCGGCGGGGTGGGGCGCCGCCGCCCGCAGCAGCCGAGCCTCCTCCTCGGCGAACACGCACCCGGCCGCGCGCAACCGCGCCTCAAGGTCCCATACCCGCGCCACACCGTCCGACCGGGCCTGACCCGACGACGGCGCCCGCACCGGGCCCTCAGCCACGCGACCCTCGCCTCACATCCACCCCCGGAACCGTACCGCGGCACGGCTGGCGCACGGGCCTCAGCGGCCCGACAGGGGAGAGGAGGTCACCGCCTCCACGGCCGCGCTCATCGAGTCGTCCATGTACACCGAGGTGGTCGCGAGGCTGGCGTGCCCGGCGATCTGGGCGACCGTGGCGATGTCCACCCCGGCCCGGGCGAGCACCGTCAACGCGGTGTGCCGGAGTGAGTGCGGCGTGGCCCGGCGACCGAGGTAGGCGCGGGCGTAGCGCTCGACCATCCGCTGCACATCGCGCGGCGAGAGCCTCCAGCCACGCACCGACACGAACAACGCGCCCGCCGCGTCGGCGATCCGGTCGCGCTCGGTGCGGTCGTGCGGACGGCGCGGCCGGGGAGGAGCGGGCCGCTCGGTCGCCAGATAACGCTCCACCAGCTCGGCGGTGGGACGCGACAGGGGCAGGTCACGGTCCTTGCCTCCCTTGCCCCGCACGTACAGCACCGGCGTGCCGGTCTCCTCGTGCGCGCGGATGTCGGTGCGGTTCGCGCCGCACAGCTCCGACACGCGGGGACCGGACTCGACCAGCAGCCGCAGGATCGCCTCGTCCCGCAGACTCAGCCGCTGGTCGGCCCGCAACGTCTCCTCCGGCCGCGTCCCGGGGGCCGCGCGCAGCGCGAGCGCCTCGTCGAGCTGGAGACCGACGCGCGTGCCCGCCGCGCGGTTGGGCGTCCGGGGCCTGCTCACGCGGGTGGTCGGGTCCACCCGCACGTATCCCTTGTCGGCGGCCCAGCGGAACAGCCCGCGCACGGCCGCGAACCACCGGGCCAGCGAATGCGGGCCGCGGCCGGGGGGAGTGGAGCCGTCCTCGGCGATCTTCAACCCGACGCTGTAGCGGCGGTCGGGAGCCTTGGCGACCTTGGTCAACGCCGTCTCGATGTCGTCGGCCTCGACGTCGTCCAGCGTTATCTCGTCGCCCAGGAGAGTGGTGAACTCGGTGAGATCCCGTCGATAGGAGTGGAGTGTGGTAGCACTGAGCTGCGAGCGCATCACCCGCCGTTCGAGCACTTCGAGGTACTCCAGGGTCGCGTCGCGGACCGTGATGTCGGACAGCGATGCCGGTTTCGCCACGGCAAGATCATATCAGAGCTGACACACACCGAGTCGTGGATTGCCTATTACACGACATGGTTTCCGCGTTCCGCCGCATCCGGGCCCGCAGGCGACCACGATCGAACCCACCCGCCCCACACTGTTGTCGTGCCGTCAAGGCCTCCTTGCCTGCGTTGAGTGCAGTGAAGGAGGCCTTGACGGCACGACAACGGGGACGGATCCGGGTGGGCACGGGGCTGCCTCAGTGGGGGCGGGTGACGTCTCGTGGGCGAGAGACGGCCCACCACGCGTCGTCCGTGTGCGGAGCGACATCTCCCGCCGCGCCGACGGAACCGCACGGCATGACACATCGACTCGTCCACCCGGACCGCGACACGCCCAGCGACGACGGCGCCCGGCCGGAGTCGGGGACTTTCAGCGCGGAGGCGGGGCATCGACTTCGGGAGAGATCACCGCGTAGCCCCACCGTGGCCCGCCTCCGCGCTCTACTTAACATAATGTGTCTTATCGGCGTCGTTGCGCACGGAGTCGTGCGGCCCGGTCCGTGCCACCCGCTGCCCGACTCAGCGGAGCCGTTCCAGGTCGCGGGCCGCGTGCGCGACCTCGGCGGCGAGGCGGCGCAGTGTGTCCGCGTCAGCGTGCTCCTCGGCGGCGGTGACGACGTCCTCGGCCGCGCACCGCACCTGGAACAGCCGGTCCTGCACCGCCGCCAGCTCGCCGACCGAGAACACGACCGCGTCGTCGGGCAGCCCGCCGCGCCGCACGGCGGTCCGGCGTTCGTAGGCACGCTGCCGGCACGACTGGCCGCAGTACCGCCGTCGACGCCCGACGGCCTCGCCGTCCCGGAGCCGGCGACCGCACCACCCGCAGAGCCCGGGCGCGGCCGAACCGCGCTCGGGAGCCTCGGCGGACCGCTCCCCTCCGTCGCGCATCATTTCGTCACGTGATGAAATAGTGCCGGGGTCCGCGCCCTCGGGACCGTGCCGTGCGGGTTCGCTCATCGCCGGTTCGCTCATCGCGTCCGCACACTAGCCTTCGGCGCGGGTTGGCGCGCGGTACTCGCTGCCCGTGGGACGTCCGGCGGGCAGACTGGACGCCATGACCGTCGTGTTTCCGTATCTGGCCGCTCCCCCTCCCCGGGCGTTCGCTCACCGGGGCTGGCACGTGGACGAGTTGGCCGGCATGGAGAACTCGTTGCCCGCGTTCCGCAGGGCGGTGACCGAGGGGTACCGCTACATCGAGACCGACGTGCACGCCACCGCCGACGGCGTGGTGGTGGTGCATCATGACCCGTCGCTGGACCGGACCACGGACGGCACCGGCCCGATCGCCGGGCAGACCTGGCGGTCGGTGCGGCGCGCCCGCATCGGCGGGCGCGAGCCGGTGTCCCGGTTGGAGGACGTGCTGGAGGAGCTGCCCGAGGCGTTTTTCAACGTCGACGTCAAGTCCGACGCGGCCGTCGAGCCGTTCCTGCGGGTGGTGCGGCGGTGCGGCGCGCTGGACCGGGTGGCGGCGGCGGCGTTCTCCGAGTCGCGGCTGGTCCGGCTGCGTCG
>NZ_KB912618.1:80812-87045 GCF_000383795.1 Saccharomonospora saliphila YIM 90502
TCCGGCACCACCGGGTCAGCCCCTCGGGCAGCACCCGGGTGACCGCCTCGCTCGCCGCGCCCTTGGTCATCGTGGTCGCCACCACGTCCCGCAGTGCCCGCGCGGCCGTGGTCACCGCGGCGCGAGCGGGCATGCCCGCCCGCGTGACATCGCCGCGCTGCCATGCCAACCGGGCCTGCGCGTCGGCATCGTCCAGTGGCAGCAGCGCCGGGATCAGCGTGTGGTGAGCGGTGCGGGTGACCGGCCCGTCGTCGTGGTATCCCCGCTGGGCGCGGGCGTCGGGGGCGAGGGTGACGAGCGCGGTGGAGACCAGGGCCGAGTGCACGTCGACGCGGCTGAGGTAGACGGGCACGTCGCCGACGGCGTCGTCGAGTTCGGCGCGGCTGGGCAGGCGGGGGTTGTGCCAGGTGCTTTCGTCCCAGCCGTGGGCGAGCAGCACGTCGCCGGGGGTGGTGGCGCGGGCGGCGTCGGCGACGGCGGCGAGCAGGTCGCCGGCGCCGGACACGGCGCTGAGGTCGACTCCGGTCAGGTGCAGTCCGGTGGCGGTGGCGTGGACGTGGGCGTCGACGAAGGCGGGCGCGACGAAGGCGCCGTCGAGGTCGATGGTTTCGGCGTCCGGGTGCAGGGCGCGGGCGGGCCGGTCCTGGCCGATCCAGCTGATGGTGCCGTCGGTGACGGCCAGGGCGGTGGCGTCGGGCGAGTGCGGGGTGTGGATGCGGCCGCCGACGAGGAGGGTGGTGTTGCTTCCGGTCACGCCTCCCGAGTCTGCCACCCACCCGCGGCGACAAGTTTTGCGCCCAAGGATCGATATGTCAGGATATTTTCCACGAGTAGTCGAGATTGAGGAGCAGAAGTGACTGCGACCCAGGAACCTGCTACCGAGCTCGCCGAGCAGCCCTACACCTACCGCCGCGCCGAGTTGGCCGAACCCGACTGGCGTCGCTTCCCGGGCTGGCGAGACGTGACCGAGGCAGAGTGGCGCGACGCGCAGTGGCAGCGCGTGCACTGCGTCCGCAACGTCAAGCAGCTGCGCGCGGTGCTGGGCGATCTCGTGGCCGACCGGTTCTACGAGGACCTGGTCGCCGACCAGAAGCGGATGGCCACCATGTCGATGCTGCTGCCGCCGCAGATGCTCAACACCATCGCCCCGCACGCGGGCACCGACCCCGCCAAGATCACCGAGGCGTTCTACGGCGATCCCATCCGTCACTACATGCTGCCGGTGGCCAGTGACCGCGACCCGGACTGGCCCAGCCACCCCTACTCCCAGCGCGACTCGCTGCACGAGGCGGAGATGTGGGTCGTCGAGGGGCTGACCCACCGTTACCCCACCAAGGTGCTGGCCGAGCTGCTGTCGACCTGCCCGCAGTACTGCGGGCACTGCACGCGCATGGACCTCGTCGGCAACTCCACCGAACTCATCGACAAACACAAGCTCGAACTCAAGCCGGCCGACCGGCAGGACGCCATCATCGACTACCTCACGCGCACCCCCGGCGTGCGCGACGTGGTGGTCTCCGGCGGCGACGTGGCCAACGTGCCCTGGCACCAGCTCGAGAAGTTCCTCATGCGGCTACTCGAGATCGACACCGTGCGCGACATCCGCCTGGCGACCAAGGCCCTGGCGGGCCTGCCGCAGCACTGGCTCCAACCCAAGATCGTCGAAGGGCTGGAACGCGTGGCGGGCACCGCCCGGCGGCGCGGCGTGAACCTGGCCATCCACACCCACGTCAACCACGTGCAGTCGGTGACCCCGCTGGTGGCCGAGGCCACGCGCACCGCACTGGAGGTCGGGGTGCGCGACGTGCGCAACCAGGGCGTGCTCATGCGCGGCGTCAACGACACCCCGGCCGCGTTGCTGGATCTGTGCTTCGCGTTGCAGGGCGAGGCGGGCATCCTGCCCTACTACTTCTACCTGTGCGACATGATCCCCAACGCCGAGCACTGGCGGCTGTCGGTGCGGCAGGCACAGGAACTCCAGCACGCCATCATGGGGTATCTGCCGGGCTATGCCACTCCGCGCCTGGTGTGTGACGTGCCCTACGTCGGCAAGCGCTGGGTGCACCAGGTCGCCGAGTACGACACCGAGCGCGGCATCTCCTACTGGACCAAGAACTACCGCACCGGCATCGAGCACGACGACCCCGAGGCGCTGCACCGCCGCTACCCGTACTACGACCCCGTGTTCACCCTGCCCGAGTCCGGCCGTGCCTGGTGGGAGAACCGGCGCTGACCGGGACCGCGCTGCCGCCCGGGGGCCGCCTCACCTCGCGCGTGGCGCACGTGACCGGCTCCCGGGCGCCCACTGGGTCAGCCGCAGTTGAGCCCGTAGTACCCGCGGAAGTTGTTCTGCCCGTTGAGTTCGACGAGCCCGGACACGTCGACGCACCGGTGGGTCATGTCGACCCCGGCCGGGGTGTACGCCGGGCCCGCGTAGTAGCTGAAGTACCCGGAATCGCAGCCCACGTCCGGGCAGTTCGGGAAGTCCCACCCGCCCGGGGCGATCCGCGCGTAGGTGTCGCCCGGGACACCGTAGGCCTCGTTCTGGCGGTTGACGATCAGGCAGTTGCGCTTGGCGGTGGACGACCAGTACACGTCGAAGGCGCCGACCTCGCCGCGCCCGAACGGGTAGTGGCCCACGTGGACGTAGCCGCCGCTCCGGGGCCGGATTGCCGTCACCGGCGGGTGTGTCCCCTCCGCGCGCGACGGCGCCTCACCGGGCCGCGCACCGGCCACCGACGGTGACCAGCCGCGGCGACTCATGAGTAAACTCGTCCGCGATGTCCAGGTTCCGGTGGTGGCTCGGCGGCCTCGCGCTGGCCGGTGTGGTGCTCATCGTCGCCGTGCTCGTCGTCGTGCTCCCCACGGAGCGGGAGCCAGGCGAACGGCCGGGGCCCCCGGGCACGGGGCCGCTGACCGTGGTGTCGATGGGCGACAGCACGCTGTCCGGTGAGGGGGCGGGCGACTACACCGCCGGCACCGACGGCGCGGGCGGCAACTGGTGCCACCGCTCCCCCCACGCCATGGTCCACCAGGTGGAGCTGGCCGGGATCACCGAGTCGGTCAACCTGGCCTGTTCCGGCGCGCCGTCCGCGCAGGTGGCCCTGGGTGAGATCGTGCAGTACACCGAACCGTCGCAGGCCGCCCAGTTGCGGGAGCTGCTCGACACCCACCGGGTCGCGGCCGTGGTGGTGGCGCTCGGCGCCAACGACGAGCCCCAGTTCTCCCGGCTGATCTCCGAGTGCTTCACGTCGTGGTTTCTCGACCGCGGCGCCCCGTGCAGCGAACAGATCAAGGCCGACTGGCCCTCCCGCCTCGAAGCGATGCGCCCGAAGGTCGTGCGGGCGCTGACCGACGTGCGCTCGGTGCTGTCCGAGGCGGGCTACAGCGACGACGATTACGAGCTGGTGTTGCAGTCCTACGCCTCCCCCATCGGCCCGGGCATCCCCGAGTCGCTGCGCAACCTGGACGGCTGCCCGTTCCGCACCGAGGATCTGAGCTGGGTCGCGGGCACGGGATCGGCCTCGTTGTCGGCGGCGCTGCGCCGGGCCGCTGCCGAAGCCGGGGCGCGGTTTCTCGACCTGTCCCGTTCGGCCCGGGGACACGAGGCGTGCAGCGGCGGCGACAACACCGAGTCGGAATGGTTCACCCGCTTCACCGTCCGCTGGGACGACCTGGAGGCCGCCGAGCGCGCCTCGCACGCGTTGCAGGAGTCGTTCCACCCCAACGCGCGCGGGCACGCCCAACTCGCCGGGTGTGTCAGCGAGTTCCTGGCCACCGAGGACCGCGAGGCCGCCTGCCTCGAAGGCGCGGACGGCAACCTGCACGCCGCCCCGTCGGTGCCCGCCGCGGCGGGCGGACGGTGAGCAGACCTTTCGGCCAGGTCGGAGCACGGCCGCACCAGCGGCTCGGTCGGCATGCTCGCGTGGGAGGCGGCGTCACGATCGTGCCGCGCCGCCACCGCGCGGGGCTCTACCGTGGGGTTGGCCCGCCGTCGTCGCCGCGGCGCGCGGGACACGCGGTGCGCGCCTCCGCCGGGCACCGCGGGCACCGATCCCTCTCCCGGAAGGCACGCGCATGCAGGAAATGGACCTCGACCTCGCGCGGATCGCACAGGCCTCGGCTCTGATCGACCCGGTCTTCGTCCGCACGCCGCAGTTCGTCGACGAGCAGCTCTGCGCCGCGCTGGGAAGGCGGGTGCTGGTCAAGATCGAGACGCTGAACCCGATCCGCAGTTTCAAAGGGCGGGGCATGGACCTGCTCGCCCGCGAGTTCGCGCCGGGAACCCGCCTGGTGTGTTCCTCGATGGGGAACTTCGGCCAGGCCGTCGGCTACGCGGCGGCCAGGCACGGCCTGAGCGCGGAGGTATTCGTTCCCGCGGGCCTGAGCCCGGTGAAGCTGACCAGAATGACGTCCCTCGGCGTCCGCGTGCACGAGGTCGGTGACGGCCACGCGGCCGACGCCGCCCGCGACCACGCCGCCGCCGACGACGACAGCGTCCTCGTCGTGGACGGGCTCCACCCGCGCATCGCGGAGGGCGCGGGCACTCTCGGCGTCGAGCTGCTCACCGCCGGCACGATCGACACGGTGGTGCTGCCGGTCGGGGACGGCGCGCTGATCACCGGCGTCGCCCGGTGGATCAAGGAGCACTCCCCGCACACCCGCGTGGTGGGCGTGTGCGCCACGGGAGCGGCGAGCATGGTCGACAGTTGGCGAGCCGGTCGTGTGGTGCCTTCCGAAGCCGCGGACACCATCGCGGAGGGCGTCGCGGTCCGGTCGCCGATTCCGGAGTCGGTGGACCGCATGCGGTCACTGGTCGACGACATGGTGGTCGTGGACGATGCGGATCTGCTGGCGGCGATGCGCACCGCCGTGGAGACGCTGGGGGTGCTGCCCGAACCCGCGGGAGCGGCCGGTCTGGCCGCCATCGCCACGCACGACCTGCCGGGGGACGTGCTGGCCACCGCCGTCACCGGGGCGAACACCCCGGCAGCCCTGGCCGCGGACGTCCTGGCGGCCCCGGGCCGGTCGACCGGTCGACACCGTGCTGGTGAGCAGGGTCGGTGACCCGGGTGAGCGGCTCACGGCCCCGCCTGTGACGGGGCCACGCCGACCACAGATCACAGTGTCGGTGAGCGGCCCTCGAACGGCGTGGACAGCACCACCGTGGTGCGGGTGGAGACCTTGGCCGCCTCGCGGATGCGGCGCAGCAGATCCTCCAGCGCCAGCGGCGAGGCCACCCGCACCAGCAGCACGTACGACTCGTCACCGGCCACCGAGTAGCACGACTCGATCTCGGTGATGTGCTGCAGCCGCTGCGGGTAGTCGTCCGGCGCGGCCGGGTCGTTGGGGGTCAGCGAAATCAACGCCGTCAGCGGCAGCCCGATCTGCTCCCCGTCGAGGGTGGCGGTGTAGCCGCGGATCACGCCCCGCTGTTCGAGCCTGCGCACCCGTTGGTGCACCGCCGACACCGACAGCCCGACCCGCTCGGCCAGATCGGTGAAGCTGCGCCGCCCGTCGGCGGCCAGCTCGGCCACGATGGCCTTGTCCAGCGGCTCCAGCCCTCCGCCGGTCATGCGCCCAGCACGGTCAGCTCGTGCGGACGGGTGTTGAGCGGCTCGACGCCGTCGGCGGTGACCACCACGATGTCCTCGATCCGCGCGCCCCACCGCCCGGCGCGGTAGATGCCCGGCTCGACGCTGAAGGCCATGCCCGGTTCGAGCGGCAGGTCGTTGCCGCTCATGATGTAGGGCTCCTCGTGCACGTCCAGGCCGATGCCGTGGCCGGTGCGGTGGATGAAGCACTCGCCGAACCCGGCGTCGGTGATGACCCGGCGCGCGGCGGTGTCGATCTCCTGCGCGGTCGCGCCGGGCCGCACCGCCTCCACCGCGGCCCGCTGCGCCCGCTGCAGCACCGCGTAGCCGTCGCGCACCTCCGGGTCGGCGGGCTCGCCCACGGCGTAGGTGCGGGTGCTGTCGGAGTGGTAGCCCTCGGGGACCGGGCCGCCGATGTCGACCACCACCACGTCCCCGGCCTCGATCACCCTGTCGGACACGTCGTGGTGCGGGCTGGCGCCGTTGGGACCGGAGCCGACGATGACGAACTCGGCCGACACGTGCCCCTCGGCCACGATGGCCTCGGCGATGTCGGCGCCCACCTCGGCCTCGGTGCGGCCGGGCCGCAGCCACTCGCCCATGCGGGCGTGCACCCGGTCGATCGCCGCGCCCGCGCTG
>NZ_KB912618.1:87145-93944 GCF_000383795.1 Saccharomonospora saliphila YIM 90502
ACCTGGCCCGGCGGTACGCCCTGGGTGGCTCGGCCACGCGGCTGCTGACGGCGCTGACCGGAGCGGCCGCGGCGCGGGGCGGCTGATCTACGCGCCGTCGCCCTCACCGGCGCCGGTGCCGTCACCCGTGCCCTCACCGGCCGTGTCACTGTCGGTGTCGCTGTCGTCGGGGTAGCCGACCTCGTAGCGGCCGTCGTCGTCGGACACGGTGATCGGCACGCGGCGGGTCTGGCCGTCGACGACGGCGGTGCAGTCGAACGTGGTCCCGGCCTCGACCGGACGGCCGGACGGGCAGTCCACCCGTTCCACACCGTCGAGTTCGTAGCTGCCGGTCAGCACCGACCGCACCGACTCACGCATGGTGTCGGCGTCGAACACCTTCGACACCGGGGACGGCCCGGTGGTGTCGTCGTCCGCGTGCCCGGGTCCGGACGGACCCGTCGAGGGCGGCCCGGTGTCGTCCGGTGTGCTGGTCGTGCCCGGTGTGCTGGTGTCGCCGAGGGACGGCACCGTCACGCCGGGCTCGTCGCCCTCGCCGCCGCAGGCGCCTAGCAGCAGGGCGCCGCACGCGGACAGGCTCGCCAGTAGGGTGCGCATGCGCAACGCCGGACACTCTCCGCGGTCTCTCGTGGGTCACCTCGCCACCCGCACCGGGTTCGCCGTGCCGGTTGGGGGGCCTAGAAGAACGTACCGCACCACGGTTCGGCCCCGGCAGCGACCAGCGCGTCGACCGCCTCCGGCGCGGCCGCGGCGAGGCGACCGGCTCGCGCCAGCGCGGAGGGGCGCCACCCACCCAGCCACAGCATGCTCAGCGCGTCCACGTCGAGGCGCGCGTCGGCGGGGTCGTCGGTGCGCTCGGCGCCGTCGGCGGAGAGCAGGTAGCGGCCGCTGTTGGCGGGCAGCAGCGGGTCGTGCACCTCCAGCACGATCGGCTCCGGCCCGCGCCACGGGCGTGCCCGCAGCGCGGCGGGCACATCGACCAGCCGCAGCCACGTCTCGTCGCGCACGGCGGTGACCCGGCAGGCGCGGGGATCGGTGAACAGCAGCTCCAGCGGTTCGTCGAGCGGCCTGCCCCGCGTGTGGATCTCGTGGACGAGGTCGACACCGAGCAGGTACCGCCACAGCCCGGCGAACGCGGAGGCGCAGGCGGCGTGCAGATCGACCACGGTGAGCACGCCCTGCCCGCCGGAGTCGCGGCCGACCTGGTAGAGGGCGAACCCGTCGGGCCCGTCGTGGCCGTGGTGCAGCACCGCCGACATCGGTTCGGTCGCCTGCCGCGCCCATGCCGACCAGGAGGCCCACCACTGCTCCGGCCGGGTCATGCCGCCCGGCCGGGCGGGCAGGGCGGCGTAGACCACGGGCAGCCTGCGCACGGCGGTGTCGAGGTCGAGCAGTTCCACCTCGCCGCCGACGGGGACCTCGGGCCGCAGCCGGGCGGTGTGCCGTGCCACGGTGCAGGTGCGGGCACGGGTGGCGACGCCGTAGCCGAAGCGGCCGTAGATGGCGCCCTCGGTGGCGTGCAGGGTGGCCGCCGTGATGCCGCGGTCGGCGAAGTCGGCCAGTTGGGTCCGCATCAGGTCGGTGAGCACTCCGCGCCGGGTGCGGTCGGCGCGCACACCGACGCCGGTGACCGCCGCCAGCGGCACGGTGTTCCCGCCGGGCACGGCCAGGCGGGCGTCGAGCGAGCGGGCGGTGCCGACCAGCGGCGCGCCGGGCGCGTCGTCGTCGACGGCGCCGAGGGTGCGCCCCGGCTGGAACCCGGCGCGCGCGTACTGCCACTGGTCGTCGGTGACGGGAGCCAGGTGCAGCGCGGCGCGGAAGAGGTCCTCGGCCGTGCGGTGGTTGTTCTCGCCCAGCACCCGGGTGGTCGCGGTGTTCATGGCCTCCGATCCTCGCGGCCGTCGGGCGGGACGCGCCACCGGGTTGTCCGCCGCGCCCGGCCGTGTGGTGCGGGCGCGGCGGTCCGGTCATTCGGCGGGTTGGGGTTGGCCGACCTGGTAGTGGCCCTCGGCGTTGTCGACGGTGATGGGCACCTGCTGTCGCTGCCCGTCGATGGTGCCGTCGCAGGTGAAGGTGGCGCCGGGCTCGACCTCCTGCCCTTCGGGGCAGGTGATGCTGTCGACCTCGTGCCCGGCCTCGGACAGCACACGCTCGACGTCGCTGGACATCTGCTGGTGGTCGAACACCGTGGTGTTGAGCACGCCGGGCCAGACGAACAGCACCACGGCGGCCGCGGCCAGTGCCACGATGAGCGCGCCGATGCCGATCCACAGGCCCTTGCCGCCGGATGTGCCCCGCGGCGCGCCCGGGGGCGCCTGCCCGTAGCCGGGCTGGCCGTACGGCGCCTGCCCGTACCCAGGCTGCTGCGGGTACTGGGCGGGATAGCCGCCGTACTGGCCCGCCTGCGGGTCACCGTACGGCTGCCCCGGCTGGCCGGGCTGGCCGGGCTGCTGTTGCTGGGGCCAGGGCTGCTGGCCGTACTGGCCGTACCCGGGCGCACCCGGGTGTCCCGGCTGCTGCCCGTACGGCTGCTGCGGGTAGCCGCCCTGGTTGGGGAAGCCACCGGATTCCGGACCCGAGGGGGGTTGCTGGCCCCACTGGGGTTGGTTGCCTCCGTACGGCGCGCTCATCGTGTTGCCTCCGCCAAGTCACCGACAGTTGTCCGGCACGCCGCACACCGGCATGCCGTGCGGAATCCAACCACACTCGCCGCGCGCGGTGCACAGGTCCGCACCTGCCGCGGACGGCGTGGTGGTCACAGCTCGCCCGCGGCCACCACGCCGCGGCGCAGCGCCTGGGCGGCCTTGCCGGCGGCACCGCCGACCGCGTGCTGTTTACCCAGCACGTCACGGATCTGGTCGAGCAGGTCGATGACCTGCCGGGACCAGCGCACGAAGTCCCCGGCGGACAGTTCCTGCCCGTTGGCCTCGGCGGTGGTCAGCACCGCCTCCAGCGATTCGCCGCGGGCCCACCGGTAGACCGGCCAGCCGAACCCGGCGTCGGGTTCGCGGGTGCGGTCGAGGCGGTGCCTGCGTTCGTCCTCGACCAGCTCGGTCCACAACCGCACCGTCTCCTGCCAGGCCTGCGCCACCGGCCCGGACGGCAGCTTGGCCTCGGCGGTGGCGTCGCGCCGTGCCTCGTAGACCAGGGTGGAGACCACGGCGGCGAGTTCGGCGGGGCCCAGGCCGTGCCAGGCCCGGTGGCGGATGCACTCGGCGGCCAGCAGGTCGGACTCGCTGTAGAGGCGGGTCAGCAGGCTGCCGTGTTCGGTGAGGGTGTCGCCGTCGTCGCCGAGGTAGCCCCGCTCGGTGAGCAGCCCGCGGATGCGGTCGAAGGCCCGCGCCAGCGAATGGGTGGTGGCCGCGATCCTGCGTTCGAGCTGGGCGTTGTCGGCGGCCAGCCGCTGGTACCGCTCGACCCAGCGCAGGTTGGCCTCCCGGTCGGCGAGGCCGTGCACGGGGTGGGCCCGCAACCGCCGCCGCGCCTCGGCCAGTTCGGTGTCGCTGGCGGCGTCCGAGCGGCGACGGTGCCGTTTCGGCGGGGTGATGCCGGTGTTGCGCAGCGACGAGGCGATGTCGCGGCGGGTCTTGGCCGAGCGCAGCTCGACGTGTTTGGGCAGTTTGACCCGCCCCAGCGGCTCGACCGGTGCGGGAAAGTCGGACAGCGACAGCGGCCCGCCCCAGCGGTCCTCGGTCACCACGACCGGGCGGGGCTCGTCGAACTGGTCGGTGCCCGGGTCCACCACCACGGCCAGCCCGGCGCGCCGCCCGCCGGGGACGGCGATGACATCGCCTTTGCGCAGCTTCTCCAGCGACCGGGCGGTCTCGGCGCGGCGGGCGGCGGTGTTCTGCTTGGCCAGTTGCTTTTCCCGCTCCGACACGCGGCGGCGCAGGTCGAGGTAGTCGAGCATCGCGTCGAAGTCGCCGGTCACGGCGTCGCGGTAGCCCCGGAGCGCGTCGTTGTTGCGGTCGATGCGGCGGGAAAGCCCCACCACGGAACGGTCGGCCTGGAACTGGGCGAACGACTGTTCCAGCAGCTCCCGCGCCTGCGCCGCGCCGAACTGGCCGACGAGGTTGGCGGCCATGTTGTAGCCGGGACGGAACGACGACTTGAGCGGGTAGGTGCGGGTGGAGGCCAGGCCCGCGACGTGGCGCGGGTCCACACCCGGCTGCCACAGCACGACCGCGTGCCCCTCGACGTCGATGCCACGCCGTCCCGCCCGGCCGGTGAGCTGGGTGTATTCGCCGGCGGTGAGGTCGACGTGGGCCTCGCCGTTGTACTTGACCAGCCGTTCGAGCATCACGGTGCGGGCGGGCATGTTGATGCCCAGCGCGAGTGTCTCGGTGGCGAAGACGACCTTGACCAGGCCGCGGACGAACAACTCCTCGACCGTTTCCTTGAACGCGGGCAGCAGCCCGGCGTGGTGGGCGGCCACGCCCTGTTCGAGTGCCTCGCGCCAGTCCCAGTAACCCAGCACCGCGAGGTCGGCGTCGGGCAGGTCGGCGGTGCGCTCGTCGACGACGCGGCGCACTTCGGCGACCTCCTCGGGGGTGTTGAGCCGCAGGCCCGAGTGGCGGCACTGGGTGACGGCGGCGTCGCACCCCGCCCGGGAGAAGATGAACACGATCGCGGGCAGCAGTCCCGCCCGGTCGAGCCGGTCGACGACCTCGACCCGGGACGGCGGCCGGTACCGGGGCATCCGGGGTGGGCCGCCCCGGCGCCGCGGGCCACCCCGCGCCCCTGCCGGGGCGTGCATGCGGGCGGTTTCCTCGGCCTTGCGCAGCAGGCGCGGGTTGAGTTTGGCCTCGCCGGTGTCGGCCTGCTCACCGGCGAAGAGGTCCAGCAGCCGGGGACCGACGAGCATGTGCTGCCACAGCGGCACGGGCCGGTGCTCGTCGACCACCACGGTGGTGTCGCCGCGCACGGCCACGAGCCACTCGCCGAACTCCTCGGCGTTGCTCACCGTGGCCGACAGGCCCACCACGCGCACGTAGGCGGGCAGGTGCAGGATCACTTCCTCCCACACCGCGCCACGGAACCTGTCGGCCAGGTAGTGGATCTCGTCCATGACCACGTAGCCGAGGTTGTGCAGGCTGGCCGAGCCCGCGTAGAGCATGTTGCGCAGCACCTCGGTGGTCATCACCACGATCTGGGCGTTGCCGTTGACCGAGGTGTCCCCGGTGAGCAGGCCCACGGCCTCGGCGCCGTAGCGCTCGATGAGGTCGGCGTATTTCTGGTTGGACAGCGCCTTGATCGGGGTGGTGTAGAAGCACTTGCGTCCCTCGGCCAGGGCCAGGTGCACGGCGAACTCGCCGACGACGGTCTTGCCCGCGCCGGTCGGGGCGCACACCAGCACGCCGTGGCCGTCCTCGAGCGCGCGGCAGCCCCGGTTCTGGAAGTCGTCGAACTCGAAGGCCAGCTCACCGGCGAACCGGGTCAGCTCCGGGTACCGGCCGCGCCGCCGCGCCGCCGCGTAGGCCTCGGCCGGGCTGGTCGACGGGGAGGAATCGGTGGAGGGGTCCACGTCCGTCAGGGTTTCACACTCCCGGCCGTCCACGCAGACGGCGGGTGGCCACGGCCCCCTCCCACGGCCTCGGCACGGCCACACCGGACGCGCCGAGGCCATGTCTTCCCCGGGGCGGGTCGCGGGCGCGACCGCCCCCGGAACCGCGGCGGGTGTCTCAGGCGAGCAGGGCGTCGAGTTTCTCGTAGCCTTCCCGCACGCCGACCTCCATGCCGCTGGCCAGCATGGCGTCGCGGGCTTCGAGCGTGTCCACCATCGACAGCGCGGTCACGCGGGTGCGCCCGCCGCCGAGGTCGTCGAAGGTGGCGATCTCCAGGCTGACCCCGTCGGGCAGGTCGGTCCAGGTGAAGGTCTGCACGATCCGCTCGGGCGGACGCAGTTCGTGGAACGATCCGTAGAAGGAGGCCACCAGGTCGCCGTCGCGCCAGTTCGAGTACCGCCAGTGGCCTCCGGTGCGCGCGTCCCATTCGTCCACGCGCAGCTCGAGGTCACGGGGACCGAGCCAGCGGGCCAGCAGGTCCGGGTCCGTCCACGCCCGGTAGACCCGGTCGCGGGGCGCGTCGAAGTCGCGGACGATGCGGATGGAGGGCAGGTCGGCGACGGCTTCGATGGTCGTGTCGCGGGTGCCGGTGCGGGTGGTGCTCATGATGCTCGCTCCTGGTGTGGTCGGGTGGTGTCGTCCCCGTCGCCGGTGTCGTGGTCTGCCAGGTCGGCCAGCACGGCGTCCAGTCGGCGGAACCGGTCTTCGGCCGTCCGGCGGTACCGCTCGATCCACGCGCCGAGCAGGTCGAGGACCTCGGCCTCGAGCCTGCAGGGGCGGCGCTGCGCCTGCCTGCCGCGGGTGACCAGGCCCGCGTCGGTGAGCACCTTGAGGTGCTTGGACACCGCCTGTACCGACATCGCGTACGGCTGGGCCAGCTCCCCCACCGTGGCATCGCCGGAGGCCAGGCGCGCGACGATGTCGCGGCGGGTGGGGTCGGCCAGCGCGAGGAACATCCTCGACAACCGGTCGTCGTCGGACGTGGGGCCTTCTGTCGTCGCCACGGGCGCGCGAACCTCCCTTAATCAACCGGACGGTTGATGACGACGGTAGACCTCCGTCGCCCTGTGGTCAACCGCACGGTTGACTGAACGGGGCCTGCGGTTCTTCCCGCGAGGCGCCCTCGGCGGGTCCAGCGGCACGCTCAGGCCAGGACCCGCAGCGCATCGGGCACACACCGCAGCCGCACCGGCAGCCCGCCGAGCGGTTCCCCGTCGGCGAAGGCGGGCCAGCCC
>NZ_KB912618.1:94044-105736 GCF_000383795.1 Saccharomonospora saliphila YIM 90502
TTCTGGCATACCACGAACCCGGTACCGCGATCGTAGTCGCGGTGGGCTTCGTCCCCCTCGCGACGTTTCTCTCCTGGCGCGCCTGGCGTCGCTACCGATGCGGTGAGCGCAACCTGCGGGACCGAGCGTGCGCACCGCGCCGATGATCCGCGACAACCGGAAACACCGCGGCGCGGCCCGGTCACGGTCGTGGCCCACGAGATACCAGCGCGCCCGCCACGACACCACGCCCCACGGTTCCACCGTCCGCGCCCGCCGCTCCGGCGAGTCCGCGCGCCGGTAGTCGAACCGCACCACACACCCCCGCCGCACCGCCGACAACAGCGGCGAGAACGCGGGCTCGGTGTGCACACGCGGTTCCACCAGCGTCGACGACTGGTCATCGACCTCCACCCCGGCGGCACGCAGCTTCACCAGCGCGCCATGCGCCTGCCCGGTCAACTCCGGCGAATCCCACAACCGCACCGCCAGCGCCACCGCGGCCGCCTCGTCGGCGGCCAGGTCGATGTCGCCGAGCTCGTAGTCCCTGCGCGCGATGCGATAGCCCTCGACCGGGTCGAACACCGAGTTCCGCCCCGTCTCCAGCGGAATACCCAGGTCCCGCAGCTCGGTCTTGTCGCGCTCGAACATCCGCGAGAACGCCTCGTCCCCTGCGGCTTCCACGTACCCGGGCACGATCGCGCGGATACGCTCAGCACTGAGATACTGCCGGGTCGACAGCAACGCCAGAACCAGGTTGACCAGGCGTTCGGCACGGGCGGTGGACACACCCCAACCCTAGCCCCACCCCGAGCCGCCTCCGCGCGAGGCACGCCCCACGCCGCGCGCGGGTGGGGCTACAGCGAGCCGATCAGCCGCTCCACCCGCTCGTCGACGGCGCGGAACGGGTCCTTGCACAGCACGGTGCGCTGCGCCTGGTCGTTGAGCTTGAGGTGCACCCAGTCCACCGTGAAATCCCGGCCCGCCTGCTGCGCCGCGGCGATGAAATCACCGCGCAGCTTCGCCCGCGTGGTCTGCGGCGGCGTGTCCTTGGCCAGCTCGATCTCACCGTCGTCGGTCACCCGGCGTACCAGACCCTTGCGCTGCAACAGATCGAACACCCCCCGGCCCCGGCGGATGTCGTGATAGGCCAGGTCAAGCTGCGCCACCCGCGGATCGGACAGGTCCAAATCGTTCTTGCTGCGGTACCGCTCCACCAGCCGGTGCTTGATCGCCCAGTCGATCTCGGTGTCGATACGCGAGAAATCCTGCTGCTCCACCGCGTCCAGCGCGCGGCCCCACAGGTCGATCACCTGCCGCGCGACCGGGCCCGAGTCGTGGGCCTCGACGTGCTGCACCGCCCGCGCGTAGTACTCGCGCTGGATCTCCAACGGCGAGGCCTCCCGTCCCCCGGCCAGGCGCACCGGCCGCCGCCCGGTCAGGTCGTGGCTGACCTCGCGGATCGCGCGGATCGGATTGTCGAGGGTGAAGTCCCGGAACTGCACACCCTGCTCGACCATCTCCAGCACCAGATTCACCGCCCCGACCTTGAGCAGCGTGGTCGGCTCGGCCATGTTCGAGTCCCCGACGATCACGTGCAGCCTGCGGTACCGCTCGGCGTCGGCGTGCGGCTCGTCGCGCGTATTGATGATCGGCCGCGACCGCGTCGTCGCGCTGGAGACACCCTCCCAGATGTGCTCGGCCCGCTGCGACAGGCAGTACACCGCACCCCGCGGGGTTTGCAGCACCTTGCCCGCGCCGCAGATCAGCTGCCGGGTCACCAAAAACGGCAACAACACGTCCGCCACCCGCGAAAACTCACCCGCACGGGTCACCAAGTAGTTCTCATGACACCCGTACGAGTTGCCCGCCGAGTCGGTGTTGTTCTTGAACAGGAAGATGTCCCCGCCGATGCCCTCGTCGGCCAGTCGGCGCTCCGCGTCGACGAGCAGGTCCTCCAGGATCCGCTCGCCCGCCTTGTCGTGCGTGACCAACTGCGTGATGTCATCACACTCGGCGGTCGCGTACTCCGGGTGGGAGCCCACGTCCAGATACAACCTGGAGCCGTTGGACAGGAACACGTTCGACGACCGGCCCCACGACACCACCCGCCGGAACAGGTACCGGGCCACCTCGTCGGGCGAGAGCCTGCGCTGCCCGTGGAAGGTACAGGTGACGCCGAACTCGGTCTCGATCCCAAAGATCCGCCGCTGCATCCTTCAAGGGTAGGCGCTTTTCACCCCAGTACGGTGAACGGAGGCGACCGAAAACCGGGTGGCCTAATCCCGCACCCCGTGTTCTCCTCCCAACCCGCCCGGGATCACCCGGCGTGTCCCGGCCACGCCCGGCCGGCCGAAGCGCTGCCCCACGTCCGGGGAACTTCGCCCACTCCCGCGCTACCGTGGCGGCCGCGACGACACCGGTGTGTGACCACGACACCCACCGTGGCCACACACCGCCCCCTTCGCACGATCCTCCGACGGCGACAAGCGCCGGACCGGCACGGAGTCCGTGTCCGCGCTCCAGGATGCCGCGCGCCCGCGCGGCCGTCGTGAGCACCGAATGCACACCTTCTTGACGATGCGTCCACACATGCGTCTACACCGAGCACCCGAGCATCGCCGCCCGGTAGTCACGCGGGGCGAGCCCATAGGCCGAACGGAACGCACGCGAGAACGCCGCGTGGTGGACGAACCCCCACCGCCGCGCGATGTGCCACACCGGAACCGACCCCATCGACGGATCAGCCAGGTCACGACGCGCGTGCTCCAGCCTCCGCTGCCGGATCCACTCGGACACACCGACCCCGCTGTCCTGGAACAAGCGGTGCAGGTAACTGGTGGAGACGTGGTGTGCCGCCGCGACGGCACCCGGGTCCAGACCCGGGTCGTGCAGATGCTGATCCACGAACGCCCGCACGCGCAGCAACACATCACGTCGCCGCGTCTCCGCCGGGACGTGCCGGTCGACGTCCTCCAGCGCGTGCGCGAACAGCCCCGACAGCAGATCCCGCAGCACCGCCGCGACGCGGGGGCCGTCGGTGGCCCGGTACGAACCGTGGTCGGCGGTGACGCGCGTGAGCGTGTCGGCGAGCAGAGCCCCCAGCCCCTCCCGCGCGGACAACGGCCGCCCGACGAGCGCGTCGGCGCGGCCATCCGACAGCGGCAACAACGTCTTCGGGATCTCGACCCCCACGCACGAGGTCGTTGGCTCCGCCAAAGCGCGCAGTTCGAACGGCCGGGACGAGTCGTTGACGTGCAACTCGCCCTGTCCGAACCCGGTCTCGCCGTCCTGCCCCGTCCTGCTCAGCGCGCCGTACCGCACCAGCACGACGTTGTAGGTCCCCGGATCGGACCGGCTGATCAGACGCGGCGTCCGGCGGAACGTCACCGGCGAGAACCGCATCGTCCACACCCGCACCCCGTCGAGGTCGACGTCGCGCTGCCGTAGGACCAGGTCGCCACCGCCCTCGCGCACCGGCTCCAGGGGCGTGGGCGCCTGCGCCATCGCCTCGCGCCAGTACTCGAAATCCTCGTCCGGCGACACCCCGCCATCCTCCGCCGCCGCCGCACACCCGTCAGCCCGGCCCCGGGCCGGGAGCGGACCCGGGGTGCCCGCTCCGCATCCCGCTCCGTTCACGACTCGGACCAGCGAGACACCCGCAACTCGTCCCCCACCGACACCTTGCCCGTGCCGGTCACCGAGAACTTCACGCCGAACGCCACCCCCTCGGGCCTGCGCCGGTAGCCGGCCAGGGTCCGCAACGGCTCCGGCCCGGTCCGCTGCCCGGTGTCCTGGTCGACGGTGGTCACCACACACCGGATGGCGACCTTGGTGAAACCCAGCTCCACCTGGCCCACCTCGAACCGGCGCAGCCGGTCCTCGGCGTGCGCCTCGTCCCAGCCGTCCACCACGACGTTGGGCCGGAACCGGTCCACCGGCAGCGCCTCACCACCCCGTTCGAGCAGGCGTGCGTTCAACTCGTCCAGGCTGCGATCACTGACCAGCAGCACGGCACTGCTGTCGGCGAAGGCGGACGTGCCCGGCGTCTCCCCACCGGTCACCCGGTCGTGGTCCGGCGGTACCCGCACCAACCGGCACTCCCGCCCCAGCACGGCGGACAACCACGCCGCGACCTCGTCACCCTGATCGATCCCGCGGTAGTCCGCCCGGTGCATCCGCACCCGACGCCGCGCACCCGAGTCGTCCACGGCGACGTGCACGGGCTCCACCCCGGGCGCCGACAGCGTCAACCGGGCCCCGTCGGCGGTGACCCGAGGGCGCACGACCGCCATCCGGGGGTCCGTCCGCTGACTGCGGAACACGCCATCGCCGTCGACCACCATGAACGCGCGGTCCCCGTCGATTCCGGCGGGCACCACCGCCGCCTCCGTCAGCGACACCCCCGCACAGCCCTTGACCGGGTAGCAGAACAGGCCAGTGACCCTGACCATCGCGGACTCAGCTCTGCTCGGCCGACCCGCCCTGGGCCTGCCCGCCCTCCTCGGACGAACCCTCCGCGTCCGCACCACCGGACGCAGCGCCGCTCGCCGAGTCCGGCATCAGCGCATCGAGCGCCGTGCCCGTGATCCGGCGGAACTTCCGACCCGGACGCTCCCGGTCCAGCACGGCGACCTCCAGCTTGCCCGGCTCGCCCTCACCGTTGCCACCGGAACCGCCCGACGACGCACGCAACGCCTCCACGGCCACCGACAGCGCCGCGGACAACTCCATACCGTCGGAGAAACTGTCCTTCAGCTTGCTGTTGATCGCGTCGGTCTGCCCGCCCATGACCACGAACTTCGGCTCGTCCATCACGATCGACCCGTCGTAGGTCAGCCGGTACAACTCGTCCTCGTCCGAACTGGCACCCACCTGCGCCACGCAGATCTCCACCTCGAACGGCTTGAGCTGCTCGGTGAAGATCGTGGAAAGCGTCTGCGCGTAGACGTTGGCCAACGCCCGCGCGTTCACGTCCCGCCGGTCGTACTGGTAGCCCTGCAGATCGACGTGCCGGATACCGCCACGCCGCAGGCTCTCGAACTCGCTGTAGCGGCCCACCGCCGCGAACCCGATCCGGTCGTAGATCTCCGAGACCTTGTGCAGCGTCGGCGACGGGTTCTCCGCCACGAACAGCACCCCGCCCCGGTACTTGAGCACCACGACGCTCCGGCCCCGCGCGATACCCTTCCGCGCGAGCTCGGAACGCTCGCGCATCAGCTGCTCGGGGGAGGCGTACAGCGGCATCGTCACTGGCGTTCGCTCCGCTCTGCTCGTCGAATCGGCTCTACTGGTCGAACACTCGTCACCGGCGCGCTACCCGAGCCGCCCCGGGCGTTCGCTGCGCGCCTCGACCACCGCCCGCGCGATCGCCGAGGTCTGTTCATCCGGCACCGACACCGCACCGTGCTCGGCGGTGATCGTCACCACGGTCGGGTAGATGTTGCGCACCAGATCGGGACCGCCGGTGGCGGTGTCGTCGTCGGCGGCGTCGTAGAGCGCCTCGATCGCCGCCCGCGTGGCGGTCTCCGCGTCGGCGTCGGGGTCGTACAGCTTCTTCAGCGACGACTTCGCATACGCCGAACCCGACCCGATCGCGTGATACCCGGCCGTCTCCTCGTACCGTCCGCCGGTCACGTCGAAGGACACGATCCGCCCCGCGTGCTTCGGGTCGGTGGCGTCGACGTCGTAGCCGACGAACAGCGGCAGCACCGCCAACCCGGCCATCGCCACCTCGAGGTTGCTCTTGACCATGTTGGCGAGCTTGTTCGTCTTGCCGTCCAGCGACAGCGACACGCCCTCGATCTTCTCGTAGTGGGCGAGCTCCACCGTGTAGAGCCGGACCAGCTCCAGCGCCAGGCCCGCCGTGCCCGCGATACCCACCGCCGAGTACGCGTCGGTGATGTGCACCTTCTCCAGGTCACGGCTGGCGATGGTGTTGCCGCTGGTGGCTCTGCGGTCACCCGCGAGCAGCACACCACCGCTGAACGTCGACGCCACGATCGTGGTCCCGTGTGGCGGCTCACCCCCCGTGCCCGCGGCACCGCCGGCGGTGGGCACGCCCTCGACCCGCTTTCCGGGCAACAGCTCCGGAGCCTGGGCCTTCAGGAAATCCGTGAACGACGACGTCGCCGACGACAGGTACGCGGCGGGCAACACGAAGCCCGAGTTGCGCGGCGTGTGATCCATGCGTGCTCGTAGTTCCCCTCGACGAAGGTAACGCGGACAAGGTGCAAGGCGGCCAGCCCCGTGTACGGGGTGAGCCTACGAGACCGTCCCCGGCCGGTTACTGCCCGCCCTTCTGCACATAGGCGCGCACGAAGTCCTCGGCGTTCTCCTCGAGCACGTCATCGATCTCGTCGAGGATGGTGTCGACGTCCTCGCCCATCTGCTCGCGACGTTCCTGGCCCGCGGGGGCGCCACCCTCGACCTCGTCGTCCGAGTCGCCGCCGCCGTGCTTCTCGATGCGTTCCTGAGCCATCATCGCCTCCCGTGTGGCCGACTGACTACCAGCCTACCGCCGTCCGGCCCCGAGTCGGGACACTTCGTCGCCACCTCGTTGATCTTCGGGCTTCCAGTCTATCCCGAGGCGGTCAACGCCTCCACGAGTTCCTCGGCCGTGGCGGCCTCGTCCAGCAGCTTCCCGACGTGCGCCCGCGTGCCGCGCAACGGTTCCAGGGTCGGAATGCGCACCAGTGACTCCCTGCCCACATCGAAGATCACCGAATCCCACGACGCCGCCGCCACCGAGCTCGCGTACTTCTCCAGCGTCCTGCCCCGGAAGTAGGCGCGCGTGTCCGACGGCGGAGTGGTCACCGCCGCCTGCACCTCCTCCTCGGTGACCAGGCGTTTCATCGAACCGCGCGTGACCAGCCTGTTGTAGAGCCCCTTGTCCAGCCGCACGTCCGAGTACTGCAGGTCGACCAGGTGCAGCCGGGGCGCGGCCCAGCCCAGCGCATCGCGCGACCGGTAGGCCTCGAGCAACCGCAGCTTCGCCGGCCAGTCCAGCCGGTCGGCGCATTCCTCCGGGTCCCGCGCCAGCGCGTCGAGCACCTCGCCCCACACCCGCAGCACCTCTTTGTCCTGCTCGTCGGCGCCCACGCGCTCCAAGTGGTCCGCGGCGAGCTCGTGGTAGGCGAACTGGAGATCCAGCGCGGTGTACTTGCGGCCGTTGGCCAGCTCGACCGTCGTCCGCAACGTCGGGTCGTGGCTGATCCGGTGCACCGCCTGCACCGGATCATCGAGCTTGAGGTCGTCGAAGCGCACCCCGTGCTCGACCATGTCGATCACCAGCGCCGTCGTGCCCAGCTTGAGGTAGGTGGCGTACTCGGCCAGGTTCGCGTCCCCGACGATCACGTGCAGCCTGCGGTACTTGTCCGCGTCGGCGTGCGGCTCGTCGCGGGTGTTGATGATCCCCCGCTTCAGCGTGGTCTCCAGCCCCACCTCGACCTCGATGTAATCGGCGCGCTGGGAGAGCTGGAAGCCCGGCTCCTCACCCTGCGGGCCCAGTCCGACCCGCCCGGAGCCGGTGAACACCTGCCGGGAGACGAAGAACGGCGTCAATCCCCCGATCACCGAGGTGAACGGGGTCGACCGGGCCATCAGGTAGTTCTCGTGGGTGCCGTAGCTGGCGCCCTTGCCGTCCACGTTGTTCTTGTACAGCTGCAACGGCGGCTGACCGGGCACCGTCGCCGCCCGGATGGCCGCCTCCTCCATCACGCGCTCACCGGCCTTGTCCCACACCACCGCGTCCCGCGCGTTGGTCACCTCCGGTGCGGAGTACTCCGGGTGCGCGTGATCGACGTAGAGTCGTGCGCCGTTGGTCAGGATCACGTTCGCCGCGCCCAGGTCCTCCACATCGGGGTCGTGGCCCTGCTGGTTCGGCCCCGCCAGGTCGAAGCCGCGCGCGTCGCGCAATGGCGATTCCACCTCGTAGTCCCAGCGCGCACGCCGTGCCCTCGGGATGTCCGCCGCCGCCGCGTAGGCCAGCACCACCTGGGTGGAGGTCAGCACTGGGTTCGCGGTCGCGTCGCCCGGCACCGCGATCCCGTATTCCACCTCGGTTCCCATGATCCGCCGCATGCCACAAGCCTACGGGTGTTCGGCGCGCGCGCCCCGGTGACATCGCGGTCCCGGGTGAACACGCGACCGCCACCCGGGCTCATCGCGCCCGTGAGCTGTCAGTGCCAGGCCAGCTCGGAGCGGAACCGCCAGTACTCCTCCGGCGATTCGGCCGATCCGGCCAGCGTGGCACGCGTATCCGCGTCCAGCGCCAGCCCGGCGCCGGTGAGGTTGGCGTCGAGCTGCGCGGCGCTGGCAGGCCCGAGCAGCACGACGTCGGCCCACGGCCGCGCGTACGCCGCCGCCAGCGCCACCGCATCGGGTGACACGCCGAGCCGTTCGGCGGTCGTGGTCACCACGCTCGGCGGCCGCACGACGAGACGCCCGTTGGCCAGTGTCTCCTTGAGCTGCACCAGCACGCCCTGCTCGTGCGCCTCGGCCAGCGCGTCCCCGGCGGAAGTCTCCAGCAGGTTCCACGTCGCCTGCACCGCCGTGAAAACACGGCGCCCGGCGACCTCCACCTCCAGAGCCCGGCGAATGGTGTCGGCCTGACGCGGCCCCGAGGTGGAAAACCCCACCCGCACGCCGTCGTCAGCCAGCCCCGCCAGGTCCGCCAGCAGCTCGGCGTCGTCGAACAGCGGACTGTCGGCGGTCAGGGAATGCACCTGGTAGAGCGACACCGCCCCGCCCAGGACCTCGCGGGTGCGCGCCCACTGGTCGCGAAACCGGGCCGCCGAATGCTCCTTGACCTCGTGCACCGGCGCGTCGAGCCGCCAGTCGCCGACGTAGTCGTAGCCCCACTTGCTGGATACGAACACGTCGTCGTGGCCCCGGTCGGCGAGCCAGCCCGCGAGGAACTCCTCCGCACGGCCGTACGACCGGGCCACATCCACCCGGCGCACGCCCCGGGCATAAGCGCGGTCCAGGACCGCCTCGGTGACACGCCGCATCTCCTCAACCGCACGCGCGGACGGCAGCTCAGCTGCCCGGCCCAGAGTGATGTAAGCGGGCCTGCCGACCGCGGCGAGCCCGACCGCCGTCCGTGCGAGATCGTTCATGAGACCACGGTAGGACGGATCGGTGCGGCCGTGGATATTGGAGAGGCTTCTACGAGCCCCCGGGTATAGGGCGTTATACACCCGGACCGCGGCGGCGCATGAGGTCGAGGAACTGCTCCGACGAGAGCACCTCGCGGTGCAGCTTCTCCAGCCGCGCGGCCGGTGCCCGCACATAACCCTTGCCGAACACCGGCGCGATCTGACGCAGGCTCGCCCCCGCCTCCCTGGCCGCCAGCAACGCCCAGTCGGAGGCATTGGCGCAGGCCGTCGCCGCCTGCCGCAACTGCCCGAGCAGCTCGATCAGCGCGTCGGCGTCCACCTCCCCCGCCCGCACCGCCTCGGCCGTGTCCTCGAGCCAAGCCAGCACGTCGGCCGCCGTGAGCGGCACCGCGGCCGGCCCGCCCACCGGGGCATCCCTGTCCGCACCCTCGGGCGCACCCGTGTCGTCCTGCTCCATACCCGGAGGGTATAGGACGTTATACGAACTGTCGGAGATTCGCGTCCGCGTGTCGCCGACCGCCGCCCCGGACGCCGAGGCCACCCGCGGTGCGCGTGCCCACGGGTGGCCTCGGCTCCGAGGAGATGCGGAGTCGCCTCAGAGGTACTGGCCGGTGTTGGTGGCCGTGTCGATCACCCGGCCGGAGTCCTGGTTCTTTCCGGTGACCAGGGTGCGGATGTAGACGATCCGCTCGCCCTTCTTGCCGGAGATGCGCGCCCAGTCGTCCGGGTTCGTGGTGTTGGGCAGGTCCTCGTTCTCCGCGAACTCGTCCACGATCGCGTCGAGCAGGTGCTGCACCCGCAGCCCCGGCTGGTCGGTCTCGAGCACCGACTTGATCGCCGACTTCTTCGCCCGGTCCACGATGTTCTGGATCATGGCCCCGGAGTTGAAGTCGCGGAAGTAGAGCACCTCCTTGTCCCCGTTGGCGTAGGTGACCTCGAGGAACCGGTTCTCGTCGGTCTCCTCGTACATCCGCTCGACGGTGTGCTGGATCATCGCGTCGACCGTTGCCTGCCGGTCCCCGCCGAACTCCCGCAGGTCGTCGGTGTGGATGGGCAGTTCCGAGGTCAGGTACTTGGAGAAGATGTCCTTGGCGCCCTCGGCGTCCGGGCGCTCGATCTTGATCTTCACGTCGAGCCTGCCGGGGCGCAGGATCGCCGGGTCGATCATGTCCTCCCGGTTGGAGGCACCGATCACGATGACGTTCTCCAGGCCCTCGACACCGTCGATCTCGGAAAGCAGCTGGGGAACGATCGTCGTCTCGACATCCGACGACACCCCGCTGCCCCGCGTGCGGAAGATCGATTCCATCTCGTCGAAGAACACGATCACCGGTGTGCCGTCGGAGGCTTTCTCCCGGGCACGCTGGAAGATCATCCGGATGTGCCGCTCGGTCTCACCGACGAACTTGTTCAGCAGCTCCGGGCCCTTGATGTTGAGGAAGAACGACTTCGCGTCGGCGGCGTGGCCGTCCCCTCGCGCCTCGGCGACCTGCTTGGCCAGCGAGTTGGCCACCGCCTTGGCGATGAGCGTCTTCCCACAGCCAGGAGGGCCGTAGAGCAGCACACCCTTCGGCGGCGTCAGCTGGTACTGCAGGTACAGGTCGGAGTGCAGGAACGGCAGCTCCACGGCGTCGCGGATCTGCTCGATCTGCCGGAACAGGCCCCCGATGTCCTCGTAGCGGACGTCGGGCACCTCCTCGAGCACCAGGTCCTCGACCTCGGCCTTGGGCACCCGTTCGTAGGCGTAACCGGCCTTGGAGTCGACCAGCACCGAGTCGCCGGACTTCAGCGACGCCTCGGCCAGCGGATCGGCCAGCCAGACCACGCGCTCCTCGTCGGCGTGGCCGACGACCAGCGCCCGGGCGCTGCCGCCCTCGATGTCGGGCGTGAGCAGCTCCCGCAGCGTGCACACCTCACCCGTGCTCTCGAAGCCGCCGCCCTCGACCACGGTCAGCGCCTCGTTGAGCCGCACGCTCTGGCCACGACTCAGCGAGTCCACCTCGACGGCCGGTGAGACCGACACCCGCATCTTGCGGCCCGCGGTGAACACGTCAACGGTTCCGTCCTCATACGCGGCCACGAACACGCCGTAGCCACTCGGAGGCTGCGCGAGCCGGTCGACCTCCTCCCGCAGCGCCAACAACTGGCTGCGCGCCTCGCGCAGGGTCTCGGCCAGCTTGTTGTTGCGCTCGGTGAGCTGGCTCACCCGCTCGTTGGCCTCGGAGAGGCGCTGCTCCAGCACGCGGTTCTGCCGGGGCGAGTCGGTGAGCTTGCGGCGGAGCAGGGCCACTTCCTCCTCGAGAAACCGAATCTGCCGTGCCTGCTCGCTCGACGGGGTCTCCGTGGATCCGGCTCCGCTCGTCTGTGACGGGTCGGCCTCCTCGTGCCGACCTCCGGGAAGGTCGTGTGGCATTTCGGCACCTCCTCGGAATGCATTTCTTCCCACGGTACCGGCGATCACCGACATGAAAAGCCCTATCCGCGTTACAGGATCGGCGCGTCGCCCGGCTACGGCCCGGATACCCGCCGCCGTGGCGGGGGACTCCGGCCCGGCGCGGTCGACCCCCGCCGATCGCGGCACGGCACACACGCTC
>NZ_KB912618.1:105836-108621 GCF_000383795.1 Saccharomonospora saliphila YIM 90502
GCCGCCGCAGGCGGCAGTGACCCGCGCGGCCCCGCGGGCCGACCGATCACAACCGGCAGGCGCGGATGTCGGAGGCCAGCACCGCGCGCGCGCCGACGGTGGCCAGCTCGTCCATGACCGAGTTGACCTGCTTGCGGGGCACCATCGCCCGCACGGCGACCCAGTCGGCGTCCGCGAGCGGGGCCACCGTGGGCGACTCCAGCCCCGGCGTGATGGCGATGGCCTCGTCGAGCAGGCTGCGCGGGCAGTCGTAGTCGAGCATCATGTACTGCTGCGCGAACACCACGCCCTGCAACCGCGCCGCCATCTGGGCGATCGGTTTCGACGCGGCGTTGCCGTCGCGGTGCACCAGCACGGCCTCGGACACGCAGATCGGATCGCCGAAGGCCACCAGGTCGTGCTGGCGCAGGGTGCGTCCCGAGCCGACGACGTCGGCGATCGCGTCGGCCACCCCGAGCTGGACCGAGATCTCGACGGCGCCGTCGAGCCGGATGACCTCCGCCTCGACGCCGTGCCGGGCGAGGTCGTCGCGGACCAGCCTCGGATACGACGTGGCGATCCGCTTGCCGCGCAGGTCCTGGATCGTCCAGTCGCGAACGGCGGGGGCCGCGTAGCGGAAGGTCGATCCGCCGAAGCCGAGGGAGAGCGTCTCGGCGACCGGAGCGCCGGAGTCCAGGGCCAGGTCGCGCCCCGTGATGCCCAGGTCGAGATCACCCGAGCCGACGTAGATGGGAATGTCCTTCGGCCGCAGGAAGAAGAACTCGACGTCGTTGACCGGGTCGAGGATGGTCAGGTCGCGCTGCTCATGGCGCTGCCGGTACCCGGCCTCGGCGAGCATCTCCGACGCCGGCCCCGCCAGCGCGCCCTTGTTCGGCACCGCGACCCGCAGCATCACGTGTTCCTTCCTCACTTCGGCAGTCGTCGTCGGCGCACCGGCGGTCTTTCGCTTCCGGTGCACCCGGCCTCCACTTCAGCGCCTCCCCGCGCCGGGCCGCCAGTCGAGATCGGCGAGACAACCCTCACAGGTGCCGGTAGACGTGCTCGAGCGAGACTCCCCGGCCGAGCATGAGCACCTGCACCCGATAGAGCAGCTGCGAGATCTCCTCGGCAAGGCGGTCATCGGATTCGTGCTCGGCCGCGATCCACACCTCGCCCGCCTCCTCGAGCACCTTCTTCCCCTGTGCGTGCACACCGTCGGCCAGCGCCCGCACGGTGCCCGAGTTCTCGGGCTTGGTCCGCGCGCGCTCGGCCAGTTCCGCGTACAGCTCGTCGAAGGTCTTCACGTCCCGGAATCCTTCCATCCGCTCCCGCCGTCCCGCCACGCGGCCCGCCCGGCGCCGGGCCACGTGGCGCGGGTGACGTTGACGCCCACACCGCCGCCGAGTTCGATTGAGGCGACAGGCACCGGTGGCGCGGTGGTGCTGCCGTCCGGCAGCGGACACGCGCCACCGGACGACGGGGTGGGGATTGGTGACATGGAGAACGGGACATCGTCTCCGGCGACCGACGGCCGTGCCGCGCGGACCGCTGTGCCGGTGCGGCTGCCGGAGCAGAGCGAGGCGATCGACCAGGACGCCGAGTACTGCTCGGTCCTGCTCGAGGGCCGCTGGCAGACCGTGCGCTTCCACGACTACGACCGGATCTTCTCCGTCCCGGGCCTGTACGAAACGCTGTTCCACGACCTTCTCGACTGCCGCTCTCCCGACGTGGTCGGCGCGCTGCTCACCGAGGAATTGCGACGCGACGGCGTGGCCGCGTCCGCTCTGCGTGTGCTCGACCTGGGCGCGGGCAACGGCCTGGTCGCGCAGCGGTTGCGCACCGTGGGAGCGGGTCACGTGGTCGGGGTGGACATCCTCGCCGAGGCACGGCAGGCGGCCCTGCGCGACCGGGCCGAGGTCTACGACGACTACCACGTGCTCGACATGACCGGATTGTCCGATTCGGAGGTCGAGCTTCTGCGTGGGTACCGCTTCAACGCGCTGGCCTGCGTCGCCGCGCTCGGGTACGGCGACATCCCGGTGCGGGCGTTCGCGACCGCGTTCAACTTCGTCTCCGACGGGGGCTGGGTCGCGTTCACCATCAAGGACCGCTTTCTGTCCGAGACCGACGAATCCGGTTTCGCCCGTCTCGTCCGGCGTTGCGAGGAGCGCGGCCTGCTGCGGGTCCGGGCCTCGCGGCGCTACCGGCACCGGCTCGACGTGCGCGGCGAGCCGCTGCACTACGTCGCCGTGGTGGGCATCAAGCAGGCCGACATCGGTGCGGACCTGCTCGACTGAGCCGCCCCCGAGAGGAACGGTGTTTCCCTGGGGGACTGACCGGCCGCCTGCGACCGGCCCACGGACGGGAAGAGGCAACTCGCGGAGCAGGAAGGGGCGACTCGCGGGCCGGGAAGGGGCAACTCGCGGTCAGTCGCGGGGGCGCAGGGCCGCGAGGGCCGCCGCGTCGACGCCCACGAGCGAGGTGCGCGCGACCCGGCCGGGGCCCGGCGGCACGGGCACGTCATGCGGCACCACCAGCACCGTGCACCCGGCCTCGGCGGCCGAGGTGGCGCCCACGGGGGAGTCCTCCACCGCCACGCAGGCCGACATCTCCACCCCGAGCAGGCGCCCGGCGCGCAGGTAGGGCTCCGGGTGCGGCTTGTTGAGCCCGTCCACCTCGTCCCCGCACACCGTGACGGTGAACGACTCGGCCCCGATCGTCTCGAGGGCCAGCTCGGTGAGCGCGCGTTCGGTCGAGGTCACCAGCGCGCAGGGCACGCCCGCCGCGCGCACGGCCGACAGGGCCT
>NZ_KB912619.1:0-5639 GCF_000383795.1 Saccharomonospora saliphila YIM 90502
TGGAGCGGGCGCGGCGGGACTCCTCGGCCCGCCGGTATGTGGGCTGACCCGTCTGGCAACCCGGTGCCGGGGCACCGCGCCACGGGAGGCGGCGGCGGGCCGTGTCGCGCCCACGGTTGACGCGGGGGCCTACCGGGTAGGCCCCGGGCGGACAACGGTACGTCGCCGCGCAAAGGGAGTGTGTCCATGACCGGCTTCTTCGGTGCCGATCCCGGTTCGAGCCCGTTCGACCAGCTGCTCGCGCAGTTCTTCGGCAACGCGGTGCCGGGCCGCAGGCCGCACGCGGTGGGCATCACGCGGCTCATGAGCGAACAGGCGCTGGCGCTCGTGTCGGCCGCCGTGCGGCAGGTGGGCGAGTGGAACGCCAGCGAACTCGACTCGACACACCTGCTGTGGGCCGCGACCCGGGTGCCCGGTAGCCGCGAGCTGATCCAGCGCGCGGGCGCGGACCCCGACGCGCTGGCCGGGAAGGTGGAACGGGAGGAGCGCGGTGAGCAGCCCCGCGGCGGGATGCCCGTGCTCACGCCGAGCGCCAAGCGCACCCTGCTCGACGCCCACCAGATCTCGCGTGGACTGCGCTCGTCCTACATCGGGCCGGAGCACGTACTGCTGGCCCTCGTGGCCAACCCCGACTCGCGGGCGGGGCGGATGCTCGCCGAGGCCGGGATCACGCCCGAGTCGATGCAGCGGGCGATCTCGAGCCCGACGAGCCCGCCCGGCACCGCGCGCTCCGCGGGTCAGGAGCAGCAGCAGGCCAGCGACACCCCGACGCTCGACACCTACGGGCGCGACCTCACCGAGATGGCGCACAACGGCGAGATCGACCCGGTGGTGGGCCGCGACGACGAGATCGAACAGACCATCGAGGTGCTGTCCCGGCGTACCAAGAACAACCCGGTCCTGATCGGCGAGGCCGGGGTCGGCAAGACCGCCATCGTCGAGGGGCTCGCGCAGCGCGTCGCCGACGGTCAGATTCCCGAGACGCTCGGCGAGCGCCGGGTCGTGCAGCTCGACATCGCCGCGATGGTGGCGGGCACCCGCTACCGGGGCGACTTCGAGGAGCGGATGACGAAGCTACTCGACGAGCTGCGCAACAAGCGCGGTTCGCTGATCGTGTTCATCGACGAGCTGCACACCGTGGTGGGCGCGGGTGCCTCCGAGGGGTCGATGGGCGCGGGCAACATGCTCAAGCCCGCGCTGGCACGGGGGGAGCTGCACGTCGTCGGCGCCACGACGCTCGACGAGTACCGGCGCAACATCGAGAACGACCCCGCGTTCGAACGCCGCTTCCAGCCGATCCTGGTGCCCGAGCCCAACGTCGAGGACACGCTGGCGATCCTGCACGGCCTGCGGGACCAGTACGAGGCCCATCACCAGGTGCGGTTCACCGACGAGGCACTCTCGGCCGCGGCGACGCTGTCGGACCGCTACGTCACCGACCGGTACCTGCCGGACAAGGCCATCGACCTGGTCGACCAGGCAGGGGCCCGGGTGCGGATGCGCACCGGACGCAGGCCCGACCAGCTCCGCGACATGGAGGCCCGGCTGGAGCAGCTCTGCCGCGACCGCGACCAGGCCGTCAGCGAGGAGCACTACGAGCGGGCCTCGTCCTTGCGCGACGAGATCAACACGCTGCGCGAGCGCATCGCGGAGCAGAGCCGCGGCGAACGGCCGTCGGAGGGTCTCGACGTGACCGCGGTCGACATCGCCGAGGTGGTCTCCCGCATCAGCGGGGTGCCGGTCGCGCAGCTCACCCAGGAGGAGCGGGAGCGCCTGCTCGGCCTCGAGGAGCACCTGCACGGCCGGGTCGTCGGGCAGGACGAGGCCGTGCGGGCCGTGGCCGAGGCGGTGCGCCGCACGCGGGCCGGGCTGGCCGAGCCGAACCGGCCGTCGGGCAGTTTCCTGTTCCTCGGGCCGACGGGCGTCGGCAAGACCGAACTCGCCCGCGCGCTGGCCGAAGCGCTGTTCGGCAGCGACGACCACATGATCCGGCTCGACATGTCCGAGTACGGCGAGCGGCACACCGTGAGCAGGCTCGTCGGGGCGCCACCCGGCTACGTCGGCTACGAGGAAGCGGGCCAGCTCACCGAGGCGGTGCGCCGGAGCCCGTACTCGGTGATCCTGCTCGACGAGATCGAGAAGGCGCACGGCGACGTGTTCAACCTGCTGTTGCAGGTACTGGAAGACGGCAGGCTCACCGACGGACGGGGCCGTACGGTCAACTTCACCAACGCGGTGCTCATCATGACCAGCAACATCGGCTCGGAGCTCGTGCTCAGCGGCACGCAGGGCGCCCTCGGGTTCGTCCCGACGGACGAGTCCGACACCGAGCAGCCGTTGCGGGAGCGGTTGATGCGGCGGCTCAGGGAGAACTTCCGGCCCGAGTTCCTCAACCGCATCGACGAGATCATCGTCTTCCGCAAGCTCTCGGCCGAACAGCTTGAGCAGGTGACCTCGATGCTGCTCGAGGAGACCAAGCGCAAGGCGCACGCCCAGGACGTCGAGGTCCTCGTCGAACCGGACGCGGTCCGCTGGTTGTCCGAGGCGGGTTACCAGCCCGAGTACGGGGCACGCCCGCTGCGCCGCACCATTCAGCGCGAGGTCGACAACGTGCTCTCGACGATGCTGCTGAACGGGGAGGCCGGTGAGGGCTCCCGCGTCACCGTCGGGGTGCGGGACGGCAGGCTCACCTTCGACGTCACCTCGGACTCGCTCAGCGAGTCGTCGAGCTAGCCGGGGCGGGCCCTCACGCGCCGACGTAGGTCGCGAGGTGCTCGCCGGTGAGGGTGGAGCGGGCGGCGACGAGGTCGGCGGGGGTGCCCTCGAAGACGACCCGGCCGCCGTCGTGGCCCGCGCCGGGCCCCAGGTCGATGATCCGGTCGGCGTGGGCGATCACGGCCTGATGGTGCTCGATCACGATGACCGAGCTGCCGGAGTCGACGAGCCGGTCGAGCAGGCCGAGCAACTGCTCGATGTCGGCGAGGTGCAGGCCGGTGGTGGGCTCGTCGAGGACGTATACCGCTGCGTCGCCCATGTTGGTGGCCAGTTTGAGCCGCTGCCGCTCGCCGCCGGACAGTGTCGTCAGCGGCTGCCCGAGACGGAGATACCCGAGCCCGACGTCGGCGAGCCGTTCGAGGATCTTGTGCGCGGCCGGGGTGCGCGCCGCACCGGCGGCGAAGAACTCGCGGGCCTCGGCCACCGACATCGCGAGGACCTCGCTGATGTCCTTGCCGTCGGACGCCCCGCCGAGTTTGTACTCCAGCACCGAAGCCTGGAAGCGCCTGCCCTCACACTCCTCGCAGGTGATGGCGACGCCCGCCATGATCGCCAGGTCGGTGTAGACGACCCCGGCGCCGTTGCAGTTGGGACACGCGCCTTCGGAGTTCGGGCTGAACAGCGCGGGCTTCACGCCGCCCGCCTTGGCGAACGCCTTGCGGATCGGGTCGAGCAGCCCCGTGTAGGTGGCCGGGTTGGATCGGCGGGAACCCTTGATGGCGGCCTGGTCGACGACGACCACGTCGTCCCGGCCCGCGAGGTTGCCGTGGATCAGCGAGGTCTTGCCCGAGCCCGCCACGCCGGTGACGACGGTGAGCACGCCGGTCGGGACGTCGACGTCGATGCCGGCGAGGTTGTTCTGCCGCGCGCCCCGGATCTCCAGCGCGCCCGTGGGTGTGCGCACCGAGTCCTTGAGCACGGGCCGGTCGTCGAGGTGGTGGCCGGTGAGGGTGTCGCTGGCACGCAGCCCGGCGACGGTTCCCTCGAAGACGACCTGCCCTCCGTGATACCCGGCTCCGGGGCCGAGGTCGACGACGTGGTCGGCGATCGCGATCGTGGCAGGCTTGTGTTCGACGACGAGCACCGTGTTGCCCTTGTCCCGCAGGCGCAGCAGCAACTCGTTCATCCGCTGGATGTCGTGCGGGTGCAGGCCGATGGTGGGCTCGTCGAAGACGTAGGTGACGTCGGTCAGTGACGACCCGAGGTGGCGGATCATCTTGGTGCGCTGGGCCTCGCCGCCCGACAGCGTGCCCGCGGGGCGGTCGAGCGAGAGGTAGCCCAGCCCGATCTCGACGAAGGAGTCGAGCGTCTCGCTCAGCGCCGTCAGCAGCGGAGCCACCGTCTCCCGCGGCGGACCGGCGCCGTCGTCCGCGCGAGCGGTGTCCCCGGATTCGGCCAGCCCGCGTACCCACTCGGCCAGGTCGCTGATCTGCATCGCGCAGGCGTCGGCGATGGAGATTCCGTGGATCTTCGACGACCGCGCTTCCTCGGACAGCCGGGTGCCGCCGCACTCGGGGCAGTCGGTGAAGGTGATCGCGCGGTCCACGAACGCACGGATGTGCGGCTGCATCGCCTCGCGGTCCTTGGACAGCATCGACTTGCGCAGTTTCGGGATCAGGCCCTCGTAGGTCAGGTTGATGCCGTCCACCTTGATCTTGGTCGGCTCCTTGTAGAGCAGGTCGTGCAGCTCGGCCTCGGTGAACTCCCGGATCGGCTTGTCCGGGTCGAAGAAGCCGCAGCCGCTGTAGATGCGGCCGTACCAGCCGTCCTTGCCCCAGCCGGGGATGCGGAACGGCCCCTCGTTGAGCGACTTGCTGTCGTCGTACATCGCGGACAGATCGAAGTCGGACACCGAGCCCCGGCCCTCGCAGTGCGGGCACATGCCGCCGGTGATGCTGAACTCGCGCCGCTCCTTCACGGTGCTGCCGCCACGCTGAAACGTGACCGCGCCCGCCCCGCTGATCGAGGCGACGTTGAAGGAGAATGCCTGGGGCGAGCCGATGTGCGGCTGCCCGAGCCTGCTGAACAGGATGCGCAGCATCGCGTTGGTGTCGGTGGCCGTGCCGACCGTGGAGCGCGGGTCGGAGCCCATCCGTTCCTGGTCGACGATGATCGCGGTCGTCAGCCCGTCGAGCACGTCGACGTCGGGGCGGCTCATGGTCGGCATGAAGCCCTGCACGAAGGCGCTGTAGGTCTCGTTGATCATCCGCTGCGACTCCGCGGCGATCGTGCCGAACACCAGCGAGCTCTTGCCCGAGCCGGACACGCCGGTGAACACCGTCAGCCTGCGCTTCGGGATCTCGACGCTGACGTCGCGGAGGTTGTTCTCGCGCGCGCCGTGTACGCGGATCAGCTCGTGACTGTCGGCGACGTGCCGCTCGGGCGAGTGCGTGTCCGTGCTCGTGGCCGTGTTCATCGTGTCTCCCTCTGCTCCGCGGGTCCGTCGTCCGGCGTCGGCCTGCTCAGGCTCGATTCAACCAGCTCGGCGCCTGCGCCGAGCCGGGATCCGGGCACACGGACGCGGGCGCGCGGGAGCCGGGCACGATGGCGGGCGAGGACGGGAGTCGGCGAGCACCGCCTCCGCGGCATCCCGGCCGGAGCGACCGGCCATGACGGCCCCGGTCAGGACCCGGTCTCCTGGACGGCGGTGGCAGGCAGCACGCGCTCGTAGACCCGGCAGGTGTCGGCCGCGATGCGCTCCCACGAGTACCGGCAGCGGGCCCGGTCGGCGCCCGCGATGCCGTAGGCGTCCCGCAGGGCCGCGTCGGCGAGCAGCCTCCGCACCGCATCCCCGATTCACCTACCTGGCTGCCTGCGTGGAGTGCTTCACGAGGGGTAGCTTCCGTGGTGGCGGCGCCGAACCC
>NZ_KB912619.1:5739-27335 GCF_000383795.1 Saccharomonospora saliphila YIM 90502
CCTGGTGCTGGCCAACCCGCCGTACGTGCCGTGGCCGGGGCGTGGACGCCCGAGCGCCCGCTGGGACGCGGGCGACGACGGCAGAGCCGTGCTCGACCCGCTGTGCGACGAGGTACCGGACCTGCTGGCCTGCCGGGGCACGTTCCTGCTGGTGCAGTCCGCGCTGTGCGGGGTGGAGCCGACGCTGGCCGCGTTGCGCGGGCGGCGGTTGCGGGCCTCGGTCGTGGCCCGGCGGTGGGTGCCGTTCGGCCCGGTGCTGCGGCGCCGTGCCCGGTACCTCGAACAGTGCGGCTTCGTCGGACACGGCCGTCGCGAAGAGGAGTTGGTGGTGATCCGTGCCGAGCGAACGCCCTCACCCGCGTGAGCCCCGGCGGGTCCGGCCGGTGCCCGGAGGTCCCGTGCTCGTCGACGGTCCCGTCGAGGTACAGCTTCCGGATGGCACGACGGTGGTCTCCGACCGGTTCCAGGTGGCACTGTGTGCCTGCCGCCGCAGCCGGAACTACCCGTTCTGCGACGCCAGCCACCGTCGTCGGCGCTGAGCACGGCGCGCCGTCGGCGGTGAGTACGCGGCGCGGTGCCGGGGCTGAGTACGGCGCGCCGTGGGGCTGAGTGCGCGGCGCGGTGCCGCGGCACCGGCGCACTCCGGCGTCAGGCACCGTCCACAGGGGAACGCAACGAGGAGCGGCCCGCACGCCACCGGCCGAGTACGTGGTCGGCCAGCCGGGCCTCGACCAGTCCGGTGGCCTGGATGCCGAACACCACGTCCCCCGCGAGCCCGGGTTCGGTGGCGAGCAGGTCCCCGATCACCTCGTGCCGCATGACCTGCTCGTGCACGGAGTCGGCCTCCACGTGCTCGGTGAAGAACAACCGGCACGCCTGCCCGGCGCCCAGCCGGTCGAGCGCGTCCACCATGCGGGCGGCGCTCGGCGCGGTGCTGATCTCCGCCGCCGCGAAGTGGCCCACCAGGGCACCGCGCAGGCCCCGGTGCAGCCCGAGCAGTGACATCAGGTTCACCGGGGCCAACGCCTCGGCGGGCACGTGTTCGAGGTAGGCCAGGTACCCGGCGTCCAGTCCCGCGTCCTCCATCAGGTCGGCGTAGAGACGGGAGTGCATCCGGTCGTACCGGCCGCCGCCGAACTCGTCGAACTCGACGGCCACCAGGGCGGCCTTGGCCTGCCCGTGCAGTCGTGGGATGACCCACGCGTGCGGGTCGGCCTCCTTGAGGTGATAGATCGAGCGGTGCACCAGGTACTCCCGCATCCGCGCCCAGTCGGCCTCGTCACGCAGGTAGTGGGTCAGTCCCCCACCGTGCACCGGTTCGATCAGCAACGCGTCCAGCTCCGCCGTGACGGCGTCGCCGTCGGTGCCCCCGGCCACCTCCGCGCGCAGTCCCGCCAGGAACCGGCGCTCCAGCGCGCGGCGCGCGGCGAGCAGGCCGGGGTGCCACTCCCACTCGGGGTCGACCCCGGCGAAGCCCCGGTAGTGCAGCTCGTAGCACACGGTGAGGGCGAGCTGCACGTCGTCACCGAACGGGTCGGCCGAACGCGGTTCCCGTTCGGCGATACCGGGCGCGCCGTCGTCGTCGCCGGGGGATCGGCCCAGCGTGGACACGATCCGCTCCGAGAGCGGTCCGCGCGGTCGCGGCAGCGGGGGCACGGCCCGGGCAGGGTCCGGCGCGACGGTGCTGCGGTGCGCGGGTCCGATGCTGTTCGCTGTCGTCACCTTCGCGGGCTACCCGGGTCCCCGGCGGCGTACACGGTGACGGGCGCGGGCACGGCCGGGTCAGCAGAACAGCCAGCAGCCGTCGTCCTCGTCGTCCTCGTCGTCGTCAGGGGTGGTCGTGGGCGGGGGTGGCGACGACTCCGGCGGTTCCGACGGCTCAGGGGGCGGCTCGGCCGTCGTGCTGCTCGGGGGCCGATCCTCGGTGCGCGGTGGGTCGGAACGCGTGGCACCCGGACCGCTTCCGTCCTCCCCGCCGCCCTCGCGCGCGTCACCCTTGTTCTCGTCGGCGTCCGGGTCCGGCGGTGTGGTGCCGGCCGAGCTGTCCTCCGCACCGTCGGAGCCGGTGGTCGTGGTGGTCGTGCTCTCGCCGGTGGTCACCAGCCGGGTGTGGCCTTGGCCGCCGCGCGGGACTCGCGCGTCGTCCTCGACGGAGGCGTGGTCGGCCTCCACCACGCGCGCGGGATCACCAGGTACCAGGATCACCGCCGCGGCGGCGACGCCGCATCCCACCACCATCGAGCCCATGACCGCCAGCACCCGGGGACGGGACCGCGGCGCCGGCGGGGTCCGGTCGCCGCGGCCGTCGCGCGGTCGCGTCACCGACACGTCGTCATGCACCGAGAAGTCCTTCCGGACCGGGAGGCGGGCCGAGTCCGCCTTACCGTAGATCATTACGTAGCGAAATCGCCGCGAGGGAGTGTGCCCGCCGCCGCGTCCTGGGCCGGCACAGGGGTGTGCGCTGCGGCGACGGGCGGCGGGCTCCCGGCCACGATCACGGTGCGTCGACGGCTCGCCGGAGCACCTCGCCTCCGGCGTGTCCCGTGGCGGGCGGGCGTCGTTTCGCCGTGGCACGGACGGGGTATTCCGCGGCCCGGGAGGTGCAGACACGATGGCGACATCCGTGGAGAAGCTGCGGGAAGCTCTGTCCGAGGCTGACTTCCCCGCGGGAAAGGACGACCTGGTTCGGTACGCCGAACAGTCCGAAACGGACTCGGAGACACTCGGCGCGCTCCAAGCGATTCCGCCGGAGGTGTACTCCGACCTCACCGAGGTGGAACGGTCGGTGTCGTTCGCCTCGCCCCAGCCCGAGGGGGAACGTGCCCGGCGCCGCCGGAGCCACGACAAGTCCGGTGTGGCCGAACAGGAGAAGGATGTGTCACCGCACCCGATCGTCGAGGAGCTGGGGGAGAACCGCGGTTCCTGACCCGCCGGCCGGAGGTGCCGTTTCGTCCTGTCGGCGGCCGGGTATGTGTCCGGATGGCGGAGTCTCGGACCCGCCGTCCGGACTCAAGCGGTGCAGCAGAGGGTGGGGCGATGGTTCTGTGGCCCGAGGGTGACGATTCCGGCAGCGGCGAGCCCGCCGGTCCGGGCGGTGCCGGATGCGACGAAGCCGACGCGCCCGTCCGGCTGGCCGCGGGCGCCCGCGACGCGTTGCGTGCCCTGCACCTGCGCACGTCCGGTCCCGTCGACGGTGACATCCTCGCCGGGCCGGGGGAGATGCACGCGGTGCTCGGCTCGCTCAAGTCGCTCGTCGACGACCTCTCCCACTGCCTGCCGGAACTGGCCACCTGGCTGGAGCAACGGCTGTGGTGCGGAGGGCTGGCCACGGCGCCGGGGCCGCGCGCCTACGCCGACGTGGCCGAGTCGACGTTCGAAGTGGCTTCCGCGCTGGCCCGCGCACAGCGGATGTGCGGCGCCCTCGCCAGGGAACTCGACGCCGCGCAGGCAGCCAGCGGCGACCTGGTCGTCTCCGACCTCTGAGCGACCAGATCGCCGCGTCGTCCGGTTCGATGTCCCCGCGCTGGCCGGGTCACGAGGCCGACGCGGGCGTGGGCGGGCTCCGCCGCTCCTGTGCCGGGACCGGGACCGACGGGACGGCCGGTTCCCGCACGCCGCCGGGCGCCGGGGTGGTCTCCGGCTGCGCCACTGCCGCGGTGGGCTCCGGCTGTGTCACCTCGGCGGGGTAGAGCGCGTTGGTCTCGCGTTGCTGCTCGATCGCCTCGATCAGCTCGTGGGTGCTCATGTGCGCGACGAGGGGGATACCCACCCGGTGCGCTTCGCGTGTCAGCTCCGCCATCGTCATCGTGTCGAGATCGCTCCGCTTGCCTGCCATCATGTCCTCCGCGTCTGGCATGTACTCCTTTCGGGTATCCGACGGCGCGGAGCGTTAACCCACCCGCAGGCATGAGCTACATCGCAGGGAGGTGCGCATGCGCTCGACCGTTCCACTCGGCACGCTCGCGGGGGTTCGCGTGGGTGTGCACTGGAGCGTGCTCGGCATCCTCGCCGTGCTGGTGGTCGCGCTCGGTACCGCGCGGTGGCCGCTGCTGGTGCCGGGATACCCCACCGGCGCCTACGTCGGGGCGGCACTGGTGGCGGCGTTGTTGTTCCTGCTCTCGCTGCTCGCGCACGAACTCTCGCACGCCGTGGTCGCCCGCAGGAACGGCATCGAAGTGGACGAGATCACGCTGTGGCTGCTCGGCGGGATCGCGAAGCTGCGCAGCGAGGCCCGCACGCCGGGCGCGGACCTGCGCATCGCGGCGGCGGGGCCGCTGGCGAGCGTGCTCGTCGCCGCGCTCTTCGGCCTCGCGACGTGGGTACTCGTGGCTGTCGACGCCGGGGTGCTGCTCGTCGCGGTTCCCGGCTACCTCGCGGCGATCAACGTGGTGCTGGCCGCGTTTAATCTCATCCCCGCGGCCCCGTTGGACGGGGGACGCATCCTGCGCGCCGCGTTGTGGGCGTGGCGTGGGGACCGCGTGCGCGCGGCCGTGCTCAGCGCCCGGGCGGGCCGGGTGTTCGGGTTCGCCCTCGTGCTGCTCGGCGCGTGGCGATTGCTGTTCACCGGCTCAGGGGACGGCCTGTGGTGGATCGTGATCGGCCTGTTCATCGTGTTCGTCGCGGGAGCGGAGGAGCGTCAGGCCGAACTCGGCGCGGCGCTGGCCGACGTCCGCGTGGGTCAGGTGATGACGACCGACCCGGACACCACCGACGGCGGGCTCACCGTGTCCGAGTTCCTGCACGACGTGGCTCTGAGACAGCGGCACTCGGCGTTTCCGTTGGTGGGGCCGTCCGGCAGGGTGGAGGGCCTGGTCACGCTGAACCGGCTCCGTGCCGTGGCCCCCGACCGGCGTGCCGACACCACACTGCGGGAGACCGCCTGCCCACTCGCCGACGTCCCCACGGCACGCGCCGACGAGCCGCTGACCGAGCTGCTCGACCGGATGCGCGGCTGTTCGGACGGGCGCGCCCTGGTCTTCGACGGCGACCGGCTCACCGGCATCGTCACCTCGACCGACATCAGTCACGCGGTGATGCTGCACGGACTCGGGGCCGGTCCCAGCACGGGCGTAGCCGGGGCCGGGCGTGACACCGCGGCGGAACGGCCCCGCTGACCCCGGTACACGCCGACCCCGGTACGCGTTCAGGGACGCGCGCCCACGCCGGTGGCGGCCTCGCCGAGCCGCCCTCCGGGCATCGACGGCCGCAGCGGCGGAGTCGGCAAGCCCGCGCCCTGCCGCAGCCCGGTCAGGAACTCGCCCAGCGCCTCGCCCGCCGAGTAGCGTGCGGACCAGCCGAGTTCGGTCCGCGCCCGCGTCGTGTCCATGATCGGAATGCGCAGGACCGCGTCGAACAACTGCGGCGAGGCGGGCACCAGACGCAACCGGTACGCCGTGCTCACCGCGTTGCGCGCCAGCCGCGCGGGCACCGGCACGAGCCGCGCCCCGAGCAGTTCGGCCAGCAGTCCCGGGTCCACCACGCGGTCGGCGGCCACGTTGAACGCGCCCCGCACCGGTGTCACCGCCGCGCGACGGAACGCCTCGCCGAGGTCGGTCGAGTGCACCGCCTGGGTCCGCAGTCCCGGGATGTCCGGCACCACCGGGACCGCGCCGGGGCGCACCAGCGACACGGGGAGGAACGGCCCCGCGAAGAGCCTGCGCTGCTGCTGGGCCGATCCCCGCTGGAACACGAATCCCGGGCGGATACGCACGATGCGGGTCTCGGGGTGGTCGCGCTCGACGACGTCCAGCACGCGTTCGAGGTAGGACTTCTCCCGGGTGTAGGCCGCGCCCGGCCAGCCGTGGGTGGGCCAGTCCTCGGCCACGGCGTGGTCCTTGGGACCGGGGGAGTAGGCACCCACCGACGAGGAGTACACCAGTGCGGGCACTCCGCGGCGCAGCACCGACTCGACCACCCTGATGGTGCCGAGCACGTTGGTGCGCCAGGTGGTCGCCGGGTCGCGTGTCGGCTGGAACAGCCACGCCAGGTGGATCACCACGTCGGCGCCGTCGAACAGCGCGTCGAGCTGGGCGTCGGTGGCCGTCACCAGGTTCATGCCCGTCGTCCACAGCTTCGGCCGGGACCAGCGTGGAGTACGGCGTGCCACGCCGACGATCGATTCCACGGTCGGGTCGTCCGCGAGAGCCGCGACGACGCCGGTGCCGATGTTGCCGGTCGCCCCCGTGACGACCACGCGCAGTGTGTCGGTCATCGCTCTCACCCGCCGGTCCGCTCGCGCACCAGTGCGGCCAGCCGGTCGAGCGCCTGCTCGACCCGCCGGTCGGCTTCCTCACCGCGTTCGCCGCCCAGGGCCGCTCCCTCGTCGGTGAAGGTCAGGTGCAGGGTGGCCACGCTGCCTCCGGTGCCGTCCGCCCGGCCCGCGCTGTCCGCCCCCTCCGCGCTCTCGGCGCCGGTGGCGTCGGCGGTGCCGTCGTCCGGCACGACCTGGAGCCAGCCGTCGTAACCCGATTCCGTGCCGCCCCACTCCATGCGCAGACGGTCACGGTCGACGTCGACGTAGCCGAAGGCGTCGTGGATCTCACTGCCCTCGGCGATCCAGGCGTGCAACGCGCCCCGGCCCGCGGGCTCGACCTCCACGCCCTCGGGCGTCCAGCTGTTCAGCGTCGGCTCACCGGAGGCGATGTCGAACACCACCCCGGGTTCCGCGGGTATCACGCGCGTGTGCTCGAACTCACTCATTCGCACGACATACCCGCGGCGTCGGCACCCTATTCGGGCGGCGACGGGACGCGGGCCACGCCCGCGACGGCGCGGGTGCGGGTGACGTCCCCGGTGTAGGGCTCGTCCGGGCGCCACTCGGGCAGCCACACCAAACCGGGGTCGATCAGCTCCAACCCGCCGAAGAACTCCGTGATCTCGGCGCGTGACCGCATGGGGCTGGCCTTGACCGCGGTCCGCTTGCCGTAGTCGTCCCTGATCCGGCCGAAGGCGTCCTTCGCTGCCTCGTCGTCGGTGTCCAGGCAGGCGTGCGAGAGCACCAGCAGGCTGCCGGGTGCGAGCTGGTCGCGGTAGAAGGCCATCGGCGTCGCCGGGTCGGACTCGGGTGGCATCAGGTGCAGCAGTGCCACGGTGAGCAGGCAGATCGGCTCGCCGGGGTCGATGCCCTCGGCGACGACGCGCTCCCACAGCCGGGGCCCGTCGAAGAAGTCGCCCCACAGCGCGCGGTGCCGTTCCGGGTCGGCCGTGTCCTCGAGCAGGATGCGCGCGTGCGCGTGAGCGACCGGCTCGTGGTCGACGTAGACCACGCGCGTCGCCCCCGGCGCGACCTCGTCGGCGACCTCGTGCACGTTGCCCTGCGTCGGTAACCCGCTGCCGAGGTCCACGAACTGCCGGATACCGGACTCGACGGCGAACCGTACGGCCCGGCGCAGAAACGCCCGATTCTCCCGCACCGCCTCGCGGATCTCGGGGGCCAGCGCGAGCTGTTTCTCGGCGAACTCGCGGTCGATCGCGTAGTTGTTCGTCCCACCGAGCCAGTAGTCGTAGATCCGCCCGGAGCTGGGCCGGTCGAGGTCGAGATCCGGTGTGTCGTTCGGCACGCGGACGACTCTAGCGAACCGCGCGGAGGCTCCGGAATCCGCCGTGAGCGCGAATCCGCCGACCGTCGAGGTCCGTGCGCACGGTGGTGTCGAGCCTGCGCCTGTCGACCGGGTACCGGGTGACGCGGCGGCGTTCCGCGGCCCCGTGCCGGGCGTTCTCCGCCGCGGTGGCCCAGTGTTCCTGCCGACCGACACTGTCCACACGGGATTCTCGTGTGGCCTCCCGTCCGGACCCACCGTCTAGGAAGGACCGCGTTCAGCCCCGCACACCGCGGTGCCGGGCGTGCAGGTCGCGCACCGCGTCCACCAGCGCGGGCACCGGTCCCTCCACGAGCACGCCGGGAGCCACCTCGGACACGGGCAGCGGGCGCACCGGGGGCGCGGGCACACCCCACCCGGACAACCACTCCGTGAGCTGGGCGGACGAGGCGATGTAGACGATGCGGCCCAGACCGGCCCACCCGTGCGCCGCCGCGCACATCGGGCAGTGCTCGCCGGAGGTGTAGACGGTGGCGCGGGCGCGTTCGGCGGGGGAGAGTTCGGTCGCCGACCGGCGGGCGAGCGCGAACTCTGGGTGCCGGGTGCGGTCGCCGCCCGCGACCCGGTTGCGATCCTCGCCGCGGACGGTGCCGCTGCCGTCGACCAGCACCGAGCCGAACGGCTCGTCGCCCGCCAGCAGTGCCTCCTCCGCCAGCTCCACGCACCGCCGCAGGTGTTCGAGGTCCCGTTCGCCGATCACCGGTCCATCCTGCCAGGCCCGGCGGTCGCGGTCAGCGCGAGTCGCCGGGCCCGTCGGTGAGCACGCGGGGCCCCGACTCGGTGATCGCGACGGTGTGTTCGGAGTGGGCCGTGCGGGACCCGTCGGCCGAGCGGATGGTCCAGCCGTCGGGGTCGACCACGATCCGGTCGGTGTGCCGGGCGAACCACGGTTCCAGTGCCAGCGTCATGCCCGGCCGGAGCCGCAGCCCCCGGTGGGCGGGTCCGGTGTTGGGCACGTGGGGTTCCTCGTGCATGGTGCGGCCGAGCCCGTGTCCGCCGAACTCGGTGTTGACGGGATAGCCGTACTCGCGGGCCACCGCGCCGATGGCGGCGGCGATGTCGCCCACGCGATTGCCCGGGAGTGCCGCCCCGATGCCCGCCGCGAGCGCCTCCTCGGTGGCCCGGATCAGCCGCAGGTCGGCCTCCGCGGGCGTGCCCACCACGACGCTCGTCGCGGCGTCGGCGACCCAGCCGTCGAGGGAGACGGCGAGGTCGAGGCTGAGCAGGTCCCCGTCCCGCAGCGTGTAGTCGTGCGGAAGGCCGTGCAGGACCGCGTCGTTGACCGACAGGCAGCAGACGTTCCGGAACGGTCCGTTGCCGAACGATGGGGCGTAGTCCCAGTAGCACGAACTCGCCCCGCGCTCGCGCAGGAGTTCCCGTGCCCGGTGTTCCAGGTCGAGCAGGTTCGTGCCCACCCGGGCGTGCCCGGTCAGTGCGCCCAGCACCTCGGCGACGAACCGGCCGGTGACCTCCATGCGCTCGATCTCGGCGGCCGACTTCAGTTCGATCACGCTGGCTCCTCCCGTAGAGCGGTATAATAATACCGAACACTACCGGTATGATAATACCGGAGCTAGGGTGGGGGGATGGTCCGTCTTCCGCTGACGCCCGAGCAGATCGAGGCGGGCAGGCTCCTCGGGTGCCTGCTCCGCGAGGCGCGCGCCGACCGGGGTCTCGCCGAGGTGGCACACCGCGCGGGCGTGTCGCCGGAAACCCTGCGCAAGATCGAGACCGGGCGACTGCCGAGCCCGGCGTTCGGCACGATCGTGCGGCTGGCCGACGTGCTCGGTCTGCCGCTCGAGCGGGTCGCCGACACCTGGCGCGCAGGCGCCGCGCTGGAGTCCGCCTCCTGACCGGGCGCCCGGCGGCGGGCTCCGCGTGTGCCGGTCCTGGTGGTCGTCGCACCGCAGGGGACGGCGACTCGGGGACCGTGCGCGGCGACTCACGGACGGGAAAGGGCAACTCGCGAGCTGTGAAGGGCAACTCGCGGGCTGTGAAGGGCGACTCGCGGGGTCAGCCGGACGCGGCCTTGCGCCCGGGCCCCTCGGGCGAGAGCGCGACGACCGTGCCCGTGGCCCGCGTCAGCGGGGAGGCCGGGCGCAGGAAGCGCACGTGCGGGCGACCGTCGGGACCGAGGTGGGAGATGTCGGTGCGCACGTCGTAGACCTCGGCGATCAGGTCCTCGGTGAGTACCTCGTGCGGGGTGCCCTCGCGGACGATGCGGCCCTCGTCCAGCACGACCACGTGGTCGCAGTAGGTCGCGGCGAGGTTGAGGTCGTGCAGCGCGACGACACTGGTGCACGGCAGGTCCGACACCAGTTGCAGCAGTTCGAGCTGGTGGCGGACGTCGAGGTGGTTGGTCGGCTCGTCCAGCAGCAGCTCCCTCGGCCGCTGGGCCAGCGCACGCGCGATCTGCACCCGCTGCCGCTCCCCGCCGGAGAGGGTGTGCCAGTGCTGTGCCTGCCTGCCCGTCATGCCGGTGTGCGCGAGCGCGTCGCGCACGGCCGCGTCGTCGTCCCGGGTGGTGCTGGCCCACAGCTTGCGGTGGGGCACCCGCCCGAGCCGCACGACCTCCTCGACGGTCAGGGGCACCTGCGTGTCCGACTGCTGCGCGACCATGGCGATGCGGCGCGCCCGATCGCGGCGGGGCAGGTCCCCCAGCGGCCTGCTGTCGAGCGTGACCGTGCCGGAGGTCGGGCGCAGCACACCCGCCAGCAGGCGCAGCAGCGTGGTCTTGCCGGAGCCGTTGGGCCCGAGCAGGCCCGTGGTGCGCCCGGTGGGCGGAGCCACGGTCACGCCGTCCACCACGGTGGTGCCGCCCAGGACCCGGGTGACCGCGTGGGCGGCCAGTCCCTGCTCCCGGTCCGGCGAGCGCTGGTCGGTCACCGTTTCCCCCTTGTGCGGTAGAGGATCAGAACGAACGCGGGCACGCCGATCAGGGAGGTGACGACCCCCACCGGCACCTCCTGCGGAGCCAGCATCGTGCGCGCGAGCGTGTCGACCCACACCATGAACACCGCCCCGGCCAGGGCGGTCACCGGAAGCAGGCGCGAATGGCCGGGTCCGGTGAGCGCGCGCGCGGCGTGCGGCAGCACCAGTCCGACGAATCCGATGGCGCCCGCCGTGCTGACCAGGGTCGCCGTCAGGGCGGCGGTGGCGCACAGCAGCACCAGCCGGACGCGTGCCACGGACACCCCGAGCGTCGCCGCCGCGTCCTCGCCGAAGGCGAACGCGTCGAGCGAACGGGCCTGTCCCAGGCACACCGCCAGCGCCCCGACCAGCACCACCGCGCAGACCGTGACGTCGTCCCAGCGCGCGTTGCCCAGCGAGCCGAGCAGCCAGAACAGCACACCGCGCGTGGTCTCCGCGTCGCCCGAGGTGAGCAGCACGAACGAGGTCAGCGCGGAGAAGAACTGCATCACCGCCACGCCCGAGAGCACCACCCGGTCGGTGGTGCCGCCGAGGATGTGACTCAGCACCAGCACGAGGCCGAAGGCGACGACGGCGCCGACGAACGCGCCGGAGGACAACGTGAGCGCCGCGCCACCCACACCGAGCACGACGACGAGGACCGCGCCGGTGGAGGCGCCGGAGGACACGCCCAGCACGAACGGATCGGCCAGCGGATTACGCAGCAGCGACTGCATCACCGCCCCGCACAACGCCAGCCCCGCGCCGCAGAGCACCGCCAGCAACGTGCGAGGCAGGCGCAGGTCCCAGACGATCCCCTCGCGGATGGCGCTCAGGCCGGGTGCCCCGCCCCAGCCGAGCCGGGACGCCACGGTCGCGAACACGTCGGGCACCCCGATGGCGGCGGGACCGATCGTGATCGCCACCGACACCGAGGAGATCAGCGCGGCGAACCCGCAGGCCAGCAACACCGGGGTGGGCCATGCCCTGCGTGGGCGCGGTGCCGTCCGTGCTCGCTCCGCGACCGCCGCCGGACCGCGCGCGGTCACCTGGTCAGCCCGAACTCGCCCAGTGCGGTGGCGAGGGTCTCGATCCCGTCGACGGTGCGGATGCTCGGGTTGAGTGCCTGCCCACTGAGCAGGATGTAACGCTGGTCGCGGACGGCGTCCATCTCGCGTGTGACGGGGTGCGACTCCAGGAACTCGATCTTGCGCTCGGCGCTCTCGGCGGTCTGCGACCGGCGCGTGAGGTCGCCGAGCACGAGCACGTCAGGATTGCGGTCGGCGACCGTCTCCCAGTTGATCTGAGGCCACTCGTCGTGGGTGTCGTCGAAGACGTTCTCCAGTCCGAGCGCGCGTGTGATGATCCCCGGTGCCCCGCAGCAGCCCGCGAGGTAGGGGGACTCCTTGTTGGCGAACCAGTACAGCACCGACACGCCGGAGGCGTCGACGCCCTCGGTGGCCGTGGCGACGCGGTCCCGCAGCTCGGCCACGAGCCGCTCGCCGCGTTCCTCCACGCCGAACACGTGGGCGAGGTCGCGGATCTCGCCGTAGATCGTGGCCAGGTCGAGCGGCTCGTCGCGCCGTCCGTCGCCGGGAGCGTCGTTGTCCTTCACGCAGTCGGACGGGGCGACGTAGGTGGGCACATCGAGGTCGTGGAACTGCTCCCGGGTGGCGACGCCGCCGACGCCGAGGGTCGAGACGAACGAGGCCGAGACGAAATCGGGCTCGGCCGCGAGCACCGCCTCGAACGACGGGTTGTTCTCGGCGAGCCGGGGCACGTCGGCGTTGGCCTCGGCCAGCTCGGGCAGGACCGGGTCGGTCCAGGTCGCCGTGCCGGCCAAGCGCTCGCCGAGCCCGAGTGAGAGCAGGATCTCGGTGCTTCCCTGGTTGAGGGAGACGGCGCGGTGCGGGGGACGGTCCACACGGGTCTCGGTACCGCAGTTGTCCACGGTGCGCGGATATCCGGGTGGGGACTGTTCCTCCGGGGCGGCGCCGGAACCGCCGCCGCAGGCGGCGAGGGCGACCAGCGTGGTCACCAGTGCGACGGCGACCCGGAATCGGCGTGCGTTCGGCACGGGTGTGGTCCTTCGCGTCGTGGGCCCATGCGCGGAGCCCGGCGGACGGGTGCGCTCCGCCTCGGCGCGGAGCCGCCAGCAGGTCTTCGGACTCGGGATCGTCCGAGCGGGGCGCCTTCCCGGACACTCATCCAGTGGCCCGTGCCTCGCCCGTCACCCTCACCGCTGCGCGTCAGTTCCGGATTCGCACCGGATTCCCTGGCCCACGTGCACGACACCGTGGACACGACTGGCCCCGGAAGGCTACCACGCCCGCGACCCACCGCACGCGTGTTGTCTTGTCGTCAAGGCCCCCTTGACTGCGTTCAGTGCAGGAAAGGAGGCCTTGACGACATGTCAACAGGGAGGTGCGGGGCGGGCGGCGGTCGAGCCGCGCACGATCAGCTCCGGCTGGAAGAGGTACTCGCCGGTGGGGACGTCCACGCCGGAGATCTCGTCGAGCAGCGTGCGCACCGCCGCCGTGGTCATGCCCGAGACCTGTTGCTGGATCGTGGTCAGCGGCGGGTCGGTGAACCCGATCAGCGGCGAGTCGTCGTAGCCCACGACCGAGAAATCCCTCGGCACCGACAACCCTCGCCTGCGTGCCTGGCGGATCGCGCCGAGCGCCATCAGATCGCTCCCGCACACCATCGCCGTGCACCCCGCGTCCAGCAGTTCGCGGGCCGCGGTGTCCCCGCCCTCCACGGAGAACAGCGAGTGCGCGATCAGCTCCTCGGCCGCCTGGTCGGACCCGAGCGCCGGCGCCATCAGCCGCCGGAACCGCTCGGCCTTGCGCTGTGCGGGGACGAACCGCCGCGGCCCCACGGCGAGGCCGATCCGGGAGTGGCCGAGTTCGCGCAGGTGGGCCAGCGCCAGCTCCACCGCCCCGGCGTCGTCGTCGGAGAAGAACGGCGCCCGCACGCCCGGGGCGAAGCCGTTGACGAACACCACCGGCACCCCGCTCTCGATCAGGCGCGTGTACCGGTCGTGCCGGGCGGTGGTGTCGGCGTGCAGCCCCGACACGAACACGATGCCCGAGACGCCGCGCTCGGTCAGCGCCTCGATCAGCTCGTCCTCGGTGGCCCCGCCCGGCGACTGGGTGCACAGCACGGAGGTGTAGCCGCGCATGGTCAACGTGCGGTCGATCACCTGCGCGAACGCCGGGAAGATCGGGTTGTCCAGCTCGGGGATGATCAACCCGATCAGCCCCGCGCTGCGGCGGCGTGACCGTGCGGGGCGCTCGTACCCGAGCCGGTCCATCGCTGTGAGCACGGTCTGCCGGGTGGCCGCGGCGACCCCCGGTTTGCCGTTGAGGACCCGGCTCACGGTGGCCTCGCTCACCTTCGCCTGCTCGGCGATGTCGGCGAGGCGCACACCGTCGAGCGTCCGGTCAGCCATGCACGTCTCCGCTCCACCACGCCGCGCTGTTCGGGGGAACGGTAACCCGCTCGCCGTCGCCGTGCGTGCCGTGCCCCGCACCGGCGGTGCCGGGTACGGCGGTGAACTCGGACTCGGGCAGGCTGCCCAGGATGAGGCGTCCCGGAGCGGGGAGGGTGACCGGCTCGGAGGAGAAGTTCACGGTGCACGTGAAGTCCGCACCCCGGCCGAAGGCGAGCACCTGCTCGTCCGCGTCGGTTCCGGACGGCGTGCGCGCGCCGGGTTCGAGCCAGCGCAGGCCGGTCCGCGGCAGGTCACGGCGCAGGCGCAGCGCACGCCGGTACAGCGTCAGCATCGAGCCCGGGTCGTCCCGCTGTGCCTCCGCCGTATACGCGGCCCACTCCGCGGGCTGCGGCAGCCACGCGGGCCCGCCGAAGCCGAACGGCGGTTCGCCACCCGACCACGGCAGCGGCACACGGCAGCCGTCGCGGCCCCGGTCGGTGTGCCCGGACCGTTCCCACACGGGGTCGGTGAGCACCTCGTCGGGCAGGTCGGTGACCTCGGGCAGGCCGAGCTCCTCGCCCTGATAGACGTACACCGACCCGGGCAACGCCATCGTCAGCAGCGCCGCCGCCCGCGCGCGGCGAAGGCCCAGTTCGCCTCCGCCGTACCGCGTGACGTGCCGCTGAATGTCGTGATTGGACAGAACCCACGTGCTGGGCGCGTCCACGCCGGACACCGCCGCGAGCGAGGCGTCGATCACCTCGCGGAACCCCGCCGCCGACCAGGTGGCCTCCACGTAGTGGAAGTTGAACGCCTGGTGCAGCTCGTCGGACCGCACGTACCGGGCGAGCCGGTCGGCGCTGGGTACCCACGCCTCGGCCACCCCGATGCGCTCGCCCGGGTAGGAGTCGAGGATCTTGCGCCACGCGCGGTAGATCTCGTGGACGCCGTCCTGGTCGAAGTAGGGAAGCTCCCGCGTGGTCAGCAGCGAGGCCTGATCGGTGCAGCCCGCGTCCGGCAGGCCGTGGGCCTTGATCATGCCGTGCGCCACGTCGACGCGGAACCCGTCGACCCCCCGGTCGAGCCAGAACCGCAGGATGTCGTCGAACTCGGCGCGGACCTCGGGGTTGTCCCAGTTCAGGTCCGGCTGGGCGGGGTCGAACAGGTGCAGGTACCACTGCCCGTCGGCGACTTGGGTCCATGCAGGCCCGCCGAAGACCGATTCCCAGTCGTTGGGCGGACCGCCGTCGCGGCCGTCGCGGAAGTGGTAGCGCGCGCGGGCCGCCGACCCGGGCCCGGCCTCCAGCGCCTCGACGAACCACTCGTGCCGGGACGAGGTGTGGTTCGGCACGAGGTCGACCAGGACGCGCAGCCCGCGCTCGTGCGCCTCCCGCACGAGCGCCTCGGCCTCGGTGAGGTCGCCGAACAGCGGGTCCACCGTGCGGTAGTCGGCGACGTCGTAGCCGCCGTCGGCCATCGGGGAGGCATAGAACGGCGTGAGCCACACCGCGTCCACACCGAGATCGGCCAGGTGGCCGAGCTTGTCGCGCACGCCGCCGAGGTCGCCGATGCCGTCACCGTTCGAGTCGGCGAAACTGCGCACGTAGACCTGGTAGATCGCCGCGGTCCGCCACCAGTCGTTGCCCATGGAATTCCTTTCAGCTCTTGACCCCACCGGCCGTCAGGCCGGCGACGAGATGGCGTTGCACGAGGAAGAACACGACCGCCGAGGGCAGCAGCACGAGCACGGAGCTGGCCGTGAGCAGCCCCCACTCGGCCTTGAAGTCGCTGACGAAGGTCGCCATGCCGATCGGCAGGGTGTAACGGTCCTCGCTCTGCATGAACACGCTCGCGAAGGCGACCTCACCCCAGGCCGTCACGAACGCGTAGAACACGGTCACGGCGATGCCGGGCTTGGCCAGCGGCACGATCAGCCGCCAGAACGTGCCGAACGGGGTGAGCCCGTCCATGCGGCCCGCCTCGTCGATGGAGACCGGGATCGTGTCGAAGTACCCCTTGAGCATCCAGGCGCAGTAGGGCACCGCCACCGTGCAGCCCGCGAGGACCAGACCGGTGTAGGAGTTGAGCAGCCCGAGGTCCGACAGCACGTTGTACAGCGGCACGATCAGCACCGCCGCCGGGAACATCTGCGTGATGAGAAAGCTCCACATCAACGGCCGCTGCCCGGGAAAGCGCATCCGCGAGGCGGCGTACCCGGCGCTGGCCGAGATCAGCACGGCCACCACCGTGGTCGCCGCCGCCACGATCAGCGAGTTGCCGAACCAGGTGCCGAACTGCGTCCTGGTCAGCACGTGGGTGTAGTTGTCCAGCCCGAGACTGCCCAGCGCGTCGGGCCGCGCCCAGGTGTCACGGTCGGTCTTGAGCGAGGTCAGCACCACCCACGCGACGGGGAATACGGCGATGACGCTCGCGCCCACCAAGGTGGTGTGCAGCGCGGCCGACGAGCGTGTGCTGCGCTCGTGGCGGCCCCTGGTCCGTTTCACAGCGCCACCTCCCGTGTCTGCCGGTCCAGCCAGCGGCGGTAGAGGAAGGCGAACACCACGAGCATCGAGGCGATGATCGCGCCGTAGGTCGCCGCGCCCGCGTAGTCCCGGATACCCTGGAAAGCCCGGTCGTAGGCCTCGGTGACGAGGATGTTCGTCGCTCCGCCCGGTCCGCCGCCGGTCAGCAGTGCGATGACCGGGAACTGGTTGAACGTCCAGATCGTGCCGAGCAGGATGACGGTGCCCGACACCGGGCGCAGCCCCGGCAGGGTGACGGCGCGGAAGCGTTGCCACGGGGTCGCGCCGTCGACCTCGGCGGCCTCGTACAGATCCTTCGGGACGGTCTGCAATCCGCCGAGCAGGGCGACCATCATGAACGGGACACCCAGCCACACGTTCACCATGATCACCGAGAACTTGGCCGCCAGCGGTTGGCCGAGCCAGTCGACGCCTGCGATGCCGACGGCGTCGAGCACGGCGTTGAGCACGCCGCCGGAGTCGTTGAGGATCAGCCGCCAGCCGAACGCGGCGACGAACGGAGGCACCGCCCACGGCAGGATCAGCAGCATCCGGTACAGGCTCCGGCCCCGCATCGCCCGGTTGAGCAGCATCGCGAGGCCGAGCCCGATGGAGTAGTGCAGTGTCACGCAGGTGACCGTCCACACCAGAGTCCAGAGCAGCCTCGGGTAGAAGACCCCCTCCGAACCGGAGAGGATGTCGAGGTAGTTGGCCAGGCCGACGAACTCGTAGGTGGCCGGGATCTCGTTGGCGCCGATGGTGCGGGCGCTGTTCATCTCGTTGGCGTTGGTCAGCGAGAGCCACAGGCCCTGTGCCAGCGGGTACAGCACGAGCACGGCGAGCACCACCACCACCGGTGCCGCCATCGCCCACGCGTACCAGTGCCGGGTGAGCAGCGTGCGCACCCGGCGGCGGGGCGGCACCGGTTCCGGTGCCACCCCGCTCGGGGGTCGAACGGCGGTGCTCGTCATGACTCGAAGCCCGGAACCGCGCCGTCGGTCTTGCTCTGCGCCTGCCGCAGCGCCTCGTCGATGGTGGCCTGACCGCCGAGGATGCGTTCGTAGAACGGGGTGAACATGTCGTAGAGGTCGCCTGCGCCGGGCGCGGGCGGCCTCGGCACGGCCTGCTCCACCGGGCCCTGGAACTCCGAGATGACCCTGTTGTCGGCGACCTCGTCGTCGGTGTAGACGGACTCGCGGGTCGGCAGGGTGTTGTTCCGCGCGGCGATGTAGGCCTGGCTCTCGGCCGAGTTGAGGAACTTCACGAACAGATACGAGGCGGCCAAATCCGGTGAGCCCGCGTAGACGACGAGGTTGTGCCCGCCCACCGGGCCGCCCTGGCCCTTCGGTCCGGCGGGGACCGGCGCCACGCCGAGGTTGTCGGCGTCCGAGAACGCCTCACCGGACAGGGTGTCCGACACCGACCACGGGCCGTTGAGGATCATGCTGACCGACCCGCTCTTGAAGCCGTTCTGCATGTTCGTGTACTTGTTCGCGCTCGTGTCGGTCGTGCCGATCCCGTCGGCGGTGAGGTCCTGGACGGTCTCGATCGCGGAGCGCACCTCGGGGGAGTCGAGGGTGACCTTCTTGCGCTCCATGTCGACGTAGTCGCCGCCCTCGCCGTAGACGAACGGCAGCAGGAAGTACGAGTCGGCGTTGGCGAAGAAGCCGGTGGTGCCGGGCACGGCCTCCTCCAGCGCGGCGGCGGTGTCGCGCAACTCGCTCCACGTGGCGGGTGGGGCGTCGATGCCAGCCTGCTCGAAGTGGTCCTTGTTGTAGAGCAGGGCGAGCGTGTCGGTGACCTCGGGAACGCCGTAGGTCCGTCCCTCGTAGGTCGTGCTCCGCATCGGCACGGGCAGGTAATCGTCCGCGCCCGCCAGCGCGGGGGTGTCGTCGAGCGGCTGGAGGTAACCGAGTGCGGCGAAGGTCGGGGTCCAGCCCACGTCGGCGCGCATCACGTCGGGGGCGCCGTCGCCGCTCTGCGCGGCGGTCTTGAACTTATCGTCGGCGCCGTCGAACGGCACGTTGACGTACTCGACGTCGATGTTCGGGTACTTGTCCTCGAAGCGGGACACGAGCTCCCGGAACGCGGGCGCCTCGGTGGTCGCGTCCGAGGTGTCCCACCAGGTGACCGTGCCCGTCACCGACCGCGGGTCGTTGGCGGCCTGCTCGGCGGCCCGCGCGGCCTGCTGCTCGGCGTCGTCCGTACCGCCGCAGGCCGAGACGGTGAGGGTGGTGGCCGCCGCCAGAGCGGCGAGTCTGCTGGTCCGTTTCATGCGCTCTCCTCGCTGAGACCGGAATCGGCAGCGAACCGTAGCCAGCGGGGGAGCATGGGTGCAAGGGGTTGCAGAAACTTTCATGCAAGGGTTGCGAGTGCCGGTACGCTCCGCAGCCTGCCGTCGTGGTAAGTCTTGCCCCGTCGTTTCCTGTACGCATAGCGTCCGATTGATCACGTTCGGACACTGGTGGCCGGATGCCGCGCCGCGTGGCGATCCTGCCCGGAAACGGAAACCCATGCTCGCGACACCACCACGACCTGTCCTTGGCCAGGTGTTGCGTAGTGCCTAGCTGGTTCCGGCGAACCAGAGTTCGAGGTCATGTCGGCTGGGCGCGCGGTACGCGGAAACAGTCTCAACCGGGCGAATCCGGTAGTCTGGTGTTTTCGCGGCACAGGGCCATTGAGGTAAGCGCTGCTCGCGTCACGCTCGCGCTGGTGCTGGTGGCGGCATTGGTCGTTACCAGAGGCTCCGACCGGGTGTATACCGATGGTCCCCTCGGGGAGTATCACGGCGAACCGCATGTCGCGATTTGTGTGCCTCATACGGACGAGAAGACGACGATCAGCGCGAACAATGGTCCTCTCATTCACCTCGGGGAGGTTCCGCTGACCATTACCGGTGTTTCGGCGGTCGGCGCGCGGGGATTTCGGATGATTGACGCTGTTCTCGTGCCGACGAACGGGACCGTCAACGGGGCGGAGTTTCCGCCGGAGCCGGAGCGTGCGGGCCCGACGTGGGAGGAGCGTGTACCTGCTGATGGGGCCACCGTCGAGCCGAAGGAAACGTGGTGGTTCGTTGTGGATCTGCGCGCGGAGGACGGCCACGCGGAGGTTGAGCGGTTTCGCGTGGACTACCGTGATGACGCAGGGGCCGAATACGGCTTCCTCACCGGGACATCGTATTTCTACCTTCCGGACTGCGACGACTCCTGGCCGGAATGGCGTGGCGAGCGGTGAGGCCGTCACACGGAGCCACGGCGACGTGCTCTCCCCAGACGAACAGAAGAATGACGACCGGCGCCAACAAGGGTCCGGTCGGCAGTGACGAGGATAATTCATCACCAGCACTGTGGGCCTCGACCGGAACGTGTGATTCCGCTTTCCGGACCGCGGTCGTCCTTGGCCCATTGGTGACTGGCATTGTCGTCGCTGAGCACGCAGCGTGCATACAATGTTGCTCCGTCGATGCCCGACGCCGTCCCGGCCTCTCGGCTCCGGTACGAGAGTATGGTTCCCGCGCCGCGCTGGCGAGATTCAGCGGGTTGGTGTAGTAGCGGCGACAACTCCGCGGCAGTGATCAAGGAAGGCTCGCCCGGCGCGTCGCAGCGGGTCCCGGCCCGGAGGCCGAAGCACCGCCGCCGGGCCACGGACGAGCCGGGGCGAGTCTGTAGTGGCTCCCCCGGCCAGAGCGTGGCCAGGGGAGGAGCGCCCCCGGCAGGATTCGAACCTGCGACCTAGAGATTAGAAGGCTCTTGCTCTATCCAGCTGAGCTACGAGGGCTCGGCGGCGACCGAGTTGGTCACGACTTCACACCAGCTTAATCGCCGCTGCCTGTCTGATCGCCCGACGTTGCCGGATCGTTTCACCCCTCACCCGGCCTGGCGACGAATCGCTCCCCGGAAGGTGAGCGACAGCACAGTCGAGCCAGGCCGGGCGGGGCGATCGTGGCCGCCCGGGGCGGGAAAGGCGGCCACGACGAAAGGCGCGGTCGGGGCCTGCCGCGCCTTCGAGCGCGCCGCCTGCCACGCGTTCCCCTGACGTGGCGGAATCGGCAGCGCTCGTCTCGTCGGCCGTACCGGAGCGGCCGTCAGTTCCAGATCTTGATCGCCCGCACGACGTACGGACTGCGGGGAACGAATGTGCCGGGCCCCGGGTAGGTGCTGAAGTCACCTTCGGTGGCGCAATGCTGATCCTGATACACGGTCACGTGCCGGTCGATGCGGTTCGCGAACGCGTGAGCGCGCATACCTCCGGACAGAGCAACGCAGGCCTCCGGATTGGTGGAGCGGAGGTCGAGTCGCAGAATGTCACCGTTGTAGTCCTCCTCGCTCCACAGGCAGAACTCGCCGCGTTGGCACTCCGCCCCACCGTCCGGTGAGGCCGCGTCCGGTGCCGCCGCGGCGGGCGAACCTCCGGCGGCCACGGAGACCAGCACGGAGGCGAGCGCGGCCAGCCCGAGCGCGATCGGCCTTCGCGATCCGAGTGGGTGCCCGGTGTGGGCACGGGCGGTGTGCTGGTGGTGGGAGCGGACGACGGTCGTGGTCCTGCGCATGGCGGGTCTCTCCTCTGTGTCGTGTGCGTGGTCGCTGTGGCGCGGTGTGTGTTCTCCACGGTGCGGTGCCGGAGCTGCTCTGTCAGGAGCAATCCGGGGCGGTTGTGGACAGACGAGTCGCGGTGGTCCGAACGGGTGGGAGTTGTCCACAAAACGGCCGTAGTGGCCGTGTCGGCGGGATGGTGGTGCTACTGGGGACGCGCCTTGCCGGGCCGAGGCGGCGTCGGCACCGTGGGAAGGCGGAGCGGGCGGCACGGCTGCTGGCCGGTGCGGGAAGGCAGCGGCCGGTGCGGGTCGGCGACCGAGCCGGTGCGGGAACGACCCGCCCGCGGGGGAAGGGGGCAGGTGTGCGGCGGCAGGCGGCGGTCTTCTGCGTGTTCGCGCTGAACGGGTTCGTGCTCGGCACGTGGGCGCCGCGCACGCCCGCGCTGAGCGAGCAGGTCGGCATCGGTCCCGGTGCGTTCGGGCTGGCGCTGCTGGGCGCCAGCGTCGGCATGCTGCTCGCGGCGCTGGCCTCGGGCCGGGTGGTCGAGCGCTACGGCGCCCGGGCGGTGATCGCCGTCGCGGCCACCGGGATGGTG
>NZ_KB912619.1:27435-32426 GCF_000383795.1 Saccharomonospora saliphila YIM 90502
GCTGCTCGCGGTCGGCGCGCTGCTGGCCACGGTCGTCGCCGTCGGCCTCGTCGCGCTCACGGGCGGTCTGGCCGAGGCCGTCACCGGACTGACCGACCCGGGGGATGTGACCCGCTACGGCATCGTGGTCGTGCGGGTGGGCGCGGACATCGCCGCCGCCGTCTGTGTGGGCTCCCTGCTGCTGGCCGCGTTCCTCGTGCCCCCGCAGCGCTCCGGGACGCTGGCCGCCGACGGCTACGCGGGGCTGCGCACGGCGGGCACAGCGGCGTGGGTGTGGTTCGTCTTCGCGCTTGCCTCCGTGGTGTTCACCGCGGCCGACGGTGCGGGCAGGCCCGTGGCGGAGGTGCTCGACCCGGTCGCGTTCGTCAACTACGTCGGTGCCATCGAACAGCCGAAGGCGTGGCTGATCACCGCCGCGGTCGCGCTGCTGCTGGCGGCGGCGTGCAGGCTGGTGTTGTCCTGGGGCTGGACGGCCGTGCTGTTCGTCGTCTCCGTCGGCGGCATCCTGCCGATCGCGGCCACCGGGCACTCCGCCAGTGGGGGCTCCCACGACGTGGCCACGAACAGCCTGCTCTACCACCTCGTCGGCGCCGCGCTGTGGGTCGGCGGCCTGATCGCGCTGCTGGCCCACGCCCGCAGGCGCGGCGCCCACCTGCCGTTGGCGGCCTCCCGGTTCTCCCGCGTCGCGCTGGTGTGCTGGCTGGTGCTGGCCGCGTCCGGTGTGGTCAACGCCGTGGTGCGGGTCGCGCCGGACCAGCTGCTCGACACCGAGTACGGCCTGCTCGTGCTCGCCAAGGTGGTCGCGCTGGGCGTGCTGGGCGTGTTCGGCCACCAGCACCGGCGCGGCAGCGTCCGGGCGCTGGCCGAGGGCCGCGGTGGCGGGCAGCTCGTGCGGCTTGCCGCCGTCGAGGTGCTGGTCATGCTGATCACGATCGGCCTGGCCACGGCGCTGGCCCGCACTCCGCCGCCGCAGGAGGTCTACGCGGAGCCGTCGAACACCGAGCTGCTCATCGGCTACGACCTGTCCGGCGCGCCGACGCTGCTCAGCGTGCTCACCGAGTGGCGGTTCGACCTCGTGTACGGCACGGCGGCCGTGGTGCTCGCCGCGCTGTACCTCGCGGGTGTGCGCCGGTTGCGCGCTCGGGGGGATGCCTGGCCGGTCGGCCGCACGGTGGCGTGGCTGTGCGGCTGCGCGACGCTGTTGATCTCGACGTCGTCCGGGCTGGGCCGGTATTCGCCCGCGCTGTTCAGCATCCACATGGTCAACCACATGGCGTTGTCCATGGTGGTGCCGGTGCTGCTGGTGCTCGGCGGGCCCATCACGCTCGCGCTGCGGGCGCTGCCCACCGCGGGCAGGACGGCGCCGCCCGGGCCGAGGGAGTGGCTGCTGGCCCTGGTGCACTCGCCGCTGGCCCGGGTGCTCACCAACCCGATCGTCGCGCTGGTGATCTTCGTCGGGTCGTTCTACGGCCTGTACTTCTCCGGGCTGTTCGACTCGGCGCTGAACTATCACTGGGCACATCTGGCCATGAACGCGCACTTCATCCTGGCCGGGTACGTGTTCTTCTGGCCGGTGATCGGCGTGGACCCGGCACCGAGGCAGCTACCGCCCCTCGGCAGGCTCGGCCTGCTGTTCGCGTCGGTGCCCTTCCACGCGTTCTTCGGCGTGATCCTGATGAACATGCAGACGGTGATCGGGGCCGAGTTCTACCGTGCGCTGAACCTGCCGTGGATGGAGGACCTGCTGGCCGAGCAGCGGCTCGGCGGCGGTATCGCGTGGGCGTCGGGGGAGATCCCCGTGCTGATCGTGATGATCGCGCTGCTGGTGCAGTGGACCCGTTCGGACGAGCGCGAGGCCCGCAGGCGCGACCGCAGGGAGGACGCCACGGGCGATGCCGAGCTCGCCGCCTACAACGAGATGCTGCGCCGGATGGCCGAACCCGGCAGGCGGGTGGAATAGCTCACCCGGACGGGGGCCGGTGCGGGCTCGTGCGGGTGCCGCGTCGGCGTGTGCGCAGCGCATCGGCACCGGCCCGGCGTCACGGGTCTCTCACGCTGGGTGGCGGATCGGTGAGGCGGGGTGAGGTGGGCGTCGGCTTCGCTCTACGATCGGAGTATGGCCGAGTTCATCTACACCATGAAAAAGGTGCGCAAGACCGTCGGGGACAAGGTGATCCTCGACGACGTCAGCACCGCGTTCTTCCCCGGCGCCAAGATCGGCGTGGTGGGGCCGAACGGTGCGGGTAAGTCCACCGTTCTGCGGATCATGGCAGGGCTCGACCACCCCAGCAACGGCGAGGCCTTCATCCAGCCGGGGGCCAGCGTGGGCATCCTCCAGCAGGAGCCGCCGCTGAACGAGGAGAAGACGGTGCGCGGCAACGTCGAGGAGGGCCTCGGCGAGATCAAGGTCAAGCTGGACCGGTTCAACGAGATCGCGGAGAAGCTGGCCACCGACTACAGCGACGCCCTCATGGAGGAGATGGGCAAGCTCCAGGAGGAACTCGATCACGCCGACGCCTGGGAGCTGGACTCGCAGCTGGAACAGGCGATGGACGCCCTGCGCTGTCCGCCGGGCGAGGAACCGGTGAGCCACCTCTCCGGCGGTGAGCGGCGCCGCGTGGCGCTGTGCAAGCTGCTGCTGTCCGGGCCCGATCTGTTGCTCCTCGACGAGCCCACCAACCATCTCGACGCCGAGAGCGTGCTCTGGCTCGAGCAGTTCCTCGCGACCTATCCGGGCGCCGTGCTCGCCGTGACCCACGACCGGTACTTCCTCGACAACGTCGCGGAATGGATCATGGAGTTGGACCGGGGCCGCGTCGAGGGCTACGAGGGCAACTACTCGACGTACCTGGAGAAGAAGCGCGAGCGCCTCGAGGTCCAGGGCAAGAAGGACGCCAAGCTCGCCAAGCGGCTCAAGAACGAGCTGGAGTGGGTGCGGTCGAACCCGAAGGCCCGGCAGACCAAGTCCCGTTCCCGCCTCGAGCGCTACGAGCAGATGGCCGCCGAGGCCGAACGCAACAAGAAGCTCGACTTCGAGGAGATCCAGATCCCGCCCGGCCCGCGCCTGGGCAACGTCGTGGTCGAGGTCGGGAACCTGCGCAAGGGCTTCGAGGACCGGCTGCTGATCGACGACCTGTCGTTCACGCTGCCCCGCAACGGCATCGTCGGCGTCATCGGTCCGAACGGCGTCGGCAAGACGACGCTGTTCAAGACGATCGTGGGCCTCGAGGAACCCGACTCCGGCTCCGTGCGGGTCGGCGACACCGTGAAATTGTCCTATGTGGACCAGCAGCGCGGGGGGATCGACCCGGACAAGACGGTGTGGCAGGTCGTCTCCGACGAGCTGGACTACATCCACGTCGGCCAGGTCGAAATGCCCTCGCGCGCCTACGTCAGCGCGTTCGGGTTCAAGGGCCCCGACCAGCAGAAGCTCGCGGGCGTGCTCTCCGGCGGTGAGCGCAACCGCCTCAACCTGGCACTCACCCTGAAGCAGGGCGGCAACCTGATCCTGCTGGACGAGCCGACCAACGACCTGGACGTCGAAACCCTGGGCTCGCTGGAGAACGCGCTGGAGCAGTTCCCCGGCTGCGCCGTGGTCATCTCGCACGACCGCTGGTTCCTCGACCGCGTGGCCACCCACATCCTCGCCTGGGAGGGCACCGACGAGGACCCGGCCCGGTGGTTCTGGTTCGAGGGCAACTTCGAAGGTTACGAGAAGAACAAGATCGAGCGGCTGGGGGCCGAAGCGGCTCGGCCGCACAGGGTGACCCACCGCAAACTGACTCGCGACTGATCCCGGCGGGCGCGGCGAGGAGCGTGCCGACGCGGCTGCTGACGAGGAGAGCCCGGAGCAACAGTTGAGCGGAGACCCAGTGGGAGCCACCGAGCACACCGACGCGAGCGCGGTCAACGGCCGCAGGTCCGCTGTCCACGAGGGCGTCGAGAGGGACTCGGCCTCGGTCGAGCAGCTCGTCGAGCACGCCACGGCCCTTCAGGTACGGGCGCCGGAACTCGCCCTGATCCTCGGCGAGCGCGCGGCGGCGCTGGCCGAGTCGGCGGGGGCGAACGCGCTGTGGGTGCGTGCGGAGAGCCTGGTCGTCAACGCCCGGGTGCGCCTCGGGCACCGCGCCTCCACGGTGGGAAGGGCCGTGACGGCGCTGCGCGCGGCCGAGGACGCGCGGCAGCCGGTGACCGCCGCCCAGCTACGGACCGACCTCGCCGTGTGCGCGCGGTCGGTGGGCGCGCCGCTGACCGGGCTGGCGGCCCTGCGGCCCGTGCTCACCGTCAACGGACTGACGTCGGTGCAGCGGGCCACGGCGCTGTGTCACCTCGTCGGGTGCCTCGGCACGTTCGGCCGCAAGGTCGAGCTCGACCGGGTGCTGATGGAGGGTGACCGGCTCGTGTCGGTCGACGGTCAGCTCGACGGCGACGACAAGCAGGTCGCCAGGGCTCTGCTGCGGGTCGGGGTGTCGGCGCACCGCCGCAGGCACGGCGACCTCGTCGGGGCGGCTGACGCCGCGCGCACCGGTATCGGGTTCCTCGACGACCTGGCCGACCAGGGAGCCGACGGCGGCCTCGTCCGCGTCCGTCTCGCGCTGGAGCTGGTGTGCTCCCTGCTCGACCGGGGTGACGGCGACCTCGCGCTCGAGGTGGCCGAGCCGGTCCTCACCGAGCCGGAACGGGCCGCGGGCGTGGCTCCGCTCGGCTGGCTGCGCCTGGCGGTGGCCACGCGGGTACAGCTGGTCAACGGCTCGGCCGAGGCGGCGGCCCGGACCTTGCGCGACGCCGTGCACAGCACGGGGCGGCACGGGCTGTATGCGCTGACCTCGCGGCTGTGGCTCGAGCTGGCCCACGTCGAGGACCGGATCGGCCAGCCCGGCGAGGCGACCCAGTGCCTGTACCGGGCACGGGCGGCCGAGCATCTGCACACCCGGGTGAGCGGGCAGGCCCGCGCTCTGCTCACCGGCGCGTTCGGGGCGGGGGAGCAGGCC
>NZ_KB912619.1:32526-43432 GCF_000383795.1 Saccharomonospora saliphila YIM 90502
GAACGCCCCGTTCGGCGATGGCTCCGGCGAAGCGGACGGGTGGCAGCCGCGCTCGTCGCGCTCCGGCACACCCGAGCAGCGGCGCTCGCCCGACCCCTCCTCCGACGGGCTGGGACACGATTTCCTGCCCCGCCTGAAGCTGCCGCCGTCGCTGGCGCCGCTGGAGTCGCTGTCCGCCGAATCCGGTGGCGAGGGAGAGGACCCTCGGTGGGACGAGACCTTCGACGGAGACGCCGCCACGACGGCGACGCTGTCGGCCGTGCCGTCGGATGTGGCCCCGCCGCCGCGCTTCTCGTCCGAACCGCCCGGCTCCGGTGACGAGCGGCCGGGCCGCCACGGCGACCCCGCTTCCACGGGCGGCGGGCAAGCTCCGGGCGCGGTCCCGGAGGACCCGCCCGAGGACGCGGGCCTTGCCGATCTGCTCGCGCGGGCGCTCGCCGAGCACCAGGCCGGGACCTCCAGCGCCTCGGCCCTGGTGAAGCAGCTCGGTATGGATGACGACTCCGGGAACCGTTCCCGCGTCAACGGCAGACATCGCGGCGAGGGGTGAGTCCGCCTGCCGCCGCCCGGCGGGGCCCACCGTCGTGGCACAGTAGCGACAGCGGCACGACAGTGGGGTCAAGCCAGGACAGTGGAGAGTGGCGTTGTCTGACAGGAGCCCGGCCGGGACCACGGCGGGAGGAATCGGCAGGAGCGAGCACGGCACCGAGGGGGCGGGCACGCCGCGCAGTCCCGAGCAGATCCGGGACGAGCTGGTCGAGGCCGCGGCCGCGCGGGCCGACGATCTCGCCGACCTGATCCGGTTGTACTACCGGCTCGTGCCCGCCGAGGAGATCATCGGTGACGAGCCCGGTGAACTCGTGGGCGCCGTCCGGGCGCATCTCGAACTGGCGCGCCAGCGCGTCCCCGGACGGCCGGTCGTGCGCCTGTTCAATCCGAGCGCGGCCGACGACGGCTGGACGCGCGAGGCGACGGTCATCCAGATCGTCACCGACGACATGCCGTACCTGGTGGATTCGGTCGCCGCCGAGCTGTCGCGCGGCGGGGTGCAGGTCCAGCGCATCCTGCACCCCATCGTCGTGGTCAGCAGGGACGTGACCGGCGCCCTGCTCGAGGTGCACCCGAAGGCCGACGTGGCCGACCCGCCGCCGAACGCGACGGCCGAGTCCTTCATGTACCTGGAGATCGACCCGATCGGTGACCCCACCCGGGCCCGCGAACTGGAGAACAGGCTGTTCTCCGTGCTCAGCGACGTGCGCGAGGTCGTCGAGGACACCGACAAGATGACCGAGGCGGCCCGGTCCGTGGCCGACGGCCTCGAGCGGACGCCACCGCCCGTCGACGCGGAGCAGATCACCGACGGCGCCGCGCTGCTGCGCTGGCTCGCGGCGGGGCACTTCACGTTCCTGGGATACCGGCACTACGAGGTGGTGCCGGACCCGGAGGCGGGCGAACCGGCCCTGCGCGCAGTGCTGGCCTCAGGGCTCGGGGTGCTGCGGCAGGACAGCCTGGCCGCGCGCAGTCTGACCAGGGGACCCGACACCGCCTCCCGCGTGCTCTCGCCCACGCTGCTCGTGCTGACCCACGCCAGCGCGCAGTCCACTGTGCACCGTCCGATCCACCCCTATTACGTGGGCGTGAAGACGTTCGACGACTCCGGCCGGGTCACCGGTGAGCACCGTTTCCTCGGCATGTTCACCTCGTCGGCGCTGCACGAGGACGTCCTGGACATCCCGGTGATCAACCGCAGGGCGCGCGAGGTCATCCACAGGGCGGGATTCCCGCTGGAGTCGTACTCGGGCCAGCGGATGCTGGAGGTGTTGCAGAACTGGCCGCTGGCCGATCTGCTCTCGGCCGATTCCGACTCGCTCTACGCCACCGCCACCGGCGCGATCACCCTGGCCGACCGGAGGCGGTTGCGCCTGTTCCTGCGCACCGATCCGTACGGGCGGTTCTACTCGTGCCTGGTGTTCCTGCCGCGTGACCGCTACACCACCCGCTCGCGGCTGGCCATGCAGGAGGTGCTGCTCGAGGAGCTGGACGGTACGCACCTGGAGTACAGCACGCGGCTCGGCGAGACGTTGCTGGCGCAGGTCCACTTCACCGTGCACACCGACCCGGACGGCACGACCGAGCCGGACACGCTGCGCATCCAGGAGCGGCTCAACGAGGCGGTGCGCACCTGGGACGACTCGATGGTCGAGGCGATCCTCGCCGAGCGCAGGGGACGAGCGGGAAACGGCAAGGCGGTGACGCTGGCCGGGGAGGAGTCGGCCAGTGAGCAGGGCCAGCGGTTCGCCTCGGCGTTCCCGGAGGCCTACAAGGAGGACTTCCCCGCCGAGACGGCGCTGGCGGACCTGCGCGCTCTCGAAACGCTGAGCGGTCCGGACGACCTGCGGATGTCGTTCTACCTGCCCGACGACGCGGCGGCAGGGCAGCGCCGTTTCAAGCTTTACCTGCGTGAGGGGGTCACGCTGTCGGCGTTGCTGCCGATGTTGCAGCACATGGGCGTCGAGGTGGTCGACCAGCGCCCCTACGAGGTCTCGACCGCCGACGGTGTCCAGTGCTGGATCTACGACTTCGGGCTGCGTATCGAACCCAGGGTGCTGGCCGAGCTCGGCGAGCACGCGGAGGGGGACCTGCGCGAGCGGTTCCAGGACGCGTTCGCCGCCGTGTGGCACGGTCAGGCCGAAAGCGACGGGTTCAACGCCCTCGTGCTGCGCGCGGGCCTGACGTGGCGGCAGGTGGCGGTGTTGCGCGCGTATTCGCGCTACCTGCGGCAGGCGGGCACCCCGTACTCGCAGGCCTACATCGAGAGCGCGGTGCTGACCCACACCGACATCGCCACCGAGCTGGTGGGCCTGTTCGAGGCCCGGTTCGACCCCCGCCGCGACGACGGCCACCGCGACGAGCACGTCGACAGCCGGATCGCCGAGATCAACTCCAGGATCGACGCGGTGACGAGCCTGGACACCGACCGCATCCTGCGCAGGCTGCTCTCGGTGATCGTGGCGACCCTGCGGACCAACCACTGGGTCGCCGACGCCGACGGGCAGCCGCGTCCGTATCTGGCGTTCAAGCTCGATCCGCAGCAGGTCCCGGACCTGCCGGAACCCCGCCCCGCCTACGAGATCTTCGTCTGCTCCCCGCGCGTGGAGGGCGTGCACCTGCGGTTCGGCGCGGTCGCCCGGGGCGGGTTGCGCTGGTCGGACCGGCGGGAGGACTTCCGCACCGAGATCCTCGGGCTGGTCAAGGCGCAGGCGGTGAAGAACGCCGTGATCGTGCCGGTCGGGGCCAAGGGTGGTTTCGTGGTCAAGCAGCCGCCCGCGGCGACCGGCGACCCGGGCATCGACCGGGAGCAGCACCAGCGCGAGGGCGTGGCCTGCTACCGCATGTTCATCTCCGGGCTGCTGGATCTGACCGACAACCTCGTGGACGGCGTCACCGTGCCGCCGCCCGACGTGGTGCGCCACGACGGCGACGACAACTACCTCGTGGTCGCCGCCGACAAGGGCACGGCGACGTTCTCCGACCTGGCGAACGAGGTGGCGGCGGGCTACGGGTTCTGGCTCGGCGACGCCTTCGCCTCCGGCGGGTCGAAGGGCTACGACCACAAGGAGATGGGCATCACCGCCCGTGGGGCGTGGGAGAGCGTCAAGCGCCACTTCCGCGAACTCGGCGTCGACACCCAGCGCGAGGAGTTCACCGTCGTCGGGATCGGCGACATGGCGGGCGACGTGTTCGGCAACGGGATGCTGCTCTCCGAGCACATCCGCCTCGTGGCCGCGTTCAACCACCTGCACATCTTCCTCGACCCCGATCCCGACCCCTCGGCGTCCTACGCCGAGCGCAGGCGGCTGTTCGCACTGCCCCGCTCGTCCTGGGACGACTACGACCGCTCGGTGATCAGCGAGGGCGGTGGCATCCACCCGCGCAGTGCCAAGAGCGTGCCGGTGACCCCGCAGGTGCGGCGCGCGCTGGGGCTGCCGGACGAGGTGACCTCGGCCTCGCCCGCCGAGCTGATCCGCGCGATCCTGCTCGCGCCGGTCGATCTGCTGTGGAACGGCGGAATCGGTACCTACGTCAAGGCGGGCGACGAAAGCCACGCCGACGCGGGCGACAAGACCAACGACGCGGTGCGCGTCAACGGTGGCGAGCTGCGGGCGCGTGTCGTCGGCGAGGGGGGCAACCTGGGGCTGACCCAGCGCGGCCGGATCGAGTTCGCCCGCGGCGGCGGAAAGATCAACACCGACGCGCTGGACAACTCGGCCGGCGTCGACTGCTCCGACCACGAGGTCAACATCAAGATCCTGCTCGACCAGCTCGTCACGGCGGGGCGGCTGAGCTGCGACGAGCGGGACGCGCTGCTGGAGCGGATGACCGACGAGGTCGGCGACCTGGTGCTGGCCGACAACTACCGGCAGAACATGGTGCTCGGCGTCAGCAGGGCGCACGCCGCCCCCATGCTGTCGGTCCACCGGCGGCAGATCGCGGAGCTGGAGGCCAAGGGCGCGCTCGACCGCGAGCTGGAGGCACTGCCGAGTGAGGCCGCGTTCGCCGAGCTCGAACACGCCGAGCAGGGGCTGACCTCGCCGGAGCTGGCGACGCTGCTCGCGCACGTCAAGCTGGACCTCAACGATGAGCTGCTCGCCGGTGACCTGCCCGACGCCGACGTGTTCGCGCGGCGGTTGCCGGAGTACTTCCCGGCCCCGCTGCGGCGCGAGTTCGCCCAGGAGATCGGCGACCACCCGCTGCGCAGGCAGATCACCACGACCCTGCTGGTGAACGAGGTGGTCGACGGCGCGGGCGTGTCGTACGCGTTCCGGCTCGCCGAGGAACTCAACGCCACGGCCACCGATGCGGTGCGCGCGTTCGCGGTGGTCACCGGCGTCTACGAACTGCCGGTGCTGTGGCAGGACATCGCGGCACTGGACAACGCCGTGCCCACTGACACCACCGACGCGATGATCCTGGAGACCCGGCGCCTGCTCGACCGGGCCGCCCGGTGGTTCCTCACCAACCGGCCGCAGCCACTCGCGGTGGGCGCGGAGATCAGCCGGTTCGTCGGCGCGGTCTCCGCACTGGTACCGACTCTGAGTGGCCTGCTGCGCGGGGCCCAGGCCGAGGCGGTGGCCCGGGAGATCGGCACGCTGACCGCCCAGGGGGTGCCGGAGGACCTGGCCCGCCGGGTGTCGCTGCTGCTGACCGGCTACTCGCTGCTCGACATCGTCGAGGTCGCCGAGCTGGCCGAGCAGGAGGTCGGTCTCACCGCCGAGCGCAGCCCGGTCGAGACGGCCGAGTTGTACTTCGCGCTGTCCGACCACCTCGGCATGGACCGGATGCTGACCTCGGTCAACGCGCTGGAGCGGGGCAACCGGTGGCACGCGCTGGCACGGCTTGCCCTGCGCGACGACCTCTACTCGTCGCTGAGGGCGATCACGCTCGACGCGCTGCGGCACAGCGACCCGGAGGACAGCGTGGACGACAAGATCGCGCAGTGGGAGCACACCAACTCGTCCCGCCTGGCGCGGGCGCGGAGCACGCTCGACGAGATCGAGCGCTCGGGCAGGCACGATCTCGCGACGTTGTCCGTGGCGGCGCGGCAGATCCGGGGGACGGTGCGCTGAGCGTGGGTGATCGGTGATGGGGGAGTACGTGGCGCTGGTGCGGCCGCGCTGGTCCGACATGGACGCCTTCGGGCACGTGAACCACGCGCGGCTGGTCACGCTGCTGGAGGAGGCCCGGGTGCCGCTGCTGTTCGACGACGCGGCGGGAGTCGGTCTCGGTGAGTTCGCCCGCGGCATGGTGGTGGTGCGGCTCGCCGTGGACTACCGCCGTCCGATCGTGGTGGACGGATCGGAGGTCCGCGTCGAGATGACGCTGGCCGAACTGCGTTACGCCTCGTTCACACTCGACTACCGACTGCGCGCGGGACCGTCCGAACAGGCCCCCGTGGCCGCGACCGCGACGACGGTACTGGCTCCCTACGATGTGAACGCGGCAAGCCCGCGTAGGCTCACCTCGGCGGAACGGGCGTTCTTGGCCGAGCACATCCCGAGTGGAGGGACGGCGTGACCGAGCTGCGGATTCCCGAGGCCACCGACCGGGAGAGCCTGGGCGCGTTCGTGGCGCGGGCGGTCCGGTTGGACGGGCAGGCCGTGGTGCGCCTGCGGACCCGGGCCTCCGGGGTGCTGGAGGCGTGGGTGGCCACGCCGTTCGACGTGCTCGTCACCCGGGCCGTGCACGGCGCGGTGAGCCCGGCCGACGTGAGCGTGTCGGGCTCGGAGCTGCTCGCCGCGCTCACCGTGACCCCGGGCGAGGAGATGGACCCCGGGCCCTCCCGCGACCTGCTGTGGCGCTCCGAACTGCCGCCCGCCACGGCGGCGACGTGGCGGGCCGTGGACCAGCTCCCCGTGCACGTCGTGGCCGACCTCGCCGACCGGGGAGTGGCGCTGGCCCGGGAGAACGTCGGCCCGCAGGGCACGCCTCCGGCGTCGCTGATGGACCAGACCGTGCTCACGGTCACGGGTGACGAGCTGGAGGTCACGGTGCCCATGCGGTGCCTGTTCGCGCTGTCCGGCATGGGCTTCGTGGACTCGTCCGTGCCCGAGGACGTGGTGCGGGTCTCGGCCACCGACGCGTGGCTGCGGCTCGACGCCCGCTACGGGGCGGTGTTGCGCCGCAGGCACGCCCTGCTGCCGCTGCTGTTCTGACCGCACTCCGGCACCGCCCACGAGGTCGCCGCGCCCCCGAGATGTCCGGTACGAGGTTGTCCCGCGCGGGCGGTGCGGCGTCGCTCAGCCGTCGAGCATGTTCCGCATGTGCTCGATCTCGGACGTCTGGGTGGTGATCACTTCCTGTGCCATGTGCAGGGCGGTCGGCTCGACGCCCTGCGGCAGGTAGTCCTCGGCCATCGTCAGCGCACCCTCGTGGTGGGTGATCATGAGTTCGAGGAACAGGCGGTCGAACTCGTCACCCTGGGCCGACCGCAGCTGATCGAGTTGCTCGGGCGTGGCCATGCCGGGCATGAGCTCGTGCCCGCCTTCGTCGCCGTGGCCGCCGTGGCCGTCGTTCCCGTCGACGGCGTCGGCGTGGCGGTCGAGCCAGGCCTCCATGGCCTCGACCTCGCCGGCCTGGGTGACGTCGATGCGCTCGGCCAGCGACCGGACCCGTTCGGTGTCGGTGCGGTCGGGCACCAGCTCGGTCATGACCACGGCCTGCTCGTGGTGCGGGATCATCATGCGCATGTAGTCGACGTCGGCTCCGGTCACGCGCGGCGCCCGCCGGTGCTGGGACGCCTGGCCCTCGTCGACCACGCTCGCCCGCTCGCCCGGCCCCCCTGGCACGATCACGCCGGGCGACTCCACGTCGGCCTCCGGTTCCGAACTGCATCCGGCCAGGCCCGTCGCGACGGCGATCATGACGCCCGCACCCACTACCAGCGCACCTCGCATGCGTGTCAGCGAACAGCCGTCCGGGCGGGCGCGTCAAGGCATGCCCGGATTTCGATGCGAAAAACCCACCGTTCGTCGCTATCGCCCGGTAGTTGTCGACGGCGACAATAACGCGGCTGCTCGCCGAACCAGCGGTGGAAGGAGTGCGTCGCAGTGAACACACGCAGACGTGGACGGTTCGGCACGGTCCTCGCCGGAGCGACGGCGCTGGCGCTCGCGGGGGTGGCCTCCCCCGCGGCCGTGGCGCAGAGCGACGTCCCGGACGTCGACGAGGTCGTGCACAGCCCGAACGTGAGCCAGCTCGCGAACATCCCCAAACAGGCGCCGTTCGACACCCAGAGCGCCTACGGAACCGACATCGCCTTCACCGAGGGGCACGCGATCGTCGGCAACTACGACGGCTTCGTCGTCTATGACGTGCGCAAGCCGCACAAGCCCCGCATCGTCAGCCAGGTGCTCTGCCCCGGCGGCCAGAACGACGTCTCCGTCTCCGGAGACCTGCTGTTCCTGTCCACCGACTACGCGCGCACCAACGACTCGTGCACGTCCGAATCGGCCCCCGCATCGGACGCGGAGTCCTGGGAAGGCATCAAGGTCTTCGACATCAGCGACCTGTCTGCCCCCGAGTACGTGGCGTCGGTGCGCACCGACTGCGGGTCGCACACCCACACGATGGTGCCCGCGCCGGAACGCGACTCGGTGCTGCTGTACGTGTCGTCCTACTCGCCCGCGCCGGAACTGCCGAACTGCCAGCCCCCGCACGACAAGCTCTCGCTCGTCGAGGTGCCGGTGGACGCGCCCGAGCAGGCCGAGCTGGTCTCGGAGCCGGTGCTGTTCCCCGACGGCGGCAACCCCGGCAACGGGTACACGCGCCAGACCACCGGGTGCCACGACCTCACGGCGTACCCGGAGAAGGACCTGATGGCGGGCGCGTGCATGGGTGACGGCGTGCTGCTCGACATCAGCGACCGGATGCATCCCCGGGTCATCGACCGCGTGCAGGACAACGTCAACTTCGCCTTCTGGCACAGCGCGACGTTCAACAACGACGGCAGCAAGGTCGTGTTCACCGACGAGCTCGGTGGCGGCGGCATGGCCACTTGCAACGCGGAGGTGGGCCCGCAGCGCGGCGCCAACGGCATCTACGACCTCAGCGGAAGCGGAGACGCGCGGTCGCTGGAGTTCCGTAGCTACTACAAGATCCCGAGGCACCAGGCCGACACCGAGAACTGCGTGGCGCACAACGGCTCGCTGATCCCGGTCGAGGGCCGCGACATCATGGTCCAGGCCTGGTACCAGGGTGGTGTGTCGGTGTGGGACTTCACCGACTCCGACAACCCGACCGAGATCGGCTACTGGGAGCGCGGCCCGCTCTCGGACGAGAACATGATCACGGGCGGTCCGTGGTCGGCCTACTACTACAACGGCCACATCTACTCGTCCGACATCCAGAAGGGCCTGGACGTGCTGACGATCCGGGACCCGAGGACGGCCCCGGCGAAGTCGGTGCGCTTCGACGAGTTCAACGCCCAGACCCAGCCGTCCTACGGACGGTGACCCACGCCGGTCCGGTACCGCAATGGCGCCGGACCGTCCGGGTCGGGTAAGACGGCAGGGCCGCCCCGGTCCCTCGCGCGGTGCGCGGGTGCCGGGGCGGCCCTGCCGGCCGTCCGGGCGGAGTTCAGTCCCAGCTGTTCATCAAGGAGTGCGCCGCCATCTCCAGGTACTGCCAGAGCTGGCCGCAGTAGGGCTCGGCGATGCCGGACTCGTCGACGGCGACGCGCATGGCGCGCAGCCAGGCGTCCCGCTCGCGGGGCCCGATCTTGAACGGCCCGTGCCGCATGCGCAGGCGCGGGTGCCCGCGCTGGTCGGAGTAGGTGTGCGGGCCGCCCCAGTACTGCATCAGGAACAGCCGCAGACGTTCCTCGGCCGGGCCGAGGTCGGCCTCCGGGTACAGCGGGCGCAGCACCTCGTCGTCGGCCACCTCGGCGTAGAAGCGCGCGACGAGCGTGCGGAAGGTCTGCTCGCCCCCCACCGCGTCGTAGAGCGTCTCGGCTCCCGAGGATTCCTGCGCATTGCTCACGTCTGCCACGCCTCCATTCTGCCGGGGTCGTCAGGCGGTGCCGGTCCCGCCGTCGCGGGAGTTTCCGGTGGGGAAGAACCGGCCCAGCGGCGGCTCGAAGCCCGCGCGCTCCAGTGCCCGCATGATCTCGGCTCGCAGGGACCGCTGGACCGCCCACTGCCTGCCCGGGCGGACCTTCATGGTCACGCGGAGCTGGATGCCCTCCGCGGTCACGTTCTCCACGCCGAGCACCTCGGGCGGTTCCATGACGTCCGGCGCGATCGGCTGCTTGGCGGCGGCCTCCTCGGCGACCTGCTGCAACAGCTCTGTGGCCTTGGTCACGTCGGTGTTGTAGCCGACGGGAATGTCCACCAGCGCGACCGCGTAACCCTGGCTGAAGTTGCCGACGCGGAGCACCTCGCCGTTGCGGACGTACCAGACGGTGCCGTTGAGGTCCCGCAACGTGGTGATCCGCAGCCCCACTGTCTCGATGGTGCCGACGGCCTCACCGACGTCGACCACGTCGCCGACGCCGTACTGGTCCTCCAGCATCATGAAGATGCCGGACAGGAAGTCGCGCACGAGGTTCTGCGCGCCGAACCCGACGGCAACGCCGACGATACCGGCCGAGGCCAGAATCGGTGCCAGGTTGATCCCCAGCTCGCCCAGTACCAGGACGAACGCGAGGCCGAACACCACGAAGCTGGTCACCGACTTCAGTACCGAGCCGATCGTGCGCGCGCGCTGGCGGCGTCGTTCCAGCACCACCGGGCCCAGCACCTCGCTGGCCTGCTCACGGAGCGGTCGCAGCATCGCCGGAACCTTGCCGTTGCCGCCGGACTCGTCGGTGCGAGTCAGCCGGTCGATCAGTTTGCGGACGACCAGGCGGACGAGCACGGCACCGAGGACGATCAGCAGGATGCGCAGGGGCTTGGCCACCAGCCAGTCCGCCGAGGCGGCGAGCCATTCGTTCCCCGTCGCGCGCCAGACCTGGTGGCACCAGGTCCCCGCCTCCTCGATGCACGCGGGCGGATCGGCCAGCAACTCTTCCACTCCGGGGCACTCCTTCCTGACGGACACGCACGTCGGTTCCGGGAAACGGCCTGTACGGCGCGAGAGCGGGCCCGCGCAGGCCCTGTCCGGTCCGGGCGCAACGGTACTCGGACCGGACGGGTGGCAGAACGCACGTGCATTCTCGGTGCCGAGTGTGGTCGACTTGTGTCGACCAGGGCTGCACCGTGGAGGTGGTCGAGTGCCTGACCGACAACCCGGCCCCCACGGCGTCCGCGCCCGGCAGCACGCCGGGACGACGCCGGAGGTGATGCTGTGCGCGCCGCCTGTGGGCGCGAGTCCGGGTGCCAGCGGACCCACGCCGACCGGGCCACCGGCG
>NZ_KB912619.1:43532-48699 GCF_000383795.1 Saccharomonospora saliphila YIM 90502
GAGAGAGGGGCGGTACCGGTTACCGCGTGACTCGCGTTCCGCGGGTGACCCGGGTGCCGCGGGTCACGCGGGTGCCCCGGGTGACCCGAGTGCCCCGGGTCACCCGGGTGCCTGCCGTGTCGCGGGTGACGCGGGTGCCTGCGGTGACGCGGGTGCCCGCTGTGTCGCGGGTGACTCGCGTGCCCGCCGTGTCCCGAGTGACTCGAGTTCCGGCGGTGACCCGCGTGCCTGCCGTATCGCGGATGACGCGGGTGCCTGCGGTGACGCGGGTGCCTGCCGTGTCGCGGGTGACTCGCGTGCCCGCCGTGACACGCGTCCCGCGGGTGACTCGCGTACCACGAGTGACCCTGGTGCCGGCTGTCACCCGAGTGCCGCACGTGACTCGCGTACCGCACGTGACCCGCGTTCCCGCGGCGGCGGGGGCGTCAGCGGGGAGCGAGACGGTGGTGCGCGTGGACGGAACGGAGGTCAGAAGGGCGGGCATGGCAGATCCTCCCGTGACGGCGGTGTGCGGGTTTTCGTGCTGCGGAAATTCGGCGCAAGGTCCGTACAGGTGAAAAACTACGAGGTCTCGATGGGGGGAACAAGGCTGTTGGCGTCCCTGCCAACGCACGTACGTGGAATTGCAACCTTTCGCGAGCGAGCTTTCCGCTCAACGTGGGATCGGCCGCGTGGCAAGCGGAGGAGATGTCGGAGAGCCCCCGGTGGGCGGATCAGCGGTTTCACCGTGGCACCTGCGACGGGCCACGATCGGGTCGACTACCCTCCGGGGAGTGAGCATCCTCGAGACGACTCTGGTCTTCGTGGCGATACCGGTGGCCATATACGGCTTCTTCGCGTTGCTGACGCTGCGGTCCAAGTTCGCGAGCAGGCCCAGGTACCGGCCCGGACAGCCGTGGGACTACCCGCCCGTGTGGTGGACGGCGAACCCGGACGGTGTCGGTGAGCGCGTCGCCGAGGGGGACACCTCGGCGCCGTCGACAGTGCGTGGAGGTGCACGTGGGAACTGGTGAGCTGACGCGGGACACCGCTTCGACCGGACTGGAGGGCACCGAACTCCAGCCCGGGGCCGCCGTGACCGCGAGCGGGCGAGTGTCCGTGGCGCAAATGTACGAACCGGTTGCTCCGTCCGGCCCCTTCACCACGGCACAGCTGGCGCGGTTGGACGAGGCGTTGACCCTGGCCAGCCGGGAGACCGCGCTCGACTTCAGCATCTACCTCGGTGAACTCGGCGACGACAGCCGCGCGGGCGCCGAGTCCCTGCACGATTCACTGGGCGCGCAGGCGGACAATGCGGTGCTGGTCGCCGTGTCCCCCGGCGAGCGGGTGGCCGAGATCGTCACCGGCTCGGACGCCCGGCACCGGCTCTCCGACCGCGGCTGCAAGCTCGCGGTGATGAGCATGGTGGCCTCGTTCAAGGAGGGCGACCTCATCGGCGGCCTCGTGGGCGGTCTGCGCATGATGGCCGATCAGGCGGGCGCGCCCCCCTCCCACCGTTGACGTGCCGTCAAGGCCTCCTTTACTGCACTGAACGCAGTGAAGGAGGCCTTGACGACGTGCCAGCAACGCGGGGTCAGGACTCGTCGAAGCGGCGGGCCGCCAGGGCGCGGGCCACTCCGGCCCTGCCCTCGGTGACCAGGCGGCGCAGGGCCGCCGGGTGCGCGCCGTCGAGCCAGGCGTCCGCGGCCGCGATGCCCTCGGCCGAGACCTCCCACGTCGGGTACAGGCCCACCACCGTCGGCTGCGCCCGCTCGCTCGAACGCCTGCCCCACACCTCGTCGAGCACGTCGAAGTAGGCGCGCGTGTACTCGGTGAGCAGGTGCTTCTGCGCCGGGTGGGAGAACCCGGCGATGATCGCCTCGTTGACGGCGTTGGGGGACTCGTCGTCGTAGATCGCCCGCCGCCAGGCCTCGGCCTTGGCGTCCGGGGTGGGCCGCAGCGCCCGCGCCCGCTCCGCGTGCCTGCGGCCGGTGGCGGTGTCGTCCCGCTCCTGCTCGGCGTCGATCTCGGCCGTGCCCGCGCGACCGTGCGCGACGAGCGCGTGCAGCAGCCGCCAGCGCAGATCGGTGTCCACGGTCAGCCCCTCCAGCGGCGCGGAGCCGTCCAGCCAGCCCGTCAGCACGGCGAGCATGGCTTCGTCCAGCACCGAGGCCGTCAGCGCGTTGACGAACGCGAGCTGGTGGTCCGAACCGGGCTCGGCCGCGCGCGCCAGCTCGAGCACGCGCGTGGTGAACGCGGGCCAGCCGTGCTCACGCGCCCAGTCGGGCGAGGCGTAGGAGTTGAGCGCGGTCTGCGCCTGCATCAGCAGCCGCTGCACCACGCCCACCTCGGTCTCCGCCTGAATGCCGCGCTGCACGAGCGTGACGAAGTCGCGCGCCTTCAGCTCGGCCTCCCGGGTCATCTCCCACGCCGCCGACCAGCACAGGGTGCGCGGCAGCGGCTCGGTGATGTCGGCGATCCGGTCGATCAGCGTGACCAGGGAGTCGTTGTCCAGCCGCATGGTGCAGTAGGTGAGGTCGTCGTCGTTGACCAGCACGAGGGTGCCCGCGGGCACGCCGACCAGATCCGCGACGGGCGTGCGCTCGCCGTCCACGTCGAGCTCGACGCGGTGCGTGCGCACCAGCCTGCCCGCGCCGTCGTCGTCGTAGACACCGACCGCCACGCGGTGTGTGCGCAGCTCACCCGCGCCGGGTTTCGCGCCGCCCTGGAGCACGGAGAACGCCGAGTACCGGCCCGACGAGTCCACCTCGAACCGCGGGCGCAGGCTGTTCAGCCCGGTGGTCTCCAGCCACTGCGAGCTCCACCAGGACAGATCGCGCCCCGAGGCCTCCTCCAACGCGGTGAGCAGGTCGGACAGCGTGGCGTTGCCCCAGGCGTGCTTGCGGAAGTACACGGCGAGGCCGGACAGGAAGTTCTCGAGGCCCACGTAGGCCACGAGCTGCTTGAGCACGCTCGCGCCCTTGGCGTAGGTGATGCCGTCGAAGTTCACCTCGACGGCGTGCAGATCCACGATGTCGGCGGCGATGGGGTGGGTGGAGGGGAGCTGGTCCTGCCGGTAGGCCCACGACTTCTCGATGTTGGCGAAGCTGGTCCAGGCCCCCGTGTACTCGGTGGCCTCGGCCTGCGCGAGGACGCTGGCGAAGGTCGCGAACGACTCGTTGAGCCACAGGTCGTCCCACCATTGCATGGTCACCAGGTCGCCGAACCACATGTGCGCCATCTCGTGCAGCAGCGTCTCGGCCCTGCGCTCGTAGGCGTAGCGGGTGACGCGGCTGCGGAAGACGTAGTCCTCGAGGAACGTCACCGCGCCCGCGTTCTCCATCGCGCCCGCGTTGAACTCCGGCACGAAGAGCTGGTCGTACTTCGAGAACGGGTAGGGCACGCCGAAGTTCTCGTGGTAGAAGGCGAATCCCTGTTTGGTCTCGGTGAACAGCCGCTCGGCGTCCATGTATTCGGCCAGCGACGCCCGGCAGTAGATCCCCAGCGGAATCGTCTTGTGCTGATCGGAGTAGGTATCGCTCCACTGGGCGTACGGCCCGGCGATCAGGGCGACGAGGTAGGTCGACATGCGTTCCGAGGTCGCGAACACCGTGCGCACCGCGCCCTCGGGAGTGTCCTCCCGCGAGGCGACCCGCGCGTTGGACACGACCCGCCAGTCGCGTGGGGCGACGACGGTGAGCCGGTAGGTCGCCTTGAGGTCCGGCTGGTCGAAGCAGGCGAACATCCGCTTGGCGTCGGCCGTCTCGAACTGGGTGTAGAGGTAGACGCCGCCGTCGACCGGGTCGACGAACCGGTGCAGGCCCTCACCCGTGTTCATGTAGCGGGCGTCGGCGCGCACGACCAGCTCGTTGGACGCCGCGAGCTCGGGCAGTACCAGCCCGTCGTCCTCGACGTAACCGGAGACGTCGAGTTCGGCGCCGTTCAGCGTGGCCGAACGGAGGCGCTCGGCGACGATGTCCACCCACGTGCTCTCACCCGCTCTCCCGGCGAAGCGGACGGTGGTGGTGGAGTCGAAGGTGTTCTCGCCGGGGCCGCCGTGGCCGTCGGTGAGGTCGAGTTCGATGTCGTAGCTTTCGACATCGAGGAGTTCGGCACGCTGCCGGGCTTGCTCGCGGGTCAGGTTGGGGGCGGGCACTGGCACCTCTGTGCTGTCGTCGGTCGTTGTGGCTCTCTTGCGGGCGGTGTCCCGCCCGTGCTGTCGTTGATCCAATCATGCGCCGTGCTCGTCGGCGACGGGAACAAGCGGGGTCGCGACGGTGTTGGCGCGGAAGAGAAGTGACTACCCGCTACGAATCGTCGCAACCGGCAACCAAGGAGACCGCGTTGAGCGCACCCGAGACCACCGCGTCGTCCGAGACGGGGCGGCCCGCCCAGGTCGACTTCTACTTCGACCCGATGTGCCCGTTCGCCTGGATCACGTCCCGGTGGATCCTGGAGGTGGAAAAGCACCGGGACATCGACCTGAAATTCCGCGTGATGAGCCTCGCCGTCCTCAACGAGGGACGGGACCTTCCCGAGCAGTACCAGGACGTGATGCGCAAGGCGTGGGCTCCCGTCCGCGTGGCCGTCGCACTCGCCCGGCACAGCGGTGAGCAGGTGCTGCGCGACTTCTACACCGCGTTCGGCACCCGCTACCACAACGAGGGCAACTCGGACGTCGACGTCGTGCTCAAGGGGGCGCTCGATGAGGTGGGCGCCCCGGACACGCTGCTGACGGCCGGGGAGTCGACCGAGTTCGACGACGCCGTGCGCCAGACCCATCACGAGGGGATGGACCCCGTGGGAATGGACGTCGGCACGCCGACACTCCACATCGACGGCGTGGCCTTCTTCGGCCCGGTGCTGAACTCGATTCCGCGCGGGGAGGAGGCCCTCCGGATGTTCGACGGCGCTCGCATGCTGGCGAGCTACCCCGGCTTCTTCGAGCTCAAGCGCACGCGCACCGGCGAGCTGTCGTTCGACTGACGTCCCGCCACACGGCCGCGCCCGTTCACGACCATCGGGCGGGCGCGGCGCACGGGCGGGCTCGTGGCGAGTTCTCGGAGGTCAGCGCAGGGCCGCTTCCGTGACGTGCCGGGCCAGCGGCGAGCGCTCGAGGGCCTGCTCGGTGGTCAGCGCGCCCGCGTCGCGGTCCTGGCGCAGGCGTGCCAGGGCGCTCAGCTGCTCG
>NZ_KB912619.1:48799-58688 GCF_000383795.1 Saccharomonospora saliphila YIM 90502
GCGCGGCGCCGGGACGCGGCCGGCCCGCCCGGGCCCTTTCGGGGCGGGGCCCGGGTGGTCACTCCGGGCGCTGTGCCGGGATGGCAGACTGAGCCACCGTGCGTGTGTACCTGGGATCCGACCATGCGGGCTACGAACTGAAGAATCACCTCGTCACCCACCTGCGCGAGCAGGGTTACGACGTGACCGACGTCGGCCCGCACGTCTACGACGCCGCCGACGACTATCCGGCGTTCTGTATCGAGACCGCCCGCAGGGTGGTCGACGACGAGGGCAGCCTCGGCGTCGTCCTCGGCGGGTCGGGCAACGGCGAGCAGATCGCGGCGAACAAGGTGCCGGGCGCCCGGGCCGGGCTGGCGTGGAGCGTGGAGACCGCGACGCTGACCCGCGAGCACAATCACGCCCAGCTGATCGGCCTCGGCGCGCGGATGCACACCCCGTCCGAGGCGGAGAGCATCGTGCAGGCGTTCCTGCGGACCTCGCCGTCGGACGACGAGCGGCACACCCGCCGGGTGGAGCAGATCACCGACTACGAGCGCACGGGGACGGCGCCGACGCTTCCCCGGTCCTGATGCCGGAGGGGCACACCCTGCACCGGCTGGCGCTGCTGCACCGGCGCCGCTACGTCGGCGGCACCGTGCGGCTGTCGAGCCCGCAGGGCCGTTTCGCCGTCGAGGCCGCCCGCCTCGACGGGCGCACCCTCACCGCCGTCGAGGCCTACGGCAAGCACCTCTTCCACCACTACGGTCCTCACGGGACCGTGCACGTGCATCTCGGCCTGTACGGCGGGTTCACGGAGTTCACGCTGCCGGAGCCGGAGCCGGTGGGCGCCGTGCGGATGCGCCTGCTCGGCCGGAGCCACGGCACCGACCTGCGCGGACCGACCCGCTGCGAGCTGCTCACCGAGGCCGAGGCCGACGCCGTCCGGGATCGCCTGGGCCCCGACCCACTGCGCGACGACGCGGACCCGGAACGCGGCTACGCCCGCGTCTCCCGGTCGCGCACGGCGCTGGCCGCGCTGCTCATGGACCAGAGCGTCGTCGCCGGGGTCGGTAACGTCTACCGGGCCGAGGTGCTGTTCCGGCAGGGCATCCCGCCGTTGCTGCCCGGACGGTCGCTCGACCGGGCACGCTGGGACGCGCTGTGGGCCGATCTGGTGTCGCTGATGCGCGACGGCGTCCGGGCCGGCCGGATCGACACCGTGGCGTACGAACACCACCCCGAGGTCACCGGCCGGGCACCGCGGGAGGACCGGCACGGCGGCGAGGTGTACGTCTACCGGCGGACGGGACAGCCGTGCCTGGTGTGTGGCACGCCCGTGGCCCACAGCGAGCTGGCGGGCCGGAACCTGTACTGGTGCCCGGCCTGCCAGCCCGCCGACCACGGCGTCGCGTCGCCGTCACCCGGCGCGTGACGAGCGTCGGCCGGGTGCGGACGTGACGGACGGGTGGAGGTCCGGTCAGAAGCCGAAGTCACCGCCGCCGAAGTCGCCCCCGCCGAAGTCGCCTCCGCCGAAGTCACCGCCACCGTCGCCCATGTCGCCGCCGCCGTCCCCGGCGTCGCCACCCTCACCGGCCGCGGCGTCCTCCTGGCCCGCGTCGTAGCCCGCCTCCCAGGCCTCGGCGCTCGGCACACCGGCCATTCCGGAGAACATGGCGCTGAACAGGAACATCGAGCCCAGGCCCCACGCGCCGCCCACGAGGGCGGGCTTCCACCACGGTTCGCTGTACCAGCCCTGTGGCACGGGGCGCCCGGCCACGCGGCCACCGGGGTAGTAGTGCGGGGTCGTCGACGTCGGTTCGGGCGAGGCCTCGTAGTGCTGGCCCTCCACGTCGACCGCGCGATGCTCGGTGACCTTGCCCGCGCGCTCCCGCTCGGGGTCCTCGGGCAGGGCGGGCCCGGGGTCCATGCCCATCGCGGTGCGTGCCGCACGGACGTAGTAGAGGCCCTCGAGGGCGGTCTGCTTCACCAGCTGCGCCTGCTCGACGGTCTCCGCCTGTTCCATCTGGGAGCCCGCCGCGTTGTAGCGCTCACCGGCGTCGGCAAGGGCCTGCTGGGAGGCGGTGTCGGTGCCGGTGAGATTCAGGACCTGACCGCCGAGCCGCTCCATCCACCGTCTGGCGTCGGCCTTGGCGTCGTCGATCCGCCGCGCCTTGGCCTGGGACTGCGAGCGCACCAGATACAGGGTGCCGCCCACGATGATCGCCAGGAGCAGGAGCAGCACGACCGCGGATTCCATGGTCACTCCCGGGTTGTTGGGTTCGCTGAACCGGACAACGCGGACGGTATCCCAGGAGTTCCCGGATCAGGTCACCACGCCCGGCCGACGGTGTAGGAATCCGTCCACACGTTCTGCTTGCGCACGACGTCTCCGGGTTCCGGCGCGGCCCACATGCTGCCCCGGCCCGCGAAGATCCCGACGTGGTAGACGTGGCCGCCGTTGTGGAAGAACAGCAGATCGCCGGGCCGCATCTCCGAACGGGGAATGTGCGGCAGCGCCGCCCGTTGTTGGCGGGATGTTCGCGGCAGATCGATTCCGGCCTGTCTGTGCACGTACTGGACGAGGCCGGAGCAGTCGAACCGGGCGGGCCCTTCCGCGCCGTAGACGTAGGGCTTGCCCTCCTGGCTCGCGGCGAGCTCGACGATGCGACTGCCTCCGGGCGCCGCGGGTTTGTGTTTCGTCTCGGGGGCTTTCCCGGCTTCCGGGGGCTGGCTCGCCGCCGCGGGGCGGGCGGGAGCACCACCACCGCGCGCCTGGCCCGCGCCCTCCTGACTCATCATGGCCGTGCCGGTTCCCCCGGCGGCCACCAGCGTTCCCGCCGTGACCGTCAGAACCGCGAGCGACCTCTTGAATGCCGTTGTGAACACGAACGTCCTCCGCTGTCTCGACGCTTTCACGCGCCCTTCGCCGGGCTCGTGACGCCTATTTCGGCGCGAGAAAACGGTAACCACGTCCATGCGGCACAAAGCGAATGCGGCAATGGGAAATGAAAGATCCGGAGTGGATTGTCGCGGTCGGAGGTTTAACTCCGGTCCGCGTGGTGAGCTGGGTGCGTGCCGCTCCGTGGCGTCACCACCGGCGCACGGGTAGTGACGGGGATCACAGCTTCGGCCATGATGTATGTCACGCCCTGTCGGGTGTCGGTCACGGCCCGGTGTACTTGGCCGGCCGGGAGCGGACGACCGTCGGGGACGGCCGCGAACGCCGACCGGGGCGCGGGAGGCGTGGCTCCGAGGGACGGAGGCGCCGCACCGCCCGCGGCAGGCGCCCATCGGCCATGGCGGTGGGAACCCGGAACCGCCGGGGCCGGGTCCACACCGATGCGTGGAGCGGGCGACGGGAATCGAACCCGCGTAACCAGTTTGGAAGACTGGGGCTCTACCATTGAGCTACGCCCGCGGGCGACCGGATCATCCGGCCGCGCCAGTCAGTGTAGCGCGAGCCGCTAGAGTGGTCGCACACCGCCCTCGGGTTGGTGCGGCACGGGGTGTAGCGCAGCTTGGTAGCGCATTCGCTTTGGGAGCGAAGGGTCGCAGGTTCGAATCCTGTCACCCCGACCACGAAGGCTCTGGCCAGGAATTCCACGGAGTGTCCGTGAGGTTCCTGGTCCCAGGGTCGGCCAGCGCGCGCCGCGTGTGGTCGATACCACCGCGAGGGCGCCACCGTCGACGCTGCGAACTCGCCCCGTCGCTTCCCCGCCTCAGCGGCGGCACCGCATTCCGGGCCGAGCCGCCGCCTCGTCACCGCGCGGTCGGCCACGCACGGTGCCACGATGGGTCCGGGCCGAGACGCCCCCGTGTCCAGCCCGTGCGCGGGCCCTCGTGAGACCAGGTGTGGGTGATCAGGTGAGCACGCTCGACATCGCACTCGCGGTGATCGGTTCCGCGGTCCTGCTGATCGGCCTGCTGTCCGACCCGCTCAAGCGCCGCTGGCTGTCGGGGCCGTTGCTCGCCCTGGTGCTGGGCGTGCTCCTGGGCCCGCACGTCACCGGCGTGCTCGATCCCGCCCGGTGGGGCGAGGTGTCGACACTGCTCGAAGAGGTGGCGCGGCTGACCGTGGCGGTGTCACTGATGGGCATCGCGCTGCGCCTGCCGCGCGGCTACCTGCGCGAGCACTGGCGTTCCCTCGTGATCGTGCTCGGCCCGGTGATGGTGTTGATGTGGCTGGTCAGCGGGCTCTTGGTGTTCGCCCTGCTCGCCGTGCCGATCTGGGTGGCGCTGCTGGTGGGCGCCGTGCTCACGCCGACCGACCCGGTCGTGGCCAGCACGATCGTGCAGGGCCGCCTCGCGCAGCGACTGCTGCCCGCCCGGTTGCGGCACTTCCTCTCCGCCGAGTCCGGCGCGAACGACACGCTGGCTTATCCGCTGGTGTTCCTCGCGCTGCTCATGCTGGAGAAGCCCGCGTCCTCGGCCGTGGGGGAGTGGCTGTGGCGGGTGGTGATCGCCGAGAACGTGGGTGCCGTGCTCCTGGGCGGCGCACTCGGCTACCTGGTGGGCAGGCTCATGCTCTGGGGCTACCGCCGGGACACGTTCGCGCCGACCTCGCATCTGTTGTTCAGCGTCGCGCTCACCGTCGCCGTGCTCGGCGCGACCCACCTGACGGGAGCCAACGGACTGCTGGCCGTCTTCGTCGCCGGTCTGGTCTTCCGCGGGGTGATCCCCGAGGACGAGGACCGCACCGAGGAACGCGTCCAGGAAGGCGTCAACGACTTCTTCCTGCTGCCGGTGTTCGTACTGCTCGGGCTCGCGCTGCCGTGGGAGCGCTGGGCCGACCTCGGCTGGCGTGGCCCGGCGCTCGTCGTGGCCGTGCTCCTGCTGCGCAGGCTGCCCGCCTTCGTCGCGCTGAGCCCGGCGATGCGCACGGTGCGGGGCAGGTCCGAAGCGTTCTTCCTCGGGTGGTTCGGGCCGATCGGGGTCGCGGCGTTGTACTACGGCACGTTGTCGTGGCACGAGAGCGGGCACGCGCTGGTCTGGACCGTGGCCAGTCTCGTGATCAGTGCCTCGGTGCTGGTGCACGGCATCTCGGCCACCCCGTTCAGCCGCAGGCTCTCCCAGGCCGGAGAGCGGGCCGGGGCGCGGCGCTGAGCACCGTCCCGGCCCGGGTCGAAGCCCGGAGTCCGCACCGGTGCCGGACAGGGCGAGGCCCCCTCCACCGCGTACCCGGGTGAAGGGGGCCTCGCTGTGCGCGGGCGACGGTGTCCGTGCGACGCGCCCGCGCGGGTGGCTCAGTGGCTCGAGGCCTTCTCCGCTCCCGCGCCGGTGAGCGAGCGCACCTCCATCTCCTTGTGCTTGTCCTCGAGGTGCTCGGAGGAGAGCACGGTGCCCAGCCAGCCGAGGAAGAACGACACCGGGATCGAGACCAGGCCCGGGTTCGACAGCGGGAACCAGTGGAAGTCCACTCCGGTGATCATCGAGGTCTCGGTGCCGGACACGGCGGGCGAGAACACGATCAGCACGATCGTCACGGTGAGCCCGCCGTAGATGGACCACAGCGCGCCCGAGGTGTTGAACCGCTTCCAGAACAGCGAGTACAGGATCGTGGGCAGGTTCGCCGAGGCCGCCACCGCGAACGCGAGCGCCACGAGGAAGGCCACGTTCTGGTCCTTGGCGAGGATGCCGCCGACGATCGCCACCGCGCCGATCACGCACGCGGTGATGCGGGCGACCCGCACCTCGGTGTTCTTGCTGTCGACCTTCCCGCGCTTGATGACGTTGGCGTACACGTCGTGCGCGAACGACGCCGACGCGGTTATCGTCAGCCCGGCCACGACGGCGAGGATCGTCGCGAACGCCACGGCCGCGATGAACCCGAGCAGCAGCGGGCCGCCGAGTGCCTCCGCGAGCAGCGGAGCGGCCGAGTTCTCGCCACCGGGGGCGTTGTTGATCGTGTCCGTGCCGACGATGGCCGCCGCGCCGTAGCCGAGGACCAGGGTGAACAGGTAGAACAGGCCGATCAGCGCGATCGCCCAGACCACGGACTTGCGGGCCTCCTTCGACGTCGGCACCGTGTAGAAGCGCATTAGCACGTGCGGCAAGCCCGCCGTGCCCAGCACGAGCGCGACGCCCAGCGAGAGGAAGTCGAGCTGGCTGGCACTGCTGACGCCGTACTTGGCGCCGGGGTTGAGCAGGGAGTCGCCGTCCTCGGCTCGCTCGGTGGCCGCGCCCAGCAGCTCGGACAGGTTCAGCCCGTAGCGCCCCAGCACCCACACCGTCATCGCGAAGGTGCCCGCGATGAGCAGCGCCGCCTTGATGATCTGCACCCAGGTGGTGCCCTTCATGCCGCCGACCAGCACGTAGGTGATCATGACGACGCCGACGACGGCGATGACGATCGCCTGCCCCGCGTCGCCCTCCACGCCGAGCAGCAGGGAGACGAGCGCGCCCGCGCCCGCCATCTGCGCGAGCAGGTAGAAGAACGACACCGCCATCGTCGAGGTCGCGGCGGCCGCCCGCACCGGCCGCTGCCGCATGCGGAAGGCGAGCACGTCACCCATCGTGAACTTGCCGGTGTTGCGGAGCAGTTCCGCCACGAGCAGCAACGCCACCAGCCAGGCGACGAGGAACCCGATCGAGTACAGGAACCCGTCGTAGCCGTACACGGCGATGGCTCCGGCGATCCCGAGGAACGAGGCCGCCGAGAGGTAGTCGCCCGAGATGGCGATGCCGTTCTGCGGTCCGGAGAAGGCGCGTCCGGCCGCGTAGTAGTCCGAGGCCGTCTTGGTGTTGCGCGACGCGCGGAACACCACCACCAGCGTCACCACGACGAACAGGGCGAAGATGGTGATGTTGACGGCGGGGTTGTTGCCTTCGATGCTCTGGGCGAGGCTGTTCATGACGACGCGCCCCCTTCCGCGTGGGTGCCGTCACTGTCCTGGCTCTCCACGTCCTGGCGAATCCGGTCGGCGATCGGGTCGAGTTTGCGGTTGGCGTACCGCACGTACAGCCCAGTGATCACGAACGTCGACACGAACTGCAGCAGCCCGAAGATGAGGCCGATATTGATGTTGCCGACGACGCGCACGGACATGAAGTCGTGCGCGTAGTCGGCCAGCAGGACGTACAGCAGGTACCAGACGAGAAACAGCGCGGTCATGGGGAACACGAAGTTCCGCAGCCGCTTGCGCAGCTGTTGGAACTCCGCGCTCGCGTGGACCTCGGCCCAGGACCGCGGCCCGGGCGGATGGGTATCCGGCTCGGTGGTACTCACTCCTGACCTCCTCGTCAGTGCGCACTCCGGTGCGGGTCGCACCCGTCGGTGTCACGTGGTGCGTGTGTCGCGCCACCGTAGGAGGAGGCCGCCCGATGGCGGCATTCTCAGCGGACCAATCGGCGCGTGATGCGACGAACGGCCGACGAGCGGCGCGCGGACCACGACGAGTGGCCCAGATCACGTGCCGGAAAGGTCCGGTCGGCGAACGGGAAGCCGCGGTGTTCGGACAGGTGCAGCCGCAACATGGCGGCGGTCGCCCACGGTGGCGGCCTGCCGAACAAGGAGACGACCACCATCGTGGCGAAGGCCAGCGGGACCGTCCACGGCGCGGGCTGGACCAGCAGGATCGCCAGCCAACCGGGCACCGCGAGGCCGGTGGTGCTGAGCAGGAAGGCGCCGCACGAGGCGAGCAGACCCGTGGTCACGCCCGCGACCGCGCCGGGCGCCGTCAGCCGCGACCACCAGATCCCGAGGACGAGCAACGGGCAGAACGTCGAGGCCGCCACCGTGAACCCCCAGCTCACGAGCGTGCTCGCGTCCAGGCCCACGGCGGGAAGGGCCAGCAGCACCATGACTCCCGCCGCCCCCAGTACCGCCACCCGGAGCTGGCGCAGCCCGCCCGGAACGAGGTCGTGCGAGATCGCGCCCGCGACCACCAGCAGCAGTCCCAGCGACGTCGCCAGGAACGCCGCGAAGGCGCCCGCCGTGAGCAGGCCCGTGAACACCGCGCCCGCCGCACCGGCGTCGGCCTGGGCCGGCAGGGCGACCACGGCACTGTCGGTGGCGCCGGAGAGGTAGAGGTGCGGCACCAGTACCCGCCCGAGGGCGCCGTAGATGCCGGGGAAGAGATAGAACACCGACAAGAGCACGACCGTGAGCGCGGCCGTGCGCCGCGCCGCGGTGCCGTCCGGGCTGGTGTGGAAGCGCATGATCACATGGGGCAGGCCCATCGTGCCCAGCATCGTCGCCATCAGTACCGCCCAGGTGGCCAGCAGCGGGTGCCCGGTGTCGTCGAGATCGAGCAACGGCCGTTCCCAGCCCGGCGCGCCGGGTGGGGCCGCGTCGCGGGGCTCCGGCGCGCGGCTGCCCTCGGCGAAGACGACGGTGCGCTCGGCGGGCACCGTCCACTCTCCCGGCGGTACCGGGGCGGTCTCCCCGCCGGGGGTCACCACCCGCACCCCCTCGGGCACCTCCAGCGTGGCGCCGACGCGGAAGGTCACCCGGGTCTCGCTGTCGAAGTGGGTGAACTCGGCGGGTTCGAGTGCCTGTCCCCGCACGTCGGGCCCCACCTGGGCCAGCAGCCAGACGGCGGGCACGATGAACAGCACCAGCTTCAGCGCGAACTGAAACGCCTGCACGTAGGTGGCCGCTCGCATCCCGCCCAGCGCCAGGGTCGCGCTCACCGCCGCTCCGGCGATGGTGACACCCACCCAGTAGGGCGTCCCGCTCACCACGCTGAGCACCAGCCCCGCCGTCCGGAACTGCGGCACCAGGTACAGCAGCCCGATGACGAGAACCACCACCGCGGCCAGTCTGCGCAGCGACGGCGAGGCCAGCCGTGCCTCCGCGAAGTCGGGCACCGTGAGCGCGCCGGACCGCCGCATGGGCGCGGCGACCAGCGCCAGCATCGCGATGTAGCCCGCGGTGAACCCGACCGGATACCACAGCGCGCCGACCCCGTCGCGCACCATCAGCCCCGCCACCCCCAGAAACGACGCGGCCGAGAGGTACTCACCGGACACCGCCGCCGAGTTGAGCAGCGGCGAGACCCGGCGGGAGGCCACCAGGAAGTCGGAGGTGGTGCGCATGGCGGCCACGCCGCGCAGGCCGATCACCAGCGTGATCAACAGAACCGGGGCCACGGCGAGGGCGACGGTCACGGCCGGTCGTCCTCCGGTGGCTCGCGCCCCTCCGGGCCCGTGGCGCGCTCGCCGCGCTCCACGCCGCGCAGGTGCCACAGCGCCAGCAGCACCATCGTCGGAAACGGGACCACCACCACGGCTAGCCAGGACAGCGGTACTCCCGCCACCCGGACGGTGTCCAGCACGGGGGCGGCGGCGAGCAGCGCGGGAAGCCCGACGAGCAGGACGACCAGCAGGGATAGCGTCAGCGCGGCGCGGCGGAACTGCGCGCGGTAGAGCGCGACCGCGCGCGGAGCCTCGGCCGGATCCAGGGTGGTGGGGCGCCACGGCCCGCGGTAGCGCCTGCGTGCGTGCGCCAGCCGCGTCTGCGGACTGGTGACCGTGACGCGGCGCTGGCTCATGGGCGCCTCCCGCTTCCGCGGCTCACGAGGTCGTGCCCTCGGCGTGCAGTTCACCACGCTGGGCGGCGTGCAGGAGCCGTTCGCGGAGCTGGCGGGCGTGGCGCCTGCTCACCGGGACGTCACCGAGGTCGGTGTGCGCCAGCAGCCCGCCCGCCGAGTCACTGCGCAACTCGCGCACCGCGCCCAGCGACACAAGGAAGCCGCGGTGCGTGCGCACGAAACCGGCCTCCGACCAGTACTCCTCGAGCCGGGAGATCGGCATCCGCACCAGATGCACCCCGGAGCCGGTGTGCAGGCGCACGTAATCGCCGTGTGCCTCGACGTAGCGGACGTCCTGGCGCCGGACGTAGCGGGTCCGGCCCGCCGATTCGACGGGCAGCGCGGCCATCGCGTCCGGAGCGGGGCGCCGCGGCGCT
>NZ_KB912619.1:58788-81640 GCF_000383795.1 Saccharomonospora saliphila YIM 90502
GGCCGCCAGCAGCCGCCGGATGCCGCGCGCGGCCGCGCGCACCCTCGGGCCGGACAGGCCGTCGGCGAGATCCTCCGAGACGTGCCGCGCCGTCTCCAGCAGCACGCCCGAATCCCGTGGGCGCCGGGACCGCGGTGAGCCCTTGTGCGGACGGAGACGTCCTCCGGGGATCGACATGTCGCTCCAGCTTCCTCGGCGGGCGGTGCAGGCGAATCTAACCGGGTGGCCGCCGGCGCGGGAAGTCCGCGACCGGAGCGGAGGGTGACGTAACGCTCAAAACACGTAAACAGGACTGTTCCACCGTCCGGGTGAGACCCATAATCGGCACCCATGACGACGGCACGGCACCTCCCGGCGATCCGGGTGTCCCGACCGGCGTCGACGCTGGTCGCGAGTCCCGTCCCCCGCGTGACGGGTATCCGCGGCACGAGGTGTGACGGCGCGATGCTCGGGTGTGGTGACCTGCGACGTCGATCTCGAAGCCGCACGGATCGTTAGATTCGGCAAGTAAGATCACGGGTGCAGTGCCCGATGTTCACCGACCGGGAGGGGTTGACGACACAAACATGAGCACAGCACCCCCCACGAAGCGCAAGCTGTTCAGCCGCACGTCCTGGCGGGAGTGGAAACAGGTCACCGACATCCTCAGGCAGGAGACCGTCGGTGGCATGTTGCTCCTGACCGGTGCGGTGGTGGCGCTGGTGTGGGCCAACTCGCCGTGGTCGGAGGCCTACACGGCCATGCGCGAGTTCACCATCGGCCCGGAGTCGCTCCACCTGAATCTCGACCTCTCGCACTGGGCCGCCGACGGCCTGCTGGCGATCTTCTTCTTCGTGGTGGGCCTTGAGCTCAAACGCGAGTTCGTGGCCGGTGAGCTGCGTGACCCCCGCCGGGCCGCGGTGCCCGTCGCCGCCGCCGTTGGCGGGGTGGTCCTCCCGGCCCTGATCTACGTCGTGATCAACCTCGGCGATCCCTCCGCGCTGCGGGGCTGGGCCATCCCCACCGCCACCGACATCGCCTTCGCCGTGGCCGTGCTCGCCGTCGTCGGCCGGTTCCTGCCGTCGGCGCTGCGGGTGTTCCTGCTGACACTGGCCGTGGTCGACGACCTCATCGCCATCACGATCATCGCCGTCTTCTACACCGATGAGCTGTCCGTGGTGCCGCTGCTGCTCACGCTGGTGCCGCTGGCGGTGTTCACACTGCTCGTGCAGCGCCGGGTCCGGTCGTGGTGGCTGCTCATCCCGCTCGGCGTGGTGACCTGGGCGCTCGTGCACGCCTCCGGGGTGCACGCGACCGTGGCGGGCGTGCTCCTCGGCTTCGCGGTGCCCGCGTTGCAACGCAAGGGCGAATCCGTGGGTCTCGCCGAGCACTTCGAGCACCGGTGGCGGCCGATCTCGGCAGGCGTGGCCGTGCCGATCTTCGCCCTCTTCGCCGCGGGGGTCGCCTTCGGCGGGCTCGACGGGCTGATCGAGGCGCTGGGTGACCCGGTGGCGCTCGGGATCGTCGGCGGTCTCGTGCTCGGCAAGGCGATCGGCATCTTCGGCACGACCTTCGTCATGGGCCGCTTCACCCGGGCCGAGCTGGACAGCGACATCGCCTGGATCGACGTGCTGGGTCTCTCCCTGCTCGCGGGGATCGGGTTCACCGTGTCGTTGCTGGTCGGCGATCTCGCCTTCGGCGCGGGCGGGGAGCGCGACGAGCTTGTCAAGATCGCGGTGCTGTGCGGCTCGCTGCTCGCGGCGATACTGGCCACGGTGATCCTGCGTCTGCGCAACCGGGTCTACCGCCGCGTCCACGAACGGGAGACCCGGGACGCCGACCGGGACGGCATCCCGGACATCTACCAGTAACCCCGTCCACCCACCCCCTGTTGGCGTGTCGGCAAGGCCTCCTTTCCTGCGTTCAACGCAGTGAAGGAGGCCTTGCCGACGGTCACGGCGGGTAGGGCGGCAGAGGGTGTGGTATCCGGAGTGGTGGGTGAGGCCCGGGGCGGACCCGCACCACGCGGAGCCCGGGTGCTGGCCTAGACTCGGACATCCGGTCCGTGCTAGACCCCTGGTCGCCGGGCCGGCGTCACCAGACCGACACAGTCCCGGCGAGGAGATAACGTTGAAGAGCACCGTCGAGCAGCTGAGCCCGACGCGCGTGAAGATCAATGTCGAGGTGCCGTTCGACGAGCTCAAACCGAACTTCGACCGCGCCTACCGCAAGATCGCTCAGCAGGTCCGGATCCCAGGTTTCCGTCCGGGCAAGGCCCCGGCCCGCGTTCTCGAGAGCCGTATCGGCCGTGCCCCGGTGCTCGACGAGGTCGTCAACGAGGCCATCCCGGCGAAGTACATGGAAGCGGTGCGCAGTGGTGAGGTGCGCACGCTCGGTCAGCCCGACTTCGAGGTGACCAAGCTCGAGGACCGCGAGGTGCTCGAGTTCAGCGCCGAGGTCGACGTCCGCCCCGACATCACCCTGCCCGACCTCGGCGACATCACGGTCAGCGTGGACGACGTTGAGCTCGACGAGTCCGAGGTCACCGAGCAGCTCGACGAGCTGCGCGCGCGGTTCGGCACGCTGACCGGCGTCGACCGCCCCGCCCAGCACGGGGACTTCGTCTCCCTCGACCTGTCCGCGACCGTGGATGGCGAGGAGGTCCCCGATGCCTCGACGACCGGGCTGTCCTACGAGATCGGCTCGGGTCAGCTCGTGGACGGCATCGACGACGCCATCATCGGCGCGGGCGAGGGGGAGACCAGGCATTTCACCACCCAGCTCGTCGCCGGTGAGCACGCGGGTCGCGACGCCGACGTGAGCGTCACGGTGAACTCGATCAAGGAGCGCGAGCTGCCCGAGCCGGACGACGAGTTCGCCCAGCTCGCGAGCGAGTTCGACACCATCGACGAGCTCACCGACGACCTGCGGGAGCGCCTGCGCCGGATGAAGCGCGTGCAGCAGGGCGTGCAGGCCCGGGACAAGGTGCTGGACGAGCTGCTGGACCGCGTCGACGTGCCGATGCCCGACCAGATCCTCGAGCAGGAGATCTCCAACCGCAAGCACGACGCGATCCACGAGTTCGACCACGACGAGGAGGCCTACAAGCGCTCCCTCACGGCCCAGGGCGGCGACCCGGAGGAGTGGGAGAACGAGGTCCGGACCGAGGCGGAGAAGTCGGTGCGTACCCAGCTGCTGCTCGACGCCCTCGCCGACCAGCGCGACGTCAACGTCGACGACTCCGAGCTCACCGAGCGCATCATCTACCAGGCGCAGCGGTACGGGATGAACCCGGACGAGTACGTGCGGCGCGCGCAGGAGGCCAACCAGCTCGGTGCGATCTACGCTGACGTGCGCCGGGGCAAGGCGCTGGCCGAGATCGTGCGCGAGGTGACGGTGACCGACCAGTCGGGCTCCACTCTCGACCTGAGCGAGTTGTTCGGGTCCGAGCAGGACGGCGAGTCGGACGAGGGCGAGCGGGAGGCCACCCCGGAGGCCACCGCCCCGGAGACCACCGCGTCGACTGAGGACGGTGCGGACAGCGCCGCGAACGAGGGAGCCACCGCCACCGACCGGTGAGTACTTCTCATGCTCTCAGCGAACTCGGGCGGTGTCAGGCCATCTGCACCGCCCGAGTTCGTTAGGGTCGGTGACAAGATCTCCAGACTTTTTCGAAAAGGCAGGCAGACGTGACGCAGAAGATGCCAGAGGGGCGGACCGGCACCGCGGGGCTCAACCTGACCGACTCGGTGTACGAGCGGCTGCTCCAGGAACGCATCGTCGTCCTCGGCTCCGAGGTCAACGACGAGGTCGCCAACCGCATCACCGCGCAGTTGTTGCTGCTGGCCGCCGAGGACCCGCAGGCCGACATCCGCTTCTACATCAACTCGCCCGGTGGCTCGGTGACGGCCGGTTTCGCCATCTACGACACCATGCAGCTGATCGAGCCGGACGTGGCCACCTACGCGATGGGCCTCGCCGCGTCGATGGGCCAGTTCCTGCTGTCCTCGGGCACGCCCGGCAAGCGGTACTCGCTGCCGCACGCGCGCATCCTGATGCACCAGCCGTCCGCCGGGGTGGGCGGCACCGCGTCGGACATCGCCATCCAGGCCGAGGTGTTCGGCAAGTGGAAGCACGAGCTGGCGCGCATCACCGCTGAGCAGACCGGTCAGACCACCGAGCAGATCCTCGCCGACAGCGACCGGGACCGCTGGTTCACCGCGACCGAGGCCAAGGACTACGGCTTCGTCGACCAGGTGCTCACCCGCGACAACCCGACGCCGAACTCGAACTGACCGGGCAGTGAAGGAGGAGAACATGAACAACTTCTATCCGCAGGCCCGGTACGACCTTCCCCAGTCGCGCTACGTGCTGCCCTCCTACGTGGAGCGCACGAGCTACGGGATCAAGGAGTCGAACCCGTACAACAAGCTGTACGAGGAACGGCAGATCATGCTCGGCGTCCAGGTGGACGACGCCTCGGCCAACGACGTGATGGCCCAGTTGCTGCACCTGGAGCACGAGGACCCCGACCGCGACATCATCATCTACATCAACTCGCCGGGTGGCTCCTTCACCGCGCTGATGGCCATCTACGACACGATGCAGTACGTGCGGCCGGACATCCAGACGGTCTGCCTGGGCCAGGCGGCTTCGGCGGCGGCCGTGCTGCTGGCGGCAGGGACCAAGGGCAAGCGCCTCGCGCTGCCGAACGCCCGCGTGCTGATCCATCAGCCGGCCACCGAGGGCGCCTACGGGCAGGTATCCGACCTCGAGATCCAAGCCCGGGAGATCCAGCGGGTGCGTAGCCTGATGGAGAACACGCTGGCCAAGCACACGAACAAGTCGGCCGCCGACGTGCGCGCCGACATCGAGCGCGACAAGATCCTCACGCCGGAAGAGGCCAAGGAGTACGGCATCATCGATCAGGTGCTGGAGTACCGCAAGGCCTCGGCCGACTGAGACGTCCAGGGCCGTGGCCGGGAGGCGGGCGGCGTGTCGACGCGCGGCACCCGCCCGCCTCCGGCAGTAGAGTGGTCTCCTGCGCGTGATTCGGGCGCGACGCTCCCGCTGAGCGCGTAGGGCGGGTACCGTCAGTGGCAACGCACGACACAGGTGTCTTCGGCACCGGAGGGGACGAGGTCAGCGGTCATGGCACGGATCGGGGACGGCGGAGACCTGCTGAAATGTTCTTTCTGCGGGAAGAGCCAGAAACAGGTGAAAAAGCTCATCGCCGGGCCCGGCGTATACATCTGTGACGAGTGCATCGAGCTCTGCAACGAGATCATCGAGGAGGAGCTCGCCGAGGCAGGCGACGTCAAGCTCGACGAACTGCCCAAGCCCGCCGACATTCACGAGTTCCTTGAGCAGTACATCATCGGCCAGGATGACGCCAAGCGAACGCTCGCGGTGGCGGTGTACAACCACTACAAGCGCATCCAGTCCGACTCCAAGGGCCCGAAGGAGTCGAAGGACGAGCCGGTGGAGCTGGCCAAGTCCAACATCCTGATGCTCGGGCCGACCGGCTGTGGCAAGACCTACCTCGCGCAGACCCTGGCCAAGCTGCTCAACGTGCCGTTCGCGATCGCCGACGCCACCGCGCTCACCGAGGCAGGTTACGTCGGCGAGGACGTCGAGAACATCCTGCTCAAGCTCATCCAGGCCGCCGACTACGACGTCAAGCGCGCCGAGACCGGCATCATCTACATCGACGAGGTCGACAAGATCGCGCGCAAGTCCGAGAACCCCTCGATCACGCGGGACGTCTCGGGCGAGGGCGTGCAGCAGGCGCTGTTGAAGATCCTGGAGGGCACGACCGCCTCGGTGCCGCCGCAGGGCGGGCGCAAGCATCCCCACCAGGAGTTCATCCAGATCGACACCACGAACGTGCTGTTCATCGTGGCGGGCGCGTTCGCGGGTCTCGAGAAGATCATCAACGACCGCATCGGCAAGCGCGGTCTCGGTTTCGGCGCGGAGATCCGCACCCAGCGCGAGATCGAGGAGAGCGACGTCTTCAGCGACACGATGCCCGAGGATCTGATCAAGTTCGGCCTGATCCCGGAGTTCATCGGGCGCGTCCCGGTGGTGGCCAACGTGACCAACCTCGACAAGCAGTCGCTGGTGCGCATCCTCACCGAGCCGCGCAACGCGCTGACCAAGCAGTACACCAAGCTGTTCGAGATCGACAACGTCGAGCTGGAGTTCACCAAGACGGCGTTGGAGGCGATCGCGGACCAGGCGTTGCTGCGCGGCACGGGTGCCCGTGGCCTTCGGGCGATCATGGAGGAGGTCTTGCAGCCGGTGATGTATGACATCCCGAGTCGCGACGACGTCGCCAAGGTCGTGATCACCGAGCAGACCGTCCGGGAGAACGTCAATCCGACGATCGTGTCGCGCCAGCCGTCGCGGCGCCAGCGTGAGCGGGGGGAGAAGTCTGCCTGATCCGGCAGCGACCGCTACTCTCCGGTGTCATGAGTCCTCTTTCCGTCTCCCGTCCCGCTCCGTCCCCCGAAGGCGATGAGGTCGCGTCCCGGGGCTCCGCCGTTGACGTGGACCCGCCGGGGATGATTCCGTGCGCGGCGACGGTCGATGAGCTGGCGCGGGGTGTGGTGACCGCTGCCGGGCTGCGCAACCCTGTCGTGCACCGAGGGCTGGTCGGCACGCTGGGCGTGCTCGCGGTGGTGTGCCTGCTCGCGTCGGTGACCCGGGCCTCCGCGCTGCCGCTGGTGCCACTCGCGCCGTGGGTGGCCGCGGCTGTCGGTGTGTGGCTGGCGCGGACGGCACGGGACGACCGGCACCTGGTGGGCGCCGTGACCCTGTTCGCCGTTGGGGTCGCGATCAGCCTGTGGACCATGTCGTTCGTCGCCCGTTACCTCACCTGAGGTTTATCGGAGGGGCGGCCGGGATACTCCGTACCCGGCAGTAGGGTCGAGGAAGAGGACGCGGGTGGTCGTGACAGCTGCACTCCGCGAGAGCACCGGTCAGGGGTTCTCGCACGAGGCGCTGTTCTATTCCGACGACGCGAGCTATCTGGCGGGAACGGTTCCGTTCGTTCGCGAGGGTCTGGCTCGGGGCGAGCCGGTCGCGGTCGCGGTCCCGTCCGCCCGGCTGACATCGCTGGCCGACGCGCTGGCCGACGACGCGCGCCACGTCCGGCTGATCGACATGGAGGAGGCGGGGCGCAATCCGGGCCGCATCATCCCGTCGGTGCTGCGTGCCTTCGCCGACGCGCACAGCAGCCGGGTGCGCATCATCGGCGAGCCGATCTGGGCGGGGCGGACCGACTACGAGTACCCCGCGTGCGTGCAACACGAAGCGCTGATCAACGCCTCGTTCGCCGGGCGGGAGGCGACCATCCTGTGCCCGTACGACGCGAGCATGCTCGACGCGTCGGTGCTCGCCGACGCCGAGGCCACCCACCCCGTGCTCGTGGACGCCAACGGCTGTCGCGAGAGTCCGTGCTACGCGCCCGACGAGGCGTTCGAGCGGCAGAACCACCCGCTGACGGTGCCGGACGGCGCGGTGTCGACCACCTTCGACCTCGACACCATGGCCGGGGCACGCCACGTCGGAACCGCCTTCGCCGCCGACGCCGGGGTGGCGGGCCAGCGGCTGCAGGACGTGGCGTTGGTCATCGGGGAGCTGTGCGCCAACAGTGTCCAGCACGGCGGAGGTGGTGGCGTGCTGCGGATGTGGCGGTCGGACGACGGCGTGGTGTGCGAGGTCGCCGATCAGGGGCAGCCGACCGACAAGCTGGCGGGCAGGCGTCCCGCGTCGCCCTATCAGGACGGCGGACGGGGGCTGCTGTTGGTCAACCAGGTCGCCGAACTCGTCCGGACCCACGTCGGTCCGGACGGAATGACGATGCGCGTGTCCCTGTCCTCCTCGTGATCACCCACAGGCGTCACGAAGCGGACTCGGCGTCGTCGACCCGCTCACCCGTGTAGAGGTTCATGCTCGATCCGCGCAGGAAGCCGACGAGAGTGATGCCGCTGTCCTCGGCGAGTTCCACCGCCAGCGACGACGGGGCGGAGACCGCGGACACGAGCGGCACGCCCGCCATCGTGGCTTTCTGAACCAGTTCGAACGAGGCCCGGCCGGAGAGCAGCAGGCCGAGGTCGTGTGCGGGCACCCGGCCCTGGAGCAGGGCCCAGCCCAGCACCTTGTCGACCGCGTTGTGCCTGCCGACGTCCTCCCGCACGACGGCGAGCGAGCCGTCGGCGGTGAACAGCGCGGCGGCGTGCAGGCCGCCGGTGGAGGCGAACACCCGCTGCCGCTCGCGGAGTGCGTCGGGCAGCGTGGACAGCACGGTGCTGGGGACGCTGAACGCCGAGGCGGTGGGGTCGAAGCGGCTGCGCACCCGGACGGCGTCGAGGGCGGCCTTGCCACACACCCCGCACGAGGACGTGGTGTAGAAGTTGCGCCGCACCCCCACGTCCGGCTCGGCCAGCCCGTCGGCGGGCAGCACGTCGAGCACGTTGTAGGTGTTGCGGCCGTACTCGTCGACGCTGTCGCAGTAGCGGGCGGCGGCGACGTCCTCCCGCGCGGCGATGACGCCCTCGGAGAGCAGGAACCCGTGCGCGAGCTCGACGTCGTGGCCGGGCGTGCGCATCGTGACCGCCAGCGCCTGGCCGCCCAGGCGGAGTTCGAGCGGTTCCTCCGCGGCCAGCGCGTCCGGCTTGCGCCGCGCCCCGTCCGGGCCCAGCGCCCGGACCGGCCTGCGGACCGTCACCCGTCCCATCGGCGAATCACCCCGTTCCGGTGCCGCGTCCTCGCCTGGTCCCATGATGCCCCGCCGTGCGGCGGTCCGCGCCAGTGGTGCCCCCGTGTGCCTGCGCGGGCACGCGCCCGCCGTCTAGGCTCTCGACCATGCTCATCGCCGAGGATCTGGCCCTGTTGCTGTTCGACGACGACGCACTCGCACCCGTCAGCGGTGCCGCGAATCTGGAGTACTCGCTCGCCGGCGCGCTGCTCATCGAGCTCGCGGTGCGGGACCGCATCGACGTCGCGCCCGGGGCGCTCGCGGACACCGCCCCCGGGGCGCTCGCGGACACGGCGGGGCAGACCGGGGGAGACGGCGGTGCCCGTGCGGAAGGGCCCGGACCGGAGGCGCTCGTCGTGCTCGACGCGGAATCCACGGGGATCTCCGTCCTCGACGGCGCGCTCACCACGGTCGCCGAGAGGGCGGGGGCCAAGCCGACCGACGCGCTGGGTGCGCTCGCGGGCCGGACGCCCTCGGCCGAGCTGCTCGCCGGGCTCGCCGACCGGGGCATCCTGCGGCGTGCGGACGGGCGCATCGCCGGGCGGGCCCCGACCGAGGACTGGGCCGAGCAGGACCTGGAGCACGGCAGGCACGTGCGTGCCGAGCTGCACCGGGTGTTGGTCGAGGGCGGCGAACCGGACGAGCGCACCACGGCTCTGATCGCGCTGTTGACGGGCACCGACACGGTCGCGCGGGTGCTCGGTGCCGAGGCCGACCCGGCCGAGGTCAAACGTCGCGCCGACCGGATCGCCGAGGGCAACCGGGCGCGGGACGCGCTGCGCGAGCCCGTCGAAAAGATCACCGCCGCGGTCGTGGCGGCTCTGTTCGTGCCGACGCTGGTCACTCCGCCCACCCCGTGAGGCCGCGGGCCGGGTCTCGACGCGGAGGCGGTGCGGCCGGTGGTCGCCGGCTTTCCTAGACTTGTCCTCCGTGACCGACAGCGCAGCACCGAAGACCGACCTGCCCAGTGCCTGGAACCCGGCCGAGGAGGAGGCCGAGCTGTACCGGCGCTGGGTAGCCGGGGGCTACTTCACGGCCGATGCCGCGTCGGACAGGCCGCCGTTCACGATCGTGCTGCCGCCGCCCAACGTCACCGGCAGCCTGCACATGGGCCACGCCCTCAACCACACGTTGATGGACGCGATGAGCAGGCGCAGGCGCATGCAGGGCTACGAGGTGCTGTGGCTGCCCGGCATGGACCACGCGGGCATCGCCACGCAGAACGTGGTCGAGCGGGAGCTGGCCGGTGAGGGCCTGTCGCGGCACGACCTCGGCCGGGAGCGGTTCGTCGAGCGCGTCTGGCAGTACAAGGCCGAGTACGGCGGGCGCATCCTGGACCAGATGAAGCGCCTCGGTGACGGCGTCGACTGGTCGCGCGAGCGGTTCACCATGGACGACGGCCTGTCCCGGGCCGTGCAGACGATCTTCAAGCGGCTCTACGACGAGGGACTGGTCTACCGGGCCGAGCGCATCATCAACTGGTGCCCCCGCTGTCTGACCGCGCTCTCCGACATCGAGGTCGACCACAGCGACGACGAGGGCGAGCTGGTGTCGATCCGGTACGGGGAGGGCGACGCGTCGGTGGTCGTGGCGACCACCCGCGCGGAGACGATGCTGGGGGACACGGCCGTGGCCGTGCACCCCGACGACGAGCGCTACGCCCACCTCGTCGGCACGGAGGTGGAGCTGCCGCTGACCGGGCGCCGGATTCCCGTTGTCGCGGACAGCCATGTGGACCCGGAGTTCGGCACCGGCGCGGTCAAGGTGACCCCGGCGCACGACCCGAACGACTTCGAGATCGGCAGGCGGCACGACCTGCCCATGCCCGCGATCATGGACGAGCGGGGCGTGGTCACCGCGCACGGCCCGTTCGAGGGAATGGACCGGTTCGAGGCGCGGCCCGCGGTCGTGGCGGCGCTGCGCGAACAGGGCCGCATCGTGTCGGAGAAGCGTCCCTACACCCACGCCGTCGGGCACTGCTCGCGGTGCGACACGGTCGTGGAGCCCCGGCTGTCGTTGCAGTGGTGGGTGCGCGTGGAACCGCTGGCGAAGGCGGCAGGCGATGCCGTGCGGGACGGCCGGGTGGCGGTGCACCCGCCGGAGCTGGCCAAGCGCTACTTCGACTGGGTCGACAACATGCACGACTGGACGATCTCGCGCCAGTTGTGGTGGGGCCACCGCATTCCGGTGTGGTATGGCCCGAACGGCGAGACGGTGTGCGTCGGCCCGGACGAGGAGCCGCCGAGCGGTCCCGGCTGGCGGCAGGACCCGGACGTGCTCGACACCTGGTTCTCGTCCGGGCTGTGGCCGTTCTCCACGATGGGCTGGCCCGACGACACCGCCGATCTGGCCAAGTTCTACCCGACCAGTGTGCTGTCCACCGGGTACGACATCCTGTTCTTCTGGGTCGCCCGCATGATGATGTTCGGCCTGTACGCGATGCGGGACAACGGGCCGCAGCGGGCGGTTCCGTTCGAGCACATCTACCTGCACGGTCTGATCCGCGACGCCCACGGCAGGAAGATGTCGAAGTCGCGGGGCAACGTCCTCGATCCGCTGGATTGGATGGAGCGCTTCGGCGCCGACGCCACGCGGTTCACCCTGGCCCGGGGCGCGAACCCGGGCGCGGACATGGCACTGGCCGAGGAGTGGGCCGCCGGCGCGCGCAACTTCTGCACGAAGCTGTGGAACGCGAGCAGGTTCGCCATCTCCAACGGTGCCACCGCCGCCCAGCCGTTGCCGGAGCCGGGTGAGCTGACCGAGGCGGATCGCTGGATTCTGGGCAGGCTCAACACGGTGGTCACCGAAGCCGACGCCCTGCTCGAGGACTTCCAGTTCGCCAAGGCCACCAACCTGCTCTACCACTTCACCTGGGACGAGCTGTGCGACTGGTACCTGGAGCTGGCGAAGGTGCAGCTCTCGGGGAACACCGCCGACGGCACTCGCGCGGTGCTCGGCCACGTGCTCGACATCGTGCTGCGGATGCTGCACCCGATCGTGCCGTTCATCACCGAGCGGTTGTGGACCACGCTCACGGGCGGGGAGTCGGTGGTGATCGCGCACTGGCCCGAGCCGCGACGGCTGGGTCTCCCTGAGCCCGACACCGCGGCCGAGGGCCGGATCGCCGACGTGCAGAAGCTCGTCACCGAGATCCGCCGCTTCCGCTCCGACCAGGGGCTCAAGCCGGGACAGCGGGTGGCCACCCGGCTCTCCGGAGACGGCTTCGGCGCGCTGGAAGGGCACGAGGACGCCGTCCGGACGCTGGCCCGGCTCACCGATCCCGGCGCCGGGTTCACCGCGACCGCCTCGCTCGACGTCTCACTGGCTTCCGGCACGGTCACCGTCGAGGTGGACACCTCGGGGGCGATCGACGTCGACGCCGAGCGCAAGCGGCTGCGCAAGGACCTCGCCTCGGCCGAGAAGGAACTGGCACAGACCGAGGGCAAGCTCGGCAATCAGTCCTTCCTGGACAAGGCGCCCGCCGACGTAGTGGACAAGATCCGCGCCCGCCGCGACACCGCCGCCGCCGACATCGAGCGGATCACCGCGCGACTGACCTCACTCGGCTCCTGATACTCCGGTCGCACCGGCGGCGCCGGTGAGGTGGTCGCGCAACACCTCCGCGACACCCTCCATGCCCGCGCGGCGTGGGTGGTAGGAAGCGGCGGCGAGAAGGTCCGTCTCCTGTCCCTGGATCCAGGCCTCGGCTCCGGCGCAGGCATCGTGGCCGCGGGAGGCCGGGCGCAGGTCGACGAAGGTCGCCGCGTCGACCTCCGAGGCTGCCGTGGAGAGGGCGTCGTTGAGCGCCTCCTCGACCCCGCGCAGCCAGGGATAATCGCCGTCGGCGAAGGGCAGCACCTCGGGGCAGGTTCCGGACTCCGGCGCGATGCGCGGGTAGCCGACCAGCAGGATCGTCGCCTCCGGCGCACGGTCCCGCGCTCCGCGCAGGACCGTGGCGACCCGGTCCCCGGTGTCGGCGATGGCCTCGAGCAGCGTGTCGGTGCCGTCGACGGTGAAGTGCTCCCGGCACGGCGCGCCCTCGGGGTCGGTCTCCCGCAACGGCGGACAGGTGCTGATCACGTCGCCGAACACGCCGTGGTCGTTGCCGCCGATGCCGAGCGTGACCAGGTCGGTGTGCGGGCCGAGCGCGTCGAACTGGGGCGGGTTGACGCCGAGCGTGACCTCCTGGGGGCGGGTCATGTGCGTGGTGTCGGCGCCGCCACAGCTCACGTCGGTGAGCCAGGTCCAGTCCAGTGCCCGCGCCAGTAGCGACGGGTAGTTGTTGGTGGAGCGCACGCAGCCGGGCGGGTCGAGGCGCGGGAACGGGATCAGCGGCCCGGAGGTGTAGGAGTCGCCGAGTGCGACGTAGTGGGTCAGGCCGGTTGCGGACACGGTGCCGCGCGGGCCGGTGGGACGCTCCGCCGCGGCGACCCCGCCCGCTGAGACGAGGACGACCACGAGTGACACGAGGACGGTGACCAGGCTTCTTCGGCGGCGCATGGTTCTCAGTTCTATCCGTTCGGGGCGAGTCGGCGGATCTTCCGATCGGGTGGTGACGGTGGGTGCGACTCCCGGATTTCGGTCCGTAACGAACGTCGTTACGCATCAATCCGGACTACTTTTGTTTGACATGCACATAAGAACGACTATCGTGCGCACTCATGACTGTGACTGGCCTCACCGACGAGGTGGAGCCGCTCGTGCGCATGCGGGGCGTCTCCAAACAGTTCTGGGGCAACGAGGTGCTGCGGGACGTCGACCTCGAGCTGTATGCGGGTCGTGTGCACGCGCTCGTGGGGGAGAACGGCGCGGGCAAGTCCACGCTCATGAAGATCCTCGCGGGGGTGCACCGGGCGGACGCGGGCACCGTCGAGCTGGACGGGCAGCGGGTGGAGTTCGCCTCTCCGCGGCAGGCGCAGGCCGCCGGGATCTCGATCGTCCACCAGGAACTCAACCTGCTGGACGACCGCACCGTGGCCGAGAACGTGTTCCTCGGCTCCGAACCGGTGCGGCGCGGCACCGTCGACCGCGGGCGGATGGAGGCCGACACCGCCGCGCTGCTCGACGACCTCGGGGCCGAGGGCATCTCACCCCGGGACCCGGTGCGCCGGCTGCCGGTGGCGCAGCGTCAGGTCGTGGAGATCGTCAAGGCGCTGGCCTTCGACGTGCGCGTGCTCGCGATGGACGAGCCGACGGCGGCGCTGGCGGACAACGAGGTGGAGCTGCTCTACGGGCTGGTGCGCCGGTTGTGCGACCGCGGCATCGCGGTGCTCTACGTCTCCCACCGGCTGACCGAGGTGTTCGACCTCTCCCACCAGATCACCGTGCTCAAAGACGGTGCCCTCGTCACCTCGTGTCCGGCGTCCGAGCTGGACAGCGACCGGCTCGTGCGGCACATGGTGGGCCGGTCGCTCGAGGCGCTGTTTCCGCCTCGGGCGGAGGCCTCCTCGCTCGGGGACACCCGGTTGCGGTTGCGCGACTGCGGCAACCTTCGGCTCGACGGCATCACCCTCGACGTCCGCGCCGGGGAGATCGTGGGGCTGGCCGGGCTCCAGGGCGCGGGCCGCTCCGCCGTCGCGCGGGCCGTGTGCGGCATCGAACCGTTCCGCACGGGAACGGTGGAGCTGGACGGAGGGCGGGTGCGCCTGCGTACGCCCCGCGCGGCGGTCCGGCACGGCATCGCGCACGTCACCGAGGACCGCAAGGGGGAGGGACTGGCGCTGCGCCAGTCCGTTCGGGACAACGCGTTGCTCGTGCGCCGGGCGGCCTTCGGCCGTGGGCGCGGCGGGCTCGACCTCGGCGCCCTTCTGGATTCGGTCACCGTCGTCGCGCGCTCGCCGGAGCAGGAGGTGCGCTACCTGTCGGGCGGTAACCAGCAGAAGGTGGTCCTGGCCAAATGGCTGGCCGTCGAACCGCGCGTCCTCGTCGTCGACGAGCCCACCCGGGGTGTCGACGTGGGGGCCAAGCAGACCGTCTACGAGTTGCTGCGCGGGCTGGCCGCCGAGGGCGTCGCCATTTTGATGATCTCTTCGGAACTTCCCGAACTGATCGGGATGAGCGACCGCGTGCTCGTCCTGCACGACGGCCGGATCGCGGGCGAGCTGCCCGCGGGCCCGTCGGAGGAGGCCGTGATGCGCCTGGCCACGGGCCACGAGGTCACCGAGGAGGCCGCATGAGCCAGGATCGCCGACGGCTCGGTGCGGCCGACCGGGTGCGGGTGTCCCGCGAAACGGAGGAGGCCGCATGAGCCAGGCGACGCTTTCCGCGCCGCGTGACCGCCGGTCGTGGACGGCCGCGCTGGCGACCCCGGTCGCCGGTGTGTACGCGGCACTGGTGCTGGTCCTGATCATCGGCAGCGTGCTGGTCGGCCTCAGCGGCGGCGTGCTGCTCGACCAGGGCGGCGTGCTCAACATCCTCACGCGCAGCACGGCGCTCGGCCTGGTCGCCATCGGACAGACGATGGTGATCCTGACCGGCAAGCTCGATCTGTCGGTGGCCTACCTCGTCGGGCTGTGCTCGCTGATCGGCGCCGAGACGATGGCGGGCGATCCGGGGATGATCGTGCCCGCCGTGCTGCTCACCCTCGCGGTCGCCGCCGGGGTGGGGCTGGCCAACGGCCTGATCGTGACGAAGTTGAAGGTGAACGCCTTCATCGCGACCTTGGGCACCGGCCTGGTGATCCGGGGCTACCTCGAGCACTCCTACGACGGCCCCTCGGGAAACGTGCCACGGCTTTTCCAGCACCTGGGCTACGACCGCATCGGCCCGGTCCCGGTCTCGGCGTTTCTGATGCTGGGACTCGCGTTGCTGGCATGGTGGTTTCTGACCCGCACGCGTGGTGGGTACCACGTCTACGCCGTCGGCGGTGATGAGGAGGTCGCCCGGTTCTCGGGCATCCGCACCGAGCGCACGGTGCTCACGGTGCACGTGCTGTGCTCGGTGGCCGCGGGGCTGGCCGGGCTGTTCCTGGCAAGCAGGCTCGGCTCCGGGGCCCCCTGGGTCGGCACCGACGCGGTGTACGACCTCGAGTCGATCGCCGCCGTGGTGCTGGGCGGAACGCTGCTGGCCGGGGGGCGCGGCGGCATCGCGGGCACGGTCGGCGGTGTGCTGATCCTGGCGACGCTGGACACGGTCTTCGACGACCTCGGCGTCGACCCGTTCTTCAAGGACGTGGTGCGCGGCGTCGTGCTGATCGTCGCGGTCGCGTTGTACGCCAGGCGACGGAGGACGTCCCGATGACCGACACCGATCCCACGACGACCGGTCCCACGACGACTGGCGCCGGGACACGGAACCGCGCGTTCCGCCTCGCCGACGGCACCGGGCCGGTGCTGGCGGTGCTGGCCGTGCTGCTGGTGGCGCTGGCGTTCGTCGGCCCCGCCTACAGCGACCCGGCCGGATATCTGGCCCTGCTCAAGCGGGCGGCGCCGCTGATGATCCTGGCGATCGGGCAGTACTTCGTCATCGTCAGTGGCGGTTTCGACCTGTCGGTCGGCTCGCTGGTCACCGCCTGCGTGGTGATCGCCGCGCGACTGATCGACGGCCAGGAGCAGGCGACGCTCTGGGTGATCCCGCTGCTGCTGGCCTTCGGCGCGGCCGTCGGCCTTGTCAACGGGCTGGTGACGACGCGGCTGCTGGTGCCGTCGTTCATCGTCACGCTCGGGATGCTGCTCGTGCTCGACGGCGCGGTGATGCTGTGGACCGGAGGGGCTCCGCGCGGCGCGCTGTCCGAGGCGTTCCGCGTGGTCGGCAGGGAGGGCTTCGAGGTGCCCGTGCTCGGCCAGGTGCCGTGGTCGGTGCTGCTGCTGGCGGCGCTGGTGGTCGCCGCGGTGGTCTTCATGCGCGGGTCCACCGGGCGCACGCTGGTCGCCGTCGGCGACAACGCCACCGCCGTACGGTTCGGCGGCGGGCACGTCGAGCGTGTCCGCACGCTCGCGTTCGTGCTCTCCGGGCTGTCGGCCGCGGTGGCGGCGATCCTGCTCGGCGGGTTCGCGGGGGTGTCCGCGCAGGTGGGCGACGGCCTGGAGTTCCGGGTCATCACCGCGGTCGTGCTGGGCGGTGTCGTCCTCGGCGGCGGCCGGGGCTCGGTCGTGGCCGCGATGGCGGGCGCGCTCACGCTGGAGACGTTGTTCTCCCTGCTCACCCTGCTCGGGGTTTCCGGCGGACTCGAGTCCGCCGTGCAGGGCCTCATCATCATCGCCGCCGTGGCCTACGCGGGCCTCGGGCGGGGCACGTTCCGGACAAGGAGAACCACATGAGACGTACCGTTTCGACCGTCGCGGCCGTGGGCGCCCTCGCGCTCGCGACGGCGTGTTCGAGTGAGCTTCCCTCCGACACGGGGGCGCCCGGTTCCGCGGGCCCGGAGAGCGGCGCGCAGGGCGAGTTCTTCGACGCCGACGAGTACGAGCGCCAGCTCGCGCTGCGGGAGACCGAGCCGGAAGGGCCCGCCGACCGCCCGTGGGAACAGGCGCTGGAGCCGGAGATGGTCGACACCTCCGACTACGCCACCGACGGGCCGTACCACCTGTGCTTCTCGAACGCCTCGGTGGACAACCCCTGGCGGCAGGTCGGCTGGACCACGATGCAGGCCGAAGCCGATCAGCACGACGAGATCTCGCGGTTCACCGTGCTCGACGCCGAGGCCAAGGACGACAAGCAGATCAGCGACATCGCCTCGCTGACCGAGCAGGGCTGCGACGCGCTGATCGTCTCGCCGAACACGACGGCGACCCTGACCCCGGCCGTGGAACAGGCTTGCGGCAGCGGCATGCCGGTGATCGTCTTCGACCGTGGTGTCAACACCGACTGCCCGGTGACCTTCATTCACCCCATCGGCGGTTACGCGTTCGGCGCCACGGCGGCGGAGTTCCTCGCCGACGAGGTCGGCGACGGCGGCACGGTGCTCGGTCTGCGGGTGCTGCCGGGTGTGGACGTGCTCGAACACCGCTGGGCCGCCGCGCAGCGGGTGTTCGACGAGCGCGGCATCGAGGTGGTCGGCTCCGAGTTCACCGAGAACGACAACGCCACCGCCAAGCGCATCGTCAGCGACTACCTCCAGCGCGAGGGGCGGATCGACGGCATCTGGATGGACGACGGCACCGCGGCCGTGGCGGTGCTCGAGGCGTTCGAGGACGCCGGGATGGAGCCGCCCGCGATCTCGGGTGAGGACCAGCAGCAGTTCCTGGAGAAGTGGAAGGCCGAGGACCTCACCGCGACCGCGCCGACCTATCCGACCTACCAGTGGCGCACGCCGGTGATCGCCGCGCTGAAGATCCTCGGTGGCGAACAGGTCCCGCGCGAGTGGATTCTGCCGCAGCCGACGGTGACCTCGGACAACCTCGACCGCTACCTCACCGAGGGCATGCCCCCGCTGCACTACGCGCTCTGCGGCTGCCAGGACATGCCCGGCTATCCCGACCGCTGGCAGTGACCCGACCGCTCGAGCGAAGGGGCAACGACGTGAGCCGGAAGGGGACGACATGAGCACGACACCGACGCGGCACGCGATCGGCGTCAACACCTGGGTGTGGACCTCGCCGTTGACGGGGGCGGAGCTGCGCACGCTCGTGCCCAGGATCGCCGCCGACGGGTTCGACGTGGTCGAGCTGCCCGTGGAGAACGTCGGCGATTGGGACCCGGACGAGGCGGCGAACCTGCTCGCCGACCACGGGCTCGGCGCGTCGGTGGTGCTGGTGTTCTCGCCAGGGCGGGAACTGGTCGAGGCCGACGCCGCCACGGTGCGCTCCACACAGGACTACCTGCGCCGGTGCGTCGACATCGCCGCGCGGCTCGGCGCGCCCGCCGTGAGCGGGCCCGCCTACGCCTCGGTGGGGCGCACCTGGCGGATGGGTGAGCGCGAACGGGCTGCGTGCGTGCGCCGCTGGCGTGAGGCCGTGGCGCCGGTGCTCGACCACGCCCGCGACCACGGAGTCGTGCTCGGCGTCGAACCGCTCAACCGGTACGAGACGAGCCTGTTCAACACGGTGGCGCAGACGCTGGAGGCGATTGACGGGCTTCCGGCGTGCGGGGTGGCGCTCGACGTCTACCACCAGAACATCGAGGAGACCGACATCGGCGCCGCGATCCGGTCGGCGGCCGGGCGGATCGCCCACGTGCAGGTGTGCGCCAACGACCGGGGCTCGCCAGGCCGGGACCACCTCGACTGGCCCGGTGTGCTGTCCGCGCTCGCGGACGCGGGCTACACCGGGCCGCTGTGCCTTGAGTCGTTCACCGCGCACAACGACAGCATCGCCACGGCCGCCTCGATCTGGCGGCCCCTGGCCCCGAGCCAGGACGCGCTCGCGGCCGATGGCCTCGCGTTCCTGAGGGAGGTGATGCCCCGGAGTTGACCCGCCCGCCGAGAGGCGGCTCGTGGACGGCGCCGGCACGCCGGGGAATCTCATCGGCTCTTCCCGCAGACGTGAGGAACACATGAGTAGACGAAGAAGATCGTTGTCGCGCTGGGGCGCGGCCTCCGTGGGCGCACTGCTCGCCGCGGGCCTGACCCCGGGGATCGCGCAGGCGCACGAGGAATTCCACGCCCTGCTGTTCACCAAGACGGAGGGGTACCGGCACCAGTCCATTCCCGCCGGTGTCTCGATGTTCTCCGACCTGGCCTCGGAGCACCACTTCACCTTCGACCACACCGAGGACTCCAGCGTCTTCAACGACGAGGACCTGGCCGACTACGACGTCATCATCATGTTCCAGACCTCGGGCATGGTCTGGGAGAACGACGCCGAGCGCCAGGCGATGAAGGACTACATCGACCGCGGCGGCGGCATCGCGGCCATTCACAACGCGACCGACATGGGGATCGAGAACGACTTCCCGTGGTGGGACGACGTGGTCAACGCGGGCGCGCACATGCCGTCGCACTCGCCGGGCGTGCTCGACGGCACCGCGCACGTCACCGACCACGTGCATCCCTCCACCGAGGACCTTCCCGCGCGGTGGGACCGCCCGGAGGAGTGGTACAACTTCGACAAGAGCGTGCGTGGTGAGGCGCACGTGCTCGTGTCGGCCGACGAGTCGACCTACGAGCCCGGTCCGGACGCGATGGGCCCCGACCACCCCATTTCCTGGTGCCGCGACGTCGGCAAGACCCGGATCTGGGCGACCGCGATGGGCCACGACACCGCCGCCTACAGCGAGCCCGAGTTCATCCAGCACGTGCTCGGCGGGGTACGCACCGCCGCGGGCGTGGTCGAGGCGGACTGCTCGGCGACCGTGGACGACGCGTTCGAGAAGGTGACGCTGGACTCCGACACCCAGGCTCCGGTGGCCATGGACATCGCCCCCGACGGGCGGGTGTTCTACACCGAGATCCTCGGCCAGGTGCGCGTCTACGACCCCGAGGCGAAAAGCACGTCCACCGCACTCGACCTCGACGTCTACTCCGGTGGTGAGGACGGCGTCGTCGGCCTGGTGCTGGACCCGGACTTCGCCGAGAACGGCTGGCTGTACCTGTACTACTCGCCGCCCGGGGACGAGGAGATCAACCGGGTGTCGCGGTTCACCGTCGAGGGGAACACGATCGCGGCGGACTCCGAGGTGCCGGTCATCGACATTCCGGCCTCGCGGCGTGAGGAGCCCGGGCACACCGGTGGCTACCTGACCTTCGGCCCGGACGGTGACCTCTACATCGGCGTCGGCGACGACACCAACCCGTTCGAATCCGGCGGCTACAGCCCGATCGACGAGCGGGACGGACGGGATCTGTTCGACGCGCAGAAGACGTCGGCCAACACCAACGACCTGCGCGGCAAGATTTTGCGTGTCACGCCGGAGGACGACGGCGGGTACAGCATCCCCGAGGGCAACATGTTCGCCCCCGGCACCGAGCGGACCCGGCCGGAGATCTACGCGATGGGCTTCCGCAACCCGTTCCGGTTCACCGTGGACACCGACGGCACGATCTACATGGCCGACTACGGTCCGGACGCGGGTTCTGCCGACCCGGAGCGCGGCCCGGACGGCAAGGTCGAGTGGAACATCATCCGCGAGCCGGGCAACTACGGCTGGCCGTACTGCGTCGGGAACAACATTCCGTACCACGACTACGACTTCGCTACCGGCGAGTCGGGTGCGGAATTCGACTGCGCCAACCCGGTGAACGACTCGCCGAACAACACCGGGCTGACCGAGCTGCCCGCCGCGCAGCCCGCCGACGTCTGGTACGGCTACGGCGAGTCGGCCGAGTTCCCGATCCTGGGCACCGGCGGCGCGGCTCCGATGGGTGGTCCGGTGTACCGGTTCGACCCTGAGCTCGACTCGGAGGTCAAGTTCCCCGAGTACTACGACGGCAAGCCGTTCTTCTACGAGTGGGCGCGCAACGATCTCTATTCGATCTCGCTGGACGACCAGGGTGAGGTGATGCGGCTCGACCCGTGGCTGACCAGCCAGGAGACGCTGGCGCCGATGGACATGCGCTTCGGGCCCGACGGTGCGCTGTACCTGCTGGAGTGGGGCGGCGGCTACGGCCGCGACAACCCGGACTCGGGGCTGTACCGGATCGAGTACAACCAGGGTGACCGGCAGCCGGTGGTTCAGGCGTCGGCGAGCGTGACCTCGGGTCCGAGTCCGCTGGAGGTGTACTTTTCCAGCGAGGGCTCCCACGACCCCGAGGGCACCGACGTGACCTACGCGTGGGACTTCGGTGACGGGGCGACCTCCACGGAGCCGAACCCCACGCACACCTTCACCGAGAACGGGCAGTACACCGTCCAGCTCCGGGTCACCGACGCCACCGGCGAGACCGGCGCGGCGAACGTGACCGTGACGGTGGGCAACACCCAGCCCGAGGTGGAGGTGACCACTCCCGTCGAGGGCGGCTTCTTCGAGTTCGGGGACCGGGTGCCCTTCACCGTCGACGTCACCGACCCGGAGGACGGTGAGATCGACTGCTCCCGGGTGGTCGTACAGCCCTCGCTCGGGCACGACTCGCACGGGCACCCGGTCGATCCGATCAACGCCTGCGAAGGCGTGTTCGAGACCATCGCCGACGACGGGCACGCCGGGGCCAACGTCTACTACTCCGTGGACGCCTCGTACACCGACGCGGGCGGCGAGGGCGCGCCCGAGCTCACCGGACGCGACACCGTGATGCTCCAGCCGAAGCACAAGCAGGCGGAGTACTTCACCTCGTCCTCGGGCATCCGTGTGGTCTCGCAGGAGGGCGCGGAGAGTGGCAACCGGATCGGCGACATCAACGACGGTGACTGGATCTCGTTCACCCCGGTGAACTTCTCCGGCATCGACGAGGTGTCGCTGCGGGTGTCGGCTCCGGACGGTCGCGGTGGCGCGGTCGAACTGCGCGCCGGTGCGGCGGACGGGCCGGTCGTGGCCACCGTCGACGTGCCCGCCACGGGCGGCTGGAACGACTACGTCCAGCTGCCTCCTGTGGAGGTCACCGACCCGGGTGGCACCACGGAGCTGTTCGCCGTGTTCCGGGGTGAGATGGCGAGCCCCTTCGACCTCGACTCGCTGACCTTCGTCGGCGACGGCGTCGCGATCACCGACGACCAGCCGCCGTCGGTGCGGGTCTCCGGTGTCACCGACGGGGCCACTCTCGGCGACTCGAACACGGTCACGCTGGGCTGGGAGGCGACCGACGAGGGCTCCGGCGTCGCCCGGACCGCCGCCACTCTCGACGGGGACGCGATCGAGAACGGCACGGAGCTCGCGCTGCACACGCTGGAGCTGGGTGAGCACGAGCTGACGGTCACCGCGACCGACGAGGCGGGCAACACCGCCGAGCACACGGTGACGTTCACGGTGACCACCTCGTTGGACGACCTCCGTGCCCTGGTCGGCGCCTTCGCCGAGGACGGCCGCATCGAGGCGGAGACGGCGGAGTCGCTCACCGACCGGCTCGACGCGGCGGAGCGGGTCAAGCGCCGCAACGTCCACGCGGCGACACGGGTGCTCGCCTCGTTCGCCGAGGACGCCCGGGACCGGATCTCGGACGAGGAGGTGAAGGCGGTACTGGTCCGCGACGCCGAGGCGCTCATCGAGCGCTGGCGCGAGTGACGGACCGGTGACAGACGCGGGGGCGGGTGCCGGGTCGCCCCCGCAACCGCCGGTGCCGTGGTGGTCGCGCGCGGGCCGACG
>NZ_KB912619.1:81740-89288 GCF_000383795.1 Saccharomonospora saliphila YIM 90502
CGGGCCGCCACGGCACCGGCTCCGTCCGGCCGGGCGGACACGCACGCAGGCGCGACGACGTCCGGGACGTGCGGGCTCAGCTCCGGTCCCGCCGTCGCGGAGTCGCGGGGATGAGGTAGGACTCCGGCTGGTCCGGCTCCTCCTCGGCTGCCGGGTCCGGGTTTCCGCCCGTGCCGGGTTCCTCGCCGGGAATCAGGTCGTCGCCGCCGAAGAACTCGTCCTCGCTCATCTCGGCGAGCTGCCGGGCACAGTCGGCGAAGACCTCCCGGTAGCCGGAACTGGCGGCGGCGTCGGCGAAGGTCAGGCTGCCGTCGCGGACCGCTCGGCCGATCTCGCGCAGCTCGGGACGGTCTGCCTCACCGAGGGCGGCCGCCATCGTCCGGAGCACATCGCTCTCGCTTCTCGGTGCGGGCACGGTTGTCACTGCTCCTCGTACTGTTCGAGAACGGGCGGAACGGCCTTGGCGTTCTCCAGCTTCTCGAACTCGCTGCTCAGGCTCGCGAGGTCGGAACTCGCCGCCTGGATCGTGGCCTGGAACTGGGAGACGCGGTCCACGATGTCATTGGCGTGTTTCATGAGCAACTCACCACCTTCCTTGAACGCTTTTCCCAGGGTTTTGATCAGCCCGATGCCCGTGGCCGCGTCGATGAGCGCGCGGATGAGGGGCTCCAGATCCCGGTAGGTCTGGTATGCGGCGTCGACCGCCTCCTCGTACTGGTCGGCGATCTTGCGCAGGGGCTCGGCCGTTCCCTGCTGGATCTGGTTGGCCGCGTTGTAGACGGCGACGTTGCAGGCGGCGTAGGCGTTTCCCGTCCACGCCTGTTCGAGCTGGTCCACATGGTCGCGGAGGTTGTCGGCGAGCACGTCGATGCCGTCGGCGAGGTTGCGGTAGGCCTTCGCGCATTCCGCGAACGCGTTCCAGTCCCCGGCGATCCGCTTGCCGATGGCCTCGAGCGGGTCCCAGTCGAAGAATTTGCAGACGGTTTGCACGAAAAAGGTGATGCTGAAGATGTCCAGTACTCCCGGAGCGTTCTCCGCCTGCCGCGGGATGTCGGAACTGCTCAGCTCGACCTCGGTGAAGTGGCTCTTGGGGTCCTCGCGAGCGAAGAACGGGTCGGCGCTCGTGCCCTCGGCGGGGTCGTCGGGGGCGACCTCACGCCGCTCGTCCATCATCGTGTCGTCGGCGGAGAAGAAATCTCGAGCGCCCGCAGCCGGTCGCGATTCTCCGCGTCCTCGTTCCGGTAGAGGGCGAACGTGTCGATCAGGTTGTCGGTCAGGGTCGTGCGAAGGTATTCGTAGAGATTGTCGAGTTGGTCGGTGGCGGCGGTGGTCACCTCCGCGTGCGAGCCCGAGAGCAGGTTGATGATTCCCTGTTCGGGAAACGAGAGGGCGGTGTAGCCGGACAGGTAGGTGCTTCCGGCCTGGGCGTCCTCGCTCAGCGTCTCCAGCGCGTCGAAGATCTTGCGCGCGTGCTCGTGATCGAACGTGAACATCTCGATCCCCATTCACGGTACGTGTCGCCTCGGTAACCCCGCGGCGTGGTCGTGCGTCGGTCCCTCTCCCCGTGTCCGTGTGCGGCCGGTGGGTGAGACGGCATCGCAGGACATCCGGTTCCGAGGTGGCCCGGCACCCCCACCACGCCGGGTACGGGCCCGCCGAGTCCCCGGCGCGGGGCATGCGACGATTCCCGCCCCCTCGGCCGTAGACTCGGACACATCAACCGAGCTGTAGGGAGAGTGCGTGCCGTCCGACGACCAGGAGTTTCCCCCGCAACTGTCGGAAGGGGACAACTTCATCGCCGGTCCGCTGCCGGACGACGAGTCCGAGGCCGAACCGTCGGTGGACGAGGCCGCGATCGCCGCGCAGGCCCTGCGGGACCTGGTGGCCGTCGAGGCGGAGCTGGACCGCCGGTGGCCCGAGACCAAGATCGAGCCCTCGCTGACGCGGATCTCCGCCCTGGTCAACCTGCTCGGCGACCCGCAGCGCACGTACCCGGTCCTGCACATCGCGGGCACCAACGGCAAGAGCTCGACCGCGCGGATGATCGAGGCGCTGTTGAGCAGGCTCGGCCTGCGTGTCGGCCGCTACACCAGCCCGCACCTGCAACTGGCCACCGAGCGCATCAGCATCGACGGCGCGCCGATCTCGCCCGAGACCTACGTCGCCACCTACCGTGACATCGCGCCGTTCGTGGGGATGGTGGACGGCGCCGTCGGGCCGGATGCTCCCGCGATGAGCAAGTTCGAGGTGCTCACGGGCATGGCCTTCGCCGCGTTCGCCGACGCCCCGGTGGAGGCGGCGGTGCTGGAAACCGGCATGGGCGGCCGGTGGGACGCCACCAACGTCGCCGACGCGCAGGTGGCCGTACTCACCCCGGTCGGCATCGACCACGCCGAGTACCTCGGGGACGACCGGGCGACGATCGCGGGGGAGAAGGCCGGGATCATCAAGCCGGACAGCGTCGCCGTGCTCGCCGAACAGGAACCCGACGCCGAGCGCGTGCTGCTGGAGCGCGCCGTCGAGGTCGACGCCGCCGTGGCCCGCGCGGGCAGCGAGTTCGGCGTCCTGGGCCGTGACATCGCCGTCGGCGGGCAGCTTCTGCGGTTGCAGGGACTCGGCGGTGTCTACGACGAGGTGTTCCTGCCGTTGCACGGGGCGCACCAGGCGGCCAACGCCGCGCTCGCGCTGGCCGCCGTCGAGGCGTTCTTCGGCGCGGGCAAGGACCGCCAGCTCGACCTCGATGCGGTGCGCGAGGCCTTCGCCGCGGTACACACACCGGGCAGGCTCGAACGCGTCCGCGCGGCCCCGGCCGTGCTGCTCGACGCCGCGCACAATCCGCACGGCGCGGCGGCGCTCGCGGCCACCATCGAGGAGGAGTTCGCGTTCCGCAGGCTGGCGGTGGTCGTCGGTGTGCTGCGGGACAAGGATGCCACCGGCGTGCTCTCCGCGCTCGAACCGGTGGCCTCCGACATCGTTGTCACCCAGAACGCCTCGCCCCGGGCCATGCCCGTCGACGAGCTGGCCGCGCTGGCGGTGTCGGTCTTCGGCGAGGCGCGGGTCACGGTCGAGCCCGACCTCGGCACCGCGATCGAGACCGGGATCGGCCTGGTGGAGCAGACCGACGATCCTGAGGAACCGATGTCCGGTGGGGGCGTGCTCGTGACCGGCTCGGTCGTCACGGTGGGCGAGGCCCGCACCCTGTTCGGCAAGGAGCCGGAGTGAGCGACGAGCACGACACCGCCGACGCGCGCGCTGAGACCTCGCCCGGAGAGCCGTCCGCGGCGCCGCCTCCGAAGGACCCGATGAAGAGTTTCCGAGGGGTGCAGGCCGGGACCCTGGTGCTCGAGGCGATCGTGGTCGCCCTCGCGTTGCCGGTCGTGGCCCAGCTCGGCGACGGGCTGACTAGCCTCCAGGGCTGGCTCGTCGGCGGTGTCGCGGTGGCCCTGCTCGTCTGTTGCGGACTGCTGCGGTTCCGCTGGTCGATCTGGGTCGTGCTCGCGTTGCACGCCGGTCTGCTCGCGTTCGTGGTGAGCCTGCCGTGGGTCGCCGTGATCGGCGTGATCTTCCTGGCGGTCTGGCTGTGGCTCATGTGGCTGCGCCGCGACGTCGCCCTCCGCATGGCCCAGGGCCGCCTCCCCAGCCAACAACCCTGACCCACCCCCACACCCCGCGAGTTGCCCCTTCCCGTCCGCGAGTTGCCCCTGGCGGCCCGTGAGTTGCCCTTGGCGGTCCGCGAGTTGCCCCTGGCGGGCGGTGGAGGAGTCTCGTTCGCGCCCCGACCGAGGGACGACGCGCGGGTGGCGGCGTGGGCAGGAATCCCCCGGCCGGACCGGGCCGATACGCTGCCCTCACCGACAGCAGTGATTCGGACAGCAGTAATTCGAAGGAGAACGACCTCGTGAGTGAGCGCACCCTGGTTCTGGTCAAGCCCGACGGCGTCAAGCGCGGCCTGGTCGGCGAGGTGATCGCGCGGATCGAGCGCAAGGGGCTGCGCCTGGTCGCGATGGACCTGCGTGACGTCGCCCGCCCGGTTGCCGAGGAGCACTACGCCGAGCACAAGGACAAGCCGTTCTACGGCGAGCTGCTCGACTTCATCACCTCGGGCCCGGTCGTGGCGATGGCCGTCGAGGGGCCCCGCGCCGTGACCGCGTTCCGGCAGCTCGCCGGTGGCACCGACCCGGTGGACAAGGCCACGCCCGGCACCCTTCGTGGCGACTACGCCCTGGAGACCCAGTTCAATCTCGTGCACGGTTCCGACTCGCCCGAGTCGGCCGAGCGCGAACTCAAGCTCTGGTTCCCCGAGCTCTGAGGAGAGCGCCGGTGCCGTGCGCGCGGCCGGTCCACGTCCGCGCGCACGGCCGCGCCCCGGCCGTGCGCCCGCCGAATCCGGTCGCGCCCTGTCGGTGGTCCGTGGCAGTGTCCGTCCTGTGGACAACGACGCGGTGACACCGGGCGCGGGCCGGGCGGAGGAGCCGCCGGACGACACGCCCCTGGTGGAGGCCAAGGCGCTGGTCAAGCGGTTCGGCTCCGTCGAAGCCGTGCGCGGGATCGACCTGCACGTGCGCCGGGGTGAGGCGTTCGGCTTCCTCGGCCCGAACGGCGCGGGCAAGTCCTCGGCCATGCGCATGATCGGGTGCGTCTCGCCGCGTTCGGACGGTGAGTTGCGGGTGCTCGGCGGTGACCCCGACAGGGAAGGCCCCCGTATCCGGGCGCGCCTCGGCGTCGTGCCCCAGCAGGACACCCTTGACACCGAGCTGACGGTGCGGCAGAACCTCCAGGTCTACGGGCGTTACTTCGGGCTCTCCCGCGCGTCGGTGCGCCGCCGCGCGGAGGAGCTGATGGAGTTCGCCCAGCTGTCCGACCGCGCCGACGACGAGGTCGATCCGCTCTCCGGCGGGATGAAGCGCAGGCTGACCATCGCCCGCTCCCTGGTCAACGACCCCGAGCTGCTGTTGCTCGACGAGCCGACCACCGGACTCGACCCCCAGGCCCGGCATCTGCTCTGGGACCGCCTGTTTCGCCTGAAGTCACGCGGGGTCACCCTCCTGCTCACGACGCATTACATGGACGAGGCCGAACAGCTCTGCGACCGGCTCGTGGTGATGGACGGCGGCCGGATCGTGGCCGAGGGCTCGCCGACCGAGCTGATCGCCCGGTACTCGACGCGCGAGGTGCTGGAGCTGCGGTTCGCCCGGTCCGAGCACACCTCCGTCAGCGAGTCCGTCGCCGACCTGGCCGAACGGGTCGAGGTGCTGCCGGACCGGCTGTTGCTCTACACCGCCGAGGGCGAGGCGGCGCTGGAGCAGGCGCACGCCCGCGGACTCCGCCCGGTGTCCAGCCTCGTGCGACGCAGCACGCTCGAGGACGTCTTCCTCCGCCTCACCGGACGGAGCCTGGTCGAGTGACCGGCCCGCGGAGCACGCGGGAGCGTGCGGACGACGGCACCGAGCGCGGCTCCCCGGCCCGGGTGGTGGGCTCCTGGCGCGCCGCCTGGCTGCGCGTCGAGGGCCACTGGACGTGGTACCGGCGGTACTGGACGTCCAACCTCTACTCCTCCGGGCTGCAACCGCTGCTGTTTCTGCTGGCGATGGGAATCGGGTTTGGCTCGCAGGTCGATCCGGGTGCCGCGACAGGAGGGGTGAGCTACCTGCACTACGTCGCCCCCGCGCTGCTCGTGGCGGGCGCGGTGCAGAACGCGGTGGGCGCGGCCACCTACCCCGTGCTGTCCGGGTTCAAGTGGCAGAAGGACTATCACGCGATCAGCGCCACGCCGGTGACGCCGGGCCAGGTGCTCGGCGGGGAACTGCTCTGGATCGGGCTCAGGGTCGTGCTCGCGGCCGTGGTGTACGCGCTGGTGGCGACGGCGTTCGGCGCGTGGCGGGACATGGGCGTGGTGCTCGTGGTGCCCGTCGCGGTGGCCACGGCCCTGGCCTGCGCGGCACCGGTGGCGGCGTTCGCGGCGACGACCTACGACGAGGGCGCCCGGTTCGCCGCCCTGTTCCGGTTCGCGCTGATGCCCATGGTGCTGTTCGCGGGCACCTTCTTCCCCGTCGAGCAGATTCCGCTCGCGCTGCGCTGGCTGGCGTGGATTTCGCCACTGTGGCACGGCAACGAGCTGGCCCGCGCGGTGGCGCTCGGCGGCGGCGCTCCGCTGCCCGCGCTCGGACACGCGGCCTACCTCGCGGCGCTGTTCACGATCGGCGGACTGCTGGCGCGGCACTACTTCTACCGGCGGCTGGTGGTGTGAGATGGCGATGTCCGAACTCGCCCCGGCACGCGGGCGCGGTCTGCTCGTGCGCGTCCTGCCACCGTCGCTGTACGCGGGCCGCGCCACGGCGCTGATCGAGCGCTCGGCGCTGGTGTACTCCCGCGTTTGGCTGGTGTTCCTCTCGGGCGTGGCCGAGCCGTTGTTCTACCTGCTGGCCTTCCAGGTCGGGTTCGGCGTGCTCGTCGGTGAGGTCGCCGGGCCGGGCGGGGCGATGCTGCCCTACGTCGAGTTCGTGGCCCCGGCGCTGCTGGCGGCCTCGGCGATGAACGGCGCGGTGTTCGACGCGACCTTCGGCGTGTTCTTCAAGATCCGGTACGACAAGACCTACGACGCCATGCTGGCCACGCCGATCGGGCCGGTGGACATCGCGCTCGGTGAGATCGGCTGGGCGGTGCTGCGAGGGCTGCTGTACGCGCTGTCGTTCTTCGGTGTGATGGCGGTGATGGGGCTGGTCAGCTCCCCGTGGGCGGTGCTGGTGGTGCCGGTCGCGGTGCTGGTGTCGTTCGCTTTCGCCGCCGTGGGGATGGCCTGCGCGACCTTCCTGCGCACGCCGTCGCAGTTCGACTTCGTGCAGCTCGCGGTCGTGCCGATGTTCCTGTTCTCCACCACGTTCTTCCCGCTGTCGGTCTATCCCGATGCGCTGCGCGTGGTGGTGCAGTGCCTGCCGCTCTACCACGGCGTCGAGCTGACCCGCGGGTTCGCGACCGGGGTGCTCGACCTCACCCTGCTCGGGCACGTGGCCTATCTGCTTCTCTTCGCCGCGCTCGGGTTGTGGGCGGCTTCGCGCAGGGTGGCTCGCCTTCTGCTGCGCTGACCGTTCGCGGGCCGTCGCCCGGCACCCTCACCGCACGCGCGAGACGGCGGCGAGCGCGTCGACGGTCCCGTGCCCGTAGAAGGCGTTGTAGCCCTGGTAGCCGGTGCAGTAGGCGTCCTGGTGTCCGTTGCCGTCGAGGTCGTAGTCGGTCGGACACGCGGTGGGGGAGGCGCTGTCGAGAAGCACCTCCCGCAGCCGGTCGGCGGCCTGGGCGCGGTCGTCCGACGGCTCCCGGTCGCGTGCGGCCACGAGGGCCGCCACGCCGCTCACGTGCGGCGCGGCCATCGAGGTGCCGCACCGGGTCGCGTAGCCGCCGGGGACGGTGGACAGCACGCAGCCGCCCCGGTCGCCACCGGGGGCGGCCAGGTCCACCACGCCGAGTCCGTAGGAGCTGTAGCCCGCCTTCTCGCCGGACCGGGCCGTGGCCGCCACGGAGACGACCTCCCGCAGGTCGGCGGGGAGGGCG
>NZ_KB912619.1:89388-91011 GCF_000383795.1 Saccharomonospora saliphila YIM 90502
ACGCCAAGCGCGCGCTCGGTGCCGCCGAGGTCGGCACGGCTTTCGCCCGGGCGGACACCCGGTTGTCGGCGCGGCGGTTCTGGCTCGGTTACGCGGCGGGCTCCCGGGGCAGGTTGCACCTCGACGACGGGGCCGTGGCGGCGGTCGTGGGCCACCGGCGCTCCCTGCTGGCCGCCGGCGTCACCGGGGTGGACGGCGACTTCCAGGCGGGCGATGTGGTCGACCTCGTCGACCACGCGCAGGAGGTCGTCGCCCGGGGAGTGGTCGCGTTCGACGTGACCGAACTGCCCGACCTCATCGGCCGTTCCACGTACGAGCTTCCGGCGGAGCAGCGCCGCGAGGTCGTCCACGCCGACGACCTCGTGCCACTCCGCTGACGTGGTCGCGCGGCGACCACACGGCACGGCCGGTGTGCGGTGGCCGCGACCGGACAGGCTTTAGGGTGGGTTCCCATGTCCGCACGCCGTATAGGGGTCATGGGGGGCACGTTCGATCCGGTGCACCACGGCCACCTCGTCGCCGCGAGTGAGGTCCAGCATCGCTTCGAGCTGGACGAGGTCATCTTCGTGCCCACCGGCCAGCCGTGGCAGAAGGCCGAACGGTCGGTCTCACTGGCCGAGGACCGCTACCTGATGACCGTGATCGCCACCGCGTCGAATCCCGTGTTCTCGGTCAGCCGGGTCGACATCGACCGGGGTGGGCAGACCTACACCGTCGACACGCTACGCGACCTGCATGCCGAGTACCCCGAGGACGAACTATTCTTCATCACCGGCGCCGACGCGCTGGCCCAGATCCTCAGTTGGCGCGACGCCGACGAGTTGTTCACCCTGGCCCACTTCATCGGGGTCACCCGGCCCGGGTACCGGTTGCACGACCACCACTTGCCGGACGGCAAGGTGAGCCTGGTCGAGGTGACGGCCATGGCGATCTCCTCCACCGCGTGCCGGGACAAGGTGAGCGACGGCGAACCCATCTGGTATCTGATGCCGGACGGGGTCGTGCGCTACATCAGCAAGCGGCGCCTGTACCGGCACGACCGTTCGTCCACCATGGCGCGGCACCGCGGGTGAGACCGCGCGACGGGGTCGTGGCCGCGTGGAGCGCCGGGGCCTGCGGGTAGGCTCTTGCGGCAGACGTTGGACAGCGGAGAAGGAGCACCGTGGCAGCGACGGCGGAAGCCCGAGACCTCGCGACCGTGGCCGCGAACGCGGCGGCGGACAAGAAGGCGATCGACGTGGTCCTGCTCGACGTGTCGGACCGGCTCGTGATCACCGATGTCTTCGTGATCGCGTCGGCGCCGAACGAGCGGCAGGTCGGCGCGATCGTCGACAACGTCGAGGAGAAGCTGCGCGCGGTCGGGCACAAGCCGGTGCGCAGGGAGGGCACCCGCGAAGGCCGGTGGGTGCTCATGGACTACGTCGACGTCGTCGTGCACATCCAGCACGACGAGGAGCGTTCCTTCTACGACCTCGAACGGCTGTGGAAGGACTGCCCGCGCATCGAGGTGGACGGGCTCGACGAGCGGGTCGCGGCAGCGGCCACCTCGGACACCGCAGCCTCAGGCGGCGCCGCCGACACCGCCGCGTCGGGTGGCGCCGATGACACCGCCGCGTCGGGCGG
>NZ_KB912620.1:0-5784 GCF_000383795.1 Saccharomonospora saliphila YIM 90502
GGCCGCCGTGACGCGGCCGTCCCACCGCCCGCTCGGCCGTCCGGGCTCGGTGCCGGGCGCGGACGGTGACTGCGCCGACGGGGACTGCGCGGACGGGGACGGTGCGGATGGGGACTGTGCGGATGGGGACTGTGCGGACGGGCGCCGGGCCGAGGCACTGTGCGAGGACGTGGTCACGACGCTCATGGTCCGTACCGCGAACGCGACAGCACAAGCGAATTGTTCTGCACCATTGTTCAGTCACGCTGTACGATCGGTGGGATGGTGGATGTCGCGAAACTGCGCGTGCTGCGGGCGGTGGTGGCGAAGGGGTCCCTGCGCGCGGCGGCCGACGCGCTCGACTACACGCCGTCGGCGGTGAGCCAGCAGCTCGCCGCGCTGCAACGGGAGACGGGACTACGGCTGTTCGACCGTGCGGGCCGGGGTGTGGAGCCGACCGTGGCGGGTCGCGCCCTCGCCGCCGAGAGCGAGTCGCTGTTCGGCGAGCTGGCCAGGATGGACGGTCTCGTGCGCGACCTGCGCGCGGGCCGCACGGGCAGCCTGTCCATCGGCTACTTCGCCTCGGCGGGCGCGACCTGGCTGCCGACGGTGGTGACGGCGCTGCTCGCCGAGTTCCCCGACCTGCGCCTCGACCTGCGGTGGACCGAGGTCGCCGAGGACGGGCCGGGCGAGCTGGACGTCAACGTGTTCGTCGAGCACCCCGGCAGCGAGCCGTTGCCGGGGGCGTTGGTCCACCCGCTGATCGACGACCCGTACCTCGCCGTCGTGCGGGACGACGACCCACTGGCCGCGCTCTCGGAGATCCCGCTCGGTGTGCTGTCCGAGCGGGCGTGGATCGACAACGACCTCAGCCAGGGCGCGTGCCGCGCCGTGCTGCTCAGCGCCTGTGCGGAGGCGGGGTTCACGCCCCGCTTCTCGGTCGAGATGCGCGACTACCGCACGGCCATCCCGTTCGTCGCCAGCGGGATCGGCATCACCGTGATCCCGCGACTGGGCATCGGTGACCTGCCGGACGGGCTGCGGGCGGTACCGGTGGTGTCGCCGAGACCCGTCCGGCGGATCAGCGTGGCGGTGAAGCGCTCGGTCGCCACCCATCCCCCGGTAATGCGCACTCTCGCGCTGCTCGACGCCGCCGTGGCCGCACCCGCCGACCGTGCTCAGCCGGAGAGGTCGAGCACCACGGGGGCGTGATCGGAGGCGCCCTTGCCCTTGCGCTCCTCGCGGTCGACCCAGGCGTCGGTCACCGTCTCCGCCACGGACGGGGAGGCGTAGGCGAGGTCGATGCGCATGCCCCGGTTCTTGGGGAACGCGAGCTGGCGGTAGTCCCAGTAGGTGTACGGGCGGTCGTACTTGAGCGGCCGGGGAACCACCTCGCGCAGCCCGCCGTCGGACAGCGCCGCCAACGCCTTGCGCTCGGGTTCGGTGACGTGCGTGGACTCGGCGAACAGCGAGATGTCCCACACGTCGTCGTCGGCCGGGGCGATGTTGAAGTCGCCGAGCACGGCGAACGGGCGCGCGGCGCCGCCCTCGGCACGCACGGTGGCGTCGAGGGCGTCCAGCCAGCGCAGTTTGTAGGCGTAGTGCGGGTGGTCCGGGGCGCGGCCGTTGGGCACGTACACCGACCACACGCGGACGCCGCCGCAGGTCGCGCCGATGGCCCGGGGCTGGAGGGCGCCGGAGTAGGTGGGCTCGTCGACAAGGCCCCGGGTGATGTCGGCGAGGCCGACCCGGGAGAGCACAGCGACGCCGTTCCAGCGGCCCGTGCCGTGGCAGGCGACCTCGTACCCGAGTTCGGCGAGCGCGGCGACCGGGAACGCGTCGTCGTCGCACTTGAGCTCCTGGAGGCAGAGCACGTCGGGCGCCACCCGCTCCAGCCACGCCGTCAGGCGTGGCAGCCGCGCTCCCACCGAGTTGACGTTCCACGTCGCGATCCGCATGCCGCGCAGAATTCCACACCCGTCCGCGCAAGCTCCTCCGGGTTCCACCCCGCGATGTATAACGACCTATACCCGGCGTGCCGGGTCCCGTCGTCTCGACAGCGGGGGTCGGCCGGGCGTGTCGGGGCTCGCCATAGGCTGGGAGCGTGGCTGACCCCGCGACCTATCGACCCGCTTCGGGAAGCATTCCCGAGGCGCCCGGTGTGTACAAGTTCCGCGACGCGACCGGGCGCGTGGTGTACGTCGGCAAGGCCAAGAGCCTGCGCAGCAGGCTGAACTCCTACTTCGCCGACCTGTCCGGCCTGCACCCTCGCACCCGTCAGATGGTCACCACGGCGGCGAGTGTCGAGTGGACCGTGGTCTCCACCGAGGTCGAGGCGCTCCAGCTCGAGTACAACTGGATCAAGGAGTTCGACCCCCGGTTCAACGTCCGCTACCGCGACGACAAGTCGTACCCGGTGCTGGCCGTGACGTTGCACGAGGAGTTCCCCCGGCTGCACGTCTACCGGGGCCCGCGCCGCAGGGGTGTGCGCTACTTCGGCCCGTACGCCCATGCGTGGGCGATCCGTGAGACTCTCGATCTGTTGTTGCGCGTGTTCCCCGCGCGGACGTGCTCGGCCGGTGTCTTCCGCAGGCACGCCCAGATCGGAAGGCCCTGCCTGCTCGGCTACATCGACAAGTGCTCGGCACCCTGCGTGGGCAACGTCACCGCCGACGAGCACCGTGCCATCGTCGAAGACTTCTGCGACTTCCTCGCCGGGCGTACGGACGTGATGGTGCGCAGGCTGGAACGGGAGATGGCCGCCGCTTCCGAGGAGCTGGAGTTCGAGCGCGCCGCCCGCCTGCGCGACGACCTCGGCGCGTTGCGCAGGGCGATGGAGAAGCAGGCGGTCGTGCTCGGCGACGGCACGGACGCCGACGTCGTTTCCTTCGCCCACGACGAGCTGGAAGCGGCGGTGCAAATCTTCCACGTGCGCGGTGGCCGGGTGCGCGGCCAGCGCGGCTGGGTGATCGACAAGGTCGAGGAGATGGACGTCGCCGCGTTGGTCGAGCAGTTCCTCTCCCAGTTCTATGCCGAACAGGCCGACCTCGCCGCCGAGACACCGACGGACGGCTCTCCGGTACCCCGTGAGGTGCTCGTGCCCGCCCTGCCCGCCGACGCCGAGTCGATGGAGCAGTGGCTGTCGACCTTGCGCGGCTCGCGGGTGCGGCTGCGCGTGCCGCAGCGCGGCGACAAGCGGCAGCTCGCCGACACGGTGACGCGCAACGCGGAGGAGGCCTTCGCCCAGCACAAGCTGCGCCGGGCGGGGGATTTGACGGCCCGTTCGGCGGCGCTGGCCGAGCTGCAGGAGCATCTCGGGCTGGACACGGCTCCGTTGCGCATCGAATGTGTCGACATCAGCCACCTCGGCGGGACCGACGTGGTGGCTTCACTGGTGGTGTTCGAGGACGGCGTCCCGCGCAAGTCCGAGTACAAGCGTTTCGCGCTCCGCGAGGCCGCGACCGAGGGGGACGTCGCGGGCATCGCCGAAGTGGTGCGCAGGCGCTTCGCCCGCTACCTCCGCGAGGCCGACACCGGTGCCACGGCCGACGCGCAGGCGGAAGCGGGGGGACTCGACCCCGAGACGGGCAGGCCCCGCAAGTTCGCCTACCCGCCCAACCTGCTCGTGGTCGACGGCGCGGGGCCGCAGGCCACGGCCGCCGCCGACGTGCTGGCCGAGCTCGGCGTCACGGACGTGGCCGTGGTCGGGCTGGCCAAGCGGCTGGAGGAGGTGTGGCTGCCCGCCGACCCGGACCCGGTCATCCTGCCGAGGACCTCGGACGCGCTGTACCTTCTCCAGCGGGTGCGCGACGAGGCACACCGGTTCGCGGTCCGCTACCAGCGGCAGAAGCGGTCGAAGCGGGTGCGGACCTCGGCGCTGGACGGCATTCCCGGGCTCGGGCAGACCCGCAGGACGGCGCTGATCAAGCATTTCGGGTCCGTGAAGAAGCTCCGGCAGGCCAGCACCGCCGAGATCGCGGCGGTACCCGGGATCGGGGAACGCACGGCCGAGGCCGTCCGGGCCGCGCTGGCCGGGGACACGGGTGAACAAGGAGGGGAGTCGCACTGATGAGCAACGACGACGCCAGAGCGTCGGGCATGGAGGTGGCCGTGGTCACCGGCCTGTCCGGCGCGGGCCGGAGCACGGCGGCCAAGTGCCTCGAGGACCTGGGCTGGTTCGTGGTGGACAATCTTCCGCCCGAGCTGATCTCGACGATGGTCGAGCTCGGTGCCCAGGCGCGGGGCGCCATCACGAGGGTGGCCGTGGTGATGGACGTGCGGTCGCGGGCGTTCACCGACGACCTCTCCTCGGTGATCAAGGAACTCGACGCGCGCGGCTACAAGCCGAGGGTGCTGTTCCTCGAAGCCACCGACCCGGTGCTGGTGCGCCGCTTCGAGCAGGTCCGGCGTGGTCACCCCATGCAGGCCGAGGGCAGGCTCGTCGACGGCATCACCGCCGAGCGCGCCCTGCTCGCGCCGCTGCGGGAGGAGGCCGACCTGGTGCTGGACACCTCCGCGCTGTCGGTGCACGACCTCAGGGCCAAGATCGAGGACGCGTTCGGCACCGAGACCGGCACCCAGACCAGGGTCACCGTGCTCTCGTTCGGCTACAAGTACGGGCTGCCGATGGACTCCGATCTGGTGATGGACGTGCGCTTCCTGCCGAACCCGTTCTGGATTCCGGAGCTGCGCGACCAGAGCGGACTGGACGGCGACGTGCGCAACTACGTGCTCGGCCAGGAGGGCGCCGAGGAGTTCCTCGGGCAGTACCACGAGTTGCTGCGCCTGGTCGGTGCCGGGTACAAGCGGGAGGGCAAGCGCTACCTCACCCTGGCCGTCGGCTGCACCGGCGGCAAGCACCGCAGCGTGGCGATCTCGGAGGAGCTGGCGGCGCGCCTGTCCGAAGAGGACGGCATGGCGGTCAAGGTGGTGCACCGCGACCTGGGCAGGGAGTGACTGGGATGCGTGCCGTCGCGCTCGGTGGGGGCCACGGGCTGCACGCGACCCTGAGCGCGCTGCGGCGGATCACCGCGGACGTCACGGCGGTGGTGACCGTCGCCGACGACGGGGGATCGTCGGGGCGGCTGCGTCAGGAGCTGGGGCTGCTGCCACCGGGTGATCTCCGGCAGGCGCTGGCCGCCCTGGCCGCGGCCGAGGACGGCGGCACGTTGTGGGCCGAGGTGTTCCAGCACCGTTTCGGCGGGTCCGGTGCGCTCACCGGGCACGCCGTGGGCAACCTGCTGCTGGCGGGGCTGTTCGAGGTGCTGGGTGACCCGGTGGCCGGACTGGACGAGGCCGCCGCGCTGCTGGGCATCTCCGGCCGCGTGCTGCCGATGTCGGCGGAGCCGCTTGAGATCGAGGCCGAGGTCACCGGGCTGGAGAACGGCGAGGTCAGCCGCATCCGGGGACAGGTCGCCGTCGCCAGCACTCCGGGGCGTGTGCGGCGCGTCAGCCTGCACAACCCCGGGCGTCCGGAGAAGCCGCCGCTGGCGTGTCCGGACGCCGTCGAGGCGGTGCTGTCCGCCGACGCGGTGTTTCTGGGGCCGGGGTCGTGGTTCACCAGCGTGCTGCCGCATCTGCTCGTGCCCGACCTGCACGACGCACTACTGCGCACCACGGCGACGAAGGTGGTGATCCTCAATCTGATCCCCCAACCCGGTGAGACGGCGGGTTTCTCGCCGGAACAGCACCTGGACGTACTGTGCGAGCACGCGCCCGAGCTGGCCGTGGACGCGGTGATCGCCGACCGGGAGTCGGTGCCCACCCCGGCGCGCCTGCGCCGGTCCGCCGCGGCGCTGGGTGGGC
>NZ_KB912620.1:5884-12137 GCF_000383795.1 Saccharomonospora saliphila YIM 90502
GCGGCCCACGTCGGCCGGGGTGGCCTCGTGACCGGGCATGCCCGGTGTGCGCCGGGTGCGCTTGAGCTCGGCCTCGTGGGCGTGCCTGCGGCCCGGGGTGAGCGCCCGGGCCTGCTCGGCGAGGTGCCGGAACGGACGGTAGTAGGTGTCCTCGTAGTCCTCGACCACCTGGTAGGTCCAGCGGCCCGGCAGCACGTTCCGGCCGAGTATCTCCCGGTCCAGCCGGGCGGCGAGGTCGTGGTGCCCGGCCTCGCGCAGCAGCTCGACGGCCTCCTCGACGGTGAAGTCGGCGGTGCCGGTGAGGCGGTGAAAGGCGTACAGGTGCCCGCGCGCCTCCTCGACCGCCTCAAGGGCCTCGGTCACCTTGCCCACCGCCCGCACGGTCGCCGGGTCCGGCTCCGATGTGTCTGCCATGCGCGCACGGGTACCCGTTGGACACGCGGTGATGCACCCGCGACGTCGGCCGTCGCCGAGACGGCGGGCGCGTGGCGCGCGCCGCGCGAGGACCCGGCCGGGACCCGCCCGGCCGGAACCGGAGAGTGCGAAGGAGGGAGCCTCGACGTGAGCACCGTGACGAAGGCCGTGGACGTGGACGTGCCGCTGTCGGCCGCGTACAACCAGTGGACCCAGTTCGAGTCGTTCCCCGAGTTCATGGAGGGCGTGGAGCGGGTCCGCCAGCTCGACGACACCCACACCCGCTGGACCACCCGGGTCGGTGGGGTCACCCGCGAGTTCGACGCCACCATCACCGAGCAGCACCCCGACGAGCGCGTCGCGTGGGCCTCCGACTCCGGTCCCCGGCACGCGGGTGTGATCACGTTCCACCGGCTCGACCCCGAGCGCACGCGCGTCACGGCGCAGATGGACATCGACCCGGAGGGGTTCCTCGAGAAGGTCGCCGACCGGGCGGGTCTGCTCGAACGCCGCGTCGACGAGGACATGCACCGGTTCAAGGAGTTCATCGAACGGCAGGGCCGGGAGACCGGCGCGTGGCGGGGCGACGTCGGCCCGCCACCCACCTCGGGGTCCTGACCCGGAGGCCGGCCCGCGCGGTCCGGGAGGAACGCAGACGGACGGGGATTGCCCGGTCGCGGGTGTCGATTTCCGTGGGTCTCCCGGGATAAGATGACCCGGTACTTAATCGATTCTCCTGGTCGTCGTGGTGGGCCACATCTCGTACCGGGGTACTCGGATAGCCCCTGGCCAGCACGCTAGGGTGACGGGTGAACCCGAAGAGTGTCAGCCCGGGCGACGACCGGGCCGAGCCCCCGAGGAGAGCAGAGCAGTGACCGTTCGCGTAGGCGTCAACGGCTTCGGCCGGATCGGCCGCAACTTCTTCCGTGCCGTGCAGGCCGGCGGCCACGATGTCGAGGTGGTCGCCTTCAACGACCTCGGCGATGTCGCCACGATGGCGCACCTGCTCAAGTACGACAGCGTCCTTGGCAGGCTGAGCGAGGAGGTCACCACCAACGACGAGGGCATTGTCGTCGGCGGCAAGACCATCAAGGCCCTCGCCGAGAAGGACCCGGCCAACCTGCCGTGGGGCGAGCTCGGAGTCGATGTCGTCGTCGAGTCGACCGGCTTCTTCACCAACGCCGAGGCGGCCAAGGCCCACATCGCCGCGGGCGCCAAGAAGGTGATCATCTCGGCCCCGGCCAAGAACGAGGACCTCACCGTGGTCCTCGGTGCCAACGACTCCGCCTACGACGGATCGCAGACCATCATCTCGAACGCCTCCTGCACCACCAACTGCCTGGCGCCGCTGGCGAAGGTGCTGCACGACGAGTTCGGCATCGAGCAGGGCCTGATGACGACCGTGCACGCCTACACCGCCGACCAGAACCTGCAGGACGGCCCGCACAAGGACCTGCGCAGGGCGCGGGCGGCCGCGCTGAACATCGTGCCGACCTCCACCGGCGCCGCGAAGGCGATCGGGCTGGTGCTGCCGGAGTTGAACGGCAAGCTGGACGGGTACGCGCTGCGCGTGCCGGTGCCGACCGGCTCGACCACCGACCTGACCGTGAGCCTGTCGAAGAGCGCCTCCGTCGAGGACGTCAACGCCGCCTACCGCGCCGCCGCCGAGGGGCCGCTGCGGGGCATCCTGCGCTACAGCGAGGAGCCGATCGTCTCCTCCGACATCGTCACCGACCCGGCCTCGTGCATCTACGACGCGCCGCTGACCAAGGTGACCGGCAACCAGGTCAAGGTCGTCGGCTGGTACGACAACGAGTGGGGCTACTCGAACCGCCTCGCGGACCTGGTCAAGCTCGTCGGCTCGAAGCTGTCCTGATCCATGCCGGTGACGACACTCGACGACCTGGTCGGCGAGGGCGTCTCGGGTCGGCGCGTGCTCGTGCGCGCCGACCTCAACGTCCCGCTGGACGGAGAAGAGATCACCGACGACGGCCGTGTGCGTGCCGCGCTGCCCACCATCGAGCGCCTCGCCCGTGCGGGCGCACGCGTCGTCGTGGCGGCGCACCTGGGCAGGCCGAAGGGCGCACCGGAGGAGAAGTACTCGCTGCGGCCGGTGGCGGCCCGGCTCGGTGAGCTGCTCGGCGCTCGGGTCGCCCTCGCGGGCGACGTCGTGGGCGAGGGAGCGCGGTCCACCGTCTCCGCTCTGGCCGACGGGCAGGTCGCACTGTTGGAGAACGTGCGTTTCGACCCGAGGGAGACCAGCAAGTCCGCCGACGAGCGCGCGGAGCTGGCCCGGGAACTCGCCGAGCTGACCGGCCCGGACGGTGCCTTCGTCTCCGACGGGTTCGGCGTGGTGCACCGCGAGCAGGCCTCGGTGTACGAGGTGGCGCGCGTGCTGCCCGCCTACGCGGGCGGGCTCGTGCTCTCGGAGCTGGAGGTGCTGCGCACCCTGACCGGCGACCCCGAGCGTCCCTACGCGGTCGTGCTCGGCGGGTCCAAGGTCTCCGACAAGCTGGCCGTGATCGAAGCGCTGCTGCCCAAGGTCGACCGGCTGCTCATCGGTGGCGGGATGTGCTTCACCTTCCTCGCCGCACAGGGCCACGGCGTCGGCTCGTCGCTGCTGGAGAAGGACATGGTCGAGGTGTGCGAGCGACTGCTCGCCGAGGCCGGGGGCAAACTCGTGCTGCCGGTCGACGTCGTCGCCGCCGACGCCTTCTCCGCCGAGGCGAACACGCGCACCGTGCCCGCCACCGGGATCGAGGACGGGTGGATGGGCCTGGACATCGGTCCCGAGACGGTGACCGAGTTCTCGGCCGCGATCTCGTCGGCGCGCACGCTGTTCTGGAACGGCCCGATGGGCGTGTTCGAGATGGCACCGTTCGCCGAAGGCACCCGGGGCGTGGCGCGGGCCATCGCCGACTCAGGGGCGTTCAGCGTGGTCGGTGGTGGTGACTCGGCGGCGGCCGTGCGGGTGCTGGGGCTCGACGAGGACGGGTTCTCGCACATCTCCACCGGCGGGGGCGCCTCGCTGGAGTATCTCGAGGGCAAGGACCTGCCCGGCGTCGCCGTGCTGAGTGAGGAGCAGTGATGGGCAGCCGCAAGCCGCTGATCGCGGGCAACTGGAAGATGAACCTCAACCACCTCGAGGCCATCGCCCTGGTGCAGAAGATCGCCTTCTCACTGCCGGAGAAGTACTTCGCCAAGGTCGATGTGACGGTGCTGCCGCCGTTCACCGACCTGCGCAGCGTGCAGACCCTGGTGGACGGCGACAAGCTGTTGCTCAGCTACGGCGGGCAGGACCTCTCGCCGCACGACTCCGGCGCCCACACCGGTGACGTGTCCGGCGCGATGCTTGCCAAGCTCGGCTGCACCTACGTCGTCGTGGGGCACTCGGAGCGGCGCGAGCACCACGGCGAGAGCGACGAGGTCGTCAACAAGAAGGTGCGCGCGGCGCTCAAGCACGAGCTGAGCCCCATCCTGTGCGTCGGGGAGCCGCTGGAGGTCCGCGAGTCGGGCGGGCACATCGAGCACACCACCACGCAGCTGATCGAGGCGTTGAAGGGCCTCAAGGTCGACCAGGTGCGCGAGGTCGTGGTGGCCTACGAGCCCGTGTGGGCGATCGGCACCGGCCGTGTGGCCACCCCGGCCGACGCCGAGGAGGTGTGCGCGGCACTGCGGTCGGCGCTGGCGGGCAAGTACGGTGACGAGCTGGCCGAGCGAACGCGGGTGCTCTACGGCGGATCGGTGAAGTCGAACAACATCGCGGAGTTGGTCAAGTCCGACAACGTCGACGGCGCGCTCGTCGGTGGTGCCAGCCTGGACGGCGAGGAGTTCACCAAGCTGTGCGCGCTCGCGGCGGGTGGACCGCTACCCTGACCGGTGCGCACCCTGCGCTACCCTGGAGTCCCGCCACCCGCAGTATTCAGAGGATGACATGAAGCTGTTCCTGCAAATCCTGTTGATCGTGTCCAGCGTGTTGCTGATCGTCGCGGTGCTGTTGCACCGGGGACGTGGCGGCGGGCTGTCCTCCCTGTTCGGCGGCGGGACGCAGTCGAGTCTGTCCGGATCGAGCGTGGCGGAGAAGAACCTGGACCGCATCACGCTCGGTCTCGGTGCGGTGTGGCTGATCGCCATCGTCGGGCTCGGACTGCTGGTGAAGATCTGATCGGTCCCGGCGCGCCCGCGCGGGCGCGCCGACTTCCTGGTGGGGTGACGAGTCATGGTTGGCGGTAACGCGATACGAGGCACGCGGGTGGGAGCGGGCCCCTCCGGCGAGTCGGAGCGCGGGGAGGCCGCTCCGCGCCGCCGGATCTCCTACTGGTGTGCCAACCGGCACGAGTCCCGCCCGTCCTTCGCGACGGACGCGGAGATCCCGGACGAGTGGGAGTGCCCGCGCTGCGGCCTCCCGGCGGGCAGGGACGAGCAGAACCCGCCCGCGGCTCCGCGCACGGAGCCGTACAAGTCGCACCTGGCCTACGTCAAGGAACGCCGCAGCGACGCCGACGGTGAGAGAATCCTCGCGGAGGCGTTGGAGCGCCTGCGCCGCCGCCGCGAGATCTGACACGACGGCTCCGCATGCACGGCCCCCTTTCCTCGCGTGGGAAAGGGGGCCGTTGTCGTGCGGAGTGCGGCGAGGGGAGGACCCGGCGTGGTGATCCGGGCTCACGCCAGCGGATAGTGGGCGTGGACCCGGAAGCCGCCGTCCTCGGTCGGACACGACTCGACCGTGCCCCCGAGCAGGCGCGCCCGCTCGGCCAGTCCGGCGAGGCCGTAACCGCCCCCTGAGGGCAGCGGCGTCTCGCCCCGGGAGCACGGCGGTTCGTTGCGGATCTCGACACACAGCCCGTCCGCGCTGGTGTCGAGCCGCACGAACGCGGTGGCGCCGGGCGCGTGCTTGCGCACGTTGGTCAGGCTCTCCTGCACGGTGCGGTAGGCCGCGGCCGACACCGGCTCCGGGACCGCATCGGGCGGCCCGTCGCCGGTCAGCCGTACCGGCACGCCCGCGTTCCTGATGAGATTGTCGAGGTCGCGCAGGTCCGGCTGGGGACAGTCGCCGTTCTCGGACCGCAGTACGCCGAGCAGTGTGCGCAGTTCTTCCAGCGTCCGGGTGCTCAGCGTGCGGATCGTGGTCGCGGTGCGCGCGGTGTTGTCGTCCGATGCCGAGGCCGACAGCGCCGCGGCCTGCATCGCGATGAGCGTGATGTCGTGGGAGACGCCGTCGTGCATTTCGCGGGCGAGCCGGGCGCGCTCCTCCGCCCGCACGGCCTGGGCGTGCAACTGGCGCTCACGGTCCCTGCTGGCGGCCAGCTCGGCGAGCCGGGTCGCCAGCTCGGACCTGGCCCCGATCAGCAGGCCGATCGCGATGGGCATCCCCGCCACGATCACCCCGTAGATCGCGTCGAGCACGTGCATCCGCCACGAGAGAGCGGCGAACTCCGGCCACGGCCACAGGAAGAAGCGGCACAACCACACCAGGACCGCGCCCACCCACACGTGCCAGTGGAACTGCTTGCGGGTGGCGAGTGACCCGAGCGCGATCATGACCGCGAGCTGCGCCCAGCCCGCGAGGAAACCGGGTACGGCCAGCAGCAGCGCCACGAACGGCAGCGGCCTGCGCAGGAGTAGCGCGACACAGCTCGCGGCCGACAGCCACACGGTGTAGCGCGGTGCGCCCTCCGGGATGACCAGCCAGACGTCGAGGACCGCGACCACGACGAAGGCGAGGTCCACGGCCCAGCGCGCCGGGCCGGGGTGTCGTCGCAGGAGGGTGTCGGTACCGGGCGAGGTCGCACGCTCGGATCGCGTCCCGTCGGCCGGCTCGGGGCGGTCGGACGGCGCC
>NZ_KB912620.1:12237-16468 GCF_000383795.1 Saccharomonospora saliphila YIM 90502
ACAGGTCCCCGAAGTCCCACCCACCAGGCCGAACGCGGTCAGCGCCGAATAGCGGCCGCCGACGTGCGGGTCGGCGAGGAACACGCGGCGGCAGCCCTGCGACTCGCCCAGCTCGGCCAGCGGCGAGCCCGGGTCGGTCACGACCACGATCCGGCGAGCGGCGTCGACACCCGCCTGCGCGAACGCGCGCTCGAAGATCCTGCGGTGGCTGTCGGTCTCCACGGTGGTGCCGGACTTCGACGACACCACCAGCACCGTGCGTTCGAGATCGCCCGCCAGCGCGTCGGCGACCTGGTCGGGGTCGGTGGTGTCGAGCACCGTCAGCCGCGCGTTCGCGGTGCGGGTGATCACCTCGGGAGCCAGCGAGGAACCGCCCATGCCCGCGAGCACGACCCGGTCGAACCCCTCGGACCGCAGCTCGGTGCGCAGTTCCTCGATTTCGCCGATCAGCGGCCGCGACGCCCGGTGCAGCGTGGTCCACGCCAGCCGGATCGCGGCCTCGGACTCGGCCTCCTCTCCCCACAGGGTCGCGTCGGCCGCGGTGAGCCTGCTCGCGACGCGGTCGGCCACCAGCTGGTCGAGCAACGGCGCGGCGGCACCGGCCAGGGCGGTGTCGGCCACCGTCACCGAGGTGCGCTCCGCCGCCATCAGGAGCGGGCCTTCGCGGCGTCGAGCTGATCGCGGACGGTGTCGAGCAGCTCGGACCAGGACTTGTCGAACTTCTCCACGCCCTCGTCCTCAAGCGTGCGGAACACGTCCGCGACGTCGATGCCGACGGCGTCGAGGCGGTCGAACACCTCCTGCGCCCGCGCCCCGGTGCCGCTGACGGTGTCCCCGGTGATCTCGGCATGGTCGGCCGCGGCGTGCAGCGTCTTCTCCGGCATCGTGTTCACCGTGTTCGCCACCACGAGCTGGTCGACGTAGCGGGTGTCGGAGTAGTCCGGGTTCTTCACGCCGGTGGAGGCCCACAGCGGGCGCTGGGGGTGTGCCCCCGCCTCGGCGAGCGCGGCCCACCGCTGCCCGGAGAAGGTCTCCTCGTAGGCGGCGTAGGCGAGGCGGGCGTTGGCGATGGCCGCCTCACCACGCAGGCCGAGCGCCTCGTCGGTGCCGATGGCCTCCAGTCGCTTGTCCACCTCCGCGTCGACACGGGAGACGAAGAACGAGGCCACCGAGCGGATGCCGGACAGGTCGTGCCCGTTGGCCTTCGCCTGCTCCAGCCCCGCGAAGAACGCCTCCATCACGGCGCGGTAGCGCTCCACCGAGAAGATCAGCGTGACGTTAACGCTGATGCCGTCGGCCAGGGTCCTGGTGATCGCGGGCAGGCCCTGCTCGGTCGCCGGGATCTTGACGAAGATGTTGGGCCGGTCGACCGCCTTCCACAGCTCGGCGGCCTCGGCCACGGTCCGCTCGGTGTCGCGGGCCAGTCCCGGGTCGACCTCGATGGAGACGCGGCCGTCCTTGCCGCCGGTGGTGGTGTAGACCTCACGCAGCGCATCGGCAGCCTCGCGCACGTCCTGCGTGGTCAGCTCGCGTACCGCCTCGTGCACGTCGGCGTCGCGCGCGGCCAGCGAGCGTACCTGCTCGTCGTACTCGGCGCCCTCGGCGACCGCGCCCGCGAAGATGGTCGGGTTGGTGGTGACGCCGACGACATGCCGGTCCCGGATCAGCTCGGCGAGGTTGCCGGTGCGCAGCCGCTGCCGTGACATGTCGTCGAGCCAGATCGAGACTCCTGCCTGCGAGAGTTGAGCCAGCCGGTCGGTGTTGCCCATGATCTCATCCCTCTCTCGTGTTGCGGCTCCCACGGCCTGGATCGCCACCGAGGGCGACGACCCAAACCCCGGACGGCCGCGGACTCAGTTGTGGGCCAGGCTGCGCCGCGCGGCGGCCACCACGGCCTCGGCCGTGAGGCCGAACTTCTCGTAGAGCGTGGCGTAGTCGGCGGAGGCGCCGAAGTGCTCCAGCGAGACGACCTCGCCGCGGTCGCCGACGAACCGGTGCCACGACTGCGCCACGCCCGCCTCCACGGCGACCCGCGCGGTCACGGTGGGTGGCAGCACCGCGTCGCGGTACTCGGCGTCCTGCCGGTCGAACCACTCGACGCAGGGCATCGAGATCACGCTCGTCGGCACGCCGTCGGCCTCCAGCGTCTCCCTGGCGGCCAGCGCGAGCTGCACCTCGGAGCCGGTGGCCAGCAGCAGCAGCTCCGGCGCCCCGTTCGAGGCCTCGGCGAGCACGTACCCGCCCCTGGCCACGCCCTCGGCGCTGGTGCCGGAGAGCACGGGCACGTTCTGCCGGGTCAACGCCAGCCCGGACGGGGCGTGCACGTCCTCGAGCACGGCCTTCCACGCGGCCGCGGTCTCGTTCGCGTCGGCGGGGCGCACGACGTTGAGCCCCGGGATGGCCCGCAGGGAGGCCAGGTGCTCGATCGGCTGGTGGGTGGGTCCGTCCTCGCCCAGGCCGATCGAGTCGTGCGTCCACACGTACACCACGGGCGCCTTCATCAGCGCGGCCAGCCGCACGGCAGGCCGCATGTAGTCGCTGAAGATGAGGAACGTCGCGCCGTAGGGGCGGGTGCCGCCGTGCAGGGCGATGCCGTTGAGGATCGCGCCCATCGCGTGCTCGCGCACGCCGAAGTGCAGATTCCGCCCGTAGGGCTCGGTGGCGAACATCTCCGTCGAGGCGGTCGCCGGGCCGAACGACGGGGAGTCCTTGATGATCGTGTTGTTGCTCTCGGCGAGGTCGGCCGAGCCGCCCCACAGCTCCGGCAGCACGTCGCCGACGGCGTTGAGAACCTCGCCGGAGGCCTTGCGGGTGGCGATGCCCTTCGCGTCGGGCTCCCAGGAGGGCAGCGAGGCCGCCCACCCCTCGGGCAGGGTGCGCGTGCGCAGCCGCTCGGCGAGTGCGGCCCGCTCGGGGTTGGCCTCGGCCCAGGCGTCGAAGCGCTCCTGCCAGCGCGCGTGCTCGGCCTTGGCCCGCTCGCCGACCTGACGGGCGTGGTCGAGCACCTCGTCGTCGATGGCGAAGCTGCGCTCAGGGTCGAAGCCCAGAGCCTTCTTCACCCCGGCCACCTCGTCGGCGCCGAGAGCGGCGCCGTGGGCCTTGCCGGTGTCCATCTTGGTCGGTGCGGGGTAACCGATCACCGTGCGCAGCAGGATGAACGACGGTCGCGTGGTCTCGGCCTTCGCGGCGGCGACGGCCTCCTCGAACGCGACGACGTCCTCACCGCCGGAGACCACCTGCACGTGCCAGCCGTAGGCCTCGTAGCGCTTGGCCGTGTCCTCGGACAGGGCGACGGTCGTGTCGTCCTCGATGGAGATCTTGTTGTCGTCGTAGACCACCACGAGGTTGCCGAGTTCCTGCCTGCCCGCCAGCGACGACGCCTCGGAGGTGACGCCCTCCTCGATGTCGCCGTCGGAGGCGATCACGTAGATGTGGTGGTCGAACGGACTCTGCCCCGGCGCGGCGTCCGGGTCGAGCAGACCGCGCTCGCGCCGGGCCGCCATCGCCATGCCCACGGCGTTGGCCAGTCCCTGGCCGAGGGGCCCGGTCGTGGTCTCCACGCCGGGGGTGTGGCGGTACTCCGGGTGGCCCGGCGTCCGCGAGCCCCAGCGGCGGAGCTGTTTGAGGTCGTCCATCTCAAGGCCGTAACCGGCGAGGAAGAGCTGGATGTAGAGCGTGAGGCTGCTGTGCCCCGCCGACAGCACGAAGCGGTCCCGCGCGGGCCACTCCGGGTCGGTGGGGTCGTGCCGCATGATGCGCTGGAACAGCGAGTAGGCGACCGGGGCCAAGCTCATCGCGGTGCCGGGGTGCCCGCTCCCGCAGTGCTCGACCGCGTCGGCCGCGAGTACGCGGACGGTGTCCACGGCCCGGGTGTCCAGATCCGTCCAGTCGGCCGGATACCTCCGGCGCACCAGCGGGTTGTTGTCCGTAGCGGCGTTGTCCGACACTAGATTCGGCTCCCTGAGTCTGCGCGTTCGCTGTTGCCGGTTACCCCGGTTGCCCGGTCTCCGGGCCCGTCGAAGCGATCTTAATCGATCCCGAAGCGCTATGGGAACGATCTCGCCGGCGGTCCGGTAGCGGCGGGCGGCCCTGCCCGTCCGGCCTCGTCAGCCTAGACGAGCGCCGCGCACGTGGGAGAAGCGCCGCGCACGTGGAGAGCGGTCGTGCCTACCCCGGCCCGGCACCCGGCCGCGCGCCGGAACGAGGTGTCGGCGCGGTGGAACCGGCGGCG
>NZ_KB912620.1:16568-19452 GCF_000383795.1 Saccharomonospora saliphila YIM 90502
TCGCGACTGGGCGAGCTCGACGGCGTGGTGCTCGGCGGCGATCGCAGGGCACTGGACGAACTCGCCGCGGATTCGCGCCTGGCCGACCTGTTCGCGCGAGCCGAGTCCCGCGTGCTCGACGTCGCCGAGCCGCGCAGGGCGGTGCTCGACGAGGCCGCGCGCCGGGCGCGTGCCGTCGAGGTCGTGGTCCGGTGACCCGCCACGGCTGAGACATCCGGCATCCCCCGGTACGCGGTGCGGCGCCCCGCCCGCCAGGCCCGGTGACCCCGCGCACCACGGACGGATCTCGGTGGACACCGCCCCCTACACTGGGTGCCGTGGTCGTTCGACTGGAGTAGGCACCCGCCCGGTACCGCGTTCCCGGTGCCTGTCCACGTCGTCCGCAACGCCTCTGCTACGCCACGGAGCTCCCATTGATCACGGCCAGCGGCCTCGAACTGCGCGCGGCTTCGCGCATCCTGCTCTCCGACACCACCCTGCGGATCCAGCCCGGCGACCGGATCGGCCTCGTGGGCCGCAACGGCGCGGGCAAGACGACCACGTTGCGTGTGCTCGCCGGGGAGGGCGACCCGTACGCGGGCGAGATCTCCCACGGCGAGGAGGTCGGCTACCTGCCCCAGGACCCGCGTGAGGGCGACCTGTCGGTCGCGGCGAAGGACCGGGTCCTCTCGGCGCGGGGCCTGGACGTGCTGCTCCGGGACATGGAGAAGGCGCAGTCGGCGATGGCCGAGCTGGTCGACGAGACCGAGCGGGACAAGGCGGTGCGCCGCTACGGCAGGCTTGAGGAGCGCTTCGCCGCTCTCGGTGGCTACGCCGCCGAGAGCGAGGCGGCGCGCATCTGTGCCAACCTCGGACTGGAGGACCGGGTACTGCCGCAGCCGCTGTCCACCCTCTCCGGCGGGCAGCGTCGCCGTGTGGAGCTGGCGCGCATCCTGTTCGCCGCCTCGGAGTCGGGGGCCGGTGGCAAGTCGGGCACGATGCTGTTGCTCGACGAGCCGACCAACCACCTCGACGCCGACTCGATCACCTGGCTGCGCGGCTTCCTGAAGTCGCACGAGGGCGGGCTCGTGGTGATCAGCCACGACGTGGACCTGCTCGACGAGGTGGTCAACAAGGTCTGGTTCCTCGACGCCAACCGGGGCGAGCTGGACAGCTACAACATGACCTGGCAGCGCTACCTCGACGCGCGCGCCACCGACGAGAAGCGGCGCAGGCGCGAGCGGGCCAACGCCGAGAAGAAGGCCTCCGCGCTGCAACAACAGGCGGCCAAGCTCGGGGCGAAGGCCACCAAGGCGGTCGCCGCCAAGAACATGGCGCGCCGGGCCGAGCAGATGCTCGCCGACCTCGACGAGGAACGCCAGTCCGACAAGGTCGCCAAGATCACCTTCCCGGCGCCCGCCTCCTGCGGGCGCACACCGCTGACGGCCGAAGGACTGTCGAAGACCTACGGCTCGCTCGAGATCTTCACCGGCGTGGACCTGGCCATCGACCGGGGGTCCAAAGTGGTGGTGCTCGGGCTCAACGGCGCGGGCAAGACGACTCTGCTGCGGCTGCTCGGGGGCCTGGAGGAGCCGGACACCGGCAGGGTCGTGCCCGGACACGGGCTGCGCCTCGGCTACTACGCACAGGAGCACGAGACGCTCGACCACGCCGAGAGCGTGTGGTCCAACATCCGGCATCTCGCGCCGGACACGGGGGCGCAGGAGTTGCGTAACCTGCTCGGGCAGTTCCTGTTCAGCGGTGAGCAGCTCGACCAGCCCGCGGGGACGCTCTCGGGCGGTGAGAAGACGCGGCTGGCGCTGGCCGGGCTGGTGTCGAGCGCGGCGAACGTGCTGCTGCTCGACGAGCCGACCAACAACCTCGACCCGGCGAGCCGGGCGCAGGTGCTCGACGCGCTGCGCGGGTATGCCGGGGCGGTGGTGCTGGTGACCCACGACCCGGGAGCGGTCGAGGCACTGGAACCCGAACGGGTGATCTTGTTGCCGGATGGCACGGAAGATCTGTGGTCCGACGATTATCGCGAACTCGTGGAACTCGCCTGAACAGGTGGCGATCACCAAACCTGTTCGAGTGAACTCGGTGCGTGAAGTGAGTACTACAGAGGTATCTCGGCACGTAATCGATTTGTCACCACAGAGTGGCGGCCGGTCGCGCCGGTAATACCGAGAGCAATTCTGTCGCGCGGGTAACGTCCACCTGCCGTGGAGTGTGGCGTACTACTCCCGCCGGCGACGCGGCTCGCCAGGGGCCATGGGTGGGCGATCACGGTGGCACGAGTACCGCATCGGAGAGATTTCCCCGCCTTTCAGGCATGATTTTCCGCCGTCGTCTGGCATTCGGCGGCTCAGTGTTCGATCATTGCGACGGCAGGGGCTGAAAGTAGCCCGAAACACCAACGGGCGGAAGGTGGATTGACGTGGCAGACCTCAAGAAGGGCGCGCGCATCACCGGAAACACGCGCGACAAGCTGGCCGCCGATCTCAAGAAGAAGTACGAGAAGGGGGCGAGCATCCGCGCTCTGGCCGAGTCGACGGGGCGCTCGTACGGGTTCGTCCACCGGGTGCTCTCGGAGTCCGGCGTGCAGCTCCGTGGGCGCGGTGGCGCGACCCGCGTCAAGAAGAAGTAAGGCGGGCGGGGTCGCGGTCGACGCCGGAGCCGGGTCTCGTGGTGCCGAGGGGAGCCGCGGCCCGGCCCCGGAACACCATCGTCGTGCCCAGCAGGACCGACACGTACACGAGATAACCGAAGCGGGTCGCGGGCGTGAGCATCGTGAAGGCGCCGAGGCCGACCGCGATCCGCAGGAGCGCGTCCGCTCCCGTGCGGGGTGGCCGCCGGACCAGCCACACCGACACGGCCAGCGCCGCCACGCCGAGGAGCACGAACG
>NZ_KB912620.1:19552-25658 GCF_000383795.1 Saccharomonospora saliphila YIM 90502
GGTCCACACCGACCGGCGCAACCGGCCCTGCACCTCGGCGTCCCAGCGCCGTTCCGCCTCGGGGCGCACGTCCAGGGCCACGTCCGGCCGCGCGGCCAGCAGGCGCACCGCGTCGGCCACGTACCGCGCCTGGCTCTCCAGCATGTGCAGCACCGAGCCGCCGCCGAGGTTGGTGTTCGGCCCGTACAGCAGGAACAGGTTCGGATAGCCGGGCACGGTGATACCCAGGTGCGCTCGCGCGCCGTCCGCCCAGGTCCGCGAGAGAACGCGGCCGTCGAGGCCGCGCACCGTCAGCGAGGAGAGCATGTCGGTGGCCGCGAAGCCCGTTCCGAGGATGAGCACGTCGGCGTCGTGGTGGTGCCCGTCGCTGGTGCGGACCCCTGTCGGCGTCACCTCGGCCACCGGCTCGGTCACCAGGTCCACATTGGATCGCGTCAGCGCGGGCAGGTAGTCGTTGCTGAACAGCACGCGCTTGCAGCCGAGCGCGTAGTCGGGCGTGAGCCGACGGCGCAGTGCCGGGTCGGGGACCTGACGGCGCAGGTGCCTGCGGGTCTGCCACGCGAACAGCGGCGTGAACACCTGCCACCGTGACAGGCACACCTGCGCGAACTCGGCGTAGAGCCAGAAGCCGAACCGGTCGAGCGACTGGAGCCAGGGCGCGGCCCGCAGGAGGCGGTGCTGCCAGGCGGTGTAGACCCGGTCGCGCTTGGGCATGACGTACTGTGCCGACCGCTGGAACAGCGTCAGGTGTGCCACCTCGGGCTGGATGCGCGGGACGAACTGCACGGCGCTCGCGCCCGTGCCGATCACCGCGACGCGCTTGCCGCGCAGGTCGTGGTCGTGCTCCCACCGCGCCGAGTGAAACGAGGGTCCCGCGAAGGAGTCGAGTCCCGGTACGTCGGGATAGGCGGGCCGGGAGAGCTGGCCCGTGGCGGGCACCAGCACCCGCGCGGCGTACGTGGTGCCGTCGGCGGTGCGGACCAGCCAGCGCGCGGTGCCGCGGTCGAAGTCGGCCGAGACGACCTCGCTGCGGAACCGCACGTGGCTCAGGACTCCGGAGCGGCGGGCGACGCGGTCGAGGTAGGCGAGGATGTCGGGCTGGTGCGCGTAGCGGCGTGGCCAGGTGGGGTTGCGCGCGAACGAGAACGAGTACAGCGGCGAGGGCACGTCGCACCCGGCCCCGGGGTAGGTGTTGTCCCGCCACACTCCGCCGAGACCGGGGGCGGCCTCGAGGACGACGAAGTCGTAGGTGCCGGATCGGCGCAGCGCGTGCGCCACGGCGAGACCGCCGAATCCGGCACCGACGACGACTGCGGTCGTGCTGATCGTCTCCATGGACCCGGGACGCTAGACAGCGCGGGCACGGCGTTCCAGCGACTGCGGGGACACGACGTTGATATTTTCGGACATATGCTCGACTGGGACTTCCCTCGGGGCGTGGCCAGTGTCGCGCTGCTGGTGCGATTCGCCACCGAACGAGGCGTGGGAGTCTCGGCGGCGCTGTCGGGCACCGGTCTGGACCTCGACACGATCGCCGACCCCCTCGCGCAGGTGGAGGCACACCAGGAGCTCGCGGTGGTGCGCAACGTCGTCGCCGCGTGTGGCGAGGACCCGGCCGCGCTCGGCGCGCGGGTGGGACGGCGGTACCACGCCACCGCCTACGGCATCTGGGGGTTCGCGGTCACCAGCAGCCCGACGGTGGGCGCGGCCTTGCGGCTCGCGCTGCACTACATCGAGCTGACCTACGTCTTCTGCGTTCCGCGGCTGTGCGTGCACGAGGACAGCGCCGGGCTGCGGTTCCACGCCGAGGCGGTTCCCGGGGACGTGCGGCCGTTCTTGCTCGCCCGCGACGTCGCGGCCGGACACACCCTCATGGCCGAACTGCTCGGGGTGCGCCCGGCTCCCGAGGCCGACGGCGCGGGGATCGCGTTCGCCCGGGAGCTGTTGGACCGGCCGATGCCGCAGGCCAACGAGCACACCGCCGCCCTGTGCGAGCGCCAGTGCCGCGATCTGCTCGCTCGGCGGCGCGACCGCGACGGGGTGGCCCGGCGCGTTCGCGAGCTCCTGCGCGGTCCCGGCGGCCTCGGAGCCGGGATGGACGAGATCGCGGCCGAGCTGTCGATGACGGTGCGGACTCTGCGGCGACGGCTGGCCGCCGAGGGAACCAGCTTCCGTGCACTGGTCGACGAACTGCGCCGCGCCCGCGCCGAGGAGCTGCTGGCCGGGCGCGCGCTGTCGGTGGAGCAGATCGCCCACCGTCTCGGCTATGCCGAGTCGTCCAGCTTCGTGCGTGCCTTCACCCGGTGGACCGGTGTCCCGCCGGGGCGGTTCAGACCGGCTTGACCATCGGGAACAGGATCGTCTCCCGGATGCCCTTGCCGGTGAAGGCCATGAGCAGCCGGTCGAGGCCCAGCCCCGCGCCGACCGTTGGCGGCATGCCGTACTCCAGCGCGCGCAGGAAGTCCTCGTCGATCTGCATCGCCTCCGGGTCACCACCCGCGGCCAGCAGTGACTGCTCGGTCAGCCGCCGACGCTGTTCCACCGGGTCGATCAGCTCGGAGAAGCAGGTGCCCAGCTCCATGCCGAACCCGATGAGGTCCCACTTCTCGGTCAGCAGCGGATCGTCCCGGTGGGTCCGGGTGAGCGGACTGGTCTCCACCGGGAAGTCGCGGACGAACGTGGGGCGCACCAGCGTGTGCTCGACCAGTTCCTCGAACAGGTGCTCCACCAGTTTGCCCGGGGCCCAGGAGGCGTCCCAGACGATGTCGTGGGCGTCGGCGTGCTTGCGCAGCTCCTCCACGGGGGTGCGCGGGGTGACCTCGGCGCCGAGGGCCTCGGACACGGACCCGTGCAGCGTGATCCGCGGCCACTCGCCCGCGAGGTCCACCTCGCCGTGGCGCGGGCTGCGCACCACGGTGTCGCCGAAGACCGCCTCGGCGGCCGCGCGGACGAGTTGCTGGGTGATGGCCATGCCGTCGTTGTAGTCGCCGTAGGCGGCGTACCACTCCAGCATCGTGAACTCGGGGTTGTGCGTGGAGTCGGCGCCCTCGTTCCGGAACGAGCGGTTGATCTCGAAGACCTTCTCGATCCCGCCGACCACCAGTCGCTTGAGGTAGAGCTCGGGCGCGATCCGCAGGTAGAGGTCGAGGTCGTAGGCATTGATGTGCGTGGTGAACGGCCGGGCGGTGGCGCCGCCGTGCACCGGGTGCAGCATCGGCGTCTCCACCTCGAGGAACTCGCGGTCCAGCAGGACCGAGCGCAGCGCCTGCACCGCCGCCGCCCGCTGGTGCGCCAACCGCCGCGCCTCCGGGTTGACGATGAGGTCGACGTAGCGCTGGCGCACCCGCGCCTCGGGGTCGGTGAGCCCCTTGTGCTTCTCCGGAAGCGGCCGCAGGCACTTGGAGGTCAGTGTCCACTCGTCGGCGAGCACGGACAGTTCCCCGCGCTTGGACGTGATGACCTCCCCGGTCACGCCCACGTGGTCGCCGAGGTCCACGTCGGTCTTCCACGCCTCGAGCGCCTCGGCGCCGACCCGGTCGAGTGAGAGCATGACCTGGAGGGACCCCGAGGCGTCGCGCAGGGTGGCGAAGCACAGCTTGCCGCCGGTGCGGTAGAGCATGACCCGCCCGGTGATCGCCACGCGGTGCCCGGTGTGCTGGTCGGCGTCGAGGTCGCCGTGCTGGTCACGCACCGTCGCGATCGTGGTCGTCCTCGGATACCCGACCGGATACGGCTCGGCGCCCGACTCGCGCAACCGGTCCAGCTTCTCGCGCCGGATGCGCATCTGTTCGGGCAGGTCCTCGTGGAATTCGTCCAGGGCGTCACTCACGGCGCCGAGTCTATCGGCCCTGCTCAGCCCGTCGGTCACCGCCGGGGTGTGCCGAAGACCAGCCGGGCATCGCGCAGGTGGGCGCTGGCCAGCGGGCGACGGCCCGCGAGGTATCCGAGCGGGCCGTCGGGGGCGAGTTCCCACCGCGCCGACGCCGCGCGGGGACGCGCCCACGCCCGCACGGGGCTCACGTACGGTGAGCCCGCCACCGCCTGGATGATCGAGAACGTCAGGCGGGCCGCCGGAGAACCGATCGGACGGGGAGTGAACGTCGCCCGGGCCAGGGGCCGCGCGGCCCGCTGTCCGGCCCCGCCCGTCCCCGCGCCCGGGAAGGGCGTCGCCGGTGTCGCGCGGTCGGCCGTCGCGGTCGCCGTGAACGTCGGCCCGTACCGGAAGTCGAGCGCGGCCTTCTCCTTCGGGATGCCCCAGAGCCGGCGGCCCCCCTCCAGCGAGGCGTCGCTGTCGACCCAGATCTCGGTGATGCTGCCCGCCGGACGGGTCCCGTGGCGCACGGCGACGGTGGCCAGCAGCTCGTGGTAGGCCAGTTGGCCCGGCGGGGTGTAGTCGATCCACGCGGTGATCACGAAGGCGTGCCCGGCAAACGTCACCGGGGTGACGACCTCCGGCACGCGGGGAAGCGCGTACACCGGCACCCGCCACACCGAGAGGTAGGCCTCGCCCGCCAGGCGCCAGGGCTCGGCGGGGTAGTCGCGGCTCACCCTCGCTCTCCTTCCCCGGCCGGGTCCGCGGAGCCGGGCCGAGCGGCCCAGGGCAGGAAGTCCGGCAGGTCGTCGTTGACGCGCAGGCCGAAGCGCGGTGGACGCTTCTCCAAGAACGACAGCACACCCTCCACGGAGTCGGCGTTGCCCGGCAGGCTCGCGATGAGCCGGGAGTCCACCTCGTGCACCGGCTCCGGCCCCGGCGCCCCCGCCATCCGGTGCAGGAGCTGCCGCGTCACGGCCACCGACACGGGCGCGGTGTGGGTGACGAGGTCGGCGGCCAGCGCGTACGCCTCGTCGAGCAGCCGCTCGGGTGGATGGACCCGGTGCACGAGCCCGGCCGCGTGGGCCTCGTCGGCGTCGAAGACCCGTCCACTGACCATCCAGTCGAGGGCGCGGCCCATCCCGACGATCCGGGGCAGGAACCAGGCCGAGGCGCCCTCGGGGTAGATGCCGCGGCGGACGAAGACGAACCCGAAGCGCGCGTCGGTGGCGGCGAGCCGGTAGTCGGCGGACAGCGTGATCGTGATGCCGCCGCCGATGGCCGCGCCGTGGATCGCGGCGATGACCGGCTTGGTGAGCGCGAAGACGCGCGCCGAGACCCGCCCCGCGGGCTCCTGCCAGGCCGGGTCGGGGGTGTCCTGGTCGAACTCGAATCCGCCGCCGGAGAGGTCGGCGCCGACGGAGAAGTCCCCGCCCGCGCCGGTGAGGACCACCACGCGCACGTCCTCGTCGGTGTCGGCTCGGTCGAGCGCGTCGACGATCTCGTCGGCCATGCGCACCGTGTAGCCGTTGCGGGCCCGTGGCCGGTCGAGGGTGATCGTGGCGACGCGGTCGGCGACCGCGTACCGGATCTCGTGGTAACCGGCGCCGTCTCGTTCGCCGCCGCCGACAGCGGTGTCTCCGGCCACAGTGCCTCCCGCTTCGCCGTGTGTCCCGGGTGGGTCGTGCCGGGGCCGAGCCTAGTCCACCACAGCGTGCTGGCGTGATGCCAACAACAGGGCGAAAAAATCAGGCGTGCTTGCTTTTTCTCGCCGGGCGGTGGCAGGCTGAGCCGTCCGGCCGGGGTGCTGAGCGCGACCGGGAGGTCAGCGAGCTCCTCCGGACCGGACGGCGGCCCTGACCGTGCCCGTCGGCGAGGTCCTCGGTGGGAGGAGGCGCATGCTCCGGATCGCGAACGCGTCCGGCTTCTACGGCGACCGGTTCTCGGCCGTCGCCGAGATGCTCGACGACGGGCCCGTTGACGTGCTCACCGGCGACTACCTCGCCGAGCTGACGATGCTCATTCTCGGCCGCGCCCGCGCCAAGGACCCCGCGCGCGGCTACGCGACGACGTTCCTGCGGCAGATGGAGCAGTGCCTCGGCCGGGCCCACGACGCCGGGGTGACCGTCGTGACCAACGCGGGCGGGCTCAACCCGGCCGGGCTCGCCAACGCGCTGCGGACGCTGGCAGGCCGGCTCGGGCTGGACGTCGCGGTCGCGCACGTCGACGGCGACGACCTCACCGCTCGCGCCGAGGAGTTCGGCCTCGGCACGCCGCTGACCGCCAACGCCTATC
>NZ_KB912620.1:25758-30916 GCF_000383795.1 Saccharomonospora saliphila YIM 90502
GGAGCGGCGCTGGACATCTCGGTGGTCACGCCCATGCCGACCGAGTGGTGCGGACTGCCGAGCGGGTGGCGCAACGTCGTCTCCGCCCCGCAGCGCAAGCGCTACCGCGTCGCCGGCACCGCACCGGCCACCGACACCGAGCACGAGGTGCGCTACCGCCTCACCCGCTCGGGGCTGCGGGCCGACGACCACCCCGGCGTGCGCCTCGTGCGCGCGGACCCGGACCGCGTCGTGCTCGACGACGCGGGTCTGCGGCGGACATTCGACGTGGCCCGGTACCCGGACCTGGTCGTCGTGGATTCGCCGCTCGGAACGGTGTCTCTCACGCCGGTGCCGCTGCTGGCCGAGCCCGGCACCGAGCACGCGCCGGGGTCGCTGCTGGCGCCCATGCCGGGAACCGTGGCGCGGGTGGCCGTGGCGCGGGGCGAGCGCGTGCGGTCCGGGCAGCCCGTGCTGTGGCTGGAGGCGATGAAGATGGAGCACCGCGTGGACGCCCCTGCCGACGGGGTCCTGACGGAGCTGCCCGTCGTGGCGGGCCAGCAGGTCGGGCAGGGTGCGGTGCTCGCCGTCGTCGACACCGTCCCCGACGGCGACGGCGGAGAGGGCACCGGCGACGGCGCGCCGGGGCCCGGTGCGGACGGTACCGGCGAGCGAACGAGCTAAGGAGCGGGCGTGGACTTCACCGAGCCGACCGAACGGCAGGCGCTGCGCGAGGCCGTGGCGGAACTGGCGGGCAGGTACGGACACGACTATTACGCCGCCAAGGCCCGCTCCGGCGGGCACACCACCGAGCTGTGGGACGAGGCGGGCAGGCTGGGCTACCTCGGGGTGGCGGTGCCCGAAGCCTACGGCGGCGGTGGCGCGGGCATCGGCGAGCTCGCCGCCGTCTGCGAGGAGTTCTGCGCGGCGGGCACGCCCATGCTGCTCATGGTGGTCTCGCCCGCGATCTGCGCCACCGTGCTGGCCCGGTTCGGCACCGACGCGCAGAAGCGGCACTGGCTGCCCCGGTTCGCAGACGGGCGGGTGCGCATGTCGTTCGCCATCACCGAGCCCGACGCCGGATCGAACGCGCACCGGCTGACCACCACCGCCACGCGGGAGAGCGGGGGAGACTGGCTGCTCACCGGGCGCAAGGTGTTCATCTCCGGGGTGGACGAGGCCGACGCCGTGCTCGTGGTCGGCCGCACGGCCGACGCCCGGACGGGCACGCTCAAACCGGCGCTGTTCATCGTCCCCACCGACACACCCGGCTTCGAGTACCGGCCGATCCCGATGGATCTGGTGTCGGCCGACCAGCAGTTCGAGCTCGTGCTCGACCAGGTGCGCCTGCCCGCCGACGCGCTGGTCGGCTCCGAGGACGCCGCGCTCGCGCAGTTGTTCGCCGGGCTGAATCCCGAACGCATCATGGGCGCGTCGTTCTCGCTCGGCATCGCCCGCTACGCGCTGGACAAGGCCGTGGCCTACGCCCGGCAGCGCAGTGTGTTCGACACGCCGATCGGGGCGCACCAGGGGCTGGCGCACCCGCTCGCCCAGATCAAGATCGAGCTGGAACTGGCGACACTGATGACCCGCAAGGCCGCCGCCCTCTACGACGCGGGCGACGACCTCGGCGCGGGTGAGGCGGCCAACATGGCCAAGTACGCCGCCGCCGAGGTGGCGATCCGCGCGGTCGATCAGTCCGTCCAGGTCCACGGCGGCAACGGCCTGGCCTCGGAGTACGGCCTCGGCACGTTGCTGGGCGCGGTCCGGGTGGGCCGCATCGCCCCGGTCAGCAGGGAGATGGTGCTCAACTTCGTGGCCCAGCACAGCCTCGGCCTGCCCAAGTCGTACTGAACTCCACACCGGACGAGCCCGCTCGTACCGGCACCGCCTCCCTACGAGAGCACCGCCTCCGTCCCGGGGCCGCCTTCCGAGGTTTCCGCGCCCGACGCCGTGCGCACCCGGTGCCCGACGGCACCGACACCGGGTCGCCACCGGCACCGCCGGCGACGGCCCACATCCGACCGACATCCGAACGACACAGGAGTGCACCGTGACCACACTCGCCGGCAAGACGCTGATCATGTCCGGTGGCAGCCGGGGGATCGGCGAGGCGATCGCCGTCCGCGCCGCCAGGGACGGCGCGAACGTCGCGCTGCTGGCCAAGACGGCCGAGCCACACCCGAGCCTGCCCGGCACCATCCACACGGCCGCGCGGGCGGTCGAGCAGGCGGGAGGGGCCGCGCTGCCCATCGTCGGTGACGTGCGCGACGACGAGGCCGTCGAAGGCGCCGTGCGGCAGGCGGCCGAACAGTTCGGCGGCATCGACATCGTGGTGAACAACGCGAGCGCCATCGACCTGACGCCGTCCGAGCACATCCCGATGAAGCGCTACGACCTGATGCAGGACATCAACGCCCGCGGTTCGTTCCTGCTCTCGCGCACCGCGATCCCGTGGTTGCGGCAGGCGGGCAACCCGCACGTGCTCACCCTCTCGCCGCCGATCCGGCTGGAGGAGAAGTGGTTCTCCGGCGGCCACCTCGCCTACAGCATCGCCAAGTACTCGATGAGCCTGGTCACCGTCGGACTCGCCGCCGAGCTGCGCGGCGACGGGATCGCGGCCAACTCGCTGTGGCCGCGTACGACGATCGACACCGCCGCGATCCGCAACGTGGTCGGTTCCGAGCTGGCCGGGCGCTCCCGCACCCCGGAGATCGTCGCCGACGCCGCGCACGCGATCCTGACCAAGCCCAGCCGGGAGGTCACCGGCGAGTTCTTCATCGACGACGAGGTGCTCGCCGCCGAAGGGGTGACCGACCTGTCCGGCTACCGGCTCGCCGCGAGCGAGGCCGACCTGCAGCTCGACTTCTGGGTCGATCCGGTCGATGGCGCGTGAACCGAGGCAGCAGCGCAGCCGGACCACTCGGCGGCGGCTCGTCGACGCCGCCGTCGAGTGCCTCGCCGAGAAGGGATGGTCCGGCACGACGGTCGGCGTGATCGCCGAGCGTGCCGGGGTCTCGCGCGGCGCGGCGCAGCACCACTTCCCGACCCGGGAGGAGCTGGTGGTCGCGGCCGTGGAGTTTCTCACCGACGAGCAGATCGCCGAGCTGCGCCGCCGGGCGGCCGAGCTGCCGCAGGGACCGTCGCGGGCGCTTCCGGTGGCGGAGTTGCTGCTCGACCTCTACACGGGCGCGAAGTTCCGCGCGGCGCTGCACCTGTGGGTGGCCGCCTCCACCGATGCGGCGTTGCGGGAGGTGCTCGTCCCGCTGGAGGCCCGTGTGGGGCGGGAGGCGCACCGGGTCGCCGTGGAGCTGCTGGGCGCCGACGAGTCCCGCCCCGGTGTGCGCGAGACGGTCCAGGCCACGCTCGACCTCGCCCGTGGCCTGGGCCTGGCGGGCCTGCTCACCGACGACACCCGCCGCCGCAGGCGCCTCATCGCCCAGTGGGCCACGATCCTCGAACCCGTCGTCGGCGACGCCCCCGGCTAGTTGTCCTGCCGTCAAGGCCTCCTTTACTGCACTGAACGCAGTGAAGGAGGCCTTGACGGCGTGCGCCGGAGGGGGTGGCGGGGGAGGTGAGCGAGCGCTTAGTATGTGGGCGACGGGAGCGGGTGCGGTGTCGGACCGGACGGGAGGTGCGTGTGGGTCTCGGTCAGTCCGGTGACGCGCCGAGCATGCGCAGGGCCAGCTCGCCGTATTCCGCGCCCAGCTCGGTCGGGGAGCGGCGCGAGCGCTCGCTGTACCACCGCGCGACGTCGACGCCCAGCGAGAGCACGGCGCGCGCCGCCGTGGCCGCGTCGCCGACGGTGAACACGCCGGAGCGTTCCCCGCGCACGACCAGCTCGGTCACGAGCCGCTCGATGTCCCGGCGCAGGTCGGCGACCACCTGGTACTCGGTCTCTGGTAGCGCGCCCAGCTCGTACTGCACGACCCGCGCGACGGTGTGCCGCCGGGCGTGCCAGGCCACGAACCGCCGCACCAGCTCCCGCATCGCCTCGGCCGGGTCGTCCGACGACTCCGCCGCGCCCCGCACGAGCGCGAGCGCCTGCTCGTGGCCGCTGCGGCTGATCGCGAACAGCAGTGCCGCCTTGGACGGGAAGTGCACGTACAACGCCGCCGGGCTCATGCCCGCGTTCCCGGCGATGTCGCGGGTGGTGGTGGCGTGGTAGCCACGCCGGGCGAAGGACTCGACCCCGGCCAGCATCAACCGGCGGGCGGCCTCCGGCTGGACATCCGGCCACAGTTCGGCCGACAGCGACATCGTCATACCCGAAGTGTAAGCGAGCGCTTAGCAAGGATTGGAGAACGGCAGTGGAATCCCTCAAGGGCCGTGTCGCCATTGTGACAGGTGCCAGCCGAGGCATCGGACTCGGTGTGGCCACCTCGCTCGTGGAGGCGGGCGCGAAGGTCTGCATCACCGCCCGCAAGCCCGAGCCGCTGGCCGAGGCGGTCGAGGAACTGGGCGGGAGCGCGGTCGCGCTCGGTGTGCCCGGCAAGGCCGACGACGCGGCGCACCAGGAGGAGGCCGTCACGCGCACGCTGGAGACCTTCGGGCGCGTCGACTACCTGGTCAACAACACCGGCATCAACCCCACCTACGGCTCCGTGCTCGACGTGGACACCGACGCCGCCGCCAAGATCTTCGGGGTGAACGTGCTCTCGCCGCTGGCCTGGACGCGCACCGTGCGCGACGCGTGGATGGGCGAGCACGGCGGCGCGATCGTCAACGTGGCCTCCATCGCGGGACTGCGGACCTCGCCGGGGATCGGCATGTACGGGGTGAGCAAGGCCGCGCTGATCCGGCTCACCACCGAGCTGGCGCACGAGCTCGCGCCGTCCATCCGGGTCAACGCCGTCGCCCCCGCGGTGGTCAAGACCCGGTTCGCCACGGCCCTCTACGCCGACCGGGAGGAGGAGGTCGCCGCCGCCTACCCGATGAAGCGGCTCGGTGTGCCGTCCGATGTCGCCGGCGCCGTGGCGTTCCTGCTCTCCGAGCAGGCGGGCTGGATCACCGGGCAGACGCTGGTCATCGACGGCGGTACCACGCTGGGCGGCGGGCTGTGAGCCGCGCGGCCGGATTCGATCTCGCCGGGTCGGGCGTCGTCGTCACCGGTGGCGGCAACGGCATCGGCGCGGCACTGGCCCGCGGGTTCGCGGCCGAGGGCGCGCGGGTCGTGGTG
>NZ_KB912620.1:31016-34224 GCF_000383795.1 Saccharomonospora saliphila YIM 90502
CCGCCGGGGCGGACGGCGAGCCGGACACATCCGCGCGGGCAGACGCGGAGGACGCGGGCGACCCGGGCGAGGAAGCCCGCCCGGACGACGCGGAAGATCCGGACGGCGCGGGGGAGGACCCTCCGGCGGTGCGGGACCCGGCGGACGAGCAGCCCGCCGACCCGGTGCGAGCGGTGCGCGAGTACTACGGCCTGCTGCCCGGTGACACCGACGCGGCCTGGCGCCGCCTCGGTCCCACACTGCGCGACCAGGGCCGCGACTCCTACAACACCTTCTGGGCGGGCATCGAGGCGGTGGACATCGTCGGCGGTCCCCGGCGCGCCGCCGACGACGTGGTCGAGGTGACCGTCGACTTCAGCACCCGGGACGGGCGGGTCGTCCGCGAGAAGCACCGGCTGTCCCTGACCGAACACGGCGGGCGGTTGCTGATCGACGACGACGAACTGGTGTCCTCGGCGCCGGGGTCCTGACTCACGAGTCCCCAGGACGCGGCCGGGGCTGGTCCGTGTGCGGTGGCCGCACCTCCGTGCGGTCGAGTTCGTCGAGTGCTCGCTGGACGTCGGCGCACACGTCCTCGCCGTCCGGCGAGCGTCCCCGGAGGGACACGTCCCCGGCGTGGTGCACGGGCACCGCGCCTCCGGCGACCCCGTCCGCTCCGGTCGGCTCCGGGGCCGCGTCGATCAGCACCACCGAGCGCACGGCGCCCGCGTGCCGCCGCAGCAGCCGGCTTGCCGGGTCTTTCTCCGCGCCGCCGGGCAGCACCACGTCGATCGGCCTGCCCAGGGCGTCCGGGTCGCCCAGTAGCCGGCTCGCCTCCGCCAGCGCGTCCGGGGCGGCCAGCCGGCACCACACGACCTGCCGCCGGCGCGCCAGCGGGTCCCACCCCGGAGGCAGTTCCGCCCCTGCCGCCGGTGGGTCGGTCGGATCCAGCACGAGCACGGTGGGGGAGTCCGCGTCGCCTTCCCACACCACGGCGGTCGTCATGGTCGCTCCTCCCCACCGCGGGGCCCGCCGCCACCGGTGAGGCCCGCGCCGGTCTCCTGCCGTTCCCCGTCGCCGTGCGGCGGTCCGTCCGGACCGAGCTGGTACACGGTGTAGGCGGCACGGATCACCGGCTGGGCCACGTTGCGCACCCGCACCCCGCCCGGCGTCACCCCGTGCTCACAGCCGAGGTGGGCGTGCCCGTGCAGCGCCAGGTCGGTGCCGGTGGCGTCCACCGCCTCGCCGAGCTGGTAGGCGCCGAGGAACGGGTAGATCTCCGGCGGTTCACCGTGCAGGGTGTCGGGCACGGGCGCGTAGTGGGTCAGCGCGATCCGCACGTCGCAGTCCAGCGCGGCCAGCGCCGCGCGCAGCGTGTCGGCGATGTCGAGGGTGTGGCCCACGAACGCCTTCATCTCCGGTTCGCCGAACGCGCTCGCGCAGCGACCCTCGAACCCGCCGCCGAAACCCTTCACCCCGGCCACGCCGAGCCGCAGCCCGTTGACCGGCAACACCACGCCGTCGCCTTCCAGCACGCGGATGCCCCCCTCGTCCCGCAGCACCCGGGTGACCTCGGCGACGGCGTCCGCGTGGTGGTCGTGGTTGCCCAGCACCGCCAGCACCGGCAGTCCGAGATCACCGAACTCACGCGCCACGATCGCCGCCTCCTCGGCCGTGCCGTGCCGGGTGAGGTCCCCGGCCAGCACCAGCACGTCGGCCCGGTCGGGCAGGTGCTCCAGCGCGGGGCGCAACCGGCCCCGCGCGTCCGCGCCCAGGTGCACGTCGCCCACCGCGGCCACCCGGATCATCGCAGCACCTCGGGATCTCCGGGTTCGCCCGCTTCGACCACCCGGACGTCGTTGTGCACGGCCAGCGCCGGTTCCCGCTCAAGCAGCACGGTGTCCAGCGACTCCTTGCACGCGGCCGAGGCCACCGACCCGCTCAGGTACACGTGCTCGCCCCGCACGCTGACCTGGATGCCGAGCTCGGCGGTGCGGGTGTCCTCGGCCAGCGTCCTGCGCAGCCGCGCCGCGCGGTACTCCGGCGCCTCACCGTGCCCACCCCGGTACCGCGCGCCCGGGGCGTCCCGGGCGGCGTCGCCGCCGCTGGGGCCGCTGCGGTTCATCGTGACTCCTTCCGCGTCATCGGGATCGCCGCGTCCCGCCGTGGTGCCACGTCGTCGGCGGAGACGACGCCGAGATCGGCGAGCAGGCCCAAGAACGCCCGCGCGTACGGGGAGGACGCGGTCTCGGCGGCCACCGACGGCCAGTCCACCCGCTCCCGCACCGCTCGCGCGACCGGAAGCAGCCCGGTGAGATCGCAGCGGTGCTCGCCCAGCACGAGCAGTTTGTCCACCAGCAGCTCGGTGGCGGGCAGCACGGGCGCCACCGTCGCCCCCACCCGCATCTCCTCGGCGCTGTCGAGCAGCGCCGGGGTCACCGGCCTCCCGTTCGGCCGGAAGATCAGGTCGACCAGGCAGTCGTCGTCGTAGACCTTGGTCAGCCAGTCCTCCGGCGGGTCCACCGGCCGCAGGCCCGCCGCCACGAGCGCCGTGCGCGCCAGCGGCGCGTCCCGCTCGGTCAGGAACACGTCGAGGTCGTGGTCGGAGGCCGGGCCTCCGTGCGCATACACCGCGCAGCCACCGGCGAGCGCGAATCGCACGCCGTGCGACCGCAGCGTGTTGGACACGCGCACCGCGGTCCGGAGTAGCCGATCCTGGTCGAGCCCCACCGTCGCCGGTTACCCGCCGCCCGCGAGGGGTATGCGGCAGGCCGGAGGTGATGACCATGAGCCAACCGAACCCGATCCAGATGCAGAAGTACCTCTCCGGCGTGGACTACCCGTGCAGCCGCGACGATCTCGTCCGCCACGCCCGCGACCAGGGCGCCGACGACGAGGTGCTCGACCACCTGCGCAACATCCCCGACCGCACCTACGACGGCCCGAACGCCGTCAGCGCCGAGTTCTCCCGGAGCTGAGGCCCGCGCGTCCGGGTTCCCCCGTGGCCGCGACTGCGTCCGTCTCGTGACAACGACCCGACCCGCCCTGCGCTGCGCGACCCGCAGCGCTCTTCGGAGGTGAGCATGACCGACCTCGCCGTCGGCCCGAGCACACAGGACACCGACACCGACCGCCACATCCGGATCGACAATCCCGCCGACGGCAGCCCGGTCGGGCGCGTGCCGATGGCGACCCCGGAGGGGGTCGCGGGCGCGGTCGCCGCCGCCCG
>NZ_KB912621.1 GCF_000383795.1 Saccharomonospora saliphila YIM 90502
TCGCCGCCGAGGCGCACGCCGCGCTGGCCGAGCTGCGCACGCGCCACGACGTCGTGCTCTGCGAGGGCGCGGGCAGTCCCGCCGAGGTGAACCTGCGCACGGGTGACTACGTCAACATGGGCCTGGCCCGCGCGGCCGATCTGCCGGTGCTGCTGGTCGGCGACATCGACCGGGGCGGGGTACTGGCGGCGCTCGCCGGGACGGTCGGGCTGCTCGGCCCGGACGACCAGCGTCACATCGCCGCGTTCCTGGTCAACAAGTTCCGCGGTGATGTCGGCCTGCTCCGGCCGGGCCTCGAGACGGTGACCGAGGTCACCGGACGTCCGGTCCTGGGCGTGGTGCCGTGGCTGCCGGAGGTGTGGCTCGACTCCGAGGACACCCTCGCGGGCGCCTCGGTCACCCGCTCACCGTTCGACACCGCGGCGGAGGAGGACGCGGCGTCCCCGGCGGCGCTGCGGGTCGCCGTGGTGCGGCTGCCGCGCGTGTCCAACGCCACCGACATCGACCCGCTCGTGGCCGAGCCCGGTGTCGCGGTCACGGTCACGACCGACCCGGACACCGTGGCCGCCGCCGACCTCGCCGTACTGCCCGGCACCCGTTCCACCGTGGACGATCTGGCCTGGTTGCGCCGCACCGGGCTCGCCCGCGCGATCGAACGGCGTGCCGCGACGGGCAGGCCGGTGCTCGGCATCTGCGGCGGCTGTCAGATGCTGACGCGCGCGATCCACGACGGCGTCGAGTCGACGACCGAGCGCGTGGCCGGGCTCGGGCTGCTGCCGCACGAGGTGCGCTTCACCGGCGACAAGACGCTGCGCACGCCGGAGGGCGCCTGGCGCGGTACCCCGGTGTCCGGCTACGAGATCCACCACGGCACCGTGGACGGCGCCCCCGACCGGGAGCCGTTCCTGCCCGGCGCGGCGCACGACGGCGTCTGGGCGACCATGTGGCACGGCATGCTCGAACGCGACGAGTTCCGCAGGCACTGGCTGGGCGTGGTGGCCGACCAGGCCGGGATCGCCTGGCGTCCCGGGACCACACCCGGCTTCCACGCGCGCCGCGAGAAGATGCTCGACACCCTCGCCGATGCCATCGACGAACACGTGGACACCGCCGCGCTACTCGCGCTGATCGAGCGGGGCGTGCCCGGCGACCTGCCCCGGCTGGAGATCACGCGCGGACCCTCGTGAGCGCGGACCACCGGGGAACAAACCCCGTCACCCGCGACGTTGGCGGTGCCGGGACCATCGTCGGCGACCACATCACCGACCACGTCGCCGAGCACACTGACAACACACCCGGCGGAAGGGCCACACCGTGCCGCACTACGACCTCGTCATCGTGGGTACCGGATCGGGCAACTCGATCCTCGACCACCGCTTCGCCGACCACAAGGTCGCGATCGTCGAGAAAGGCGTGTTCGGCGGCACCTGCCTCAACGTCGGGTGCATCCCCACCAAGATGTTCGTCTACCCCGCCGACCTGGCGGCCACACCGGCCGACGCGGCCCGGCTCGGCGTGGACGCCGAACGGCGCGGCGTGCGCTGGCGCGAGATCCGGGACCGGATCTTCGGGCGGATCGACCCGATCGCCGAGGGCGGAAGGCGCTACCGCGCCGAGCACGACGACAACGCGAACGTCACCGTGTACGAGGGCGAGGGCCGTTTCACCGGGCACAAGGAACTCACGGTGGCACTGCCCGAAGGCCCCGAGACGCTCACGGCCGACCAGTTCGTGCTCGCCGCCGGAGGGCGCGCGGTCGTGCCCGACATCCCTGGGCTGGCCGAGGTCGATTACCACACCTCGGACACGGTGATGCGCATCGACGACCTGCCCCGGCGCGCGATCATCCTCGGCAGTGGGTTCGTCGGCGCCGAGTTCGCCCACATCTTCGCCTCGTTCGGCGTGGAGGTCACGCTCGTGGCCCGCTCCGGCGCGCTGCTGCGCGCCGAGGACGACGACGTCAGCGGGCGGTTCACCGAGCTGGCCTCCCGTCGCTACGACGTGCGGCTCTCGCGGCGCACCGTCCGCGCCCGGCGCACGGAGGAGGGCGTGGCGCTCGACCTCCACGGTCCCGGCGGGCCGGAAACCGTCGAGGGCGACCTCCTGCTCGTGGCCACCGGCCGCGAACCGAACTCGGACGTGCTCGACGTGGCCGCCACCGGTGTGACCACGCTGCCCAGCGGGCACGTGGCCGTGGACGAGTACCAGCGCACGGCCGTGGAGGGCATCTACGCGCTCGGCGATCTCTGTTCGCCGCAGGAACTCAAGCACGTCGCCAACCACGAGGCACGCGTCGTGCAGCACAACCTGCTCCACCCCGACGAGCCCGTCGCGGCCGACCACCGGTTCGTCCCGCACGCGGTGTTCACGTCACCGCAGATCGCCTCCGTGGGCCTGACCGAACGCGACGCCGCCGCGCGGGGCGTACCCCACGTCACCGCGACGCAGGACTACGGCGGTATCGCCTACGGCTGGGCGATGGAGGACACGACGAGCTTCGCCAAGCTCCTCGCCGACCCGGAGACGGGGCATCTGCTCGGCGCGCACATCCTCGGTCCGCAGGCCCCCACACTGATCCAGCCGCTGATCCAGGCCATGAGCTTCGGCCTCGACGCACGCTCGATGGCGCGGGGCCAGTACTGGATTCACCCGGCGATGCCGGAGTTGATCGAAAACGCCCTGCTCGCCCTCCCCCTCGACTGACCCCGCGCCCGGCCCTGGCGGGCGTGGCGTCGGACGAGACGGCTTCCCGCCCGCCGGGGCTCCGTGGCGTGGCGGGCTCGCCCGCGCG
>NZ_KB912622.1 GCF_000383795.1 Saccharomonospora saliphila YIM 90502
TGCGTCGTGGGCGAGGGCTCGGCACCCGGCGGCAGGTCCGAGGGCTGCTCGTTCGGCGGGGAGCACGCCGCGAGCGCCGCGGCGGCGGCCGCCACGGTAATCACTGTGCCAGCTTTGCGCATGTGGACACCCTAGCCGGGTGTCACCGCGCCACTGTCGTCGCCTGACAGCGCGGCAAGCGGTGCGCCGGTGTGCACGACGCCGAGCCGCCGGGTCGCCCGGGTGAGGGCGACGTAGAGATCGTTGGTGCCTCTCGCGGACTCGGCCACGATCTCGTCCGGTGCCACCACGATCACCCCGTCGAACTCGAGGCCCTTGGCTCGGTCGACCGTGAGAACCGACACCGTCGGCGTCTCGCGTTCGTCCGCCCCGCCGCCCCTGTGGTCACCACCGGTTGGCGTGCCGTCAAGGCCTCCTTCACTGCGTTGAGTGCAGTCAGGGAGGCCTTGACTGCACGCCAACACAGGTGGCGTCTGCGCCAGTTCGGCGGCGAGGGCGCCCTCAAGGCCCGCCGGGCAGAGCACGCCCAGCGTGCCACCGTCCAGTGTGGCCAGCTCCGCACCGGCGAGGCCGGGCAGCCGCGCGGCGACCTCGGACCGGGGCAGCCTTCGCTGCCACGGCCGCTCCCCCGTCTCGCGCACCGAGACCGGCGCGGAAAGCTGCGGGTCGATCTCGGCGAGCACTCGGGCCGCGACCGTCATGATCTCGGCGGGCGTGCGGTAGTTGACGGTAAGTTCGCGCAGCCGCCACCGGTCGGCCACATACGGCGAGAGCACGTCCGCCCATGCCGAGGTCCCCGCCGCCGAGCCGGTCTGGCTGACGTCGCCGACCACCGTCATCGACCGGCTCGGACAGCGCCGCATGAGCAGCCGCCAGTCCATCGCCGACAGCTCCTGGGCCTCGTCCACGATCACGTGCCCGAAGGTCCACGACCGGTCCATCGCGGCGCGTTGCGCCGCCGTGAGGCCGCTGCTGGCCTCCTGGCGCTCGGCGAGCAGCTCCGCGTCGAGCACGTCGCGGACCCGCACGATCTCCTCGTCGATGATCTCCTCGTCCTGTTCGAGAACGTGCAGCACGCCCTCGGCGTAGGCGCGTTCCTCCCGCTCCCGGCGGGCGCGCCGCTCGCGCGCCTCGGTGTCGTCCTCGCCGAGCAGCTCCGCCAGTTCGTCCAGCAGCGGCACGTCGGCGGGCGTCCACAACGCGCCGGGACGCCGCAGCAGCGTGTCCCGCTCGGCGTCGGTGAGATGGTCCCGGGTCGCCGAGGCGAGCCGCTCGGGTGTGGTGAGCAGATCGCTGAGCAGCTCCTGCGGGGTCAGCTTGGGCCACAACGACCGCAACGCCGCGCCCACGGCCGGGTCCTCGGACAGCTCCTGGCGGATCGTCGCGTGGTCCCGGACGTCGAGCAGAGGAGCGTCGGCCGTCTCGTCCTCGGCCAGCGGAATGTCCGGCAGATCATCGAGGACGCCGGCCTCCAGCTTCGCCGCCGACTGCGCCGCCAGCGCGTCCAGCAGCCGGTCCACGAACACCCTGCGGGCGAGGTTGTGCGGCTTGAGCGTGTCCCGGGCCTTGGCGCGGGCCCGCTCGCAGGTCTCGCGGTCCAGGGTGAGGACGTCACCCTCGACGTCGATCTCCAGCACGTCGTCCGGCACGCACTGCCGGTCGCGCACGGCCCGCTCCAGGACCTCGGTCATCGCCGGCCTGCCCTTGATCTCGGCGGCCTCCGGCGTGTCCAGTCCGGTCGCGGTGAGCCCGGGGAACAGCTCGCCCACCGTGGCCAGCAACACCCCGGTCTCTCCCAGTGACGGCAGGACCTGGCCGATGTAGCGCAGGAACGTGCTGTTCGGGCCGACCACCAGCACGCCACGGCTGGTGAGCTGGTGGCGGTAGGTGTAGAGCAGGTAGGCCGCGCGGTGCAGGGCGACGGCGGTCTTGCCGGTGCCAGGGCCACCCTGCACGACCAGCACGCCGCCGGGGTCGGCGCGGATGATCCGGTCCTGCTCGGCCTGGATCGTGGCGACGATGTCGGACATCTCACCGGTGCGCCGCCGCTCCAGCGCGGCCAGCAACGCGGCCTCACCCGCGAGCCCGAGGTGGTCGCTGTGCTCGCCGGAGCCGAGGTCGAGCACTTCGTCATCGAGGCCGACCACGCGCCGGGAGAGAGTGCGGATGTGCCTGCGGCGGCGCACGCCGTCCGGGGACGCGGCCGTGGCCAGGTAGAACGGGCGCGCGACCGGGGCGCGCCAGTCGACCAGCAGCGGCCGGTAGTCGTCGCTCTCGTCGAACAGGCCGAGGCGGCCGATGTAGATCGGCGAGTCGGTGTCGCGGTCCGGAACGAAGTCGAGCCTGCCGAAGACCAGGCCCTGCTCGACCGCGTTGAGTTGCGCGAGCCGGTCGCTGTAGGTGGCGGTGGCGGCCTCGCGCTCGGCCTGGGCCTGCGGTGGTCCGCCGGTACCGCGCAACGCCTCGGTGAGCCGCTGGTCCGCGAGCTCGCGCTCGGCGTCGAGCCGGGCGTAGAGCCCGGAGACGTACTCCTGCTCGGCCGCGAGGTCGGCGGAGTACGCGCCGCGTCCGGGCCCGGGTCCGGACGGCCCGGTGCCGGACGTGGCGGTGCTGTCGGGTTCCCGGTGGTACGGGGACACGGACACGATCGGTCCACCTTCACGATCGGGGAAGAACAAGCTGGCCGGAGACACAACGAACGCCGCCCGCGGTGAATTCCCGCGGCGACCGGCTTCACCGCGCACTCCACGCGGCCGGGTGGCGCGGCCGGATCAGAAGGGCAGGCCGAGCACCTCGAGCCCGATCGCGGAGTCCACCGCGAGGGCGCAGAACACGATCATCAGGTAGGTGTTCGAGCGGTGGAACAGCGCCATCGGCTTCGTCGTCTCGCCTCGCGCGACCGCCGCGTACAGGCGGTGCGCGTAGAACAGGAACCACGCCCCGGCCAGCCCGGCGAAGCCGGCGTAGAGCCAGCTCGTGGCCGGGGCCAGCAGCAGGGTCCAGCCGACCATCACCCAGGAGTAGATCACGATCTGCCGGGCCACGTGCCTCGGCGGCGCCACGACGGGCAGCATCGGCACCCCGGCGCGCTCGTAGTCGTCGCGGTACTTCATCGCCAGCGCCCAGGTGTGCGGTGGCGTCCAGAAGAAGATGACACCGAACATCACGAACGCGGGCCAGGACACGGTGCCCTCGACGGCGGCCCAGCCGATGACCACGGGCATGCACCCGGCCGCGCCGCCCCAGACCACGTTCTGCGGCGTGCGTCGCTTGAGCACGAGCGTGTAGACGAAGATGTAGAACAGGATCGTGGCCACCGCCAGCACGGCGGCGAGCAGGTTCACCGCGAGGTACAGCACGGCGAACGAGCCCGCGGCCAGTGCCAGGCCGAAGACGAGGGCACCCCGCCGGGGCACCGAGTCACGCACCAGCGGACGCCGCCGGGTGCGGTTCATGACCTTGTCGATGTCGGCGTCGATCACACAGTTCAGCGCGTTGGCGCTGCCCGCGGCCATGGTGCCGCCGAGCAACGTGACCAGCACCAGCCACGGGGACGGGATCTCGCGCCCGGCGAGGAACATCGCCGGGATCGTGGTGACGAGCAACAGCTCGATCACCCGCGGCTTGGCGAGCGCGGCGTACGCGCCGAGGACGTCCCGCAACCCTCGCCGGCCACCGGCTGGGGACTCGCCAGTGGGATGCACGGCGCTGGTGTGCTCACTGCGCCCGTGCGCAGCGTTCACCAACGACATCTCGCTCCCTGTGTCGAACTCCGTGGTGATGCGCGCGGGCCCTACCGCGCGGCATCTTGACAGATCGTAGTAGAGCGGCATCCGGCGTCGCCGGGCGGCACCCGCGCACGCAACCGGCGTCACACCCCGCTGCCCCGCACCCAGCCGCGCACCGGGGCGGCGGGGTGTTGCCTGCCGCTGCTCGCTCCGGCG
>NZ_KB912623.1:0-1621 GCF_000383795.1 Saccharomonospora saliphila YIM 90502
AGGCCCGCGCCCGCCGACCAGCAGGACGGCGGCGGCCCGGCCGGGCCGACCGGCATGCGGTGACGACCGGGACGACCGGTCAGTCGGGCGGCTCGACAGTGCCCGCGTCGGGTGTGACGTCCTCTCCGAACCGGATCTCGTCCTTGTTGGGCGGGTCCGGCACGTCGCGGTTCAGCTCGCCGGAGACACCGCCGGGATCGCGCTTCCGGGCCTGGTCGGGGTCCCGCTCGCCGCGCACGGCGTCGCGGTCCCTCTCGTCCGGCCCCTGCTCGGGACGGCTCATGGGTGTCGCCTCACTTCCCCGATCGGGACGGTCCGGTGGTCAGGCGGCGGGCGACCGCGCCCACCGGCCCGTCGGTTCCTCCATCAGCGCCAGCAGCAGCCCCTGCGTCGTCGACCACGGGCAGGTGATGGCCGACCCGCCGAGCACGGTCAGCAACGCCTCGGCGACCACGGCCCCCGCCAGCGACTGCCGGGCCCGGGGACGTGAGATACCGGGCAGCTCCGCGCGGCGTCCGGCGGGGAGTTCGGCCAGGCGCGGGATCCACGCGCGCACGTCCTCCACATGCAGCTCCCGGGACTTCTTCGATCCCTTCCGCCGCCTGCCCGCCAGGACGGCGAGCTGGCGCAGCACTTTCGAGCACCCGACCGTGCGAAATTCCCGCAACCGCTCGGCGTCCTCGCCGACAGCGTCCCGGATGCGCCGCAGAGCGTCCTCCCGCAGGGCGGCGATGGCCTCCGCGGAGGGCCGGTCGGTGTCCAACCGCCACCGCCGCGTGGCTTCGCGGGCGCCCAGGCGCAGGGATCGCGCCAGCTCGGCATGTATCCCGCGCCCCGCGGCGAGTTCGACGGTGCCACCGCCGATGTCGAGCACACACAGCGAGCCGGCCTCGGCTCCGAACCACGCGCGCGCCGCGCGGTAGGACAACCGGGCCTCCTGCTTGCCACTGAGCACGCGCAGCTCGACTCCGGTCTCCTCACGCACACGAGTGAGTACCTCGTCGGCGTTGCGCGCGTCCCGGATGGACGACGTCGCCAGGCCGAAGAGGTCGGTCACGCCGTGATCGCGGGCGACCGAATCGGCCGTGCGCACGGCCGCGACGACGGAATCGACGCCCTCGCGACGCAGCCGCCCTGACGAGTCGAGCGCCCTGTCGAGGCGCAGGCGCGTCTTGTGCCCGGCCACCGGTTCGAGTGCCGATCCGGCCCGATCGACGCACCGGAGCCGCGCGCTGAAGCAGCCCACGTCGAGGACGCCCACCGTGCCCGCCTTCGTCACAGACCGCACCTCCACACTTCACGGGGACCTCCCCGTTTTCCCACCCGACCGCGTTCGATAACGAGGAAGTAACCCGAACGGGTGAGGTTCAACCGTGTGACACCCGTTGCCGTAACGACACATCCCCGTTGCCGCGATCCTAGAGCAGGGAATAATCGCACCGGAGGGGACGAGCGATGGTGGCAGTGCGCACACCCGGCGAGACGGAGGCCGCGCCCGGTCCGAAGCGGCCACGAACGGGGGGCCACCGACGGTGACGGCCACACTCGGCACCCGGCACGACGACGGGGCCAGTGCCCGGCACGACGAGGCCGCGCGGTGGGGCGCCGCGGCCGCCGCCGT
>NZ_KB912623.1:1721-11800 GCF_000383795.1 Saccharomonospora saliphila YIM 90502
GCGCGCTCCGCCTCGGGGCGGGCATGAGAAAACCCCCGTCCCTGGCCGGGAACGGGGGTTCGCGGTGGGCGAGGAGGGAGTTGAACCCTCACGTCCTTCTGCCGCCCCGCCTCCGACCACCACGACGTCGAAGTCCGTGGGCATTCGCCGTTCCACCTCACTACACCCCGAAACTGGTTCGTCACTCGAAACCGGGAGTTCACATCCCGATTGCTGTGAGCCTGACCTCTCCGGGGCCATACGTCCAATACCGAAAGCGTGCGGAGGCCATGCGCCGTGCGCATACGACCGGGCCACGAGCCCGAGCGCGAGCAGCAACCACCCGGCCTCCACCGGCGCGAACCCGGCGATCGGCGGGACCACTCGCCTGACCGCCTCGGCCACCGCCGGGTGGAGCGTCAGCGTTCCCCCGGGGTGGGTCAGCGGGTGCCAGCCCGATGCCGGAGGCGTGCGCAATCCGGTGGCGGAGGCCACGAGCAGCATCATCCCGGCCAGCAGTGCCCCGGGCGGCACCGAGCCCGGCACCGTCCCGCGCGGCGGCCCCCGGCGCCGTCCCCGCCGCGGTCCCGGATACGAGCGTGGAGTCCCGGTGCGATCCGTCGTCACGGACGGTCAGTCTCCCCGCTCTCCCTTCCACCGGGCGATCGGGCCCGCCCGATCGACCGCGCGCAACCTGCGTTCGGTCGCCGTGCGCGCCGCCTGGGTGGTGACCACGAGCAGCTCGTCACCCTCCTGAAGCCGCGTCGTGTGCTCCGGCGTGAAGCCCTCCTCCCGCCGCACCACGAGACTGAGGCTGGCCCCCTTCGGCAGGCGCAGCTCGGCGAGGTAGACGCCGTGCAGACGCGAACCCCGCAGGATGCGCACCTGGAGCAGGACGGCACCCAGCTCGTCCAGCGGCGCGGCGTCGACCTGGATCTCCTTCGGCTCCGACGCCGTCGCCACGCCGAGCATCTTCGCCAGTGGGCCCAGCAGGGCAGCCTGCAACAGGGTGAACACGATGACCACCACGAACACCGCGTCCACGAGCAGTTGCGCGCCCTCCCGGCCCTCGGCGAGCGGGATGGTGGCCAGCACGATCGGCACCGCGCCGCGCAGCCCGGCCCAGGACAGGAACACCTGCTCGCGCCACGGCACCCGGAACGGCAGGGTGGACAGCAGCACGCTGACCGGGCGTGCGACCAGCAACGCCAGCAGTCCGGCCACCAGTCCCGGCACGACGGCGTCGAGCAGGCGGGACGGCGAGGCGAACAGGCCCAGCAGCACGAACAGGCCGATCTGGGCGATCCAGCCGAACCCCTCGGCGAAGGACAACGTGTTCGAGCGGTGCGGCAGCCGCGAGTTGCCCAGCACCACACCGGCGACGTAGGTGGCCAGCAGTCCCGAGGCGAGGGCGAACTGGGCACCCGAGTACGCGATCACACACGTCGCCACCGTCGCCAGTGGATAGAGGCCCGTCGCGGGCAACGCGGCCCGGCGCAACGCCCACGCGCCGACCCAGCCGAGAGCGAACCCGATGACCCCGCCCACCGCGAGCTGGTAGACCAGCTGCAGCGGCAGGCTCCAGTCCACCATGGTCCCGGTCGCCAGCAGCACCACCACGATGTAGGTGGGGGCGTCGTTGAGACCGGACTCCAGCTCGAGGATGCTCGAAAGGCGTTTGCCGATACCCGCCGAGCGCAGCACCGAGAACACCGCCGCGGCGTCCGTGGAAGCCAGCACCCCGCCCCAGAGCAGGGCCGTCTGCCAGTCGAGGCCGAACAGCCAGTGCAGGGCGGCCCCGGTGACGACGACGGTCACGCCCACAGCCACTGTGGACAGTGCGATGCCCGGCCCCACGTTCGGGCGGACTTCCCGCCAGTCGGTCGTCAGTCCACCCTCGATCAGGATCATCACCAGCGCGGCCAGGCCGAGGCTCTGCGTCAGCTCGGGATTCTCGAACTGGACGCCGAGCCCGGCCTCCCCGATGACGAGCCCGATCCCGAGGTAGATCAGCAGCGACGGCAGCCCGAGCCGGATGGAGAAGCGCACCGCGAACACGGAGGCGAGCAGGACCAGCGCGCCCGAACCCAGCACGAGGGGCAGGTCGTCCATATCACCTCTCGTTCGGCGCGATCAGTCCTGACCGGCTGCTCTCAGCCTGGCCAGGCGGGCGGCGGCCCGGCCTCCGTCGTCGCGCACCTCCACGATCTTATCCCGAGCCCGCGGCCCACTCACGACATCGTGAGCACGGCCACGCACCCCGAGTGCCCGGGCGCGCACCCGGCACACCACCTCGTCGCCCGCCCGTCAGCGCCGCGGCGTGACCGCCACGGTGACTTTCGCCCCGTCGCCGACGGTGCCGGCGAACCCGTTCGCGACACCGCCGTAGGCCACCTCGGTCGCCAGCGTCTCCTCGGCGAGGAACCGCTCGTGCGGCCGCACCGCGTCCACCACTTCAGCGGGCGCGTCGACGGTGAGGCCGATCCGGTCGGCCACGTCCAGCGCGGCGTCGCGGCGCGCCTGCTGCACCACGCGCACGAGGTCGCGCGCCACGCCCTCGGCGGCCAGCTCGGAGGTCACCTCGGTGTCGAGCACCACGAGCCCGGACCCGTTCGGCAGCTCGGCGGCCGCGCCCCGGTCCTTGGCGACCAGGCGCCGCTCGTACTCGCCCTCGGCCAGCTCGATCCCGGCGGCCACGACGGCACCGGTGTCGCTGGTGGTCCAGTCGCCCGCCTTGACCGCCTTGATCACCGTCTGCACGTCCTTGCCGAGCCGGGGGCCCGCCACACGCGCGTTCACCGCCACCTCGAACTCGCCGTGGGTGGCGACGTCGGTGGTCAGCCGCACCGACTTGACGTTGACCTCGTCCCGGACGATGTCGGTGAAAGGCCGCAGCGCCTCGGCATCGTCGGCGGCGACCAGCAGGCTCGCCAGCGGCAGGCGCACGCGCAGCGAGTTCGCCTTGCGCAGCGACAGCGCCGACGAGCACACCTGACGCACCCGGTCCATCGCCGACACCAGGGCCGGGTCGGCGGGCAGCTCGTCGACCAGCGGCCAGTCGCACAGGTGCACCGAGCGACCACCCGTCAGCCCGCGCCAGACCGCCTCGGTGGTCAGCGGCAGCAACGGCGCCGCGGTGCGGCACACCACTTCGAGGACGGTGTGCAGAGTGTCCACCGCGTCGACGTCGCCCGCCCAGAACCGGTCGCGGGAGCGGCGCACGTACCAGTTGGTCAGCACCTCGAGGAAGTCGCGCACCCGGGCGCAGGCACCCGCGATGTCGTAGGCGTCCATCGCCGCGCCGACGTCGGTCACCAGCTCGTGGGCCTTGGCCAGCAGGTAGCGGTCGAGCACGTGATCGGAGTCGGTGCGCACGCGGCCGGTGATGCCCTCCGCGCCCGCGTACAGAGCGAGGAAGTAGTACGAGTTCCACAGCGGCAGCACCGCCTGCCGGACAGAGTCGCGGATGCCCTTGTCGGTGACGATCAGGTTGCCGCCGCGCAGGATCGGACTGGCCATGAGATACCAGCGCATCGCGTCGGAGCCGTCGCGGTTGAACACCTCGGTGACGTCCGGGTAGTTGCGCAGCGACTTCGACATCTTCTGCCCGTCGGAGCCGAGCACGATGCCGTGCGAAACGCAGGTCCGGAAGGCGGGCCGGTCGAACAACGCCGTGGCCAGCACGTGGAGGGTGTAGAACCATCCCCTCGTCTGGCCGATGTACTCGACGATGAAGTCGCCCGGGTAGTGGTGCTCGAACCAGTCCGCGTTCTCGAACGGGTAGTGCACCTGCGCGTACGGCATCGATCCGGAGTCGAACCACACGTCCAGCACGTCCGGCACCCGGCGCATCGTGGCCCTGCCCTCCGGGTCGTCCGGGTTGGGGCGGGTGAGGGCGTCGATGTGCGGCCGGTGCAGGTCGGCAGGGCGCACACCGAAGTCACGCTCCAGCTCGTCGAGCGAGCCGTACACGTCCACGCGCGGGTAGTTCGGGTCGTCCGAGATCCACACCGGGATCGGCGTGCCCCAATACCGGTTACGCGAGATCGACCAGTCCCGCGCGTTCTCGAGCCACTTGCCGAACTGCCCGTCCTTGACGTGCTCCGGGTACCAGGTGATCTGCTGGTTCAGCTCGACCATGCGGTCCTTGAACTTCGTCACCGCGACGAACCAGGACGACACGGCGCGGTAGATCAGCGGGTTCCGGCACCGCCAGCAGTGCGGGTAGGAGTGCTCGTAGGTCTCGTGCCGCAGCAGGATCGCCCGCTGCGCGCCCGCCGACCCGGTGCCGTTCTTGAGGTCCCGGATGATCTCGGGGTTGGCGTCGAAGACGGTTAGGCCCTCGTAGTCGGGCACCTGCGCGTCGAACCGGCCCCGGGTGTCCACCGGCGTCACCGGGGTGATCCCGGCGGCGTCGGTGACCACCTTGTCGTCCTCGCCGTAGGCGGGGGCGATGTGGACGATCCCGGTGCCGTCGTCGGTGGTGACGTAATCGGCGGCCAGAACCCTGTGGGCGTTCGCCTGACCGACGAAGTACGGGAACGGCGGCGCGTAGCGGGTGCCGAGCAGCTCGGCGCCCCGGTACCGGGCCAGCACCTCCGGCTCGTCGCCCAGCTCCCGGGCGTAGGCGGCGACCCGCGCCTCGGCCAGCAGGAACCGGGTTCCGTCCGGCGCGCGCACCACGACGTAGTCCACCTCGGGGTGCACGGCGGTGGCGAGGTTCGACGGCACCGTCCACGGGGTCGTGGTCCAGATCAGCAGATAGGCACCGTCGAGGTCGTTGTCGTTGCCCTCGACGCGGTAGCCGATGGTGACCGCCGGGTCCTGCCTGCTCTGGTAGACGTCCTCGTCCATGCGCAGCTCGTGGTTGGACAGCGGCGTCTCGTCCCGCCAGCAGTACGGCAGCACGCGGTAGCCCTCGTAGACGAGACCCGAGTCCCACAGCCGCTTGAACGCCCAGATGACCGACTCCATGTAGGAGAGGTCGAGGGTCTTGTAGTCGTTGTCGAAGTCCACCCAGCGCGCCTGGCGGGTGACGTAGTCCTGCCACTCGGCGGTGTAGCGCAGCACCGACTCGCGGCAGGCGCGGTTGAACTCCGCGATGCCCATCTCGTCGATCTGGGCCTTGTCGGTGATCCCGAGCTGCCGCTCGGCCTCGAGCTCGGCGGGCAGGCCGTGCGTGTCCCAGCCGAACCGCCGCTCCACACGCCTGCCGCGCATGGTCTGGTACCGGGGCACGATGTCCTTGACATAGCCGGTCAGCAGGTGGCCGTAGTGCGGCAGTCCGTTCGCGAACGGGGGGCCGTCGTAGAAGACGTACTCGTTGCCGCCGTGGGTGCCCGCCTCGCGCGCGTCCACGGTGGCGGCGAAGGTACGGTCGGCCTCCCAGTACGCCAGCACGTCCTTTTCGAGGTCGGGGAACGACGGCTGGGCGGGAACCTGGTCGGCGGCCTGCTTTCCGACGGAGGCCTGGGGATACATCGGTGGCTGCTCCTCGCGGTTCGGCTGTCTCGCACGGGCCGTGCGCGTGTGACGGCCCAGCCGGGGACGAGACGACGTCCTCACCGGCCGAGGACGCGCGTACCGCGGTACCACCCCGCTTGCCCGCGCCACCACGGCGCGGGCCACTCGATTCGCACGGCTGTGACGGGCCGACCCGTCCGGTTCTACTGAGGTGCGCCCGCCGTCCCGGCCTGGCCGGTATCCGCGTCGTGACACACCCGTTCTTCCGGAGGCTCCCCGGTGATGGCCGGATCAGCGCCTGTGCCTGACAGATTAGCCGGTACCGGTCTCGGGCGAGGAGCCGACCCACCCGACCGGCATGACGCGGATCACCGCCGTCGCTCCCGCGCCCGCCGATGCCCGGCGGCCAGCGTCGCGTCCGGACCACACAGCGCGCACGGCGAGAATCCCAGCTCGCGGGCTTCCCGCACCGGCAACGGGATCGTGGCGCGCCTGCCGAGCCAGCCACAGTGGGACAGGTGGTAACGGGGGTACTCGTCGACCACGAGCACCTCGGCGTCGGACTCGGCGACGATCCGCACGTCGGTCGCGTCGGTCGTCTCCTCGGGCGGGTCGGCGTCGGCCCCGGTCAACTCGCCCGACGAGACGAGCTGGGCGGTCCTTCCGGCGCGGTCCCTGCCCGCACCGTCCCGCCCGACTCCCGCACGTCCCGAGCCGGAGACCGCGGAGCCGTCCACGGTGGCGGCGCCGACGGCCTCGTCGCTGCCGGCGGGCCCGCTGCCCTCCGCACGAGCACGGCCGGTTCCGGCCTGCCCCGTCTCGGTCGCACCGGCACCGGTTCGGTCGGCCCGAGTTCCGTCGGCCGCGGTTTCGTAGGCCGTCCCGTGGGCCGCGGTTCCGTGGGTCGCCGTTCCGTGGGCCGCTGTGTGCACGGCCGTCAAGCCCTCGGCCGCGATGTCACCGGCCTTGGCTTCACCGGCCGTGGTCTCACCGGCCCCGGTGTCACCGGGCGCAGTATTACCGAGCGCAGGGTCACCGGTCGTCGTGGTACCGGCCGGGGTGTCACGGTCGTCGGCGTGGCCGGCCGTGGTGTCGCCGGCCTCGGCGTCACCAGCCGTGGTTCGACCGACCGTGGTGCCGTCGACCGCGGCGTCGTCGGCCGTGGTGCCGTCGGCCTCGCTGTCGTCGGCCTCGCTGTCGTCGGCCTCGGTGCCGTCGGCCTCGGTGGGCGCGGAATCGGGGTCCCTGGTCCCGGCCGCCGCCGTCCCCGCCGCGCTGCCCCGCGCGGTCGCGCGTTCGCCGGTGGCCGCTCCGTCGCCGCGTCGGCGCAGCCAGTCGACGACCAACAGCGCCCCGGCGAGACCCGACACACCGATCGAGACCCAGGCCCACAAGGAACTGGCCGTGACGAGTGCCGCCACCACCATCCCCAGGGCCGCCAGCACCAGAAGAAGGACGAGGAAGAGCACAGTGAATTACAACACGCACGCTCCGCGCGAGCGGGCCGACCCGCCGAGGGGCCCGGCACCGCGACGCGTCGCCGCCGGGAGGCTGCCGTCAGCCTGCCTCCGCCCTCGGGCCGAAGGAATAGCTCTGTCCACTGCCGCCGCTCGACGAGCTGCCGCTGTCCCCGCTGCCGGACTGACCGGACGACGAGGCCGACGCCGGCGCGGCGGAGCCCCGGTCGTCGAGCTCACGCAGCTGGGACTCGAGGAACCCGCGCAGCCGCGTACGGTACTCCCGCTCGATCGTGCGCAGCTCCTCGATCTTCTTGTTCAGCGCACTCTTCTCGCTGTTGAGGCTGTTCATCGTCTCGGTGTACTTGCGCTGCGCCTCGCGATCCATGTTGGTCGCCTTCTCGCGCGCCTGACGCTCCAGGGTCTCGGCCCGGGTCCGCGCGTCGTTGAGCATCGTCTCCGCACGCGTGCGTGCCTCGTTCACCGTCGAGTCGGCCTTCGAGCGCGCGTCCGAGAGCAACTGCTCCGACTTCGTCCTCGCCTCGGCGAGCATGCCGTCGGACTCGGTCTTGGCCTCGGCCGTGAGCCGGTCCGCCATCTCCTGTGCGAGCCCCAGCACCTTCGCGGCCTGCACGTTCGGCTCGCCGTTCTCCCCTGTCAGCCCGTTGGCCTGCGTCTGTTCCATCGCGGAGGCAGGCGGGGGAACGGGGGCCAGCCTGCGTGAGGGCGCCTCGTCCTGCGCGGAGCTCTGCCCGGAGCCCGACGACTTCGCGGACTCCAGCTCGCTACGAGTCGATTCCAACTCTGCATCAAGTTGTTCGACCTGCTGCCGCAGCTCGGTATTGTCCTCGATCAGTCGCGCGAGCTCGGTTTCCACCAGGTCGAGGAAGGCGTCCACCTCGTCCTCGTTGTAGCCCCGCTTGCCGATCGGAGGCTTGCTGAACGCGACGTTATGCACGTCAGCAGGAGTCAACGACATCAGATCACCTCACGCACTCCATGGCTGCCGGTCGTGCCGGGTTCCCCGCTACCCGGGCAGTGCCAGTTGCATCCCTATGAACACAACCAACAGCAGCACCATAATCGATAGGTCCAGCCCCACGCCGCCGATCCGTACGACAGGGATGATGCGTCGCACGAGTCGCACCGGTGGGTCGGTCATTGTGTAGATGGTCTCGAGCGCGACCGCAACCCCTCCCGTGGGACGCCAGTCACGGGCGAACGCGCGCACGAGTTCCACGACGATGCGCGCCGTGAGCAGCAGCCAAAAGGCGAAGAGCAGCCAGAACAGAATCAGCCGGACGGTGAGCACGAAAACCACTCTGCCACACGGCCAAGGCGACCTCAGTGGCGGAGGAAGAGCCCACCCTCGGCGATCCGCTTGCGATCCTCGGCCGTCACGTCGACATCCGGCGGTGAGAGCAAGAACACCTTGTTCGTGACCTTGTCCATCGACCCGCGCAGGGCGAACGCGAGACCTGCCGCGAAGTCGACGAGCCGCTTGGCGTCGGCGTTCTCCATCTCGGTCAGATTCATGATCACGGGAGCGCCGTCCCGGTAGGCCTCCCCGATCTCGCGGGCTTCGCCATAACTGGTCGGGTGCAGCGTGATGATCCGGCTCAGTGGGTCCCGCGCCGCCTGACGCGCGGGTTCGGCGGCCGCAGGGCGCAGCCGCGACACCGGCTCCGGCTGCCGGTCCACGGCCAGGGAACCGTGCACCGTCGGCTCAACCCGCGGCGCGGGGCGCCGCGTGCGCGTGTTCTCCGCCTCCTCGAACTCGTCCATGACGTGGTAACGAGGCCGCGAGCGGCGCGGTGGCGCCTCCGGGTAGGAGCCGTCGTCGTAGGAGCCGTAGCCGCTGCCGGAGTAGTCCCTCCGGTAGTCGTCGTCGAGTTCGTAGTCGTCCTCGGCGGGAACCATCCCGAAGTAGGCCTTCAGCTTCTGCAACGCGCTCATGCCTCTCCCTCGCCCTCCGCGATACCGCCCGGCGGACCGGTTCCGTTCCTCCTTGGACCCGTCCCGGGCCCCACCGGTTCCGGGCTACCCGGCCCGGCGTCCGCCGACGCGGCGGCCACTGCCGGCCACATCGGCTCCGAACGGTTCGCTCGGTCGACCCTAGCTACGGCGAGGCTAGACCGCGCCCCCCGAGGAGCGCGGTTCCGACACGCACACACGTCGACCCGTACCCGATCGCCTGTTCCAGGTCACCACTCATGCCCGCGGACAGGTCCGTCGCGCCGGGGTGTTCCCGGCGTAATTCCTGCGCAGCGCCGGAAAGGCGGGCGAACGCGGGGCCCGGGTCAGCCCCCAGCGGGGCCACCGCCATGAGACCGCGCAGGTGGAGAAAATCACCCCACCGCGCGATACGGTCGGCGAGTTCGCGGACCTGGTCGAGCGGACAGCCCCCGCGGTCCGGGTCGTCGTCGAGACTCGCCTGGATCAGCACGTCCAGCGGCCGGTCCCGCTCACCCGCGTCCCACGCGGCCCGCACCGCCTTGGCGAGCGCGTCTGCCAGCCGTGCCGAGTCCACCGACTGCACCTCGGAGGCCCATCGGGCCACCGACCGCGCCTTGTTCCGCTGCAACCGGCCCACCATGTGCCAGCGTGGCGCCACGTCGGGGCGCAGCCGGGCGAACTCCCGGGCCTTCGCCGCCGCCTCCTGGTCGCGGTTCTCCGCGAGGTCGGTGATCCCCAGATCGGCGAGCACGGCGGCATCGCTGGCCGGGAAGGTCTTGGTCACCGCCAGCAGGCGCACCTCCTCGGGCGACCGTCCCGCCGCCCGGCAGGCCGCGGCGACGCGGTCGCGCACGGCCGCCAGGGCGGAGGCGACCTCGTCGTGACGCCGCGCCGTCACGCTTCGAACCACGTCAGCGCCGCGATCCTGCCCGTCGGCGCCGTCCGGCGATGACTGAACAACGTGTGATCCTCCACCGTGCACCGCGGGTCCACTCCGATCCGGCCGACGCTCAGGTCGGCCAGTTGCCGCCACAGTCCGGCCCGCAGGTCGAGCGCGGGGGTGCCCGCCCGGCTGCGGGAGGCGCTGCCCGGAAGGTGGGTCTCCACATCGTCGGCCATCTCCCGGGGCACCTCGTAGCAGGCGCCGCAGACGGACGGACCGAGCAGCACCTCGATCCGGTCCGCACGCGCGCCGTGCGCGACCATGACCCGCAGCGCCGCCGG
>NZ_KB912623.1:11900-13269 GCF_000383795.1 Saccharomonospora saliphila YIM 90502
TGCGCTCGGGCGCCGCCGCGCGTCCCGTCCGCTCCGTGCGGGACGCGGGTCTGCCGTTCGACGCCGACGCGGGCCTGCCGTTCCGGCGACGCGCGGGTGGCCGGTACGGGTCCGGCGCGGGCAACCGCATGAGGCGTCCGAACTTACCCGGCCCCTGCGTCCGCAACGCGGCCACCGCCTCCGGTTCGTGGCGGGCACAGTTGGCCAGCAGCCCGAACAGCACCATCGTCACCACCAGCGAGGTCCCGCCGTAGGAGATCATCGGCAGGGTCACCCCCGTGACGGGCAGGAGCCCGACGACATAGCCGATGTTCACCGCGGCCTGCGACACCACCCAGGTCGTGAGGGTGCCCGCCACGATGCGGATCCACGGGTCGAGGTTGCGCATGGCGATCCGCAGGCCCACGAACGCCAGCAGTCCGAACAGGCCGAGCACGGCCAGGCACCCGACGAACCCGAGCTCCTCGCCGATCAGCGCGAAGATGAAGTCGTGCTGGACGTTGGGCAGATACATCCACTTGCTCTGTCCCTGCCCCAGCCCCTTGCCGAAGAGGCCGCCGTCGGCCAGCGCGTACAGCGCCTGGTTGGCCTGCAACCCGTCGCCGAGGGGGTCCTCGTCGGGGTTGAGGAACGACACGATGCGGTCGAGCCGGTAGTCCGCCACCAGCGCCAGCACCACGGCCCCGGCCACGGCGCCGAGCAGGATCATCGTGAACAGCCGCACCGGTGCGCCCGCGAACCACAGCAGGGCCAGTAGCACCACGCCGAGCGTGATCGTGCCGCCGAGGTCGGGCTGGGCCATCACGAGGGCGAACATCAGCAGGGCCGCCGGGAGCACCGGCACCAGCAGATGGCGCCACTGATGCAGCACCTCGTACTTGACCACCAGGATGTGCGCGCCCCACAACGCCAGCGACACCTTGGCGATCTCCACCGGTTGCAGCGACAGCCCGGCCACGACGAACCAGCCCTGCGAGCCGTGGACGGAGGTTCCCAGCGGGGTCAGCACCAGCGCGAGCAACGCGAGGCAGATCATCACGGCCGGCGACGACAGTGCCCGCACCCGGCGCAGGGGCACGCGCAGCGCGAGCCAGAACGCGACCGTGCCGACCGCGAGGAACAGCAGGTGGCGCGCGAACAGCGCGTACACGCTGCCGTCGGCACCCGGGTCGTAGGAGGCCACCGACGACGCCGACAACACCATCACCACGCCGATCACGCCCAGCGTGCCGCACGTGGCGAGGATGAGGTGGAAGTCGGCCAGCGGCCGGGACAGCCACGCGGTCAGCGCCGTACGCACCGCGGCGGGGCCGCGGTCGGACCGCGCTTCCCCGTTCCGGCGCGCGAAACGGGCGGTTCCGTCGCCGCC
>NZ_KB912624.1:0-2508 GCF_000383795.1 Saccharomonospora saliphila YIM 90502
CACCCCGCTCCACGGCGACGGCGGCGGCGGCCGTGGACGGGGCGGCCACCGTCCGCGCCTCGGGCAGGTTGTACTCCAGCCAGTGCCGCACCTGCGCGAGCGCGTGCGGGTGGCTGGCCACCGTGCGCACCGTCTCCACTCCGGCGCCCACGAGCACGGCGAAGTGCACCGGCAACAGTGCCTCGGCCACGGCCACGAGCGGATCGCCCTCGGCCAGGCCGTCCAGCGTCGCGGTGACCGGGCCCTCGACGGAGTTCTCCACCGGCACGCAGGCGTGCTCCGCCTCGCCCCCGCGCACGGCGGCCAGGGCGGCCGGGATCGTCTCGGCGGGAACGAGCCGCGCACCGGGTCCGAGTTCGCGTGCGGCCTGCTCGGTGAACGTCCCGTGCGGCCCGAAGAAGGCGATCCGTGACATGGGGCAGAGGCTACGCGGCCGCCACGGTGAGACGATCCTCACCCGCACAGCCGGTAGGGGCGGCGGTTACCCCCTTTCGGCTTTTTTGTCATGCTGGTGTCGTGACCGCCGAATCAGGCACGCACACAGGGAACGGATCAGGCGCGGTGACACCGTCGGCTACTCCGGAGCTCGTGTTGTGCGCCCTCGAGGAACCGCTCGTGAGGGCGTGGCAGTCGGTCCGCGAGTCGGTGACCGGGCCGGTGCGGGTGCACCACGGCTCCGTGCTCGAGGTGCGCGCCCAGGCCGTGGTCAGCCCCGCCAACTCGCACGGCTGGATGCGGGGCGGTATCGACGCGGTGTACGCGCGGACCTTCCCGGGCATCGAACAGCAGGTGCGCAGCACGGTGCTGGCCTACCACGGCGGCGAGCTGCCGATCGGGGAAGCCGTCGTGGTACCGACCGGCGAGCCGGTGCCGGAGTGGCTGATCAGCGCACCGACGATGCGCGAACCGGGCGAGGTGCTGCCCGACGACACCGTGCACCCGTACCTGGCCGCGCGGGCGGTGTTCCTGCTGTGGCGGGACGGGCAGTTCGAGCACGGCACCCGGTTCCGCGACGTGGTGAGCACGATCGGGATGCCCGGTCTGGGCACCGGCGTCGGCGGGGTGTCGCCCGCCACGTGTGCGCGGCAGGTCGCCGCGGCGTGGGACGAGGTCTTCCTGGGCCGCTGATCGCCCCCGGTGCCGCCCCGTTCGATGTGGCGAGGCGCACGGTCGCGAACGCGGGCCACCGTCGTGGGTGCACAACGTCACAGCGCGTCTGCCTCGCCGACGACTTACCGTTGAGTGCGCGTGAAGTGCAGGTGTCCGACACCGGCCCATCGACGGGCGAGGAGTGAGCGAATGCCACGGGTCCGGGAGCGCAGTCCTTACGTCGAACTCCAGCGCGACCAGTGGCGGGAGTTACGCAGAGCGACCCCCTTGCCGCTGACCGCCGAGGAACTGACGCGGCTGCGCGGGCTCGGTGAGAAGATCGACCTCACCGAGGTCGCGGAGGTGTTCCTGCCGCTGTCCCGGCTGATCAACCTCCAGGTCGCCGCCCGCCAGCGGCTCTACGAGGCGACCACGACCTTCCTCGGGGAGGACACGCGGGGTACGAAGGTGCCCTTCGTGATCGGCGTCGCGGGCAGCGTGGCGGTCGGCAAGTCCACCACCGCGCGCATCCTGCGCACCCTGCTCGCCCGCTGGCCGGACCACCCGAGGGTGGACCTGGTCACCACGGACGGGTTCCTGCACCCGCGCGAGGAGCTGGTGCGCCGCGGCATCATGCACCGCAAGGGCTTCCCGGAAAGCTACGACCGCCGCGCGCTGCTGCGGTTCGTGACCGAGGTGAAGTCCGGCGCCGAGGAGGTCAGGGCGCCGGTGTACTCGCACCTGGCCTACGACATCCTGCCCGGCCAGGAGCAGGTCGTGCGCCAGCCCGACATCCTCATCCTCGAAGGGCTCAACGTGTTGCAGCCCGGTCCGAGCCTGACCGTGTCGGACCTGTTCGACTTCTCGATCTACGTGGATGCGCACACCGCCGACATCGAGCGCTGGTACGTCGAGCGGTTCCTCGAACTGCGGCACACCGCCTTCGCCGACCCGTCCTCGCACTTCCACCACTTCGCGGGCCTCGACGACACCGAGGCCACCGCCGAGGCGCTGCACCTGTGGAAGACGATCAACGAGCCGAACCTGATGGAGAACATCCGGCCGACCCGCCCCCGGTCGACTCTGGTGCTGCGCAAGGACGCCGACCACTCCATCAACCGGGTACGGCTGCGCAAACTGTGAACCGGTCGCGGTAATTCACCCGTCTCAGCCGCTTCCCGAGTGGAGTACCTCCCGGTAGCGGCCCACGATGGCGGTGTGAAGGGCCCGGATCACATCCTCGTGCGGGTTCTCGGCCCGCTCCAGCTCGACAGGCGCGGCGCCGAGGAACCATTGCGTGACCGCGCGCTGCGGGCGGTGCTGTCCACTCTCCTCGTCGAGGCGGGTCGGCCGGTCCCCGCCGAGGTGCTGGTCGAGGCGGCGTGGCCGGGCGCGGAGGCGCCCGCCCGTCCGCTGGAC
>NZ_KB912624.1:2608-16399 GCF_000383795.1 Saccharomonospora saliphila YIM 90502
GGGCCGAACCCGACCCCGGCGCCCTGGCCGACACCGAGGAGCTGCGCGCCGCGCGCACCGCACGCCAGGCGGCGCGCGCCCTCGCGACGGTGTTCGGCACGGCGGAGGCATGACACGATCACCGGTGTGCGGCGGCGGTGGTTGATTCCGGTGCTGGTGTTCGCGACCATCGTGGTCGTGCTGGCCGCAAGCCTCGTCGCGTTCCAGCGGAAGCTGATCTATCTGCCTTCGTCCGGGCCGCTGCCCCCGGTGGCCGAGGTGCTGCCGGGTGGGCGCGAGGTCACGCTGACCACGAGCGACGGCCTGCGACTCGGCGCCTGGTTCGTCCGCCCGGACGACGCGCGGGCGAGCGTGCTGGTCGCGCCGGGTAACGGGGGCGACCGAGCGCTGCGGGCGCCGCTGGCACGGGCACTGGCCGAGCACGGGTTGTCGGTGCTGTTGCTGGACTACCGCGGCTACGGCGGCAACCCCGGTGCCCCGACCGAGGAGGGGCTCGCGCGGGACGTCCGCGCCGCCCGCGCGTTCCTGACCCGGGAAACGCCGTCGACACCGTTGATCTACTTCGGGGAGAGCCTGGGCGCCGCGGTGGTCACCGAACTGGCCACCGAGCACCCGCCCGCCGCACTGGTGCTGCGCTCGCCGTTCACGGACCTGGCGGCCGTGGGTGAGAAGCACTATCCGTTCCTGCCCGTGCGCTGGCTCTTGCGCGACGAGTATCCGGTCATCGAGCGGGTGCCGCGCGTGCGTGCGCCGGTCACCGTCGTGTTCGGCACGGAGGACGAGATCGTGCCGCCCGAACAGAGCCGGGCTGTGGCCGAGGCCGCGGGGGCGACGCCGGTGGCGGTACCCGGCGCGAGCCACAACGACCCGGTGCTGCTCGACGGGGCGCCGGTCGTACGGGCTGTACTGAGTGCCGCCCCGGGTACCGCGAACCGTGGGAACCGCCCTCCGTCGAACGGCCGACGGGGCCCGCGCCAGCAGTAACCACTTGGCCGATACCCACAGCCTCTCGTCCCGGTGACCCTGGACAGGCACGACAGGCGGAAACCGGCGCGAGAAAGGCACGCGATGCTGTCGAACATTGTGACGTGGGTCGGCGCGGTGCTGGGCATCGCGGTGTTGTTCGTGATGGCCTTCGGCCCCGTCGCGCTGGATTTCACCGATGTGCGGGGCTGGCGGCGCTCCCGATCCCGGCGCGCTGAGCAGCGCCCGGCCGAGGGAGTCCCGGCCCGGGGCGGTGTTCCGGCGCCGCCGAACTGACCCGGGCGTCCGGCGCGCGTGCGCTAGGAACCAGGACGGGTGGCCCGGGGCAGCGCGATCCGGGCCTTGCGGATCTCTTCTATGAGCCGCGTCTTACGGCGGTGGGTGCGCACCAGGTTCGTGAGGTAGGTGGCGAACTCGTCGCGGCGGGCCGCGCGTCGGTGCAGCGTGCGCAGCCTGCGGAGCTGTGCGGCGGCCCGGGCGTAGGACGGCGCGGCGCGCTGTTCGATCAACCGCTCGACATCGGCGCGGTAGAGCGGGATGAGCTCCTCGGGCGCGCACGCCGAGGCGGCTTTCCACGCCTGCTCGTCCCGCTCCTGCCGCAGCAGCGCCACCACCGTCTCCTGCGCGGCCTCCAGGTCGCCGGACCCGGAGGCCGCGGGCTCCCCCGGGTGCGCGTCCCTGTTCCCGGCGCGGGGGGAACCGGAGTCACCGTCGGAGCGGTACCCCGCACTCGCGGAGCCGGTGTCGTCGTCCTGGGTCTCCTGGATGCGGCCGGAGCCGGAGCCCGGGTCCTCGGCGTCATCGGCCGCCTCGCCGGTCACCACGCCCGCCCCGGTCGTGCTGTCGGAGTCGGCGGGACCGGCCTGGCCCGCCGCCTGGTCGGCGCGGGCGCGTTCCAGCGCGTCGATGAGCGAGCCGCGCCTGGTGGTGGGGTCCTTGCCGAGTGCGTTGGCGGCGTGCGCGATCGCCTCGGCGTGCCGGCCCGCCGCCCGCAGGACCCGCACGATGCGCAAGCTGACGTCGAGCCGGGGAAGCTGTTCGGACAGCAGCCGCACGACGGTGTCGACGTCTCCCGCGAGCTCGGCGATCTCCAACCGCAAACGCCGCGCCGTCGGCACTCGCCCGTCGTCCGAGTCCACATCGGCCTCCGACAACACCGAGTCCACGGCGGACCGCACTCGCGCGATTCCCGTATCGCCGAGGGACTCGGCGAAGTCAGCGAGCGCGATGTCCGGCCATCCCGGACGGTCGAACGCCACACGGGTGAACCACTCCGCCAGCTCCGGCGCCGAAGGTGGGTGCGCGGCACAGGCGCGGGCGTAGATGCGCACGGCGTCGCCCAGCTCCTCGTCGGTGGCCGTGGCCGCACCGGCGGCGCCGGCATCACCGGCCCCCGGAGGGCCGAAGGACTGGCCGTGCGCGCTCAAAAGGGTGTCGACCACCCGGCGCGCCAGCGGGGTGACATCGGCGGTGGTACCGGAATCGAGCAGGCGGCGCAGCGTGTCCAGGACCGAGGACAGGCGCACCGACCGCGCCGAGTCGGACCGCACCGCGTCGTCGAGCAGGTCGCTGACCTCCGCCAGCCCACCATGGGCGGTGCGGGCCCGCGCGCACAGCCTGCGCCGCAGCTCGGGGTCGCGCTCGGCCTGATCGTGCAGGAGGTCGGCCAGCGTCTCGGCATCCAGCGTTCGGAGGTACGTCCGCAGGTCCGATCGGGTGGTCACCCGGTCATCGTGCCATCCGAGGGTTGCCTGCCGGTCACGGAGACGTGCCATTCGGTCGCCGGTTGTCGCCGCTGCTGCGGGATCAGCAGATCGCCAAGCCTGCGCACGACGAGGTCGCCCTGCGCGCGGAGCGCCTCGACGGCGCCCAGCGGCGTGCCCACGCTCGCGGTGCGCACCTCGTCGAGGTCGGCCAGGAGGTAGAGCCGGTCGCGTGCGCGGGCGATCCCGCACAGGAACGCCCGCACCCGGTCCTGCCAGCCGTCACCGGTCAGGTCCAGCACCACGGTGCCGAACTCGTGCCCGGCCACGGTCGAGGCCGTTCCCACGTCCACGGTGAGCGTGTCGCGCAGCACCTCAAGCCACTCGCCCGCGCGCTGACGGTCGGCGGCGAGCACGGCAGAGGGCTCCCGGTCGAGCAGGCGGGCCACCGCCGCACGCTCGACCGGTTCGCCCGCCGTGTCGAGCAGCACCACCTCGGTGTGGCGCCCCTCGGCCGCCGCGAACGCGGGATAGCCCACGGCCTCGGCCAGCGTGCGGATCGCCGGACCGAAGCGGTGTTGCCCGGAAAGCACCGCGCACCCCGGATGGGCGCGCGCGTCGGCAGGGGTGTGGATGCCGCAGTGGCGCAGCGGGGTCGCCAGCGTCCACCGGCGGATTTCGGGCACCTCTTCCAGCTCGCGGGGACGCACGCGCGGCCACGGCTGCGCCAGGTCGCCGAACACGACGGCGGTCGTGGACGCCTGTGCCACCGCGAACAGCACGTCCACCAGACGCGCGGACCCGGCGTCGTCGACCAGCACGACGTCGAACGGCTCCGTGCGTGCGCGCACCTGCGACAGGGTGGTACGGACCAGCGACGCCGAACGCCACCGCTGCCGGGTCCGTTCGAGACGGCGCTCGTGCAGGCGTTCCCCTGCCCAGTAGAGCCGCTCGCCGAAGCGGCCGCGCAGCGCGGCGCGGTGTGTGCTCCGGGCGCGCAGCGCGTCCCGCCGGGCCTGCGACTCGGGCAGCCCCAGCCGCAGGCACTCGGCGTAGTAGCGGTGATCGCGGTCGTCGGCCAGCCCCGCCGAGTGCAACCGCACGATTTCGTCGCGCAGGATCTCCAGTTGCGCCCGGGTATCGGCTTCCGCGCGCTGCGCGGCCTCCGCGCGCTCGCGTACCGCCGCCAGCTCCTCGTCGAGCTGCCGGACGTCGTCGGAGACGGTGTGCACCCGGCGCCGGCAGTCCTCGATGCGGGAGACGAGCACCACGCGCTCGTCCTCGGCCGCGCGCAGCTCCCTGCGGTCCTCGCGCCGTCCCCGGTACATCACGCCGCCCTCACGCAGGCGTTCCCGCACGTCGGCGAGCCGTTGTTCGACCGTGGCGAGCCGGTGGGTCAGCACACGCGCCTCCGCCCGGCGGGCGAGCTCGTCGGCGACCCGGTCACGCGCCTTCGTGGCGGCCCGCAGCTTCGCCTCGGCCTCCCCGGACTCCTGGACCAGCTCCCAGTGCCGTTCCCGCAGCCGGGAGAACTCCGCTTCGAGGGCCGCCGCCCGCTGGCCGTTCTCGATCCGCCGCTCGGCGGCGAGGTAGGCATCGTGGTCGTAGCCGTCGAGCCGCTCGTCGAGCCCCGCCAGTTCGTGCTCGACCTCGGTGAGCGCGGCGAGGTCCTCCTGCAACACCAGTCGCTCCTCGTCGGCCTCGACCCACGGGGGCGGGGTGGCGGCGTCGTCCCCGGAGACGTGCAGGACCCGCAGTCCCCCGCGGGCGAGGTCCTCGGCGGCGCGCTCGGCCAGCCGGGTCTTACCGCTGCCCGGAGGCCCCCACACCACGTGGACCCCGGGCAGGAAGCAGGTGCGGTAGGCATCCTCGTCGGCGGGGTCGAGTTCGCCCGCCGCCAGTCTGTCGGCGAGCGGTGCCGCGCCCATCCGGCGCAGCCCGCCGGCCACCCGGGCCAGGTGGCCGCCGTCGTCGCCCTGCCGGGCCCAGACCCGATCGCACTCGGCGGGCAGCGGGCCGGTCTCGTCCAGCCGCAACACGCCCGTGGTCAGCGTCGCGCCGACCGGCACGGCGGCACCGTCACGGGGGCCGTCGGCCCCGGCGACGCGGAGGTCCTCGATCGGCCGGACACGGCAGCCGCGCAGGTCGACGAGGTACTCACCGTCACCCGTGCGCCGCAGCATGCCCAGCATGCTCCACTCACCGGCCTGCCGCGCGTGTTCGAGCTCGGCCTCGACCGCGCAGGCGGCCTGCTGACGCCACTCGGCCATGCCACCCCTTTCGGTCCAGCGTCGAGTAAACCAAGGGTGGGCGTCGTGGGCACCGCGAGTAAGCCCAGCGGGTTACAGGCGCCCACCGGGCGCGTGACGGAGGACGGGGTCGAAGTTCGCCATCGGACCCGGTGGCGCGGGTGTGCGGTCGCCCTCCGCACTGCGCTCTTCCACGGTGGCGCTCTCCCACGGTGGCGCTCTTCCACGGTGGCGCTCTCCCACGGTGGCGCTCTTCCACGGTGGCGCTCTCCCACGGTGGCGCTTTCCCACGGTGGCAGCCTCGCACGATGCGGCCTCCCACGGTGGCACTGTCGCGTAGCGGTGGTTTCGCGGTGGAATGGACCCGTGGACATGATCGCGAAGACCGAGTACGGAGCCGTCCGTGGCAGCGAGGCCGACGGGCTCGCCGTGTTCAAGGGCATCCCGTTCGCCGCGCCGCTCGACGGCCCGCGCCGCTTCCTCGCCCCACAGCCTCCGGAACCGTGGACGGACACGCGGGAAGCCGTCGACTTCTCGGCGCCGACGCCGCAGGGCACGATGATGGAGGGCATGCCGTCACTGTGGCGGCCGGGATGCGACACCGACTGCCTCACGGTGAACGTGTGGACGCCGGAGCCGGGCGGGTCCGGCCTGCCGGTGCTGGTCTACCTCTACGGCGGGGCGTTTCTGGTCGGGTCGTCCAGCGAGCCCACCTACGACGGCACCCGGCTCGCGCGGGACGGCGTCGTGGTGGTCACCGTCAACTACCGGGTCGGCTACGAGGGCTTCGGCTGGGTGGCCGACGCGCCCGCCAACCGGGCGCTGCTGGACCAGCTCGCCGCGCTGCGCTGGGTGCGGGACAACATCGCCGGCTTCGGCGGCGATGCGGACAACGTCACCGTGTTCGGCGAGTCCGCCGGGGCGACGGCGGTGGCGGCGCTTCTGTCCGCACCGCGGGCGACGGGGCTGTTCCGCCGGGCGATCGCGCAGAGCGTGGCGGGCCGGTTCCTCGACCGCGACGAAGCGCGGCGGATGGGCGAGAGCATCGCCGCCGAGGTCGGTACCCGGGCCACCGTCGAGGAGCTGGCCGCGGTGCCGCCCGAGGAGATCCACCGGGTGCACAAGCGCCCGCTCGCCCGCGCGGTCGCCAACGGGGAGTCGTCCCAGCCGGAGGGGATCACACCGTACGCGTTCGTGCTGGACGACGACACGGTGCCGCGACCGCCGTGGCATGCCCTGCGCGCGGGGTCCGCGCGCGGGGTCGAGGTGATCTGGGGCTTCAACCGCGACGAGTACACCCTGTTCACGCTCGGCAGGGACCTCTCAAGCGCCGATCCCGGCGCGGCGGCCCGCGCGCTCGGTCTCGGCCCGTCCGCCGTGGACGACTACCGCGCGGCGCACCCCGGCATCACCGACGCCGACCTGTACACGCTGCTGTTCAGCGACGCGGTGTTCCGGATGCCGACCACGTGGTGCGCCGACGCCCACGCCTCGGCGGGCGGGCGCTCGTTCCTGTACGAGTTGACCTGGCCGAGCCCGGCGATGGGCGGCGCGCTGCGCGCCTGCCACGCGCTCGACCTTCCGCTGACGTTCGGCAACTTCGACACGCCCGTACGAGCCATGGTCCTGGGCGAGTCGGTGCCGGAGGAGGCACACGTGCTGTCGCGGGAGATGCGGCGCGCGTGGGTGTCGTTCGCGGGAACCGGCGACCCGGGCTGGCCCGCCTACGACGCCGAACGGGCGCTGACAAGGATCTGGGACGTCCCGCCCTCGGTGGCGCCGCACCCGGAACAGACCTCCCGGCGGATCTGGGCGTCGAAGGCGTAGGCCCGAAGACGTAGGCCACAGGGTGGTGGAGCCGGTGCGCGACTACGAGTGTTCCACGTCACGGGAACCATCGATTCGGCTCGACCATCCGAGTGAACGCCACAGGGGAACCACAGGCCACGGGAAAGGTGGATATGCCCGATTTCACCGTCGACATCGGGGGTTTGACGGCACTGGAGAAGAATCTCGGCCGCACCGTCGACAACGTCGAGGAAGCACTGAAGCGCATGAAAGAGGTCGGGCCGAAGTCGATCGGGCCCGACTCGCTCGACAAGGCGTGCGCCGACTTCAACTCCGACTGGGAGGGCGGCCTCGACAAGATCCGCGAGGCCGTCGACGGCATCAAAGGCGGGGTCGACAAAGCCATCCAGGGTTATGCCGAGCTGGAATCGAACCTGCGGGACACCTTGACGCGGATGGCTGACGACGTTCGTGCGGCGGGAGAGCAGAAGGCGTGAGTGACGCGGATTTCCCCAACCTCGGTTTCGATCCGGCGCGTGGTGACGTGCCGAGCGTGCGTGACCTCGCCGAGCAGCTCGACAGAACCGGTGGCTACGCCAAGGAAGCGTTCGAGGTCCTCAAATCCGTGCAGGAGGACAAGGACGTCTGGACCGGTAATGCCGCGCAGGCGTTCGCGGGCAAGCTGGACATGCTGCCCGAGTATCTGGACAAAGGACACGACTCGCTCGACAAGGCGGCCACGGCGTTGTCCACGTGGGCGGACGACCTCCAGCGGCACCAGCAGAAGGCGCGGCGACTGGAGGAGCAGGCCGCGACCGCCAAGAGCAACGCCGAAAGCCTCGACAGTGCCGCGGGCACGGCAAGGGCCAACGCGTCGGCGCAGCCCGACAACGAGCAACTGCGGAAGTCGGCGGAGAACGCCGTCGAGGCCGCCGAGGCGGCGTGGGACAAGCTCGACGAGATCCGCGAGCAGGCGAAGACGTTGCGGGAGACCTGGCAGGCCGACGCCGACACCTGCGCCGACGCGTTGAAGAAGGCCGCGGACGCCGCGCCGCAGAAATCGTTCTGGGAATCACTCGGCGACATCGGTGATGACGTCGGCGCCTGGTTCTCCAAACACATCGGGTCGATCGGGGACATCGCGGGCATCGTGTCGGCCGTGGCGGGCGCGCTCGCGTTCATCCCGGTGCTGACCCCCATCGCCGGACCGATCGCCATCGGGGCGGGCGCGATCGCGCTGGGCGCGCACGGCGCCGACATGGTGATCAACGAGAAGTACGACGACCCGAACGCGTGGGTGGGGCTCGCCGGCGACGTGATCGGGGTCGTTCCCGGTGTCGGCGCCGTGGCCAAGGGCTTCAACGCCGCGGGCGACGTCGTCGCCGGCGCCGACCGGGTCGTCGACGTGACCCGGGCGACCGGTATGACCGGGGCGATGAACACCGCGGGCGACGCCGCCGTCGCGGGCGGCAGGGCCGCGGCCGACGACTTCTCACGTGTCGTCACCGATATGAAGGACCCGAGCGCCGCTGCGCAGTGGCTCGCCGACAAAGCGATGGGCACCGGCGCACTGACGGACCCCGCCTTGACGACGAACGTGGCGAAGGCCTTCGAGGGCAGCGCGAGTGTCTCGCTGCAGGTTCCTTCGGGTATCGGGCTGTTCGACACCAGCGACGCTGCCACCGATGCCAAGAACACCGCTGGCGCCGCCAGCGCCATCCTCGGTGCGATCACCTTGCCTTAGGAGAAGCAGTGCTCGGCGAGACCCTTGACGAAGACCGCGGCCGAATTCCGCTGCGATTCCAAATTCCCGACGAATTTCAGGAGATCGCGCTGGAGGAACCGCCGGAGGAACGCGCCCGCCGGACCTTCGAGGCGTTCCGCGAACAACTGAAGCTCACCGAACGGCAGGCGTTTCACCTCGCGTTCTCGCAGGAACACATGGTAGCCCGGCTGCGGGACGAGGGAGCGGTCTACGTGGGGCAGTGCGTGGCACGGTCGGAGACCGACCCGACGGCGCTGACCAGCGCTCAGTACACGATCCTGGTCAAGAAGGCCGAGCTCGATGCCGAGGACCCGCTGGACGCGGTTGCCGGTGGTCTGCGCACGCCGGGTGAACCCCGCGAGGTGCTGTTCGCGGAGTTCCCGGCAGGCAAGGCGCTCGTGGTGGGTGAAGAGCTGGCCGTGACCTCCCCGTTCGGTCCGCTCGGCGATCCCCGCCCCACGACCCATCGTGTGCGCCAGGCGCAGGTGGTCCTGCCGTTTCCTGATCGGCGTAGGCTTGCGATCATCGGAGTGTCGAGCGAAAACCTTGCCGACTGGCCGTCCTATGTTGAGATACTGGACGGCATCGTTCGCAGTGTGTCGTTCACCGAGCCGTCGGCGAAGTCGATTGCCGGAGTGCTCGGCTAGAGCCAGGCGAAGCTGGGCGCCAACGGCATTTACGGCATCGCCAGAGCGTGTTGTTCACCGAACCTCCGACCAGATCGATCGCCGGGGTACTCGGCTAGCCTTTGGGCCGAGGTTGGTATCAGGGTTCGACGAGCACACCGGGAGACGCAGTTACGTGATCAACATCGTGATCGGGGCATCGTTCGTCCTCCTTGCCCTGTGGTACGTCGTCGACGTCGTCAAGGTCCGCAGGCAGGGCTTCGCCCAGGCAGTGACGCGGGTCGAGCGGGAACTGGCCAGGACACGGCCGCCGGGGGCACCGTCGCTTGTCCGGGTCCGGGTGGCCTACCCGTTGTCCGAGCACATGGTGAAACGAATGGCCGAGTTGGCGGGTTTCCGGTTCGTCGACGAGCGGCGCTACAACGGCGTCCGCGCGCTGGCGTTCGATCCCCCGAAGACCTCACGGAAGTTGTCGCTGCATGACTGAGGAACTGGCCGACACGATCGCGCTGTGGCTGCTGCTGCCTTCGCTGGCGGTCATACTCGTCATCATCTTCGCACGAGTTCTGGATGCGCCCACCGAGGTCAAGCAACGCCGACGCAACAAAGACCTGACAACGCTGCGCGAGCTCGCCGGCTCCCCCGGCCCCACGCTCGAATTCGACTGGCTGCGGTGTAAGGACATCGCCTTCGCCGAGCTGCGCCGGGAACTCGGCCGCAAAGGCTGGCACTTCGTCGACGAGGAACTCACTTCGACCGGATGGCTGTTGCGCTTCTCCCGCGAGAAGGGCGAGCCCGTCAAGCACACCGACTCCGGGCAGCAGCTTCGCCGGGAGCTGGCCGAGGCGAAACTCAACGCCGACGGCTTCTACCCGCTGGACACCAACCGATACGCGGACCTGACCAGCGCGGCGATCGCCCGGATCGTCCGGGACACCGGTTGGCAGGAAGCTGGCTACTCACAGATCCGGCGGGGTGAGGTGGTCCGGCTGACCCGCCCGGGCACCACGATCGTGTCGCCCGCCCAAGAACAGTTCGGCAACGCCTCCGACCCCGGCGAACTCCGGACCGACCCCACGGTCAAGGCCCGGGCCGCCGAGATCGAGCGGGAACACGGGTTCGACCCGCTGTCGCCGCACGTGCTGAACCAGGCCCGCGAACAACACCGGCTCTGGGGCAAACGGTTCAACCGCCAGGTCGGCCTTGCGTTCCTGTTCGGCTTCGTCGGCCTTTTCGTCCTCACCGGCACGCTGTACTCGACCGACAGCGAGAACTTCGGCACGCTGCTGGGTGTATCAGCGGTGCTGCTGGCCCTGTTCGGCGTGTCGGTGCTCAAGGCGGTCCTCATCCGCAAGCGGCGCAACCGCGACATCGGCGCGGTCCTCGACGCCTACGCCGAACTCCGCGCGCTCGCCGAGCGGCAGGAGTAGAGCAGCACCGACATGGAGATCCCTGTACGGGCACCGTGTCACCGCGCGTTCAGCACGTCCAGCCGCACGTGTGGAGATGAGCCTCCTCGGCGGCTTGCCGCTGCACCGGCACACAGACGTACGATTTTCTGTACGTACCCGGAGGTGGGCGATGAAGACCATGACCTACTCGGAGTCCCGCGCGAACTACGCCGAGACCCTCAACATGGTCGTCGATGACCGCGAAGAAGTTGTCATCACCCGATCGGGTCACGACCCCGTAGTCATGGTGGCCCTCGACGACTACGAATCGCTGAAGGAGACCGCGTACCTGCTCAGGAGCCCAGAGAACGCCCGTCGTCTACTGGGCGCGATCGACCGACTTGAGCACGGCGGAGGGGTCGAGCGAGACCTACCCGAATGAAACTGGTCTGGGACGAAAGCGTCTGGGAAGACTACCTCTGGTGGCAGACCCAGGACCGCAAAGTGCTCAAGCGCATCAACACGCTGATCAAGGACGTGGCGCGCAACGGCAATGAAGGGATCGGCAAGCCCGAACCCCTCAAGCACGGCTTTCACGGCTACTGGTTGCGCCGGATCACCGACGAGCACCGGCTCGTCTACAAGCTGGACGAGGACGAGATTCGCATCGCCGCTTGCCGCTATCACTACGGAAGCTGACCGCGTCCGGGGGAACGCCGGCATCCGGTGACGTTCGCGCTCGGCACCCCGCCGAGCGAATCACCGCTCCTGCCGGACACCGTCCACGAAGACGTCCGCCCGTTCCTGCGGGAAGGCGAGCAGGCCGGCGATCCGTTCGCTTTCCGTCGACGGCGTCGGGTACGACCACACGAGATCGTCCACGCGTCCCGCGCCGGTACGCACGGACCAATACTCGGCCCGACCCTTGTACGGGCAGTAGGTCACCCGGTCGCTGGGCTCAAGCAGGTCCAGCCGCACGTGCGGCTTGGGAAGGTAGTAGCGCGTGGGCAGGTTGGTCTCGAACAGCAACCGGGGGCTGTGGCTCTCGGCCACGGTGACCCCGTCGACCTCCACCCGGACGTGCCGGGAGCTGGGCAGGACGTCGACGCGCACATACGGGTCACGCGGATGGGTGTGGATCTCCTCGTCCTCCTCGAACCAGGCGTCCATCGCGGCGAAGTCCAGGCGCACTGTGCCGCGCAACACCGGCAGGGGTGACTCCGGGTACTCGGTCACCGCGTCGGCGGCCTCGCGGTCACCGACGCGCAGATGCCCGATCAGCCCCTCCCCGCGCGTGGGTGAGGTGCGACTCCGCCCCGTCGCGACGATCAGGTCCGTCCGCACGTGCTCTCGCGGCAGGTAGTAGGCCGGGTAGTACGGCACCTCCCAGACGAGCAGCGGCGCCGTCGTGTCGGCCACGACCTCCCCCGCGAACACCGCACGCACACGCTTGCCGGACCGCTCGACACGGCCCCGGTTGCGGCGTTCGATGTCGGCGCCCGGTTCCATCGCGCCATCGTGGCCGGTCCCGCCGCGCTCGCCGTCCCGGTCCGGTGTGCCCGTGGTCGCAGCATCCATGGTCGTGGCAACCCGGCCTGGGCTGTCGCTATTCCCACATCGGTCACCCACACCGGCGGCGCGAGCGCGGACGTAGGCTCGACCCATGGCCATCGAGGTGCTGCTCGTCGACGACCACGAGGTCGTGCGCCGTGGGCTGCGCGACCTCCTCGACGACGAGCAGGACATCACCGTCGTGGCCGAGGCCGGTGGTGCCGACGAGGCGCTGGCGGTCGCGCTTCACGTGGAACCGGACGTCGCCGTGGTCGACGTGCGGCTCGGCGACGGACGCACCGACGGGGTGACACTGTGCCGCGAGTTGCGGTCACTGGCGAGCCCACCACGCTGCCTGGTGCTCACCGCGTTCGACGACGAGGAGGCCATGGTCGGCGCGATCATGGCGGGGGCCTCTGGGTATCTGCTCAAACAGGTGCGCGGGCAGGACGTGGTCCACGCGGTGCGCGAGGTGGCGGCCGGGCGCTCGCTGCTGGACCCGCTGACCACCAGCCGCCTGCTGAACAAGGTGCGTCGGCCGGAACAGGCCGACGAGCTGGCCGCGCTGTCCGACCGGGAGCGCAGTGTCCTCGACCTGATCGGCCAGGGCCTTTCCAACCGTGAGATCGCCGAACGCCTGTTCCTCGCCGAGAAGACGGTGAAGAACTACGTCACCTCGCTGCTGAACAAGCTCGGCATGCGCCGCCGCACCCAGGCCGCCGCCTGGGTCGCCCGCCACGGAGGTGGCAACGAAGGCGCCTGACGCCGCGAGGCACCGTCCGCGCCGGGGCTTCCGCGCGGTGACGTCGTGTTGTCCTACCTAGAGGGGCAGGTCGAAGGCGACCATGGTGCCCATGCTGGGCGAGGAGTTGACCGAGAACTCGCCGCCCGCGCCCTCGGCGCGTTCGGCGAGGTGCCGCAGACCGCGCTTGGCCACGTCCCTCGGCACGCCACATCCGTTGTCCCGCACGCGCAGCCGCACCGCGTCGTCCTCACGCAGCAACGTCACCCGGGTCTCGCGCGCACCGGAATGACGCACCACATTGGACAATGCTTCGCGGAGAGCGGCGCGCACGTGGTCGGCGCGTTCGACCGGGATGTCGGCCAGTTCCCCGGACAGCTCCAGGGTCGGCGGGTACCCGAGCAGCTCGCCCGCGATCCGCACCTCGGTGCGTGCCGACTCCGCGAGATCGGTCCGGGCGGAGGCGGGCTCGCTCGGCCCCGGTTCGCCGGAGCGGAGCTGCCGGACCGTGCCCCGGATCTCCTCGATCGTCTGGTCGAGCTGGTCGACGGCCTCGCCCAGCCGCGCTCCGTCGGCATGGGCGAACCGTCTGCGCATCCTCCTGCGCACCCGGTCGAGCTGCATCCCCGCCGCGTACAGCCGCTGCACGATGACGTCGTGCAGCTCGCGGGCGATGCGCTCACGCTCTTCGAGCAGCGACACCCGATGCCGCGCGTTGGCGCCCTCGGCGAGGGCCAGCACCACACCCGCCTGTCCGGCGAACGCGGTCAAAAGCTCCACCGTGCCGGGCGAGAACGGCTCGCCACCCGCCCTCCGGTACACGGTCAACGCGCCGAGCAGCCGCCCGCCCGTGCCGAACGGCGCGGCGGCGAAGGGACCGTAGGACCGCAGCTCCGGCGGAACGAACCGCGAGGTCCGCGGGTCGCTGGTGACGTCGGAGGTGACGACGGGCTCACCGCCCCCGGCGACCCGGCCCGCCGCCGACTCCGCGG
>NZ_KB912624.1:16499-26591 GCF_000383795.1 Saccharomonospora saliphila YIM 90502
CGCGCGCCGGGCGAGGTCCGGGCGGGACGCCCGCGCCAGAGGTGCCAGCTCGCGATGCCGACGAGGAACGCGGCGGCGACGGCGAACGCTCCCGCGATGGTGTGCGGCACGGCGGCCAGGGCGGTGCTGTTGGTCAGCACGGCCCCGATCGAGGTCATCGTCGGCCTGCCGTCCACGAACTCGGCACCGACCGGGTGCTGCATCCAGGAGTTGGCGGCCAGGATGAAGTAGGCCGAGGCGATCGTGGCCAGGGAGAACGCCCACGCGCACGCCAGGTGCACCCGCTTCGGCAACCGGTCCCAACCGAAGATCCAGAGACCGAGGAAGGTGGACTCGACGAAGAACGCGACCAGACCCTCCATGGCCAGCGGAGCACCGAACACGTCACCCACGAAGCGCGAGTAGGCGCTCCAGTTCATCCCGAACTGGAATTCCTGGACGATACCGGTGACCACGCCCATGGCGAAGTTGACGAGGAGCAGCTTGCCCCAGAACTTCGTCATCCGGAAGTAACGCGGCTCACCCGTGCGCACCCACGCCGTCTGCATCCCGGCGACCAGGACGGACAAGCCAATGGTCAGCGGCACCATGAGGAAGTGGTAGACGGTCGTGATGCCGAACTGCCACCGCGCGAGTTCGAGGACGCTCACGAGATCGACTCTGCCGGCGACCTGCTCTTTCCCATCAGGTCCCTTGATCCTGGACTCCGCGGGACCAAGGTCCCGCACCCGCGCGACCCTCGGGCCGAATCATTGTTTTCGTCACGCCGAAGATGTCTTTTCGGATACGCGTCCGCATATTCTCGCCAAGCCGGACCAAGCGATTCGTGATACCCATGTACTAGGCATTTTCACGGCCACCCCTTTATCGTTGCAGAGGAAAGGGGTGAGTATTCGACGTGTCCGCCGCGCTCACAGCGTTCGTGACGGCCTTCGCACTGGTGGCGGCCGTGGAACTGCCGGACAAGACGACTGTGGCGACGCTCGTGCTCACCACCCGCTTCCCCGCGCGGGCGGTGCTGACCGGGGTGGCCGTGGCGTTCGCTTGCCAGACACTCGTCGCGGTGGCCTTCGGGGGCGTACTGACGGCGTTGCCCGATGCGGTGGTGTCGGTGGCCGTCGGCCTGATGTTCGGCATCGGCGCCGTCCTGCTGCTGCGGGAAGGGTTCCAGACGGGTGACGACGCCTCCGTCGACGCGGCACGCAGTGGGCCCGCGCCGGTGGGCTTCGTCCGCGCGGCGGTGGCGTCGTTCGCGGTGCTGTTCGCCGCGGAGTGGGGCGATGCTTCCCAGTTGACCATGGCGGGACTGGCGGCGAACTCCGCCCAGCCGTTCGCGGTGGCCGGGGGCGCTCTCACCGCCGTGCTGGGCGTGTCGGGTCTGGCTGTGCTGATCGGCCACAAGCTCCGGGACCGTATCCGCCCGAGACCGCTCCAGCGTGTAGCAGGGTTCGTGCTGGCCGGCCTGGCCGCCGTCACCTTCGGCAGCCTGCTGGTCTGATGCCGACCGTCCCGCCCGGGTCGGGGGCCGCGACCGCGGACTCGCGCGCCGCCAGGGGCAACTCGCGCGCCGCCAGGGGCAACTCGCGGGTCAGGTGCGGAGGGCGTCGGCCAGGGTCGTGGCCGCCTCGACGAGCTGGGAACCGACGGTGGCGTTGTCGAGGGCCGTCAGCGACACCACTCCCAGCACCGCCCGCACACCCGGGATGCTGCGCACGGTCGCGGCCACCGAGAACGTGCCGCGCTGCGGGTCGCCGGAGACCGCCGCCCACCCTCGGCCCCTCGGACGCTGGGCGAGGGCCTTGCCCACGGCGCCGCGCGCAGCCGGATGCCTGCTGCCCACGCGGTAGGCGACGTGGAAGGTCGTCCAGGACGGCTCTGCGACGGCGACGACGTGGACGTGCTCACCCTCGACCACCGACAGGTGCGCCGTCGCACCCACCGACTCCGCCAGGTCGTGCAGCACGGGCCGGGCGACGGCGCGTAGCTGCGGCAGCATCTGCCCCGCGAGCCGCAGAACCCCCGAGCCGAGCCGGACCCGGCTGCCCTCCCGCCACACCAGTCCCCGCTCGGCCAACGGGACCAGTAGCCGGTACACGGCGGCTCTGCTCGACCCGATCGCGGTGGCCAGCTCCGAGATGGTGGCCGAGCCGTCCGCGTCGGCCACCGCCTGCAACACGGCGAGACCGCGATCGAGCGTGAGCGAGCCCTCTCTGGTCACAACAGTCCGAGCCCCTTCAGGTCGGTGACCGACTCGTCGAACGTCGCGGAGGCGTAGGAGGCGAACAACGAGCGCACGGCCTTGGCGGCGTCGTCATTGAGCGAAGCCGCCTCCGAGGCGAGACTTTCACCGTCGGTCGAGCCGAGTGCCTCCCGCACGTCGCCGCCGGAGAGGCAGCGCGCCGCCGCGACGATCAGGTTCAGAAACCCGTGGTGCTCGAAACCGGTCTCCGCGTCGGTGTGCCGCACGGCGCGGTGCAGGCTGTTGGTCGCCTTGAACGACGCGCCGGACTCGCTGCCCACGACGGAGAAGAAGTCGGCGACCTCGTCGACGCTCGGGAAGTTCTCACTCGACAGGCCGCCGCACCGGATCTTCGGCCAGCTTCCGTGCTCGATCACCTTGCGCACGCCGTCCAGCCAGCCGACGCCCCTGCGGGGCTCGACCACCCGGATGACGTCCTCGGGGACGAACTCGGAGACGCGCTCCAGCCACACTTCGTCGACGTCCGACGGCGCGGGCATCTCGACCATCCGCAGCGAGAGCAGTTCGTCCCGGGACTCGACGATCGAGATGGCCTTGGGAACACCGCCGAGCCCGGTGTCGATGATCAGTGAGAGCGGGAGCGGCTCCTTGGGCCGGATCTTGATCAACTCTGTGATCATCTCCGGGAGCCGGGACGCCGGGCAGAGGAAGACGCCGAGCACACCCGCCTGTTCGCCTGCCCTGTTGTCGAGATGAGTGATCAGGGCCTGCGACATCGTCGCGTCTCCTGGCGGGAACAGCGCCGAGTCGTCGACGAGCCGCGCGAGCAGGGGTGGCGTTCCTCGGGGGCCTGGGGGCGGGAGTTCCACAGCGCTTGACACGCCCCACACGCTAATAGCGAACGAAATCAGGACAAAACTGTTCGATCGTCGAACGCGTCGCCGCCGTGCCACCCCTCGTCGCCGCGCGCGCCCCTGCGCCGGACGCCGAGCGGACGCAGGGTGGCCACGGCCCTTCCGACGGCGTGCGTCGTCGCGACGACACCGCCCGTGACGTGCCGGAGAACACCCTCGACAGAGATGACAGGGAGGTTAGGCTTACCTAACGTCGCGCGAGACGCACCGTGGAATGCCGCCGTCCGAAGCGAGGTGAGCCGTGAGCGACTCCCTGCCCCGCCGCCCGCCGACCCCGAGGCCCGCCGAACGCGCCAAGACCATGGCCGTCCGGGGCGGCCCCGCGACACTCGTGCCCGCGCTCGGCGAACGCGGCGAACCGGGAATCGACGGCGCCCACACCGGCGAGCGGATCACCCCTGCCCTGTGGCATCTGCACGCCGGGGACGACGTCAGCGTGCTGTTGCCCGACGAGGACCCGCTCGTGTGCTCCGTGCGGGACGCGGGCACCGGGGAACTGGCGATGACCCTGGAGGTCACCGATCTCGCGCCGTTGCCCATGCGGCAACCGGTACGCGGCCTGCTGTGGCTGACCGGGTGGCTGCGCGCGCTCGACGAGGCCTCGGCCCGCGCGCGGGCCCTGCGCCTGTCCGAGACCAATCCGGACCCGCGCGTACTCGACCTCGGCCACGGGATGACCATGCTCCGGCTCACCCCCGTTTCGGTCGTGCTCGCCGACACCGAGGGCACCCACTCGCTGAGCCCGGTGACCTTCGACGCGGCCCAGCCGGACCCGTTCTGCCGGCACGAGCAGCGCTGGCTCGAGCACCTTGAGCACGACCACACCGATGTCGTGAGCGCACTGGCCCGGCACGTGCCCGAGGAACTGACCGACGGCCGTGTCCTGCCGCTCGGGCTCGACCGCTGCGGGATGCGGCTGCGGGTGGAGACCGACTCCGACGACCACGACATCCGGCTCGCCTTCTCCCGCTCGATCGAGGAACCTCCGCACCTGTCGATCGAGCTGCGCAAGCTCGTCGGATGCCCGTTCACCCGGCAGCGGGAGCAGGACCGGCAAGACCGGCCCTGACCGGCGCGCCGCGCGGGGCGCGCGGTGGCCCCGACACGAGAACGGCGCCTCCGCGGTACGCGGGGGCGCCGTTCTCGTTGAGCGCGGGTGTCGTCTACGACGACGGCGTCGCGCCCTTGGTGGCCGTCGAGGACGTGCCCGACGACCCGTCGCCGGACGACTCTCCGTTCGGTTCCACCAGTCCCTCATCGATGAGGCTGTGCGTGATGTGCTCGGTCAGCTCCTGCCGCTGCATCCGGCGCTGTATGCGCAGCATCGTCTTCCGCTCGTTGCGGAAGTCCCGGATGATCGACACGCACATCAACAGCATGACCACGCTGAACGGCAGCGCGATGAGGATCGACATCGTCTGCAACGCGCTCAGACCGCCCGCGAACAGCAGGGCGACGGCGACCGCGCCCTCAAGCGTCGCCCAGAACACGCGGCTCCAGGTGGGCGGGTTCGGGTCACCGCCGGAGGCGAGCATGTCCACCACGAGCGAACCGGAGTCCGAGGAGGTGATGAAGAACAGCGCGATCAGGATGACGGCACCGACGGTCATGACCGTCCCGCCGGGCAGCGCTTCGAGCATGCCGAAGAGCGACCCTTCCTGACTGACCTCGCCGTCGACGATCAGCCCGCCCTGGCCGAAGAGCTCACGGTAGAGGGCGGTGCCGCCGAACACGCTGAACCACAGCATCGTGACCGCGGTCGGCACCAGCAGCACGCCGGCGACGAACTCACGGACGGTGCGGCCACGCGAGATACGCGCGATGAACACACCGACGAACGGCGCCCACGCGATCCACCAGCCCCAGTAGTAGGTCGTCCAGTACGCCTGCCAGTCCGTGCCGGTCTCCACCTCGAACGCGGTGGTGTTGAAGCTCATCTGCAGCAGGTTCTGGAAGTACGCGCCGATCGACTGCACCAGATCCCGGAAGATGAAAAGCGTCGGCCCGAGGATCAGCACGAGCAGCAGCAACACCGCGGCCAGGCCGATGTTGAAGTTGGACAGGTAACGGATGCCCTTCTTCAACCCGGTGACCACCGAGACGATCGCCGCGAGGGTGATCGCGCCGATCAGGATGACGTAAGTGAGGTTGCCCGGGTTCGACACGATGTCGAGGAACTCGAGCCCGGCGGCGATCTGCATCACGCCCAGGCCGAGCGAGGTCGCGACACCGAACAACGTACCCACGATCGCGGCGATGTCGATGACATCACCGATCCAGCCCTTGACGCGCTTGCCGATCAGGGATTCCACCGCGTAGCGGATGCTCACCGGGCGCTTCTTCCGGTGGATCGCGTACGCGATCGCGAGGCCGACCACCACGTAGATCGCCCACGGGTGCAGCCCCCAGTGCAGGAACGTCTGCACGAGGGATTCCTGTGCCCCGGCCTCGTCCTGGGTGATGCCGGTCGCGCGGTTGGGCACACCGGCGTAGTGGCTGAGCGGCTCGGCCACGCCCCAGAACACCAGGCCGATGCCCATCCCGGCCGCGAACAGCATCGCGAACCAGGACTTCATGCCGAACTCGGGCTCTTCCTCGTCCGGCCCCAGCTTGATGTCACCGTAGTGGCTCAGCCCCACCCAGACGGCGAACACGACGAACGCCGACACGATCAGCATGTAGTACCAGCTGAACTTGCCGACGACCTCGGACTGGAGCGTGCCGATGGCCGACTCCATCGCCTCCGGCGCGATGACGGTCGCGATCACGAACGCCAGGATGATGATCGCGGACGGCCAGAAGACCTTCGGCGCGATCGACGGTGTCGAGGATCGTCGTGAACCAGGCGGCGCCACGGCCTCTGTGTTTGACGTTTCCGCCACGAGGCTTGCCTCCTTCATCGGATTTTGGGTCCGTAAAACCCTAGTACCTATCGGGATCGATCAGGTCGGAACGTTATGAGACTGCCTCCTGAGTTCACATGGTGCCGCCTCGACGGCGCGGTCCCCTTGGCGATGACCAGGGGTTTCACCCGTCTAATGTAACGTGCCACGGTGTCCCGACTCGCACGTGACTGGCTCGCTCCCACCCACCGCACACGAATGGATACGGTGCGCGATCCCGCGCAGCGCCGCGCGTTGCTCGTCGAACTCGTTCTGGTCTTCTCGATTACTTTGGGTTTGTCGGGCATGCGCAGCGCGTTGTCGTTATTGGACGCGCTGCTGCGACCGGAACCGCTGAACCAGCAGCAGGCGGCCATCAACGCGCCCCAGGCCACCGTCGAGGTTCTCGACCTCGCCCGGCAGCTGCTCGGGGTGGTGCAGCTCGTCGGATGGGGAGCACTCGGCCTCTACCTGCTGTGGCGGACCGGGACGCGACTCGCTGGGATCGGAGTGGACGGACGGCGTCCGGGCCGTGACGCGCTGTGCGCGGCAGGCCTCGCCGCACTCATCGGCATTCCCGGACTCGCGTTCTACCTCGGCGCGTGGCAGCTCGGCTTCAACCTCGCCGTACAGCCGTCCACCTTGGACGAGACGTGGTGGCGGCCGATCGTGCTGACGCTGGCCGCGTTCGGCAACGCGGTCGCCGAGGAGGTGCTCGTCGTCGGCTACCTGCTGACCCGGCTGCGCCAGCTCGGACTCGGGGAGAACGCCTCCCTGCTCGCCTCGGCGGTTCTGCGCGGGACCTACCACCTTTATCAGGGCATCGGCGGTTTCGTCGGCAACCTGCTGATGGGTGTGGTCTTCGGCAGGGTGTGGCAGCGGACGAACCGGCTGTGGCCGCTCGTGGGAGCCCACACGCTGCTCGACATCGTGGCGTTCGTGGGATACGCGCTCCTGCGCGACCACGTCTCGTGGCTGCCGTGACCGCCCTCCCGGCGCGTCGGCTTGCGGGGCCATTCGAACAAGTGTTCTCATGATGGAGTGGGGACGGCACCGCACCCGCTACCCCGACAGCAGCGTCGACAGCAGGAGGGGACGACGATGGCTTGCAAGATCACCCACCGGGTCAACGAACAACAGATCCGGTTCGCCAATCGCGACGCCGCCGAGCGCTACGCCGAGATCATGGGCGGCGGGGTGGACAACTGGGTGTTCACGACGATCACCCAGGCCGAGACGAGCCCATTCGTGACCGCGGAGCCCACCCCGGCACCTCGCCTGCCGACGCGGTGAGCCTCAGCGGCCCGCCGGGTTCGGCGTGCGCGCGCCGCACGCAACGAAACGCTCCCGGCGGGCCCGTTTCGTTGTGGTCCACGATCGCCGTCCGGCGCGGGCGTGACCACGCCACGCCGGAGCGTTTCGTCACCCGCCACGAGACGGGCGCGGTCACTACGCTCGTCTGACGTGACAGGGACGACACCGCACGACACCGTTTCCCCGCCCAGCGCGTCCGTACCCGGCTACGGCGCGGCCGCCGACCACGCACCGGACGTCCGGCCCACCGCACGGGTCGAGAGTGAGGTCGGCCAGTTGCGCACGGTACTGCTGCACCGGCCCGGCAACGAGCTACGGCGGCTCACCCCGCGAAACAACGACCAACTGTTGTTCGACTCGATTCCGTGGGTCGACCGGGCTCAGCAGGAGCACGACGCCTTCGCCGAGGTACTCCGCGGCCGGGGCGTCGAGGTGCTGCTGCTCACCGACCTGCTGCGGCGCGCGCTGGAGGACGACCGCGCCCACGTGGCGGGGGTGCACGCGGCGGTGGACGACAAGCGGCTCGGCGCGGGACTCGCCGACGCGCTCCGCTCCCACCTCGCGTCGGCCTCGCCCGGGACTCTCGCCGAGATCCTGACCTCGGGACTGACCTTCGAGGAGCTGCCCGCCGCGGAGGGCGCGTCCCTCGTACGCCGGATGCACCACCCGCACGACTTCGCCGTGGACCCGCTGCCCAACCTGCTCTTCACCCGCGACTCGTCGGTGTGGGTCTCGGACCGGGTGGCGGTCTCGTCACTCGCGATGCCCGCCCGGCGCCGGGAGACCGCACTGCTCGACATCGTCTACGCCTACCACCCTCGCTTCCACGGAGCCGTCCGCGCCTACGGGGCGCACTCGGCACCCGTCGAGGGCGGCGACGTGCTGCTGCTGGCACCCGGTGTCCTGGCCGTGGGCGTGGGCGAACGCACGACACCGGCGGGCGCCGAGTCGCTGGCCCGCTCGGTGTTCGCCGACGACCTCGCGCACACCGTGCTGGTCGTCCCGATCGCGCAGGACCGCGCGACCATGCACCTGGACACGGTCTGCACGATGGTCGGTCCCGACGCGGTGGTCATGTATCCGCCCGCGGGCGACTCGCTCGTCGCCTACACACTGCGGCCCGGTGACGCGGCCACGCGCGGCTCCGGTGGCGACGGCACCCACCCGCGAGTCGACCTGCGGGTGACCGGCCCCGAACCGTTCCTCACGGCCGCGGCACAGGCCATGGGCATCGACCGGCTGCACGTGATCGACACCGGTCTCGACCCGGTGACCGCCGAGCGCGAGCAGTGGGACGACGGCAACAACACGCTGGCGCTGCGCCCGGGCGTGGTCGTGGGCTACGAGCGCAACGTGGAGACGAACGCGCGGCTTGAGGAGGCGGGCATCGAGGTCGTGCGTATCGAGGGCTCGGAACTGGGGTCCGGGCGCGGCGGCCCGAGGTGCATGTCGTGCCCCGTCGCCCGGGACGCCACACCCGCGGGCGGAAATTGATCGACAATCCGCTTAGGCAAGCCTGGCCGAATTAAAGAAAGGCTTGCCTCAATAAGATTAACCTTGGCTCCGAAATTGTAGCCGAATGGGAGCGAAGTCACCACTGGAGACTGGATGAGATGAGCCTTCCGGGCGTATGGTGAAGGACATGGCAACCTTCAAGAAGCAACCGCGCTCGAAGTTCTATGAATTGCTCCAGGCGCAGATCCGAAACGAGTTCCACGCCTCGCAGCAGTACATCGCGCTCGCGGTGTGGTTCGACAACGAGGACCTGCCCCAGCTCGCCAAGCACTTCTATCGGCAGTCGCTCGAGGAGCGCAATCACGCTCTCGCGATGGTGAAGTACATGACCGACACCGACCACCACGTCGAGATTCCGGCCGTGGGCGAGGTGCGCAACGACTTCTCCGAGGCGCGTGAACTCGTCGCGCTCGCGCTCAAACAGGAGAAGGAGGTCGCCTCGGACATCGAGGAGATCGCGAAGGCCGCCCGCGAGGAAGGCGACTACACGGGCGAGCAGTTCATCCAGTGGTTCCTCAAGGAGCAGGTCGAGGAGATCGCGTCGATGTCGACGTTGCTCACCGTCGTCGATCGCGCCGACGGTGACCTGTTCCAGGTCGAGCAGTTCCTCCACCGTGAGAACGTCGGTGACGAGGACGACCCGACGATGCCGCCGGTCGCGGGCGGCGCGCTGTGACGACCGGACGGCCCGCACAGCACGGCGGCGGGCCGCCACGGCGGTCGGCGGGCTGGTCGTCAGCAGTCGAACCGGGGTGAGGTGAGGCGCAGGTCGGTCACCACGCCGTCCCGCACCGCGAACCGGTAGTCGCCTCCCTCGGTGCCCACGACGTAGTCGGAGCCCTCCTGACGTGCCGTCGGGTAGGTGGCCCGCACCCGCTCGGCCGGGGTGCCGACCCCGACGCCGTCGGCCGTGCGGGCACCCGTGGCGACGAACGCGACGACACCCTCGGTCTCCGAGATCGTCACGTGCCGGACAGCGTCGTCGCCCTCGACGAGCGCGTACGACGCGCACACCTCCGGCGCCGGTGCCTCGCCGCTGACCTCGAGCAGGTCGGTTTCGACGGCCTCCCGGTACGGCATTCCCAGTTCGAGGGTGCGGTAGCCGTCGTGCCGGAGCACCGGCCCGCTCGCCAGGGACTTGCCGTGCATCGTGGGCACCGCCGTCCCCCGCTCCCGCGTCGGCACCGACCGCGACGACGGCGCGGTGGTCGCCGGGTCGGATCGCTCCCGCCTCGGAGGGGGCTCGGCAGGCACCCCCGCGCTCGGC
>NZ_KB912624.1:26691-34232 GCF_000383795.1 Saccharomonospora saliphila YIM 90502
TCCCGGACAGCCTCAGAGCACCTCGGGCGGCTCGTCCGCGTGGTCACCGACCAACGGCCGCCCCCGCGACCGCCACGCGTGCATGCCACCCTCGACATTGACCGCGTCCACGACGCCCGCCGCGTTCAGCCAGGCCGCGGCCCGCGCGGACCGGCCTCCGCTGCGGCAGATCACGTGCACCGGCCGGTCGTCCGGCAGCTCCGCGAGCTCGGCCGTGCGCGACGGCAGCTCGGACAACGGCACATGGATCGCTTCGGGTGCGTGCCCCGCGGCCCACTCGTCCGACTCCCGCACGTCGAGCAGTACCAGCCCGTCCGTCGGGAGTTCGTCGACCGTGGCCGTGGGGACGCCGGCGGATTCGTACACCACGGTGCCATCGTCGCACGCCCCCGTGTGCGCTGCCGGTGAGAGGCTGCCGCCGGGGATCACCGGCGGTGCTTGCCCCCGTACAGCCGGGCCCGCTCGTCGTCGTGCCCCGGCCGCAGCACGCGGCGGTCCCGGATGAATCCGAGGCGGTCCGGCGCGTGCATCCGCAGCATGACCGCGTCCACGTCGTCGGGCAGCCGGTGGGAGCTGAGCAGGCTCACGAGGATGGTCACCACGAACGCCACGGGCACCGTCACCAACGCGGGCTGGCCGACGAACCAGGGCGCCCACCCCCCGGTGAACCGGCTGATCACGTTGAGCACGATGGCGAGCAGCACGAGCGCCCCGCCCACGACCAGTCCCGCCGTCGCTCCCGCCCAGGTGAGCTTGCGCCACCAGATCCCGAGCACGAGCAGGGGACAGAACGTGGACCCGGCCAGCGCGAAGGACAATCCCACGCTCAACGACAGATCCCCGAGCGGCAGCAGCACGGCACCCACCGCGGCCGTCACCGCCACCACCACGGCGGCGACCCGGAAATCGCGCAACCGAGCGCGCAGCAGGTCGGTGGCGATCACCGACGAGACACTGACGAGCAGCCCCGACGAGGTGGAGAGGAACGCGGCGAACGCGCCCGCCGCCAGCACCGCGACCAGGATCTCACCCGCCACCCCGGGCAGCATCGCCCTCGGCAGTTCGAGCACAGCCGCGTCGGTCTCGCCGGTGACCAGCAACCGCGGCACGAACAACCGGGACAGCGATCCCAGCAGCACGGGGAAGAGATAGAACAGGCCCAGCAGGAGTAGCACCTGCAGGGTGGTCCGGCGTGCCGCCCGGCCGTCCGGGTTGGTGTAGAAGCGCACGAGCACGTGCGGAAGCCCCATCGTGCCCGCGAACGTCGCCACGAGCAGCGAGTAGGTCCACCACAGGCTTTCGGGGTCCTCCATGGGCCGCAGCCAGCCCGCGTTGTCCAGCGCTCCGTCGTCGACCACCGGCACGCTCGATCCCGCGGGGAACAGCAGCGTCGTGCCCTCGCCGACCGGGTAGTCCACCCCGGGCACCCAGAGCATCGGCTCGGACGGCCGCTCGACCGGCAGGTGCACCATCGTCGGCTCGCCGACGCGCAGTACCACGTCGCTTTCCACCGAGACGGTGGTCTCCTCGGTGAACTCGGGCGGGGCGGGCTGCCCGAGCGACCCCGCCGTGCCCGCGCCACCACTGCCCATGAACACCGCGCACAGCACGAAGGCGGGCACGGCCAGCGCGAACAGCTTGACCCAGTAGTGGAACGCCTGCACCAGCGTGACCGCGCGCATCCCGCCCGCCACGACGTTGAGCGCGACGATCACCACGACGGCGACCGAGCCACCCCACGCCGGCGCCTCCGGCAGCACCGCGGTCACCGCGATTCCGGCGGCCTGCAACTGCGGGAACAGGTAGACCAGGGCGATGATCGTGACCACGCACGTCGAGGTACGGCGCAGCGCCGCGGACCCGAGGCGGGCCTCCATGAAATCCGGGAGCGTGTAGGCCCCCGAGCGGCGCAGCGGTGCCGAGACGAACATCATCAGCGTCAAAAAGCCCGCCGTGAAGCCGACCGGATACCACAGGGCATCCGCGCCGTCCTTCATGATCAGCCCGGCGACGCCGAGGAACGACGCGGCCGACAGGTACTCGCCCGACACGGCGGCGGCGTTGCGCCGGGAGCGCACGGTGCGGCGGGCCACGAGAAAGTCGTCCGTGCTCTTCGCGTACCGGGACGTCCGGTGGCCGAGGTAATAGGTCAGCCCCAGGACCGCACCGACCCCGCCGAGGGCCCACGGGTTCAGGTGCACGACTGCCCTCGCTCAGCTCGTCCCGCAGGCACGGGCGCTCAGTTCTCGATCATGGCGACGAAGTCACGCTCGTGCCGCTCCGCCAGGCGGTTGTACCACAAGCCGGCGGCGAACAGGAGGGGGAAGGGCGCGACCGCGAGCAGTACCCACGACACGGGCAACCCGATGACCCGGACCGTGGCCAGCGCGTCGGAGAAGTGGAACGCCACGGGCAGCGCCCCGATGAGGACCGCCACCAGTGCGAGCAGCAACAGCGCGGCGCGCAGTTGCACCCGCACCAGGTCCTTGATGAGCAGTTTTCCCCAGCTCGTCTGCTCGGCCAGCTCCACCTTGGCGCGCATCGAGGTACTCGACACGCGGTTCGGTTCGGCCAGCACCACGCGCTGCCTGCGCGGACGGACGGTGGTCTCGGACGACGGTTCCGGCGGCGCGACGAAGGGCGGCCGCTCGGGCTCGACGAGCCTGCGGCCGAGCGTGGGGTCCGGCTGCCGGATGCCGGAGGGGTCGCGATAGAGGTCGTCGTCGGTCATGCCCGGCTACCCCGCGCGCGACGACCCGACCAGTTTGTCCTTCAGCTCCCGGGTGTGCCGCCTGCTCACCGGCAGCACCTTCTCGTCCTCGCCGATCACGACCTGGTAGCCGCCCTGTGCCATCCGCAGTTCGGTGATGAGCGGCAAGGCCACGAGATACGAGCGGTGGATGCGCACGAAACCCGCCTTCTCCCAGCGTTGTTCGAGCTGGGCGAGCGGGATGCGCACGAGGTGGCTGCCCTCGGTGGTGTAGAGCCGCGCGTAGTCGCCCTGCGCCTCCACCCACCGCACCGACGACCTCGGGATGAGCTTGGTGGTGCCACCGAGTTCCACCGGGATCACCTCGTCGTCGGTGCGCACCTGCTCCGCGCTCACCGTGGGAGCCGGGGACGGCACCGCGTCAAGCTTCTCCACCACCCGCGCCACGGCCTTGTCGATGCGCTCCTGGCGGGCCGGTTTGAGCACGTAGTCCACCGCGCCGAGGTCGAAGGCCTCGACCGCCTCGGTCGAGTGGCCGGTGACGAAAACCAGCACCGGAGCGGGGTTGAGTGAGGCGAACACGCGCGACATCTCCATCCCGGACAACCCGGGCATGTTGATGTCGGCGAACACCGCGTCGACCGGCGGCAGCCCACGGCTCTTGCGCACGCTGATCTCGTTCTCGGCGGAGCCGAGCAGCCGCAGGGCCTCCGAGGCGTCCACGGCGGAGATCACTTTGCCGACCCGCGGATTCGCTTCGAGGCAGTGTTCCAACTGGCGGAGCCCTGGCAACTCGTCGTCGACCGCGAGAACGAGCAGGTCTCTGGTCTCTGGTTGAGCACTCACAGTGAAACGCATCCTGCCGTGTACCGGGTCCGATGTCCACTACGCTCCCGAGGGAATCACCACGTGACCCCCGGTCACCACAGAGTTACCACTCCTGGGTAGCGAGCGCAGCACGACCCCCTTAACGGGTTGTTAACTCGGCACCACCGGTCACCGTCCGCCGCAGGGCCGCCGGGCCCGCGTACTCAGAGGCCGAAGCGCGACCACTGCGTCCGGTGCAGCACCGTGTCCAGCACCGCCGCGGCGGGCGCACCGAGACCGAGCCGCGCCACCAGCGGCTTCTTCGGCTCCGCGAACACGATCTCGGCGTCGGGGTAGCGCTGCGACACCACTTCACGCAGCGTTCCGACGCCGTCGACGAGCCCGAGCTCCGCGGCGCGCGGCCCGAGCCAGACGTCGCCGCTGAACAGCTGGTCGTCCTCGGCCAGCCGCGCACCCCGGCGCTGCCGGACCCACTCCACGAACATGTCGTGCAACTGGGTGTGCATGCCGTGCAGCCACTCGACGTCCTCGGGCTTCTCCGGGCTGAACGGGTCGAGACGCGACTTGTTCTCCCCCGCCGTGTAGAGCCTGCGCTCGATGCCGAAGCGTTCGAGCAGGCCGGGAAAGCCGAACGACCCCGAGATGACGCCGATCGAGCCGACCATCGAGGCGCGGTGCGCGTAGATCTCGTCGCCCGCGCAGGCGAGCCAGTAGCCGCCGGAAGCGGCCACGTCCTCGGCGAAGGCCAGGACCGGGACGTTCTTCTCGTCGGCGAGCTGCCGAATGCGGTCGGCCACGATTCCCGACTGCGCGGCCGCACCGCCGGGCGAGTTGATCTGGAGGGCGACGGCCCGCAACCGGTCGTGCCCGAAGGCCCGGCTCAGCGCCGACTCGACCGACGCCAGATTGATCACTCCCCTGGCCAGTGGCGAGGGCTGGGCGTTGATCACGCCGTGCAGCTTCACCACGGCGACGACGTCCTTGCGCTCGACCCGGTCACCGATCTTGGGGATGCGCGACACCAGCTTGTCCGTGCGGCTCATGCCTCCCACCCTACTGAGAGGCCGCGCGCGGGACAGGAAAGATCGTTCAGGAGCCCACCGGCATGCCGGGACGCGCCGGTGCGACGCCCCGCCTGCCGTGCTGCTGCGGCTGCTCGGCGGGGTATCCGGGCATGTCCGGGCGCACGTGGCGGACGAACTTCGGCACCCGCATCGTCACCTTCATGCCCGCGCCGACGGCGGTCTCGACCATCAGCGAGTACCGCTGGTCGTAGACCTGGTGCATCCGGCGGTTGATACCGGTGAGCCCGATGTGCGCGCTGCTGCCCGAGTCGCGCATGCCCTCGAGCAGTGCCGGGTCCATACCCGCGCCGTCATCCTCGACGCTGATCTCCGCCTCCGACCCCATGTCCTGGGCGATCACCGTCACCGTTCCGCCGCCGGGCTTCTGCGCGATCCCGTGCTTGACGGCGTTCTCGACCAGCGGCTGGATCAGCAGGAACGGCACGACCACCGACTGCACCTCCGGCGCGATCTTGAGCCGGACACCCAGTCGGCTGCCGTAGCGGGCGCCCTCGATGGTCAGATACCGGTCGATGTTGCGCAGCTCCTCCGACAGCGTGGTGAACGTGCCCTCGGCCCGGAAGCAGTAGCGGGTGAAGTCGGCGAAGTCCTGCAACAGCTCCCGCGCCTCCTCCGGATCGGTCCGGATCAGCGAGGAGATCGTGTTCAGCGCGTTGTAGACGAAGTGCGGCGAGATCTGTGCCCGCAGCGCCTTGATCTCCGCCTGTTGGAGCTGGTGCTTGGTCTCCTCGAGTTTGGCCACGTGGAGCTGGGTGCTGACGAACTGGTGCACGGCCTCGGCCATCTGCACGATGCGCTTGCCCTGGGTACGGCCGAGCACGAGGAGCACGGCCTCGGTGCGGCCCTCGACGACGATCGGCATGATCACCGCCGTGCGCATCCGGCAGTTGCCGCGCTGGTCGCACGGGAGCTTGCTGTGGGCGACGACCTCGCGGTGCTGCTTGCGGATCGCCGAGCCGATCGGCGCGACCAGGTCGACGTAGTGGTCGTTCGCCTCACCGTCCCAGGACAGCAGGGTGCCCTCGCGGTCGGCGATGCCCACGGCCACGCACTTGAGAAGCCGGATCAGGCGGGTCACCAGCCTGTCCGCCGCGTCCTGGTCGAGCCCGTCGCGGAGATCGAACTGGGTCTTCGACATCGCCCAGACCGCGTCGAGCACGGCCTCGTCCACCGCGTTGCCGGGTTTGCGCCGGCGGACGAGCACGACGAGAAGGGTGACGAGCGTGACCAGACCTGCCCCGACGGAGAACGCCACGACGGACTGCGTGGTCAACAACCCTGACACACCGTCCATGCTCTGCGTTCGCACAGTGACACGCAAGACGTAACCGGGCACACCGGTCACTTCACCAGGCGGGACAGGCGCCGGTCGGCCAGCGGCCTGCCGCCCGTCTGGCACGTCGGGCAGTACTGCATCGCCCGCTCGGCGAAGGACACCTCGCGCACCGTGTCGCCACACACGGGACAGGGAAGGCCCGTCCGGCCGTGTACCCGCAGCCCGGACCGCTTCTCGCCCTTGAGACGGGCGGCCTTCTGCCCGACCGACCGCCGCACCGCCGAGGTCAGCACCTCGTGCAGCGCGTCGGCGAGCCGCTCGACGGACTCCTCGGACAGCCGCCCCGCCGTCGCGTACGGCGACAGCCGGGCGGTGTGCAGGATCTCGTCGGAGTAGGCGTTGCCCACCCCGGCGAGCACCGTCTGGTCGGTGAGCACCGTCTTCAGCCGAGCCGTGCTGCCCTCGAGCAGCCGCGCGAGCCCGGCGGCGTCCAGGTCCAGCGCGTCGGGTCCCAACCGGGCGACGGAAGGGATCTCGGAGGGGGAGGCGACGACCCACGCGGCGAGCCCCTTCTTCGTGCCCGCCTCCGTGAGGTCGAAACCGGGGCCACCGCCGGTGGCACCCTGGTCGTCATCCGCCGAGAGGCGCACCCGCAGCGCCACCGGGCTCCTGCCGGGTTTCGGCGGAGCAGCCGCGAGCGCGTCCGACCAGCGCAGCCAGCCGGCCCGCGCGAGATGAACGACGAGATGCAGATCGCCGCAGACGAGGTCGAGGTGCTTGCCCCACCGCGCCGTGCCGGCGACCTCGCGCCCCACCAGTTCGGTGTGCGCGGGCCGTACCGTCTTGAGCACGGCCAGCGACGCGACGTCCACGCGAGTCACCGTCCGGCCCACCGCGTGCTCGCGCAGGTGATGGGCGAGCGCTTCGACCTCGGGCAACTCGGGCATGGCTCTACTCGACCGGGTGTAACGGACCGTCGAAGTCCGGCAGATCGTGCTTCTGGATGGACTTACCCACGCGGTGCACCTCACCACGCACCTTCAGGATGCCGACGACCGTGCCGACCCACCGTTCCGACGGGCGCTCGCCCGTGACGTCGCCGTCGGTCTCAGCGACGACCGTCCAGGGCCTGCGCAGCACCCACCGCAGCGGGAAGAACAGCGCCACCAGCACCAGTGCCAACGGTACCCAGCTCGGCACCACGACGTCCTCCGGCATCCACACCAGCAGGACCGTCCCGAGGGCGAGGGCGACCACGAGCATCGCCACGCCCGGCGTGTAGTTCGCCGCGACATCGTGTTCGAAGTCGTCGGCCGTGGCGGGGCGCCGCCATTCCATCTGGGCTCGGATCACCCAGTCCCGGCCGTCGGAACCTCGGACCAGCCGGTTCATCAGCATCCTCCGGTGAAGCCGTCCCACGCACTCCTCGTGCACGAAACGTTACCGTGATCTCGACCTACCCGTGAAGTCCACGCCGCGCGACTGAGCACGTCACCACATTCGGCGTCCGAACCTCGCCGGTTCGGGTCACGCCGCCGCGCCCGGACGGTGCGCGTCCGGCACGCCCGCATCGCCGCTCCGGCTCGGTGCGCCCGTGCTGGTGCTGTCCGGGAGCGTGCCCGTCCCGGGGCCGCCTGGGGAT
>NZ_KB912624.1:34332-45679 GCF_000383795.1 Saccharomonospora saliphila YIM 90502
CGCGCGCCGCGCGGGCACGCCCGCGTGCTCCCGCAGGCCTCGGCAGGTGCCTGCGCAGCCGTTGGCTCGGGGCCTCGACGAGGACCCACGACAGGACCCCGCACACGTAGGCGGCGGGTACGGCCAGTGCCATCAGCACCCACTCGTCGCGCACCCCGGCCGCGACGATCATCTGCTGCACCGGGAAGGCCCAGATGTACATCCCGTAGCTGCCGAAAATCCATCGTCCGTCCACTTCGAGGCGTCGCGGCCAGTGATGGGCCAGCACGATCGCCCCGTACGAGGCCATGACGGCCAGCAGGTACCGGTCCAACGGGGTCTGGTGAAGCAGGATCCAGAGCGGGAGCAACACGGCGGCCACCCACGGCACCAGCGGTATCCGATCGCGGAAGGTGTGCATCACCATGCCCATGGCGAAGGGCACCATGAACGCCACGATCGAGCCGATCGGCACCTCGACCAGCGAACCCGCGTCACCGTGGTAACCGAAGTAGGCCTGGATCTGTCCGTCGTAGACCAGCAACACCGCGAGCACGGGCAGCACGAAGTATCGGCTCACCCCGAGCGCCAGCACAAGGCCGACCGCGAGCACGAGAACGTAGCCGACCACTTCGATCGGCAGTGTCCACAGTGACCCGTTGACCGACCAGGGATACGGGTTGTCGCCGAACACGGCGGGCAGCCGGTGTTGCAACAAGAACAGCAACGACGTGCCGACGAGGTAGCGCCAGGTCTGCTTCTCGGTGAAGTACTCGGCGGCCGGGATCGTCGTGAACAGCGGGCCGATCACGAACACGAGCGTGAACACGAGCACCAGCACGGGCGGAAAGATCCGCAACAGCCGCTTCGCGCAGAACCGGAACCAGGACGGGTCCCTGGCCCAGCTGTCGCTGATCTGATACCCGCTCATGGCGAAGAAGCCCATCAGCGCCACATACCCCGGCGAGGCGTTCCAGCTCTCCGGGAACACGGTGAGCCGCTCGGGATGAACCAGCGGCACGCTGTGATCGATCACTACCGTCGTGGCTCCGATCAACCGCAGCCAGGCGAACCCGAGGTTCGGGTCCGCCCGGGAGCGGAGTCCATCTGCGTTCTGCCGAGCCACTGGTCCCCCCAGAGTTCACGGAAGGCGGATCACCGCATGGGTCCTTCGGGCAGCAGCGTGGTCAGGGTCTTGCGCGCGACCTCGGGCCCGAACTTCGCTTCCACTGCGACCTTGCCCGCGCCGGAGAGCCGCGTCCAGAGCACGTCGTCGTCGAGAAGGTCGGCGATGTGGCCGGCCAGCGACTCCGCGGTGTCGCCCACGAGCACGTCCGTGCCGTGGGTGAGGTCCATGCCCTCCACCGCGAGTGTCGTGGCGGCCACCGGGACACCGTGCGCCAGCGCCTCGCCGACCTTGCCCTTCACCCCCGCGCCGAACCGCAGCGGCGCGGTGACCACCCTCGCCTGCCGGTACATCGCGGCGAGGTCGCGGACCCAGCCGTGCACGACCACCGCGTCGCCGTCGAGATCGAGTACCTCGGGCGGCGGCTTGCTCCCGACGACGTGGGCCACGGCGCCGGGGTGGCGCCGCCGCACCAGCGGCATGACCTCCTCGGCGAGCCAGCGCGCGGCGTCCCGGTTCGGGCGGTGGTCGAACCCGCCGACGAACAGGATGTCCGAGCGGCCCGACGGTGAGGCGGGGGCGGGATCGACGTCGTGCACGTTGGACAGCACCTCGACCCGAGCGGAGGGCACCAGCTCGGTCAGCAGATCGCGTTCGGCGTCGGAGACGGTCAGTGTCACGTCGCAGGCGCGGCTGAGGCCGAGCTCCAGCTCGCGCAGCGCGTCAGCCCGGCGCGACAGGGACGCCTGCCCGGTGGCATCCCCCAGCTCGCCCGCCAGCTCGGCGTGCCGCGTGAGGCGCAGGAAGTGCAGGTCCACGGTGTCGTAGGCGACGACGCAGTCGGGCGCGTGCTCGCGGAGCTGTTCGAGCCACTGCCAGCCGATCTGGGGCCGGGACAGCAGCGCCAGCCGCAGCTCCGGCCCGACCTCGCGGAGGAACTCCTCCTGCTGGCCCAGGTCACCGAGCACCGTCACGCCCGCCCGGTGCAGGGGGTCGGCATAGCGGCGCCGCAGCGTGTCGTTGCCGGGGAAGAACACGACACGCTGGTCCAGGCCCACCAGCAGATCGAGGATGCGCGACATGCGCACCGAACCCGAGTCCTCGTCCGGACGCGGCAACTGGTGGTCGGCCACGAGGACGAACCCGCCGCGGTGGCCGCGGCTCGTGCGGCCGCGCCCGACCCAGACATTGCGGGGCGAGGCCTCGGCCCGGTGGTCGGCCAGCGCGTCGGCCCACTTCTCGGCGAACACCGCACGGTTGAGTTCCTGGTGCCGCTTCACCCCCGAGCCGGTGTCGGTGCCGTTGGAGATCCCCTCGTGGTGGGTGACCACGGACGCGGGCTGGACCATCGTCCGGTACCCGGCCGCTCGCACGGCGAAGGCGAGGTCGGTGTCCTCGTAGTAGGCGGGCGCGTAGCGGGGGTCGAAACCGCCGACGCGCTCGAACACGCTCCTGCGCACCATCAGCGCGGCGCCCGAGCAGTAGTCGACCTCCCGCACGGTCTGGAACCACGGCTCGGCGGCGCGACCTCCCCGGCCGTAGTTCCATCCGCTGCCGTCGGACCAGACGATGCCGCCGCACTCCTGCAAGGTCCCGTCCGGATAGACGAGCTTGGAACCGACGAGACCGACGTCCGGGCACCGGTCCAGCAACGACACCGACTCGTCCAGCCAACCGTGCTGGACCTCGGTGTCGTTGTTGAGGAAGAGGACGAACTCCCCGCGCGCATGCTCGGCGCCGAGATTGCAGGCGCCGACGAAACCCCGGTTGCGCTCGGCACGGACGAGACGCACCCCCGCGCACGCGGCCACGTGCGCGGGGGTGTCGTCCGGCGAGGCATCGTCCACCACGATCACCTCGAACGGTGTGGCGGGAAGGTTGGCCTGGACCGAGGCCAGGCAGCGCCGCGTGTAGGGCCACTCGCCGTGCACCGGGATCACGACGCTGACGATCGGGCGGTCGCTCGTGGTCACGGCGACGGGCGAGAGGTCCTCCGCCGCCGTGGGGGCGGGTCCGGTCGGCCTGCCGAGGGCCGCCTCGTACACGTCCCGCCGCCGGGTGCCGCGCGGCGCGATCCGCTCGACCGTGCCACGGTAGCGGCCGACGAGGCGCTGGGCCAGCGCGGACTGCTGCGCGCGCAACGTCGCGTTCTCCCCGGACAATGCCCCCAGCGCGCTGCGCAGTTCGCCGTTGTTGCTGGTCAGCCACTCGATCCGCGCGGCACTCCTGGCGAGGCGACCGCGCAGCAGGGCGTTGTCCTCGGATGCCCGGTGCAGGGCGCGTTCGGCGCGGACGGCGCGTGCGAGGGCGTCGTCCCGTTCGGCGGCGTGCCGCGCGGCCTGGCGTTGCTCGTGCGTGTGGGCGGTTTCGGCCCTGTCGAGCTGGCCGCGCATCCGGGTCGCGGTGTCCCGCAGGTGGGCCATCTCGGCCGCGCGGTAGCTCTGCACGAGAGTGAGGTCGGGGTCCACCAGCACCGACGCCTCGGGGCCGGTGACGGGACGGGCGGAGGCGACGCCGAGAAGGTAGGTGTGCCCGGCCCCCGGCGAAACCGCCCAGCGGCGGTCCGCGCCGTCGCCACCCGCACCGTCGGCCGTGTCCCCGTGACCGGTGCCGTCCCGGTCGAGGCGAATGCCGGTGAGCGTATGGAGCTCGACACCCCCGCCACGAGGTCCGTCGTGCACGAGCGAGCCCACGGCGACGGTCTGCCGGACGACGGACACGTGCTCGAACGCCGCCGTGAGCAGGCGCCGGAAACCGTCCTCGGTCAGCTCCTTGACATGGTAGGGGTTGTCGTTGCCGTGCTCGTGGGTGTAGACCGCGACGTCCGGGGTGCTGCACAGCAGGACACCGCCGGGCGCGAGCCGCGCCCGCGCCAGGCGCACGAGCTCCTCCTGCTCGGCGACGTGCTCGACCGCCTCGAAACAGGTGACCACGTCGAACGGGGCCTCGTCCGCCAACAGTGCCGCGTCGGTGATCGAGCCGATCTCGAACCGCAGGTTGGTACGCGGGTACCGGCGCCGGGCGTGTTCCACCGTGCGGTCGTCGATGTCCACCCCGACGACCTCGTCCGCACGCTCGGCGAGCATGGCCGCCCCGTACCCCTCACCACACGCGAGGTCGAGCACCCGTTTGCCCTCGACGTGCGAGAGCGCGAACGCGTACCGGTGGTAGTGCTCGTAGATGACCTGGTGGTCGTCCACCCACGGGACGCAGCGCTCCCCGGTCCACTCGATCCACCGCCCCTGGTGAGCCCCCGTCGTCATGCGGGCAGGCTATCGGTTGAGGCGTGCCGTTCGGTGCCAGGTTCGGGTTTCGCTCGGCCTCAGCCCTGCTCTGCCCCGAGCGTGATCCCGTTCAGCACGTAGGACAGATGCCGCCGGTCGGCGCCGACGCCGACCTCGCGCGGCACGGCCCACCAGCCCGCCGACAGCGTCAGCTCGGCCGTGCGCCGCGCGGGCACACGCAGGTCCAGACCATGCCGCGTGGCCCCGTGTCCCGCGTGCAGACAGCCGACGGGCTCGCCGTCGAGGGCCACGGCCAGCGTGCCCACCGTGGGCATCCACTCCGGCACGTAGAGGTCGAATTCGACGCGGTCGACGGCCGCGGTGGTGCGCAGCGGCACGGTCGCGGTCCGGCCCACCCAGCGGTCGTGGTGCACACCGTTCAACCGCCCCACCGCGAGGCCCGCGCCCCGCACGAGCCCGTGCGGGTCCGCCGTGCCGGGGTGGAAGGAGACCCGGCCCGTGGAGTCCACGACGTCCGTGCGGCGCACCGACCGTTCCGGCGTCCGGTTCCGGTAGGCGCGCAACGTCGCCGGCCGCGGGTGGAACAGGGCGGTCAGCCGCGTCGGGGTGACCACGCCGAGGTCGACGAGAGTGTCGTCGAGCGCGCCGATGTCGTCGATGAGAGCGCGGTGGTGCTCGTCGGACATGTCGAAGTTGTGCCCGTACACCCGGTCGACGAACGGGTCGACGACGTTGCCCGCCGCGAGGAAAACACTCGGGTGCAGGTAGTCCAACAGCACCGGGAGCACGTCCTGGGAGCGGATGCCTTCGAAGCCGTCGGCGGCGCAGTCGATGTCGGCGAAGTGCTCGTCCACCTCACCGGTGATCGCGTTGCGGCGCAGCTCCGGCGGCAGCGTCGCCCAGATCCGGTCGATCACCTCGTGTGCCTCCGGCCACCGGCGATGCCCGTTGCGGCCGATCATGTCGTGGACGACGAACGTGCCGTCGGGGCGCAGGCTGTCCCGCACCTGCCCGTAGAGGTGTTCGAGGTCGAGCACGTGATGCAGCACCTGGTAGGCCACCACGACGTCGTGCTCGGCGTCCGCGCACCAGGTGTTGAAGTCGGCCTCGATGTGCTCGACCCGCCCGGAGAGACCGTGTTCGCGCGCCGCGTCGGCCGCACGCCGCTGCATCGCGGAATTGATCTCCAGAAGGCGCACGCGCACGTTGTGCACACCGTGGGCGGCCAGGGCACGCAGCCAGCCGAGCTCCAGATCTCCGTTGCCGCTGCCGAGCGAGAGCACGACCACCTCGCGGGCGCTGTCCTCGGCGGCCGCGCGGATCGTGTCGACGACGAGCGAGTCGAGGCTCGGCACGCCGAGCTCGCGCAGCTTCGGCAGCAGGTGCCTGCGCGCCCAGCGGTGCGCGGATTCGGGCAGGTTCCCGTGCACGTCGACCTGCTCGGCGAACACGTCGCGTTCCGCGGCGAGCCGCTCCTGATAGTCCAGCCGCTCCGGCACCGACCCTCCACTCACGCGTGTGCGTCGACCTCCGCGATCCGCCTCCCCCAGGCGGGACCCGCGGCTACGATACGGCCCGTGACTCCCGGCACTCCGGCGCACCCGCCCCCGAACCGACCGAGGCCGCACGCGGCGTCGGCGACCGCGAGGACGCGGGCGGCGCTGCCGCCGACACCCGAGTCGTGGCTTCCCCGCGAGCACAACCTCTACCGTCCCCGGCACAGCCGCAGGCAGCGCACCGCGCTGGTCTGCGCCGTCGCGTTCTTCCTCGCCCCGGCGCTCGCCTTCGTGCTGGGCGTGCGGGCGCAACCCTTCGAGAACCGGGAGCTGCACGACTTCCCCAGCCCGGCCGACGGATGGGGCTTCTTCACGGGCCTCCAGGCCTGGGCCACCGACCACCTGCCGTTGCGCGAGGCCGGTGTCGACGCGGCGAACGCGGTCAGCACCGGAGTCTTCGGCGACGAGCCGGGGGCGTCGTCCGGCGCGCGCCAGGGTCCCGTCGGCGTGGACGGCGGGGAGAACGGCCCGCGGCGCACCCCGATGGAGCTGTATCCCAGGGTGGTCTCGGGCACCGGCGACTGGCTCTACTTCGGGGACGACATCACCAGCAAGTGCTTCCCCGCCCGGGACGTCGACCAGGTCATCGCCGCGCTGAACCGGCTCCGGCGGGCGGTGGAGTCGTCGGGCCGCCGCTTCGAGCTGGTGTTCGCACCGGACAAGACCACCGCGGTGCCCGATCATCTGCCGGAGGACTACCTGGGACGGGAGTGCGCCGAAACCCGCGCGCGGGAGTTCTGGCGGCGTGTCCCGGCCGAGACCGGTGCGATCGACCTGCGGCCCGCCCTGAACCACACCGACGATCAGCTCGGCGTGCCCGCCTACGGACCCCGGGACAGTCACTGGACCTTCGCGGGCGGGCTGACCATGACCTACGCGCTGGCCGAGCGCATCGAGCCGGGCAGCACCGACTCGTGGGAGGTCGAGACCAGCGGGCGCCGATGGTGGTCCGCCGACCTGCCGCGTCTGCTCGGGTTCTCGGAGGACCGGAACCTGCACACCTTCACCCTCGCGCCGGACGGCGGGCAGGACAGGGCCGACTACGTCGCCAGCGACTTCAGGAAGCCGCTGCGCCGCAGCCGGTCCGGGGAGGCGGTGGACGGCACGATCGACGACTCGGTGGGCGTCGTGGCCGATTCGTTCACCCAGTTCGCCTCGCCGTACCTGGCCGCCACGGTGCGGGACCTGACGATCGTGCACGCCGACACGGTCGCGCAGGCACCGCCCGGGCGGCTCGCGGGACTGTTGGCCGATCGTGATGTCGTGGTGTTCGAGTTCGTCGAGCGCATCGTGGCGGGCGGAGGCAGTGCCCTGCTCCGGGACGAGGTCATCGGCACGATCGAACGCACGCTGGCACGTCACCCGAGATAACAACCGGATGTCGACGGCCGGAGACACCTGATCTGGCTACAGCCATGCGCCACCCACACAGTAAGTTACGTGCGGGTGGTCCGCACCAGGACCGCAAGGGCAATCGCGACGTGCCGGGACGTCAGCCGACGTTCACACACACGAACAGTCCCGAAGGGGGGCCGGGGGTGACCTGGCAGGAAGAGCTACGCAAGCTGGATGAGAGCCTCGCGTCCGGCAACCTGTCCGCGGACGAGTACCGGACCCGGCGTGACCAGATTCTTTCCTCCGCTGTCAGCTCGCCGGACCAGCAGGCGGAGCCAACGGGGGACGCCGACTCCACCCAGATCGTCGCGCCGCTCTCGGGCCACCAGGGGCAGGCAGGCCACCAGGGCCAGGCGGGCCAGCCCGGGCAGGCCCCGATGGGTCAGCAGCCCCAGCCGAGCCAGCCGCAACCCAGCCAGCCGCAGTTCGGCCAGCCGCAGCCCAGCCAGCCACAGTTCGGCCAGGCCCAGCCCGGCCAGCACCAGCCGAACCAGCCCCAGCCGGGCCAGGCCCAACCCGGTCAACCACAGCCCGGCCAGCAACAGCCGGGCCAGCAACAGCCGGGGCAGCAACAGCAGCCGGGTCCCCAGCAGCAGACCCCGCAGCCGGGCCCCGAGGCCACGCAGGTCGTCTCCCCCGCCGCGGACCAGGGCGCCGAGCGCACCCAGGCCGTGCAGCCGTGGCAGAGCCAACCCGCGTCCCCGGCGGGTGGTTTCCAGCAACCCCAGCAGGGCTACCCGGCCTCGCCGCCCGGTGGGTTCGCAGGCCCGCAGCAGGCTCAGCAGGGCCAGCCGTGGAACGCCCCGCAGGGCGACTCCGCGCCGCCGTGGGGCGGGGGCGACTTCCCGCCGCTGACGCCGCAGAGCAACGCCGACTGGGGAGTGAGCCAGGGACCCGAGTCGTTCGACGACGAGCCGTCCCCCTCCGGCAAGGGCCGCACGATCGCGTTCTCGACGCTCGCTGTCGTCCTGCTCGTCGGCATCGGCGTGGCCGTCTGGCTGTTGTTCCTCGCCGACGACAGCAGCCCGGACAATCGCGCGCAGGACGCCGGGCCGCACAACGGACAGGGGTCCCAGCAGGTGAGCACCCCCACCAGCACCCCGCTGCCGACCCCGCCCGCGGCGAAGCAGCCGCCGACCGACAACGAGTCGGCGCTGATCGACCCGCCCGGTGAGGAGCGGGGAGGCGGCGGCGAGTTCGACAGCGAAACGATCGAGGACAAGGGCATCCTGCCCGACAGCGTGGTCGCCGCACTGCTCGACACCGACATGGGCAAGGGACTGCTCAAGACCACGGTGACCGAGAACGACACCACGGTCAGCCTCTACTCGATCGAGGTCGGCAGCGAGAGCGAGGCCACGACCGTGGCCGACGAGTACGAGGTCACGCAGCAGGACGGCAACATCCCGCCCATCCGCGATCTGTCACTCCAGGGCGTCCCGGTCTTCGGCGCGGGCAACGCGAACGACAACAGCGTCTACCGCAGCGTCTACGTGCTCTACGACCGCGTGGTGATCCTCGAGGTCTTCGGCCCCGAGCGGGAGAAGGTGGAGAGCCTGTTCGCCGACATGCTCGACCAGCAGGTCGAGCACGCGCCGCCGAGCTACACCGGCTACTGAGCCGCGCCGGGTGTCGCCGCCCGGTCCTCCATTACCGCCTCCGCGCCGGGCCGCCGGCACCGTGTCGGCCGCCTCCGGGCGTGCCCGCGCTCGCCGGAGTGCGGAGCGCCTGCCGCACGCCCGCGTCGTGAGGATGGGTGAAACCGCCGCGTGTCGGCGGCGCCGTCCCCGGCCGGGCGCCCGGGGCCGCGCATCATCGGTCCCGCACCCGAGCACAGGGAGGCGCTGTGTGGCTCCACGTCGCGCTGGTCGTCGTGTTCGCGCTGATCTTCGCGTTCCGCACGGCCCGCACACTCCTGCGGTACACCGCTGAGGCCCGCGACCGTCCGTGACCGCTCGTGCCGGACTCGCCCGCGCCGTGCGCGGCGGCTCAGCGCCCGACGGCGTAGCCCTGCATGCCCCGGGGGTTGGCCGCCGCGCGCAGGATGCCCGTGGTGGCGTCGCGGGAGACCGCCGAGAGCCTGCCGAGCGCCCACGGGCCCGCGTCCACCACGTCGTGGCCCCGCTCGGCCAGCTCCGCGAGCACGTCGGCGCCGAGGCGGGACTCCACGACCAGCTCCTTCGGCCGCCACGAGCGCGGGTAGAACGAACTGGGGAACGCGGTCGTGTGCCAGGCGGGGGCGTCGATCGCCTCCTGAAGGTTGAGCCCGCCAACCAGGTGCGCGAGCCAGAAGCAGAGCTGCCATTGGTCCTGCTGGTCGCCGCCTGGGGTGCCGAAGGCCAGCACGGGTTCGCCGCCGCAACGCAGGGCCATCGACGGGGACAGCGTGATGCGCGGCCGCGTGCGCGGCCGCAGCGAGTTCGGCAGGCCCTGTTCGAGCCAGAACATCTGGGCACGCGAGTCGAGGCAGAAGCCGAGTTCGGGGATGGTCGGCGACGACTGCAACCACCCGCCGGAGGGGGTCGCGGAGATCATGTTCCCGTCCGCGTCCACGACGTCGAGGTGCACGGTGTCGCCGCGAGTGCGCCCGGCGGGGTCCACGGTGGGCTCCCCGACGGCCCCGCGTCCCGCGCCCTCGCCGCGCGTCCGGGCGAGGATTTCCGGCAGCCGGGGGTTCGCGCCACCGGGACGCAGCTCACCGCTGGCCTCGTCGCCGACGAGCGCGCGGCGGCTCTGCGCGTAGTCCCAGGACAACAACGTGTCCAGGTCCACCTCGCCGGTGTCGCCGTAGTACGCCTCGCGGTCGGCGAAGGCGAGTTTGGCGCACTCCGTGGCCAGGTGGACGGTGCGGGCGTCGGGCCTGCCGTCGGTGTAGGTGAGCTGGTCACGGAAGCCTTCCAGCAGGCGCAACTGCTGGGCCAGCACCGGCCCCTGGGTCCAGGCCCCGCACTTGACGAGGCTGAACTCGCCGAAGTCGGTGACGACCGCGTCCTCGTAGGTCGCCTCCCACGACGCGAGGTCGTCGCCGGTGAGCAGGCCGGCGTGGTCGCGGCCGGAGTCGTCGCGATACGCCGTCCGGCAGAACTGGTCGATCGCCTCGGCGACGAAGCCCTGGGACCACGCCCGGCGGGCCGCGTCGATCTGGGCTTCCCGTCCGGTGTGCCGCTCGGCCTCGCCCAGCAGCCGCTGCCACGTGCGGGCCAGGGCCCGGTTGCGGTGCAGCGAGCCGGGGGTCGGGGCCTCGCCCGAGGGCATCCACAGTTGGGCCGAACTGGGCCAGTGATGGACGAACAGGTCGGCGACGGCGTCGATCGTGTCGGTGATCCGGCCGACGACGGGCACGCCCTTCCAGGCGTAGGACACGGCGTACTTCAGGACGTCGCGCAGGTGCTTGGTGCCGTGGTCGCGCAACAACAGCAGCCACGCGTCCCACGCGCCGGGCACGGTGGCGGCGAGCAAACCGCTGCCGGGGATCAGGTCCAGACCGAGATCGGCGAAGTGCTCCGGCGTGGCCGCCGAGGGGGAGACGCCCTGCCCGCAGAGCACGCGGGGGGTGCGGTCCCGCGCCGTGGCGAACAGTGCGGGCACCTGCCCGGCGGGGCCGTTGAGGTGCGGCTCGGCGACCTGAAGGACGAATCCGGCCGCGACCGCCGCGTCGAAGGCGTTGCCGCCGTCCTCCAGCAACGCCATGCCGGTCGTGGACGCGAGCCAGTGCGTGGACGCGATCATGCCGTGGGTACCCGCGAGCTCCGGTCTGGACGTGAACACAGGTTCGACCATACGGGTGATCACTTTGTTCGCTCAACTAACTTAGGCCGTTCGGCGGCCACCCTCCGTACGTTTACGGCACAGTAGGCGAACGAACGTTAACCTTCATCTCGGGCATCCGGTATACCGGCACGAGCAGCGTCCGCCGCGCCGTCCCGGGTGCGGTCGAGACCTCCGGAGAAAGGACCAGCATGCGAATCGCAGACACCGCCGCCGTCGTGACCGGCGGCGCGTCCGGCTTGGGCGGCGCGACGGCGAAGGCCCTGGCGGCCCGGGGC
>NZ_KB912624.1:45779-50872 GCF_000383795.1 Saccharomonospora saliphila YIM 90502
AGGCTCGGGCTGGACGCGCACTGACCCGCGCCGGGTCTCGGCCTGTGCCGTTCGCCCGCCCGGCGCGCGGCCGGCGCGACGGTGCCGGGAGACCTCACCCGGCGCTGATGAATCCCTTCGCCACCATCCAGTCACGGGCCACCGTGGCCGCGTCCCGGCCGTCCACGTCGACCTGCTTGTTCAGCTCGATGATCTCCTCGTTGTCGAGCTCCTCGGCGATCGGCGCGAGCACGTCGGCGATCGCGGGGTGACGGTCGAGGAACTCCTGCCGCACCGTCACGGCGGCGTTGTACTGCGGGAAGAATCCCCGGTCGTCTGTGATGACGCGCAGGTCGAGCCCGGCGATGCGGCCGTCGGTGGTGAACACCTCGCCGAACGCGCACGTCCCGTTCGCCACGGCGCTGTAGATCGCCCCCGTGCCGAACGTCTTCGTCGTGGTCACCGGGAAGCCGTAGGTCTCGCGCACGCCCGGCATGCCGTCCGGTCTGCTGGCGAACTCCGTCTCGACGCAGAACACCGCGTGCTCAGGGGCGTTCCGCAGGAACTCCGTGACTTCGGTCATCGTGCTCAAGCCGTGCCGCCGCGCGAACCGCTCGGTGGTGGCGAAGGCGTAGGTGTTGTTGACCTCCGAGTACGGCAGCCACACCACCCCGTTGCGGGCCAGATCGGCCTCGCGTACGGCCCGGTACTGCTCGCGCTCGGTGGGCAGCGGCTCGTCGTGGCCCAGGTAGGAAAGCCACCCCGTGCCGGTGTACTCCCACTGGAGGTCGATCTGACCGTCGAGCAACGCGTGGCGGGCGCTGTTCGAACCGTGGATGTTGGTCATGTCGACCGTCTCGGCTCCGGCCGCCTCCAGCGCGAACTGAGCGAGGTAGCCGAGCAGGATCTGCTCGGTGAAATCCTTCGAGCCGACCGTGATCTCGACGCCGTCGAGGCTGGAGACCGGCTGGATCGACCCGGGCCGGACCTCGAAGGGCAGCGCCGCGTTGACGGTCAGCCCGCACGCGCTCGCCGCGAGCAGCGGCAGCACCGCCACGAACGCCCACACCCTGTGCCGGAGGCGCCTGTGCCGGAGGCGCCTGTGCCGGAGGCGGGTCATGACGACAGCCCTTTCGGTCCGAGGTAGTTCTCCAACAGCGCGCCGAGCCAGTCCACCAGCAGCGCCAGCCCGGCGGCGAGCACCGCCCCGACCACCAGCACCGCCGTGCGGTTCAGCTTGTAGCCGGTGTCGACCAGCTCACCGAGACCGCCCCCGTTGACGAAGAACGCCAGCGTCGCCGTGCCGACCGCCAGGACAAGGGACGTGCGCAGCCCGGCGAGGATCAACGGCACCGCCAACGGCACCTCCACCCGCAGCAGCACCCCGACAGGTGACATGCCGATGCCGCGGCCCGCGTCCACGAGCGCCGGGTCGACCGAGTCGATCCCGACGATGGTGTTGCGCAGCACGGGCAGCAGCGAGTAGAAGGCGATCGGCAGCGCGGCGGCCCAGAGCCCTTCCCACTCGCTCCACAGGAAGAACAGCACCAGCACGCCGAGCGCGGGCGCGGCCTGGCCGATGTTGGCGATGCCGAGGAACAGCGGCGCCACGGGACGGGCCCACGACCGGGTGAGCACCATGCCGAGCGGCACGGCGACCCCCACGACGATCACGGCCACCACCGCGGTGATCGCCAGGTGCTCGGCCGTCTTCTGCCAGAGCACGCCCGCCGTCAGCGACTCCGCCTCGATCGCGTCGTTGGTCCGGGTGAACGCCCACCCGAGCACGGCGCCGACCACGACCACCACGACCGCGGGCTGGGCGAGCAGCCGGACGCGCTCGGCCCGCGACGAACCGGACTCGGTGGAGAACTCCCGCACGTCGGTGGTGCTCATGCGCGCTCGTCCCCCGGCCCGGCCGAGGCCGCCTCGCCGTGCTCCTGCCGGAGTTGCTGGACGGTGTCGGTGACCGTGGTGATGTCGATCGTGCCGACGTATTCGCCCCGGGCACCGGTGACCACCGCGTTGCCCCCCTCGGCCAGGATCGCCTCCAGCGCGTCCTGCAAGGTCGATTGCGTGCTCACCGCGTCGCCGACCGGCCTGCCCACCGTCGTCAGCGCCGCCGCGTGCGGCAGGTCGCGGACGTGCACCCAGCGCAGCGGCCTGCGGCGGGCGTCGAGCACCAGCGCGTAGGTCCGCCCGCGCTCGGTCATCGTCCGGCGCAACTCGGCGGGCGAGGTGTCGTGCGCGGCGGTCAGGGTGCTGTCGCGGTACTCGACGTCGCGCACCCGCAGCAGCGTGAGCTGTTTGAGCGAGGCGCCCGCGCCGACGAACCCGGCCACCATGTCGTTGGCCGGGTTGGCCAGGATCGCCTCGGGCGTGTCGTACTGGTGGATCGTCGAGGCGTTGCCGAGCACCGCGATGCGGTCACCGAGCTTGACGGCCTCGTCGAAGTCGTGGGTGACGAACACGATGGTCTTGCGCAGATCGGACTGGAGCCGCAGCAGCTCGTCCTGGAGGTTGCCCCGCGTGATCGGGTCCACCGCGCCGAACGGCTCGTCCATCAGCAACACCGGCGGGTCGGCGGCGAGCGCCCGTGCCACCCCGACGCGTTGCTGCTGGCCGCCGGAAAGCTGACGCGGGTAGCGGTCGCGGAACTCGGCCGGGTCGAGCCCGACCAGGTCCATCAGCTCGTCGGTCCGCTCCGCGATCCGCTTGCGGCTCCAGCGCAGCAGGCCGGGGACCACGCCGATGTTGTCGGCGACCGTGAAGTGCGGGAACAGGCCCGCCTGCTGGATCGCGTAGCCGATGGTGCGGCGCAGCGCGGCGCCGTTCAGCTCGCGGGTGTCCTCGCCGCCGATGGTGATGCGGCCCGAGGTCGGCTCGATCAGCCGATTGATCATGCGCATGGTCGTCGTCTTGCCGCACCCGGACGGCCCGACCAGGATGACGATCTTGCCAGCCGGGATCGTCATGCTCACGTCGGCCACGGCCGGTTGGCTGCTGCCCGGGTAACGCTTGGTGACCTGCTCAAGCCGGATCTCGGCCCCGCTGGGCGCCGGACCGGCGGAGCGCTCCTCGACGACGGCGATCGGATTCTCAGCCACGGATTCCCCTCGACACGGTCAGGCGGGCGATGACGAAATACACGGCCTCGAGCAGCAGGGCCAGAAGGACGACGCCGAGCGTGCCCGCGAGGGCCTGATTGGTCGCGTTCGCACTGCCCGCCCTCGTCAGTCCCGAGAACACCTCGCCGCCGAGGCCCGGGCCCTTGGCGTAGGCGGCGATCACGGCGATGCCCATGAGCATCTGCGTGGCCACCCGCATCCCGGCGAGGATGGCAGGCCACGCCAGGCGCAGTTCGACCTTGGTGAGCACACCCGCCCTGCTCATGCCGAGGCCGCGGGCGGCGTCGGTGACCGCCGGGTCCACCCCGGCCAGCCCGACGATGGTGTTCCGGGTGATCGGCAGCAGCGCGTACAGCACGAGGGCGATCACCGTGGGCGTGGCTCCGAGCCCGAACACCGGGATGAGCAGGCCCAGCAGCGCGAACGAGGGGATCGTCAGGATCGTGCTGGCCAGCGCCGTCGCCACGGCCGACCCGACGGGGCTGCGGTAGACCGCCACCCCGATGAGCACTCCCAGCACCGCGGCCAGCAGCGTCGACTGCACCACCTCGCTGACATGCAGCCATGCCTGCAACGACAGTCGTGCCCAACGGTCGGCCACGTACTCGAACAAACTCAAACGCACCACCGCCCGGTCTCGTTGTCACCAGCCGTGCCGTCCGGGGGCCCGCACGGCGATGGCGACACGTTTCCCGATCCGGGGCCGGAAAGGCAAGCTCGACGGGATATTCGTCTCGGTACGTCGTCGCCTAGGGTGGGCCGGGTGAGCAGCACGTTCGTACCCCGCGCGCCCGGGCGCGCACGCAGGGTGCTGCTCGCGGGGAGTTCCGCCGCGCTGACCGTCAGCGCGCACACGATGGGCGGGGGCCACCTGCCCGACCTGGTGAGCACGGTCGGGCTGGCCGTGGTGATCGGCTGGGCGTCCACGGCGGCGGCCGAGCACGTGCGCGGTGTCCTCGGCGTGCTCGCCGTGCTCGGCGGCGCGCAGGTGCTCGCCCACGGGGTGCTCAGTCACCTCTCCGGGCACGTCGCCGACGGACCGGCCATGCTCGCCCTGCACGCCGTCGCCACCGTCATCACGGCGGTCCTGCTGGCACGCGCGGAGGCGATGCTCGCGACGGCCATCCACGTCGTCGGCACGCTGTTCGGACTGTTCGTGGTGCGCCTTCGGCCGCCCTCCGGGTGGACTCTCGCACCCGGCAGAGTGGCCGCCTCCCCCACGGGCGGGCACGCCGTCGAGGTGCTGCTGCGGCGAGCACACCCGCTCCGCGGACCGCCCCCACACTCCTGACTCCACGACGACAGCGGTATCGACGCTTCACGGTTCAGGAGGACCTGTTTTCATGTCGACAAGTCGACTTTTTTCCCGGTGTGCCGCGCTGACGGCCACCGTCGCGCTCACCGGCCTGGCCGCGGCGGGCACGGCCTCGGCCCACGTGACCGCCAACGTCTACGGCGAACAGCCCGAACAGGGCGGCTACGGCGCGGTCGCGTTCCGCGTGCCGAACGAGAAGGAGGACGTGGGCACCACCGAGGTGGCGCTCACCGTGCCCGCCGAGTACGGCATCAGTTCGGCCCGCACCAAGCCCGTGCCCGGGTGGACGGCCTCGGTCTCCGAGCCCGACGACGTGGTCACCGGCATCACCTTCACCGCCGACGAGGGCACCGAGATCCCGGCCGGCACGACCTCCTACGAGGAGTTCCACGTCAGCCTCGGGCCGCTGCCCGAGGACGTGGACACCCTGGTGTTCGCCGCGGCGCAGACCTACTCCGACGGCAGCGTGGTGAACTGGGATCAGGACCCCACCAGCACCGAGGGCGAACCGGAGCACCCGGCCCCGGTGGTCGACCTGGCCGCGTCCTCCGGCGACGGGCACGGCTCTGCCTCCGGCGACGGCGGAGCCGACGGGGACGCGGCGGAATCCTCCGAATCCCCGGAGGGCTCGGGCGGCTCGGACGAGACCGCCCGCTGGCTCGGCGGCGCCG
>NZ_KB912624.1:50972-54805 GCF_000383795.1 Saccharomonospora saliphila YIM 90502
CGCCCCGGTGGGGCAGCGCGGAGGGTCCCGGCCGCAGGGAAACGCCGCCGACCGGGCGTGCCGGGCCCGCCGGCGTCAGGCGTTCTCCTCGTCGGCCCGCTCGGACGGCGCGGAGGGTTCCGACCAGTCCGCCGCCGCGCCGTCGCGCCCGGCCCGTTCGGTAGCCAGGAGGCGTTCGTAGACCATCTCGTTGACCCAGCGCCACACCTCGTCGTCGCCGAGGGTGATCCGGTCGTCGCTGCACCCGAGGTCGAGGTCGACGTGCGCGGTCTCGTCGGCGCCCACTACCCCGAGTCCGTACATGCGTGCCCTCGGCAGGCAGTGGTCGACGTAGTCGTGGCTCAGCGTCGTCGACGAGGGCAGGACCATCGCCGCTTCGCCGTAGCGCGCGAACGGAACCGTCGTGGCCATGCCGGTGCGCCAGTGCCGTGCCACGGCCAGCACACCCGAGATGCGCACGGCGGGCTGCGGGGCGATCGCCGACAGTTCCGGCCACGTCCACGTCGCCACGGTGGCCTTGTCGGTGACCGGCCCGACGCCGGTGGCGATCCGCTCGGCGTGCGCGTCGGGGCGCAGCCGCGCCACCACGAACACGCGCCTGCCGAACAACGTCATCTGCGGCAGGACGCACCCCTGCCACCCGAGCAGCGGGGCCGCCCGGCGCGCGAGCTCGCCCGCATCGGCCGGGAGTTCGACGGGAGGGACGACCCGACTCGGGACCGACCGTGTCCCGTTCTCTCCGCTCGTGGTCGCGGTGTGCCCTGGTGGTACCGCCACGAAGTCCGCCTCCCTGTGTCATTCGCCTGCTGCCTGCCTGCACCGTCGCCGCGCCGTCGAGAACGGCACGTGAATTGAGTACCAGCGCGCGGAGACGGAGTCTGCGGGTTCGGCGCGCACCTGCGATCGACGGCGCTCGGCTGTCGGTGATCGGTCGGTGGGTGGTCGGGCGACTTCAGCCCGGCGGTGCGGCCGTCCGGGTGACACACCGGCGAGCGGCATCACCCTGCGCACGGCGGCGTCACCCTGCGCATGGCGGCGTCGGCGGGGCGGCGGCGCCGTGCGCGTGACGCGTACCGCAGCGTCACGGCCGGGATGCCCGCTAGGGTGCACACGCCGTCGGACCCGCCCGCGCGGCACCCGACCGCGCGCCGCGCCGAGGAGGCACCCACCCGTGAGACCGCGCCGATCCGTGCTGTACCTGCCGGGCGCCAACGAGCGTGCGGTGGAGAAGGCCAAGACCGTGCCCGCCGACGCACTCGTGTTCGACCTGGAGGACGCGGTCGCGCCGGATGCCAAGGAGGCCGCGCGGGAGCGCGTGTGCGCCGCCGTGGCCTCCGGCGACTACGGCGAGCGGGAAGTGGCCGTCCGGGTCAACGCGCTCGACACGGAGTGGCAGGACGCGGACCTGCGCGCCGCCGCGCAGGCCGGACCGGACGCCGTCGTGGTGCCGAAGGTCGGCTCCGCGCGCGACGTGCAGAACATCGAGCGGGCCCTCGAGCTCGGCGGCGCGGCAGGTGAGGTCGCGATCTGGGCGATGCTGGAGACGCCTGCGGCGGTGCTGCGGGCCGAGGAGATCGCCACCGCATCCGACCGGCTGACCGTGCTGGTCCTGGGTACCAACGACCTCGCCAAAGAGCTGCGCGCCGAGGCCGTTCCCGGCCGCGCGCCCCTGCTCGGCGCCCTGTCGCTGTGCCTGCTCGCCGCCCGCTCGGCGGGCAGGGCGATCCTCGACGGCGTGTACAACGACGTGGCCGACACCGCCGGGTTCGAGGCGGAGTGCGTGCAGGCGCGCCAGTTCGGGTTCGACGGCAAGACGCTGATCCACCCGTCCCAGATCGAGCCCTGCAACCGCGTGTTCGCTCCCTCGGCCGAGGACGTCGAGTGGGCCCGCACCGTGATCGACGCCTTCGAGCGAGCCCGTGCCGAGGGCAGGGGCGTGGTCACCGTGCACGGGCGAATGATCGAGAACCTGCATGTGGACACCGCCCGTCGTGTCCTGGCCTTGGCCGAGGCCGTCGAACGCCTCCGCTGACCGCGCCACCCGCTGACCGCACGAACGGCTCCACTCACCGCGTTGGCACGTCGTCAAGGCCTCCTTCACTGCACTCAACGCAGTGAAGGAGGCCTTGACGGCAGGTGCGGGCCCAGCGCGGGGATCAGGCCTTGCGGCGGCGTTGGAAGACGACCAGGCCCGCCCCGGCACCGACGAGGCCGACGCCGATGAGCAGCGGCGTCAGCGCCGAGAAGCCGGTCTGGGCCAGCTCGTCCGAGTTGGCACTCGGCGTCACCGACTCCTCCGTGGTCTCGGGCACCGCGGGCTGCGACGACGTGGTGGGCGCCGAGGTCTCGGTGGTGGTCTCCTCGGTCTCCTCCGGCCGCGTGGTCGCCGGCGCGGCGGTCCAGTCCGCGCGCGCCCCGGCCGACAGGGTGGTGGTCTCCGACTCGGCCACGATCAGCGACTGCGCGGGCTCGCGTTCGTAGCCCTCGCTGACGAAGAGCCTGCCCGTGTCCAGGTGCGCACTGGCGTCCAGCTCGAAGGCCGCCTCGCCCTCGGCGGCGTCGGCGGGCACGTCCACCCACACCTCCGTGCCGTCGGTGACCTCGCCCGGGGCGAGTTCGGCACCCTCGGCGTCGGTGAGGGCGACTCCCTCCGGCAGCTCGCTCCGAAGCTCGGTGATCTCGCCGGTGGTGGAGACGGTGAACGGGCCGACGCGCTCACCCGCCCGGCCGGAGGCGGTCTCCGGCGTGACCTCCAGCGCGGGGGTGGGCTGCTCCCCCGTGCCCACGTTGGCCTCGCCGGTCAGGTAGTCGTAGAGCGCGAGCACGTCGGCGTCGGCATCGGCACCGGCGCCGGTGGGGTCGTCGCGGTTGATCTCGCGGGCATCGCTGAAGTGCCACACGGCCGCTTGCGTGCCGGTGATGGCCTCCTTCGCGGACAGGCCGCCGTTGAGCTCGGCGCCCTGTTCGGTCAGCGTCGTCTCGAGCGCGTCGAGCTCGACCGCCGGGTACCCGTGGTGCAGCACCCAGCTGATCCGGTCACGCGCCTCGTGGAACGGCGAATCGGAGTCCGGGAACTCGTCCCACGGACTCTCGTGCAGTGGGCGCCCCGCGTCGGCGTCGACGCTGATTTCGACGCAGTACGCGCGGAGGGCGTTGCCGCCGTCGAGGTCGAGATGGAACAGCTTCGCCTTCGTGGCGCTGAACTCACCGCCGAGATCGACGGTGTAGCCGTTCTCCGCGCGCCCGGGATCGATCGACCCCTGCACATCCGCGGCGGCCGGAGCGGCGCCCAGCAGCAGTGTCGTGGACGTCGCCACGACGACGGCACCGACACCGGCCAACACTCTTCTACTGTTCATGAGTCTCCTCAACCCTCCCGCGCTCAGCTCGGCGCGGGTTCGCCACGCAGTGAGGGAAAACCCCGGTCACATGCGCATGACTTCGTCCCAGCGGGAGCGGAGCATACACAGAGTGTGAATTCGCCGTCGGTCGGCTCGTGGTTCACCCACTGCGATCTCGAAAGAGTGAATGAAAACCCGGGACTACTTCACTGAGCGCAACGCTTGGTCCAGATCGGCCCACAGATCCTCCGGGTCCTCCAGACCCACGCTGAGCCGCACCAGCCCCGCGGGAACGTGGGCGTCACCGGAGCGCGCGGCGCGGCGTTCGGCCGTGGTCTCCACCCCGCCGAGACTCGTCGCGTGGTGCACGAGCCGCAGCGCCGCGCACACCGCGTCCGCGCTCTCGGCATCCGGCAGCTCGACGGCCAGCATCGCTCCGCCGCCCGGGTAGCGCACCGCCCGCACGGCCGGGTGTCCCGCGAGCCGCTCGGC
>NZ_KB912624.1:54905-59376 GCF_000383795.1 Saccharomonospora saliphila YIM 90502
GCACGCGGTGGCGGCGGTGCGGGCGGGCGGGCCTCTCCCGGCACCCGCGAGGCTCGCGGCCGCGGGCTATCTGACCCACCCGGTTCCGCCGGGGGCGGTCCCCCCGGGGCAGGGACAACAGCCTGCTCGGACCGGCCCACCCGGTGATTCCGGTACGGTCGGCACCGGCACCGTGAGCGCGCAGGCGGGCTCCTCGGTTCCGGCGGGTTCCGGAACCGGATCCGCGCCGCTCGTCTCCGGTGCGGGACACGGACCGGTGGGGCCGGGATCGCACCCCTCGATGCACCCGGTCGCGGCGCCCGGTCAGGGCGCGGCGCCCGGAGGCGCGCCCCCGAAGCGGCTGTCCCCCGCGGCGTGGACACTACTCGTGCTGGCCTGCGTCCTGCTGCTCACGGTCGTGACCGTGGTGCTCGTGACGATGGTCGGCGCGGACGGTGACGGCGGCTCTCCCGGCGGCAACGGCGACACGCCGCCGCTCGGGGACACCTGGCCGACCACCGGCGGGCGGTCTCCCGGTGTACCCGGCGGGGGTGGGTGAGACGGCATGACGAGCGCACCGACCGCGGGGGCACCGCGGGCGAGGCCGCTGCCCGAACGGCAGAGGCGACGCACGCACACGGTCGCGGGACCGGGCGTGAGAAGAACCGAGTGAATGGGACGGCACCAGGCAATGAGCGCACCCCGACTGCTCTCAAACCGCTACGAACTGGGTGACACACTCGGCTACGGCGGCATGTCCGAGGTTCACCACGGCCACGACATCCGGCTCGGCCGGGAAGTCGCCGTGAAGATCCTGCGTGCCGACCTCGCCCGCGACCCGCAGTTCCAGGAGCGCTTCCGCCGCGAGGCGCAGAACGCGGCGGCGCTGAACCACCCCGCGATCGTCGCCGTGTACGACACCGGTGAAGCCGACACCGAGTACGGCCCCCTGCCCTACATCGTCATGGAGTACGTCGAGGGCAGGACCCTGCGCGACATCGTCAAATCCGAGGGCCCGATGCCGGAGAAGCGGGCCATGGAGGTCATGGCCGACGTCTGCGCGGCGCTGGACTTCTCCCACCGGCACGGCATCGTCCACCGCGACGTCAAACCGGCCAACGTGATGATCACCCGCAACGGTGCGGTGAAGGTGATGGACTTCGGCATCGCCCGCGCCGTGCACGACGGGCAGGCCGCGATGACGCAGACGGCGGCCGTGATCGGCACCGCCCAGTACCTCTCCCCCGAACAGGCACGCGGCGAGACGGTGGACGCGCGCAGCGACGTCTACTCCGCGGGGTGCGTGCTCTACGAGCTGATCACCGGGGACCCGCCGTTCACGGGGGACTCGCCCGTGGCGGTGGCCTACCAGCACGTTCGTGAGCAGCCGGAACCGCCGTCGGTGTCCAACCCGGAAGTCTCGCCGGAGCTGGACGCGGTCGTGCTCACGGCGCTGGCGAAGGGTACGGACAACCGCTACCAGTCGGCGGCCGAGATGCGGTCGGACCTCGTGCGCACGTTGTCCGGACAGCGCCCCGCCGCCCCGATGGTGCTGCCCGAGGAGGAGGGCACCCAGGTACTCGGGTCGTCGTCACAGGACCGCTTCGACGCCTACGACCCGGGCGACTACGAAAGCGAGGACGACGCCCGGCGCAGGCGCCGTAACCGCCGCCTCACCGCCGTCGTGCTCACGCTGGTCGGTCTGGGCCTCATCGCGTTCGTGAGCTGGATTCTCGGCTCGTCGAACCAGGGTGAGGCCGAGACGCTGCCCGTGCCCGACGTCACGGGCATGGAGACCGCGCGGGCGAAGGAAACGTTGCAGGAGAGCGGCTTCACCAACTTCCTCGAACGCACCCACACCTGCCTGGCCAACGCACCGGAGGGCGAGGCCCCGTGCGGTCCGGACGACTACGGCCGGGTCTTCGAGACCGAGCCAGGGGCGCGCCAGCAACTGGCTGTGGACCGGCAGATCACGCTCCACATCGGTGTGCGCCCGGACAAGGTCGAGGTGCCGCAGCTCGCCGACATGACGCGCGAGGAGGCCGAACGCGCGCTGCGCGACGCGAACCTGGTGCTCGACCCGAACATCGGAGAACGCGAGGCCGAGGACGAGAGCGACTACGGCAAGGTCGTCGAACAGGACCCTGGTGCGGGCGCGATGATCGAGCAGGGCCAGTCGGTGAGCATCACCGTCGGCGTCCAGCCCGAGGAGGTCCAGGTCCCCAACATGACGGGCAAGCCCTTCGAGGAGGCCCGGTCGACGCTGAGCGAACTCGGGCTCGAGGTGAAGCGGGAGGACGTCGACCACGAGGAACCCAAGGGCACGGTGGTCAACCAGGAACCCAACGGTGGCCGGGTGACCAAGGGCAGCGAGGTCCGGCTCGAGGTGTCGAACGGCGCACAGGCGCAGATCCAGGTCCCGGACGTCACCGGCATGAGCGAGCAGGACGCGGTGGCCGCCCTGAAGAACGCGGGCTGGACGGGTTCGCACACGGTGGAGACCGAGCAGGTGTCCGACTCCGACGACGTGGGCACGGTGACCAACACCAACCCGGCACCGGGCAGCTCCATGGCGAAGAACCAGTCGATCGTGCTCTACATCGGCGAGGACGAGGACGGCTCGACCGAGACCTCCGAAACCGAGGACGACGGTGGCGGGCTGTTCCCGGGACCGGGCGTTGGCGGCGACAACTGACCGGACGACCCCACTCGGCGGCGCGACCGGCGGCGCCGGGTGGGGCTGACCAGTGCCGGGGAAGGCCCTGCGGCGGGGCGCCTCAGCGCCGCGCGTCCGCTCTGCGTTCTCGCCGGGGTCTAGGCGACCGCGCCCGCGGAGCGCTGGAGATCGCGGGTGGCCCGTTCCAGTTCGTCGACGAGCGTGTCCGGCACCGGGTGCCCGGCCGAAGCCATCCAGTTGGCCAGCATCCGGTGCCCTCCCTCGGTGAGCACCGACTCGGGATGGAACTGCACGCCCTCGACCGGGAGGTCGCGGTGCCGCATGCCCATCACGACGCCGGAGGCCGTGCGGCCGGTGACGTCGAACTCGGCGGGCACGGTGTCGGCCAGCACCGTCAGCGAGTGATATCGGGTGGCGGTGAACGGATTCGGGAGCCCGGCGAGCACCCCGCCGCCGTCGTGCTGGACCTTGCTCGTCTTGCCGTGCAGCAGCTCGTGCGCGCGGTCCACGGTCGCGCCCCACGCCACCCCGATCGCCTGGTGGCCGAGGCAGACGCCGAGGACGGGCACCTCCTCGGAGGCCGCGCGGCGCACGGTACCGATGCTGCGGCCCGCGCGCTCCGGCGTCGACGGACCGGGCGAGACGAGCACGCCGTCGAACTCGGCGATCCGGTCGAGGTCCACGACGTCGTTGCGCCACACCGTGCAGTCGGCCCCGAGCTGGGCCAGGTACTGCACCAGGTTGTAGACGAAGCTGTCGTAGTTGTCGACGACGAGTACGCGCATACCGGACAGCCTACGTCAGCGGCCCGGCGGGCCCGCTCACTCGCCGTCGACCGCGACGTCGTTGAACGGCAGCAACGGCTCGGCCCACGGGAACACGACGAACATCAGCAGCGCGACCACGCCGAGGGTCAGCGCTGAAGCGAGGCCGATCCGCACGGGCAGCGGTCCGGGCAGGTGCCGCCAGATCCAGCCGTACATCACATCTCCCCGATCTCGGACAGCAACCGCTCGTAGCTCGCGTCCGGCCCCTTCTCGTACCGGTGCGTGAGCACGGAATGAATGATCATGCGTTCCCGGTCGGAGAACCGCGGGTGGCAGGTGGTCAGCGTGAGCAGCGGTACCCGCGCCTCCTCCGGCACGGCACCGGCCTGCCGGTACGGCACCGGCGCGACGGCGTCACCCCGGTGCGGCAGGACGATGACGCGCCCCACCGTGTCGGCATAGCCCTCGTGATGCGTGGCGAGCGGTCGCACGTCCGCACAGCGGGGGTCGGCGCCCCGGCCGGAGGACCAGCCTTCGACCTCGTCGGCGAGAGGCAGGACGCGGTAGACGAAGAAGTGCTTCGCCGTCTCGATCACCACGGGATCGCAGGATTCGAGCAGGTCGAGGTCGTTGAACGGCGCTCCCTTGCCGACGCGGTGCCCGGCCACGGCGACGTTGCCGGGTTCCCCGGGCATCGCGCTGTCGGGATAGTGGCCGGGGCCGGTCTCCAGCGTCTCGGCGTCCACCCCCTGCTGGACGGTGAAGCCCCAGTCCACCCCGAAGGACGGGATGCGGATGCGGGCGAAGGCCTCGCCCTCGATCGGTGCGGCGTCGACCTCGCGCTCCCGCGACCAGCGCTGTTCGAGCTCCGCGCTCGCCTCGCGCTGGAGCTGGGCGGACATCAGATTGGTCACGTACAGCTCGTAGACCACGAACAGCAGCACGACCAGGCCGAGCGTGATGAGGATCTCACCGACCGCGCGGACGGCCGCCCGCCCGCGACCCGCCCCCGAGCCGCCTCCCGGCGCGGTGCCGGGTGGCTGGGTCG
>NZ_KB912624.1:59476-66783 GCF_000383795.1 Saccharomonospora saliphila YIM 90502
TCCGGCGCGACGCGGGTCCGAGGGCACTGCGCGGCATACCCGCCGCCGTGGCCCGGCGGCACCCTCCTCGTGGTCGGCCACGACCTCACCGGCACTCCGGAGCACGAGCACCACGAGCGCGGCTTCGACACGGGCGACTACTACGGCACCGACGACCTCGCCGCGCTGCTCGACCACGACTGGACCGTCGAGATCCACGAGACGCGTCCCCCGCGCCGCGATCCCCGAGGGCTCACCGCACACCCGCGACACCGTCCTGCGCGCCCGGCGCCTCCGGTAAGCGGGGGCAGGGGCCCAGTAGGGTGCAACGGGTGCCCTCCGGGCGAGACGACGCAGCAGGACACGGCACGCGAGTCGGAGCGCACCTCCGCCCAGGGCGGCCAGAGCGCACCGCAGCAGCCGAAGTCCTGACCGCCACGCCCGGCGCAGGCGCACAGGACCGGGCCTGCGCACGGGACCGGGCCGGCGCACAGACGAGGCCCCCGGGGCTCACTTCGGATGCCCCGGGGGCCTCGTCCCGTTCGTGCGGCACCGGTGCGGGTGGTGCCGTGCGCCCGCGCGCCTGATCAGGCGGCGGCGTGCTTGTCGATGAGCTTGCCCAGCCGCGGCAGGGCCTCCTCGACGTTCTCCTTACCCTTCGGGCGCAGCTTGTTGTAGACCTTCTTGATGCTGTCGCGGTCGCTCTTCTCCGCGCGGGCGTCGGTCACCGACAGCAGGGCGTCGGCGGCCTCGTCCGAACGGGTCGGCAGGTAGGTGCCGAAGTCGCCCGTGCCGCTGGCCTTGAAGTCGGCGTAGAACGGCTCAAGGGCGGCGGTGAACTCGTCGAGCAGGCTGTCCACGGCGGAGCCGATGATGCCCGGCTTGATCTTCTTGACGGCACCGTAGCCGGTCTTGATGACCGTGCCCGACACGCCGCTCTTGGCCTCGACCTCTTCGTCGATCAGGTCCTGGAGGTCGGTCACCACCGCCGGACGCTTGCTGGAGTCGAGCAGGATTTCCTTCAGGGTGTCAGCCACGGTATCCATCCTTCACACGGTTGGTTCAACGATTCACTTCCCGCAGGAGCGCCGTGTACCCAGTCATCGTCCCCTGGTTGCCGGGTCGACCGGACGAGGTACACCGTCCTGGTGTGCCTGCGCGTGTGCCAGTACCTTAATACAAGATCAACTTCGCTTGCACTCAGCGGTGTTCTATCGTCACGCTCAGGCGCCGATGCCGTGCACGACCGTCGTGGCGATGCTGCGCGCCTTCACGCTCTGTCGCTGATTCGTGGTCACGACGACCGCCGTGTCCCCCTTGCTGATGGCGTAGACGGCTCCGTCGTCACCGGCGCGGTAACCACCCTCCCAACCGGACGGACGGGTCGCGGGATTGGAGTTTTCCACCGGTGCGGCGGCGTCCACGACACCGACGGCCACGGCGGGGTCGCCGACGTAGACGCGGACGGTCAGCTGCACCTCGCCGTCCGGCCGGTGGAAGAAGCAGGCGGGATGCGGCTCGTCGTCCGAGACGCGCACCCGCCGCACCCGCTGCCCATTGGCCTCGGCGACGGTCTCGGTGTCCAGGTAGGGACACGGCCCCTCGGCCACGGGCTCGGGATCGGGCGGCACCGACACCGCGTCCGCCTCCGGCCCGGTGGACGGCCCTCCGGTGCCCTCGGCCTGCGGTCCGGACGAATCCGCGGGCGCACACCCCGCGACGAGCGCGGCCGCGACCGCGCCGAGTACGACAACGCTTTTCGGCATGCCCGCACGGTAGCGCCGAGACCGCCCGCCGGTTATCGCGAGCGCCTCGCCGGGTACCCGGCGAGACATGGGCAGCGCGAAGACCGGATTCGGCGTCGCGGGCGGGCGTCCCGGCTGTCTCGCACTGATCGCGGTGTCGGTGCTGTTGTCGCTGGTGCTCGTGCGCCTCGCGAGCCTCTTCTGACGGCGCGCTCGCGGCCGTGCTGGTGGGCCTGGGGCACTGGCGTGCGGCCTCGTCGGCGCACCGGCGCGAACCCGGGACGAACAGGGCAAACGGTGATCGCACCCGCTACGCGATCGCCAGCACGATCGTCTGCGTGATCGAGCCCTCGTCCCGCGCCCGGCGCTGGAGGAACGTGACCCCGGCCGCGAGCTTGAGAAAGGCGCCGCGCAGGTCGCTGTGACCGTGCGCGCCCGCCTCCGCGGCCAGGCACAACGCACCCAGCCTCAGCACCGTCGCGGTGCGGTCGGTGATCGGCGCGTGCCGGGGCCATTCGAGTGCGGGCGCCGCCAACTCGGCGAAGGCGCCCGCCGCGTCGGCGAGCCACGTGCCGGGCAGGCGTTCGGTGAGGGCGGCTTCGGCGTTACGGGCGCCGTTGCTCAGCGTCGCGGGCAGGATGAGGAAGCGTTCCTCGTCGAGCAGGCCCGACGCGCGGATCAGCTCGGCGTGCCACCGTCGCTGCCACGACCCTGGTTCGCCGCGCACCAGCGTCCGATCGACCATGTCGGACACCGCGCGGCCGAGCACGCGTTCCACCGACTCCGAGTAGCCGGGCTCGTCCTCGGCACCGCCCCCGGCGTCGTGGCGCGCGTACTTCTCCCCCACGCCGAGCACCGTGTCGAGCGGGTGTCCGTGGCCGAGTTCGTCCACCGTGCGCCACAGCGCGCGGCCGAGGGAGCGCAGGTCCTCGGCCAGCTCGTACTCGTACTCGGTGAGCAGGCGCGCGTCCTTGAGGTCGGCGACGCGGGACAGCGCCCAGCCGTGGTCGAACGGGGTGGCACCGCGCACGCCGCGCAGCGCGGACATGGTGCGTTCGAGGTCCGCGGCGACGCGGGTCATCGCGTCCTGCGCGTCGGTGAGCGCGTCCGCGACGTTGACCAGGTCGCCGCCCTCGCGGTGCGCGCCACGGTCGAAGGCCCGGTCGAGCCGCTCGACGTAGTCGATGTAGAGCCGCTTGTTCGCGCTGCGGGCGTCGCCGAGGACACGCAGCAGCACGATCGAGCGCAACAGCAGCAGTCTGCTCAGCGGTTCCGGCGAGTAGTCCACGTCGGCGCGCAGGTGGTCGGCCACGGTCGTCGCGTCCACCGTGTGCGGGTCCCGTGTTCCCTTCGGTGTCCACAGCAGAGACCCGCCCTGCCCCGCCTCGGGGCTCACCCACGCGCTGCACGTCGGAATCCTGCCGCGCACGGTGGGGTCGTCCAGCTCGGCGCGTGTGGGCAGGTGGTAGCCGGGCTCGCCGTCGGTCACCTCGTTGACCCACCGGGTGAACGCCGACGCGTCGTCCAGGCCGATGTCGGTGACCGGGTCGTCGTCGGCACCGCTGCTGAAGTGCGGGGAGGGGTGCCCCGTCTCGTCGAGGAACAGGCGGTAGATCCGCTCGGTGACCGGCAACGTGCACACGCGGGCACCGCCCGCCGTGCGCACGACGGTGCGAGCGTGGCGGGCCATCAGCACACGGACCATCACCCGCCGCAGCTCCGTGTCGGTGTCCGGGGTCAGCGTCGAGGCCAGCAGGTCGTCCAGCCTGCGGCGGTACTCGGGCGCGAGTTCCCGGCCGCCCTCGGCGCAGTCGAAGGCCAGCGACAGCGCGGCTACACTGCCCGATTCGAGGCATGCCCGCACGATCGAGTCCGCGTCGGCCATCGCCGCGTACAGGACCGTGGTCTCGCGCCACCACGGATCGTCCACCGCCTCCTCCAGCACCCGCACGAGGCCCTTGTCGCGGATGTGCGCGGCGGCGAGGTACTCCTGAAACGTGTGGTGGGTGAACGCGTAGAGCGCGTCCTTGCGTTCGATCAGAAGGCCGTGGTCGCGCACGTCCACGAGGATGTCCGCGGCCGTGACCTCCTCCGGCATCCGGGAGAGCAGGGCGTCGAACTCCTCGTACACCCGCTCCCGGGGCAGATCCCGCACCTGCTGGCGCATCATGGCGAACGCCAGGCCGCGGAGCAGGAACTCCTTGCGCGGGCCGGTCAGCATGACCTCCAGCTTCTTGGCCTCCTGCCTGCGCCAGAGCATCACCTGGCAGATCTCGCTGTACAGACCGGCGCGGCTGCCCGGGAGCGCGCCCCGGTCCCGGTGCACGTTCGCGATCATCGTGAGCAACAGCGGGTTGCTCGTCAGCTCGTACAGCGCGGGCAACGCGTTGAGGCGCTCCAGAAGGTCGTCGGCGCCTTCCCGGGCGGTGTGGCGGGTGTGGTCGTCGGCCGAGCCGGTGGCGTGGACCTCGGCGGCCAGGTACCAGCCCCGCACGAAACGCACCACCTGGGAGTGCCGGAAGCCCCGGACCTGGTAGATCTCCGCACCGGAGATCGGCGCCCGGCGGTAGCCTCGGGGCCGCGCGGTGATCACCCAGACGTTGTCCGGGTACTGCGCCGTCTGCCGTTCGATCCAGTCCGCGACGTCGCGGCGGTCCTCGCGCCGGGCGACCTCGTCGAGCCCGTCGAGCAGGACCACGCACCGCCCCTCTTCGAGCCGCTGTTCGAACCATCCGGCCGGTTCTGCCTCGGCGTAGCGGCCGAGTGTGGGGCGCACCAGATCGAGCAGGCCCACCTCGGGCCGTTCGAGGATCGTGTCGGTGTGGTCGCGCAGGTACAGCAGGATCGGCACGCTCCGTCCCCCGGTGCCGCGGCAGACCGTGCGGGCCGTGTGCCGGAGCAGGGTCGTTTTGCCGCAGCCGGGCACGCCGATGATGCCGAGGATGCGGCCACCGGGTTCGGCGATCAGCTCGCCCAGCGAGTGCCGCCGTTCGATCCGGGCGGGCAGCGGCGCCACCAGCCCTTCCTCGACACGGCTCGCCGCGCGGCGGGTGAGGGTGACGTCGACGAAGACCTCTTCGATCTCGGGCGTGTGGAAGCCGATCGTCGTCAGGCCCTTGAGGTCGACGAACCGCACGCTGTTCAGCACGAACTCCCGGTAGTGCCGGTCGAAGCGTGAGGTCATCCGCAGCACGGCGGTGTCGATGCGCTCGGTGAGGCGCTCCTGCCAGCGTTGCCACAGGTTCTTCGCCAGCGAGCGCGCCAGGCCGTAGCAGAGGGCGAGCAGCGAGACCGCGACCGCGACGATCGACTCGACGCCCGCGGGCCACCACCCCATGGTGACCGCGAGCACCACGGCGAGCAACAGCGTCCCCGCCGTGATCCAAAAGATTCTGCCCGCCATGATTACGCGTGTCCTTCCCGAGTGCCCGCGACCGCGCCCCTGCCGGCCTCCACGCCACGTACCGCGTGCGTCACCGACGGGAGTGTCGGGGTATGAGACGTCGCGTCCGACGTGCCCGGTTCCGTCGTGTCCGTTCCGACCGGGCACGGGCCCCATAGCGCCGGGCAGAACCACCCGATCGGACGACGCGTGCATGGCCGTTCACGCCGGACCGTCGGAGCGGAACGGACCGGCGCGGGCACACCGACGGGGGGCCGATGAGGGAGCCGATGACGGGGTCGATGGAGGCGGCGCCGCTGCCGCCGTGGGCGCGGGCGGCGTGGGCGCTGGCGTTGTGCGTGGTGCTCGCATTGCACCTGTCGCACGCGCGGGTGATGAGCGGGCGGCACCGCTGGTGGCACCTCGGGCACACGGCGATGGCGGCGGGCATGGTGTCGATGTACGCGCTGCCGCGCATGGGGCACGAGCAGCTGTACCGGGCCGGGCTGGTCGTGTTCGCCCTGCTTACGCTCGCCCTGCTCAGCGCGGTGCTGCTGCTTCGGCGCCGCGACGGTGGTCTCGACCCGCTGTGGGTGTTCTCGGCGGCGGACATGCTGGTGATGACCTGCATGCTGCTGCCGCCCGCACGGTTGGCGCCGGTGGTGGAGGGCGTACTCGTGGCCTACCTCGCCGTGCAGACCGTGGCCTGGGCGCTGGGGCTGTGGGAGCGTGTGCCCGCCTTCCGCGCCGTCGCCCGCGCGAGTGTGTTCGCGACGGGGGCCCGCACGGCCCCGGCAGGTGGCGTTCCCGGCGTGGGCGGCGCGGCGGCCGTGCCCACCGCGCACTCCGTCGTCGCCGTCCGCCTCACCCTCGCCGTGATGTCGGCGGGCATGGCGTTCATGCTCGCCGCGATGTGACCCGACGGCGCGCGGGTGTGACCTGGCTTCCGACGATGGCGGCGAGCGCGAGCGCGAATCCGGCGAACTGCACCGGCCCCAGGAGCTGGCCGAGCAGGACGGCACCGAGCAGGGCGGCGACCATCGGGGAGAGCAGCGCGAGCACCGCCACCGACGTGACGGGCAGTGTGGTGATGCCCCGGAACCACAGCGCGTACGCCAGCAGGCCGCCCACCACGCCCAGCCAGAGGTAGCCCACGACCGCGGGCGGGCCGACGGCGGGTGGAGCGCCCTCGGCGACGGCGGTGAGCGGCAGCAGGAACAGCCCACCCGCCGTGAGTTGCCACCCCGCGAACGTGAGCGCGCCGACCCCGGAGGGCCGTCCCCAGAGCTTGGTGAGCGTGACGCCGAGCGCCATGCTCGCGGCGCTGCCCAGGCCCGCCACGACTCCCCCGAGGTCGAAACCCGCGTCGGGGCCGAGCACCACGAGCCCGACGCCCACGAGGCCCGCCCCGCCCCACGCGAACCGCCGGAGCGAGAACGCCTCGCGCAGCACCGTGACCGCCAGCACCGCGACGAGCATCGGCTGCACGGCCGTCAGCGTCGCGGCGACCCCTCCCGGCAGCCGCTCCGCGGCGGCGAACAGCAGCGGGAAGAAGAGGCCGAAGTTCAGCACGCCGAGCACTGCCGCCTTCGGCCACCACGATCCGCGCGGCAGCGTCCGGGTGAGCGCGAGCGCGAGCAGCCCGGCGGGCAGGGCGCGCACCAGCCCACCGAACAGCGGGTGGCCCTGCGGGAGGAGCTCGGTGGCGACGACGTAGGTCGTCCCCCACGCCACCGGGGCGAGCGCCGTGACGACGGTGCGCCGTCCGTGTCCTCCCGCGAGGTCGCCACCGCGCCCCTGCGCGAAGTCATCACCGTGCCCCTGCGCGAGGTCACCACCGGGGCCGTCGAGGCTCGTCGGTACTGCCGCCTTGTCCACGCCGCCAGTCTGCGAGGGACGCGATCAATGAGTCCAACACATCTTTGTCACGCCATCGATCGTGATACACGATGGGTCGGGTGGAACTCCAGCAGTTGCGCTATGTCGTCGCCGTCGCCGAGACGGGCGGCTTCACCCGCGCCGCGGAGCGGTGCCTGGTCGTCCAGTCCGCCCTGAGCCACCAGATCGCCCGGCTGGAGCGCGAACTCGGGGCGACGCTGTTCGACCGCACCAGCCGCCGCGTGCGCCTGACCGCCGCCGGAAAGGCGTTCCTGCCCGCCGCCCGGCAGTGTCTCGACGCGGCCGAGCGCGCCGCCGCGGAG
>NZ_KB912624.1:66883-82616 GCF_000383795.1 Saccharomonospora saliphila YIM 90502
GCCGCCGCGGAGGTCGCGGCGGCCGTCGGCGAGGTACGCGGACGGCTCGCGGTCGGAGTGATCCCCACCGTCGCCGCCGTCGACGTCCCCGCCGCGCTGCACGACTTCCGCGCGCGGTATCCGCACGTGCGGATCGGCCTGCGCGTCGGCACCAGCGAGGAACTGGTGGACCAGGTCAAACGGGGCGTGCTCGACGTGGGCTTTCTCGGGCTGCCCGCCACCGACACTCCCACCGGAGTCGGCGTCCACGAGCTGGCACGGGACCGGCTCGTCGCCGTGGTGGCACCGGAGCACCCGCTGGCCGAGGCGGACAGCGTCGATCTGCGCGGGCTCGCCTCCGAGCTGTTCGTCGACTTCCCTGCCAACACCGCAGGGCGTGCGCAGTCCGACCAGGCGTTCGCCGCCGCGCGGCTGGACCGTGACGTGGCCTTCGAGGTGAGCACGGCCGACCTGATGGCACGGCTCATCCAGCAGGGCCTCGGCGTCGGCCTGCTGCCCGCCGCCTACACGCCGCGGCTCTCCGGCGTGGTCACCGTCCCGGTCACCGACGCGCCCGGGCGGGTGGAGTACCTGGTCTGGAACCGCGCGGACCGCACTCCGGCCGCGACCGCCTTCCTCACCGGTCTCGCGCTGGAACCCGGCCCAATGCCCGGGTGAATCGGGCGCAAGCGCGCTGCCCTCGCCGTCGCGCGTGGTGCGGTGCGCGTCGCCGTCAGGCGCACCGACCGCGTCGGCGGCGTCCGCCACCACCCGAACCGCGACGGCGGGTGCGGACAGCCGTGGTCAGCTCGGGTCGTTCGGGTGCCGACCGGTGCGCCCGTTCGCGTCCAGCCCGCCGATGGCCGCGAGGTCGTCGGCGTCGAGGGCGAAGTCGGCGACCGCGAAATTCTCGCTGATCCGGGACGGCGTCACCGACTTCGGGATCACGACGTTGCCGATGTCGAGGTGCCAGCGCAGGATGACCTGCCCCGGCGTGCGGCCGTGCTTGGCGGCGATGCGGCCGATCGTCTCGTCGTCGGTCAGCCGTCCCCGGGCCAACGGCGCCCACGCCTCCGTGACCACGCCCAGCTCCGCGTGCGCCTCGCGCAGGCGGCGCTGCTGCAACAGCGGATGGAGTTCGACCTGGTTGATCGAGGGCACCTCGCCGGTCTCGTCGGCCAGCCGCCGCAGGTGTTCCGGCTCGAAGTTGGACACGCCGACCGCGCGCACCCGGCCCTCCTCCCGCAGCCGCAGCAGCGCCCGCCAGGTGTCCACGTAGAGGTCCCGCTCCGGAACCGGCCAGTGGATGAGGTAGAGGTCCACGACACCGAGGTCCAGCTCGGCGGCGCTGCGGTCGAAGGCACGCAGGGCGGCGTCGTAACCGTGCGCGTCGTTCCAGAGTTTCGTGGTGACGAACACGTCCTCGCGCGGCACATCACTGCCCCGGACCGCCTCGCCGACCTCGCGTTCGTTGCCGTACAGGGTGGCGGTGTCGATCGAGCGGTACCCGGCGCCCAGGGCGTAGGTGACCACCTCGACCGCCTGCTCCGGCGACACCTTGTACACGCCCAGCCCGAGCTGGGGCATCGTCACCGAGTCGGACAGCGTGACCAGCGGCGTAGTGCTCATACCCGCATTGTCTCCGGCCGGGGCCGGGGCCGTCGCGGCGGAGGCGCGCAGTGGAGAGATTCCGCACGGCCCGCCGGACGCCCCGGCGGTGGTTTACGGCGGCACCGCACCGGGGGAATCACCGCGATCACGGGGAACAACAGGCGGGCGAACTCGGACGACGCCCCCGCGGGACCATTCCAATCAAACGGACGCCATCATCGCGGCGAACTCCAGGACAAGGAGCCAAAGAGAGCGTTTATCGGCGCCGTTCGAAATCCGTCTAGGTCGGCACCGCCACACGCGTTGAATGGGTTCGGTAGTCGTGCGAAGCTACGTTCGCGGCGGACAGGAAATCGGATTGCGCGCCTGCCGCCCTGATGCTCCAGCAGAAAGATTTCGAGACGGCTCCAACCCGGACATTCGAGGAGAACAGAGAAGTGCGGAACCCGCTCCCATCCCGTGAGCGGCTGCCGATCCCGGATCCGCAGCAGCCGTCGGCGACGGCGCTCGACGCGCGCGATCAGAACCCGGCGTTCGAGCCGCGGCAGCCGCTGCGCCCGCCGCAGGGCGCCCCGAACGTGGTCGTGGTGCTCATCGACGACATGGGCTTCGGCGCGCCGAGCGCGTTCGGCGGTCCCTGCCACATGCCCACGGCCGACCGGCTGGCCGACGGCGGTCTGCGCTACAACCGGTTCCACGTCACCGCGATCTGCTCGCCGACCCGGCAGTCGCTGCTCACCGGTCGCAACCACCACTCGGTCGGCATGGGCGTGACCACCGAGATGTCCAGCGCCGCTCCCGGTTACTGCGGCATCCGGCCGCGGAGCGCCGCCACCATCGGTCAGATCCTGCAGGGCAACGGCTACAACACCGCGGCCTTCGGCAAGTGGCACCAGACCCCCGCTCGGGACGTCAGCGCGGCCGGGCCGTTCGACCGCTGGCCCACCGGCGAGGGCTTCGACAAGTTCTACGGCTTCCTGTGCGCCGAGATGAACCACTGGTACCCGGTGCTGTTCGACGGCACCAACCCGGTGGAGCCGGACCGCAAGCCCGAGGACGGCTACCACCTGTCCGAGGACATGGTGGACAAGGCCATCGACTGGGTGCGCGACCAGACCGCGCTCAAGCCGGACAACCCCTTCTTCGTCTACATGCCCTTCGGCGCCACCCACGCGCCGTACCATGTGCCCCAGGAGTACCGGGAGCGCTACCGGGGCACGTTCGACCACGGCTGGGACCGCCAGCGCGAGATCACCCTGCGGAGGCAGAAGGAGCTCGGCGTGGTCCCGCAGGACGCCGAGCTGGCCCCGTGGGCCGAGGGCGTGCCGCACTGGGACGAGCTCTCCGAGGAGGAGAAGCGTTCCGCGGCCTCGCTGATGGAGCTCTACGCGGGCTTCGCCGAGCACACCGACGACCAGGTCGGCCGGTTCGTCGACGCCCTCGACGAGATGGGCGAGCTGGACAACACCCTGTTCGTCTACATCCTGGGCGACAACGGCGCCTCCGCCGAGGGCGGTCTGGGCGGCACGCTCAACGAGCACCGCTTCGCCTCCGGCATCCCGGACAGCGCCGAGATGATCAACCAACACGACGAGGCGCTGGGCGACGCCACCACGCACGCGCACTACCCGGTGGGCTGGGCACTGGCGATGAACACGCCGTTCCAGTGGACCAAGCAGGTCGCCTCGCACTTCGGCGGCACCCGCGACGGCATGATCGTGCACTGGCCGAACGGAATTCACGAGAGCGGCGGGCTGCGCGAGCAGTTCCACCACGTGATCGACGTGCTGCCGACCGTGCTGGAAGCCGCCGGGTTGCCGCACCCGAGCGAGGTCAACGGCATCGCGCAGCAGCCCATCGAGGGCACCAGCATGCTCTACAGCTTCAACGAGGCCCAGGCGCCCGACCAGCACCGCGTGCAGTACTTCGAGATGGTCGGCAACCGAGGCATCTACCAGGACGGCTGGATGGCGGTCACCCGCCACGGCACGCCCTGGGAGATGGTCCAAGACGGCAAGCGCCGTTCCTTCGACGACGACACGTGGGAGCTCTACGACACCAACGTCGACTGGACCCAGGCGCGCGACATCTCCGCGCAGCGCCCGGACAAACTGCGTGAGTTGCAGCAGCTCTTTTTGGTCGAGGCCGCCAAGCACAACGTGTTCCCGCTGGACGACCGGATGACCGAGCGGGAGAACCCCCGCGAGGCCGGGCGTCTGGACCTGATGGGCGACCGCAGGTCGGTGCGCTTTCACGGCAACGCCACACGGCTCACCGAGGAGACCGCGCCCAACGTCAAGAACCGCTCGCACACCCTGACCGCGCAGGTCGAGGTGCCCGAGGGCGGCGCCGACGGTGTGCTGGTGGCCCAGGGCGGGAGGTTCGGCGGCTGGTCGCTGTACCTGCACGAGGGCAGGCCCGCCTACGCCTACAACGAGATGGGCATCAAGGTCGACACCGTCCGCGCCTCCGAGCCGCTGTCCGCCGGCGAGCACGAGGTCCGGCTGCGGTTCGACTACGACGGCGGCGGCGTCGGCAAGGGCGGCACCGCCACCCTGCACGTCGACGGCGTCGAGTCGGGATCGGTCCGGGTGGACCAGACGATCCCGTACTACTTCGCCTTCGACGAGACCTTCGACATCGGCTGCGACCGGGCCAGCCCGGTCACCGACGACTACCTGCCGGTGGACAACGCCTTCACCGGCAGGCTCAAGCAGGTCCGGGTCGACCTCGACGACGACCAGTGGTCCGACGCGGAGGCCCAAGAGGCCTTCCGCACCGCGCACGAGTGAGTCACCGCACCCGCGGACTCGGCCCGCATCCGCGCGCGAGGTAGCGGGGCCGGGTTCCTGCCCTCGCCAGGCCCCCGGCCCCGTCACACCCGACTTCCGAAGGCCAGCCATGACTGAGAAACCACGCTGCTGCGCACCGTCCGCGGGCCGGCCGAGCACGTCCTCCTCCGCGCCACTCGGTACGGAGGGAAACACCCGCGGCATGGTGCTACTCGACGTCGACGAATTCCTGATGGGCACCGACGATTCCCGGGCCTACGCCGAAGACGGCGAAGGCCCGATTCGGCCGGTCCGGCTCGACTCGTTCTGGATCAGCCGCACCGCGGTGTCCAATCGCGAGTTCGCCGAGTTCGTCTCCGCAACCGGCTATCGCACCGAAGCCGAGCGGTGGGGCTGGTCGTTCGTCTTCGCCGGACTGCTGCCCGACGACTTCCCGCCCACCCGAGGAGTCACCACGGCCCCGTGGTGGCGCCAGGTCGAGGGAGCTGACTGGCAGCACCCCGAAGGTCCGCAATCCGATGTGTCGCGACTCCAGGATCATCCTGTCGTGCATGTCTCGTGGGCCGACGCGCAGGCGTATTGCGCCTGGTCAGGACTGCGTCTGCCGACGGAAGCCGAATGGGAGTACGCCGCCAGGGGAGGTTTGAGCGGGTGCGCGTTCCCGTGGGGCGACGAGCTCGAACCCGCCGGCAACCATCTGATGAACGTCTGGCAAGGGTCCTTCCCGCAGCACAACACCCGCGCGGACGGGTGGTACGGCACGTGCCCCGTCACCGAGTACCCGCCCAACGGATTCGGCTTGCACAACACCACCGGCAACGTCTGGGAGTGGTGCGCGGACTGGTTCCACCCCACGTTCCACACCCGCGACCGCCGGACGAATCCGCGGGGACCACAGCGCGGAACGCACCGCAGTGCCCGCGGCGGCTCGTACCTCTGCCACGAGTCCTACTGCCGCCGCTACCGCGTCTCCGCCCGGCAGGGACTCACCCCGGACACCTCCACCGGCAACGTCGGGTTCCGCTGCGCCCGCACCGCCTGACCATCAGCGTGCTCCGGTCCGACATCATCAAGGCCGGGGCACGAGCACGGCGTAGCCGATAGCCATACAGCCCGCGGCGCAGGCGAGGACGGTGAAACCCGCGGGAAGTACTCCGTCGGGCAACGGAGCCTGGGCTCGCAGGTTGCGCTCACCGCATCGGTAGCGACGCCAGGCGCGCCAGGAGAGAAACGTCGCGAGGGGGACGAAGCCCACCGCGACTACGATCGCGGTACCGGGTTCGTGGTATGCCAGAATTCTGATGGCGATGGCGATACCGACCAGGATGGCCAGCGCGGTGCGCAGCCATGCCAGAGAAGTGCGCTCGATTTGCAAGCCAGGGTCCCACGGTTCGTCATACACGTGTCACGCTCCACTGACGACGAGCAGGAAGCTCGCGGTGAGGCCGAACATGGCAAGGCCGTAGCCGAGGACAGGGCCGAGCCGGGGCGCGGGCAGGGGCTTACCAGCTCGCAGCGCGCGTTCGGTCGCGTACCAGCGCCGGAAAGCACAGGCGCTGCACACCACTCCCGTGCTGATCAAGCCGATCGCCAACGACGTCCACACTATGCCGGTCGTCGGCTCGATGTGGACGGCTAGGAGTGCGACTCCGGCTGCCATCAAGGACAAGGCTGTCCTCAACCAGGCGAGGAAGGTCCGTTCGTTGGCCAGCGTGAAACGAGGATCGGGTTCCGTCCCCGTCGCATACAGCTCGCGCGGCCAACGCCGAGGCCGCTCGGAGCAATCCGTCGCTGTCATGCGTACTCCTTCGATGTAGGCCAGCGAGCGAAGGTTCCAGGACACCGACCGGCGGCCACGCTGTTCGGTCGAGGCAGGTCGCGCCTGGCCAGGCCCACGAAGCCGTTCCGGCGCGAATGATCCTGACCTCGTGTCACAGCGGTCTCACGCACTACCGTCGGAGCGATCCGGCGCACCATCCGCTACCGCGCCGGGGGTACGGCGCACCAGCTCCGCATACTCGCCATCTTCGCCAGAGGTCTTCGACGCGAACCAGTCGTTCCATCGCGGGTCTTCTCCCTTGGAAGGGCCGTGCTCCTTTCGGAGGTGCTTGTAGAAGGCGATGCAAATGCCGACCAGGATGATCGCGAAAGGTGTCCCTGTCAGTACCGATGCCTTCTGAAGCCCGCCGAGTCCGCCGGTGACGAGCAGGACGGCGGCGACGCCGGCCAGCAGAACGCCCCAAAGGATTCGTACCCAGGTCTTGGGATTCGATAGTCCGCCGGTGGACAGTTCGCCCAGCACGACGGTGCCGGCGTCCGCGCCCGCGACGAAGAACACCCACAGCACCACCAATGTGATGATCGACAGGAGGAACGGAAGCGGGTATTCCTGGATGAACAGGAACATGCCGGCCGCCGGGCTCTGCTCGACGGTTTCGGCGATCGCGGAGGCCTCGCCGCTGCGGGCGAGCTGCAGGGCCGCTCCGCCGAACACGGCGATCCAGATCATGCTGACCACGCTGGGGAACAGCACGGTCGCCGCGACGAACTCGCGAATGGTGCGTCCACGGGAGATGCGTGCCATGAACAGCCCCACATACGGAGCCCAGGCGATCCACCAGGACCAGTAGAAGACCGTCCAGCTACCCATCCACTCGGCGTCGAAGCTGAACGCGTCGAGCCGGAAGCTCATCGGGACGAGGTTGGTCAGGTAATCGCCAGTGCCCTCGGTCAGGACGTTGAGCTGCGTGGCGGTCGGGCCGACGATGAAGTAGAACACGAACAGCAGCGGCGCGATCAGCATGCTGATGTTGGACAGCCACTTGATGCCGTGTTCGATTCTCGTCGTCGCCGAGGCCATGAACGCCAGGGTGGTCAGACCCAGCACGGCCAGCTGCACGAACACTGTGTTGGGCACGCCGAAGGTCTCGCCAAGTCCGGCTGTCATCTGGAGCCCGGCCTGGCCCAGAGCGACGGCGATGCCGAACACCACCGCCAGCACGGCCAGGGTGTCGATGGTCTTGCCCACCGGCCCGTCAACACGGTTCCCGAGAAGAGGGCGAAAAATGGCGCTGAGCAGTCCCCTTTCCCCTTTGCGATGGCTGAAGTAGGCCACGGCCAGGCCCGCGACGGCATAAATCGCCCACGGGTGCAATGCCCAGTGGAAGAAGGAGTACTGGATGGCCACCCCAGCGGCCTCGGATGTGCCGGGTTCGGCCAGACCGAAGGGCACGTTGACGTAGTGCGACAGCGGCTCGGCCAGGCCCCAGAAGATGATGGCGGGACCCATTCCGGCCTGGAACATCATGGCGAACCACGACGGGCGTCCGAAATCCGGCTTGTCGTCCTTCTTGCCCAGCTTGATTCTTCCATACCTACTGAAACCAAGGTAGATGACGAAAACCAGGAACAGGTTCGCCGCGAGCAGGAAGAACCAGCTCAGGTCCACCACGACCAAGTCGAGCAGTCGCGCGGTGACAGCGCCGAAACTCGCCGGCCACACCACGCCCCACAGGACGACCAGCGCGGAAAGCGCGATCGAGGTGACGAAAACGGCCTTTCCGGCCGCTGGGATATTTTTTGATGTATTCATAGCAAAGGATTACTCACCAAGTTGGAGGCGCTCACGGCTGCCTCGGCAGACGAGCTCCAGGTCAACGGTGACCCGACTCGACATCAATTCTTCGGCGGCACCGCACTGCTGATGGCACAGTGCGCGCTCGCCCGTACGATTCGTTGTGACTGTTTCAGAGGCTGCCATGCGGGTGTTCGTCGATCAACGCGCTGAACGTGGTCGACCTAGACGAATTTCGAGGGGCAGCGATAGAGAGTTTTTTTCGCTCGTGATGCTCAGGACCGCGCCGGGTCGCCGGAAGCCGCGTCGTCGGGCGCGCAGCGTCGCACGACGAGATCGACGAATGCCTGTGCCGCCGGGGAAAGCGGGCCCGGCGGGAAGACCAGGACCCCGTGGCGGGTCACGGGTGGATCGAGCGGGGCGATCACGGCGCCGAGAGCGGCGGCATCGCGAGCAAGACGGCCTGGCAACAACGTCGCTCCCGCCCCGGCAAGGACCAAGGGCACGATGGCGGCACGGTGGGTGACCTCCACTGCGATGCGCAAGGTCGCTCCGATGCTCGGCACGACCTCGTCCACGAAGCTACGACTCGTGGTTCCCGGGGGTGTCGTGACGATGTCGAGGGTGGCGAGCTCCCGCACCGACACCGGGACCGAATCCGAAAGCTCGGTCCCGGGTGGGAGCACGGCGAACACCTCCTGCTCCGGAAGGTGGAACGTCTCCACGCCGTCCGCCGCGATGTTCCGCTCGGTCAGCCCCAGTTCGCGATGACCGCGGCGGACCAGGTCGACGACGGCGGCAGCGTTCTCGGGGTCGCTGATGCTGAGCTCGACGCCGGGGTAGCGGTTACGGAACTCGCCGACGAACGCCGCCAGCGGATCGATCGCCAGAGTGGTCACGGCAACGATGTCCAGCCGGCCGGACATCAGCTCCGTCACGCGCCGTGCCTCGGTCTGCAGTTTCGAGAAGTCGCGGATGACTTCACGGGCCGGGGCCAGCAGAGCCTCTCCGGTAGAAGTCAGCACCACGCCCCGGCCGAGGCGACGGAAAAGCGTTGCGCCCAGTTCCTTTTCCAGCGCACGAATGCCGTACGACAACGACGGTTGGGAAACCCTCAAGGAGTTCGCGGCACTGGTGAAGCTCCCATGCGCCGCGACAGCGAGGAAGTATTCGACCTGCTTCCGCTCCATGCCTTCTTTCCTCGCCTTGTCCAGTGCTGCCTCTGGGTTTCTCAGACCTCGGCGACGAGATCAGTTGCTCGCTCCTGACGGCGCCCTCATCGGCCGACCTGGTACACGCCCAGCACGGGCCGAAGCGTCACCACCGAGCCGCACTGCGTGACCAGCGGCGTAGTACGCATACCCGCATTGTCTCCGGCCGAGACAGGGGCCGTCGCGGCGGAGTCGCACGGCCGAGAGATTGCGCACGGCGTGCCACCGCCCCCGGTGCCGGGTTTACCGCGTCGCCGAACCGGGGAATCACCGCGGTCCCGGGGAACTGACGCAACGGGCGAACTCGAAACCACGCTCGCGCGACCGCGGGCCGACCGGACAGCCGCCGCGGCACCGCGAGACCGTCTGAGAGAGAGGATCACCCGATGAGCACCGGCGACGCGCTGCCCTTGCCTGACTACGACGAACTGCCGATCACCACGCTCCAGCATCAGATCCGCGCGCTGTCGGCGGACGACATCGAACGGCTGATCGACCACGAGGAGCGACACGGCAACCGCACCCCCGTCCTCGAACTGCTGCGGACCCGGCGACAGCAGCTCGCCGAGGGCGCCGAGCCCTCCGGCGGGGACCAGTGGGACGGCACCGGCAAGCCGGCCGACACCCGGCATGGCTCGTCGGCGTCGCCGGACAGCGCCGCCCCTCCGAGCGGCCCGCTCCGCCACGGGGTCGCCGGGCACACGCCCGAACGCGACCGGCCGTAATCGCGACGGGGATCGAGGAGCGGCCTCTCCCATCGGCTCACGACGACCACCCGCACGTGCCGCTCGGTTGTCGGGCAGCCGAGCAAGCGAGCAGCGCGGCCAGCGCGCACGACGGCGCCTACGATGCTTTACAACCGTAGAGAGGGCGCCTCATGGGCAAGGCGATCGTGATCGGGGGCGGGATCGGCGGGCTCTCGGCGGCGCTCGGCCTGCGCGCGGCGGGGTGGCGGGTGACGGTGCTCGAACGGGCGACCAAGTTCACGGCCCTGGGCGCGGGCATCACCGTGTGGCCGAACGCGCTGCGCGCGCTGGAGGAACTGGGCCTCGGCGATCGCCTGCGCCCGCTGCTCACGGCGCGGGCGAGCGGCGCGCTGCGCGACCACGAGGGCCGCGAACTCGCCCGGTTCGACGGTGCCGCCTTCGAACGCCGGTTCGGCAAACCGCTCATCGGCCTGCACCGGGCTCAGCTGATCGACCTGCTCCGGGACGCGCTGCCGCGCGAGTGCCTGCGCACGGGAGTGGAGGTCACCTCGGTGACGTCCGAGGGCGGGATCGTGTCCGGGGACGGCGTCCGCGAGCACGCCGACCTCGTCGTGGCCGCCGACGGCATCGACAGTCGTGCGCGCGCGGCACTGTGGCCCGCGCACGCCGCCACCGTCCACGCCGGGTTCACGGCGTTCCGCGCGGTCACCGACGCCGGGGACAGTCCGCCGCCGGGCGTGACGTGGGGGCCGGGGACGGAGTTCGGGGTCGTGCCGCTCGCGGACGACCGCCGCTACTGGTACGCCTCACTGGCGGCGGGCCCCGGTGTGCGGCCCGTCGATGTCAAGGCGTATCTGGGGCGCAGGCTGCGGGACTGGCCCGACGACGTCCGGAGACTCGTGGAGCACACCCCCGCGGCGGCGATCCTGCAGCACGACCTGCGTGTGCTGCGCCGCCCGCTGCCGTCCTACGTGTCGGGCCGGACCGTCCTGCTGGGCGACGCCGCGCACGCCATGACGCCGTTTCTCGGCCAGGGTGGCTGCCAGGCGATCGAGGACGCCGTCGTGCTCGCCGCGGCACTCGCGCGGAACCACGACATGGAGCAGGCACTCGCCCGTTACGACACCGAACGCGGGCCGCGCACGCGGAAGGTGGTCCGGGCGTCGGCGTTCGCGGGTGCCGTGGGCAACCGGCCGCGTCACCCGCTGGTCATCGCCGCGCGTAACGCCGTGCTCCGCGCGCTGCCGCGGTCGGCCTCGATCCGCCGGATGGCCTTCACCGCGGACTGGACGCCACCGAGGATCGCGGGCGGCTAACCGACACCACCGACGACCCGGGACTCCGAGGGGCCGCCCTCGGGCCCGGCGTGTCGTCCGCCCGCGCTGGCCGGAAGCACGCGTTCGTGTGAAGGAGTGTGCCCTCGGACCACTCGAAGTATTACACTCTGTGAACTCGTTAATCCATTGAGAGGATTGCTCACGGCAGGTGTTCACTCGTACTCTTTCGGCGCTTCACCCAGAGTGATAACGCGACGAAAGGGGATCACATGAGACGAGTGCTGCGGGGGTTGACGGCTGTGGTGTTCGCTGTCGTCTGCGCGGGCTTCCACACCACGACGGCGCAGGCGCAGGACGCGCCGTACGAGGTGCTGGAGAACCAGGCGCTGAAGACCATGTGCATCGACGACAGCAACGCGTACGGCCTGCGGATGGTCTCGTGCAACGGGATGGACTACCAGAAGTGGTACATCGACGCGTCCTGGCCCAACCCGTACACGGAGACGTTCTACCAGAACGTGGTTACCCACCGGTGCCTGGACGACAGTGACTACGGGCTCCGAGTGATCGCGTGCAACGGCACGGTCTGGCAGACCTGGGACCCGCACGAGTGGGGCGACGGCACCTGGCGGCTCCAGAACCGCGCGACCGGGCGTTGCCTGAGCACGGACCACTACGGGACCGTCGTCGCGCGCGGCTGCACCACGTCCGAGTGGCAGAGCTGGTACCGCCACTTCTGACACGCGAACTCCCGGGGCCGGCGGCTCGTCGAGTCTCCGGCCCCCGGGGTCGCGGCCCCAGAGAGCGGTTCGAGTCGCTCACGTCGGCGCCACCCGCAACAGGGAGTGTGGAAGTCCCTTGGTCATCCCTGTCGCGGCGTCCCGCACCGGCGGTGTGGGTTGCCGTCCCATCGGGAGGGGACAACCATGAAGTTCGGGGGCAGCACCGGTAGTGGAGGTGAACGATGCGGACCACCACTGGCTCTCAACGACCTACCGGCGCTGGTGTGTCGATCCACCCGCTTCGAGAGGAGCATCTGGACACCGCTAATCGGATCATGCGCACAGCCTTCGGCACCTTTCTCGGCATCCCGGAGCCGATCACCGTGTTCGGGGACGCGGAATACGTGCGGCCCCGATTCACTGCCGAACCGAGCTGGGCGTTCGTGGCGGAGCTCGACGATGAGGTCGTGGGCTCCAATTTCGTCACCAACTGGGGCAGCTTCGGGTACTTCGGACCCATCACGGTACGACCGGATCTGTGGGGGCAAGGAATCGCCAGCCACCTGATGCGACCCGTGATGGAGCTGTTCGACCGGTGGCAGGTACGCCAAGCTGGCCTGTTCACCTTCCCGCAGAGCCCGCGGCACATCGGGCTGTACCAGAAGTTCGGGTTCTGGCCGCAGTACTTGACGCCATTGATGGAAAAGCCGGTTTCCCCAGGCACCGGGAATCGCGGCTACTCGACGTACTCCGGAACGCCCGAAACCGAGCGCGGTGACATCGTGCGCGGATGTTTCGAAGTGACCGACGCTGTCTTCGACGGCCTCGACCTGACACACGAGATCAACGCGACCCAGGCCCAGGGCTCGGCGACACCGTGCTCCTGCATGACGACACGGAGTCCCTTGGGTTCGCCGTGTGCCACTGCGGCGCGGGCGAGGCCGGCTGTGGCACGTGCTTCATCAAGTTCGGAGCGGTGCGTCCGGTCCCGAACGCGCCCGAGCTCTTCGAACGGTTGATCGATGCCTGTGAGGATCTGGCGGGAAGACGAGGTCTCGAACGGATGGTCGCCGGGGTGAACGCCGCTCGCCACGACGCCTGCGCCCGGCTGCTCGCGCGCGGCTACCGGGTGTGGCTCAATGGTGTGATCATGCAGAGGCCGGACGCGCCCGGATACTGCAGGCCCGACGCCTACGTGATCGACGACCTCCGCTGACGGCGAGCACCCCCGGCGAGCCCGCCACACCATCTTCGGCCGTGGACTCCTGACGCGAGTCCCGGGGCGCGAAGTACGACGTCCTCGCTGATTTCCGCACCTACCTGAGCCTGACCGGCACCGAAACGACAGCTCTGTATAGGTGCGCTCGCAGCCATCCGCCCGCCCGGCTCGGCGAGCCCGGATCGAACCTTGTGGAGCTGAGGGGAATCGAACCCCTGACCTCCGCCTTGCAAAAGCGGCGCTCTACCGATTGAGCTACAGCCCCGGGCCGCGGGTCGATGATACCCGCGGGAAAGCTCAGTTCGTGCTCGTCGCGTCCGAGCTCGCCTTGGTCGGGGCGCTGCCGTTCTGAGACGCACCACCCATCGGGCGTTCGGTCGGCGCGGTGGCTTCACGCCACAGGTCGGCCTCCGCCTTGGCGTCCTTGTTGCGCTTGATCACGAAGAACACGCCGCCCGCGACAACCGCGAGTGCCAATAGCTTCTTCACGGTGAAGCCCTCCTCGACAACCTTCTGACCGTGCAGTCGTGATGCTACTGCACGAGGTTCCTCCCTGGTTTATCCGGTACGGCACTCGGGTAGCTCGGCGTTGTCAACCCCTGACGCAGGAGGGACCACATGGGCAACCGCGACGAGAGCCAGGAAGGCATCAAGGGCGCGGTCGAGGACCTCAAGGGCCGCGCGAAGGAAGCGTTCGGCACGGTGCTCGGCAACGACGAGATGGAGCGCGAGGGCGACGCCCAGCAGGAGAAGGGCCAGGCCCAGCAGGCCGCCGCGGAGAAGGAGGAGGAGGCCAAGCGCGCCGAGCGGCGTGCCTCCGATGCCGAGTCCCGCGAGCAGTCCCAGCAGTAGCAACCAGCAGGCGCACCGGTCGCTACCGAGTTCCGGCGCTGTCCCGAGCGGCGGTGGTTCCACGTGGAACAACTGTCCGCGCGTCGGCTTCTCGGCGCGGCGCGCATGCGGGGCCGAGACCGCGACGGGCGGCTCAACCCTGTACGGCGGGGACCGGTAAGCGCCCGAGCGACCACCCGGCCACCTCGGTCAACAGACCACGCCAGTGAACCCCGGGCTCAGGACCGAGGTGGCCGGACGGCTGCACCCACTGGCTGTCCCGCAGGTGCACGTAGGTCACCTCACCGTGCACCTCACCCCGGTTCTGCGCGGCACGCATCTTGTAGATGCCCGCCTGCTCCCGGTACACGTTCGCCACGTGGTAGGCCGCCTCCGACCCCTCCAGCTCGACGAGGGTGGCCACCTCCTCCATCCAGCGCCGTGCGGTCACCAGATCTCCCGTGATGAGGCCACCGGACACGCTGAGCGTGACGCCCATGGCGAAGTCGTCCATCTGGTTCGCGGCATCGACGAACGCCTGGAGCAGAAAATCCGGACGGGCAGCGGACATCACTGGCCCCCTTCGTCACAGGGTGTCGTGTCCGTTTCCTACCCGCCCCACGACCGATCGAACGCGCACCGTGGCAGCGTCACGCCTGTGACGGACAGCCGTTCACGCCCGAGTCCCTCGAACACCCCGCGGCGGCCTCGCGGGCGACCGCCGTGCCCGTCCGGGCGGCGCGGTTACCGGGCGCGCCCCTCACGGTCCCGATCGGTACCTCGGCCCGCCCGGTCGGCCGGGCGGACACGAAAAAAGCCGGTTCCCGATGTGGGAACCGGCTTCCGCTCGTCCGTGGGCCCAGGAGGACTTGAACCTCCGACCTCTTCGTTATCAGCGAAGCGCTCTAACCGCCTGAGCTATGGGCCCGTAACGCTGAACAGCTTACCGCACGCCGATCAGCGTCTCGTCGCGGGGTGGTCACTCCCGCTCGGACAAGGTCACCTCAAGGCCGCCCGCCAGATCGGCGCACACGTTGTAGATGAACGCGCCGACGGTGCTCAACGCCGCGATCAGCACGATGTTCACCGCACCCACGATCGCGGAGAACCCGAAGACCGTCCCCGCGGTGATCAACTGGCCCTCGTCGGAGCCGTCGCTGGCCACCAGCGAGTCGTAGGTGCCGTTGATATTCTCCCACACGCCCATGCCGTCGAGCACCGTGTAGAGCACACCGACCGCGACCATCCAGACGAAGAACAGCGCCACACCCAGCACCAGCGCCAGCTTCAGCACCGACCACGGGTCGAACCGCTTGAGCTGGAGGTTCGCCCTCCTCGGCCCGCGCCCCGGCCTGCGCAGCGCGCTGATCGGCCGCGACCTCCCGTCAGGCTGGCCGCCTCGACCCGCCCGCGCGTCGGACTGACCACTGAACAACGTGCTCGCCGCACCCGACAACATGCCCGATCCGCCCGCCGCGGACGGGTCCTGCCCGCCCTGCACCTGGGTCGTCTGTGCCGCGGGCTGTGCCGGGTGCCCGGCGGGCGTCTGCCACGGCTGGTGAGGAGAGCTCGTGCGGATACGCCTTCGCCCGCTGCTCCGGGTTTCGGGATGTGCACCAGTTCGAGCAGTTCCACGGCCTGCTTGTGTGCGGCGTCCTTGCTGATGTCGTGGTGGGCCAGGATCGTCTCCGCGATCTGGGCACCGACGGTATAGACCGGGTTGAGCGAGGTCATCGGGTCCTGGAAGACCATCGAGATGTTCTTGCCCCGCACGGTGGACAGCTTCTTGTCGTCGGCGCCGAGCAGTTCG
>NZ_KB912624.1:82716-88520 GCF_000383795.1 Saccharomonospora saliphila YIM 90502
CGTCTGCCACGGCTGGTGGGCCTGCCCACCGCTCGGCACGCCGCCGCCCGCGGACGGGTCCGTCGACGACGGCGTGGCCATCCACTGCGTGTCCGCTTCGGCGTAGGCGGCGGAGCCGGTGCCGTGGGCCGCGTCCGCCGACGGGGCACCGTCACCTCCGGAACCGTCACCGGCCGGACCATCACCACTGGCACCGACGGCACCGGACCCGGCGGCACCGGAGGAACCCGTGGTCGCGCCGTCGCCCTCACCGCCCGGCCCCTGCGTGGCACCTCCGTCGTCGCCCGCCACGCGCTGCCACGGCGGGTTACCGCCCGCCGACGTGTCGGTGGTCCCGCCCGAGCGGCCTTGTTCGGTGTTGTCAGGTGGTGTCACAACCGTCAGTCCCTTGTCACTCGCGCGCCTCTGGCCCGGCCACTGGTCATCGGCTACTCCCCGTCCGCCACGTCACCACGAGTCTGCTGACCGACGTCGCCGCCGTCCGCGTCCGCCCCGGGCTCGGTCGCGGTCTCCGCGTCGGCGGCCACATCCTCTTCGGACCCCCCTTCGGGGACGTCCGACGGGCGATCCGCGTTGCGTGCCACGGCGAGCAGAGTGTTCCCCTCACCGAGGTTCATCAACCGGACGCCCTTGGTCTGCCTGCCCGCCTTGCGGACCTCGTCCGCGGGCGTCCGGATCACACCGCCACTGGAGGTGATGGCGTACAACTCGTCGTCGGAGTCGACGATCAGCGCACCGACCAGCGTGCCACGCCGCGTGTCGTGCTGGATGGTCAACACGCCCTTACCGCCGCGCCCCTGAACGGGGTAGTCCTCGATCGGGGTGCGCTTGCCATAGCCGCCGTCGGTGGCGACGAGCAGGTACGTGTCCGGCTTGACCACGTTGATGCTGAGCAGCTCGCCCCCCTCGTTGAACCGCATGCCCAGCACACCCGAGGTGGCCCTGCCCATCGGCCGCAGCGCCTCGTCGGTGGCGTGGAAACGGATCGACTGTCCGTCCGACGACACCAGCAGCAGATCGTCCTCGGAGGACGCCAGCACCGCACCGACCAGCTCATCGCCCTCGCGGAGGTTGATGCCGATCAGCCCACCGGAGCGCGGCGAGTCGAAGTCGGACAACCGGGACTTCTTGACCAGACCCTTCTTCGTGGCCAGCACCAGGTACGGGGCGACCTCGTAGTTCCGGATCTGGATCACGCCCGCGATGCGCTCGTCCGGCTGGAACGCCAGCAGGTTGGCCACGTGCTGGCCGCGCGCGCTGCGGTTCGCCTCGGGCAGGTCGTAGGCCTTCGCCCGGTAGACCCGCCCGGTGTTGGTGAAGAACAGGATCCAGTCGTGCGTCGAACACACGAAGAAGTGCTGGACGATGTCGTCCTGGCGCAGGGTGGCGCCCTGCACGCCCTTGCCGCCGCGCTTCTGCGACCGGTACAAATCGGTCTTCGTCCGCTTCGCGTAGCCCGTGCGGGTGATGGTGACGACCACGTCCTCCACCGGGATCAAATCCTCGGCCGAGACGTCTCCGTCGAACGGGATGATCTGCGTCCTGCGCTCGTCACCGTACTTCGCGACGATCTCGGTCAGCTCGGAGCGCACGATCGAACGCTGCCGCTCCGGCTTGTCGAGGATGTCCTTGAGATCGGCGATCTTCGCCTCGATATCGGCCAGCTCGTCGACGATCTTCTGCCGTTCGAGGGCGGCCAGCCTGCGCAACTGCATGTCGAGAATCGCGGTGGCCTGGACCTCGTCGACCTCGAGCAGCTCCATCAGCCCGGTGCGCGCCTCGTCCACGCTCGGCGAGCGCCGGATCAGCGCGATCACCGCGTCGAGCTGATCGAGCGCCTTGACCAGACCGCGCAGGATGTGCGCCCGCTCCTCCGCCTTGCGCAGCCGGTAGCGGGTGCGCCGGACGATGACCTCGATCTGGTGGGCGACGTAGTGCCGCACCATCTGGTCGAGCCGCAGCGTGCGCGGCACACCGTCGACCAGCGCCAGCATGTTGACGCCGAAGTTGTACTGGAGCTGGGTGTGCTTGTAAAGGTTGTTGAGCACCACCTTGGCCACCGCGTCACGCTTGAGCGTGATGACGATGCGCATGCCGCTGCGGCTGTTGGTCTCGTCGGCGATGTCGGCGATGCCGGTGAGCTTGCCGTCCCGCACCAGCGTGGCGACGCTTTCCACCAGGTTGTCCGGGTTCACCTGGTACGGCAGCTCGGTGACGACCAGAGTCGTGCGCCCCTTGGTGTCCTCCTCGACCTCCACCACCGCGCGCATCCGCACCGACCCCCGGCCGGTGCGGTAGGCGTCGGCGATGCCCTGGGTTCCGAGGATGAGCCCTCGGGTCGGGAAGTCCGGGCCCTTGATTCGTTCCATCAACGCGGCGAGCAGTTCGTCGTCGTCGGCCTCGGGGTTGTCCAGCGCCCAGACCACGCCGTCGGCGACCTCGCGCAGGTTGTGCGGCGGGATGTTCGTCGCCATCCCGACCGCGATGCCCGATCCGCCGTTGACGAGCAGGTTCGGAATCCGGCTCGGCAGGACGTCCGGCTCCTGCGTGCGGCCGTCGTAGTTCTCGGAGAAGTCGACCGTCTCCTCCTCGATCTCCCGCAGCATCTCCATGGCCAGCGGGTCGAGGCGGGATTCCGTGTACCTCATGGCGGCGGCCGGATCGTTGCCCGGAGAGCCGAAGTTGCCCTGGCCGTCGATCAGCGGATAGCGCATCGACCAGGGCTGGGCCAGGCGCACCAGCGCGTCGTAGATCGCCGAGTCGCCGTGCGGGTGATAGTTGCCCATCACGTCGCCGACCACGCGGGAGCACTTGTTGTATCCCCGGTCGGGGCGGAAGCCGGAGTCGTACATCGAGTACAGCACGCGGCGGTGCACGGGCTTGAGCCCGTCGCGCACGTCCGGCAGCGCCCGCGACACGATGACGCTCATCGCGTAGTCGATGTAGGAGTTCTGCATCTCCTGCTGGATGTCAACAGGTTCGACGCGCCCCCGGTGGTCCGGTTCAAGCGTTTCGGTCACGGCTGGGTGGGTCCTTTCACGAAAGCGACGTCAGCGGGCGGATCGCGCGGCCGGTCACGCTCAGACGTCGAGGAAACGCACGCCCTTGGCGTTGCGGGTGATGAACGAACGGCGCGCCTCGACGTCCTCGCCCATCAGCACCGAGAACAGTTCGTCGGCCGTGGCGGCGTCGTCGAGGCTGACCTGGAGCAGCACGCGGTTGGCGGGGTCCATGGTGGTCTCCCACAGCTCGTCGGCGTTCATCTCGCCGAGCCCCTTGTACCGCTGGATGCCCTCGTCCTTCGGCAGCTTCCTGCCCGCTTCGGCGCCCGCGCGCAGCAGCCCTTCCTTCTCCCGCTCGGTGTAGGCGTACTCGGCCTCGGCGCGCGGCCACTTGATCTTGTAGAGCGGCGGCGACGCGAGGTAGACGTATCCCTGCTCGACCAGCGGGCGCATGAAGCGGAAGAGCAGGGTCAACAGCAACGTGCGGATGTGCTGGCCGTCGACGTCGGCATCGGCCATCAGCACGATCTTGTGGTAGCGCAGCTTCGAGATGTCGAACTCGTCGTGGATGCCGGTCCCGAGCGCGGTGATCAGCGACTGGACCTCGTTGTTCTTGAGGACCTTGTCGATCCGCGCCTTCTCCACGTTGATGATCTTGCCTCGGATCGGCAGGATCGCCTGGAACCGCGAGTCGCGTCCCTCCTTGGCCGAGCCGCCCGCGGAGTCGCCCTCGACGATGTAGAGCTCGCACTGCTCGGGGTCGGTCGAACGGCAGTCCTTGAGCTTGCCGGGAAGGCCGCCGATGTCCATCGCGCCCTTGCGGCGCACCAGGTCACGGGCCTTGCGCGCGGCCAGGCGGGCCTGCGCGCTGGACACCGCCTTGTTGATGATGACCTTGGCCTCGTTGGGGTTGCGCTCGAACCAGTCGGCCAGCCACTCGTTGCACGTCGTCTGCACGAACGACCGCGCCTCGCTGTTGCCGAGCTTGGTCTTTGTCTGCCCCTCGAACTGCGGTTCCGTCAGCTTGATCGAGATGATGGCCGCGAGGCCCTCGCGCACGTCGTCGCCGGTGAGGTTGGCGTCCTTGTCCTTGAGCAGCTTCTTGTCGCGGGCGTAGGCGTTGACCACGCGGGTCAGCGCGGCGCGGAAGCCCTCCTCGTGCGTGCCGCCCTCGTGCGTGTTGATCGTGTTGGCGAAGGTGTAGACCGACGGAGTGAATCCGTTGTTCCATTGCATCGCGACCTCGACCTCGAGGCCCTCCCCCTGCTCCTCGAACGCCACGACGGTGGGGTGGATCGGGTCCTTCGAGCCGTTGATGTGGGTGACGAAGTCGGTGAGGCCACCCGGATAGTGGTAGGTCCGCTCCTTGACCTGGGCCTGCGCGCCGGTGGCGTCCTCGTCCTCGTCATCGGCGACCCGCTCGTCGCGCAGCACGATGGTCAGCCCCTTGTTGAGGAAGGCCATCTCCTGTAGCCGGCGCGCGACGGTCTCGGCGCTGTAGTAGATCGTCTCGAAGATGTCCGGGTCGGCCCAGAAGGTCACGGTGGTGCCCGTGCGCTCGGTCGGCCCCTTCTCGATCAGTTCGCCGGGCAGCGACTTGTCGTAGTGCTGCACCCAGACCCGGCCCTCGCGGTGCACCTCGACGTCGAGTTCGCTGGAGAGCGCGTTGACCACCGACACGCCCACGCCGTGCAGCCCGCCGGAGACGGCGTAGGACTCGCTGTCGAACTTGCCGCCCGCGTGGAGCTGGGTGAGCACGATCTCCAGAGTCGGCTGGTTGTGCACGGGGTGCATGTCGACGGGGATGCCTCGGCCGTCGTCGACCACCCGCACTCCCCCGTCGGCGAGCAGCGTGACCTCGACGCGACTGGCATGGCCCGCCATCGCCTCGTCGACGGAGTTGTCCACGACCTCCCAGATCAGATGGTGCAAGCCACGCTCACCGGTCGAACCGATGTACATGCCGGGGCGCTTGCGGACCGCCTCCAGGCCCTCGAGCACCGTGATGGAGGACGCACTGTATTCGTTGTTCTCTGCCACCGGCCTGACTTCTCCTCGTCTCGCCCAACGGACACTCGTGACGTCCGATTTCCGCGTCCGGTCCTACGTCGGGCCCGAAGCTGACACTCGTTCCGGCCTCAATCCGGCTTTGCCTCTCCAAGTTTACTTGGCCAGTCGCACTCACAGGCATCAAGGACACCCCTGGCTGCGTCACAGAGACACGATTTCGGACACCGGCGAGTCCCGGCCCGGTCCTGTGCCCCGCCACGTCCTGTCACGACGTTTCAGGCGGGCACTCGCCCCGCCCTCGCGACCGGGTGGCCGACACGCCCGGGGGCCCGGTCAACCGTAGGTGTCCCGGGGTCCCCGGCCTCGGATGTGCCGAGGGCCCTTCCGCCAGCTCGGGGCGGTCGGCCCCTGGATACGCATCCTGGTGACCACCCCGTGTCCGACTCCGGCCGCGATTCTCGCCAGTAGTTGACGTTGCAGCAAACGCAGCTGCGTGGCCCAGGCGGTGGAGCTGGCGCGAACGGTCAGTTCACCGTCGTTGAGCGAGACCGGCTGCGCGTGTTCGGCGACCTCGTCACCGACCAGGGAGGACCACTGACCGAACACGCGGCCGTCGGCCAGGCGCTGGTTCCAGCCGAGCTGGGAAGCCATCCGCGAGACCAGCCTGCCCAGCGGCTGGGGGTCCCGTTCGTCGCCCGCGGCACCGGACCAGCGACGCCTGCGCGGGTGGGCGGAACTCCCCCGGGCATACCACGGGCGGACGGGCCGCGCGAGGTACCGTGACGGAATGAC
>NZ_KB912624.1:88620-90025 GCF_000383795.1 Saccharomonospora saliphila YIM 90502
CGGGCAGCCGGGCAGCCGGGCAGCGGGCGGGTTACTGCCGCGCGCGCTGCTTGATGCGCGAGGTGAGTTCCTGCACCTGGTCGTAGATGCGGCGGCGCTCGGCCATCTCCTTGCGGATCTTCTTGTCCGCGTGCATGACCGTGGTGTGGTCGCGGCCGCCGAAGTTCTGCCCGATGCGCGGAAGGGACATGTCGGTGAGCTCGCGGCAGAGATACATCGCGATCTGACGTGCCGTAGCCAGCGCCTTCGTCTTGCCTGGTCCGCTGAGGTCGTCGATCGTGACGTCGAAGAACTCCGCGGTGACCCCCATGATCGTCATGACGCTGATCTCGGGCGCCTGCGAGTCGGGGATCAGATCACGCAGCACGATCTCGGCGATACCGACGTCCACGGGCTGCTGGTTGAGTGAGGCGAACGCCGTCACGCGGATGAGCGCGCCCTCCAGCTCGCGGATGTTCGCCTCGATCCGGGCCGCGATGAACTCCAGCACCTCGCCGGGCACGGCGAGCCGGTCCTGGGCGGCCTTCTTGCGCAGGATCGCGATGCGCGTCTCCAGCTCGGGCGGCTGGATGTCGGTGATCAGACCCCACTCGAAGCGCGTCCGCAGCCGGTCTTCCAGCGTCTCCAGCCGTTTGGGGGGCCGGTCGGACGACACCACGATCTGCTTGTTCGCGTTGTGCAGCGTGTTAAAGGTGTGGAAGAACTCCTCCTGGGTCCCTTCCTTGCCTTCGAGGAACTGGATGTCGTCGACGAGCAGGATGTCGATGTCGCGGTACCGGCGCTGGAACGCCACCTTGCGGTCGTCGCGGAGCGAGTTGATGAAGTCGTTGGTGAACTCCTCGGTCGAGACGTAACGCACCCGCATGCCGGGAAAGAGGCGCTGGGCGTAGTGCCCGACCGCGTGCAGGAGGTGGGTCTTGCCGAGTCCGGACTCGCCCCAGACGAACAGGGGGTTGTACGCGCGCGACGGCGCCTCCGCCACGGCGACGGCCGCGGCGTGGGCGAACCTGTTCGACGCGCCGATGACGAAGGTGTCGAAGGTGTACTTCTCGTTCAGCCGGGTCTTCGAGGTCTGCGGCTGGGCGGGCGCGGTGTAGGGCTGACCCGCGATGGGCTGGCCGGAGAAGGTCGGCCAGATCTCCGACACCGCGGCGAGCGCCTCACCCTCCTCGTCGACCTCCTCGTCGGAGTCCTCCCCGTCGGGGTGCGGCTTGTGCTGTGCGCCCTGGTGTCCGGTGCCGCCCGTACCCGGAGCCGAACGTCCGGGCGCGCCACCCGGCATCCCGGAAGTGCGCGCGTGCTGCGACGCCGACGGCGGCTGCACGGCGGGGATGATGATCGTGTCCTCGCCGGGAGACCCCGGGCGTTCGGCGGGCGGTGCGGGTCCGGAGGTCCGGCCCGGCGG
>NZ_KB912624.1:90125-105416 GCF_000383795.1 Saccharomonospora saliphila YIM 90502
TGCGCCGCCGCGTCGGAGGCGGCGGCCGGAGCGGACGGTGCCGCTGCCGCGGAGTGCCCCGCGGGCGTCGGCGTCGGGGACGGTGACTGGGAGGGAGACGACGGCGCGTTCTCCGCCGCGTCGACCTTCACCGCGAGCGAGACGTCCCGGCCGAGCCGACGGGACAGCGCGGAGGTGATGGGGTCGCGGAGTGCGCGTTCGATCGCTTCCTTGGCGAAATCGCTGGGCGCGGCGAGCAGTGCGGTGCCGTCGAGCAGTCCGATGGGCCTGGTCACCCGCATCCACGCCCGCTGCTGGGGGGAGAGGGTTCCGTCGGAGAGCTCGGCGACGACCTGCTCCCAGACGACGGCCAGGTTCAGCTGGTGCTCAGACACGCTGTTCGGCTCCCCTCCCCTCGACCTGAAGCTGCGTCGACGGTCCCGGCCGTCGCGGCGGTGGTGCCGACGGCCCCGGCCGGCGGGGCGGCGGTTCCGGGGCGGCGTGGGTGGGTCCCAGGACGGCCCGGTGGAGCGTCACGGCAGGTCGCAGTGTTTACCCGCGCAGCAGGTATCCACATGGTTGTCCACAAGTGTGCATCAATGTACGCCCGCCCCGCGGGCCCTCCATCCCGCGGGATCACGGTGCGCCCGCCGAAGTCTCCCACCTGCCAGGAGCGCCTCGTGCGACCCGGTCCTTGTCGACGAGGAAGAGGCACGCTAGCAAGCGCCGCGGTGGGTCACAAGGCGTGCTCGGCGGTCAGAGTCGCACGTGTCACGGTGCCCTGCCATCCGAATGCGCGCGAGGGGGTGACGCTCGCGCGCGGCCGGGTGACGTCGGGTAACACGCTCAGGTGAAGTGCGTGACCGAAGGGGCCGCGGGAGTCGTGTGGGCGGGGGTCGGTGTCAGCGTGCGGAGGCCGGACGCGTACCCTCAGAAGGTCTACCGCTGACAGCGGAGCCGTTCGGCCTGCCCGGTTTTCGACGCGCCTGGCGCGAGCTACCCGGCCGGCAGGCGTGCGCACGCGGCGGCGGACACCGAGACCGGACGCCTGAGACCAGGAGAACGAGAGCCGTGAGCAAGGGCAAGCGCACCTACCAGCCGAACAACCGCCGACGCGCGCGGACCCACGGGTTCCGGCTGCGGATGCGTACGCGGGCAGGCCGGGCCATCCTGGCAGCCCGTCGACGCAAGGGCCGTCAGCGGCTCTCCGCCTGACCGGCGACCGCGGCCTGCGACGACGAGGCGCTGCGTGCTTCCTGCCGACGCTCGCCTGCGGCGCAGTGATCAGTTCCGTGCCGTGATGCGGGGCGGCGTCCGTGCCGGGCGCCGCCGTGTGGTCGTGCACCTGCTGACCGGGCACGGCACCCACACCCGGGCCGGGTTCGTGGTGAGCAAGGCCGTCGGGAACTCCGTCGTACGACACCGGGTGATCCGGCGGCTGCGACACCTCGTGGCGTCGCGGCTCGGAACCCTTCCGGAGGGCAGTGCGTTGGTCGTGCGGGCGCTTCCTCCCGCCGCCACGGCATCGAGCGCCGAACTCGGTGCGGACCTCGACGCGGCCTTGCGGCGGCTGCGCTCCGGGCGCCCCGCCGACGCCACGCGCGGGCGTGGGCGGCCCGTCCGTACCGATGAGGGACCAACGGCGTGAACGAACAGCGAGCGGCCGGTGTCGACCCGGCCGACACCCACCAGACCACTCCCTCCGCTCCTCCCGGTAGGCCGACGCCGGTGGCATGGGTGCTGCTTCAGCCGATCCGCCTTTACCGCACCATTTCGGCCTACCTTCCCCCGATGTGCCGGTTCTATCCGAGCTGCAGCGCCTACGCGGCCGAGGCCCTGACCCGCCATGGAGCGGCGCGGGGCGCGTACCTGGCCGTGCGCAGGCTGCTGCGCTGTGGACCGTGGACGCCGCCGGGACGAGACCCCGTGCCCGAGAAGTTCAGCTTCCGGCACCAAGGCCCTGGTATGTCTACCGAGGAGTAGCTCAGTGCTCGACTTCATCTACTACCCTGTGTCGTTCATCCTCTGGGTGTGGCACAAGGTCTTCGGTTTCGTCTTCGGTGACGACAACGCCATCGCCTGGATTCTCGGCATCATCTTCCTGACCTTCACCGTCCGTGGCCTGCTGTTCAAGCCGTTCGTGAACCAGGTCCGGTCGATGAAGAAGATGCAGGACTTCGCGCCCGAGATCAAGAAGATCCAGAAGAAGTACGGCAACGACAAGCAGCGCCAGGCGCAGGAGATGCAGAAGCTCCAGCGCGAGCACGGGGTGAACCCGCTCGGCAGCTGCCTGCCGATCCTGCTCCAGATCCCGGTGTTCATCGGTCTGAACTGGGTGCTGCGCAACTTCCAGCAGGGCGCCGAGTCCAACTACTTCTTCGGTGCCGCCGACGTCAACTCCTACGTCAACGCGCAGATCTTCGGCGTCAACCTCGGTGACGCCATCAACCACTTCGGCATGGTCGGCGGAAGCGGACAGGAGGGGTGGCATTGGGACGTCGCCCCTGTCGCGGTTCCCCTGATGATCGTCGCCAGCATCGCGACCCACTTCACCGCGCGGCACTCGGTGGCCCGGCAGAACCCGTCGTCGGCCACGCAGCAGACCGCGGTGATGAACAAGCTGACGCTCTACATCTTCCCGGCCGGTGTGCTCATCTTCGGTGCGTTCTTCCCGATCGGTCTGTTGATCTACTGGCTCGCCAACAACATGTGGACGCTGGGCCAGCAGAAGCTCGTCTACAACCGGATCGACAAGGAAGAGGAGGCGAAGAAGGCCGAGGCCAGGGAGAAGCGGGACACGCTCGCTCCCAAGCCGGGCCAGAAGCCCCAGCCGGGCCAGAAGCCGCAGCCCGGCCAGAAGCCCGCGCAGAAGTCCGGTTCAGCACAGAGCTCTGGCGGCGGGCAGGCAGGCCAGCGGAAGAAGTCGGGCGGCGACACCGGCAACGGCGCGGCGAAGGGCGGCAATGCCCGGGGCGGCGCCTGGGCGAAGAACGGTGGCAACCAGCAGCGGCCGGCGGGCCAGAAGAAGACACAGGGACGTAAGCGGCGCTGAACCCGGCTCGGCGGCGTCCGCCGCGATGGTGTGCGTCTGGGCACGACGTTTCACGGGAAACAGAGTCTGATGGCACCGGTACGGCGACGCGCCCGGTGTTCGGCCGGGTGGCGCCCACGACGAGACGCGCGGACGTGAGCCGGCGTCGCATCGACGCTGACGCGGGTTGAGAGGAGAGACGACATGTCCGATACGGCCGGGGTGATCGGCGCGGAGAAGGACGAACCGACGCCGCCCGCCACGACGGGCGAGGAGGCCGACGGTCCGGTGGCCGGGGACACCGAGTCCGAGGGCGCCGACGGCGCGGAGGCTGGACTCGACAGCGGGTCCACGGGCGGCACCACGGACTCGGGCGACGCAGCCGACGAAGCCGACGGTGACGACGAGGCAGGTGGCGAGGACCTGCTTGTCCGCGAGGGCGACATCGCGGGTGACTACTTGGAGCGGCTGCTCGACATTCTCGACTACGACGGCGACATCGACCTCGACGTCGAAGCGGGTCGGGCGATCGTGAGCATCGATGGCGGGGACGATCTCGACCGCCTCGTCGGCGGTCGGGGCACCGTGCTGGAGGCGCTGCAGGAGCTGACCCGTTTGGCGGTGCAGCAGGAGACCGGAGCTCGCAGCAGGCTGATGCTCGACATCGCAGGCTGGCGGGCCGGGCGTCGCGACGAGTTGCGTGAGCTCGGCCGTACGACGGCGGAGTCGGTGCGCGAGTCCGGCGAGCGGGTTCGCCTTCAGCCGATGAGTCCCTTCGAACGGAAGATCGTCCACGATGCCGTCGCCACGGTGGACGGGGTGACGAGCGAGAGCGAGGGCGAGGAGCCCAAGCGGCGCGTGGTGGTACTTCCCGAGTAAGTGAGTACGAGCGAGTCGGGGCGCTCCCGTTCCGACGCAGTCTGTGGCGGCCCGCCGGGTGAAGTTCCCGGCGGGCCGCTTTCGTGCGCGGCCTGTTCCACGTGAAACACGGCGGGTGTCGGACGGGGCGCCGGTGTTGCCGTGCTGGGGGAAGGACAGGGGCGCGGGAGACGGCGCGGTGAAGCTGGACGCGGACACCCGCGCGGGAATGACCGGAGTGGGTTGGGCAGAAATCGGCTGGGTCAGTGAGCAGCCGGGTCAGACAGGCCCGGCCACGAGGAGAGCAGGCCGGGCCACGAGGGGAGCTGACTAGCGACCAACCCGGAGTCGAGGTCAGCCCGATCAGCCACTGAGCCGGTCCTGAGGTCAGGTGCCGAAGCGGCTGCGCGGGAACTGGCGGATTGTGTCGCATCGGACGGACGGTGCCGGGTCTGGCGGTGTGGGATCTGGCGGTGTGGGATCTGGCGGTTCCGGGCCCGACGGACGGTCGCGGAGCCCGACATCGCGAATGGCGCGGGGATGGTCGGAGGGTAGGGATCGTGGGAGCAGCACAGTGGGTGGGAGCAGCACAGTGCTCTGCCCTCGCCCCGAACGTGCCTCGGTCGTGCCTCGGTCGCGGGCGTCGTGCCGGTGAGCAGAGTGCTGTCCGAGAACGCACGGTGATCGGGGAGAATCGTCCGTGACCGTGTTTCACGTGGAACGGCGCCGGAGAGGAGTGCGCGTGCAGCGTCAGGAGCCGGACGGCTGGCAGCAGTCGATCGAACGATTGGCCGAGGCCCGCCCCACTACTCCCCCAGCGGCACGCGTTGTGTTCGGCGACCGGCTGTCCCGCGCGGAGCGGTTCGTCGCATTGCTCGCCACACACGGTGTCGAGCGCGGCCTCATCGGCCCGCGGGAGGTGGATCGCCTGTGGGAGCGGCACGTTCTCAACTCGGCCGTGCTCGCGGACGCGATCGAGCCCGCCGCCGCGACGGGAACCGCCGGGGTGAGCGACACGGGTGACCACGTGGCCGACGACTCGGCCGAGGACATGGCGCACTCAGCGGGCGACCCAGCAGAGGGCACGGGCACGCCTCCAGCGGAGGACGCGGCCGACCGTGACACGACACCGGACGCGACGGCGAGCCGGCCCGAGGCGAGCCCGACCGCGCCCAGGGGCGGCCGTATGCCCTCTGAGGTCCGCGAGGCGCGGCGACGTCGGGTGGTCGATGTCGGAACGGGAGCGGGCCTGCCCGGTGTGCCACTCGCCCTCGCACGGCCCGATCTGGATATCGTGCTGCTCGAACCGATGGCGCGGCGCGTGGAGTGGCTCGCCGAGGTGGCCGACACTCTGGACCTCGACATCACGGTGGAGCGGGGGCGCGCGGAGGAGAAGGCCGTCCGGAGCCGCCTCGGGGCGGCCGACATCGTGACCGCCCGGGCGGTGGCTCCGTTGGCCCGGCTTGCCGGTTGGTGCCTGCCCTTGCTCCGGCCCGGCGGTACTTTGCTCGCGTTGAAGGGCCGCAGCGCCGCGGAGGAGATCGAGCGGGACGAACGCGCGATCCGGCAGGCCGGTGGGGGCGAGCCACGGATCGTGGAGTGCGGTGTGGGGGTGCTGGAGACCCCCACCATCGTGGTGGTGATCGAACGGACGGCGCCGGAGCCGTCCAGCCGGGGGCGTTCGGGACGGGGAGCGCAGACCGAACGGGTGGAGTCGCGGCGATCGGGAGTTGCGCGGAGACGGAAACCGAAGGGGCACTGAGAGGATTGGCCGAGCGGATGACGACCAGCACGACCGAGGCGGCGGGCGCGGTGGGCCCGTGCGGTACGGAGCGTCGGATGTTCCACGTGAAACAGCGCAGCGAACTGGGGACGACGAAAGGTGGTCAGCGGTGAACACGACTCCTGATGCGGGTGTCGGTGCTGGGGGCACCCCGATCGCCGAGGAGGCGCTCCGCGCCGCCCGCGTGCTGCATCCCGACGAGGGCTTCATGCCGCGACCGACGCGGCGACGTGTCATCACGGTGGCGAACCAGAAGGGCGGCGTCGGGAAAACGACCAGCACGGTCAACCTCGCCGCGGGCCTGGCGCTCTACGGAGTCCGTACGCTCGTCGTCGATCTGGACCCGCAGGGCAACGCGAGTACGGCACTCGACGTCGATCACCGTTCGGGCACGCCCTCGGTGTACGAAATGCTGCTGGGTGAGGCGTCGGTGGTCGACGCGGCGCAGACCAGCGGGCAGTCCGACAACCTGCTCTGCGTGCCCGCCACCATCGACCTCGCGGGGTCGGAGATCGAGCTGGTCTCGATGGCGTCCCGGGAATCCCGGCTCAAGGAAGCGCTCACCAGCGAGGCGCTCGACCAGCTCGACATCGACTACGTCTTCGTGGACTGCCCTCCGTCTCTGGGACTGCTCACGGTGAACGCGCTTGTGGCCGCGCACGAGGTGCTCATCCCGATCCAGTGCGAGTACTACGCGTTGGAAGGGCTCGGACAACTGCTCAGCAATATCGAGCTCGTGCAGCGCCATCTCAACCAGGAGCTGACCGTCTCGACGATCCTGCTCACCATGTACGACGGCCGGACCAAGCTGGCCGACCAGGTCACGCAGGAGGTGCGCAGGCACTTCGGCGACGTCGTGCTCAAGACCATCATCCCGCGCAGCGTGAAGGTGTCGGAGGCTCCTGGCTACGGGCAGACCGTCCTGGCCTACGACCCCGGCTCGCGGGGTGCGATGAGTTATGTGGACGCGGCTCGGGAGGTCGCCGAGCGCGGAGTGAAGGAGCGACGATGAGTGAGCGCAGAGGTGGCCTCGGCCGCGGACTGGCCGCGCTGATCCCGACCGGACCGGTCAGCTCGGACGAGACTCCGGAGGCCGACCCGGCTCCCGACACGGGAGCGGCCACCGGGGAGCGGCCACTGCCGGTTCCCCCGCCGCCCCTGACCGGTGGTGGCGCCGACACCGGGTGGTTCGCGGCCAACGCCACCGTGGGCGAACACGGCGGCGAGGTGGCCGGTGCCGTGTACCGGGAGGTCCCGGTCGAGTCGATCACGGCGAACCCGAAGCAGCCGCGCCAGGTGTTCGACGAGGACGCGCTCGCCGAGCTGGAACACTCCATCCGCGAGTTCGGCCTCATGCAGCCGATCGTCGTCCGTGTGCTGGGTGACGACCGGTTCGAGCTCGTCATGGGTGAGCGCAGGCTCAGGGCCGCCCAGCAGGCTGGTCTGGACGTCATCCCGGCGATCGTGCGCAACACGGCCGACGAGGCGATGTTGCGTGACGCGCTGCTGGAGAACATCCACCGCGTGCAGCTCAACCCGCTGGAGGAGGCGGCGGCCTACCAGCAACTGCTCGACGAGTTCGGCGTGACCCACGAGGAACTCGCCTCGCGTATCGGGCGCAGCCGTCCGGTCATCACCAACACCATCCGCTTGCTGCGCCTGCCCCTGCCGGTGCAGCGGCGGGTGGCCGCGAACGTCCTCTCCGCCGGGCACGCCCGGGCGCTGTTGTCCCTGGACGATCCCGACCGTCAGGAGGAGCTGGCCGCGCGCATCGTCGCGGAAGGACTGTCGGTGCGGGCGACCGAGGAAGCGGTGACGCTGTCGAAGAACGAGGCGAAGCCGAAGCAGAAGCAGCCCGAGCGTAAACAAATGCGGATGCCGGGCGTCGACGGCCTCGCTGACCGGCTCTCCGACACCTTCGACACGCGCGTCAAGGTCGACGTCGGGCGCCGTAAGGGACGCATCGTGGTCGAGTTCGGCTCGGTTGACGACCTGGAGCGCATCGTCACGATGATGGCGCCGGGGCAGGCGCAGCGCATCAAGGAGGCCCGGCAAGGGCTGTCGGACGCCGAGTCGGAGCCGGAATCCGACGACTGATCACACCGGCCACTTTCGTCACGGTGATGATTTCGCCGGAGTCGCTGAGTCCGTGCCGGTCGCGCCGCTCACCGCGCGACCGGCCGCGCCCGGTGGCGTTCAGCCTCCGCGCCGGATCGCGCGCGCGACGAGATCGGTGAACACCGCGCCGACCGACGTCCCGGCCGCCTCCAGGGCCATCGGCACCGTGGAGGTCTCGGTCAGCCCCGGCGACGAATTCACTTCGAGGAAGTGCACCGTGCCGTCGGCGGCCACCACGGCGTCGGTCCGGGAGATGTCGCGCAGGCCGAGCAGACGATGCGCGCCGACGGCGAGGTCGCCCACGGCTCGCGCGGTCTCCTCGGACAGCCGCGCGGGCGCGAAGAAGTCGGTCAGCCCGGCGGTGTAGCGGGCGGTGTAGTCGTAGACGCCGCCCTCCGGCACGATCTCCACCGCGGGCAGCGCCTCCGGCCCTCCGTCCCGCTCGACGACGGTCACGGCGACCTCGACGCCGTTGACGAACCGCTCGGCGAGCACCGTCTCGCCGTAGGCGAAACAGCCGACCATCGCGGCGGGCAACTCCGACGCCTCCCGCACGACCTGGGCGCCGAGCGCGGAGCCACCCTGGTCGGGCTTGAGGATCAGCGGCAGGCCGAGCCGGTCCACCATCGCGTCGAGCACGGTCTGCGCACCGAGCTCGCGGAATGTGCTGTGGGGCAGCGCCACCCAGTCGGGCGTACGGAAGTCGTTCTGGGCGAGCAGAGCCTTGGCGATGGGCTTGTCCCAGGCGCGTCGGCACCCCTGCGAGCTGGTGCCGACGAACGGCACTCCCAGCATCTCCAGCACGGTCTGCACGGAACCGTTCTCGCCTTCACCTCCGTGCAGCGCGACCACGGCCGCGTCGGGGCGGTCGTCGCGCAACCTGCCCAGCAGGCCGGCGTCGGTGTCCCACTCCCGTACCGCCACGCCTTCCTCGCGCAGCGCCACGGAGAGCCTTCGGCCCGAGCGCAGTGACACGTCCCGCTCGTGCGAGAGTCCGCCTGCGAGCACGGCGACAGTACCTTCGGCCAACGCGGGTCTCCTCGAAAGTCGTGAATGCGGCCTGACGTCAGGGCTGCTGACGCCTCCGGCGGGCACCGCCACTTCCCCGCGGCCCCGCCGGGCCGCCGGGAAGTCCGGCTCATGCCGTGTCCGGCCCCGGGAACTGCGGTCCGGACACCGTGCGGGTGGTGACGCTACCGAAGGTGCGCATCAGGTCGCGCTCGGACTCCAGCACACCCGCGAGCCTGCGCACCCCCTCGCGAATGCGCTCGGGCGTCGGATAGCAGTACGACAGCCGCATCTGGCGACTGCCGAAGCCGTCGGAGTAGAACCCGGTGCCGGAGGCGTAGGCGACCCGGGCCGTCACCGCTCTCGGCAGCATGGCCTTGGTGTCGATGCCCTCGGGCACCGTCAGCCACACGTAGAAGCCGCCCTCGGGGTGGGTCCAGCTCGACCCGGCGGGCATGTGCTGCTCCAGCGCCGAGACCATCGCGTCGCGGCGCTCGCGGTAGTTCTCCCGGAAGGTCTTGATCTGGCCCTTCCAGTCGTGCGTGGCCAGGTACTTCGACACCACGAGCTGGTTCAGCGTCGGCGGGCACAGCGTGGCCGACTCCGCGGCGAGCACCAGCTTCTCGCGCACCGCGTGGGGAGCCAGCACCCAGCCGACCCGCAGGCCGGAGGCGAAGGTCTTGGAGAACGAGCCCAGATACACCACGTTGTCCGGGTCCATCGAGCGCAACGCCGGGTAGGTCTGGCCGTCGAAGGCGAGCAGGCCGTACGGATTGTCCTCGATGACCAGCACTCCGTGGGCCGCGCAGATCTCCAGGATCTCGGCGCGCCGCTCGGTGGCGAGCGTGACGCCCGCCGGATTGTGGAAGTTCGGGATCGTGTAGAGGAACTTGACGGTGCGCCCCTGCCGCTCGCACTCGGCCAGCGCCTCACGCAGCGTCTCGGGCACCAGGCCGTCGTCGTCCATCGTCACGTGCACGACGTCGGCCTGGTAGGCGGCGAACGAGCCGAGCGCACCGACGTAGGACGGCCCCTCGGCGATGACCACGTCCCCCGGATCGCAGAACAACCGGGTGACCATGTCCAGGCCCATCTGGGAACCGACGGTCACGACGACGTCGTCGGGGTGCGCTGCGATGCCCTCCGCGGCCATCACCTCGCAGATCTGCTCGCGCAGCGTGGGAACACCCTGGGCCGAACCGTACTGGAGCGCGACCAGGCCCTCCTCGGCGACGACCTCGGACATCTGCTGTGAGAGCGAGTCCAGCGGCAGGGCCGCGAGGTTGGGCATCCCGCCCGCCAGGGAGACGACCTCGGGACGGCTCGCGACCGCGAACAACGCTCGGATCTCCGACGCCGTCATGCCCGCGGTGCGCGCGGCGTAACGGTCGAGATGCGGGTCGAGGTTCTGGCGGCCGGGCTCGGACCCAGGCCGATGCTCGGGGGGCTCGGATGCAGTCATCGCACACTTCTCGTCTGCTTCGGCGCCGACGGCGCGTGATGTCGATCTGGAATCGGGTCGTCGTGTTGTCGCTGAGGGGTGGTCTCCTCGATCGCGGCCTGCGCCTCGCGTCCGGGTGGGACGGCGGCCGGGCTCGCCCGAGTGTAACGTCCGTCCCCCTGGGCATTCCCGCTCTTGGCGGGGCTTATCACACACCCATATGCTCGTGCGTGGCTTTCTGGCCGCCGCGGCCCGCGCTGCGCGCCGGTCCACCACAGGCGAGAAGACGTGTGTCTTGGGAGGTTCGGTGTCGCGACGCGTCACGGGCGTCACGCTGGACAACCTGGAGCTGCTGCCGCGCGGCTGCCGGCGATGCGTGTACTGGGAACTCGCCCCGCACCTGAGGGAGCAGGCCGAGGAGTTCGGCGAGACCGAGGTGGAGAAGGAGGCCTGGATCTCCTCGGTCCTGCTGGAGTGGGGCTCCTGCGGGCGGATCATCCACAGCGGTGACGTGCCGGTGGGGTTCGTGCTGTACGCGCCGCCGAACGCCGTGCCGAGGGCGGGCACGTTCCCGACCTCTCCCCCGGGTGCCGACGCCGTTCTGCTGACGGCGTTCCACGTGCTGCCCGAGTTCCGCGGGAGTGGACTCGGCCGTGCGCTCGTGCAGGCGGTGGTGCAGGACCTCACGCGGCGTGGGGTGCGCGCGGTGGAGGCGTTCGGCGACGCGCGTGCCGAGACCGGTGGCGCCGACCACGCCTCCGACGGCGGTGGAGCCGCACAGCGAGGTGCCGGTGACACGGCACAGGGCGGCGGCACCGTAGGCGGCGGCAGGACAGACCGAGGCGGGGAGACCGTCACGCCGCACGCGTCCGGGCACGTCTGCGTGGTTCCCGCCGAGTTCCTGCGCGCGGTCGGGTTCAAGACCGTCGCCGCCCACCCGCACTGGCCGCGCCTGCGCCTTGAACTGCGCTCCGGGTTGTCGTGGAAGGCCGACGTCGAGGCCGCGCTGGAGAAACTGCTGGACGAGGTCAGCGTCACCACGGCCACGTCGAGCGCCGCCCGGGCCTGACCACACGGGTGTGGACAAACCAGCGAGTTGTCCACAGGGCTGTGGACAACTCGGACGCCAGAGGTTCGCGGGCCGGTATCACTCCCGGCCCGCGCCCACCTCGTGGATCTCGTGGGCGAGGACGTCGGCGAAGGTGAAGGTGCCGGTGGGCTGGTCGTTCTCCCCCAGCAGGTAGAGACGTTTCACCGCGACGAGCAGACCCTCGGCGACGATGTCCCGGAACGCCGGGTCGGACAGGCGTGCGCGGTCTCCGGCGTTGGTGAGGTAGCCGATTTCCACGCGCACCGCGGGGCAGCGGGTGCGGGTGAAGATGTCCCACGTCTTCGGGTGCGTGCGGCAGTCGAGCATCCCGGTCCGGACCGCCAGTTCGCGCTGGATGTAACCCGCGAGCAACTCCCCCACGGTGGAGGTGGTGCCGTTGCCGGTGCCGAAGTGGAAGCTGGCCACTCCCTGGGCCTGCGGCGACCGGTTGCCGTCCGAGTGCAGCGAGAGGAACAGGTCCGCACCCGCGTCGTTGGCGAACTCCGCCCTTTGGGACTCCGACGGGCTGTGTCCGGGCCCCCGGGAGATCAGCGCCTCCATCCCGGTGGCCTTCATCCGGCCTTCCAGCCTGCGCGCGAGGTCCCACGCGATCTCGCCCTCGTGCACGCCCTGCACGGCGACCCCGAGGTCGGGACCACCGTGGCCGGGGTCGATGACGATTCGCTTGCCGCGCAGGCGTGGCCCCGCGCGGCGGAGGTTCTCCTGCTCGCGCAGGAACACCGGCCGGCCACCACGCGCACGCGGCGACAGCTGCCGCAACGCCCGCACAGTCGCCGGACCGCAGATCCCGTCCACGACCAACCCGTAGTCGCGCTGGAAGTTCTTCAGTGCGCGCTCGGTCTGCGGGCCGAACCCGCCGTCGGGGCGACCGGCGTCGAAGCCGAGCTCGGTGAGCCGCTCCTGGAGCGCGAACACGTCGTCACCGTGGACCGGCGACGACACGAGGTAGGTCAGCGGCCTGCTGCCGAGGTGATAGGTGGAGCCGCGCAGCGCGCGGTAAGTGGCCGGGCCGACGACCCCGTCGGTGATCAGGCCCCTGCGCTGCTGGAAGGCTCTGACCGCGTGTTCGACCGTGAGGTCGAAGAGCGGTCCGTTTCCGTCGTTGTCGGCGCCGGAGGTGAGCAGGTCCAGGGCCGAGAGCATCGACATGATCTCGGCGACCTCCGGTCCGGTGTCGCCGCGGCGGAGTACCCGCATGCACTCCTCGCTCGTGTTGGGCACAAAGTGCGTTTGTCTGCGAACTGTCGGTGAGGGCCGGTGGGTGGCCTGCGGCCTCCATTGTGCCCTGCGCGCTCCACGCCGATGCGCCGGGCCGCCTACCGGCTTCACCCACACGGACGCCCGTGACACGAGAAAACCCGGAAGCGCGGACAACCTGCGCTTCCGGGTTTCCTCGGTATCGCCTGCGGTGAGTGACCACCGTTCACCGGCGGTCACTCGTGTGAACTCACCCGAGAGTGCTCAGAGCACGTCGGCGAGGTCGGACAGCAGTGCGGCCTTCGGCTTGGCGCCCTGGATCTGCTTCACCGGCTTGCCGTCCTGGAACAGGATCAGCGTCGGGATGGACATGACCTGGTAGTCCCGGGCGGTGTTGGGGTTGTGGTCGATGTCGAGCTTGGCGATGCGAATCTTGTCGTGGTGCTCGGTGGCGATCTCCTCGAGTACCGGGGCGACCATCTTGCAGGGGCCGCACCAGGTGGCCCAGAAGTCGACAAGGACCGGCTTGTCGGCGGACAGTACGTCCTCGGCGAAGCTGGAGTCGGTCACCGCGACGGTGTCGCTCATCGTCTCTCCTGTCGTTACTCGGCGGGATGCCTGTCGCGGCACCCCTGTGGTCGGTTGTCGTTGACGGGACCGCCACCGACTGTCCCCAGCGTGGACTCACCCGGGAGTGCTCAGAGCACGTCGGCGAGGTCGGACAGCAGTGCGGCCTTCGGCTTGGCGCCCTGGATCTGCTTCACCGGCTTGCCGTCCTGGAACAGGATCAGCGTCGGGATGGACATGACCTGGTAGTCCCGGGCGGTGTTGGGGTTGTGGTCGATGTCGAGCTTGGCGATGCGGATCTTGTCGTGGTACTCGGTGGCGATCTCCTCGAGCACCGGGGCGATCATCTTGCACGGAGGGCACCAGGTGGCCCAGAAGTCGACAAGGACCGGCTTGTCGGCGGACAGTACGTCCTCGGCGAAGCTGGAGTCGGTCACCGCGACGGTGTCGCTCATCGTCTCTCCTGTCGTCACTCGACGGGATGCCGTCGCGGCACCCCGGGTTGTCGTCACCCGGCACCGTCCGGACAAGCCAACGGCTGCTCGCGTGGAACGGGTCGGTGGGCCTTCTCGCTCGGGTCGTTCAGCGGGCGCCCGGGCCGTAACCGCCGCCCACCAGCTCCGGGTCCTCGTTGGCCTCCGCGACGTCGGTGTGCTCGGCGAGCCAGCGCTCGGCGTCGATCGCGGCCGAACAGCCGGTGCCCGCCGCCGTGACGGCCTGCCGGTAGGTCCGGTCCACCAGGTCGCCCGCGGCGAACACGCCGTCGAGGTTGGTATAGCTGGTGCGGCCCGCGGTGAGCACGTAACCCTCGTCGTCGAGTTCGACCTGGCCGCGCACCAGCTCGCTGCGCGGGTCGTGCCCGATCGCGAGGAAGAAGCCGGTGACGTCGAGCGAGGACGCCTCCCCGGTCACGGTGTCGCGCAACCTCAGTCCGTTGACCTTGCCCCCCTCACCGAGAACCTCGGTGACCTCCGAGTTGAGCCGCCAGCGGATCTTGTCGTTCTGCTCCGCCCTGCGGAGCATGATCTTGGAGGCGCGGAACTCCTCGCGGCGGTGCACGATCGTGACGGTGCGGGCGAACTTTGTCAGGAAGGTCGCCTCCTCCATCGCCGAGTCACCGCCGCCGACGACGGCGATGTCCTGGTCGCGGAAGAAGAACCCGTCGCACGTGGCGCACGACGACACGCCGTGACCGAGCAGCTCCTGCTCGCCCGGAACCCCGAGGTAGCGCGCGGCGGCACCCATCGCCAGCACGACCGCGCGCGCGGCGTAGCGGCGCCCGTGCGCGGTGACGTACTTGACCGGTCCGGTCAGGTCCAGCTCCTCCACGTCCTCCTGCCGGAGGTCGGCGCCGAAGACCTTGGCCTGCTCGCGCATCTCCTCCATCAGTTCGGGGCCCTGGATGCCCGACCGGAAGCCCGGGTAGTTCTCGACCTCGGTGGTGGTCATCAGCGCACCACCGAACTGGGTGCCCTCGAACACCAGCGGGTCGAGCTGGGCACGCGCCGAGTACAGCGCCGCCGTGTACCCCGCCGGTCCCGACCCCACGATGATGAGGTTGTGCATGTCCTCTTCTGTCACGAGCGACCTCCGCTTCGACAACGCCTGCTCACCGGTGTCAACACGATCGTAGGCGTGGGTGTTCCCGGTGAGCGTGCGCCGGGGCCGGGCTCGTGCGGGTGGTCCGCGTCGTTCCTCGGTGCTCGCGGGGGCTACCCGCCGGTGCCGCCGACCGTGGTGTCCAGCAGCAGCCCCGGCTTGTCCGGACCGCAGTCGGCGGCTACGGCGACCATGCGGAATTCGGCCAGCTTTCCGGTCGTGTAGAGGGCGAGCACTCCGGTTCGACCGTCGAGTGTCACCGGTCGTACACCTTCGGGTGGCTGTTCGGGATGGATCCCGCTCGCGTCGAGGCAGGCGTCGAGTCGCTGCTCGTTCCCCAGCGGGCCGAAGTCGCGCACGCCCCGGATCTCGCCCACGGCCGACCCGGCGTTCTCACTGCTCAAGGCGAGCGCCTGACCGGAGCTTCCCGGGGCGGACGTGCCCGGGGAGGCGGGTGCGGACGGGGTTGGTTCCGGGGAATGGGCCATGCCGGGTGGTTCGTCGTCCGGGGAGCCGGGCAGCACGAGCACGGCGGCGACCACCGCGGCGGCCGCGGTGAGCAGGCCCGCGCTCCAGCCGAGCCTGCGCTTGCGGCGCGT
>NZ_KB912624.1:105516-113224 GCF_000383795.1 Saccharomonospora saliphila YIM 90502
CCGGACGGCGCTGGAGGTGCCTGTCCCGGACGGCCCGCCGGGGGACGCCCCGGCTGATCCTGCGTTCGAGGCGGTGCGGCCTGTGGGTTCTGCCTGCCCGCGGGGGGCGGTGCCTGCCTGCCCCGGGGCGGGTGCTGGCCGTTGTCGCGCGGAGGGTCCTCCCGGTGGCCGTTCTCCGGGGGCGTGCCCGGCGGCTCCCACTGGTCGGGTGGAGGCTGACGCCGGGGCGGAGCCTGGTCCTGTGCGGTGGGGGGTGGCGCCTGCCCGGGACGACGGGGCGGCACGCGCTCGGGACGCGCGGGGCCGCCCTCGCGTTCGGGCGGGTTGCCCGACTGCTCGTCCAACACGTGCCCAATCCGTCGGTGGTCAGCCTCGTCGGCCCAGGGTAGCCCGATTCACGGCGTTGACTCAGCCGCGCTGACCCTCCCGGGCCTTCACTCGACGGTATATCCGCAACCCCGACAGCAGGAGCAGAGCGGCCCCGGCTGTTGCGGTCAACACGACCGCGACCGAGCCGAGCTCGCTGGAGACCAGCTCCATCCGGGAGGGCGTGCCCAGGGTCGTCCCGTCCGGTGTGGTCACCGCCACGCGCACGATGAACCGGCCGGACCGGAGGGTGTCGGCCGGGATGAGCCTGCTGACCCTGCTGTCGGCGGCCAGCGGGGTGTCGCCGATCTCGGCGGGCCGTAGCCCGGCGCTGTTGCCCAGGTCCACCCGCACCGTGATGGTCACGGGCAGGCTGTTGCTCAGGGTGATGGGCAGCGGGCTCGACTCCGAAGCCAGGGACACCGGCTGTGATGGCGTGCGGACCGTCACCTGGTCGCGCAGCGCCTGGAGCTGAGCCTCGGCCGCGGAGGCCGCCGAGCGCCGCGCGTCCGTCGTGCGCCACGCCGTGGACACCGCGCGAGCGACGGCGTTGTGCAGAGGCTGGATCAGACTGACCGGCTCGACCTGCCGGGTAGGGTCGACCGACATCGCGCCGCGCAGGTCGGCCGCCGTTGTCTCGACCTCGGAGAGCGTCTCGACCACCGAGCCCGGCACCGGCGCCTGGGCGGGTTCGGTCCGCCACTGGCTCGCCGACCCACCACTCTGCTCGGCGGCGTCGCCTTCCGCGGCGAGTGCGTCGTCCAGCGGAGCCGGAACCAGCGCGCCCGCCGCGCTGAGGCGGGTGAGCGTGTCGAGCAGCGCGGTGAGGTCGTCCTCGCTCGCGTTCCAGCCGCGGACCGGGGCGACGAGCACCGGCCCGCCCGCCGGTTCGGCACCCACACCCGCGCGTACCGCGAGCGCGCCCAGGGCGTTCTGCGTTCCGATGTCCACGGCACCCTCGGCGGTGCCCATCGACGGCCCGGACGGCTCGCCGCTGGTGAACGCCGCCGTGACGAGCGGGTCCGTGCCCACGACCCGAACGCCGCCGCCGGAGGGCTCGCCCTCCGAACCGCCCCCGGCGCCGCCCGGGGCGCCGAGGCCCTCCTCCACGCGTGCCGGGTCGGCGAGCACGGTGGTGGTGCCCGACTCGGAGGCGGAGCGCAGGGCGGAGTCGGTCAGCCCGCCCCTGGTCCACACCGTTCCCTGCTTCGGTTCGAGCCGCAGCAGGTCCAGCACGGCCGCCCCGTTGCTGACGGCCTCACCCACGAGATTCACCCCGGAATCGACACGGTCGAGTTCGGCGAGGTCGGCACCGGCGTACGGGAGCTGCACGACGCAGTGCCCCGCGACGAGCTCGCGCAGCGCGTCCAGCCACTCGCGGGCGGCCTGCTGGCCGCGCCCCGCGACGGCACCGTCGGGTGTGCGCACGCGGTAACCCGTGCTCATGGCGTTGACCGTCTCCAGCAGGTCCGGGTCCACGGCGAAGCACAGTGAGGCGAACACCTCGGCGTCGGCCCGCCTGCTCTCGGCCGTGCTCACCAGGGCGTGCAGCCTGCCGCCCGGGGCCAGCTCCCGCGCGAGGTCGTCGTCGGAGAGCACCACGGGGCCGTCGTGCGGTGCCGCCACGATCTTGGGGGTGCGGGCCGTGATCGGCCAGAGCGTCGAGACCGCGGCGGGTCCGGTGCCGTTCTGGGCACCCTGCGTACCGCCGTTCTCGCCGAGCACGGGCAGCAGCAGGTGGGCCGCAGCCAGCCGGGCCGCGCCCCCGTAGGCGGGGGTGCCGTTGACGTTGAGCAGGAGGGGGTACGCGCCCGGGTCGGACACCCCGAGCCGGGCCAGGTCCACGTCGATCGAGAAGGTGGCGCTCTCGCCGGTGTCCAGCCGGTCGCCGGCCCCGACCCAGTCGGAGGCCCCGACCTCGGCCGACGGCGGGTCGGTCAGCGTACGGCCGAGTTCCGGCGTCCCCGTCTGCCTCGGCCCGCTCTGTACCCGCGCCACCAGGTCGGAAATGGGCCGGTCGCCGGTGTTGGTCACCGTGGCCGACAGCGTGAGTGTCTCGTCGCCGGAGGTCGCGACCCGGGGACTCATCCCGTCGATGCGCATCCGCAGCAGCTCGGACGGCTGTGCTCCGGCCGACGGACCCGGCGCCAGCATCTGGGTTGCCAGCAGGAACAGAACCAGCGCCGCCGCGCCCGCCCGGCTCACCGCCCGTTCACCCGGTTCTCGGCCAGCAGGGCACGCGCACGGCGCGCGAGCTTGCGTTCGTCGGAGTAGGCCAGGGTGGTGTCGAGCTCGGTCAGCGGCACCCACGCCACCTCGGAGACCTCGACGTCCTCGTCGCTGAGCTCGCCGCCGTCGGCTTCGAGCAGGAAGTGATGCACGGTCTTGTGAACCCGGCGACGCTCGGCGACGAACCAGTAGTCGATCGTGCCGAGCTCGCGCAGCACGTGCGCGGAAATGCCCGTCTCCTCCTTCACCTCGCGCACCGCGGTCTGTTCGGTGGTCTCGCCGTCCTCGATGTGCCCCTTCGGCAGGGACCACAGCAGTGTGCCGTGGCGGTCGAGTCTGCCGATGAGCACCGCCTGCCGCCGCGCGGGGTCCACCACCAGTCCTCCCGCCGACGTCTCGTTGACCGTGGTCAGCCGTTTGCCGCGGCGGCGCCGCGATCGGCGTCCCGGTTTCGGGCCACCGGAGCGACCGGCCGATCCAGGCATGCTGCGATGCTAGAGCACGCGGGGCCGCCGGTACCCTGGCTTGTCGGGTCCGAGCCGAGGCAGCCGTGTAGTAAGGGGAACCGTTGGGCAGTGGGATCAGGGTGAACGAACGCACGAGTGGCGCGGGCGCCGCGCCGACCGCGAAGCGGCTCACCGAGGTCAAGCGCAACGCGGTCGCCGAACTGATGCGCGTCTCCCCGCTCGCCGACGACCTGGCCGCGCGGTTCACCGCGGCGGGCCACCGCCTGTACCTGGTCGGCGGCAGCGTCCGGGACGCGCTGCTGGGCAGGCTGTCCACCGACCTCGACTTCACCACCGACGCCCGTCCCGAGACGGTGCAGCGGCTGCTGTCCGGGTGGGCCGAGGCGGTCTGGGACACCGGCATCGAGTTCGGCACGGTCGGCGCCGCGAAGAACGGCACGACGCTGGAGATCACGACGTTCCGCGCCGACACCTACGATCGGGTGGGCCGCAACCCCGAGGTGGCCTTCGGCGACACCATCGAGGGCGACCTCGCGCGCCGGGACTTCACGGTGAACGCGATGGCGGTGGACGTGGTCTCGAAGTCGTTCGTCGACCCGCACGGCGGGCTGGAGGCGCTGGCCGCGCGCACCCTGGACACCCCCGCCACCCCGGAGGAGTCGTTCGCCGACGACCCGCTGCGGATGCTGCGGGCGGCCCGGTTCGTCGCGCAGCTCGGCTTCGCGCCCGCCCCCCGAGTGGTCGCCGCGATGACGGACATGGCCGCCGAGCTGAGCCGCATCACACCCGAACGGGTGCAGGCGGAGTTGTCCAAGTTGATGCTCGGGCGGGCGCCGCGGCGCGGGATCGAGCTGATGGTCGACACGGGCCTGGCCGAACACGTGCTTCCCGAGGTACCCGGGATGCGCCTGGCGATCGACGAGCACCACCAGCACAAGGACGTCTACCAGCACTCGCTGACGGTGCTGGATCAGGCCATCGACCTGGAGACCGGCCACGAGCCCACCAGTGGGCCGGACCTGGTGCTGCGGCTGGCCGCGCTGCTGCACGACATCGGCAAGCCCGCCACGCGCCGGTTCGAGCAGGGTGGCGGAGTCAGCTTCCATCACCACGAGGTCGTGGGGGCGAAGATGGCGCGCAAGCGTTTGCGGGCCCTGCGCTACCCCAAGGACGTGATCAACGACGTCTCGCAGCTCGTGTTCCTGCACCTGCGTTTCCACGGCTACGGCAAGGGCGAGTGGACCGACTCGGCGGTACGCCGGTATGTCACCGACGCGGGTGAGCTGCTGCCCCGGCTGCACAAGCTGGTCCGGGCCGACTCCACCACGCGCAACCGGCGCAAGGCCGCCGCGTTGCAGCGCTCCTACGACGATCTTGAGCAGCGCATCGCCCGGATCGCCGAGGAGGAGGATCTGGCCCGGGTCCGGCCCGACCTCGACGGCAACGAAATCATGCGCATCCTCGGCCTGCGCCCCGGCCCGCTGGTGGGCCAGGCGTGGAAGCACCTGAAGGAGATCCGCCTGGACCGGGGCCCGCTCGACCACGACGAGGCGGTCGCGGAGCTGCGCCGCTGGGCCGCCGAGCGGGGCATCGAGCCGCCCGCCGAGTAGCCGGGTGCTCCAGCGCGCGACGAGCCCGGGGAGAATGCTGTGCCACGTTCGATGTGTGCGTGATCGGGCACGGATGGCTACCGTGAGGTGAACCACGTCACGAAAGAGGCCGGTGAAGCCGACTCGTGGCGATGTTCCTCGGCGAAGGGGTGGTCGCGGTGCAGGTTGATGAGCTCGCCGGGAAGTCGGTCGGCGCGCGTATCCAGGCTCACCGTGAGCGGCGAGGGATGTCCCGTCCTGTCCTCGCGGGTCTCGTCGGACGATCGGCCGACTGGCTGAAGAAGGTCGAGAAGGGGCATCTCTTGCCGCCCCGCCTCTCGATGTTGGTGCGTATCGCCGAGGCGCTGGGGCTGCCGGGAGTCGCCGAGCTGGTAGGAGACCAGTCCACGCTCGTCGACGCGGCACGCCGGGTCGAAGGGCACGACGCGGTGCCCGCCATCCGTGCGGCGGTCGAGCGCCCCCTTCTCGTTGTCGAAACCGACGCGGTGCCGAATGCGAACGAGCTTCGCGAACGGGCCGACCACGCGTGGTGGGTGTGGCACTCCTCGGCCAGTCCTCGTGCGGACGTCGGCCGTCTGTTGCCGCGGCTGATTCGGGATGCCCGCCACGCCACCCGCGTGCTCGACGGTCGTGAGCGCCGTATCGCCTACGCAACGCTCACGGCGATCTACGCACTTGTCGAGCAGGTGATCGCGTGGGTCTCCGATTCGGCGTTGTTGTGGCTGTCGGCGGACCGCTGCATGGCCGCCGCCGAGCAGGCCGACGATCCCGACAGCCTCGCCGCCGCGTCCTGGGTGGTGGGCAACGTGTGGCGGGCCACGGGTCGCGAGGACGACGCGCTCCGGTTGGCCAACGATGCGGCAGATCTCCTGGCCCCGTATCTGGAGACCGGCAGCGACGACAGCCGCGCCCTGTTCGGTGCGTGCCGACTGCACGCCGCCCTCACCGCCGCGCGGCTCGGCCGCGAAGGGGACGCATTGCGCTACCTTGACGACGCCGATGGGATCGGCGCGCGTCTCCCGGCTGGTTACGCGCACCCATGGACCCTGTTCGGACGCGCCAATACGGAACTGACCGGCGTGTCCGTGCATGTCGGCCTTCGTAAGGGCGGGACCGCACTCGACAAGGCCAGCGTGGTCGATCCCGACGCCCTTCCGTCGCTCGATCGTCGAGCGCGTCTGTGGCTCGAAACCGCCCGCGCGTACGCCCAGCGCAGGGACTACACGAGCGCACTGCACGTGCTTCAGCGCGCCACGTCCCTGAGCGGTGAATCGATGCGATGCCACCCGCTGTCTCGTGGACTCGCCGCCGAACTCGTCACCTCCGGCGGTCGCCTGATCGAGCGCGAGGCTCGAGAACTGGCGACCCGACTCGGCGTCCAGCACTGAGGGATGGGGGACGAACTGTCCCCCTCACCGCCGGGTACCGGACTGGACCTCTCCATGGGGCCTTGCCGACCTACCGTCACGCTCGTCGGCTCTTTCGTGTATGACCGGAGGTTGTGATGCGGAGGTATCTGTGGCAGCAGGCCGAAGGGTTGCGGCACGCCTACGACGCGCACCGCACGCCGCTCGATCTGGGTGTGGTGTTTCCGGCGTTGTGCGGGTCGGTGGTCACCACCGGCCCCGAGGACATGGGGAAATGGTTGCGACCGACCTGTCCTTCGTGTGACCGGGAGATTCGTGCGCACCTTGGTCTCGCCGAATGTCCACCGATGCCCGGACACCAGCAGGGACGGTGGCGATGAGTACGCACGCGCGCGTGACACGGGAGCAGTGGCAGGCGCTGGACGACGTGCTGGCCGAGATCTGCCAGCGCACGGGTGGAGGTGTGGAAGACCTGCACGACCGGGCGGTCGGCATTCTCGACTCGGTACGGCCCGCCGAGTGGTGCGTACGGCCCGGCACGGAATCGGTCGTGGCGTTGTCCCTGTGGCGGCACGCCCGGCGGGTCATCGGCGCTCTGGCCCATCTCCAGGACGCCGCCCCCGACGACGCGCAGGCGATCCGCGCACTGGGCTGTGAGGTCTCCGCGCTAGCCGAACACATGCGCGCCTATACCGACCAGCCAACTCACTGAGACGCATCACCACGATCCTGAGGGAGAACCATGTCCACCGCTGTGACCACCGCTGCCCGCACGCCTCCGGAGCAGGACGACCTGGAGGCCGTGCTGATGCGGCTGCGGCGTGCGATCGACCGCGAGACCGAACCGCTCTACCACCGTAAGGACGCGGGCGAGACCGACGCGCTGCCCGTGCTCGGCCGCATCGCGTTGCTGGTTCTCGAACTCGGCTTCACCATCGCCGAGGAAGGCGGCATCGACAGCCGCGAGATCGAACGCGCGGTCTCGGCCGCCTACGGCCTGCCCACCGGCTGACGCGGCCCGGTCAGCCGACCCGTTCCAGCGCGCCCGTCTCGACGTGATGAGCCAGGGTGTGCGGTAGGAGGTAGGCCACCGCTCCCCCGGGCAGCGTGCCCCACGGTCGGGTGACGCCGCTGAGCGCGTGCAGCGGGCGCAGGACGCGGTAGGAGTGCCGTTCGAACTCGCGTTCGAAGGTCAGGGACGTCTCCGCGAACGGCGTGCCCTCCGGGTGCACGAGGTTGCCCTGCTCGGTGCCGTACCGGTCGAGCACGGTGCCTTCGGCCAGGGTCAGCACACGCTTGCGCCGGTAGAACGTCAGCGGTGGCTCCCCGCGCGAGGGCAGGATCGGCCAGTCCGTCGCCCGGGTCGCCTCGGTCTCGTCGGTGTCCTCCTCGTCGCTCGGGCGCGACCTGCCCGGCAGCAGGAGCAGCGTGCCGAGCAGGGCCTCGGCGGCGTCCTGGGCGCGCGGGAAGTAACGCGGATCGACGGGCCCACCATCTGCGTGCCGGGCGACCTCCCAGCCCCGGGCCACGCGGCGCAGGCACCACGCGCCGTCGGCGACCTCGCCGATGCGGTAGGCGCCCTCGGCGACGCCGTGCTCGGCGAGCCGGGTGCGCAGTACGCGCAGCACCTCCGAGGCCCGCAGCGGACGGCGCGGCTCGGACCCACGAT
>NZ_KB912624.1:113324-117555 GCF_000383795.1 Saccharomonospora saliphila YIM 90502
CCGGCGGGGGCCGGTGCCGGGGCGGGTACCGCCTCGGCGGCGCGGTGGCCGAGCATTCCGCCTCCCGCGACGAGGGCGAACACCGCGACGACGCCGACCACAGACGAGGCCACGGCGCCGACGGTGCCGGGCATCGCCAGCGTGGCCGCCCCCGCGACCAGCCCGACCGCCCCCGCGACCATCGTCGGCAGTGCGGCGACCCTGTTCGCCACCCGGAACGCCTCGTCGCTGCGGAGAGTCGCCTCCGTGCGCACACCCGCGCCCCGGGACCGGGTGAGCTTGCCGCTCCAGCCGAGGTAACCGCCCCAGCCGACCAGGACACCGAGCAGGGCGGGGATCAGCGCGAGCACCAACACTCCTCGGAGGATACTGCCCCCGGCCGGTGGCGGGAGGACACGCCGGAGTGCCGTCGGCCACCCCGGTGGACGGGCACGAGGGCTTGGGGAAACGGCGCGGGTGAGGCAGTTATCATGGTTGTCAATGACGACAGTGACGACGGCCGACCTGCTTCTTGCCGGGCCGCGCTGACCGGACCCCCGGCCGGCGCGGCGAAACCCCTCACGCCCTCGGGCTGAGGGGTTGCGTTGTCTCTGAGGCAGGTACACGGAAGGATCGGCGATGACAGACGGCACCGAGTCGGCTCCGGCGCACCGCTACACCGCGGAGCTGGCGGAGCGGATCGAGAAGCGGTGGCAGGACCACTGGTCCGAGCACGGCACCTACCACGCGCCGAACCCGGTCGGCCCGCTCGCCGACGAGAGCGCGCCCCTGCCGTCGGACAAGTTGTTCGTGCAGGACATGTTCCCGTATCCGTCCGGGGCGGGCCTGCACGTCGGCCACCCGCTCGGCTTCATCGGGACCGACGTCTACGCCCGGTACAACCGGATGATCGGCCGCAACGTGCTGCACACGATGGGCTTCGACGCGTTCGGCCTTCCCGCCGAGCAGTACGCCGTGCAGACCGGCACGCATCCGCGCACGACCACCGAGGCCAACATCGAGCGGTACCTGAGCCAGATCCAGCGGCTCGGGTTCGGGCACGACGAGCGGCGGCGCATCGCCACCACCGACATCGAGTACTACCGGTGGACGCAGTGGATTTTCTTGAAGATCTTCAACTCCTGGTACGACACCGAGCGGGACAAGGCCCGCCCGATCGAGGAACTGGAGCGCGCCTACGCCGACGGTGAGCGCGCGACGCCGGACGGCCGGGCCTGGAGCGAGTACAGCCGCGCCGAGCAGCGGGAGATCATCGACTCCCACCGCCTGGTGTACCTGTCGGACGCGCCCGTGAACTGGGCGCCCGGCCTCGGCACGGTGGTGGCCAACGAGGAGGTCACCCCGGACGGTCGCAGCGAGCGCGGCAACTTCCCGGTGTTCCGCAAGAACCTCAAGCAGTGGATGATGCGGATCACCGCCTACGCCGACCGCCTCGTCGACGACCTGGACCGGCTGGACTGGCCGGAGAAGATCAAGTCGATGCAGCGGAACTGGATCGGCCGGTCCCGGGGCGCCAACGTGCGGTTCCGCGCGGGTGAGCACGCCATCGAGGTCTTCACGACCCGCCCCGACACGCTGTTCGGCGCCACCTACATGGTCCTGGCGCCCGAGCACCCGCTCGTCGACGACCTCACCCCGGCCGCGTGGCCGGACGGCGTGGACGAGCGCTGGACCGGCGGAGCCGCCACCCCGGCCGAGGCCGTGGCGGCCTACCGCGCGCAGGCCGCCCGCAAGTCCGAGCTGGACCGCCAGGAGAGCCGGGACAAGACGGGTGTGTTCACCGGCTCCTACGCGGTCAACCCGGCCAACGACACCCCGATTCCGGTCTTCATCGCCGACTACGTGCTGATGGGCTACGGCACCGGCGCCATCATGGCCGTTCCCGGACAGGACCAGCGCGACTGGGACTTCGCGACGGCGTTCGGGCTGGACATCGTGCGCACGGTCGAGCCGGGCGAGAATTTCGACGGCGAGGCCTACACCGGCGACGGCCCCGCGATCAACTCCGCCAACGCCGAGGTCAACCTGAACGGCCTCGGTGTCGACGACGCCAAGAAGACGATCATCTCCTGGCTCGAGGAGCAGGGCCACGGCGAGGGCTCGGTGCAGTACAAGCTGCGGGACTGGCTGTTCGCGCGGCAGCGGTACTGGGGCGAGCCGTTCCCGATCGTGTACGACTCCGACGGCACGCCGATCCCGCTGCCGGAGGAGCATCTGCCGGTCGAACTGCCGGACGTGCCGGACTACTCGCCCACGACTTTCGACCCCGAGGACGCCGATTCCGAGCCGGAGCCCCCGCTGTCGAAGGCGACCGACTGGGTCAGCGTCACCCTCGACCTGGGCGACGGGCCGAAGACCTACCGCCGCGACACGAACGTCATGCCCCAGTGGGCGGGCTCGTGCTGGTACCAGCTTCGCTACATCGACCCGGTCAACACCGAGCGGTTCGTCGACGCGGAGAACGAGCGGTACTGGATGGGCCCGCGCCCCGCCGAGCACGGTGTCGACGACCCGGGCGGCCTCGACCTGTACATGGGCGGGGTCGAGCACGCCGTGCTGCACCTGCTGTACGCGCGGTTCTGGCACAAGGTGCTCTACGACCTCGGCCTCCTCTCGTCCGAGGAGCCCTACCGCAGGCTGGTCAACCAGGGCTACATCCAGGCCTACGCCTACACCGATTCCCGCGGCTTCTACGTCCCCGCCGACGAGGTGACCGAGTCCGGCGGCCGCTTCTACCACGGCGGCGAGGAGGTCACCCAGGAGTACGGCAAGATGGGCAAGAGCCTGAAGAACGTCGTCACCCCGGACGACATGGCGCGCGACTACGGCGCCGACACCTTCCGGTTCTACGAGATGGCGATGGGTCCGCTCGAGGACTCCCGGCCGTGGGCGACCAAGGACGTCGTCGGGGCGCAGCGGTTCCTCCAGCGCCTGTGGCGCCTGGTGGTCGACGAGGCCACGGGCGCGGTGCGGGTCGACGAGACCGAGCTGACCGAGCAGGACCTCAAGCAGCTCCACCGCACCATCGCCGGGGTCCGTGAGGACTACGCCGAGCTGCGGTTCAACACGGCAGGCGCCAAGCTCATCGAACTGAACAACTACGTCACCAAGACCTACGGCTCCGCCGAGGCGACCCCGAGGGGGCTGGCCGAGCCGCTGGTGCTGATGCTGGCGCCGATGTGCCCGCACGTCGCCGAGGAGATGTGGCACCGGCTCGGCCACCCGGACTCCCTCGTGCACGGGCCGTTCCCGAAGCCGGACGAGCGCTACCTCGTCGACGACACCGTCGAGTACCCGATCCAGGTCAACGGCAAGGTGCGCGCGCGGATCACCGTGGCCGCCGACGCGGACCAGGAGACGATCAAGAAGGCGGCGCTGGCCGAGGACCGGATCGCCGCCCTGTTGGACGGCGCCGACCCGCGCAAGGTGATCGTGGTTCCGAATCGCCTGGTCAACGTCGTCGCCTGAGCAGGGACCGCGCCCTCGGCGGTCCGGACCGGCCGACGCCTGAAGGCCCTCTTCCCCGTGTGCTTCGCGGTGAAGGGGGCCTTCATCGCGTTCGGCGCCATGCACGGCGCGGGGCGGAGTGGTGAGCGGGAGCGGGGAGACAGCCACGGGCGGGCGCCGCCGACACCGATCACTCGGGGGGCTACGTGACCGATGCCGGCGACTCGATGCCCGACCGGTCCGCGGACCGGACAGACACACCGCGCGGAGGCGGTGCTGTCAGTGAAGAGCGCTCCGTGTCTCCACAGTGACGCTCCCGGCTATATATCACCCTAATGAGTGAGCTGTCGCCGTCTTCATCGGGTTGTCGTTCGCGCGGATCTGGAAGTTACAAAGGATTTCACGTCCGCACAACTCGGAACGGAGCCAACCGCGCACCCAGCGCGCACGCACCGACGTCGCGCCGTGTCGACCGCGGGTACGGTCCCGGCTGCCGGCTCGCGGTGGACGGGTGCGCACCCGGTGCGGGCTGGGGTGGCATCGGCGTGGGATGCGTCCCGCCACGCGGCGGGAGGGTGCGGTTTCGTGGCAGGCTGGCTACGTGCCAGCTCGCGTGCTCGTCGTCGGCTCGGCCAACGCCGACCTGGTTGTCACCGCGCGGCGCCGCCCCGGGGGTGGGGAGACGGTGCTCGGCGGGGACACGGAGACCTTCCCCGGCGGCAAAGGGGCCAACACGGCGGTCGCCGCCGCCCGCCTGGGTGCCGACGTCGCGTTGCTCGGCGCG
>NZ_KB912624.1:117655-125087 GCF_000383795.1 Saccharomonospora saliphila YIM 90502
CCGGCGCGGCGTAGTCGCCACCCCCGCCACCGGACGGCGGTGTGTAGCCGCCACCGCCGAGGCCACCTCCCGACCCGCCGGGCGTGCCGCCGCCACCGCCACCACCGGCGATGCTGCCGGGCATGGTTCCGGGTGTGGGCCCGAGGCTGCGGATCTGCCCGCTCTGGCCGTCCTGTCCGGGGCCGGACCCGGCGTTCTCGTCGACCTCGATCTCGCCGATGTCGCCGTCGAGGCCGCTGTAGGTCGGCAACGACTGGCTGTTCGCGGTGGTCGCCTGGTAGTAGGCGTTGAACGCGTCGACGTTGGCCTGCGCCTTGGCGTTGTAGTCCTGGATCGCCCGGTCGGTGTCGGTGGTCCAGGGCTTCATGTCGTTGATGAAGTCGCTTTCCGGTGGGGTCTTCGGTACCGGCTGCACCCGGGAGACCGCGCCGGTGAACGCCTCCGCCTGTGATCCCATGGCCCGGTCGCTGTCGTGCAGCTTGACCTCGGAGTCCATGAGCCATTCCTTCAGCGGCCGGGCACCCACCTTCGCCGCGTCGGCGGAGTCACCCTGCCAGGCCTGATCCATCCGCCCGGCCAGTTCCTCCATCTGCTGGACCCGCTCGCTGAAGGTGCGCTTCAAACCACTGGCAGCTCGTTGGCCTTCCTGGAGTGAACTCGTTCCAGGGCCCGAGGTGAGCTGCTGGTAGATCTGATAGGCGTCGATCTGCCGAGAACCGTCTCCGCCGGAGAAGTTCCCACTTTCCTCCTGGGTCGCCATGCCGTACCCGGCGGCGGCCCCGGCGGCACCCGCAAGGATGGGAACGAGGAATAGCGGCATAGGTCATCAACTCCCCAGTTTCGTCAGCGCGGCTTCGGCCACGTCACCGGCCGTCGCGCACGGGTCGTCAGCCTTCGGGCTTTCCTCTAGGTAGGTCGAGATGTACAGCGGCGTCCGTTCGTTCACGCCGACCCAGAGTTCGCAGCGACCGTCGCTTCTGCCATCCAGGATCGCCGTGTACACGGCCGGATAGCCGGAGACGTTCGTCGGCTCGAAGTAGTCGTTGGTGTCCCGGTTGTCGTAAACGCTGTCCAAGCCCCGAGACTCACCCGTCACGACAGCGAACACGACCATATCCTGCGGGTACTCAGTGAAGTTCCAGCCACAGGCGGTCTCGTTGATCGCATCCAGCGCTTGCTGTTCGCCGTCACCGAATCCGAGCCCGTCCTTATTCTGCTCGGTTAGTGCGGTACACGGATCGGAGGCGAGTGTCGCTGGGTCTAGCGGGTTCTCGACCGATGGCGCGGCCGTACCGCCCGAGGCCGGTGCCGTCGGGTTCGATGAGGAAGTGGGCGATTCCATGGATGGGATACCGGCTTCGCCTCCGCCGCAGGAAGCAAGAACGAACGTCGCCGCGACAACGGGGGCCGAAATCCGGTAGCGAAGACGACGGCTCATACTTCCATCGCTCCGGCCTTGCCGATGTCTTCCTGTGCCTGTTCGTCCTGTGTGCTGATCTGCTGCTTCGCGTTCTCGAGTGCGTTGATGTAGGCATTGACGTAGGCCATCATCTTTTCGTAGGCCTGAAGGAAGGCTTCGGCCGAGGGATTAGCACGCTCGGCGAAATCCGCGCTCGCGAACTCGGCCCCCGGTGACTGGACCTGCGCCATGATCGAGGCCTGCGTGTGGTCGAACTTGAGATCGCTCGAGAGGTTTCGCCACTCCTTAATGATGGCGTCGATCTCCTCGGGGGAGAAGGCGAAACCTCCGCCGCCTGACGGTTTCGCCGCACCCGCGATCGTGGGTGCGGCCATCGAGATCATCTTCGTGGCCGCACCGATCGGACCGCCCACCGCCTTGCCGACGGTGGCGGCGGCGCCGCTCATCACATCACTCACGGAGCTGTTCGCCATGCCCGAGTCCCCCTTCGTGCCGCTGGACGAACGTAGTGTGCTCAGGGCGACGAGCGCCCGTCAACGAGAAGTATTCCAAACAGTCGGACGTCGGGTGGGCCAAACCGGTTCCCCGCGCAGGTCTCGATCCGGCAAAGATCGCGGGGCCCGGCCCGCCGGGTACGGCATGGCGACCAGGAAGAGAGTGGAGCTCCCGCGGTGACCGGATCGCGTCAGATCGACGCGCACCAAATCCCGGCAGGCACGACGTGCGTGCGCGCCTGCACCCCGTGACGGCGGAGGTCCGCCTGGAGGTCATCGGCAAGCAGCCGTTACTCGTGTTCGAGACCACACCCGGGTGCCGTGCGAACCACGGCGCCCCGACCACCGCGGTTGCGACGATGCACCCGCGAGGAAGGGAACGAGGAGCAGCGGCATAGGTCATCAACTCCCCAGATTGCTCACGATCGCTTCGCCGACCCGGTCGGCGTATCCACAGGGGTCCTGGGCCTCGGGCACGTACCGCAATGAGACATCGATGTAGAGGACGTCCCTGTCGTTGACGCCTACCCAGAGGACGCAGCCGCCGTCGTCTCGCTGGTCGATGGCGTCCGCGTAGACCGCGGGGTACCCCGCGGTCTTGGTCTCCTCGAGCAGTTCCGCGTCCCGGTTCGCCTCGTAGACCGCGTTCAAGCCAGTGGCGTTCTCCGTCATCACTGAGAGATCAACCAAGCTCGTTCTGTCCCCGGACAGTGCCCACACGCAAGACATGGCGGAGGTAGCCGCCTTTTCGCGCGTGCGTCCCTGCGCGAGAGCTAGCTCGGCACGATCTTCGGACGTGAGTGCCTGGCAGGGGGTGGACACCCACGCCTCGGGATCAAGCGGGTCCGAGACCGGCGGAACGGGAGCGGTGGACAGGCTTGTGGTGCCGTCGCTCGCGCGCGGAGTGGAGACGACCGGGTTCCCGGGCTCCTGCTCACCAGCGCACGCGGAGAGCGCGGTCACGGCAACGAGCGCCGCGGCACCCAGGGCACCAGACTGGGCGAGTGTCATACCTCGATCCCTCCGGCGACTTCCTTCGCCCACTCCGAGGAGCAGCGGCATAGGTCATCAACTCCCCAGGTTGCTCACGATCGCTTCGCCGACCCGGTCGGCCTACCCACAGGGGTCCTCGGCCTCGGGACTGTCGCGAAGGAAGACGTCGAGGAACAGTACCGCACTGTCGTTGACCCCGATCCACAACGAACATTCGCCGGACGATCGGTTGTCGTTGAAGTTCGAGTGGAGCGCGGGATAACCGCCGACCTCGACCTCTTCCCGTAGCGCGGAATCCGCGTGCCTGCGGTAGATGTCGTTCAGTCCGTTCGGTTTCTCGGTCATGACCGCAGATCGACAAGTGTGCCTGAAACGCCGGCGAGTTTCCAGTCGCACGACCTCGCCGAGCTCGCAGCCTTGTCTCGTGCCCGGCCCTCCTCAAGGCCGAGTTCGGCGAGATCGTCCGAGGTCAGCGCCTGGCACGGCGACGCCAACCATGACGACGGATCGAGGGGCCGCTCCACCGGTGGAATGGGCTGAGCGTTTCCCGCCGACCGGCTCGGTGTCGACTGCCCGGCTCCGGACGGTGTCGGGGTTCCCGGCTCCTCGCAGGCCCCGAGAACGGCGCCGAGGGCGACCACCGTCGCGCCGAAGGCACCGTGACGAACGAGTGTCATACCTCAATTTCCCCTGGCGGCTTCAGATACGCCTTCGGTCGGCTGCTCGTCTCGTGTGGGAAGGCGACACCTCCGCCGCCTGATTGTTTCGGTGCGCGCCCGCAATCGCGGGCGCGGCCATCGCGACCATCGTGGTGGCCGCGCCGACGGATGCGCCGACCGCCCTGCCGCAGTGGCAGCGGCGCCGCTCGTCACATCACTCACGGAGCTACGCGCCATGTGAGTCCCTCTTCGTGCCGCTGGACGAACGGTCGTGTCAGGGCGCCGGGGCCCGTCAACGAGAAGTGTTCCAAACAGTCGGACGTCGGGTAGGCGAAACCGGTTCCCCACTCAGGTTTCGATACGGCGAAGATGCCCGGGGGAATCGGTGGCTCACGACCGTGGTGGCGGTGCGTCCTCGGACGGTAGGGGCATCGGGGTGTGCCTCGGCGGGCATTGAGCGGCACCGGATGCCGGTCTCGGACACACGAACGGCGGGGCCCCGACCGGGACCCCGCCGTTCGTATGTATGTCTCACGGTCTCACGGCTGCTTGCCGACGACCTCCAGGCGGACCTCCGCCGTCACGTTCGGGTGCAGGCGCGCGCGCACGTCGTGCCTGCCGACCGTCTTGATGTGCTGGCGCAGTTCGATGACCCGCTTGTCGAGCTGCGGACCGCCCGCGGCCTTGATGGCGCCCACGACATCGGCCGGTGTGACCGAGCCGAAGAGCTTCTTCGACCCCTCGGCCGACTTCGCCGTCACCTCGATCGTGCCGAGGCCCTCGATCGCGGTCTTGACCTCCTTGGCGTGGTCGAGATCGCGAATGCGACGGCTCTCCTGGGCGCGCCGGATGACCCGGACGTTCTTCTCCGCACCCTTGGTCGCGGTGATCGCGTATCCCCGCGGGAGCAGGTAGTTGCGGGCGTAGCCGTCCTTGACCTCGACGATGTCGCCGGGGCCGCCGAGGTGGGCCACGTCGGTCGTCAGAATGATCTTCGCCATGACTGACTTCCTCCTCAGCGAGCGGTCGAGGTGTAGGGCAGCAGCGCCATCTCCCGCGAGTTCTTGACCGCGATGGCGATGTCCCGCTGGTGCTGGCTGCAGTTGCCGGTGACCCGGCGGGCACGGATCTTGCCGCGGTCGGAGATGTACTTGCGCAGCATGGTCGTGTCCTTGTAGTCGATCAGCTCGGGCTGGCCCTGCTTCTCGGCCTTGCAGAACACGCAGACCTTCTTCTTGGGCTTGCGAACGGGTGGCTTGGCCACGGTGTACTCCTGGGGAACTTCTCGTGTGGTTGTTCGGGGCGGCGCCGCGCCGGGTCCACGACCGGGGCGCGAGCGTCAGGGTGTCGCCGGTGGGCTCAGAACGGCGGTTCGTCGGAGAACCCGCCACCACCACCGCCGGTGGGAGGTGCCGAGCCCCACGGGTCGTCGGCGGGGGCCCCGCCGCCACCACCGCCACCGAAGCCGCCTCCGCCGCTGCCACGGCTGATCTTGTTGACCTTGGCGGTCGCGTAGCGCAACGACGGGCCGATCTCGTCGACCTCGAGTTCGACGACCGTGCGCTTTTCGCCTTCCTTGGTCTCGAACGAGCGCTGCTTGAGCCTGCCCTGCACGATCACCCTGGCGCCCCGGGTCAGGGTCTCGGCGACGTTCTCGGCCGCCTGCCGCCAGATGTTGCAGCGCAGGAACAGCGCCTCGCCGTCCTTCCACTCGCCGGCCTGGCGGTCGAAGATGCGGGGCGTGGACGCGACCGTGAAGTTCGCGACCGCGGCGCCCGACGGCGTGAATCGCAGTTCCGGGTCGGCGGTGAGGTTGCCGACCACCGTGATGATGGTGTCTCCGGCCATCGCGCGTTCGCCTCAGACCTTCGCAGCGGCCTTCTTGGCGGCCTTCTTCGCGCCGCGCGGGGGAACCTTGCGGACGACCTTGGTGCGCAGCACGGTCTCCTGCAACGAGAGCTGACGCTCCAGCTCCTTGACCGCGTCCGACTCGCAGAAGAGATCCAGCACGGCGTAGATGCCCTCCGCCTGCTTGCGGATCTCGTAGGACAGCCTGCGGCGGCCCCAGACGTCGACGTTCTCGACGGTGCCGCCGGAGTCGCGGATCACCTTGAGGTAGTTCTCCAACGTCGAGGAGACGTTGCGCTCGTCGAACGTGGGCTCGAGGATGATCATTACCTCGTAATGGCGTGACACAACCACTCACCTCCTACGGGCTCAAGCGGTCACGGGCGTTCCGTGACAGGAGGGTTGCCGACGGCCCAGTGTAGTCGGCGGGCCCCGCCCACCCCGGCTCGGGTGCGCGAGCGCAGGTCATACCGCCCGTGGCGATGCCACCACCGCTCGGCGTGTCCCCTCACGGAGCCCGTCGAGACCGCCTGTCGAGGCTGCCTGCCGGGGCGTCCCGCCGTGGGGACTACGACGCGCGGCGCAGCACCCAGGTGCGCACGAGGCCCGCGGTGACGCCCGCCAGCGCGACGACCGCGAACAACATCGGCATCCGGATCGCCTCGGACGACTCGGCGGCGGCCAGCGCGTCGGCGTTGCCCGTGTCGCGCACGCCGGTCGAGTGTTCGCCGGCCGAACGCTCGCCGGAGCCCTGGCCGGACTCGTCGCCCCCGGGGCCGAGGATGTCGAACTCGGGAGTGGTCGCGTCGCCGGGCACGCCGTTCGACGGCGCGTACCGCAGGTCCGGCGGAACCGCGATGCCCGCGCTCGGGGCCTCGGCCACCGGGATGTCGCCGTAGTCGCGGCGCGGGGACCGGGCGTCCCCTGTGCCCTGGAGACCGCCGTCGGCGGTGCCCGTGTCCATCGCGGCGCCCTCGCCCGTGGCGGTGCCGCCGGTGTCGTCGGGAGCGGAGGACGGTGCGCCGCCGGAGTCGCCCGCGTCCGGGTTCGAGGTCCCACCGGAGTCCGAGCGCGTGGTCGTGTCCGTCGTGTGGTCGGTCGTCTCGACGGCGAGGCCGCAGTCGCCCGCCACCTTCTCCTCGATGGTGTCGAGAGTCGTGTCCTGAGTGGACGGCAGTGCGCCGAGGCCGGCCGACCCGTCGAGCGCCTCCCGCACGGCAGCGCCGATCGTGGCGCCGTCGACGGAGCCGGTGCGCGCGTCCGGCACGGTTCCGACGGAGAGCCGCTCGTCGGCGATGGTGTCGGCGAGGTGGTTCGGCCAGATCGTCAGGTCGTGCACGACGATGATCGACTTCGCTTCCTCGGCACCCTGCCGGACGAGGTCCGATACCGCCGACCCGTCGACCGCGACCGTGTCCCCGGCCCGTCCTCCGACGGTGCCGGTGCACGAGTCGGCCGTCACGGTGGCGGCGGCCGAGGCCGATCCCGCCGTCAGGACGGTCACCCCGCCCGCGACCACCGCGGCCGTCGTCGCGGTGAGCGCCTTGCGAACCGCCCTTGCCAGGGCGGTGGGGTCGAGTCGCACGGCCGGTCCCTCCCGAGTTGGCGAGCTGCTGACAGGACCAACGACGCGGAGACCGGGGAAGTGACGCACCACGCGGAGAATCCGCGGCCGCCGACGGTCTCCCGATGCGGTGCTCCGAGCCCGCAGGCCATTCATACGTGGGTGTTCTGCCTGCGGCGCACCCAGGTGTGCGCGAGGCTCGTGCCGACACCGACGAGCCCGGCCACGGCCAGCAGCACGGGGGCGAGCTCCAGCGTGTCGGCCGTGTTCGCGGTGGCGTGGGCGGCTTCGTCCGGGGCCACGGCCGCGGCGGGTGGCATCGCGACCGGGTTCTCGTTCTCCGGCACGGCCTCGGAGGCGTGCTCGCGCGGTGCCACGGCGTCGAGGTCGGGGGAGCCCGCGCCGCCCGTGGGGAACAGGACGACGCCGTTGGCCGGGGCGGCGCCGCCCTCCG
>NZ_KB912624.1:125187-129082 GCF_000383795.1 Saccharomonospora saliphila YIM 90502
ATCGTCTGGATGCGCCACGGCACCTGCGATGATGGACTGTGCCGCCCCGGAGCCCACGCCCGCCCTGACAGTCCCCTCACCGTCGGTGGCACGGTCGAAGCCGAGTTCAGCCGGGCGGGGCGGCCCTGCCGGTCCCCTCGCGCGTCCGGACGGGGAGCGCGTGACGGTCGTTCGTCGCCGGTGGGCCACTGGGGATCGGAGGAGCCGTCCTGGCCCGGCCACCGCGCCTGGTGTCCCGGTTCGTTCTCCGGCCAGTTCTGATTTCCCTGGTCGTTCACTCAAGACCCTCCCGGATCGGCGCGTCGCCGGCCCGCCGTTTCCCGTGTGCCGAACCCCCGTACACCGTCCGTGGCGGCGTACGGCAGGCGTCTGTGCGCACCGCGGAGTGCGCGGTCGTCGCGGCCCTCGTGGTCACTGGCCCGCGGTCCTTCGCGAGCGGGGTCGACCTGCCCCGGTACCGAGGACGTACGAGAGCACGAGGTGGTTCCAACCGCAGGCCCGGCAGACCTCCACCACGTAGACGGTGAACTCGCTGAACAGGCCCGCCATGCGCTCCAGCTCTTCCGGCGAGCGCGCCGACCCGGCCGCGTCGCGCAGCTCGTCGCCGTAGACCCAGCACACCTCGGTGAGCACCCTCCTCCGGCACACCGGGCACGGCGAGTCGCTCGGCCTGCCGTGGAACTCGGCGGCCTTGAGCAGGTAGGGGTTGGCATCGCAGACGTCCAGCGTGCTGGCCCGGCCCGAGTGGTACTCGGCCAGGACCGCACGCCGCGCGAGCGCGTAGTCGACGATCTGCCGCTGGTTTCGCACGCCAACAGAGTACGGGTAATCGTGCCCGTGATGCCCGCGAGTCGTCCGTGACGTGATCCGGAGCCCTCCCGACACGCCGACGCGGTGATAACCGTTCGGTGACATTTGCCCGTTCCTCCGGTAATGCCACGGTTAGCTGCGCCACGTCGATGTATCGCCGCGATATACTGTGCCGGTAGGTTGGGTAACCGGAACCGGTGTGGCCTCGACTGGTAACGCCGGTGGATGTGGCTCTCGTTCCCGAAAGGGGGTGCACTGTGCTGGAGCTCGCGATCCTCGGGCTGCTGCACGAGGCACCCATGCACGGCTACGTGCTGCGCAAGCGCTTGCACGAGACGCTCGGCATGTTCCGCACGTTCTCGTACGGCTCGGTGTATCCGACGTTGCGCAGGATGTCGCGGTCCGGCTTGATCGCCGAGGAGGCCGACGAACCCGCCACCGGCTGGAATCGGCGGGGCAAACGCGTCTACAAGCTCACGGCGGAGGGCAAGGAGCGCTTCGCCGAGCTACTCGCGGACGCGGGCCCGCAGACGTGGGACGACGAGGGTTTCGGCGTGCACCTCACGTTCTTCTCCAGGACACCGGCCGACGTCCGGATGCGGATCCTGGAGGGCCGACGCCGCCGTGTCGAGGAGCGCCGCGAAGGTCTTCGGGCAGCGTTGGCCAGGGCCGAGGAGAAGATCGACCGCTACACCCGTGAGTTGCACCAGCTCGGGCTGGAGGCGAGCGAGCGGGAGGTGCGCTGGCTCAACGAGTTGATCGCGCACGAACAGGCCGAGCAGCGAGGCAGCGGTCCTGACACCGACGTCGGTGCGCCCCCTGAGGCTCGGCGGGACTCACCACGGAAATGACGAGTAAGGAGAAACCGGCATGGGCGACAACCGCCGCGTGAGGGTGGCCATCGTTGGCGTCGGCAACTGCGCGGCGTCGCTTGTTCAAGGTGTCCACTACTACCGCGACATCGACCCGGCCGCGCGTGTGCCCGGGTTGATGCATGTGCGGTTCGGTGGGTACCACGTGGGCGACGTCGACTTCGTCGCCGCGTTCGACGTGGACGCCAAGAAGGTCGGGCAGGACCTGTCCGACGCGATCAGCGCCAGCGAGAACAACACGATCAAGATCTGCGACGTTCCGCCGCTCGGGGTGAGCGTGCAGCGCGGGCCCACCCTCGACGGGCTCGGCCGCTTCTACCAGGAGACCATCCAGGAGGCCGACGACGAGCCGGTCGACGTCGCCGCCGCGTTGCGCGCGGCCGAGGTCGACGTCCTGGTCTCGTACCTGCCTGTCGGCTCGACGGACGCCTCGCGGTTCTACGCGCAGGCGGCGCTGGACGCGGGCGTGGCGTTCGTGAACGCGATCCCGGTGTTCCTCGCTTCCGAGCCGGAGTGGGCCGACAAGTTCGAGCGCGCGGGTGTGCCGATCGTCGGCGACGACATCAAGTCCCAGGTCGGTGCCACGATCACGCACCGGGTGCTCGCCAAGCTCTTCGAGGACCGAGGCGTCCAGCTCGACCGCACCATGCAGCTCAACGTGGGCGGCAACATGGACTTCAAGAACATGAAGGAGCTGGAGCGGCTCGAGTCGAAGAAGGTCTCCAAGACCCAGTCGGTGACCTCGCAGATCGACCGTGACCTCGGTAAGGGCAACGTGCACGTCGGCCCGTCCGACTACGTGCAGTGGCTCGACGACCGCAAGTGGGCCTACGTGCGCCTCGAGGGCCGTGCCTTCGGTGACGTGCCGCTGAACATGGAGTACAAGCTGGAGGTGTGGGACTCGCCCAACTCGGCGGGCATCATCATCGACGCCGTGCGCGCCGCGAAGATCGCCAAGGACCGCGGGATCGGCGGTGCCCTGCTGTCGGCCTCGTCCTACTTCATGAAGTCGCCGCCGGTGCAGTACGACGACTCGACCGCCCGCGACTCGGTCGAGCGGTTCATCGAGGGCGAAGTCGAGCGCTGAGCCGACCTCTCGCCGCTCGCGCTCGTTGCGGTGAAGGGCCTCTTCCCCGCGTCCGCGTCGGGAAAGGGGCCCTTCACGGCGGTCCGCTCTGATCGAGGGCCTCCGGGAGGTCGCCGAGCACCGCCATTGCCCGTGCCAGGACGGCCGCGTCCGGCGGGAAGTGCGGGTTGGGCACGCCGAACACGGTCATGCCGGCCGCGAGAGCGGAGCGCAGCCCGTTGGTCGAGTCCTCAACGGCGGCGCAGGCCGACGGGCGGACACCGATCCGGGACGCGGCTTCGAGGTAGACGTCCGGCGCGGGTTTGCCCGCTCCCACCTCCTCGCTCGACACGGCGGCGCCGACCAGGCCGGTGCAGCCGGTCGCGGTGAGGAAGGCCTCGATCAACACCGGTGGTGAGGAGCTGGCGATGGCGGTCGGATACCGCTCCGCCACCGTGCGCACGACCCGGTCGGCCCCCGCGAGGACCGGTGGGCCGGCCTCGTAGCGCCGGGCCATCTCGCGGACCACGACGTCGGCGGCCTCGTCCGCCGTGAGCCGCACGCCCAGCTCGGTGACCAGGTATCGCGCCCACTCGGGCGTGCTCATGCCTTGGAGCGCGCGGGTCGCCTCCTCCCGCCACTGCCCGCCGTGCTCGGCGACCACCGAACGGCGCACCTCGTCCCACGTCCGCTCGGAGTCGACCAGCACGCCGTCGAGGTCGAAGATCACGGCCCGCACTCCCGTGCTCGTACTCATGCCCCGCAGCGTACGGGGGACAGGACGTTTGAGGCCCTTCCCTCCGCGTTTACCTTCAGGACCGCGGGTGCTCGCTTCGTGCGCTTAGCGTCCCCGCCTGGCACCCGAACGAGTGAACTGGAGGACGCGTTGTCCACGGAGTCGAGACGTTTCCTGCCCTTGCTGAACGCGCACCGCTCCGGGCGTTCGGCGACCACTTGCGAGTACCGGTGCGGGAACCAGTGCGCGCACCCGGCCCCGAACCAGTCGGACAACACCTACTTCGGTGACATCGCGCGGGCGATGTCCCGGCGCGGAGCCCTCAAGGCGGGCGCGGTGATGACGGCGACGGCGGCGGGCTTCGCGGCGTTGTCTCCGACCGCGGCCGCCACCCCCGGCGCCGTCCCGCCC
>NZ_KB912625.1 GCF_000383795.1 Saccharomonospora saliphila YIM 90502
CGCGCCGGTGGTGGCGGAGACCTCGTCCGCGTCGGCGCCGTCGCGTGGCGCGCTCTCCCGGCCGGCGGGGCCGGGTCCCTCCGCCTCCGCCGGGATGTCGTCTCCGGGCTGCTTCTCGCCAGGTCGCTGCTCACCCACGTGACCCATGATGCCTGCTCGCCTACGTGCTGTGCCCGGCCTCGGACCGCGTTTCGCGGGCGGACCGTGGTCCGAGGGGCGTGACCGGGGTGGGCGCCGCGGCCGTGGGCGCACCGCGTATGCTGGTCGTGGTTCTACCGAAGACCGCTGGTCTTCCTCGCGTTCCACGCGTGAGGAGCGAAGGTCCCGCACCCGGCGGGCGGCCCGCGCAGGAGGAACGAGGCTCGCCGACGCGATCGCCGTGTACCGGTGCGTGATCGCGGCATTCGACGCCCCGCGCCTGCTGCGCCGGGGCGTTTCGTCGTTCGTGGGGGTTCCGGGCCGCCAGTGGTCACCAGCCAAGAGAGGAGGCGACCATGGCGAAGCCCGACAAGGTGGCGGCCGTCGCCGAGATCGCGGACTCGTTCCGCACCAGCTCGGCCACCGTCGTCACCGAGTACACCGGCCTCTCCGTGTTCCAGCTCAGCCAGCTGCGTCGCGCTCTCGGCGACACCGCCAAGTACCGGGTCGCGAAGAACACCCTCGTCAAGCGCGCCGCCGAGGAGGCGGGCGTCGACGGGCTCGACGACCTGTTCGTCGGTCCGACCGCGATCGCCTTCGTCGAGGGGGAGCCGGTCGAGGCCGCGAAGGCTCTGAAGAACTTCGCGAAGGATCACAGCGCCCTGGTCATCAAGGGCGGCTACATGGACGGCCAGCCGCTCTCGGTCAGTGAGATCGACCGGCTCGCCGACCTGGAGAGCCGCGAGGTCCTGCTGTCCAAGGCCGCGGGGGCGATGAAGGCCAAGCTGTCCGAGGCCGCCTCGCTGCTGCAGGCCCCGGCCTCGCAGGTCGCGCGCATGGCCTCCGCGCTGGAGGACAAGCGCAAGTCCTCCGGCGGTGCCGAGTCGGCCGAGTCCGCCGAGGCCGCCGAGAGCTGACGATCCCGCGGGGTGATCCCGGACCGGTGCCGCCGGAGCCGGAACAGCCGCCGAGAGCTGACAACCGCACACCGAAGACCGCGAGTCCACGACAAGGAAGGAACGCCATCATGGCGAAGATGAGCACGGACGAACTGCTCGACGTCTTCAAGGAGATGACGCTGCTCGAGCTCTCCGAGTTCGTGAAGCAGTTCGAGGAGACCTTCGACGTCACCGCCGCCGCCCCGGCCCCGGTCGCCGTGGCCGCG
>NZ_KB912626.1 GCF_000383795.1 Saccharomonospora saliphila YIM 90502
CCGTGCATCGGCCACATGTCCACCGTAAGGCCAGCCACCGACGACGACGAGGCACACAACATCACATCCAGCGAGTGTCCACACCGCCCAGGACCTGTGGACAACCGGGCTCACGCCGCGTGCACGTGCGGCCGGAGCGGGTCACGCTGTGCGCATGACTTCCCCGGCACATCAGGCGCTCCCCCGTCGTCCGCGGCTCCTCCCCGGGGCTGGAGGTGCTGGCCCGGCGGCACGACGAGCTCCAGATCGGCCTCGACCCCCGGCACGCCGTCGTGGCCACCGACCTGCCGCCTGTCCTCGTGGATATCCTCCGGGGCCTTGACGGTCGGCGCAGTACCGAGACCCTGCTCGACCTCGCCTCACACGACCATGCCGAACGCCTGCGCGCCGTCCCGGGGGCGGGTGCGGTTGGCGCTGTTCCCGTCCGCGGCGCTGCTGCTGCTTCCGGGCCTGCTCGGGCGCTTCGCCGAGTGGCCCGACCTGGAGGTCGAGGTGCGCGACGTGGACATGACTCCGGCGGAGGTGCCGGAACTGGTCGCCGACTTCGACGTCGTGGTGGCCCACCGGGACGAGCACGCCGCACCGTTCGGCTCCGACCGGCTCGACGTGGTGCCGCTGTTGCGGGAGCCGCTGGACGTGGCTCTGCCACCCGGGCACCCGCTCGGGATGCGGGATCGGCTCGAACTGTCCGACCTGGCCGAGCAGGACTGGATCAGCGTCGACGTCGGCTTTCCCGTGGACGACGTGCTGCGCTCGCTGGCCGTGCGCACCGGCGTCCGGCCGAGGGTGGTGCACCGCATCAACGACTTCCGGATCACCGAGGCGCTCGTGCGCGCCGGGCACGGCATCGCGCTACTGCCCCGGCACACGCTGGACACCAGCCACGTGCTGCGCCGGGAACTGGCCGGCCTGCGCGTCGCGCGCCGCATCGAGGCCGTGCTGCGCTCCCGCACCGGGGGAGCGCCCGGCACGCGGCGGAGGGCCCCCGAATCACGGCGTGCCGCCGGACGAGAACCCCACCGACCTCCTCGACCTCGAGGACCCGGACGACGACCTGCTGGATGAGCACCTGTCCGGTGAGGACGACGAGTTCGACGACGAGGACGACGAGGACAGGGCGGTGCCCGAGTACCTCGACCATGAGCTTGACGACGACCGGTTCGACGACGAGGACGACGGCGAGGACGACGAGGACGACACCGCCCGCGGCGGCCGCGGCGGGCGGATGCTGAAGTGGGCCGCGGCGCTCGGTGTGCTGGTGCTGCTCGCGGGCGGGTCCTACTTCGGCGCGGTCGAACTGCTCGGACTCGGCTACGAGGACTACGAGGGCACGGGGGAGGCCGACGTGGTCGTCGCCGTCGAGGAGGGCGATGTCACCAGCGCCATCGGGGCCACGATGGCCGAGCAGGACGTCGTGGCCAGCAGCGAGGCGTTCGTGGAGGCGAGCGAGGACGACGAGCGCGTGCTCTCCGTGCAGCCGGGCTATTACCACATGAAGACGAAGATGTCGGGTGAGGCGGCGGTCGCCCGCCTGGTCGCCGAGTCGTCCCGCGTGGGCCATGTCCAGGTGCGGGCGGGCACCCAGCTCAGCGACGTCACCCAGCCCGACGACTCGGTGACGCCCGGCGTGTTCACGTTGCTGTCGCAGGCCACGTGCGCCGACCTCAACGGCGAGGACACGTGCGTGTCCGCGGAGGCGCTGAGCAAGGCCGCCGACGAGGCAGACCTCGGCGAACTCGGAGTGCCGGCCTGGGCGGAGTCGATGGCGGCCAACGCCGAGCGCGGGCACACGCTCGAGGGCCTCGTCGCGCCCGGTGTCTACGACGTCAAGCCCGGGTGGAGCGCCGAGCAGGTGCTCGCCGAGGTACTGACCGCGTCGGCGACCCACCTCGAAGCGGCGGGCCTGCCCAGCTCGGCGGGCAGCACGCCGTTCAGTCCGTACCAGATCCTCATCATCGCTTCGATCATCGAGCGGGAAGCCGTGCGCAGTGATTTCGCCACGGTTTCCAGCGTTATCCACAACCGGCTCGCCGACGGCATGCCGCTGCAGATGGATTCCACCGTGAACTATCTGCTGGACGAGCCCGAACTGACCACGGCCGACGAGGACCGGTTCAAGGACGGTCCGTACAACACCTACTCCACCGAGGGCCTGCCCCCGACGCCGATCGCGTCGCCGAGTCAGGAGGCCATCGAGGCCGCCCTCGAGCCCGAGGACACCGACTACAAGTACTTCGTCAAGTGCGAGGAGAACGGACTGTCGTGCTTCGCGGAGTCGCACGAGGAGCACAACGCGAATGTCGTCGACGCGAGGGAGCGCGGGATCTTTTGAGGCACCGGCGCCCGGGGCTCACCGCCGGGCCGGGGTACTCGGCACGCCGGTGGCACATTCGTTGTCCCCGGTGCTGCACGGTGCCGCTTACCGCGCACTCGGCCTGACCGACTGGCACTACGCGCCGTACGAAGTGGACGCCGAGGGGCTTTCCGGTTTCGTCGCGGCGCTCGGGCCCGAATGGGTCGGCCTTTCGGTGACGATGCCGGGCAAGCGTGCCGCGCTGGAGGCCGCCGACGAGGCCACGCCGCGCGCGCTGGCCGTCGGGGCCGCGAACACGCTGGTCCCGCTCGGTGAGGGGCGCTGGAAAGCCGACTGCACCGACGTCGACGGCGTGACGGGTGCGTTGCGCGCCGCGGGCGGCTACCGGCCGGAGCGGTCCGCGACGGACG
>NZ_KB912627.1 GCF_000383795.1 Saccharomonospora saliphila YIM 90502
CCCCGATCGCACGGTCACGTTGTACGCGGTGTTCACCAATCCGGACTCCGTCGCCGCGTTCGCGGCCGGCGCGGACGGGCGCAGCAGCGGGATCGCGGCGACCCCGGACAGCGCACCGAGCTTCAGCAGTTCTCGTCGAGTGGTCATCGATACCTTTCCAGCGGGTCTCGCTTACGTGTGGTGTGATCGTCGGTTGTCTCAGTGCGGCGCCCGTGCCGAGGCCGCGAGGTCGAGCAGGTCCGGAAGCAGCGCCGCGGGCGGGGGCTGGTGCGCGATCTCGGCCGCGACCCTCGCGGCGGCCTGCCGTAGCGAGGGATCGTGTGGAAGGGCCTTCAGCGTCCGGGAGTCGATCTGCGACGGCTCGAGGTTGTAGCCGATCCCGTGCCGGGCCACCAGGTCGGCGTTGATGAAGTCGTCGGCGCCGTGCGGCATCGCGATCTGCGGAACACCGGCGCACAGCGCCGTGAGGGTGGTTCCCGAACCCCCGTGGTGGATCAGGGCGTCGCAGTGCGCCAGGAGGTTCGTCAGCGGAACCCAGCCGACCAGGCGCACGTTGTCCGGTAGCGGGGCGAGTCCGCTGAGGTCCGGGTCGTCACCGAGGGCCAGTACGAACTCGGCGTCGACGCCGTCGGCCGCGGCCAGTACCGACTCGACGCTGCCGTAACCGGACATCTGGGGGACGACGGTTCCCAGCGTCACGCCGATGCGGGGCCGCGTGGCAGGGTGCGCGAACCACGGTGGGAGCACCCCGCCCGCGTTGTACGGGACGTAGCGCATCGTCCGTCCGGTCTCGGCGCCGATCATCATGCTGGGCGGGGCCAGGTGGAGCGGGGTGATCGGGGGGAGTTCGAGTGGAACGTCGTGCCGGTCGAAGATCGGGGCGAGGTGCGGCAGGTAGCGTTCGGGAAACGTCGGTTCGCGCAGGAAGCCGAACCCGTGTTCCACGGCGGGCAGGTCGAGCGCGCGCGCGGCGAGCAGCCCCGCTCCCTGGAGCCGCGAGTACACCACCAGATCGGGCTTCCACCGGCGCGCGAAGGCGAGCGTCTCGTCCGCCATGACGTCCGAGATGGTGGCGAATCGTTCGAGCACGAAGTCCGGCGTGGTCCCCCCTGCCTCGGCGATGGCGCGTCCCCGGCGCCGCGCCTGTTCGGCACGATCCTGTGCCGTTCCCTTCGACTTGCCGAAGATGGCGCCGAAGTCCACATCGGGTGCGGCGTCCAGAACGGGAAGACCGGCCCGGACGGCTCCGTCCACCGCCGCGGACGAGGTCGTGAGGGCGACGTCGTGTCCGGCGGCCCGCGCCGCCCACACCGTCGAGATCATCGGGAACAGGTGGGCGACCGACGGAGCGACCGCGAAGAGGATGCGCACGTGAGACTCCCAACCGAAGAGGCGTTCGTGGTGACCGTCGCAGGTGGCGCTCGCGGTCCGCTCAAGGCGAACTGGGCGGGACGCGCGTGCCTCCCGCCCGGGTGCCCGCGACCTAGGCCCGAACCGCCTCGATGTCGAGTTCGAAGATGCGCACGACCGCGCCGTCGGTGTCGTAGACGGTGCTCACTCCGGAGGAGGTGAACGTCTCGCCCCGGGGTGAGAGCTGCCCGTGCTGGTAGCCCTCGGTATGGCCGACGACCTCGCCGTTCTCGTCGTAATTGGTGTAGCGCAGCTCGAAGGAGAACGCGCCGTTCGGGCCTTCGCACCAGGTGCCGGTGTCGGGTGGCGCGAGCGTGCCGTCCGCGAGGAAGGTCAACGTCGTTTCACCCTCGCTGGGGATCGTGGTGCGCACGGAGGCGTCCCACGTTCCCTCCAGCGTGCGCCGGGACGGTGCCTCGGCCGAGGAGCCCGCCTGGCGCTCGGCCCCCGCGCTCGCCGTGGACACGTGCGGTGTCGCGGGGGACTCCGTGGCGGCGGCGGC
>NZ_KB912628.1 GCF_000383795.1 Saccharomonospora saliphila YIM 90502
CCGACGCGCTCGCCACCACCGCCCGCGCTTGCCCGGGCGTCGACACCGTCGCCGCCGACGTCCGAGCCCGGGACGCCGCACGCACGGTCGTGGACGCCGCCCTGAACCGCTGGGGCCGGCTCGACGTGCTGGTCAACAACGCGGGCGTGTTCGCCGCCATGACTCTGGCCGACACCGAGCGCGACCGCGTCGCGGACCTGGTCGAGACCAACGTCGTCGCACCGACCCTGCTGGCCCGCGAAGCGCTGCCCCACCTGCGCGCCACCGGCGGCTCGATCGTCAACGTCTCCAGTGTGCTGGGGCAGCGTCCCGCACCGGGCGCGGGGCACTACGGCGCGTCCAAGGCGGCGGTGGACGCGCTCACCCGGAGCTGGGCGTTGGAACTGGCCGAGACCGGCGTCCGGGTCAACGCCGTCGCGCCCGGCCCGACGGAGAGCGAGGCCCTGGCCGCCTCGGGATTGGCCCCGGAGGAGGTGGAGCGCATCACCCGGACCGAACGCGAGCGCGTTCCCCTCGGCCGCCGGGGCACGCCCGACGAGGTCGCGCTGTGGGTCGTCCGGCTGGCCGACCCGGGTGCCACCTGGCTCACCGGCCAGGTGCTGACGGTCGACGGCGGGCTCGGACTCGCCTGAACACCCGCGTCGTTAGGATGAGGCGCATGTCCGAGGCCGCTGGCAAAGTCTCCCTGACCGGCATCAAACCGTCCGGCGAGGTGCACCTGGGCAACCTGATCGGCGCGGTGCGTCCCGCGCTGCGGTTGGCCGAGGAGTACGACTCGCTGTACTTCATCGCCGACTACCACGCGCTGACCAGCATCCGCGACGCCGAACTCCTCCGGCACTATTCGCGGTCGGTCGCCGCGGCGTGGCTGGCCGCGGGCTTGGACCCGAAGCGCACGACGTTCTACCTCCAGTCCGACGTGCCGGAGATCTTCGAGCTGAACTGGGTCATGTCCTGTGTGACGGGCAAGGGCCTGATGAACCGCGCCCACGCCTACAAGGCGGCGCGCGACCGCAACGTCGAGGCGGGCGAGGACCCGGACGCGGGCGTGAACATGGGCCTGTTCAACTACCCCGTCCTCATGGCCGTCGACATCCTCATCATGGAGACCGACGTCGTGCCGGTCGGCAAGGACCAAGTGCAGCACGTCGAGTACGCCGCCGACATCGCGGGCAGCTTCAACCACCTCTACGGCGATGCCTACTCGTTCACGGTGCCGAAGGCGATCGTGCCCGAGTCCGGCACCGGCGAGACCCTGCCCGGCCTCGACGGCCGCAAGATGAGCAAGTCCTACGACAACACGATCCCGCTGTTCCTTCCGGAGAACAAGCTCAAGAAGCTGATACGGCGCATCCCCACCGACAGCACGCCGGTCGAGGCTCCGAAGGACCCGGACAGCTCGTCGGTGTTCCAGATCCTGAACCAGGTCGCTCCCCCGTCGGCGGCCGACGTCGTCGCCGACACCCGCAAGCGCCTCGAAGCGGGCGGCATGGGCTGGGGAGAGCTGAAGAACGTGCTGTTCGACGTGCTCAACACCGAGCTCGCGCCGATGCGGGAACGCTACGAGGAGCTGATGGAGCCCGGCAGCGAACTGGACGAGACCCTCGCCCGGGGCGCCGACCGCGCACGCACCCGCGCGGGCCGCGTGCTGGGCGCCGTGCGCAGGGCGGTC
>NZ_KB912629.1:0-2335 GCF_000383795.1 Saccharomonospora saliphila YIM 90502
GGGCGGCGTCGTCGGCGGGCGCGGTCACCGCACCGCTGCGCAGGCCGGACCCCTCGGGTGCCCGCCCGGCGTCGGCACCGAGGTCGGTGACGCGGTTGTCACCGTCGACGAACACCACACTGGGCTCGTAGGACGCGGCCTCGGCGGAGTCCATCTGCCCGTAGGCGATCAGGATCACCAGATCGCCCGGGTGCACCAGGTGCGCCGCCGCGCCGTTGATGCCCAGCACGCCGCTGTCTCGCTCACCGGGGATGACGTAGGTCTCCAACCGGGCGCCGTTGGTGATGTCGACGATGTGCACCAGCTCCCCCGGCAGCAGGTCGGCCGCCTCCATCAGGGTCTGGTCCACCGTCACCGAGCCGACGTAGTGCAGGTCGGCCTGGGTCACCGTCGCCCGGTGGATCTTGGATTTCAGCATGGTGCGATACATCGGCAGGCTCCCTCTATACCCCCGCGTCCTCGCGGACCTCGGTCTCCTCGGCGTCGGCGGCCTCGCCCAGCACGACGCCGACGTTGTCGATCAACCTGGTGCCGCCGACCCGGGCGGCCACCAGCAGCCGGGCCTGTCCCTCGGCGGGCGCGGGCCCCAGCTCGGGATCGCGCAACTCCAGGTAGTCGAGGTCCACGTCCGGGCGGCTGGCGAGCGTGGTCCGCGCCGCGTTGAGAACGGCCTCGGGCCCGTCCGGGCCAGCGTGCGCACCCGCCGTGAGCGCGGCCGACAGCACCACCGCCGCCTCCCGCTGTTCCGGTGAGAGGTAGGCATTGCGCGAGGACAGGGCAAGGCCATCGGCCTCCCGCATGGTCGGAATGCCGATCACGTGGGTGTCCATGTTCAGATCACGCACCATTCGCTTGATCAGCACGAGCTGCTGGTAGTCCTTCTCACCGAACAGCGCGTAGTGCGGGCGTGCGAGGTTGAGCAGCTTCGCCACCACGGTCAGCACGCCGGTGAAGTGTCCCGGACGGCTGGTGCCCTCCAGCTCGTCCCCCAGCGGGCCCGGGTGCACCGTGACCGCGGCGTCCGGCGCGTAGAGCTGGTCCGTGCCGGGCGTGAACGCGATCTCCACTCCCGCGTCGGCGAGCATCTCGAGGTCGGCGTCGAGGGCTCGCGGGTAGGCGTCGAAGTCCTCGCCCGCCCCGAACTGGAGCGGGTTCACGAAGATCGACGCGGCGACCACGGTGTTCGGCAGCCGTCGCGCCCGGTTCACCAGCTCCCGGTGCCCGGCGTGCAGGGCGCCCATGGTCGGCACGAGCGCCACCTTGCGCCCCACCGAGCGCAGGGCGCCGGTCACACGGGCGAACTCGTCGACCCCGCGGTAGGTGTTGAGCCGGCCCCGGGTGAACGTCGGGGTCGCGTTCGGTGGAGTCACTGGATCTCACGTCCGTCGTCGAGCAGGTTGGTGATCTCGGCGGCGTCGGCGAGGCCGAGCAGGCCCGCCCGGCTCGCTCGCGCGACCGTCCGCCGTGCCAGCGTCGCATAGGTCTGTTCCAGCTCCGGCGCGTGCTCGGCGAGCACGCGGAGGTGGGTGCCGACGGTTCCCGCGTCGCCTCGTGCGACCGGGCCGGTGAGGGCGCGGTCGCCGGTGCGGAGCACGTTGTCGAGCGCGGCCGAGAGCAGCGGTCCGAGCAGGCGCTCCGGATCTCCCACCCCGCTGTCCCGCAGCAGTTCCACGCAGTCGGCGACGAGAGTGGTGAGATGGTTGGCGCCGTGCGCCAAGGCGGCATGGTAGAGCGGGCGCGCGGCCTCCGGGATGCGCACCGGCTCACCGCCCATCTCCATCGTCAGCGCCTCGCCGACGTTGAAGGCGGCCTCGTCCCCGGTCGCGGCGGTGACACCGACACTGCACGACGCCATCCGTTGCAGGTCCTCGGGAGCCCCCGTGAAGGTCATCACCGGGTGCAGGGCGAGGGGCAGTGCACCGGCTTCGGCCGCGGGCCGCAGGATCTCGACCCCGTGCGCTCCGGAGGTGTGCACCACGATCTGCCCCGGGCGGAACGCTCCCGCGCCCGCGAGGCCCTGCGCCATGGGCCCGAGCGCGTCGTCGGGCAGGGCGAGGAGCACGAGATCGGCTCCGCGCGCGACGTCGTCCGGCGGCAGGAGGGGCACCTCGGGCAGCAACCGCTCGGCCCGCCGCACCGACGCGTCGGAGACACCCGCCGCGGCCGTCTTGGCGAGGTATCGCGCCGCGCCGCCGTATCCGGCGCCCACGTCGAGGATCCTGGTGTTGGCGGTGACCTTCAGCTTGCCCGCCATCCGCTCGACGGTGCGGACACTGGCCGGGGCGATGGCCTCGGTCGGCGTCTCGTAGAGACCGACGTGGATGTCCTCGCCGCC
>NZ_KB912629.1:2435-6878 GCF_000383795.1 Saccharomonospora saliphila YIM 90502
GGGTTCGGGCTCGGGCTCGCGGTCCTCGCCCTCGGGCGGCCACGGCTCACCGCGCTCGGCGGCCAGCTCACGCGGTGTCTTGATCGGCGGCTTGTCCGAGGGCAGTCGCTCGCCGAACTCGTTGAACGTGGTGATGCGCGGGCGCTTCTCCACGGCCTCGAAGATGCGTTCCAGGTCGCGCCGCTGGAGGGTCTCCTTCTCCAGCACCTCCCGCACCAGGTCGTCGAGCACGTCGCGGTAGTGGTTGAGCACCTCCCACGCCTCGGTGTGCGCGGTCTCGATGAGCTTGCGCACTTCCTCGTCGATCTCGTGCGCGACCTCGAGCGAGTAGTCCGGCTGCCGTCCCGCCGAGCGCCCGACGAAGGGGTCACCCTGCTCCTGGCCGTACTTCACGGCGCCGAGCCGAGGGCTCATGCCGTACTCGGTGACCATGGCCTTGGCGATCTTGGTGGCCTGCTCGATGTCCGAGGAGGCGCCCGTGGTGGGCTCGTGGAACACGAGCTCCTCGGCCGTGCGCCCGCCCATCGCGAACACGAGCCTGCCGATCATCTCCGACCGGGTCATGAGCTGCTTGTCGTCCTCGGGCACGACCAGCGCGTGTCCCCCGGTCCGCCCACGCGGCAGGATCGTGAGCTTGTAGACCGGCTCGATGTCCGGCATCGCCCACGCGGCCAGCGCGTGCCCGCCCTCGTGGTAGGCGGTGATCTTGCGCTCGTGTTCGGAAATGATCCGGCTCTTGCGCGCGGGGCCGCCGATCACGCGGTCGACGGACTCCTCCAGGGCCGTGTCGGTGATGACCGTGCCCTGCTGCCGTGCGGTCAACAGCGCGGCCTCGTTGATCACGTTCGCCAGGTCGGCACCGGACATGCCCACGGTGCGCTTGGCCAGCGCCTCGATGTCGGCGTTCTCCGCCAGCGGCTTGCCCTTCGAGTGGACCTGGAGGATCTGCATCCGGCCCTTGAGGTCGGGGGCCGACACGGGGATCTGCCGGTCGAAGCGGCCCGGGCGCAGCAGCGCCGGGTCGAGGATGTCGGGACGGTTGGTGGCCGCGATCAGGATGATGCCGCCACGTGAGTCGAAGCCGTCCATCTCGACGAGAAGCTGGTTCAGGGTCTGCTCGCGTTCGTCGTGCCCGCCGCCCAGTCCGGCGCCGCGCTGCCTGCCGACCGCGTCGATCTCGTCGACGAAGATGATGCAGGGCGCGTTCTGCTTGGCCTGCTCGAACAGGTCTCGGACACGGGAAGCACCGACACCGACGAACATCTCCACGAAGTCGGAACCGGAGATCGTGTAGAAGGGCACTCCCGCCTCACCGGCCACGGCGCGGGCCAGCAGCGTCTTACCGGTGCCCGGCGGGCCGTACAGCAGCACGCCCTTCGGGATCTTGGCGCCGAGCGACTGGTAGCGGGCCGGGCTCTGCAGGAAGTCCTTGATCTCGTGCAGTTCCTCGACGGCCTCGTCGGCGCCCGCGACGTCGGTGAACGTCGTGGTCGGCATGTCCTTGTTGAGCTGCTTGGCCTTGGACTTACCGAAGTTGAGCACCCGGTTGCCGCCGCCCTGGGCGCTGTTCATCATCCACATGAGCAACAGCACCAGCAGGCCCAGCGGAATCATGTAGATGAGCAGCTGGGTGAAGAAGGAGTCCTCGGTGACCGTGGTGTCGAACCGGACGTCCTGCTGGTCGGTGCCCGCGTTGAGCAGCGCGTTGTAGAGCTGGTCGGACGCCCCCGCCGGGAACTTGGTGATGACCTCGGTGGCCTGCTGGCCCTCGGCCTCGACCGGGTTCTCCAGGGTCAGCTTGAGCTGCTGTTCACGGTCTTCCAGGGTGGCTTCGGTGACGTTGCCGGAGCGGATCTGCTCGACGGCCTGCGAGGTCGGGACCTCGGAGTAGCCGCGGTCGCTGTCGGCGAGCGTGCTGATGCCGAAGTACAGGAGCAGAGCCACCGCTATCCACAGCAGCGGGTTCTTGAGCAGGCGCTTGCGGTCCATTCGATCCGGCCGTAGTGGCCTCGACCCTCCCTGGCTAGGCGGCAAACTGTGACATCCGCCGTCGCGGTGCTGACACGTACACGGGCGCTACGGAACTCACCGTCCCACCAGCGTACCGCCCGGCCCCGACGAGCGGCCGAGCGATCCTGTCGTTGTCAACGGTGGGTGCGGCCACGATGTTCCCGGGCGCGCCGGAGGGGCTGCTCAAAGGGCCGCCGGGAGCGCCCGGGCACGTCCGGCCAGGGCCGGGGTGGAGCACACGACACGGACGCCGCGCGCCTCGACGGCCCGCGTCAGTGCGCGACCTCGGCGAGCAGTTCGGAGAGCCGCCCGCGCAGCGTCTTCGCGTCGGCCGGGGCCACCGTCACCCACTCCCTGCCGTCGGGGCCCTGCCGGGACAGGCTGAGGTAACGGCCCGTGGCGGTGTCGAACCACGCCAGCACCGGGGAGCGTCGCCGCACACCCACTTCGTCGCGGCTGTTCGCCGCGAGCTGCCCGCCACGCAGGCGGGGCTGGGCGATCAACTCCGCGTACGACTCGGCGGGGTCCTGCGCCCGCTCGGCGAGGCCGGTGCGCCTGCGGGACTCCCGCGCACCCGCCTCCGGCCCACTACCCGCGTGGGCCCCGAGCCGGGAGGGCCGGGTGCGCAGTGCCTCGTCGATCGGCAGGGTGCTCGCCACCTGGGTGCCGCGCGCACAGGCCGGGAGGAGGTCGACCACGGCGGAGGCGAGCCCGTCCGGGTAGATCGAGCGCAGCCACACACCGTCGGCGTCCTGCACCGCGAGCACGGCGAGGTCGCCGTCGGACGCGGCCAGCACCGACACCGGCGGAGCCTGGAACTGCGGGATGTGCAGCGCGTCGATACTCACCGAGGGCCGCGCGAGCACGCCGAGCCAAGTCTCGACCTCGGCGTTCGGGAGCCCTCGCGCGGCGAACTCGGCGTTCACCCGCTGCCGGAGGACACCGCGCTCCTGATCGGTCTCCCCGTGCGAGCGCACCGTGAACGGGTACGGCATCTCACCGGCCCCGGCCGATTCCCACAGGAAGTCGAACCCGACCGGTGTGAAGAACTCCTGCGCGGACACCGCTTTCCCCCTGGTCTTGTGTTCTCCCGCTGGTTCGCCGCACCCTACCGCGACCCCGCCGCGCGAAAGGAGGTCCTCCGCGGTTCCCGTGCCCCGTGAAGGCCAACTCGTGGACGGGAACGGGCAACTCGCGTGTGGTGAGGGGCAACTCGCGGGTCAGATGTGGGCCACCGTGGCGTCGGCGGCCGTGGTGAGCATTTCGGCGAGGCGGTGGCGCAGTGTCGGCGCGTCGGCGGGGGCGATGATGATCCAGTCCCGGCCGTCGGCGCCCCGGCTCGCTTGGGTGAGGTAGCGCCCGGTCTCGGTGTCGAACCAGCTCAGCACCGGGGACCGGCCCTTCGCCCCGGCACGTCCGCGCGCGTTCGCGCCGAGCTGACCGCCCCGTTCCCGCGACTGCGCGTGCAACCGGGCGAGTGCCTTGCGGTCGTCGTCGGCCCGTGCCGTGCTGCCGTCAAGGCCGCCCGGCCTGCGCTGCATGAAGTCCGCACCCGGCCCCGAAAGGAGCTGTTCGAGCGGCACAGTGATCGACTTCTCGCTGCCCCTCGGCGCCCCGGGCAACTGCCCGACGATGGCGCCGGGCAACCCGTCGGCCGGTGCCTGTTCGAGGTGCAGGATGCCGTGTTCCTGCACGGCCAGCACACCGTGTCCGTGCAGAGCGGCGGCCACCGCGAGCCTCGGCTGCGCGTCCGGCGCGCTGATCTGCACCGAGTCGAGGCTCAGCTCCGCGCCCGCCAGCACGCCGAACGCGTCCTCCACGTGCGGGGCGGGCCGTCCCCCGTCGTCGGCCAGCCCGCGCCGCCGCAGGTCGTCGAGGACGTCCCTGCGCAGCGCGGCCCGCTCTTCGAGAGTCCAGCCGTGCGACCGCGCCCGCAGCGGGTACGGCAGGTCACCGAGGCCGCTCGACTCCCAGAGGAAGTCGAGTTCGAGCTCGGTGAGCCGCTCCCGCACCGGTTACCGCTCCTCGTCGTCGGGGCCCCACGCGCCGAGCACCGGCGGCGCCGCCGACTCGGTCGCCCCGAAGGTCGCGTCCGGGTCGGGCTCGATGAGGAACGAGGCGTGGGTGTGTTCCTTCTCGTCGTCGCCGCCACGCGCACCGCCCATGCCCATGGGAGCGCCCGCGGCGCCGGCCGTGCCCGCGGGTGGGGGTGTCTGCGCGGCGCCGATCGTGCCACCCGAGACCATGCCGCTCTGTCCCTGGGTGGGCACCGACGCGGCACTGGGCGCCGCACCGCCGCTCTGCTGGTTCGCCGAGGCCAGGGTCTCGTCGGAGGTTTCCTCGGAGGCCGCATGGGTCTCGGCGGCCTCGGAGGCCCCGGAGCGGGAACCACTGCGCCTGCCCGAGGACAGCGCCTTGGCCCCGGCCGCACCG
>NZ_KB912629.1:6978-12715 GCF_000383795.1 Saccharomonospora saliphila YIM 90502
CTCCGGCTGCGACTGCGACTGCGGCTGCGACTGTGAGTCCGGCTGCGGTCGCGACTCCGGCTGCGGTCGCGACCGCCGAGGCCGGTCCTGGTCCGGGTGTGGTGCGCCCGCGGGGCGGGTGTGGACGGTCGGCCGCTCAGCGGGTGTGACGTCGGGCACGCGGACCTGGTCGGTCTTCTGCCGCGCGTTGGCGGAGCCGTGCCCGTCACCGGCCGTCTCGCCGGTCGCGGCGCGGGCGTCGGGTTCGTCCGACGGCCACAGCGGCCCCGCTCCGGCGTCGTGTCCACCATCGACGGCGCCGGAGCCGGGCCCGGCCCACTCGCCGTCCTGCCGGTCTCCGGCGTCCGCGTCCCCTCTGCCAGGCACAGCCCCTCCTCGCCGCTCAACGGGGCAGACGTCACATTTGCCCACCATCGTGGCCCGCCCGCCGAATGCGTGGTCCACACTAGATGCTGACAGGTCAGACGCAGTGTGAGCCGCCCGGAAGCGGCGCCGAGAGACAGGCAGCGAGGACGGCGTGGAGTTCGACGTCACGATCGAGATCCCCAAGGGGGAGCGCAACAAGTACGAGATGGACCACGAGACGGGGCGCATCAAGCTCGATCGCACCCTGTTCACGGCCACGCAGTACCCGGCCGACTACGGGTTCATCGACGACACGCTGGGCCAGGACGGCGACCCGCTCGACGTTCTCGTCCTCGTGCAGGAGCCGACGTTCCCCGGCTGCCTGATCCGGTGCCGTGCCATCGGCATGTTCCGCATGACCGACGAGAAGGGGCCCGACGACAAGATCCTCGCGGTGCCCTCGGACGACCCGCGCATGGAGCACCTGCGCGACATCCACCACCTCAACGAGTTCCACAAGCTGGAGATCGAGCACTTCTTCCAGGTCTACAAGGACCTGGAGCCCGCCAAGAGCGTGGAGGGCTCCACGTGGGCCAGCCGCGCCGAGGCGGAGAGCGAGATTCAGAGCTCCTACGCGCGCGAGACGGCACACAAGGCGCAGGCCGAAGACCACGACTGACGCCGTTCGCGGCCCTTCGTCCCCTCAGGCCCCCTTCACCGCGGTCACCGCGGAGGAGGGGGCCTGATGCGTCCGCGGGTCCTCATCGTGAGGACGCGGACCCGGTCGAGGCCACGGTCGAGCACGCGGCCCCGGCGGGGACCGCCGAATTCAGAGGGCCTCGACGCCGTCGGCGTGCCTGCGGGCCAGAGCGCGGTAGACCTCGGCGTTGTACTCGATCCACAGCCGCGCGGAGTCGGTGAGCTCGACGAACTTCTTCGCCGGGCTTCCCATGGCGATGACCTCGTCGGGGACCTCCGTGCCGGGAGTGACGGTCGCCCCGGCCGCGACGAGCGTGCGCGCCCCCACGGTCGCCTTGTCCAGCACCGTGGCGGCGTTGCCCACGAGCGCCTGCTCCCCGATCACGCAGTCGTGCACGATGCACGAGTGCCCGATCGTGGCGTTTCGGCCCACCTCGCACATGCCGTCGTTGACGTGCAGCACCGAGTTGTCCTGCACGTTGGCACCCTCGCGCACCACGATGCGGCCGAAGTCGCCGCGCAGCACCGCCCCGTACCAGACCGAGGCGTCCTTCTCGACGACGACGTCGCCGACCAGCGTCGCGGTCGGCGCGATCCAGGCGTCGGGATGCACGGTGGGGCTGGTGCCCTCGAAGGAAAACATCGGCATGGCGCACACCTTAACCACGCCGGCGGCCTCCGTCGTGGGGCGCGTCCGCACGCGGGTGCCCGGTTCCCGTACCGGTCGCCGACCTGCCGTGCCTGTACTCCGGGGCCGGTACGGAGCCATCGGCACGCCGCACCGACAGCGGGCTCGGACACACGAAAGGCCCCCTCCCGGCGGGAAGGGGCCTCGTGCGTGCTGGAGCCGCCTGGGGGACTCGAACCCCCGACCTGCTCATTACGAGTGAGCCGCTCTGGCCGACTGAGCTAAGGCGGCGCGGGCGTACCCGGCTGCGAAACAGTATAGCGTCCACTTCCCCGTCACCTCCGGGGCCCCCTGGTCGTTGGGCAGGCAACGACACCGGCGTCGTCCGGCCGCCGGGTCACGGCTTTCGGGAGGACTGTTCCGCATGCGCCGATGCCTGCCCCGAGCGCTGGCTCTGCCCGTCGTGGCCACGGTTCTGGTGCTGTCCGCGGCTCCGGCCGCGGCGCAGACGGTGCCGACGACTCCCGAGCCGGAACCCTCCGACGAGAATCAGCCGCCGATCACCTCGCCCACCGGCCCGGTGCCCACGGGCCGTGCCATGGCAGAAGCGGGCACCGCGCTCGGTGTGCTGCGGCTGGGGCCGGAGGCGGTCCCCGCCGACTCGATCCTGCCGGGCGCCCACGAGGAATTGCCGGACCAGTCGGCCCTGGAAGGTGGCTTCGGGCTCGCGAAGGCCACGGCGGACTCGGAGTCCTACCTCAACTACGAGCGCGCGGTCGCCGAGGCCGCGCCCTTCGGGCTTTCGGTCGCTGGGCACGCCCCGACGGTGCCGGGCGCGGCCGTGCAGACCGCGTTGCCGGACAACGAGGAGCCCGTGACCACCGGCCTGGCGGCACCGGAGAACCCGTTGGTGCGCGTGAGCGGGCTCGAGGGCCGGGCGCACGCGCGGTGGAGCCCGACGCTGGGCCCGTGCGTCGGCACCATCTCCGACGCCTCCACCTCCGCGGCGAGCCTCTCCCTGCTGGACGCCCTCCCCACCATGCCCGACACCCCCACCCCACCCGCCACGAACGGCGAGTCGCCCCCCACAGACCGCGAGTCGCCCCCCACGGGCGGCGTGTTGCCCCCCACGGATGATGAACTGCCGGGTGCGGACGCACTCCCGGACCTTGGTCCGGACCGCGAGCCGAACGGAGACGACACCACCGGCGAGCAGAGCACCGCTGACGAATCCTCCGGTACCGACACCTCGGATGCCCCTGACGGCGACGCGACGGCAAGGGACACCGAAGCCGACCGGGTCCGTGAGGCGTTCGCCGAGCTTCCGGGGCCGCTGGCGCGCCTGGGTGGACTGCTCGGCGGGGGTGGCGACCACGCCGACGGCACGGGCACGCTGCTCAGCGTGCCGAACACCCTTTCCGCGCGCTCGGTGGTGCGGCTGATCGACCAACCCGGCACCGAGCGCAAGGCGGTCGAGGCGATCTCGACGATGCGCGCCGCCGAGGTCAACCTGCTCAAGGGCACGCCGTTCGGGTTGACGGTGAAGGTGGTCAGCCAGCCGACCCTGCGCGTGGTCTCCACGGGCGTGGCCGACACCTCGACCGTCGACTACACCGCCCCCGTGCTCGCGGTGCGGCGCGGCGGCGAGACGCTGTTCGAACTGGACGCGGCCAACCCGACCGCCGACATCCCGGTCGGCATCCCGCTTCCCGGAATCGAGGACGTCCCCGGCCTCGGCGAAATCAGCAACGCGCCCGTGGTCGGCGACGTCGCCGAACTCGCCGGTGGCGGGCTGGCCACGCTGCCCGAGCGGGCCTCCGACTTCGTGCTCGACGTCGGAGTCCTGCGCCTGAGCATCGCGGAGCTCACCGACGAGGCCACCACGGTGACCGACCCGTTCGCCGGCCACCACGTCTCCGCCGCGGCGCGCATGCTGGACCTGCGTGTGCTGCCCACGGACCGCCTCAGGAAGGTGCTGCCGGACGAGGCGGCGGAGCGGCTACCGTCCTCGCTCGCGCAGATCTCGCTCGGCGAGCAGACCGCCACCGCATACGCCCCCGAGGGCGGCGTCGAGTGCGGCACGACAGCCCCGCCCGCCGACGTGCCTCCCGAGGGCGGGCCGCAGCCCGCCGGGCCGCCGAACCTGGCCTACACCAGCGGGGCCTACTCCGCCGTCCCGCTGTTCTGGACCGGGACCGCGATGTTGCTGACCGGGGTGGTGCTCGTCGCCGCGCTGCCCAACAGGGGACCGCGGACCCGGCCTGCGCACTCGGCCGGACGTCCGTCACCACACCCACGGCACGACTGAGCGGCCTCCGCCCCGCACGCGGCGCCCGGGGAACCGACTAGCCCTCGCGCAGCGTGGTCACCATCGCCTCGACGGCGATGCGGGGCTTGACGTTCCAGCCGATCGCCTCACGGCACTCCAGCACCGCCTCAAGGCGGCGCAGGGTGGAGGCGGGAGTCCACTGCCGGGCGGCCTCGGCGCTCTGCTCGGCGTAGTCCGGGTGGTTCAGCGCCGCTTCCGCGCCGCTCGCGGTGACCAGCACATCGCGGTAGAACCCCGCGAGGTCGACCAGCGCCAGATCCAGCGTGTCGCGCCGGGTCCGTGTCGCGCGCGACTTCTGCTTCCTCTCCAACTGCTTCACGGCGGCGTCGGCCGCGCGCTTCGCCGACGCGACCCCCTTGCCGGTCCCGCCCGCGCCCATGGCCGTGCGCAGCGCGTCCTGCTCGGCCTCGTCGCGGGCCTTGCTCTCCTCGTTCGCGTCCGCCTCGGCGGTGCGCACCAGTTCGTCGGCATAGCGGAACATGTCGTCGGCGCGGCGCAGGCCGAGCGGAATCCGTAGCACCGAGGCGCGCCGTGCGCGGGCGTCGTCGTCGGTGGCGAGCCGCCGTGCCCGGCCCACGTGTCCCCCGCACACCGCGGCCGCCCACTCGGCACGGGAAGGGTCGATGCCGTCGCGGTTGACCAGCACCGTGGCGATCGACTCCACCGGCGGGGTGCGCAGGCCGACCAGCCTGCACCGCGACCGGATCGTGACGGTGACGTCCTCGGGATGGTCGGAAGGCGCGCAGAGCAAGAACACCGTCCGGTCCGGTGGTTCCTCCACGGCCTTGAGCAACGCGTTGGCCGCTCCCTCCGTGAGCCGGTCGGCGTCGGCGATGATCACTACCTGCCAGTTGCCCGTGGTGGGCCTGCGGGAGGCGGCCTGGACCAGCGAACGCATCTCGGACACCGAGATCGACAGCCCTTCGGGCTCGACGACCCGGACGTCGGCGTGCGTGCCCGCGAGGGCGGTGCGGCACCCGGGGCACTGCCCGCAGCCCGCGTCGACGGTGCATTGCAGGGCCGCCGCGAAGGTCCGCGCCGCGACGGAACGACCCGATCCGGGCGGCCCCGTGAACAGCCAGGCATGGGTCATCCCACCGGGTGCGGGACCGTTCCCGGCGCTGTTGCCGGCGGAGGCGCCATCGTCCTCAGCGCTGGTCACCTCGCCGGTGTCCGCGTCGGCGGCGACGAGGGCCGCCGCCGAGGACGCCGCCGACGACAGGATCTCCACGGCGGGCTCCTGGCCCACCAGTTCCTCCCAGACCCGGCCACTCACCGTGCGGACACCTCCGCGGTCACGGACGGCAGCTCGGTGCTGCCGCGCAGGGCCGCCCGCACCGAGGCCCGGACGCGCTCGGCCACCTCGTCCTCGGCGCCGTCGGCGTCCACGACGACGTAGCGGTCGGGGTCGGAGGCGGCCATCTCGGCGAGCATCTCCTGCACACGCCAATGGTGCTCGGCCGTGCGGGCCGAGGTCTCGCCGGGGTCACCGGGGTCGCTGTCGAGAAGCACGGTGAGGTCCGGGCGGAGCCGCCCGGTGGCCCAGTCCGTCAGCCCCTCCAGTTCCTGCGGGTCCAGTTCGGCCGTAGCCGACAGGTGGGCCAGCGGCGAGTCGACGAAGCGCTCCATGACCACGATCGCACCGTCGTCCAGCGCGGGCCGCACGTCGCGTTCCACGATGTCGGCCCGCACGGCGGCGGCGGCCAGCGCCTTGGCCCGCGCACCGGACAGCGACG
>NZ_KB912629.1:12815-19273 GCF_000383795.1 Saccharomonospora saliphila YIM 90502
GCCCGAGAGTCGGGCGGGCGCGGGGCGGCCGGGCACGAGAGGCGAGCCTTCCGTGCCCGGCCGCCGGTCACCGGCCCCGGTCAGGAGGCCGGGGTCGTGTTCCTCTCCGCGTCGGCGGGGTTCTCGGTCATGACCGAGGCGCGGCGCTTGGAGACCACGATCGCCACGACGATGACCGCCACCGCCACCACCGCGATGGCCAGCCGCACGCCCAGCGAGGCGTTGTCGCCCACGGTGAACTGCACGACGGCGGGGGCGATCAGCAGCGAGACGAGGTTCATCACCTTCAGCAGCGGGTTGATCGCCGGCCCGGCGGTGTCCTTGAACGGGTCACCCACCGTGTCTCCGATGACCGTGGCCGCGTGGGCCTCGGAGTTCTTGCCGCCGTGGTAGCCGTCCTCGACCAGCTTCTTCGAGTTGTCCCAGGCGCCACCCGAGTTGGCGAGGAACACCGCCATCAGCATCCCCGTGGCGATCGCACCGCCGAGGTAGCCGGCGAGCGCACCGGTGCCCAGTCCGAACCCGACCGCGATCGGGGCGAACACGGCGAGCAGGCCCGGTGTGGCGAGCTCCCGCAGCGAATCCCGGGTGACGATGTCCACGACCCGGCCGTACTCCGGCCGCGTGGTGCCCTCCATGATCCCGGGGATGTCCCGGAACTGGCGGCGCACCTCGTAGACGACCGCGCCCGCCGCCCGCGAGACGGCGTTGATCGCCAGACCGGAGAACAGGAAGACCACGGCCGCGCCGACGATGACGCCGACCAGGGTGTTCGGGGAGATGATGCTGGTCACGAAGGAATCGCCCGCGTCCCCGACGAACGCACCCGCGTCGGCCAACGCCTCGTTGATGGCCGCCGAGTACGAACCGAACAGCGCGGTCGCGGCCAGCACGGCCGTCGAGATCGCGATGCCCTTGGTGATCGCCTTGGTGGTGTTGCCGACCGCGTCCAGCTCGGTGAGGATCTGGGCGCCCTCGCCCTCGGTGAGGTCGCCGGACATCTCCGCGATGCCCTGGGCGTTGTCGGCCACCGGGCCGAAGGTGTCCATCGCGACGATGACGCCGACGGTGGTGAGCAGGCCGGTGCCCGCGAGCGCGACGGCGAACAACGCCACCGCACCACCGAGCAGGTAGGCCCCGAACACGGCCGCGCCGACGACCAGCGCGGTGAACACGGCCGACTCGAACCCGACCGCGATGCCCGACAGGATCACCGTCGCCGGGCCGGTCTCCGAGGTCTTGCCGACGTCCTTGACCGGCTTGTTCTCGGTGCCGGTGTAGTAGCCGGTGAGCCAGAGGATGACCGCGGCGAGCACGATCCCGATCAGCACGGAGACGCTCGCCACGACCGCCGGGTTACCCTCCGCGCCCGCGAACGAGTCCGGCAGGAACACGAACGCCGCGATCGCCGACAGTACCCCGGAGATCACCGCGGAGATGTAGAAGGACCGGTTGATGGTCGTCAGCCCGCCCTCGCCTGCGCGCGCCCGTGTGATGTAGATGCCGATGACGGCCGTGATCACGCCGATCGCGGGGATGATCAGCGGGAAGACGAGGCCCTCCCCGCTGGCACCGAACGCCGCGCTGCCGAGGATGAGCGCGGCGACGAGCGTCACCGCGTACGACTCGAACAGGTCGGCCGCCATGCCCGCGCAGTCACCGACGTTGTCACCCACGTTGTCCGCGATGGTGGCGGCGTTGCGCGGGTCGTCCTCGGGGATGTTCTGCTCGACCTTGCCGACGAGGTCGGCACCGACGTCGGCGGCCTTGGTGAAGATGCCGCCGCCGACACGCATGAACATCGCGATGAGCGCGGCACCGAACCCGAAGCCCTCGAGAACCTTCGGCGCCTGGCCCGTGTAGACGAGAACGACGACCGCGGCGCCGAACAGGCCGAGGCCCACCGTGAACATGCCGACGACACCGCCGGTGCGGAAGGCGATCCGCATCGCCTTCTCCCGGCCGCCGCTCTCCCGCGCCGCCGCGGCCACCCGCACGTTGGCCCGCGTCGCCAGCCACATCCCGAGATAGCCGATGAAGAACGAGAAGAACGCACCGAGCAGGAAGAACAGCGAGCGTCCTATGCGCTCGGTCCAGTCTTCGGCCGGAAGTGCGAGCAACAGCAGGAACACCACCACACCGAAGACGGCCAGGGTGTTGCGCTGCCGGTTGAGATAGGCAGCCGCGCCTTCCTGCACGGCCTTGGCGATCTCCTGCATCCTCCCGGTGCCCTGACCCGCGGCCAGGACCTCCTTGAGGAGGAGAGCGCCGATGACCACCGCAGCAAGGGCGATCGCGGCGACCACGGCCACGATGCCGTAGTCACCCCCGGAGAGTTCCGCTGAACTCTCCGCGAGGAAGTGCCGGGACATTCGTCCTCCTGAAACGTCGCCTGTTGTCGGCGCCGCCAGCGGAGAAGGACCACTGTGCCGATGCCGACATTGGGAGCTACACCACTTATGGTGTGGTTCGGCGGAGTCTATTGGTAATGGGCCGACGACGGGCAAGGCGACCCAGGTCACCGCAGCTCACACACTCTGTGAATCCGATCACTCACGCGATGCGGCGATAGCCGTACCTCCGGACGTGTGAAGCCATTCCCCGTGTCGTGGCCGACATGTCGACATAGCGAGGACCGTGGACGGCGAGGGCCGTCCACGTCCGTCGGCGTGCAGGATTGTCGAGAGCGGACCGGGCCGTGCCGACATCGGCGGGGACGGTCCCGGCGACGTCGAGAGGAACTCCGGAGGTGTGTGTCGTGGCCAGTCCCGAGCCGGGCAGGGAGAGTTCCGGCGCCCCCGGCCAGGACGGTGGAGGGCGGAAGGACTCCGGAGCCCACCGCGACGGGGCGACCGTCACCGAGCCCGCCACGCCCGATGGCACGGCCGATGCCACGGCCGGGCGGACGGGCTCGGCCCGGGCGCGGCGACTGCTCGGACGGACCACGGCCGGCATCCCCGAGGACCGGCATCCCGTCACCCACGTCGCCGACCTCGACGCGCGGGAACCGCGTTACGCCGACTGGCCGGAGTGGGCACCGGAGGCCGTCGTGGACGGCTTCCACCGTCAGGGCGTGCGGCGGTTGTGGAGCCACCAGGCCGAGGCCGCGTCCCTGGCCTGGTCCGGGCGCAACGTCGTCGTCGCGACCGGCACCGCGTCGGGCAAGTCGCTGGCCTACCAGCTCCCGGTGCTGTCCACACTGAGCACGGAACCGAAGGCGACGGCGCTCTACCTCGCGCCCACGAAGGCGCTGGGAGCCGACCAGTTGCGGTCCGTGTCCGCTGTGGAGCCGGAAGCGCGGGCCGCGTCGCAGCGGGTCCGCGCGGCGTCCTACGACGGCGACACCCCGCAGGCCGAACGCCGGTGGGTGCGCGACCACGCGCGGTGGGTGTTCACCAACCCGGACATGCTGCACAAGGGAATTCTTCCCGCGCACGGCCGCTGGGCCCGGTTCTTCCGGGGGTTGACCCATGTCGTGGTGGACGAGTGCCACGGCTACCGGGGCGTGTTCGGTTCTCACGTCGCGCTGCTGCTGCGCAGGCTCCGCCGGATCGCGCGGTACTACGGTGCCGACCCGGTTTTCGTGCTCGCCTCGGCCACCACGGCCGACCCCGCGGCGTTCGCGGAACGCCTCGTGGGCGCCGAGTGCACGGCGGTCGTCGAGGATGCCTCGCCTCGGGGCGCACGCACGGTGGCGCTGTGGGAACCGCCGCTGCTCGACGAGCTGACCGGGGAGAACGGCGCGCCGGTGCGCCGCTCCGCAGGTTCGGAAGCGGCACGCATTCTGGCCGAGCTGGTCATCGAGAAGGCGCGCACGCTGGCGTTCGTGCGGTCTCGGCGCGGTGCCGAACTCACCGCGCTCGGCGCCGAGCGCATCCTGTCCGAGACCGACCCGGAACTGCGCGGGCTCGTCGCCGCCTACCGCGCCGGATACCTCCCCGAGGAACGCCGGGAACTGGAGTCGGCGCTGCTGTCCGGCCGCCTGCTGGGTGTGGCCACCACCAACGCACTCGAACTCGGGGTGGACATCTCCGGGCTCGACGCGGTGGTGCTCGCGGGGTATCCGGGCACGCTGGCGTCGTTCTGGCAGCAGTCGGGACGGGCGGGACGCGCGGGTGACGACGCGCTCGTCGTGTTCGTCGCCCGCGACGATCCGCTCGACACCTACCTCGTGCACCACCCGGCCGCCTTGCTCGACCGGCCCGTCGAGGCGGCCGTGCTCGATCCGGCCAACCCCTACGTGCTGGCGCCGCACCTCGCGTGCGCGGCGGCGGAACGGCCACTGACCGTGCGAGAGCTGGAGGCGTTCGGCGGAGACACGGCACGGACGGTGCTGGATGAGCTGGTCACGGACTCGGTGCTGCGGCGCAGGCCGAGCGGCTGGTACTGGACCGAGCGTGAACGCCCGCACCACTCGGTGGACCTGCGCGGGTCGGGCGGCGACCAGGTGGCGGTGGTCGAGGCGGACACCGCGCGCCTGCTCGGGACGGTCGACGGCGCTTCCGCCTGCTCGACCGTGCACCCGGGCGCGGTGTACCTGCACCGGGGATCGTCCTACGTGGTCGACGACCTGGACCTCGACCAGGGCGTGGCGCTGGTCCACGCCCAGGACCCGGAGTGGAACACCTCGGCACGCGAGGTCATCGACATCGCGGTGTTGAACACCGAGCACAGCACCGACCACGGGGGCGTGACGGTCAACCTCGGCGAGGTCGCGGTGACCTCCCGGGTGGTGGGCTACCTGCGCCGCCTGCCCTCCGGGGAGGTGCTCGACCACGTCCCGCTCGACCTGCCCGAACAGGTCCTGCGTACCCGCGCCGTGTGGTACACGGTCGACGAGGATCTGCTGTGCCCGCCCGCGCGCGGGGAGCCGGGGGGCGCCGGTCTCGAACCGGCGCGCGTCCCCGGCGCCCTGCACGCCGCCGAGCACGCGGCGATCGGCCTGCTACCGCTGTTCGCGAGCTGCGACAGGTGGGACATCGGCGGAGTCTCGACCGCGAGGCACACGGACACCGGGGAGGCGACGGTGTTCGTGCACGACGGCTATCCCGGAGGGGCGGGATTCGCCGACCGCGGGTATTCCGCTCTCAGGCCCTGGCTTGCCGCGACGCGGGAGGCCGTGCTCGCCTGCGAGTGCCCGACGGGCTGCCCGTCCTGCGTTCAGTCGCCGAAGTGCGGCAACGGCAACGACCCGCTGGACAAGGCGGGAGCGGTGGCCGTACTCGACATCGTGCTCGCCACCCTGCCCGAACCGGGCGGCGATCGTGACGACGCCGGGCACGACGACGCCCGGCACGACGAGGCCGCAGGCGATCAGGCGGCCGACGACTCCGCGGTGAGCACGCGCTGAGACCGCCCGGCGGTCGCGGTGTTCAGTCCGTCTCGCGCCGCACCCGTGACCTCCGGGTGCGCACTCTGCCGCTCCACGCTTTCCGGAGCGGTGCGGCAGGATTCGTCGTCCAGGGCCCGCACCAGCACGTCGTGCACGGTCTCCGCCCTCGGCAGGCGCCAGCCCCAGATCTCGGGCTTGACCCGCCAGTGCACGACCCCTTCCCGGAAGGGAGTCGGCGGCAACGGGATCCACCCGCCCTCGCCGTGCCAGGCGACGTCGTCACGCTCGGCCAGAGCGTCGGGAAGGTCCCCGGCGGAGGTGGTGAGGAACAACCAGCGCCCGTTCGGCATGGCGACGATGGGGGCCGGCTGCCCGGATGCCCGCAGTAGCGTGGCCGCACGTCGGCCGAGCCCGTCGCCGACCTCCACCGCGTCCACCATGGTGCCCGTGGCCACGAGCAGGCTGTGCGGCCTGCCGGTCCACCACGCGGCGACCTGCCGGGGATGCGCGTTGAGCCGTTCCCGCCAGTCCGCGTGCGCGGGCACCGGCGCCGTCCAGGCAGCGCCGGATCCGTCCGCACTCTCCGGGTAGGTCCCCGGCAGCACCGGCCAGCCGCGCCACGCCAGGCCGATGGCCTCCGCGCGCAGCTCGATCCGGAACGCGGCACGCCAGGTTTCCGGCCACTCGGTGTCCACCATGTCTCGCTCACGCCTCCTGTAGAAAATCCGACCGCCTCGTTGCGGTGCCGCATTTCACTCAACGCCACGGACGAGGTGACCGGAACCACCTCCTCGACAACCGGTGCGCGGTGAACGGTGAGTGAGCAGTCGGTCAACACCCGGGCCGAACCGAGGTGCCCACTGACGGGACCGGTCGTCGCCATTCACCCGTGATCGGCCCGCCCCTCGGCGCCGCGCGGACGGTGCGGAAGCGTCGGCGACCGTGGGTCGCGCTCGCTCGCCGACCAGGCACATCAGACGGTCCGGACGGCCGTGCGCCGCCGCCGATCACCGTGTTCGACCGCTTACCGCACACCATCGACCGCTGCTCGTCCCCGGACGGCTCACCCGGCGTGCCGTGCGGCGCCGGCGCGGTCGTCCACCGGCCCGGCACGAGCCCGCGCGGT
>NZ_KB912629.1:19373-28576 GCF_000383795.1 Saccharomonospora saliphila YIM 90502
CGCGGGCCTCCACCGCCCCCTGCCGCTCGGCCCCGTGCCGCTCAGTTCCGTGCCGCTCGGTCCCGTGCCGCCGCCGCGTCCCGTGCCGCCGGTGCACCTCGCCTCGTGCCACGTGGTTCCCCTCCGTCCGAACCGGGCACCGCATCACGCCCGGCCGTGTCCGTGCCGACACCGTCACCGTCGTGGCCACAACCGCGCCGGGCAACGGCCCGCACGAGCGCCTGTGGACAACCGGACACCTGTGGACAACCTGGTCACCACCGGTCCGTACCCGTACCGGCGAGCTCCGCGAACGGAAGGCGGGCACACCGGCGGGGGATACTCGGACAGACGCGCGGCGGGAGCCGGGACAAGGAAAAGGGCGGTTTCCGCCAGGGCGAGAAGCGAGGGCCGCCGGGTCCGGACCGGCCGGGCGTGCCTCACCGCCACTCCGGCGGGAGGCCGTGGCCGGGCACGAAAGCGGACGGTGTGCCGCTTGCCGCCATGCCGACCGTGCGCATCCGGTCGAGTCACATATCGTGTGCCGCGTGGCGGCATCCGAGAACTCTTCCGCGAACGCGCCGGTCGGCGATACTGGCTCGACCACCGAACCGACGTCCTCCCGGCGTACCGCCGCGTTCTTCGACCTGGACAAGACGATCATCGCCTCGTCGAGCGCGCTGGCGTTCAGCCGGACGTTCCTGCGTGAGGGTCTGATCAATCGCCGTGCCGCGCTGCGCAGTGCCTACGCACAGCTCGTCTTCTCGCTGTCGGGCGCGGACGCCGACCGGACCGAGCGGCTGCGCGCCGAGATCTCGGCGATGTGCGCGGGCTGGGACGTCGACCAGGTCAAGGCCGTGGTCGACGAAACCCTGCACGACGTGGTGGCACCACTGGTGTACGCGGAGGCGGCCGAGATGATCGAGTGGCACCGGGCACGGGGCCACGACGTGATCGTGCTCTCGGCCACGGGCGAGGAGGTCGTGGGCCCCATCGGTGACATGCTCGGGGTCGACCACTGCGTGGGCAGCAGGATGGAGGTCGTCGACGGGCGCTACTCCGGCCGGGTCGACTTCTACTGCTACGGCGAGTACAAGGCCGTCGCCGCGCGGCAGCTCGCGGACGAGCGTGGCTACGACCTGAGCGCCGCGCACGCCTACACCGACTCCAGCACCGACGTCCCGCTGCTGGAGGCGGTCGGTCATCCGCATGTGGTCAACCCCGACCGCCTGCTGCGCAAGCTCGCCGCCGAACGGGACTGGCCGGTGCACACGTTCGCCAACCCGGTCTCCCTCCGCGCGCGCATTCCCGCTCCGTCGGCGACCGCCGTGGCGGTTGGCCTGGGTGTCGGGGCCGTCGCGGCCGGTGCCACCTTCTACGGGCTCTCCCGTCGCAGGCGAAGGGAGTGACCGTCCGGGCGCTCGCCTCGTCCGGCGAGGTCGCCCCATCGAGTGAGGCAGTCGTGTCTGGAACGGTGCATCCGTCGACCCGCTTGAAGTGACGGGCATCACTGGCTAGAAAGGAAGTGCGGACATCGTGTCGGCCAGAGGCTCGGCGGAGGAGAAGCCGGGTCTCCCCTGACAGGATCTCCGTGCGCGGACGCCGGGTACCCACGCGGAGCTCGCCGCGAAAAGGCTCGTCGTCAGGGACTGCGTATCGGGACGCCGAGCGCCGAGTACCCGTACTGCGACGACACAACCGCACGCTTGGTCGCCCGTGTGGTCCGCGCTGTCAGGTGGCACCCGCCGAGGCCTCGGTGGGTGCCACCGACGTGTGTGCCCGCGTTCGACCACGTCCCGAGCCACGACAAGGCCGTGCCCTCTTCCCTCGCGACTGTGCGTGACAAGAAGGCGCGGTCAGGCCCGGCCTCATACCACTTTCGGTCGTTGACCCGTCACTCGCACGTTAGTAGCTTTCCACATGCTGACTCGTCCGAGTGGATTTCTCACAGCGAGGTTCGCGACGACGCGCCACACGACTGGGAGGCTGCCCGTGCCCACCGCCCACGCCCGTTCCCGCATCCGCCCGTGGCGGATCTGCGCGACCGTCACGCTCGCAGGCCTGCTCGCCGTCACCGGTGCGGCCTCGGCCCAGCCCACGCCGCCCACACCGCCGGCACCACCCACCCCACCGGCGCCGCCGAACGTGCCGGGCCTGCCCGATCCACACGCCCAGAGCTGGCCCGAACGGGTGCTGCGCTCCATGACGCTGGAGCAGAAGGTGGGCCACCTGTTCGTGGCCGACGTCTGGGGAACCTCGGCCGACCAGGCACACCCGGGCAACCGGGACAAGTACGGCGTCGACACCCCCGCCGACGTGGTGCGCGAGTACGACGTCGGCGGCGTCATCTACTTCAACCACGGCGGGACCGACAACATCGAGAGTCCCGAGCAGGTCGCGGAGCTGTCCAACGGCCTCCAGCGGGCCGCGCTCGGCGAGAACCCGCCGGTGCCGCTGACCATCGCGATCGACCAGGAGGGCGGCCGGGTCACCCGGATCGCCGAGGACGTCACCGAGTACCCGAGCGCGATGGCGCTCGGCGCGGCGCGCGATGCCGGGGCGGCCGAGACGACGGCGGCGATCACTGCCGCCGAACTGCGCGCACTCGGGATCACGCAGAACTTCGCACCGGTGGCCGACGTCAACTCCAACCCGCGGAACCCGGTGATCGGTTCGCGCTCGTTCACCTCCGACCCGGAACTGGCGGGCCGGTACGTCGCCGCCCAGGTCCGCGGCTATGAGGACTCCGGGCACGAGACCCGCACCGTCTCCGCCGCGGCCAAGCACTTCCCGGGGCACGGTGACGCGGCCACGGACAGTCATGTGGGGCTTCCGGTGATCGACCGCGACGAGGCGGAGTGGCGGGAGACCGACCTGCCCCCGTTCGCCGAGGCCGTACGGGCGGGCATCGACTCGATCATGACCGCGCACATCTCCGTGCCCGCGCTCGACCCCTCCGGCGACCCGGCGACGTTGTCCGAACCGATCATGACCGGCCTGCTTCGCGAGGAACTGGGTTACGACGGGGTCGTGGTCACCGACTCGCTCGGGATGCGGGGCGTGCGCGATCTCTACCCGGACTCCGAGATCCCGGTGCGCGCGCTCGAAGCGGGCGTGGACCAGATGCTGATGCCGCCCGACCTCGGCCTCGCCATCGACTCCGTGCTGGACGCGGTGCGCTCCGGCAGGCTGTCCGAGAAGCGGATCGACGTCAGCGTGCGCCGCATCCTCGAGGCCAAGCACCGCAGGGGTGTCGTGGCCGAGCCGATCGTGCCCACCGACGGGCTCGCCAACCGCGTCGGCACGCCCGAGCACCGCGAGCAGGTGCGGCGCGTCACCGACGGCACCACCACCGTCCTGCGCGACGACGCGGGTCTGCTGCCCCTGACCTCCGGTGCCGGTGACGTGCTGGTCACCGGGTGGTCCAACCCGGGCTATCCCGGCTACCCGGCCGACCCGGTGACCGCGCTGGCCGAGCAGGTCGCGCCGCGCACCGACGGCACGGCCACCGCGATGCCGACCGGGGCCGCCCCGGACGAGTCCGCGATCGACCGCGCGGTGGCCGCCGCGCGGGAGTCCGAGCTGGTGATGGTGCTCACCAACAACTTGCGCGGGGACGCCGGGCAACGCGACCTTGTGGAGCGACTCACCAGCACCGATACGCCCGTCGTCGCCGTCGCGGTCCAGGAGCCGTACGACGCCGGATACGCCGACGTGCCCACCTGGGTGGCGACCTACGACTGGCGCGACGTCACCATGACCTCGTTGGCCGCGGTGCTCTTCGGCGAGAGCGCTCCGGAGGGGGCCCTGCCGGTCGCCGTTCCGTCGGGTTCGGACCCGGGAGAGATCCTCTACCCGTTCGGCCACGGGCTGACCTGGTGACCCCGACCACCGACAGCGACAGCGAGGCGCCATGACCGTGAACCGACGCCGCTTCCTCTCCGCGAGCGCGCTGGCCGGACCACTCCTGGCCACCGGCTCGATGCTGGCGAGCAGCTCGTCGCCGACGACGTCCGCGGGCGACGGCCCCGGCAGGACCGGTGCGGACGGACTCGGGAGGCCGGTGACGCCGGGAGCCGACCGCCTGGCCGCCGAGGGCTGGCAGCGCCTGTCCGGCCGCAAGGTGGGCGTGCTGTCCAACCCGACCGGCGTGCTGGCCGACCGTACGCACATCGTGGACTCGCTGATGGCCGCGGGGGTACGCCCGGTCGCGGTGTTCGGCCCCGAGCACGGCTTCCGGGGCAGTGCCCAGGCGGGCGGCTCCGAGGGGGACTACACCGATCCACGCACCGGCCTTCCCGTCTACGACATCTACGGCGTGGACGAGGACACGCTCGCGGGCCTGTTCACCGATGCCGGCGTCGACACGGTCGTGTTCGACATCGCCGACGTCGGAGCGCGGTTCTACACCTACATCTGGTCCATGTACACGGCGATGGTCGCCGCCTCCCGGGTCGGCGCGGCGTTCGTGGTGCTGGACAGGCCCAATCCGATCGGCGGCGACGCGGCCGGCCCCCTGCTCGACCCCGAGTACAGCTCGTTCGTGGGCCTCAAGCCGATCGCGCAGCAGCACGGCATGACCGTCGGCGAGCTCGCGCGGTTCTTCGACGCCGAATTCCTGCCCGACGCCGGCGGCAGGCTGGACGAGCTGGACGTCGTCACCGCCCGTGGCTGGCGGCGCGACCGGGTGTTCGCCGACACCGGCCTGCTGTGGACACCGCCGAGCCCGAACATGCCCACCCCGGACACCGCCCTGGTGTATCCCGGTACCTGCCTGTTCGAGGGCACGGTGCTGTCGGAGGGACGCGGCACGACCCGGCCCTTCGAGATCATCGGCGCACCGGGGCTGGACTGGCGCTGGCGCGAGCACCTGGCCGGACGCGAGCTCGACGGCGTGGCGCTGCGGGAAACCTACTTCGTGCCCACGTTCGGCAAGTTCACCGGCGACACATGCGGCGGCGTGCAGCTCAGCGTCACCGACCCGCACACCTTCGACCCCATCCGCACGGCCGTCGAGATGATCGTCGCGGCCGCGCGGATGCACCCCGAGGTGTTCGCCTGGCGCGACGACCTGTTCATCGACAAACTCACCGGCTCCGACCGGTTCCGCACGATGGTGGACGCTGGAGCATCGCCGGATGAGATCGTCGGCTCGTGGCGCGCCGAACTGGCCGGGTTCGAGCGCAGGCGTGAGCCCTACCTGCTCTACCGGTGACCGCCCTCCGACCGTGCCACGCCCCGTCCGTGCGACAGCGACAGCGACACCCCGACAGGCGAGCCCGGGCCGTGCCGGCTCGGCCGTGACAGAGTGAAGGTGAGACGGCGACGATGCGACCGAAGGGCACAGCGCCGAGGCGCACACCGGGGTGGATCTCGGGCCTTCCCACCTCGCGGAGCCGCGCGGCGAGAGTCACCGCTCTGGTGGCGGTCCTGGTGTTGACGGGAGTGACCGCGATGGCGGCGGTGGAGTCCGGCTCAGGCCGGTTCGACCGACCCCGGCCCGGGTTCTCCCCCGCCTCGACCGTCCTGCGGGAAGCGGAGCCGGAACGGGCCGGACTCGACCCCGAACCCCTCCGCGCGGCCGAGCGGCGGCTCGAAGGCTGGACCGCGCCGGACGCCGTCGACGGGCACCCGCTGTTCTCGGGCGCGGTGGGGCTGCTGGCCCACGACGGCATGGTCGTCGACACGCACGCCGCGGGAGACGCGGTGCGCTACGCCGACGGCGAGGGCACCGAGCTGCCCCCCGAGGAGCGGGTGCCGATGCGCGAGGACACCGTCTTCGACATCGCCTCGATCACCAAGCTGTTCACCTCGGTGGCGGTGATGCGGCTCGTGGAACGGTTCCCCGTCTCGCTCGACGATCCGGTCGCACGGCACCTCCCCGAGTTCGGGGCGCACGGCAAGGACGCCATCACGGTGCGCCAGCTGCTCACGCACACCTCCGGCCTGCAGCCGACCCTCCCGTTGTGGCGGGAGCACCCGGACGTGCCCTCCCGCATCCGCGCCGTCCTCGAGGTGCCGCCGCGGACCGAGCCCGGCACCGACTACGCCTACTCCGACCTCAACCTCATCACCCTCGGTGTACTCGTCGAACGCGTGACCGGTGACCCGCTCGACGCGGTGATCGCCGAATGGATCACCGGGCCGCTGGGCATGACCGACACCGGTTTCAACCCCGGCCCTGCGCAGCGCCACCGCATCGCCGCCACCGAGTTCCAGCGCGAGCCCGACCGCGGCATGGTGCACGGCGAGGTGCACGACGAGAACGCCTGGGCTCTCGGCGGCGTGGCCGGGCACGCGGGCCTGTTCTCGACCGCGCGGGATCTGGCCGTGCTCGCCCAGGCCCTGCTCAACGGCGGAACCTACGACGGTGAGCGCATCCTGCGCCCGGACAGCGTGCGGGCGCTGTTCACCGACTACAACTCCGACTTCCCGGGCCACGCGCACGGACTCGGTTTCGAGCTCGACCAGCTCTGGTACATGGGTGGGCTGACCTCGCCCGCCACGGCGGGACACACCGGCTACACCGGGACGTCGCTGGTGATCGACCCGCTCTCGCGGTCGGTGGCGGTGCTGCTGACGAACCGGGTGCACCCGTCCCGGGAGTGGGGCTCGGTGAACCCGGCACGGCAGACGTGGGCCACCGCGCTGGCGCGGGCGCTGGCAGTGGAGCCGGTGCGGGGAACGCACGCGTGGTTCAGCGGCGCGGGCGACGCCGAGAGCGCCACGCTCGGCACCCCCGCGCTGTCGCCGCGCGGCTCCGGCTCCGTGGAGTTCCGGACGTTCGTGCACAGCGAGTCGAGCGACCGGCTGGTCCTGGAGGCGCGCACCGAGGATGACCCGACCTGGCGGGCGCTGCCGATGCGGGCACACGGCCGGGGCGCGCCCGAGGGCACGGTGCGGGCGCTGTCCGGCACGGCAGAGCGCGCATGGTGGTCGGTGCGAGCGCCTCTGCCCCGTGCGGACGCGCTGACGCTTCGTTGGCGATTCACCACGGACGGGAACTACACCGGGCGTGGCGTTCTCGTCGACGGGGTGCGGGTCCGTGACGAACGGGGCACCGTCCTCGACGCCGAACGAGACCCGGAACGGCTGGACGCCGACGGATTCGTCCTCCGCGACCGCTGATAGTTGCGAACTCGTTAGCCAGATCGGGTTAACGAGCGCGCGGGGCGAGACGACTCTGCGGGCAACGGCTCGGCGCGGCCTGGGTGTGCGCGCTCAGGTTGCGATCACACGGGAAGGTGCGGGTAATCTTGTCTCATATGCCTCCGGTTAGTAACTTTCCCACAGACGGCGGGGGCGACCACACGCACGACGCCGTTGCCGCTCCCACGACGGGCACCGGCACCCCCGAGGAACGGGCTGACGCGCACGACCAGGACGGGGGAAGCGCGCTCGTGCGCATCCGGTCGCTGCTGCCCGGGCTGGCGCGGGCCGAGCAGCGGGTCGCCAAGGTGGTATTGGACGACCCGTCGGCGGTCGCCCGGCGCAGCATCACCGAGGTCGCCCTGGCGGCCGAGACGAGCGAGACCACGGTCACCCGGTTCTGCAAGGCCATCGGCGTCGGTGGTTACCCGCAGCTCCGCATCGCCCTGGCCGCCGACACCGCGCGCTCCGAGGCACGGTCGTCGCAGGACCTCGGCGGAGACATCACCGCGGACGACGACCTGGCGGACGTGGTGAGCAAGATCGGTTTCGCCGACGCGAGGGCGGTCGAGGAGACCGCCGACCAACTCGACACGGCGACGCTGGAGCGCGTCCTCGGCGCACTCGCCGCGGCCGGACGGGTGGACGTCTACGGTGTGGGGGCCAGCGCCTTCGTCGCCGCCGACCTCCAGCAGAAGCTGCACCGCATCGGAAGGGTGTCGTTCGCCTGGTCGGACACCCACATCATGCTGACCTCCGCGGCCGTGCTGCGCCCCGGCGACGTGGCCGTCGCCGTCTCGCACAGCGGCGCCACCAGTGACACCGTCGAGGCACTGCGGGTGGCGCGCGAGCACGGCGCCACCACGGTCGCCGTCACGAACTTCCCCCGGTCGCCGATCACCACCGTGGCCGATCACGTGCTCACCACGGCGGCGCGGGAGACCACGTTCCGCTCGGGCGCCACGGCGAGCCGGATCGCCCAACTGACCGTCATCGACTGTCTGTTCATCGGCGTGGCGCAGCGCCACCTGGACGACGCGATGACCGCCCTCGACTCCACCCGGGACGCCGTCGACGGTCACCGTCTCGGCGCACGCCCCGACGGCAGGAGACGGCAGGCCCAGGGCCGGTGACCGCCACGTCGATCCAACAACAGTGAGGCCACGATGACCGCTTCGAGCAGCATCGCGCACGTCGAGTCGCCGACGGAGCGACGCAACCCCCGCACCACCGGCCTCGACCGGATGTCGACGGCCGAACTGCTGGCCGCCATCAACGCCGAGGACCGGACGGTGCCGGACGCGGTCCGGGCGGCGCTGCCCGAACTCGCCCGCGCGGTCGACGCCGCCACCGGGGCGCTGCGCGCAGGCGGGCGGGTGCACTACGTGGGCGCGGGCACGTCGGGGCGGCTCGCGGTGCTCGACGCCGCGGAGCTGGCACCCACCTTCAACATCGACCCGGACTGGTTCGTCGCGCACCACGCGGGCGGTGAGCGGGCGCTGCGCAACGCCGTCGAGAACGCCGAGGACGACGCGGACACGGCGGCGGCCGAAGTCGGCGATGCCGTGGCACCCGGGGATGTCGTGCTCGGGCTGACCGCCTCCGGGCGCACCCCCTACGTGCTCGGTGCGCTGCGGGAGGCCCGGCGGCGGGGCGCCACGACGGCGCTGGTGTCGTGCAACCCGCGCGTGACGGTCGGCGACGAGGTGGACATCCTCGTCACGGTCGACACCGGGCCGGAGGTCATCGCCGGGTCGACACGGATGAAGGCGGGCACGGCGCAGAAGCTCGTGCTCACCGCCTTCTCGACGGCGACGATGGTGCGGATGGGCCGCACGTACTCGAATCTCATGGTCAGCATGCGGGCCACCAACGCGAAGCTACGCGGACGGACCCTGCGGATCCTGCGGGAGGCCACCGGCGGTACCGAGCGGGACTGCGCCCGTGCCCTCGCCGACGCCGACGGCGACCTCAAGATCGCCCTGGTGCGCCTGCTCTCCGGCGCGGAGGTCACCGAGGCCGACGCCGCGCTGCGCCGCAGCGACGGGCACGTGCGGGACGCCCTGGCTGCCCTG
>NZ_KB912629.1:28676-38436 GCF_000383795.1 Saccharomonospora saliphila YIM 90502
ACGGGCCGCGCGGACCGACGCCTCGGCGGCCGTCGCCGACCCGCCGCGCAGGTTGGCCGGATGCCGGTGCACGGCGAACACCGCGTCCCGGGCCTTGTCCGCCGCCTCGGCGACGCCGTCGAGCTCCATCAGTGGTGCGAGCGGATCGGTCATGCCCGTGAGCATAGGCAGCGCTCGTCGCCCGCTCGTCAGCCGCTCGTCGGCGGGCACTTGTCGACCGTCGTGATCTGGCTGCACTCTTGTGACATGGGGTACTACCGTCGCCACCGGCGCCTGTGAGCGCGGACCTGTTTGTCGCATCTGGAAGAGGACACGCACCATGACAGAGAAGTCACCGGCACTCGACAACCTGTTGACCGAGAGCCGAACGTTTTCTCCGAGCGAGGAATTCGCGGCACAGGCGAACCTGAGCGAGCAGGCCTACGCCGAGGCCGACGCCGACCGGGAGGCGTTCTGGGCGCGGCAGGCCGAGCGGCTGCACTGGGACACACCGTGGTCGCGCGTACTGGACTGGTCCGAGGCGCCGTTCGCCAAGTGGTTCGTGGGCGGCAAGCTCAACGTCGCCTACAACTGCGTCGACCGTCATGTCGAGGCCGGGCACGGCGACCAGGTCGCCATCCACTGGGTCGGCGAGCCCGGCGACAGCCGGGACATCACCTACGCCGAGTTGCGGCGAGAGGTGAGCCGCGCGGCGAACGCGCTGATCTCGCTCGGGGTGGGCGCGCACGACCGCGTCGCGATCCAGTTGCAGATGGTTCCCGAGGCGATCGTGGCGATGCTGGCCTGCGCACGGATCGGCGCGCTGCACAGTGTCGTGTTCGGCGGGTTCTCCCCGACGGCGCTGCGCTCCCGCGTCGACGACGCCCGCGCTAAGGTGGTGATCACATCGGACGGCCAGTACCGCAGGGGCAAGGCCGCGCCGATGAAGGCCAACGTGGACGAGGCGCTGGACGGCGCGGAGAGCGTGGAGAAGGTCCTCGTGGTGCGCCGCACGGGCGACGACGTGCCGTGGACCGAGGGACGCGATCTGTGGTGGGACGAGCTGGTCGAGGCCCAGCCCGACACGCACACCCCCGAGGCGTTCGACTCGGAGCACCCGCTCTACATCCTCTACACCTCGGGTACCACGGGGAAGCCGAAGGGCATCCTGCACACCTCGGGCGGGTACCTGACCCAGGCCGCCTACACCCACCACGCGGTGTTCGACCACAAGCCCGGCGAGGACGTCTACTGGTGCACGGCCGACATCGGCTGGGTCACCGGCCACACCTACATCGTGTACGGGCCGCTCGCCAACCGCGCCACCCAGGTCGTCTACGAGGGCACACCCAACACACCGCACGAGGGCAGGCACTGGGAGATCGTCCAGAACTACAAGGTCTCGCTGTACTACACCGCGCCGACGCTGATCCGCACGTTCATGAAGTGGGGTTCGGACATCCCCGCGGGGTACGACCTGTCGTCGCTGCGGGTGCTCGGCTCGGTGGGCGAGCCGATCAACCCCGAGGCCTGGATGTGGTACCGCGAGCACATCGGCGGTGGCCGCTGCCCGGTCGTGGACACCTGGTGGCAGACCGAGACCGGCGCGATCATGATCTCGCCGCTGCCCGGCGTCACGCACGCCAAGCCGGGTTCGGCGCAGCGTCCGCTGCCGGGCATCTCGGCCAAGGTCGTCGACGACACCGGCGCCGAGGTCGGCAAGGGCGGCGGCGGCTACCTCGTGCTCGACAAGCCGTGGCCCGCGATGTTGCGCGGCATCTGGGGCGACGACGAGCGCTACCGCGAGACCTACTGGTCGCGTTTCGCCGAGCAGGGTTTCTACTTCGCCGGTGACGGCGCGAAGTACGACACCGACGGCGACGTGTGGCTGCTCGGCCGGGTGGACGACGTGATGAACGTGTCCGGGCACCGGATCTCGACCACGGAGGTGGAGTCGGCGCTGGTGTCCCATCCGACCGTCGCCGAGGCCGCCGTGGTGGGCGCCGCCGACCCGACCACGGGGCAGGGCATCGTCGCCTTCGTCATCCTGCGCGGTGGGGTGGCCGAGGACGACGCGGGCGGCGCCGAGGCGATCCAGGCGCTGCGCGACCACGTCGCCTCCGAGATCGGCCCGATCGCCAAGCCGCGGCAGATCATGGTCGTTCCCGAATTGCCGAAGACCCGCTCCGGCAAGATCATGCGAAGGCTGCTGCGCGACGTCGCCGAGAACCGCGAGGTCGGCGACGTGACGACCCTGGCCGACAGCTCCGTGATGGACCTGATCTCCAGCGGTCTGCGCTCCGGCAAGGGCGACGAGTAACGAGCGGTGGTTCGTGGCCGGCGGGTCCCGGCCACGAACCGTCCGGGACGCGCGACCGGCGCGGCGCCACCGGAGGTACGAAAAAAGGGCGGCCTCCACCCTGCTCGTGGTGGAGGCCGCCCCGCCTTGTCGCGAGCCCGGTGGGCTCAGCTCAGCCGGTCACGTCCAGGTGGCCGGGCTGCGGAACCGGCTTCGGGGCCTTGCCGCCCTCGTCCGGGGTGTCGCCGGGCGCGTCGTCGCCGTTGTCGCCGTCGTCGCCGCCGTTGTCACCGTTGTCGCCGTCGTCGCCGTTGTCACCGTCGTCCGGGTCCTCCGGCTTGGAGGGCTCGGTCGGGTCGCTGGGCTCGGTCGGCTCCGCCGGGTCCTCGCTGTCGTCGTCGCCCTTGCCGCACGTGGCGGAGGAGAGGTCCAGCGTCTGCGTCTTGCCCAGGATCTCCAGGGAGAGCGCGGTGACGGTCGTGGTGCCGTCGCCGTTATCCTCCTGCTTGTTCAGCGTCAGCTGGGCGATCCCCTCCAGCGGGCCGGGGACGACCTTGGTGTTCGGCTTGATCTGGTTCAGCTCGATCTTCTCGCCGCCGACCTCGAGGTCGACGATCGAGGTCGTCGCGTTGAGGTTGTCGCACTCGGCCTCGATCAGCGACGCCTTGATGCCGGGCGCACCGGGCACCGGCAGGTCGACGCCCACGTCCGCGGTGCTGGCGGTGGCGAAGCCCGTGTCGACGGCGGCGTTGAACACGCCCGCGGTCAGGATGGCCTGGTCGGCCGAGGGCAGCGCGGAGTAGACCAGGTGGTCCTTACCCTCGCCGACCACGTGCGGAACCTTGGTCACGTTGAGCAGCCCGCTCGCGCCGAGCGCGTAGGCGGAGTCCTGCTGCTGCGCGGTCGCCACCGGGGCGAACGCGACGCCGCCCGCGACGAGGGCGGACAGGACACCGGCGCCGAGGGCCGTCTTCTTCTTGGACAAGGAATTACCTTTCGTTCAGTGGGAACTGGCGAATGTGCTGGTGTCGCGAGCGAACCGGCGGCCGATCACTGGATGTTGACGACCGTGCCGAGAGGAAGCTCGGCGAGTGCGTCGAGGGCGTCCTGGGTCACCCTGATGCACCCGTCGCTCGACGGCTTGCCGACGAAGCTGTCGTCGGGCCACGTGTGGAACCCGACCGTGCCGGGCCCACCCCCGTAGGTCTTGTGCGAGCTCGAGTGGCTGCTGAGCGGGAGAACGATCGGACTGTAGTCGTTCACGGTCTCCTCGATCGAGGCGATGATGTAGGCACGCCCCTTCGGGGTCGGGTGCTCCTCCTTGCCGAGGCCGACCTGCCACTCGCCGATCTGCTCGCCACCCTTGAGGATTTCGAGCGTGAACGCCTCACGGTCGACATTGACCAGGTAGTCGTTCTCGGCGGTCTCGACCGCGTCCTCGCCCGCCTTGATCCAGCCCGTCGCCCCGTTGGGACGCGTGGGGAGCAGGATCTGGGCCCAGTCGCCCTCACGCTTGACGACGGGGACCCAGGTCGGGGACGAGATCTGCTCGACCGGGAGACGCGCGATCTCGGTGCCGTCGACCGCGTCGTGGATCGCGAGCTCGCGCTTGGGGTGCAGCACCTCGCCGTCCGTGGGTTCGGCGGGCGCCGGGTCCTTGGGCGCGTTCGGGATCTCTCCGTACGTGGTCGCTTCGGGCAACGTGTTCGCGTCCTGCGCACCACCAGCGGCCTCGGCGGAGTCACCTCCGCCTCCACCGCAGGCCGACGTCAGCAGCGTCAGCGTGGTCACGGCCGCGAGCGCGACCCGTTTCCGGGGCGAGGACGTCCGGCCGCCCGCACGGCGGGCGGGGCGATCGTGGCGAATCTCGGTACTTTCCATTTCACAGTCCCTGGGGCATTGATCGACTGGGCGAGGCGAGAGCTATTAAAACAAAGCCTCTTTCACGCCCCGACAGCAGGTTCCCTTTCGGCGTGAATGCGCACGTGAGCGTGAGTCTTCCCCTCCACCGAAGCGGCGGCCGGACCTTCTGGCAGGGCACGGCACTGTCCACACGTCGACGGTCGCCGTGTCGCCGATCGCCCGCATGCCAACGAGAACGAGTGATCGTCACAGTCGGTGCGGGCGTTACCGAGAGTTTGTCCGAACTGTGACCGAACGGTGGTCCGTACACCCCCTCACGCCCAGCGCGGAATCGGCGGGAGCTGCGAAAACACACTCGCCGCCACCGCCGCGCCCCGCGTTTCACTCTTTCGTGTGGAGAGGTGTAACGCCAGAACACTCGGGAAGATCGACCGGAAACATTTCATGAAGGTCTCGATACAGTCACAGGCGCAACCTCGCGCGTTTCCGCGCGGCATTTTCGCCGTCGCTCCCCCGTCGCACCCGGCGAGGCGTGAGTCGAACGCACGTTCTATCCTGGCCGCCTGCATCGACACCCTCAGCCGGGCAAGGAGACGACACCAACGATGACCGTTGATTCCGCTGGTTCCGCGATCCAGACCACGGACGCCCCGCCGCACGAGGACGGCACACCCGCGCAGCCGGCCGACCGGCCCGCGGAGCAGGCCGGCGCCGAGCACACCGGCGACGACCGGCCCGCGGAGCAGACCGGTGACCGGTCCGGTAGTGACCAGTCCGGTGGCGAGCAGTCCGGTAGCGATCAGGAACAGGGCAAGCCGCAGCGCGGTAAGGGCGGCGGCAAGGGCAAGGGTGGTGCCCGCAAGACCCGGACGGTGGAGCTGACCCTCACCGTCACGGGCACGGCCGACGGCGAGTGGCAGGCCGAGCTCAAGCACGGCAGCAAGTGGGTGGCCCGGGGACTCGACATCCCGGCGGCGGCGGTCTCGCGCGCGGCCAAGGAGCTGCACGAGGAGCTGTCCGCCCCGATCGACGAGGTCATCAACGCCGCGAAGGAGCAGCAGCAGGCGAAGGTGGCCCAGTTGGAGGCCGAGCTCGAACAGGCCAGGCAGGCACTCGCCGAACTGGAAAGCTGAGCCGATCCGGGCGGGGGCCGCGCCGGTGCTCGGCCGGTCCCCGCCCGCACCGGGCGACCCGTGTCGCCCACATCGTGTCGCCCGCGTGTCCGTGTTGCCCGCGTCCGCGGTGTGCGTTGGGATGGCGCTGTGGCCGACGGGCAGATCCCCCACCGCGACGAGCCGCACCGGCACGACGTCGGTGGCAGGCTGAACTGGTTGCGCGCGGGGGTGCTCGGCGCCAACGACGGGATCGTGTCCACCGCCGGACTCGTCGTCGGCGTCGCGGGCGCGACCGCCGGGCACACCGAGGTCCTGCTGGCCGGGATCGCGGGTCTGGTCGCGGGAGCGCTGTCGATGGCGGGCGGCGAGTACGTCTCTGTCTCCACCCAGCGTGACACCGAGCGCGCGATGCTCCGGCTCGAACGCCAGGAGCTGCACACGATGCCCGAGGAAGAGGAGCGCGAGCTCGCCGAGATCTACCAGCGCAAGGGCCTCTCGCCCGCGCTCGCCGCCCGGGTCGCCCGCGAGCTCACCGAGAACGACGCGCTGCGCGCGCACGCGGAAGCCGAACTCCGCATCGACCCCGACCAGCTCACGAGCCCGTGGCAGGCCGCATGGGCCTCGATGTTCTCCTTCACGGTCGGCGCGCTGCTGCCGTTGCTGGCCATCACGCTGAGCCCGCCGTCGACGCGGGTGCTCACCACGGCCGCGGCCGTCGTCGTCGCACTGGCCTGTACCGGCTGGGTCAGCGCCCGGCTCGGTGACGCACCACCGGCGAGGGCAGCGCTGCGCAACGTCGGTGTCGGGGCGTTGACCATGTCGGTGACCTACGCCGTCGGCTTCGCCTCCGGCACGATGCTCGGCTGACTCGCTCCACGCGTCCGCCAGGCGCACACCGATCACACCGGCGCCCAGCGCAGGGCCCGAACCACACCGGCGCGCGGCGCGCCCGAACCACTCCGCGCGCCCGGCGCGCCGATGAGTTGATCACGTGGCACGATGAGGCGCGTGAGCAGCCCCCAACACCACTCAGGCGACAGCGACCGCGCGGGTGCCGTGCCCTACATCCCGCTGTCCTCCGACGACGGAAGCGCAGGCGAGCAGGAGTCGATCGGCTCGCTGGTCAGCGACGCCGCGCGTCAGGTGTCCACGCTGGTCAGGGCCGAGGTCGAGCTGATCAAGTCCGAGGCCGTCGGCGAGGCGAAGAAGGCCGCCAAGGGCAGTGTCTTCTTCGTCGTGGCCGGCGTCGTCGCGCTGTACAGCTCGTTCTTCTTCTTTTTCTTCCTCGGCGAGCTGCTCGCCGAGTGGCTGCCGCGCTGGGCGGCGTTCGGCATCGTGTTCCTGTCGATGCTCGTGGTCGCCGGCTTGTTCGGCTACCTCGGACTGCGCAAGTGGAAGCGCGTCCGCAAGCCGCAGCGCTCGCTGGACAGCCTCAAGGACACCGCCGACACCCTCCGGCACCGCGGCCACCCCGCGAGCCCGGAGGTGAGCGGCCACCCCGCGACGGCGGGCGCGTCCTCCCCGGCGGGGCACTGACCGGGTTGCCGGACTCGTCGGCGCAGGCGCCCGACCCGTCGAGCGTACGGCTGGAGGGGCCGTGGACCCACCGGGACGTCTCGGCCAACGGCATCCGGCTGCACGTGGCCGAATCCGGTTCCGGCCCGGCGGTGTTGCTGCTGCACGGCTTCGGTGAGTTCTGGTGGGTCTGGCATCACCAGGTGCGCGACCTGGCCGACGCGGGATTCCGGGTGATCGCGGTGGACCTGCGCGGCTACGGCGACTCGGACAAGCCACCCCGGGGTTACGACGGCTGGACCCTGGCCGGGGATGTCACGGGCCTGGTGCGCGCGCTCGGGGAACGCGACGCCCACCTCGTCGGGCACGGCTGGGGTGGCCTGCTCGCGTGGTCGGCGGCGATTCTGCATCCCCGCATCGTGCGCTCGGTGTCGGTCCTGGGTGGTGCGCACCCGATCGCGCTCCGGTCGGCGTTCGGGCGTTCGCTGCCGCGCCGGCGAGGCCAGGCCGCCGCGATGCGCCACCTGGTGCGCTCGCAGCTACCGATACTGCCCGAACGCAGGCTGGTCGCCGACGACGCGGCCGAGCTGGAACGCCTGGTGCTGGCGTGGTCGGGGCCGGGCTGGCCGTCCCGGCCCACGTTCGGCGACACCATGCGCCGCATGCGGAGCGCGCTCCGCGTGCCCGGCGTGGCACACAGCGCACTCGAGTACTACCGGTGGGCGTTCCGCTCCCAGTTCCGGGGCGACGGCAGGCGCTTCGCCGCGGCCGTCGGCGGGCGCAGCCGGGCGCCGGTGCTCCAGCTCCACGGTGCCGAGGACGGATGCGTGCTCACCGACACCGCGCGGGAGTCGGCGCCTTGGCGTGGGCCGCGCTCCCGGTTCGAGTTGCTCGACGGCGTCGGCCACTTCCCGCACCTCGAAGCGCCCGCCGTGACCGGCGCGGTGCTGCGGGAGTTCCTGCGCCTCCACGGGTGAGCCCGGCCCGGCCGCCGGGGCGCCGCGTCGTCAGCCCGTGCACGTTCCGGTCCGGACCTCGGCGCTGAAGGCGGGAGCCTGTTCCACCTCGCGGCGCACCTCCTCGGCGGTGAGCGCGAAGCCGGTGTCCGGGTTCTCCACCGAGGCACCGAAGACCACGCCCACGACGTCGCCGTCCGGAGCGACCAACGGGCCGCCCGAGTTCCCGCTGCGGACCTCGCCGCGCACGGTGTAGACGTCTCGCACCACGGTCTCGGAGTCATAGATGTCCGGGCCACGCAGGTCGATCCGCTCCCGGATGCGCGTCGGGGTCGCGGTGTAGGGGCCGTCGAGCGGGTAGCCCAGCGCGATCGTGTCGTCACCGGCGTCGGGCCGTTCCTGGGTCAGGGGCAGCGGCTGCGCCGTCAGGCCCGGTACCGCCACGATCGCCACGTCGGTGCCCGGGTCGTAGTAGACGACCCTGCCTTCGCGCCTGCCCCGCGTGGTCTCGACGGCCACCTCGTCGGTGCCCGCCACGACATGCGCGTTCGTCATCACTCGCTCGGGTGCGACGACGAAGCCGCTGCCTTCGAGCGAGCGCGAGCACGAGGGTGCGATGCCGCGCACCTTGAGCACGCTCGGACGCAGCTCCCGCACCACCTCGCTGTCCTGCAACGCCGGGTCCGGCGGCTGGATCTGCCGCACAGGCGCGTTCTGGAACGGTGCCACGATCGAGGGGAATCCCGACTCGTCCAGCATCGTGCGCAGCTCGCCGGGAAGCCCCTGGGCGGCCTCGGGCATCACGGTGTTCACCCCGCCGAGGACGGCGGAGTTGTTGATCGCCCTTGCCAGCCCCGGCATCGCCGCGACGCTGGTCAACGGCAGCGCGATCAGCCAGGCGACCACGAAGACGACCACACCCTGCACGATCGCGCCCAGCGCGCTGTCCACACCGGAACCCGCCGAGGAGGACACCCTGCGTTTGAGCTTGTGCCCCAGCCACACCCCGAGCGTTTCCCCGAACGCGACGAGCAGGATGACCACGCCGACGGCGAAGGCGACCCGCGCGGCGGGGTTCTCGAACAGGTCCACGAACTCCGGCGCGATGCGGATGCCCAGCACCGCGCCGAGCATCACGCCGAGGAACGCGGGCAGCGCGATGAGGACACCCTGTCTGGCTCCCGACACGGCCGCGAGCAGCGCCAGCAGGATGACCAGCACGTCGACCCAGTTCACGTCTCTCCCTATTCGCCGTCGGCCACCGGGGCCTGCCGCGTGCGCGCCTCGTGCTCGGCCAGCGCCGTGTCCAGGTCCCGGACATCGGTGTGGTCCCACTCGCGGGACCAGCCGCCAAGGTCGAGCAGCACGGACAGCAGGCCGCCCGTGAAACCCCACACGAACAGCCCGCCGACCTCGAAGGCGGGTCCGCGCCAGCCACCGCCGCGACCGTCGGGCCGATGGACCTGGAACCGGTTGACCGGGTCCGCCAGATCGGCGACCGGCACCCGCGCCACGGCGGCGGTCTCACGGTAATCCACGGGCCCGACGGGCGACGGGCGGTGCCAGTGCGCGAGCACCGGAGTGACGGCGAACCCGGACACCGGCACGTACAACTCGGGCAGCAGCGCCACCGGCCGCACCCCGGAGGGTTCCACACCGGTCTCTTCCCGTGCCTCGCGCAAGGCCGTCTCGACCGGCCCCTCCCCGTCCTCCGCGCCGCCGCCCGGGAAGGCCACCTGCCCGGCGTGCGAGCCGAGGGTGTCCGCCCGGCGCAGCAGCAGCACGTCGGGACCGTCGGCGTCGGCGCCGAACAGGACGAGCACCGACGCGCGCCGGGCCGGCCCTGTCGACGGCACCGAGAACCGGGTGAACGTCGTGGCATCCAGCGTGGCGCTGACCTCCACGAGGCCGCGCAGCCACCGGGGAGCCTCGGCCGGGGACACGAGCGGGCCGGTCACCGGGCACGCTCCACGGCGGCGCGAACGTCGGCGACCGAGCCGAAGAGCCGGGGCTCGGTCACGAGACCGACCTCG
>NZ_KB912629.1:38536-43395 GCF_000383795.1 Saccharomonospora saliphila YIM 90502
CGCGGCCGTGCCCAGCACCAGCACCCGCATCACGGCCCCCGCATGACGAACGCGGGCAGGCCGTCGGCGTCGGCCTCCCTCGGCGCGGGCGCCTCCAGCAATGCGTCCACGACGCCCCGGTCGGGCGAGCGGCTGCACACCGGGTCGGTCGCGGCGGCGTCCCCGGTGAGCTGGAACGCCTGGCAACGGCACCCGCCGAAGTCGATCGAGCGCCGTTCGCAGGTCCGGCACGGGTCCCGCATCCAGTCCTCGCCCCGGTAGGCGTTGAACGACTCCGAGTCGTACCAGATCCCGGCGAGCGGGCGGTCGCGCACATTCTCCAGCGGTAGCGTGGTGATCGCTGTCGCGGCCGGGCACGGTAGCACGGTGCCGTCCGGGGACACGGTGAGCTGCTGAGATCCCCAGCCGGACATGCACGGCTTCGGGTACGACTCGTAGTAGTCCGAGAGCACGTACACCAGCTCGGTCCGGCCCCGCAGCCGCTCGGCCGCCTCCCGCACGACCGGCTCGGCCGCCGCGAGCTGTTCCCGCGTGGGCATCAGGGCGCCCCGGTTACGCATCGCCCAGCCGTAGAACTGGGTGTTCGCCAGCTCCAGCCGGTCGGCGCCCATGCGTTCGGCGAGGTCGATGATGTCGGCGAGCTGGTCGTGATTCCCGCGGTGCAGGACCACGTTCATCGACAGCGGCAGCCCCAGCCGTTTCACCAGCTCGGCGGCGGCGAGCTTGCGCTCGTGCGCCTTGGCGCCCGCCAGCCGGTTCGCCAGCCCTTCCTCGGCCGCCTGCATCGACAGTTGCACGTGGGCCAGTCCCCGGTCGAGAAGGCCGGACAGCCGCTGTTCGGTCAGCGCGAGCCCGCTGGTCACGAGGTTGACGTAACAGCCGAGCCCAGCGGCGCGTTCCACCAGCTCAGGCAGGTCGGGCCGGGCGAGCGGCTCCCCACCCGACATGTGCACCTGGAGCACCCCGAGCTCCCGCGCCTGGTCCAGCACCGACAACCACGTCTCGGTGTCCAGCTCCCGCTCGCGCCCGACGAGCTCGACGGGATTCGAACAGTACGGGCAGTGCAGCGGGCACCGGTGGGTCAGCTCGGCGAGCATTCCGAGCGGCGGTGCGACCTCGGCCCGCTTCTCCGTCACGTCCATGTGATCACCTGCCGGTCCGTCAGCCGGGTGAGCAGGGTCCGCACGTCGTCCTCGCGGACACCCGCGTAGTCACGGTCGAGGGCGGCCACGATGCCCGGGACGTCGGTGCGCCCGTCGCAGAGGCGCAGCACGGCCATCGCGGTCGGGTTCGGCACGAGTACTCCTTCGGGGAACAGCACGACGTGACTGTCCCGGGTGTGGTCGTAGCTCAGGCGCACGCCGCGCCGCAGGACCGGCGTGCCGGGGGACTCGTCCGCCACCGCGCTACACCTCCACGCGCGGCGCGGCGGGCACGACCCCCGCGCGGCTCAGGGCGGTGGGGTCGGCGCCCTCGCCGGATCTCCCGTCGTCCGCGCGGGCCGGGTCGTCCTCGCGGTTGGCTCCGGACGGCCGGGCGCACGCCGTCTCGATCGCGTCGAGCATGGACCACAGCACGTCGCACTTGAACGACAGGGCACGCACCGCCGCGTCCTGTCGCGCGCGCGTGCGGCAGTGCCGTACCACGATCTCCAGCGTCTCCTGCCCCTCGCCGCTGACCGCGTCGACCCGGGTGGTGAAGTAGTCGAGGTCGTCCCGGCTGATCCAGGGGTAGTTCGCCAGCATGTCGCCGACCCGTCGGCGCATGAGGTGCCCCGAGAACATCTCGGTCAGCCCGGAGGCGACCGCCTCCACCCACGGCTTCGTCCTGGCGAAGGTGACGTAGGCGTCCACGGCGAACCGCACGCCGGGAACGACCCGGCGCTCGTCGGTCACCTCGTCCCGGCTCAGGCCCACCGCCTCGCACAGCCGCAACCAGCGTTCCGCACCGCCCTCGCCCGCGGCGCTCCCGTCGTGATAGACGATCCGGTCGAGCCAGCGCCTGCGGATCTCCGGTTCCGGGCAATTGGCGATCACGGCCGCGTCCTTCTGCGGCAGCATCCGCTGGTAGTACCACCGGTTGGCCGCCCAGATCCGCAGCTCACACGGTGTGAGTGCCCCCTCGTGCAAGCGGTGGTGGAACGGGTGTGCTCCCCAGTAACGATGTTCGAGTCCGCGCAGCGCGGCGACGAAGTCCTCTTCGGTCAGCGGCGGCACGACCAGCCTTCCTCCTCGACGACGGGAACCGGAGGCGGACGCCAGTGGGAGAAGCAGCTATGAAAGCGCTTTCCCACTGGCGTCGACACGACGCGCGCTACTCCATGCGGCCGAAGTAGGCGGTCACTTCCATCGGCGTGTCGTAGGCGTCGAAGTCCGGCGCCGTCCAGACCTCGCGGTCATCCGAATGCACCACGGTGTGCTCCTTTCCGTTCCGCGGCTGACTCCAGCGTCCACACCGTAACGAGCGGAGATCGGAAAGCGCTATCTCTCAGACCGCAAATACTCCAACTGAGCCACCACGCTCGCCTCGGCCGCGTCCCACAGCGCGGGGTCCACATCGGCGTAGACGTGCTCCACGACGGCCCGGGCGTCGGCGTCCTCGCCGAGCGTGCGCAACGCGGCGCGCACCTGGTCGAGCCGCTGCTCACGGTGTTCGGCGTAGGCGCGGGCGGTCGCGGGGAGGTCGGCAAGCTCGGGCCCGTGGCCGGGGAGCCCGAGCGCGCCGGCGGGCAGTGCGCGCAACGCGCGCAGTGACGCCAGGTAGTGGCCGAGATCGGACAGCACCGTCGTGCCGCGCCCGAGCACGGTGTCGCCGGTCAGCACGTGCGTGCGGTCGTCGTGGGTGAAGCACAGTGTCACCGAGTCGGCCGTGTGTCCCGGGGTGTGCAGGACCCGCAGCGCGAGCCCCGCCGCGCGCACGACGTCGTCGGGAGCGAGCGGGTCGCCTCCGAGGCACAGTCGCGCGTCGAACGCCCGCACCGGCGCGGACACCCGCTCGGCCAGCGGGGCGGCGCCCTCGGCGTGGTCGGGATGGTGGTGGGTGAGCACGATCAGCTCGACCGGCAGGGTCCGGGTGAGCGCGGCGAGGGAGTCGAGGTGGTCCTCGTGCGCGTAACCCGGGTCCACGACGACACATCCGGAGGCACCGGGGGCCCGCAGGACCCACGTGTTCGTCCCGTCGAGGGTCATCGTCGACGGATTGTTCTGCAACAGCACCGACGCCGCGGGGGTGACCTCGCGCAGCACACCGTAGGCGGGATGGGTCATGCCAGCTCCACTCGAACCGTGTCACCGTCCACGACCAGGCGTGGCGTGATCCTGCGAATCTCCCGCGAGGAGGCCAGCGCCTCGGCAACGCTGCCGAACTCGCCCAGGTCGGCGAGGGTGCACCAGGTGGGCGGGAGCAACGCGGTGCGCCCGGCCTCCGCGTCGGCGATCGCCTCGGCGGGGCGCTGCCATCCTGCCGTCTCGGCCTCCGTGGTGGCGCCGTCGGCGTGCTGACCGTCCGGCAGGGCGGCGACGAAGAAGCGCGTGTCGTAGCGGCGGGACTCCTGCTCGGGGGTCACCCAGTGACCCCACGGGCGCAGCAGGTCCGCGCGCACGGCGAGTCCCTCGCCCGCGAGGAACCCGGCCAGCGAGATCTCCCGCGCCTCCAGTGCCCGCCGGGCGTCGGCGTAGGCGCTGGTGTCCGACACCGTGGCGGTGTCGGTGCCCGCCAGCAGTACCCCGGATTCCTCGAAGGTTTCCCGCACGGCGGCGCACACGAGTGCGCGGGCCTGTGGTTCGGAGCAGGTGAACCGCCGCGCCCACTCGTCCGGCGGCGGGCCCACCCAGCCGACCGACGCGTCGGCGTCCCGCGGATCGACACCCCCGCCGGGGAAAACGGTCATCCCGCCCGCGAACGCCATGCCCCGAACGCGGTGCTGGAGGAACACCTCGATCCCGCCCCCGGCGCCGTCCCGCACGAGCGCCACGGTGGCGGCATCCCTCGGCTCCGCGACCCGCTCGGGGACCGGCGGCACTCCGTCCGGGTGCTCGGCCGTCACCGGGAGTACGGACCGCCGGGGTACCTCGAACACGGTGGGCATCGACCGGCCTGCACCCGAGCCCGCCCCGCCGGTCATGGCCGCACCCCGGCCAAGCGCGGGCGACTGTGAATCCGAAACACCGTCACGACCAGCACCCTAACCACCGGTCGTTCCCGCCGACCACCCGCCGTCCGGCCCCTGTCCGCCGGATGCGGTGAGCCGCCGAGGGACTCCCTCACCAGTGCGCCGTCCGGCCGTGGGCGCGCGCGAGCGAGGGGTCCTTCGCGGCAACGCGGGTGACGCCGCCGGGCCTGGTCAGTCGCTCCAGCGGTGCTGGGCGCCGTTGGTGCGGGTGCGGGTGGCTTCGGCGCGTTCGCGCTCGGCCAGCTCGGCGTGCAGCTCGCGCAGCAGTTCGCGGTCGCGCTCGGAGAGCTGCGGGTCGTCCAGGTTCAGATCGGGCGCCCCGCCGCCGTCCGCGCGGTTGGTCAGGCCCGCGATCGCCCTGCCCCGCTCGGAGTCCTCCGCGATCGCCGCCCGGAGCTGCGCGACATCCTCCGGGCTCATCTCCGTGGTCTGGGCAACCTTGTTCTCGAACTCGGCCAGCACCTCGGCCGCCGACTCCACGGCGGAGGTCAGTTCCTGTTCCGAGGTCTGATCCGGCTCGGCGCCCGAGTCAGGGCCGGCCTCCCGCGTGTGCTCGCGCGCCGGTGCGGGTCCGGCCGCGGGCCGTTCCGACACCGATCCCGACAGCGCCTCCGTGGTGGGTTCCGGAAAGTCCGTCGCCGTGGTGCCGACCGCAGGGGCGGCCGTGTCCGGCGAGTCGGTCACCGGT
>NZ_KB912629.1:43495-53462 GCF_000383795.1 Saccharomonospora saliphila YIM 90502
CGGCACCCGGCTCGCGGGCGGCGACTGACCCGGCCGGGGCGAGCCCGGCGCACGCCACCCGCCGGGGTCGCCCCGGCGGTGTCTCATCCGGCGGGAAACGCTGTCGTCAGGACACGCGCTGGACGGGTTCGAACTCCCGTTTCGCGGCCTCGAGCAGGTCGCGCCAGCTCGTCACGTCGGGTCGCCTGCGCAGAAGAGCGCGCCGTTCGCGTTCGGTCATGCCTCCCCAGACACCGAACTCGATCCGGTTGTCCAGCGCCTCCGCCAGACACTCGGTGCGCACCGGGCACCCCATGCAGACCAGCTTCGCCCGGTTCTGCTCCGCACCGCGGACGAACAGACCGTCCGGGTCGACATCCCTGCAATAGGCATGGACGCGCCAGTCGGTGTGGTCGGTACTCATACCCCCAGCTCCTACCTGTCATGACCGGCGGGCGGAGGACGTAGCGTACGACCGCGCCCCCCGCGAGCAGGTCTTACGTGCTCACGTTCCCTCCGAACGGCCCCTCCCCGGAACCGTTCACGTGAGATATTGACGGACTGTAGGACTCTGTGGTTCCGTCCGCCAACCCTGTTCCGCCCTTGTTATCAGATGTCGTCGTGACGACGACAGCTCGGTCGCCGCCGCGTCACTGGTGGAACCAGCGGAACGGGTCACGGCGATCACACCGGCGCGTGCGTACCCTGGATGCGTGAGTAACCGGAGCGGTCTGTTCAAGCTGCTGGGCCTGTGCCTGCTCGCGGGTGTGTTGACGGCCGGACTCCTGTTCCCGGTCGTGGGCGCCGCGGGCGTGGTCTCCAATCAGGCCAGCGACACGGTGGAGTCGATGTCGTCCGAGCTGGCCGACGAACCTCCTCCCCTGGTCACCAACATCACCGACCGTGACGGTGAGCGCATCGCGACCGTCTACGACCAGTACCGCATCCCCATCGCGCCGGACGAGATCTCCGACGCGATGAAGTGGGCGCTCATCTCGGTCGAGGACCGGCGCTTCTACGACCACCACGGGGTCGACTGGAAGGGCACCCTCCGGGCCGCGATCAGCAACACCTCGGGTGGCGATACCCAGGGCGCCTCGACGTTGACCCAGCAGTACGTGAAGAACTACCTGATCAACGTCATCTACCGCGACGACCCGTACGGCCAGCAGAAGGCCCAGGAGGTCTCCATCGCGCGCAAGCTCAAGGAGGCGCGCGTGGCGGTGCAGCTCGAAACGAAGATGAGCAAGGAACAGATCCTCACCGGTTACCTCAACATGGTCGAGTTCTCGCGCCAGATCTACGGGGTCGGCGCGGCGGCGAAGGCCTACTTCGGCACCACGGCGGCCGAGCTGGACGTCGCCCAGGCGGCGCTGCTCGCGGGCGCGGTGAACAACCCGGCCGTGCTCGACCCGTGGAACAACCCCGAAGGCGCGAAGAACCGGCGCAACATCGTGCTCGACACGATGGTCGACAACCAGAAACTCGCGCGCGAGGACGCCGAGCGCATCAAGAAGGAACCGCTGGGCGTGCTGCCCGGTGGTCCGGACAAGGACCCGGCCAACTGCACCGGCGCCGAGAGCGGCTTCTTCTGCCAGTACGTGCTCGAGTACCTCTACGAGCACGGCATGACCAAGGACGAACTGTTCACGGGCGGATACACCATTCGCACCACGCTGGACAGGAAGGCCAACCACGAGGCCAACGAGGCCGCTGCGGCCGAGGTGGACAAGGACGAGCCGAACGTCGCGAACACGCTTTCCCTGGTCAAACCGGGCAAGCAACGACACGAGGTGCTCGCGCTGGCGGCCAACCGTGACTACGGCCCGAACGCCGACAAGGGGCAAACCACCCTCGGACTGCCCTACGAGATCATCAACGTCTCCGGAACCGGGTCGAGCTACAAGATCTTCACCGCCGCGGCCACGCTGGAGCAGCGCGAGTACGGCATCTTCGACACCGTTCCGGTCCCCGGCTTCCACGCGTCGAACGTGTTCCTCTGGGGTGCTGCTCACTGCCCCACGAACTCCCAGGGCATTCGGTCGTACTGCGTGCAGAACGCGGGCGACTACAGCGGTTCCATGTCGTTGCAGGACGCACTGGCGCAGTCGCCGAACACCACGTTCGTCATCCTGGAAGAAGAGGTCGGGATGGGCCCGGTCGTGGAGATGGCGCACAAGCTCGGCTTGCGCAAGACCATGACATCGAGCGCGGCGGGGGGTCCGGTCGATCCGGACGCCGAGCGCCTGGAGTACAGCCAAAACCAGCTCGAATTCTACGGCCCGAGCGAGAACAACCCGACCGGCCGGGGCGTGTTCACCCTCGGCGCGAGTCCGACGAGTGGTCTGGAGCTGGCCAACGTGGCCGCCACGATCATGAGCGGCGGAGTGTGGTGCCCGCCGACGCCGATCATCGAGATCAGCGACCGCGACGGGAACCAGCGCCCGATCGAGGAGAAACCGTGTGAACAGGTCGTGCCCGAGGGACTGGCCGACACACTCGCGGTCGGCATGAGCAAGGACATCGACGAGGGCGGCACCGCGCACGCGGCGGCGTCGAACGCGGACTGGAGCCGCCCGATGATCGGCAAGACCGGGACGACGCAGCACCACGGGTCGGCGGCGTTCATCGGAGCGACCCCGCAGGTCGCGGGTGCGGCGATGGTGTTCCGCCCGACCACGCCCAACGGCGGCCTGCATGACGGTGGCCCCGGCAACGTCCACGCGACCGACGGCCAGTTCGGCAACATGTACGGCGGCAAGACTCCGGCGCGTACGTGGTTCCGCGCGGTGAAGCCAATTCTGGAGGGCGAGCCGGTGATGCCGCTACCCGAGCCCCACCCCGAGTACGCCGACATCCGGTGAGCCACACGGCGGCGTCGACCCGCGAAACACCGCAACACCGCCCGCGCTCACATCCATCACTTACGATGCGTTTCTTACACCCGTGCCTTTACAGACGATTTTCTGGTGCGAATACTCGCTGACACGAAGCGCACAAGGAAAGCGTCTCGCTGCATCGGCGCCTACCATACGGACGCTCCCGTAGAAATACTCTGTGCGGGCTAAGTCCCGACTACGGCGGGTTGACCTCTGGCGTGCTGACAACTCTGTTGGACGATCGCCTTCCGGGACCCCGACTGATTAACTCGGTCGGCGCACGTAGCCCCGATCCCAAGGCAGGCGAGCCGACGACCAACCCACGAATCACAGGCACACTCCCCATGCGACGAGCCGATGCGCGGGTCGGTGCGACCCAAGGTGAGCGGTCCCGCACGGGCTCTATCGCACGGGTTTCACTTCTATCCGAGATATCGCCACGCTGACCGAGACACGGTGGCGTGGCTTTTTTTTCGAGCCGTTCGGACGTTGTCCGTTGAAGCTATCTGGGGACGACTATGCTCAGAGCAGGACGTGGCCGGCACAGATCCCGAGCTTTGACGCTGGCGATGACAATGGTGATCGCCACATCGGGACTGAATCTCGCCGCCCACGGTACTCCCGCCGGAAACGAACCGCCGAAACCGGACACCGATATCGCCGCCGATCGTCCGGTGGCAGGCAAGAACGACGCGATCGCCCACGAGAAAAGGGCGGCGGTTCTCGGCGACAACTGGAAGACCTCTACTGACGTCGGGTGGGTCACCACCGGCGATGCCAACGGATTTCATCTTCTCACGGCCGAGGCCGCCGAAGGTTTCCGGTGGGAACGGATCGCGAGCCTGTCCGAGCCCGGTTTCGCGGCCGACAACTGGATTGGCAACGCCTGCGTCACGGGCTCGGGCGAGCACGCCGTGGTGGTGTACGCGCCCCGCACGTTCACCAACGAGAAGAACCTGATGCGGCGAGGAGCGTTCACCGCCACCGTCGATCTCACCGACGGCACCGTGACGAAACTGCCGGTGCAGACCAGCCTGGCCTACTTCAACCCGGGCTGCGGCGAGGGCGACGAGGTCCTCCTGACCCAGGGCCGCGGCGAGCAACAGAGCCGCACGAGGCTGCTCCGCCTCGACGCCCCCACGGCCGAGATCACGTCGCGGATTGAGGTGGAGGGTCAGTTGACCTCTCCCGTTCCGACGCGCGACGGGATCGTGGCCGCCGACTCCGGTGGTCTGGTCCGCGTGGCCGAGGACGGCACTCGGCGCGTGTTGACGCCCGCCGAGGGAGTTCCGTTCCGGCTCGCGCCGGACGGCGACGGCGGAGTCGTGTTCATGGAACGGCAGGGGACCGACCAGGCCGCCGTCCGCCGCGTCGCGACCGCACCGGCCGAGGACACCTCCCGCGCGGTGCGAAGCACGACGTTGGCGCGGGGCAACCTCATGGCGGTGAACGTGACCTCGCCGCGAGGCGGGCGTGTGTTCGTCACCGGCGAGAAGCAACCGCTCGCCCGATCGCTTCCGGCCAGTGTCTCCCTGGTCGACGCGCCCAAACGGGCGCGCATGTCCATGCAGGGCACCCTGGCGGTCACCTCGGTGACCAAGGCCCGCGCTCCGGAGGGCGCGGCCACCGTGAACGGGACGACAACCGTCCACGGAGCGAAGCCGGAACCCGTTACGATCAAGGCGACGGCGCCGCGCACCGGTCAGACCGTCGACTTCTCCGTGGTCACCGACGAAGCCAGATACGGTGAACAAGGCCCCACTGCGGGCCGGGAGCCGAGTCCCGCGCTCGGTTCCGGTGGTGTGCGGACGTTGGGTGATCCGAACGACCCGGCGGATTTCGAGGATCGGTACTGCTCGGTGCCGCGGGCGGACCCGCGCAACCAGGCGATGCAGCCGAAGCCGCGTCAGGTGGAGTGGGCGGTCGACCAGGCCGTGCGGGGCGTGCTCGACGTGCGGCGTCCGGAGAACTGGAAGAACCTGGGGATGCCCTCCTACACGCCGCAGGGGTTGTTCCCGTATCGCGCACTTTCCGGTGGGGGGCATGTGCCCGCGCAGATCATGCTGGGAGTGGCCGCGCAGGAGTCGAACCTGTGGCAGGCGGCGCGGTCGGCCGTTCCGGGCGTGACCGGCAACCCGTTGATCGGCAACTACTTCGGCATCGACTACTACAACGACACCGAGGCCGACGACTGGACGATCAACTGGGCCGAGGCCGACTGTGGCTACGGTGTCACCCAGGTCACCGACGGGATGCGCCTGGCGGGCAAGGAACGCCCCGGCGAGACCGCGATGCCGTATCAGACCCAGCGTGCCGTGGCGCTGGACTTCGCCGCCAACATCGCCGCAGGCCTGCGGATTCTGACCGAGAAGTGGAACCAGACCCGGGACGCCGGCCTGACCATCAACAACGGCGACCCTTCCAAGATCGAGAACTGGTTCTTCGCCGCCTGGGCCTACAACTCCGGGTTCTACCCCAACTCCGGGGACGGCTCTCCGTGGGGCGTGGGCTGGTTCAACAACCCGGTCAACCCCATCTATCCGCCCAACCGTGATCCGTTTCTGGAGTTCACCTACGAAGACGCCGCCCACCCGCAGGACTGGCCGTATCCGGAGAAGGTGATGGGCTGGGCAGGGCACCCGGTCGAGGTGCTCGAAGCCCCCGGCGAGCTGGTCGCGGGCTACCGGCCCGCCTGGTGGAACGGCGACGCCACCACCGGCCCCATCAACCGGCAGAACGTCAAGCCACCGGTGACCCAGTTCTGTGACGCCAGCAACGACTGCCAGCCCGGGGAGAGCTTCACCCCCAACGCGCCCGACGTCGTCGGCGAACCCGCGGGCCCGTGCGCGCACACCAACAGTTCGGGCCAGTACGACCTCAAGTGCTGGTACCACGAACCCTCCACCTGGAAGGAGGATTGCGACTACTCCTGCGGCAACGAACTGCTCCGCTTCGACCCGGGCTATGCCTACCAGGAGGACGCCACCAGCTACCCGCCCCGGTGCGACCTGTCCGGCCTGCCGGACAACGCGCTGATCATCGACGACGTCCCTGACGGGGTGCCCTCCATCCGCCCCGACTGCCCCCGCGGCTGGAGCAACGCGGGCACCTTCGACTTCACCTTCAAACAACACACCGACGGCACCTATCCCGGCAAGATCGACATTCACCAGATCGGTGGTGGATTCGGCGGCCACTTCTGGTTCACCCACACCAGAACCGCGCAGGACGAAGGCGGGAAACTGGAGGTCAACGCGACCTGGAAACTCGACCGCTCCCACACCGGCCCGATGGCGGTGCGGGTCGCGCTCCCGGACCACGGCGCGCACACGCATCTGGCCAAGTACGTGGTCAAGACCGCTCACGGCGAGCAGGTACGGATCGTGCGACAACCCGGTGAGGGCAACCGATGGGTCAATCTCGGTGCTTTCCTGTTCGACGGCGTTCCCGAGGTGACCCTCAGTTCGGTGACGCCGGACGGCACCGGTGAGGAGGACATCGCGTTCGACGCGATGGCCTTCATCCCGATCGACGGCAGCTACCACGAGGAAAGCGTAGAGGCCGTCGCGGTGTTCGATGAGGACCAGGACATCGACACCGTGGCGCCGTCGAGCTGGCTCGCCGGCAACCTCGCGACCCGAGAGTCGCTGTACAACTGGGCGATCGAGACGGCCGACAGCATCCTGGGGATGCCCCGGTGTGACTCCATGGTGGGGGACTGCCTGCTGCCCAGCACGGAGTCGGCCATTCAGGAATGGCGGGACGAGGTTGTCAGCGCGGGCACGGACCCGGTCGACCACCCGGACGGCAACAGCATCGCGAGCTGGATCGGGTTCGCGAACTCGTATCTCGACCGGCCCACGTCCGATCAGCGGCCCGCGCACTTCGACGACGACTCGCGGTACAAGATCCGCACGAAGGCGACCGTCTCGTTCATCACGGACGACAACGGCCACATCGTCCCGGAGAGTGAGTACGCCGTGTACGACCACCGCACGGCCGACACCCACTTGCCGGATTTCGTGCTGGACTTCTTTCACGCCGTGGTCGAGGACTACGACGTGGTCGGAATCACCGCACCGGATCTGAGCTACCGGCTGCGTGACCTCAACGAGCACAACGGTGCGTGGACCAGCGCGGACCCGTGGTCGGACGGGGTGCTGCCCGGCCGGGCGTACAGCTACTCGGGCAAGGCTCCGGCACTGACGAACTACGCCGGTGAACCGACCGAGACCAGCGCTGACTGCGTCGCCGCCTTGACGACGGCGGGTGGGTCGATCGGGTACCGGCCGATGCTCGGAGAGGACGGCCCCGCGCAGAGCATGAGCGACTGGGTCTCGCAGCTCGACGGCAACTCCGCCGTGGCCCAGCCGGTCGTGGACATGGTCGAGGACATCCGCGAGATGTTCTTCGACAACTCCGCCTCCCCGGGCGATGCCAGCGCCTACACGCAGGCACCGCCGATCTGGCAGGAGCTCGACTTCCGGGCGTGCGCGGACGGTTCCGTCCGGCGGATCCTCAACGGGCCGCCGATCCTGCGGGCCAGCCACATGCCGGATCAGTACCTGTACCACAACGGTCGGGCGATCGACCGGGACGGCAACCGCACGGGCACGTCTGCGCCGGTCATGAAGGGCGACTTCCAGGACTTCAGCAGGGCTCCGGACCCGAACCAGGAGTTCCCCGCGTGGCCGAACGCGTACGGTCCGTGCGACACCGCCACGGCTCGCTCGGGGAATCCATGGGACATGACGATCTCGATGGACCCCGGCGCCAATCCGGAGAACGGCCACTTCTGCGTGGACCGTGACCTGCCCATCGATCCGCGCTACAGCGGATAGTGGGCCTGAGCCGTGCCACGGTGGCAGCGCACGAAAGGTGTCGCTACCGTGGCACGGCTCCACCACGTTCGGCAGAGGAGTGGCATGCACGGCGTCGCGCTCATGATCTGGGTCCTCGTGCCGATGGCCATCGGTTCTGTCGTGCTGGCTGCCCTGAGATGGCGTAACCGACGCCTGCGTGCCGTGATCCTCTCGGCCCACTTGGGTGTCTCACTCGCGCTCATTTTCCTCCTCGCCGGGCCTGCGGAGATGTGGGCGAAGGTGCTGATCCCGGGGATGTGTCTGGCCGTGTTCCGGCTCGCGATCGCCCTCACCGAACTGCGCAGGCAACAGCGGCCGAACACGCTGACATCGGACGGGGAATCCGACCGGCAACCATGAGTGCGCCTGGGCACCGATCGCGTTCGGCCACTCGCCGACACCCGCGCTCTCGGGAAGGCCACGACCGTGGCGCACGAGCAGGAACAGGGGCAGGGATTGAGCTGTGCCATCATGAGGTCACTTGATCGAGTGAACTCGTGCGTCCGTACCGGTCACGTGGGTCGACAACCTCGCCGATCGACCGTACGCGACACGTAGTCTCGGTGATACACGTCACCCCGAGGATGATGATGAAACGCCTGATGACGGGGACGGCGGCCACGGCCGCCGCGATGCTGGGGTACGCCGTCGGCGTCGAACGGCGGCACTGGACACTGCGCACCGCCGAGCTTCCCGTGCTCCCCGAGGGGGCGCGGCCACTGCGCGTGCTGCACGTCTCCGACCTGCACATGCTGCCCGGCCAGGAGTCCAAGCAGCGCTGGGTCGCCGAGCTGGACCGGCTCGAACCCGACCTCGTGGTCAACACCGGGGACAACCTCGCCCACCCGCGCGCCGTGCCCGCCGTGCTGCGCGCGCTGGGACCACTGTTGCACCGCCCAGGGGTGTTCGTCTTCGGCAGCAACGACTACTACGCGCCCAAGCCGAAGAACCCCGCTCGCTACCTGATGCCGAAGGGCCGCCGCAAGCGCATTCACGGCCCTCAGCTTCCGTGGCGGGACCTGCGGGCCGCGTTCGTGGAACGCGGGTGGCACGACCTCACCCACGTGCGCCGCCGCGTCGTCGCGGGCGAGCAGACGGTGTTCGCCGCCGGTGTGGACGACGCGCACCTGCGCCGCGACCGCTACTCCGACATCAGTGGACCGCCCGCGGGAGACGCGGCGCTGCGTATCGGCGTCACCCACTCCCCGGAGCCACGGGTGCTCGACACCTTCGCCGCCGACGGCTACGACCTGGTGCTCGCGGGGCACACGCACGGCGGACAGCTCCGCCTGCCCGGGGTGGGCGCGCTGGTGACCAACTGCGAGCTGGACCGCTCCCGCGCCCGGGGCGCGTCACGCTGGGGCGCGCACATGTGGCTGCACGTCTCCGCGGGCCTCGGCACGTCCCCGTACGCGCCCGCGCGGTTCGCCTGCCCACCGGAGGCGAGCCTATTGACGCTGGTCGGCCGGGGTGCGGGCACCACCACGGCACGAAACCCGGCCCGCCGTCGAACCGCCAGCGGCGTCCGCTAAACTGGGTGACGACCCGCTGAGGAGTACTTCGGGGTGTGGCGCAGGTTGGTAGCGTGCCTCGTTCGGGTCGAGGAGGTCGTGGGTTCAAATCCCGCCACCCCGACGGAGGAAGGCCCTCGTCCGAGAAATCGGGCGGGGGTCTTTTTCGTTCCGCTCCCGGCTTCCGCACGCGGCGACCGGGCCGGTCAGCGCACGGCGATGGTCTCCACCCAGCACCGGCTGACGTCCCCCGGGCCGCCCCGCACCCACATCCACGCCGACCGCGCGGCGCTCGCGAGCTGCTGGTCCACTACCCCGTCCGGGGTCCGGACCGCTCCGGCGAGGTCGGCCTCCACGTCTCTGGCGAGACCGCGGTAGTCGTAGTCGTCGACGTAGCGCGTGTGCGAGCGGATGTCGCGGAACCCGGCCCGCCGTGCCCACTCGTCGACACGTCTGCCCGCGTACGGGTCCCCGCCCGCGCGCCGGTGCAGCTGGTACCAGCCCCGCAGCGCGGCGTCGACGTTGGCGGTGCGTGGTCTGAGCCGCACCCGTCCCCAATCGGGCGTGGCCACCGCGAGCGTGCCGCCGGGCCGCAGCACCCGGGAGAATTCGGTGAGCACCGCGATCGGGTCCGGCCGCCTGCCGAGCACGCCCCGGGCGTGGACGAGATCGACGCTGGCCGACGGCAGCGGCAGCGCCGTCTCGGCGGCGACGGCGAAGTCGATCGTGGTCACGG
>NZ_KB912629.1:53562-65765 GCF_000383795.1 Saccharomonospora saliphila YIM 90502
CCGCGTGCCGGGCGCGGCCGAGCGAGGCCGGGTCACGGTCGAGACCGAGCACGTGGATCGGGTGGGCCGCCGTGCCGAGCCGCAGCGTCGACTCGGCGGCGCCGCACCCGACGTCGAGCACTCGCATCCCCGGCCGCAGCAGCGGCACCACGAACCCCGCGTGACCCTCCGACACGTCCCCAACCCTACGGACCTGGCAGGATCACGGACGTGAGCACGCACCATCCGCACGCCCGAGTCCCCGAGACCCTCTTCGCCGACGCCGAGCGGGAGGCCCGCTGGCGGGCACGGTTCCACGCCGCCCGGGTGTCGGTGCCGGACTGGGCCCTCGACGCGCCCGACCGCAACATCTACGTGTCCAACGCGAGCGGCGTATGGGAGGTCTACGCCTGGGACCGCGCCACCGACACGCACCGCCAGGTCACCGACCGGCCCAACGGCACCCTGCACGCCACGACCTCGCCCGACGGTCGCTGGGTCTGGTGGTTCGACGACACCGACGGTGACGAGTTCGGCACCTGGGTGCGGGAGCCGTTCAGCGCGCCCGAGGGCGACACGACACCCGACGGCGACACGGCACCCGACGGTGACGCGGCGCCCGACGGTGACACGGCGCCCGGTGTGGGCGGCGCCGGCGAGGCCGCCTCCGCCCGCACCGCCGCGACGGTGTTCCCGGACATCGGCGCCGGATACCCGGCCGGGCTGGAGATCGGGCACGAGGTCGTCGCGCTCGGCGTGTCCACCGACGACGGCAGCGCGCTCTACGCCCACCGCGACGGCTCCACGACCCGCTTCTACACCAGCGATCAGGACGCCGACGTCTCGGCGCTCTCCCGCGACGAACGGCTGCTGGCGATCGGCCACGCCGAGCACGGCGATTCCCGCCACCCCGCCGTGCGGGTGCTGGCCTGCGACGACTTCCGCACCGTCGGCGAGAAGTGGGACGGCGAAGGCAAGGGCCTTGCCGCGCTGGCGTTCTCCCCCCGGCGCGGCGACCCGCGCCTGCTGGTGCAGCACGAACGCCACGGCCGTGAGGAACTGCTCGTCTGGGACGTCGAGGCCGACACCGAGACCGAGCTCGACCTCGGACTGCCGGGTGAGGTCGTCGGCGACTGGTACCCGGACGCCGATGCGCTGCTGATCGTCCACTTCCATCAGGGGCGCAGCGAGTTGTACCGCTACGAGTTGGACAGCGGCGTGCTGACCGCGTTGGAGACACCACCCGGCCGGATCGGCGGCGCGGGGGCGCGGCCGGACGGGTCGGTGGAGTACTCGTGGTCGGACGCGGCCACTCCCCCGCTGGTGCGGGTGCGCGACGCCGACGGCACCGACCGGGTTCTGATCACTCCGCCGGGCGAGCGCCCGCCGGAGTCGTCGCCGGTCACCGACGCCTTCGTCGACGGGCCCGGTGGCCGCGTCCACGCGCTGGTGTCCAGGCCGGAGGGCGCGCGGGACGACCGGCCGCTGCCGACGGCGTTCCTCCTGCACGGCGGACCGCACGCCGCCGACGAGGACCGCTTCTCGGCCTACCGCGCGGTGTGGCTGGACGCGGGCTTCGCCGTGGTGGAGGTCAACTACCGGGGCTCCACCGGATACGGCTCGGCGTGGCGGGACGCGATCGAGGGCAGGCCGGGGCTGACCGAGCTGGAGGACGTCGCGGCCGTGCACGACTGGGCCGTGGATTCCGGCCTCGCCGAGAAGGACCGCTGCGTGGTGGGCGGCGCGTCGTGGGGCGGCTACCTGACGCTGCTGGCCCTGGGCACGCAGCCCCAGCGCTGGGCGGCGGGCGTCGCCGGGGTGCCGGTGGCCGACTACGTGGCCGCCTACGCCGACGAGATGGAGCCTCTGCGGGCGTTCGACCGGGCGCTGTTCGGCGGCTCCCCGTCGGAGGTGCCCGCCGTGTACGACGCGTGCTCGCCGCTGACCTACGTGGACGAGGTGCGCGCGCCCGTGCTGGTGCTGGCCGGGGACAACGACCCGCGCTGCCCCATCCGCCAGATCGAGAACTACCTCGACCGGCTGGCCGCGCGGGGCATCGACTACGAGTTCTACCGCTACGACGCGGGCCACGGCTCCCTGGTGATCGCCGAGACGATCACCCAGGTCGCCACCGAGGTCCACTTCGCGATGCGCGCGGTCGGCCTGTCCTGACCCGGCCCGCCTCACACGCAGGCAAGGCCTCCTTCACTGCGTTCAGTGCAGTAAAGGAGGCCTTGCCGACACGCCAACAGGGTGTTCAGGCCTGCTGGGCCTGCCACATCCAGTGCTGCTTCTCCAGCTCCTGGGCGATCTCGATCAGCATGTCCTGGGTGACGAGATCGCTCTTGTCGGTCTCGTCGATGCGGACCCGGATTCGCGCGATGAGCTGGCTGAGGATGTCGACGATCGCGTCGACCGTCTGGTCGGTGGTCTGCCAGTTGTCGGGGTACTCGGGAAGGCCGGAACTCTCGGACACCGTCTTGGCCTTGCCGTTCGGCGAGACCCCGATCGCGTTGGCCCGCTCGGCGACCTCGTCGGTGTAGGTGCGCGCGGCCGAGGTGAGCTCGTCGAGCTGGAGGTGCACGCTGCGGAAGTTCTTCCCGACGACGTTCCAGTGCGCCTGCTTGGCCACCAGCCCCAGATCCACCAGGTCGACCAGCGTCGACTGGAGAACGCTCGCCGTCAGCTCCTTGTCGCTCTCCTTGAGCGGGCTCGTGATGGGCGAGTTCGCCATCGTGGGGTCCTCCCTGAGTTCGTGCCTTCTCGCCGCACGGCGAGATCGGTCGACCTCACGATTACCCGTCCGCGTGATCGTCGAAACGTGGCGTGGCGCGGGCCAGGCCGAACTCGGCGACCTGCCTGCCGATGGTGTGCAGGGTGCGGACCACCTTCTCGTCGGAGGCTCCGCCGCTCTCGTCGAACTTGACCTCGGCGGAGTTCACCGCGCCCCCCAGCGGGGTCGGCCAGCCCCGTAGCGCGTGCGCGATCGTGCGCAACTGGTCGAGCGTGGTCACGGCCGCCTGCCAGCCGTGCGCGACCGCGACCAGCCCGACGCCGCGCCCGTCCAGATACGGCCGGTCGTCCGAGCGCAGGTCCTCGACGTAGTCGAGCGCGTTCTTCACCAGCCCCGACAGGGCGCCGTGGTAGCCCGGGGAGACCACGATCAGGCCGTCGGCCTCGCGGACGGCCTCCACGAGCGCGTGAGCGTCGGCGGCGCGGTCGGCCACGGCCGCGTCGTAGAACGGCAGGGCCAAGCTGCCACCGGTGACCGCCGATGTGGCGGCTCCCGCCTCCTCGGCGCCGGCGAGGGCGATGCGCAACGCCCGCTCCGACTGTGACCCCTCACGCAGGGAGCCTCCGATGCCCAGCACCTTGATCGCACGTGTCGCAGTCACCCTCCTGAGGCTAAACGTTCGAGCCAGCTCGAAGTCCATCCCCGGCGCGACGACGTGTGTCACAGTGCGCCGGGGTGGGGCCGTGACCTCCGGTCCGGCGCGAGCGGACGCGCGGGACCACACGTCCGGCGGAACGCGGTGGCATTCCGGCCTACCCGTCAGTAACGTCAGCGGCACCGACTAGGCCACGGGAGGACAGATGGCGGTACCGTTCCAGATTCGCGCTCAGGCCGCGGCGGCCCGGTTCCTGTATGCGCTGCCCCGTCCACTGCGCCGGGCGCTCGCGGGCAGGCCCATCCGGCTCGACGGCCAGGAACTCGCACTCGACGCCCAGCTCCTGCTGCGCCTGCAACAGTTGTCCGGAGCCGCGCTCGCGAGCGGCTCCGTCGAGCGGGCACGCGCCGCGCTGACGCGATCCCGGCATCTGGTCAGCGGCCCGCCGATCCAGCCGGTCCACGCCAGTGAACTCACCATCTCCGCCGACCACGGCGACCTGCCCGCGACCCTCTACACCCCGGAGGGCCTGGGGGAGCCCTCGCCCGCGCTGGTCTTCTACCACGGCGGCGGCTGGGTCGTCGGGGACCGCGACACCCACGACAACGTGGCGCGTTTCCTGGCCAAGCACGCGCGGGTGCGGGTCCTGTCGGTGGATTACCGGCTCGCGCCCGAGCATCCGTTCCCCGCCGCGCAGGAGGACGCGCTGGCGGCCTTCGACTACGCCGTCGCCAAGGCGAGCGACCTCGGCATCGACGGCGACCGGATCGCGGTCGGTGGCGACAGCGCGGGCGGAAACCTCGCCGCCGTGACCGCCTACGCGGCCACGCGCAGGGCGGGGCCCGCGCCGGTCTTCCAGCTGCTGCTCTACCCCGCCGTCGATGCCACGGTACGGCACCGCTCCCGGGAACTGTTCGCCGACGGGTTCTTCCTCACCGACGAGGAGATGACCTGGTTCATCGACCACTACGCCCCGGACGGGGTGGACCGGGCCGACCCGTTGCTGTCCCCGCTCAGGGCCGAGGACCTCAGCGGGCTACCGCCCGCCTACCTCGCCACCGCCGGGTTCGACCCGTTGCGCGACGAGGGCGAGGCCTACGCCGACCGGCTGCGCGAGGCAGGCGTGCCGGTCGCGCTGAGCAGGCAACCGGACCTGATCCACGGCTACGCCAATTTCCTGGGCGTGGGCAGGCGGTTCACCGAAGCCACCGCCGAGGCCGCGGGCGCCCTGCGCGTCGGTGTGGCCTGACCGACCGCGTCGAACGCAGTCAAGGCCTCCTTCACTGCACTGAACGCAGTGAAGGAGGCCTTGACGACATGCCAACCCCACCAGGGGTGTGGGCTTTACTTGCCGAAGGCGCTCGCGATCTTGTCGCCGAGGTCCTTGTCGACGTTGCGCCAGTACTCGAAGACGCGCTCCAGCACCGGCTCGGAGACGCCGTTGCTGGCGTGGCCGATGATGTTCTGCGCCAGGCGCTCGCGCTGCGCGTCGTCCATCACCTCACGCACCAGCGTGCCCGCCTGGCCGAAGTCGTCGTCCTCGGCGTGCAGGGTGTAGGCCGAGCGCACGACCTCGTCGTCGATGCCGTAGGTCGCCGTGGTCTCCGAGGCCCGCTCCGGGTCGGCGTGCGCGCCGCCCATCGTGTTGGGCGCGTACACCGGGTCGCCGGTGTTGCGGTACCGCATCTGGCCGTCCTTGGAGTACGAGTTCACCTCGGACTTGGCCGCGTTCACCGGAAGCTGGGTGTAGTTCGCGCCGATGCGGTAACGGTGGGCGTCGGCGTAGGCGAACAGCCGCCCCTGCAGCATCTTGTCCGGCGACGGGCCGATGCCGGGAACCAGGTTCGACGGCTCGAACGAGGCCTGCTCGATCTCGGCGAAGTAGTTCTCCGGGTTCCGGTTCAGCGTGTACTTGCCGACCTTGATCAGCGGGTAGTCGCCGTGCGGCCACACCTTGGTCAGATCGAACGGGTTGAACCGGTAGGTCGCCGCGTCGGCGTAGGGCATGACCTGGACGTAGAGGGTCCAGCTCGGGTGGTCGCCCCTCTCGATGGCGTTCCACAGGTCACGGATGTGGTGGTCACCGTCGGCACCGGCCAGACGGTCACCCTCCTCCTGGGTCAGGCACTCGATGCCCTGGTCGGTCTTGAAGTGGTACTTGACCCAGAACTTCTCGCCCTTGGCGTTCTCCCACAGGTAGGTGTGGGAGCCGTAGCCGTTCATGTGCCGCCAGGTCTTCGGGAGACCGCGGTCGCCCATCAGCCAGGTGACCTGGTGGGCGGACTCGGGACGCAGCGTCCAGAAGTCCCACTGCATGTTGTGGTCACGCAGGTGGTTGTCGGCACGGCGCTTCTGCGAGTGGATGAAGTCCGGGAACTTGATCGGGTCGCGGATGAAGAAGACGGGCGTGTTGTTGCCGACGATGTCGTAGTTGCCTTCGCTGGTGTAGAACTTCACCGCGAAGCCGCGGGGGTCGCGCCAGGTGTCCGGGGAGCCGAGCTCACCCGCGACGGTGGAGAACCGGATGAGGCTCTCGGTGCGGGTGCCGGGCTGGAACACGGCGGCCTTCGTGTACTGGCTGACGTCCTCGGTGACCTCGAGGAAGCCGAAGGCACCGCCGCCCTTGGCGTGCACGACACGCTCGGGCACGCGCTCGCGGTTGAACTGAGCGTTCTTCTCGATCAGGTAGTGATCCTGCAGCAGGATCGGACCGTTGGTGCCGGCGGTCAGCGAGTCGTTGTCGCTGCCCACCGGGATACCCACGTTGTTCGTGGTCGGCTTCGTCACGCCGATGCCTCCTCGTCGTGGTGCTTGCAGGCCGGGCACAGTCCCCAGAAGACGACCTCCGCCTCCTCGACCGCGAACCCGCTGACGTGCGACGGTTCGAGGCAGGGCGCGGCGCCGCGGACGCAGTCCACGTCCTCGGTACGCCCGCACCGGCGGCAGACCAGGTGGTGGTGGTTGTCTCCTGTTCGGGTCTCGAACCGGGCCGGATGTCCGGCAGGTTCGATCCGCCTCACCAGTTCCGCGTTCGTACAGGCCCCGAGTACGTCGTAGACGGCCTGGGTGGACACGGACCCGAGTTTCCCGCGCACACCGGCGGCAACCTGGTCGGCCGTGGCGTGCGGGTGATCGGTCAGCCACTCCAGCACGGCCAGCCGGGGAGCGGTGACCCGCAGACCGGCCGACTTGAGGTGGTCCCGTACGGAGCTTCGCTGATGAGACATCGCCCGCACAGCATGACGTCTTTTTTGGAATGAGTCAAGTCTTTGGATCAGTCCAGAAAACCGCCGAGTGTGCCGTGCGTCGCTCGCATCATCGCACGCTTCCGCACAGGGTGCCTGCCACGCCACGCCCCGTATCACCCGTCCGGGTACCGCGCCCCGCGTCGAGCCGCGGGGATCGAGCACCGGGCACGGAAATCACCTTGCACGGGCGTACCAGGTTACGGTTACGTCACAGGAGTGCCGTTCCAGCCGTACCGCCGCGTCCTGCGCATTCCCGGACTGCCCACGTCACTGCTGCTCATGTTCCTGACGCGGGTGCCCGTGACCGCCACCGGCATCACCCTGACCCTGCACGTCGTGGGCGAGCTCGGCCGCGGCTACGGCGCGGCCGGACTGGTCGGGACCGCCACCATGGCGGGGACCGCGCTCGGCGCTCCCCTGCTCGGCCGCCTGATCGACCGGCACGGCCTGCGCCCGGTACTCGCCTTGTGCGGCATCACCTCGACCGCCTTCTGGATCAGCGCGCCGCATCTGCCCTACGCGATCCTGCTCGTGGCGGCACTACCCGCAGGGGCCCTCGTCGTACCGGCGGGGTCGATCGCCCGGCAGGTCCTGACCGCTCTGGTACCGCCCGAGCACCGCCGCACCGCCTTCTCGCTGGACACGATGTCGGTCGAGGTGTCGTACATGACCGGCCCCGTGGCCGCGATCGCGGTGACCACACAGCTCTCGTCCACCGCTACCCTGTGCGGCATCGGCGTCGCGTTCGGGGTGCTGGCCGCGACACTGTTCCGGATCAACCCGCGCGTGCGCACCGCCGAGGAGAGCGCCGGGGCAGCCGCGCGGCCTCCGCTGCGGTCGTGGCTGAGCAGGCCGCTGGTGGCGACGTTGCTCATCGCGACCGGGGCACTGTTCGTGCTCGTCGGCACCGAGCTGACCACGGTCGCGGCGCTGCGCGAGTCGGGCGAGGTGGCCTGGACCGGTGTCGTGATCGCCGTGATGTGCCTGGCCTCGCTGCTCGGAGGGCTGGCCCACGGTGCCGCACGGAGATCGCTGTCCCAGCTCACACTCATGATCGGCCTGGCCGCGCTGGTGCTCCCCGTGGGGCTCGTCGACCACCCGTGGTGGCTGCTGGCGCTCGCGCTGATCCCCTCGAATCTGCTGTGCGCGCCGACACTGGCCGCCACCACCGAGTCTGTCAGCGTGCTGGTGCCGCACACCGTGCGCGGTGAGGCGATGGGTGTACAGGACTCGGCGACCCGGATGGGACTGGCACTGGGCAGCCCTGTCGTCGGGGCGGTGCTGGATTACGCGGGGCCCGCCGCGGGTTTCGCCGCCGCGGGCCTCGGCGGCCTCGTCTTCGCCGCGGTCGGTTTCGCGCTGCTCGGCGGACGGGTGCGGATCACCGCCTCCCCGCACGCGGTGCCGGAACCGAGTCCGGCACCGCGGTAGAGCCCGCCTACAGGCACGCCTGCCGAAGCTGATCCAGCCGGGTCAGATTGTCGTGCAGCCACCCGTTGAAGTCGTCCAGGTGGTCGAGCTTGCGCCGCTCCAGCTCGAGGTATCCGTCGGCCAGGTCGTACAGGTTCTCCTGCACCGTCTGGTCGGCGACCTCGTTCCCGAGCGCGCGCAACCGCTCGGCCTTCTCCCCGGCGTTCGCGGCGACCTGCTCCGGGTCGATGTTCGGGTTGAGGTCGACGATGCCGAGTGCCTCGCTGCACGCGCTCGCTTTGTCCGTGGCACTGTTCACCTGCTCGACCGCGTCATTGACCTCGCCGCACCCCGTGGTGAGCCCGGCCACCGACAGCACGACGGCAGCGGGCCACGCCCGAACACCCCTGATTCGCATGGTCTCGACCGTACCGGGATTCGCTCGCGGGGCGGTAGCGAGCACACGGGGCGGGGTCCGCATCCCCGAGCCGAAAACGGTCACGCTACGTCACGGTGACGGCGCCCCTCGCCCAGCGACCGCGCGGGTCACCGGGCACCGGCTCGGGCTCACCGGGACCGCGCGATCAGCTCCGCGATCTGCACGGTGTTCAGAGCGGCGCCCTTGCGCAGGTTGTCGCCCGCGACGAACAGGGCGAGGCCGCGGCCACCCTCGACCCCCGGGTCGGCCCGGAGCCGCCCGACATGGCTCGGGTCGGTGCCCGCGGCCTCCAGAGGGGTGGGGATGTCGGACAGCCGGACGCCCGGCGCGGTGGACAGCAGCCGGGTGGCCTGCTCGGCCGACAGCGGCCGCGCGAACTCGGCGTTGATCGACAACGCGTGCCCGGTGAACACCGGCACCCGCACGCACGTGCCGGACACCCGCAGCTCGGGGATGTCGAGGATCTTGCGGCTCTCGTTGCGGAGCTTCTGTTCCTCGTCGGTCTCGTTCGAGCCGTCGTCGACGACCGACCCGGCCATCGGCAGCGCGTTGAACGCGATCGGCCGCGCGTACTTGGCGGGCTCGCCGAGCTCGACCGCCGACCCGTCGTGGGTGAGATCGGTGGCCCGCTCGCCCGCGTTCCGCACCTGTTCGGCGAGTTCCTCCACACCGGCGAGGCCGCTTCCGGACACCGCCTGGTACGTGCTGGCCACGAGCCGCACCAGGCCCGCCTCGTCGTGCAGGGGCTTGAGCACCGGCATCGCGGCCATCGTGGTGCAGTTCGGGTTGGCGATGATCCCCTTGCGAGCGTCCTTGACCGCCTGCGGGTTGACCTCGCTCACCACCAGCGGCACGTCCGGATCGAGCCGCCAGGCCGAGGAATTGTCGATCACGGTGACACCCGCCTCGGCGAAGCGAGGCGCCTGCGCCTTCGACGTCGCACCACCCGCGGAGAACAGCGCGACGTCCAACCCGGACGGGTCGGCCGTGGCCACGTCCTCGACCACGATCTCCTCGCCGTTCCACGGCAGGGTGCTGCCCGCCGAGCGCGACGAGGCGAAGTAGCGCATCCGCGCCACGGGAAAGTTGCGCTCGGCCAGCAACCGGCGCATCACGGCCCCCACCTGGCCGGTGGCGCCGACGACGCCGACCCGGAGGCCCTCCGTGTTCTCGGTGTTCTCCGCCGCCATCAGCGACCACTCCCCGCGTAGACGACGGCCTCTTCGTCGCCGCCGAGTTCGAATGCCTCGTGGATCGCGCGCACGGCGTCGTCGAGCTGCGCGTCCCTGATCAGGACCGAGATGCGGATCTCGGAGGTGTTGATGATCTCGATGTTGACCCCGGCGCGCGCCAGCGCCTCGCAGAAGGTCGCCGTCACCCCGGGATGCGACCGCATCCCGGCGCCGACCAGCGACACCTTGCCGACGTGGTCGTCGTAGACCACCGCGGAGAAGTCCAGCTCCGACTTGATCTTCTCGAGCTCGCTGACCGCGTGTGGACCGTTGGCCTTGGACAGTGTGAAGGTGATGTCGGTGCGCCCGCCCGTGTTGGAGATGTTCTGGAGCACCATGTCGATGTCGATCTCCGCGTCGGCGACGGCGCGGAAGATCCGGGCCGCCGCGCCGGTGTGGTCCGGCACGCCGGTGACGGTGATCTTCGCCTCCGACCGGTCGTGGGCGACACCGGTGATCAACGCTTGTTCCACGGGGATCTCCTCAATCGAACCGGTCACGGTCGTGCCCGGCTTGTCACTGTAGGACGAGCGGACCCGGATCGGCACGCCGTAGCGGCGGGCGTACTCGACCGAGCGCAGGTGCAGGATCTTGGAACCGCTGGCCGCCAGCTCGAGCATCTCCTCGTACGGGACGGTGTCGAGCTTGCGCGCGTCGGGCACGATGCGCGGGTCCGCGGTGTAGACACCGTCCACATCGGAGTAAATTTCGCAGACGTCGGCGTTCAGCGACGCGGCGAGGGCCACCGCCGTCGTGTCGGACCCGCCGCGGCCGAGCGTGGTGATGTCCTTGGTGTCCTGCGCGACGCCCTGGAATCCGGCCACCAGGGCGATGTAGCCCTGTTCGAGCGCCTCGGTGACCCGCGACGGGGTGACGTCGATGATCCGGGCGTTGCCGTGCACGGACGTGGTGACCACCCCGGCCTGCGAGCCGGTGAACGACCAGGCCTCGGCGCCCTGCGCCGAGATCGCCATCGCGACCAGGGCGTTCGAGATCCGCTCCCCCGCGGTGAGCAGCATGTCCATCTCACGCTCGGGGGGCACCGGGTTCACCTGTTCGGCCAGGTCGAGCAGCTCGTCGGTGGTATCTCCCATCGCCGAGCACACCACCACGACGTCGTTGCCCGCCTTCCGGGTGGCGACGATCCGCTCCGCCACGCGCTTGATGCGGTCGGCGCTCTCCAGCGACGAACCACCGTACTTCTGGACTACGAGCGCCACGGCTTCCGTTCCTCCTCGCATGCACGCCTGCCCCACCGATCCGGTCTCGGCTTGCGGCGCTGCGAATCGCTTGGCCTCTCAGGGTACCGGGGTGTCCGGTCCCGATTAACCGGCTTTGTGGCACCGGCCACTGCCGCGCGGGAGTTCCCGACGGACTCCGGACATCTTCCTCCGCACCCGCCGTGACCCGCGATTTCTTGCATCACGCGTACCCACACCACCCGGCGTTGTCGGAGCCCCCTGGCATACTCGGGACACGATGAGTGACAAGGAAGCTGACACCAGTGTGGCCGTGCACGACCTGATCGCGCGCCGCTGGAGCCCGCGTGCCTTCGACGCGGACGTCGCCCTCGATCCCGAGCGGGTCCGCGCCCTACTGGAGGCTGCCCGCTGGGCCCCGTCGTTCGGCAACACCCAGCCCGCCCGGTACCTGGTGGGCCTGCGCGGTGACGACACGTTCGAGCGCATCCTCGGTGCGCTGGCCGAGGGGAACCGGTCGTGGGCGCACCGCGCCGGTGCCCTGCTGGTCGGCTGCGCCCGCGTGCGCAACGAGAAGGGCGGGGTGCCCTACGCCGAGTACGGCGTGGGCCTCTCGGCGGAGAACCTGGCGTTGCAGGCCGTGGCCGACGGGCTCGCGGTGCACCAGATGGCCGGTTTCGACGCCGACACCGTCCGGCGCGAGTTCGCTCTGCCCGACGAGATCACGCCGCTGGTGGCGATCGCGGTCGGCGTGACCGCGGACCCGGAGGTGCTCGGCGACGAGCGCGCCGTCACCAGGGAGACCGCACCGCGCCGACGGATCGCGCTGGCGGAGTTCGCCTTCAGCGGCACCTGGGGTGAGGCGACCTACCCGGCCTGAGCCGGACGGGGAGTGCGTGGGCGTGGCGGCCCGGCGCGAGGAGTGTGCGCGCCGGGTCAGACCGCCCTGCCGAGGCCCCCGACGGTGCGGATGACGCGGGCCACGAGCGACGAGACCACCATCCAGAACACCGCCGCGATGCCGTAGTTGAGCAGCACGGCCAGTTTCGGGTCGTCCGGGACGAACAGGTCCTCGAAACCGAGCGCGACCTCGGAGGAGGCCCCCGCGACGAACGACACGATGCCGTTGTCCGGATTCGCCTCCCCGACCACGAAGATCACGTGCAGGACGAGCACGACGGCGAACGCGAGCCCCACCCAGCGGGCGATCCCCGCGAGCAGCCCGACACCGCGCTCCCGGGCCCTGCGCCAGTCGGTGCGGCGACCCGGACGGGGGTCGGCATCGGCTTCCGCACCCGCCGCGGCCC
>NZ_KB912629.1:65865-74940 GCF_000383795.1 Saccharomonospora saliphila YIM 90502
CTCCGCCCACTGCGCCCGCACGGCCAGGGTCACGTGGGAGTGCCCACCGGCCGTGACGGCGACCCGCGCCTGTCCCACCACCAGCCGCCGCCCGCCGTGCCCGTCCAGCATTCGTACCAGCGGCGCGGCGAGGAACGCGTCGGCACCGCTGCGGGCGAACGCCTCCGCCTCCGCTCCGTCCTGGCCTTCGGGCGTGCCCTCCCAGGACAGCCCGGCGGCCACTCCGTAACCGGGTCGCGCGTCCCGGCCCGCCAACACCACGTGGCCGTCCCCCAGCTCGCTCATGCCGGGCAGCCTACGGGACCACCGCGTCAGTCGATCATGAAGCCGTGCTTCATCATCGTTGCATCAATTCTCGCTGGTGCTTCACGGTCTGGATTGTCACGCTGGAGCCGTGCCGAGGTGTGACCGACTGCTCGCCGTGCTGACCGCCGTGCTGTGGGGCTGCAACTTCCTCGCCATCCACGCGATGCTCACGCACTTCCCCCCGCTGTTCGCGGGTGCGCTCCGGTTCCTCGTGATCGCCGTGCCGACCGTGCTGCTCGTGCCGTGGCCGACGGTCCGGACCCGCTGGCTGATCGGCTACGGGCTCGGGTTCGGCACCGGCCAGTTCGCTTTCCTGTTCGTCGGGTTGGACCTCGGGATGCCGACCGGGCTGGCGTCCCTGGTGTTGCAGGCCTCCGCGCCGTTCACCGTGCTGCTCGGTGCCGTGCTGCTGGGCGAACGACTCACCGGCAGGCAGGTGCTCGGCATCGCCCTCGCCGTGGCCGGGATGGCCGTGATCGCCTGGCAGCGGGCCGAGTACGCCGCCCTGCTGCCGGTGGTGCTGACCGTGCTCGGCGCGTTGAGCTGGGCGGTGGGCAACCTGTGTTCACGCAAGGCCGGGGCGGACAACCCGCTGCACTTCGTGCTCTGGAGCGCGGTCGTGCCACCGGTGCCGATGTTCACGCTGTCGCTGCTGTTCGAGGGTGGCGGCGCCCAATGGGAGGCGGTGTCCACGGTGTTCTCCGCCGACGGCTGGGTGGGCCTCGGTGGCCTCGCCTACGTCGTGCTGCTGGGCACGATCGCCGGGTCGGGCATCTGGACGGCGCTGATGCGGCGCAACCCGGCCAGCTCCGTGGCCCCGTTCTCCCTGCTGGTGCCGGTGGTAGGGATCAGCCTGTCGTTCGTGCTGCTGGACGAACGGCCCACCCCGGTGGAACTGGCCGCGAGCGGGGTCGTGGTGGCCGGCGTGCTGCTCGGGTCGCTGCGCGGGCGGACGCGGCGAGGTGCCCGCCCGCCGCGACCCGGGCAGGACACCGACGACCGTGACGCCCGCGCACCGAAGGACGCTCAGGAGGCTCAGGACTCCGCTCAGGACGGAGCGGACTCCGCTCAGGACGCCGCGGACTCCGCTCCGTCCCCGGCGACCCCGTCGCCACCGACCTCGGGCGGCACCGACACCGCGCCGGAAGCAGGCGAGAGCCGCCCCGCGAGGATGTCCTCCGCGTAGTGGCAGGCCACCCGCTGACCGTCGCCCACCTCCCGCAGCTCGGGCCGTTCGGTGTCGCACAACGTCTCCTGCCGCCAGGGGCAGCGCGTGTGGAACCGGCAGCCGCTCGGCGGGTCGGAGGGCGAGGGCAGATCGCCGCTGAGCAGGATCTGCTCCCGGCTGTCCTCCACCGTCGGGTCGGGCACCGGCACGGCCGAAAGCAGCGCCTTGGTGTACGGGTGCATCGGCCGCGCGTACAGCGTGTCGGCGTCGGCCTCCTCCACCAGCGCGCCGAGATACATCACGCCGATGCGGTCGGAGATGTGCCGCACGACCGCGAGATCGTGCGCGATCACGACGTAGGTCAGGCCGAACTCGGCCTGCAACTCCTCCAGCAGGTTGAGCACCTGGGCCTGCACCGATACGTCCAGCGCCGAGACCGGCTCGTCGGCCACGATCAGGTCCGGCCGCAGGGCCAGTGCCCGCGCGATGCCGATGCGCTGGCGCTGTCCGCCGGAGAACTCGTGCGGGTACTTGCGCAGGGCGGTGCCCGGCAGTCCCACCGACGCCAGCAGCTCCTTGAGCTTGTCGCGGGTGCTCTCGGCGCCGGTGTCCAGCCCGTGCGCGCGCATGCCCTCGACCAGCAGGGATTCCACCGACTGCCGCGGGTCCAGGCTGGACAGCGGGTCCTGGAACACCATCTGCATCCGCCTGCGCATCCGCCGCAGCGGCTCGCCCTTGAGCGAGGACAGGTCGGTGCCGTCGAAGGTGATGCGCCCGCCCGTGGGCTTGGTCAGCCGCAGCAGTGCCCGGCCGAGGGTCGTCTTGCCGCAGCCGGACTCGCCGACCAGGCCGTAGGTCTCGCCCCTGTTCACCCGCAGGCTCACCCCGTCGACGGCGTAGACGTGGCCGACCGTGCGGTCGAGGAGCACCCCGCGTTTGATCGGGAAGTGCACCTTCACGTCGTCGAGCGCGAGCAGTTCGTGCGCCTGCGCGCCGTCGGCGGCGTCGGGCCCTGTGCCGTGTGTCGTCTCGACGGCGGTGGTCGCCGTGTCCGTGGTCCCCGCCTGCGTGGTCCCCGTCTGCGTGGTCATCGTGCTCCCTCCGCCACGGCGGACTCCACCGGGTTGTGGCAGCGCAGCATCCCGCCCCGGTCGTCGGCCAGCTCCGGCGTGCTGGACCGGCACGCCTCGACGGCGTTCGGGCACCGCGGCGCGAACGCGCACCCGTGCGACCACGGGATGTTGTCGGCCACCGATCCCTTCACCGGCACCAGCTTTTCCCCACGCGGCGCGTTGAGCCGCGGAATCGAGGCGAGCAGGCCGTGGGTGTAGGGGTGGCGCGGCTCGGCGAACAGGGCGTGCCGCTGCGCGCGTTCCACGACGCGCCCGCCGTACATCACGTTGACCTCGTCGCACAGGCCCGCGACCACGCCGAGGTCGTGAGTGATCATGATCAGCGCGGTGTCGGTCTCGGCCACCAGGTCGCGCAGCAGCCGCAGGATCTGCGCCTGGATGGTGACGTCGAGCGCGGTGGTCGGTTCGTCGGCGATCAACAGCTTCGGCGCGCACGCCAGCGCGATGGCGATGAGCACCCGCTGGCGCATCCCGCCGGAGAGCTGGTGCGGGTACTCGGTCAGCCGCCGCGCCGGGTCCGGGATGCCGACCCGGCCCAGCAGATCGATCGCCTCGGCCTTGGCCTGTTTGCGGGTCAGTTCGCGGTGGCGCAGCAGCACCTCGGTGAGCTGCACCCCGATCGCCACCACCGGGTTGAGCGAGGACAGCGGGTCCTGGAACACCATGGCCAGATCGCGGCCGCGCCGCTCGTCCATCTGCTTCGGACTCAGGTCGAGCAGTTGCTCGCCCTGGAACGTCGCCGAACCGGAGACCTCGACGCCCCGGTGCGGCAACAGCCCCATGATCGCCAGCGAGGTCACCGACTTGCCGCAGCCGGACTCGCCGACGAGCCCGACCGTGCGGCCGGGTTCGACGTCGAAGCTGATCGAGTCGACGGCGGTCGTGGGTTCCTCGCCCTTGCGGTGGAAGGTGACCGAGAGGTCCCGTACTGCGAGCAGGGCCATCCGCGTCACCGCCTCTGCCGGGGGTCGAGGGCTTCCCGCATCGACTCGCCGACGAGGGTGAAGCCGAGGGCCACCACGACGATGCAGGCCGCGGGCCAGAACGCCAGATGCGGCTGCGTGTCGAAGTAGTCCTGCGCGTTACCGAGCATCTGTCCCCATTCGGGTATCGAGTCGTCCGCCGCGCCGAGGCCGAGGAACGACAGCGCGGCGGCGTCCAGGATCGCGATGGCCAGGACCAGCGTGGACTGGACGATCACCGGGCCGAGCGAGTTGGGCAGGATGTGCCGGAACACGATCGCGCTGCGCTTGACCCCGAGTGCCCGCGCGGCGAGCACGTGGTCGCTCTCGCGGACGCTGAGCATGGTGCCGCGCAGCAGGCGCGCGAAGATCGGCACCTGCACGATCGCCACGGCGAGGATCACCGAGAACTGGGTCTGCTGGACGAACAGCGCCCCGATCGAGACGGCCAGCAGCAGCGACGGGATGGACAGCATCACGTCGACCACGCGCATGACCATCGTGTCGACCCAGCCGCCGAACGCGCCCGCCAGCGTGCCGAGCACGAGCCCGCCGCCGAGCCCGATCACCGTGGCAAGCAGCGCCACCATCAGCGTCTGCTGCGAACCGAGCAGGACCCGGGACAGCAGGTCTCGACCGTGCTGGTCGCCGCCCAGCGGATGACCCGGCTGCGGGGGCGGGATCTCGTTGTTGGCGTTGGAGACCTGGTCGAACAGAATCCGCAGGCCCGGGTCGTGCTGGGCCAGCACCGGAGCCAGCAGCGCGAGCAGCACGAACAAACCGATGATCGTGGCACCGACGAGGAACAGCGGGTTGCGGCGCAGCCTGCGCCAGGCCGACACGGCCAGGCTCACGCCCTCGGCGCCGCCCTCGGGTACTTCGGGCTCGACACCGGAGCCGGTGCCGCCCGCGGGCGAGCGACCCGCCGTCTCGGCGAGCCGGTCGATCTTCGTGGCGCGGGAGGAGGCCATCTTACGACCCCACCTTCTGCGCCGTCCGAATCCGCGGGTCGATCAGCGCGTACGAGAGGTCGACCAGCAGATTGACCAGCACGTACGCCGCCGCCGCGGCGATGATGACCACTTGCAGCACGGGGAAGTCCTTGCGTTCGAACCCGAGCGCGAGCGCCTCACCGATTCCGTGCCAGGCGAACACGGTCTCGGTGAGCACCGCACCCGAGAGTAGTGCGCCGGTCTGGAGGCCGACCGTGGTGACCACCGGCAGCATCGCGTTGCGCATGATGTGCCGGTCGCGGATGACCCGGCCCGCCAGGCCCTTCGAGCGTGCGGTGCGCACGTAGTCCTCGTCCATCACGTCGAGCACCGACGCGCGGGTGATCCGGAAGATCACCGCGAACGGAATCGACGACAGCGCCGCCGCGGGCAGCAACAGGTGCACCAACGCGTCGAGCGCGGCGTCCCACTCCCTCGTCAGCACTCCGTCCAGGACGAAGAACCCGGTGACCCGCGTGGCATCGAGCCCGGCGCTCTGCCTGCCGCCGGTTGGCAGGAGGCCGAGTTCGATCGACAGCACGAACTTCAGCAGGAAAGCGAGGAAGAAGATCGGGATGGAGATCCCGACCAGCGAGCCCATGATGCCCAGGTTGTCCAGCCACCCGCCGCGCCGGCGTGCGGCCACGTAGCCGAGTGGGACGGCGGTGACCAGAGCGATCACAATCGCGGCCAGACTCAGCTCCACCGTGGCGGGGAAGCGTTCCAGGAACAGTTCCATCGCCGGTTTCCCGGGCGAGACACCGGTCGAGGTGCCGAAGTCACCGCTCAGAGCCCGACCGAGGAAGGCAAAGTACTGCACGAAGATCGGCTCGTCGAGACCGAGCAGTTCCCGCAGTTCCGCGCGGCTCTCCGCGTCGCCGCGCTCCCCCAGGAGGGCCGAGACCGGCCCTCCTGGGAGCGCGCGCAGCCAGGCGAAGAGCAGCACCGAGAGGACGAACATGACGAGTACGAGTTGCAGTACCCGTCGTACCGCGTAACGAAGCACAGGTGGGTTCTACTCCGCGATGCTGACGGTGGCGAACTCCTCCTTGGTCAACGGGCTCGGCACGAGCCCTTCGACCTCGGGGGCGAGCACCAGCGCGGGCGGCGAGTGCGACAGCGGGATCGCGGGCAGGTACTCGGACATCAGCTTGCGGTTGATCTCCTGGTACTTGGCCTCGCGCTCCGCATCATCCACAGTGGCCAGCGCGTCCTTGAGCTCCTGGGAAAGCTGTTCACCCCACGGGGACCCCGCGGTGTAGAACTGACCCTCGGGGTCGTTGAAGAAACTGCCGAGGAAGTTGTCCGGCGAGTTGATGTCGCCGGTCCAGCCGAGCAGGAACAGCTGAGCCCGTGCCTCTTCGATGCCGTCGGTGTAGCCGCCGTTCCAGGGCTTGCTGATCGGCTCGACGGTGATACCCACCTGCTCCAGGTCCTCCCGGAGCGCGCCGAAGACAGCCTGCGGGTTGGGCAGGTACGGCCGGGTCACCTGGGTCGGCCACCACAGCTCCACCGTCAGATCCTCGTGTCCCGCCTCGGCGAGCAGCTGCTTCGCCTTGTCCGGATCGTGCGGGTACTTCTGCACATCCTCGGCGTAGCCGTCCACGGTGTCCGGATACATCTGCGTGGCGACCTCGGAGTTCTCCGGCATGATCGAGCTGACCAGTGCCTCCCGGTCGATGGCGTGGGCGAGCGCCTGACGCACCTTGAGGTCCTTCAGCGCCGGGTTGTTCTTCTGGGTGATGCCCAAGTACAGGATGTTGAACGGGTCGCGGATCTCGACCTTGAACCCGGCGTCCTCCAACGCAGCCCAGTCCGACGGTGACGGGAAGTCGTAGCCGTCGATGTCGCCCGCCTCGAGGGCCTGCTTCCGCGCGGTCTCGTCCGGGATCGCCCGGAAGATCAGCGTGTTCAGCTTGGCCTTCTCGCCCCAGTAGTCGTCGTTGCGCTTGAGAGTGACGGTGCCGTTGGCCTCGTCGTAGGAGTCGAACGTGAACGGACCGGTACCGGTCGGGTGCTGCCGCGCGTACTCCGGGAAGACGAAACTGTCGCCCTGAGCCTCGATGCCGTTGGCGTCATACTCCTCCATCGCCGTCGGGCTCTGCATGGAGAAAGCGTCCTGCGACAACATCGTGGGGAAGTCGGCGGTGAAGCGAGTCAGCGTCATCTCGACGGTGTGCTCGCCGGTCGCGCTGCACGACTCGTACAGCGAGTCCTTGTCGTCGTCGGCGAACCCGCCGAAGTTGTTGGTCCAGTAGTACGCGGTCGCCGATGACGCGCCCGCGCCGGTCTGGTTGTACATGCGCTCGAAGTTGGCGCACACCGCCTCGGCGTTGAACGGCGTGCCGTCGTGGAAGGTCACGCCCTCCTGGAGCTGGAAGGTCCAGGTCTTGCCGTCCTCGCTGCCCTCCCACTCGGTGGCGAGCTCGGGCTCCAGCTCGGCGGTACCCGGCTTGAGGCCGACCAGGTTCTCGTAGATCTGCCTGGTGACCCGGAACGTCTCGCCATCGGAAGCGAAGAACGGGTCGAAGTGCGCGGGCGCGCCCGCGGAACCGAAGACGAACGTGCCGCCCTCACCACCGCCGGAGCCCCGTTCGGACTCGGCACACGCGGACATGGAGAACGCGAGCGCGCCCGCGAGCCCGATCAGGGCAACGCGGCGCGTTCGGGCCACCCGCAACTGGAGCATGTTGGCACCCCTTGAGCGAAGCAATGGTTCGACAACTCCGCATCCCACGACCTGGGAGCGGATGGTCGGAGACCCTAGCGGTTATCGGCCGTTCACTTAACCCCCTCGACGTTACGATCCCGCTACCTCGGGTTCTCCGGCCGTGCACGGGCACCGGCGCTCACCAGTGTGTTTCCGAACGGTCACTCAGCGTCGACCATCGTCGCGCGGCGAGGTCGCCGGGACCCGAAACGCGCGTCCCACCCGGGAGTGACCGAGAGTGCTGCCGTCGCTACCATCACCGGACGTCACGACACGCTGAAGGGAGCGGTTCGGATGCCCTCCGACGGTCACGATCAGGTCAGCGACACACACGGTGGTCCCGCGCGGGACGGTGACGACGGGCCCGACATCGTCACGCTCGACGACGGTGTCCCGACCGCCGCCCGCGTCTACGACGTGATGCTCGACGGCAAGGACAACTACTCGATCGACAGGCAGGTCGCGCACGCGAGCCTGTCGGTGATGCCGGAGCTGAAAGAGATCGCCCTGCACAACAGAGCGATGCTGCACCGGATCGTCCGTTACGCCGCCGCAGAGGAAGGCGTCACCCAGTTCCTCGACCTGGGCTCCGGGCTGCCCACCGTCGGCAACACCCACGAGGTGGCGCAGGAGGCGAATCCGGACTCCCGCGTGGTCTACGTCGACATCGACCCGATCGTCCTGGTGCACGGCCGGGCGATCCTGCAGGACAACGAGAACACGCGCGTCGTGACGGCCGACATCCGCAAACCTCGCGAGGTGCTCGACCATCCCGACGTGCGAGCGTTGATCGACTTCGACAAGCCGGTCTGCGTGATGCTGTGCGGAATCCTGCACCACATCCTCGACGAGGAGGACCCGAACGGCATCGTCGCGGCGCTGCGCGAGGCCGTCCCGTCCGGGTCGCTGTTCTTCATCACGAACTTCACGCGCCTCGGCGACACGCCGGAGAGCGCGGAGCTGGAGCGGGTGCTGCTCGACCAGCTCGGCACCGGCCGTGTCCGCACGCCCGAGGAGCTGGCCCGCTACTTCGACGGACTGGAGCTGCTCAGCCCCGGCATCGTGCCGCTGCCGCTGTGGCGCCCGGACGAACTGGTGACCGACGCGACGACCGTGGGGGTGCGGTTCATGACCGGCGGCCTCGCCCGCAAACCGTAACCCCCACCCGCCGAACAGCAATTGGCGTGTCGTCAAGGCCTCCTTCACTGCGTTGAGCGCAGGCAAGGAGGCCTTGACGGCACGTCAATAAGCTGCGGGGCTCGGGGTGGGGATGTAGTGGGTGGCGTAACCGGTGGTGTGGTCCACCGCGTACCAGCCGCGCTCGAAACGTTGCCATGCGGTCAGGTGTGGCCGGGTGTCCTCGCCGTCGCGTGCCACCGCACGCTCCAATCGCGACTCCGGATCGGGGTCGGCCACCCAGCACAGCGCCGACAGGTGCGGCCGGATCGAGGCGCGTCCCGCCGAGAACCCCTCCACCACGAGGACCTCGGGCACCGCGACCCGCACCTCGGCACCGACCCGGGGTTCGCCCGCGTGCCACTCGACCCGGCGGTAGCGACCGGGCAGTCCCGCCGCGAGTGGGTCGAGTACGCCGTCCACCAGCCGGTGCCACCAGGACACCGGCTCGTCCCAGGTGGCGAAGTCGTCGGTACCGACCACCGCCGTCCGCACGCCCCGCGCGGCCAGCCGTGCCCGGAGCAGCTCGGCGAAGGTCGACTTTCCCGAACCCGACGGCCCGTCGACCGCCACCAGCCGCACCCCGCCCAGCCGCGCGGGCGCCGCGAGCACGGCATCCGCCACGACG
>NZ_KB912629.1:75040-79350 GCF_000383795.1 Saccharomonospora saliphila YIM 90502
ACCCGGACTGCCCTGCTGATCGCTCGGGCGCCGCCGCGCCGTCTGGAGGTCCGGCCGCCGCTCGCGGCTCCTCGGCACGGTCGCGGGCGCGCTGCGAGGGGCGTTCGTACACGCGCTCCGGCGACGCCGTTCGCGCCTGCCCGGCCGGGTCGGCACCGCCCCGGTTCTCGGCGGCCCGGGTTCCGCCGGGCGGGTCCTGCCCCGGCTGGACCGGGGTTCCGCCCGCGATGAGCCTGCGCTCCACCTGCTCCAGCCGTTGCAGCAGCGACGCCTCGTCGGTGGAGACCTGCGGCAGCAGCATCCGCGAGCACAACAGCTCGAGCACCAGCCGGGGCGAGGTCGCGCCGCGCATCTCGAGCAGTCCGCTGTGCAGGATCTCCGCGTACCGGGTCAGCGTGCCGGGGTCGAGCCGCCGTGACTGACTCACCATGCGCTCGATCTGCTCCTCGGGAGCCGACACGAGTCCCGACTCGGCCGCCTCGGGCACCGAGCGCAGCAGGATGAGGTCGCGCAGGCGATCCAGCAGGTCGCTGGCGAAGCGGCGCGGGTCGTGCCCCGCCTCGGCCAGCCGCTCCACCGTGCCGTACACGGTGCGGGAGTCCTCGGCCGCCAGCGCGTCCACCATCGCGTCGATCAGCGCCACGTCGGTGACCCCGAGCAGCGCGACGGCGCGCTCGTAGGTCACGCCCTCCGGCCCCGCACCCGCGATGAGCTGGTCGAGCACCGACTGCGTGTCCCGGGCCGATCCACCGCCCGCGCGGATCACCAGGGGATACACGGCGGGCTCCACCGCGATCCCCTCGGCCGTCACGTTGCGCTCGAGCAGCTCGCGCATCGCGCTCGGCGGGATCAGCCGGAACGGGTAGTGGTGCGTGCGCGAACGGATCGTCGGCAGGACCTTGTCCGGTTCCGTCGTGGCGAAGATGAAGATCAGGTGCTCGGGCGGCTCCTCCACGATCTTGAGCAGGGCGTTGAATCCCTGCGGCGTGACCATGTGCGCCTCGTCGATGACGAACACCCGGTAGCGCGACTCCGCCGGCGCGTAGAACGCGCGGTCGCGCAGCTCGCGGGCGTCGTCGACACCGTTGTGGCTGGCCGCGTCGAGCTCGGTGACGTCGACGCTGCCCGGCCCGCCCGGGGCGAGCGCGACGCACGGGCCGCAGACCCCGCACGGCTCCGGTGTGGGGCCCTCGACGCAGTTCAACGAGCGCGCCATGATGCGCGCGCTCGAGGTCTTGCCGCAGCCACGCGGGCCGGAGAACAGGTACGCGTGGTTGATGCGGCCGGAGGCCAGCGCGGTGCGCAACGGCTCGGTGACGTGGTCCTGACCGACGACCTCGCCGAACGTCGAGGGTCGGTACTTGCGGTACAGCGCGAGTGCCACGCCGCGAGAGTACCGGCCGAGGCCGACCTTTTCGTCCCTGGCACCGCCGCGTCCGGCATGCCGTGCGCGGCGCCGACCTGGAGAGATCGCCCGAGAGGGCGAGAAGGGGACCCCCGCACCCGCCAGAGCCCGCTTATCCTTGCTGCCTTCCGGCCCTGGGGAGGTTCACAGGATGGGCGCCGCGGGGGTCCGTGGGCCAGTGTAGGCCAGTGGCACGACCCGGGCACCGGCGGGGCCGTCGTGGCGGCCCGTCGCCGGCTACGCGGGCACCACACCCGGACAGCGCCCCGGCGAGGCGGGCGGGAGTTCGCCCCGGCGAGGCCTCAGCGGGGCAGGTCGAACTGCCCCGCCTTGACGGCGACGAGGAAGGCGTCCCATTCGCCCTCGTCGAAGACGAAGACGGGACTGTCGGACAGCTTCGTGTCCCGCACCCCGACCTTGCCCCGCCCGAGGTTCACCTCGACGCAGTTGCCCCCGTTGGGCTCGCTGGCGAACGACTTCCGCCAGGCCGAGGGATCGAACATGCTCGCGGCCGTGGTCGGGTCGTAGACGTCTTTCCCGGCATAATCGGCCATGGCATACCTCCGTACACGGTGACGACGACTACCCCACGTGTCCGTGGCAGGGGGCATGCCGCCGCCAGAACGCCGATCCGACCAACGGATGCCTCCATCCGTGCGACATTCAATCGATCGGGTCGACAGCATGATTATTGCGCGTCTACGATTATTCCTACCTACAGGGAGACACAGGCGACGTATCGGGGTCGGTCTTCTGAGAGATCGACAACAACAGTGGGGGATGGTGCGACTCATGGCCGTGCGACTCGATGTCGAGCCGGTGAAGCCGTCACGGACAGGTCGGAAGGTCGAGCGGAAGCTGCCGCGCCGCGCGCGGCGCGGGTTCGGCCTCAATTTCGTCCGGCTCTCGACACGCCGCGACCCGGGCCCGCTCGTGCTGGTGGAGGACCCGCTCACCCTGCGCTACCTCTGCCGGGCCTGACCGTCCCGCGACGGCGGACCCGCCCGCGTCAGCTCGCGAACGACTCGCGGTAGCGCCGTGCCAGGCTGGTGAGGAACTCGCGCGTCTCGTTGCGCTCCAGCGCGGCGCCGCGCAGGCGGTCCCAGGCGTCGACGAAGATTTGGAAGTCCTTGACGTCGTCGAGGTAGATCCCGCCCGCGGAGTGCTCGATGTAGACGAAGTCCCGGGTGCGGTCGGGGAACCGCATGATGGTGAAGTCGTTGGGCACCGAGGCCAGCTTCGCGTCGAACGGCAGCACGTGCACGTACACCCGCTCGCGCCGGTCGAGCTCGAGCATGTGCTCAACCTGGTCGAGCATCACCGCGGGCGCGTGGCCGCCCGGGGCCCGGCGCAGCGCCGCCTCGCTGAGAATGAACCGGTAGTACGGCGGCTGCTGCTGGTCGAACACGGCCTTGCGGTCGAGCCGGTTGCGCACGAGCGCGGTCACGTCGGTGGCGCCGAACTCGGTGAACTGCTTGAGCATGTAGTGCTCGGACTGCAAGGGCCCCGGCACGCGCTCGCCGTGCCAGGTCATGATCTCGGCGGCGGCGGGTTCGAGGTCGGTGAACGTGCGGAACCAGTGCGGCACCACCGACCGGTAGCCCGACCACTGGCCGCGCTGCCCGGCGGCGGCCCGGGCCAGGTCGAGCAGGGTGTCGGCTTCCTCGCCCGAGACGCCGTAGGAGTCGAGCATCGTGCGGACATCGCCGAGCTTGACCCCGACCGATCCCGATTCGATCTTGTTGACCTTGCCCTGGGTGCAGCCCAGGATCTCGGCCACCCGCTGCTGCGTGTAGCCGGCCGACATGCGGGCGTGCCGCAACTCGTTGCCGAGTTGCTTGCGGCGGGAGGTGACGGTACTGGCCATGGCGCCGCGACACTACCGCGTCGGGCACGCTCGGACCTATCACTCCTCCGGATGGGCCCGCGCCGATTTCGGTCACGCCGCGCAGTCCGGCGGTGGGCGTAGGGTGCGGATATGACGAAGGCGAGCATCGGCGTCACCGGCCTCGCGGTGATGGGACGCAACCTGGCACGGAACCTGGCACGGCACGGGCACGCGGTGGCGTTGCACAACCGGTCGGAGCACCGCACACGGGAGCTGGTCGAGCGGTTCGGCTCCGAGGGCGAGTTCGTCCCCGCCTACTCCGCGCGGGAGTTCGTCGAGGTGCTGGAGCGCCCGCGCAAGCTCGTCGTGATGGTCAAGGCGGGCGAGGCCACCGACAACGTGATCTCCGAGTTCGCCCCGCTGCTCGACTCCGGTGACATCATCATCGACGCGGGCAACGCCCACTTCGCCGACACGCGCAGGCGCGAGGCCGAGCTGCGCGAACGCGGGCTGCACTTCGTGGGCGCGGGCGTCTCCGGCGGCGAGGAGGGCGCCTTGCACGGGCCCAGCATCATGCCCGGCGGCTCGGCCGAGTCCTACGCCTCGCTGGGGCCGCTGCTCGAGGACATCGCCGCGAAGGTCGACGGTGAGCCGTGTTGTGCCCACGTCGGCCCCGACGGGGCGGGCCATTTCGTGAAGATGGTGCACAACGGCATCGAGTACTCCGACATGCAGCTCATCGCCGAGTCGTTCGACCTGCTGCGGGGCGCTCTCGGCTACGAGCCCGCGCGGATCGCCGAGGTGTTTCGCACCTGGAACACCGGACGGCTCGACTCCTACCTCATCGAGATCACCGCCGAGGTGCTGGCACACACCGATCCCGCCACCGGCGCCGCGTTCGTCGACGTGGTCGCCGACGAGGCCGAGCAGAAGGGCACCGGCCGCTGGACGGTGCAGAACGGGCTCGAACTCGGCGTGCCGATCACCGGCATCGCCGAAGCCACCTTCGCCCGGTCGCTGTCCGGGCACACCGGGCTGCGCTCGGCCGCCCGCGGCCTGGCCGGTCCGTCCCGCGCG
>NZ_KB912629.1:79450-84396 GCF_000383795.1 Saccharomonospora saliphila YIM 90502
CCAGGGAATCGCGTTCTTCGCGCCCCGCCACTGACCGCCCCGGCGCGGGGTGGCCCGCACGAGGTCAGCCCCGCACCAGGTCACGGGCCGCGTCGGCGATCGCGGAGGCGTCGATGCCCGCGTGCCGGAGCTGCTCCTCCGCGCTCGCCGAACCGGGCATCGCCAGGACGCCGAGCTTGCTCACCCGGGGCATCGTGGTGGCCTGGGTGAACGCGTCGAGCACGGCATCGCCGAGCCCACCCTGCGGCCAGTGGTCCTCGACGGTGACGATCCGCCCCGTGTCCGCCGCCGCGCGGTGCAGCGTCGCCACGTCCACGGGCTTGACCGAGTACAGATCGATCACCCGCGCCCGGATGCCCTCCTCGGCCAGCGCGTCGGCGGCCGACAGCGCCTCGTGCACGGTGATGCCCGCGCCGACGAGCGTCACCGCGTCCTCGGGCGACGAGCGCACCACCTTGCTCCCGCCGATCGGGAAGGTCTCCTCCGGCCCGTAGAGCACCGGGGTGTCCGGTCGGGTCGTGCGCAGGTAGCGGATGCCGGAGTGCTCGGCCATCGCGGCGGTCAGGTGCGCGGCCTGGTTGGCATCGCACGGGTAGAGCACCGTGCTGCGCCACACCGCCCGCAGCGCGGCCAGGTCCTCCAGCCCCATTTGCGACGGGCCGTCCGGGCCGATGGACACCCCGGCGTGCGAGCCCATCAGGCACAGGTTCGCTCCGCTGATCGCGGCCATGCGCACGAAGTCGTAGGCGCGGGACAGGAACGCGGCGAACGTCGCCGCGTAGGGCACCCAGCCCCGCACCTGCAACCCCACCGCGGCGGCCACCATCTGCTGCTCGGCGATGTAGCACTCGAAGAACCGGTCGGGGTGTTCGGACTCGAAGTAGCCCGTGCGGGTGGAGTCGCTGACCTCGCCGTCGAGCACCACGACGTCCGAGCGCACGCGGCCCAGCGCGGCGAGCGCCTCACCGAACGCGGTGCGGGTGGCGACCTCGTCGCCCACCGTGTACGTCGGGATGGAGAGCGTGTGCAGATCGGGGTGGGACGGGCGCTCGTACTCGGGTGCGGCCACGTCCACCCGGATCGAGCGGCGCCCGCCCAGCTCGGCGATCGCCTCCTCGACGTCCGGCAGCGCCTTGCCGTGTTTGCCCTCGGCGTCCTCGACCGCCGCCACTCCCCGGCCCTTGTGCGTGCGGGCGATGATCGCCGTGGGCCGGTCGCTGCGCGCGGCCTCGGCATAGGCGTTGTCGATCTGCTCGACGTCGTGCCCGTCGATTTCGATGGTGTGCCAGCCGAACGCGCCGATCCGCCGTGCGTAGGCGGCGGTGTCCCAGCCGTGCCGGGTGGGGCCGCGCTGGCCGAGCCGGTTGACGTCGATGATCGCGGTGAGGTTGTTCAGCCGCTCGTACCCGGCGTTTTCGAACGCCTCCCACATCGAGCCTTCGGCCAGCTCCGAATCGCCGCACAGGACCCACACGCGATAGTCACGGTGTTCGAGCCTGCGCCCCGCGAGCGCGACGCCGACTCCGATGGGCAGGCCCTGCCCCAGCGAGCCGGTGGCCACGTCGACCCACGGCAGTTGCGGTGTCGGGTGGCCTTCGAGCCTGCTGCCGGACGTGCGGTACCAGCGCAGCTCGTCCTCCGAGATCGCCCCGGCCGCGACGTACATCGCGTAGAGCAGCACCGAGGCGTGCCCCTTGGAGAAGATCAGGTGGTCGTTGCCCGGATTCTGCGCCGCGTCGAAGTCGTAGCGCAGGTGGCCCGCCAGCAGCACGGCCATCAGGTCGGCCGCCGACATCGACGACGTCGGGTGTCCCGACCCCGCGAAGTCCGCCGCTCGTACGGCGTCCACCCGCAGTTGCTGCCCCAGTTCGGTGAGCATGTCGCGATCGACGCTCGCTACCGACATCGGCCGCCTCCTTCATCGCGTTCCGCGTGCATCCACTCGGCTGCCCGCTGTCGCATACCCGAAGTGGGTGCCTGGCTAACCGCCGACGGCTCGTGAGCCCGTCCGCGCAGCGCACCGGCGGTGCCGCCCGGGGTCGCGGACGGCGACGAGGCGGCTGGTACGCTTCTTCGCGGAGGATTGGCCGAGCGGCCTAAGGCGCACGATTGGAAATCGTGTTGGGTTAACAGCCCTCACGGGTTCGAATCCCGTATCCTCCGCTCGCAGGAAAAACGCCGGGCACCCGACGGGCCGCCCGGCGTTTTTCGTGTCGGCGGCGTCCGGCCGCCTGTAACAGTCGATGGGCAGGCCGTAGGCGGCCGAGACCGCGAGATCGATCTCGCGGCTGAGATCCCTGTCACTGAGGCACGCGCACACATCAGCGACGTGACGCACCGTGCCGAGTACGGAGGCGAGATCGTCTATCTCACTCGACACAACCGGCGTGCCGCCGCCGTGGTGTCGGCGGAGGCGGCTGAACTGTTGGAGCGGCTTGAGGATCTCGCGGATGCGGAGCAGGTCCGCGAGGTGCTGGCCACCTCCCAGCCCAAGCCCGCCGAGGCCATCGAAGTGGCACTCGAACGCCTGGCTGAGCAGCCGCGTCCTCCCGGGTGCAAGGACTCACCGGCATCGCCGGCGTGTGGAGAATTCGCGTCGGCAACTACCGGATCTGCTATCAGGTCGTCCACGACAGGTTGGTCGTCTACGTCGTGACGATCTCCACGCGGGACAACCTCTACGACGTCGTACGTCGACGCCTCGGCCGCTGAACGAACCTGCCCCACCGACATCCAGGCACCCGGCACCGCCACCGCCGTCCGCGTCTCAGCAGCAGTGCTCGCCGCGCCAGGCTTCGCGGCCCTCGCGCACGGCGACGGCGGCGATCACGAGGGCGACCACCGGGTCGGCCCACGCCCACCCGAACACACTGTTCAGCAGCAACCCGACCAGCAGCACCCCGGACAGATACGTACAGAGCAACGTCTGCTTAGAGTCCGCGACGGCGCTCGACGAGCCGAGCCTGCGACCCACGTGCCGCTGCGTCAGCGACAGCACCGGCATCACGACCAGCGACACGGCGGCCAGCACGATCCCCACGGTCGAATGCTGCGCCTCGTCCGCGCCCAGCAAGGTCCGCACCGACTCCACCGTGACGTAGGCGGCCAGCGCGAAGAACGACACGGCGATCACCTTGAGCGCCGTCCGCTCCCGCGCCTGAGGGTCGGCACCGGAGAACTGCCACGCCACGGCCGAGGCCGAGGCCACCTCCACCACTGAATCCAGGCCGAAGCCGATGAGCGCCGTCGAGTCGGCCACCGTCCCCGCGGCGATCGCCACGACGGCCTCGACGACGTTGTAGGCGATCGTCGCGCCGACCAGCAGCCGGACCCAGCGGGTCAGCGTCGCGCGCCGCGCGTCCGAAAGCCGGTCCGGCACCGGGGACGCGGCCGAGGAGGTGTGGCACCCGTCGGAACCGCACGCGCAGGACGCCACGTCTGCCCGGGCGGTGCGCTGCTCCGCTTCGCTCACGAGGCGACCTCTCCGGCCAGTGGAAGTGGCTCGGCGCCGGTCTCGCGCACGGCCCGCGCTTCCGGCGCACCGCCCGCGCACGGATCGTCGGTGTCCACGGCGAGCACGAGCCCCGACAGCTCCGCCAGCGCGCGAGCCAGGTGCGCGTCGGCGAGGTCGTAGCGGACCTGCCGACCCTCATGGACGGCGACCACCAGCCCGCAGCCCCGCAGGCACGTGAGGTGGTTCGACACGTTCGACCGGGTCAGCCCCAGGTGGGTCGCCAGCTCGCCCGGGTAGCGCACCCCGTCGAGCACGGCGAGCAGGATGCGGCACCGCGTCGGATCGGCCAGCGCGCGGCCCAGGCGAGCCAGCGCGTTCCCGCGCGTCTCACACGTCAGCATGCACTGAACAGTACAGCAGGCACTGAACTGATCGCCAGGCGTGCGGCCTCGCGTGCCCCGGCCGGCCGCCGTGCCCCGAACGCGCGTCGCGTTCGCGTTCGGTCACCGCCGCATCGCCCACCTACCTGCTGTGCGCTGTTGATCGACCACGATAAGTTGGTACAGGCCAGGACCCGACTTCCTCCAAGGAGCCCGCTTCATGCCCGGTGTGGAAGACATTCGCGCGGGGATCGCCCTCGCGAACGAGAAGGCTTCCGACAGCATCGCCGCCCTGCAACAGGCCGCCCAGTCGTTGGAGGAGGCGCAGCAGTCGCTCGCCCAGGCCACGACCGGCAGCACTCAGGAGGAGGTGAACCAGGCGCACGGCATGCTCGCCGAGGCCATCCAGGGCATCAACGGCACCCAGACGACCATCCGCGCCTGCATCACCTCGGCCGAGAACTACTCGGCGCGCCTGTAAGGCCGCCCGAGTCCGAGCGCACGGAGCACGCACGGCCCTGGAGGACCATGTCACTGGAGGAGCTGCGGCACGGCCTGGCCGAGACGCTCGGCGGCCTGGCCGAGGCCCGTGCCCACCACGCCCGCGCCCGGCGATTGCTGGAGGACTACCGCCGGGTCGTCGTCGACGCCCAGGCCCAGGCCCAGCCGTGGCTGCCCCGTGAGCTCGACCTCGCCGTCGAACGGTTGGACGCCGACCAGGCCCGCATCGACGGCGCCGACGACCTGATCCACCGCTACCAGTCGAGGTTGTGACACCCCGCGATGCGACGCAAGGTCGGTGAGCGCCGTGCCCGGGTCACGCGAGCGCTCGACGTGCTCCGCGAGCAGCTCGGACTCGTGCTCGGCGCGGCCCACAACGCCCGCCGGACCGCTGAGACCGAGTTGGAGAAACGCAGGCTGGAGCAGCGCATCGTCACCGCGGGACTGGACCACGGCGCGGCCGACGACCCGGTCGTGGCCGAACGCCGGGGGGACCCGGCACTGGCCGAGGTGCTGTCCTGGTTGGACTCCGTGCGCGATCGGTTCTACGCCGACTGGGCCGACGGACCCAACCGGCTGCGCGAGCTGGTCGCGCGGGCCGCGCCCGGCCC
>NZ_KB912629.1:84496-86471 GCF_000383795.1 Saccharomonospora saliphila YIM 90502
GCCCGCGGGAGTGCCCCGGCGGCCGGGCACCGGCGCCGGTGGCCCGCCCGGCCGCGAGCAGCTCGGCAACCAGGTCGGTGTCGCTGGTGCGTTCCCCGTCCGGATCACCCACCGGTTCCTCCCCCGATGCCGTCCCCGGGAGCCGGCAGGCAGCTCCCCGCGCGTGACTCCTACAAGTACAGCCCCGTCCCGTGCTCCGTCCGCTCGCTGGCCACCGCGTGAATGTCGCGTTCCCGCATGACCAGGTAGGCCTCGCCCTGGATCTCGACCTCCAACTGCTCCTCGGCGTTGAACAACACCCGGTCGCGGACCGAGACGTTGCGCACGTTGCTGCCCACGCCGAGTACGGTGCCCCAGGACAGCCGCTTGGCGACCTGCGCGGTCGCCGGGATCACGATGCCGCCCGTGCTGCGCCGCTCCCCGTCCTCGGACGGCAACCGCACGAGCACGCGGTCGTGCAGCATCTGGATCTCGAGCTTCGTGTCCGTTTCGAGTGGACCGTTGGGTTCTGACACGTCAGTCATGCTACGTCGCGCGAGAAGGGTGGGTCGGAGACCTCAGACGTGCTCCGCCTGTCCGGAGGGAGTTCCCGCCATGACGAGGGGCAACCCGCTGCCGCCCTCCCGTTCCACGCGCACGGGCACGCCCCAGTCCTGCCGCGTGACCCGGCAGACCGGGTGCTCGGCGTCCGCGTCGCAGCTCGCCGCCTGGGCCACCACCTGCAACACGCCGCCCTCGTGTCCCTCCGCGAGCGTCAGCGTGCGCTCGAGGTCGGTGCCCTCTCCCGCGCCGTCGACGAGCAGGTCCGGCGGGGAGGCACTCACCTCCAACCGGGTCGACGGGCCGTACCGGTCGTCCAGCTTCTCCCCGTCCGGCGGGGTGAACACCACCGACAGGTGCACGGTGCCGGGCGCGAGCACCGTCGGAGGCCTGCGCACGAGCAGCTCTTCGCCGTCGACGGCGCTACCCGCGCCTGCCCCGCCGTCGCCCGGAGCGGCCTCCGGCGCCAGCACGCGCAGGCGGTGCGCGGCCGACTCCACGACGAACACCCCGGTGTCGGTCACCAGCAGGTCGGAGGGTTCGGCGAGGTCGTGCGCGAGCGTGGACATCGTCCCACTGTCCGGGTCGAACCGGCGTACGGCGCCGTTGTAGGTGTCGGCGACCGCGATCGCGCCATCCGGCAGGACCGACAGCCCCGTGGGGTGCTGCAACAGCGCGCGCTCGGCCGGTCCGTCCCGGTGGCCGAAGGTGAACAGGTCCACACCCACGGCCGTGCGCACCGCGAAGCCGGATTCGTCGGCACCGCCGGTGGGCTCGATCCAGCGCAGGGCGGAAGTCTCGGCGTCCACGAGCCACAGGCGGTCGCCGGAGACGGCAAGACCGGAGGTCTGCGCGAAGAACGCCGAGCGCACGTCGCCGTCGCGCAGGCCCTCCACGGTGGTACCGGCGAAGCGGGCGATCTCACCGCGCACGGGATCGAACACCGCGAGCGTGTGGTTGCCCGCCATCGCGACCACGACACCGCCCGCCGGTTCCCACCAGCGCACGTCCCACGGACTGGTGAGGTCCACCCGTTCGGCGGCACCGGAGTCCGCGCCGTCGCGCCACTGGTTCCCGGTGCCCGCGACCGTGCGCACCGATCCGGTGCGCAGATCGACACCGCGCAGCAGGTGGTTGCCGGTGTCGGCGACCAGCAGGTGGTACCCGGCACGCTCGGCCACCTCGGGCGGGAGCAGCGTCACCCCGGAGGGTTCGGCGAACCGCGCCACGTCGAACGCGCCGTCGGTGTGGCCGCGTGTGCCGTCACCGAAGCGGCGCACCACCGTCTCGGCGTCCGAGGCGAACTCGACCACCGAGTGGTGCGCCGTGTCGGCCACCAGCACCCGCCCCTCGGCGGTGGCCACCGCCTTCGCCGGGAAGCGCAGCGCGGGCTCGTCGGTGCCCGTCCGGCTCCCCCGGCCCGCGCGGGCGTGGG
>NZ_KB912629.1:86571-91633 GCF_000383795.1 Saccharomonospora saliphila YIM 90502
CACCGCTCCGGAGGACGCGGCGGCGGGTGCCGCGCCCGCCACGGCACCCGGTGGCTCCCCCACGGGAACGGGCCTTTCACCGGGTGGCGCCGTGCCGCTGGCGAAGCCGCCGGTGCGGAAGCTGGCCAAGGACCTCGGGGTGGATCTCCACTCGGTGCGCGGCTCCGCCGACGGCGGAGTCATCACGCGGGAGGACGTCCGGCGCGCGGCCGCGTCCCCCGACGAGGCCGCCCCGACGTCCGCCGAGCCCACCGGGGCGCCGTCCCGCGTCGCACCGGTGCCGGGTGAGCGCGCCGACCGCGAGCAGCGGGTCCCGATCCGTGGCGTGCGCAAGGCCACCGCACAGGCGATGGTGCACAGCGCTTTCACCGCGCCGCATGTCACGGAGTTCCTGACCATCGACGTGACGCCGATGATGGAGTTCCGCGAGCGGCTGAAGGCACAGCCCGCGTTCGCCGGGGTGAGGCTGACCCCGCTGGCGTTCGCGGCGAAGGCGGTGTGCCTCGCGGCACGGCGCACACCGGACGTGAACGCGGTGTGGGACGAGCAGGCGGGCGAGATCGTCTACAAGGACTACGTGCACCTGGGCATCGCGGCGGCCACGCCGCGCGGCCTGGTGGTGCCCAAGGTCCGGGACGCCGATGCCCTGTCGCTGACCGAGTTGGCGGGCGCGCTCGAGGAGCTCACGACCACGGCGCGTGACGGCAAGACCCCGCCCGAGGACATGCTGGACGGCACGTTCACCATCACCAACGTCGGCGTGTTCGGCGTGGACACCGGCACCCCGATCATCAACCCCGGGGAGTCGGCGATCCTCGCGCTCGGGGCGATCCGGGACATGCCATGGGTGGTGGACGGCGAACTGGCGGTGCGCAAGGTGATGCAGCTGTCGCTGAGCTTCGACCACCGCGTCGTCGACGGGCAGCAGGGCTCGCGCTTCCTCGCCGACGTCGGCGCTCTCCTGTCCGACCCTGCCACGGCCATCACCTACTGACCCACGTCGGCAGGCCCGGGGTGGGGCCGTGACCCCAACGGCCCCACCCCCGCGAGTTGCCCCCTCGGTCTCGCGAGTTGCCCCCTCAAGCACGCGAGTTGCCCCCGTTGGGCACGCGAGTTGCCTTCTTGAGTTCGCGAGTTGCCTCAAACGGTCGCCAGTGCCTGTGCGCTCCGCGAATAGGCCTGCGCGGTCGCGAGTTGACCTCCGGGCACCAGCGAATCACTGCCTGAACATTCGGGCGCGGAGCCAAGCTGGACTTGGCCGCTGGTGGCGAGGTCTCCCGGCGTCACGGCCGGTGCCGTCCCACTGAGCCCGAGCGCCGCACCTGTCCATCGACGCTTCCAGGTCCGCCCGCAAGAGACTCGCGGGTGCTCGCGGGCAGCTCCTGAATGCGCGGGCAACTCACGCCCAGCCGAGGGTGACTCATCGACCCCGAGGCAAACGCGCGCACGGCGAGGGGCAACTCACGGGCCCAGGAGGGCAACTCGCGAGCTGGCGAAGGCAACTCGCGGGCCCGGGAGGGGCAACTCGCGGGGTCAGGATCAAACAGGGCGGTTTGTGCGTTGTCTCTTGTATGGCCGTCGTGTTCCTGCTGTATGTGATCGCCGAGGTGGCCGCCGTGTGGGCGGTCGCGTCGCAGGTCGGTGTGCTGGCCACGCTCGGGCTGTTGCTGGCCGGGGCGATCGTCGGGTCCTGGCTCGCGCGGCGCGAGGGTGGTAAGGCCGCGCGCGCCGTGATGGCCACCGCTCGGTCCGGTCGCTCGCCGCACAACGAGGTGACCGACGGCATGCTCGTCGGCCTCGGCGGTCTGTTGATCTTTCTGCCGGGTTTCGTGAGCGACGTCGCGGGGTTGCTCCTCCTGCTGCCGACGCGGTCGCTCTTCCGGCGTGCCTGGATGCGCAGGTTGGAGCGCAAGGGCCCGGTCGCGCAGGGGCGCGGACATCCTTTCGCGCGCGGCCAGCGCAACCGCGTCATCGTGGTCGACAGTGAGGTCGTCTCGGACGACCGACGTGACCGCGGTGACCAGGGTCCTCCCCCCAACGGCAGGCCGGTCATCGACTCCGAGTAGCCACCGTTGCCTTCGCGCGGGCTGATGGTCTCCCGTCCTCACTTGATCGTGTCCAGCCCCATACGCACAGCGCCGGTTCCCTGGTCAGGTAGCGTGCGAGGGACACAGGAGGTTAGTGGTGGCGCAGGACGTGGAGCGCTCGCCCGAGCGGGCTAAGAGATTACCCCGGGCGGTCCGCGAGAAGCAGATTCTCGATGCCGCGGTGCGGGTTTTCTCGCAGCACGGTTACCACTCCGCCTCGATGGACGAGGTATCGGACGTGGCGGGTGTGTCGAAGCCCATGATCTACAGCTACCTCGGCTCGAAGGAAGACCTGTTCGGTCACTGCGTGCGGCGCGAGGCGGACCGGATGCTCGCGTCACTGCGGGAGGGTCTTCGTTCCGACGTGCCACCGGACATGCAGCTCTGGCACGGTTTGCGATCCTTCTACGCGTTCGTGGCGGAGCACCGCGAATCGTGGATCGTCCTGCACCGCCACGCGCTCACGGCGGGAGGGCCGTTCGCCGACGAAATCACCGCTATGCGCGGCAAGGCCATCGAACTGGTGCGCGCACTCGTGGTCTCGGCAGGGGCCCGGAAGGGCCTCGCCGAGCAGGTCGAATTCTCCGGCGAGGGCATGGCGGCCGCCCTGGTCGGCGCGGCGGAATCGCTGGCGGACTGGTGGCTGGACAACCCCGGCGTGTCCGACAGCGTCCTGGCCTCCTGGCTGATGAACCTGACCTGGCTCGGCTTCAACGACCTCGTCGAAGGCCACGTCTGGCGCCCAACCGAGTGACGCGGGGGCGCAGCCTCACCGAACCGCTCTCACCAAGTGTCACCACTCGCTACACTGCCAGCGACGTCCAACGGCGAGAACACGGGGGTAAGCCATGCCGCTGGTACCGGACCCGGGGCAGGGAAGAACCGACGAAGCGACCACATCAAGCCTGTTCGGCTTCAGCGTCACCGAATCGGTCTCGGCCACCAACACCGAGGACGTCACCAAGACCCAGGTCGAGACCCGCAAACTCCTCGAGGCCGCCAACTCAGGCGGCTTCCGCATCAGCCCCGAAGGCGTCGAACCCCTTAAAAAGGCACTCATCAACATGCAGGAGCGGCTGGACAGGATTTCTGCCACCAGCGGCTACGCGCTGGGGCAGCGGCCCAGGTTGGGGAGTCATGAGTATGGACGAATGGTAGCGGCGCACGACCAAAAGAGCGGGTCCGGTGAAAACAATTCGGCGAACGCGGTCATCCACAAGCTAAGGAAGATCATCGCAGAAGCCGACGAAGCGCTTACGGCCGCCTTGAAGAACTACCATGATCACGAGTCGGAGACGACTCAACACCTCAAGAACACCGGACTGTGAACTCGAAGATGATCAAGCGGAAATCAGTCCTCTCTTCGGGCGTTCTGGCCGCGTTCGCACTTATCAGCGGATGCTCCTCTACGGAAAACGGATCAGCCTCTCCCGCCACCGAAATCGCGACGAGCTCTCCCCGCGTGTCGCAGCATTCCGATCGCCACCCGTCTCCCGACGCTGAAGACAACGCGGACAGCCTGGATTCCTGCACGCTTCTTTCGCCCTCCGAAATAGCCACGCTGGGAGACTTCGACGAGCCCCGCAGGATAGACCTAGGCGGAGTGCGAGGCTGTAGTTTCGAACCGCAGAATACCGGAGCGACAAGATCGCCCACGATCAACGTGGGTGTGCGTGAAAGTCAAAGCGTCGATAGTGCGAACGATCAGGGCCTTGGGGTGACCGAAGCGACTTTCAACGGCCGGGACGCCGCACAAATACCCAACACCAACGGTGGCTGCATTATCGCCCTCGCGTTGACCGACAGTTCCCGCGTCGATGTCGGCGTCACCGGCGTCGACCACGAGCAGGCCTGCGAGCTGGTGGAGCAGGTCGCCGAGATCGTCGAACCGAAGCTGCCCGAGCAGAGGTGAGCCCGATGAGCCAGCCGACCCCACGGGACGAGTCGACACCGCCGCGGGTCACGACCGAGGAGTTCCTCGACAAGAGCGCCCAGGAACGCGAGCAGTATCTCGCCGACGGTGGCGTCCCACCCCGGATGTCGGAAGACCAGGTCGTGTCCCTGGCGCCGCAGACCCGCGATGCCTACTACCAGTCACTCGCGGCCTCCGGAATCGACGGCAGGACCCTCGAGGCGTTCATCCGGCGCATGGAAGCCCGTGCCCAGGCGAGCGAGCGCGCGCACGACCTGAGCGAGGAGCGCGTACGCGAGCTCTCCTCCTCAGGGGAGATGCAGCAGATCGGCGGGCTGCCGCCGTCGAACGCGAACTACCCCGGCGTGCCCCACGCCGAGCTGACCCGGTACGTCACCGAAGAGTTCAATCCCGACGAGGTCGGCGACATTTCCACCGCCTACCACGAGCTGCATCTGGCCTTCAGCGAGTTCGCCACGGAGCTGAAGGAGGCGGTCGCGGCGTCCCGGCACGAGTGGCAGGGCGGTGCGGCCGACAGCGCGCACGGCTATTTCGACAGCCTCAGCACCTGGGCCGACGGCAACTCGCAGAACGCGCAGCTCGCCTCCGAGGTGATGCACCAGCAGTCGACTTCCGCCGGCAGGGCACGCAACACCATGCCCGAGGAGGTGCCGTTCGACTGGGAGACCGAAATGCGGAAGTGGGGCGGCAACCCCCTTGACTTCCCCGACGACATGCGCGCCAGTATCGACACGTTCGAGCGCAGCCAAGAAGCGCACGCGGAGGCTGCGCAGGTGATGCACCAGTACGACACCGACCTGTTCGCCGCCGCATCGAAACAGCCCGCGTTCGCCGAGCCCCCGAAATTCAACTCGGAGGGCAGCGGCACGGACGCGGCATCGGGGGTCATCCCGATCAGCGGGGACACCGGCACGAGTACCTCGGCCGCCGTGGGCGGACCCTCGGGCACCGTCGCGACCGGAACGCCCGCCCCGTCCGGCACCGCGTACACCCCGCCCGCGGCTTCCGGTGGCAGTGGCGGCGCTCCCTCGCCCACGCCGAT
>NZ_KB912630.1:0-5429 GCF_000383795.1 Saccharomonospora saliphila YIM 90502
GGGCTCGCTCCGGCCGCCGTGGTGGGCGCGGTGTGCGCGGTGGCGGTGTGGGGTGGGTGAGGGCACCGTGGACCACGGTGACCCCGGCACGGCGGGAACCCACGCCCCCGGCGCACCGCCCGCACTCGACGTCGCGGACCTGCGGCACCGCTATCCGGACGGACGGCTCGCCCTCGCGGGCGTCGACCTGCGCGTGGACGCCGGGCAGCGGGTGGCGGTGCTCGGTCCCAACGGTGCGGGCAAGACGACGTTGGCCCTGCACCTCAACGGCCTGCTCACCCCGAGCGCGGGCACTGTCCGCGTCGCGGGGATCGAGGTGGCGCCGCCGACGTTCGGCGAGATCCGCCGCCGCGTGGGCCTGGTGTTCCAGGACCCGGACGACCAGTTGTTCATGCCGACCGTGGCCGAGGACGTGGCTTTCGGCCCGCGCAACTTCGGCGTGGCCGAACCGGAGCTGTCCGCACGGGTCCGTGCCGCGCTCGACGCCGTGGGCATGGCCGGGCACGCGCGGCGCCCGCCGTCGCGCCTGTCCGTGGGCCAGCGTCGCAGGGTCGCGCTCGCGACCGTGCTGGCGAGCGCCCCGGACGTTCTCGTGCTCGACGAACCGTCGGTCAACCTCGAACCCGTGGCCCGGCGCGAGCTCGTCGAGGTACTGGCCACGCTGACGGCGACGATGCTCGTGGTCACCCACGACCTGCCGTTCGCCCTCCAGCTGTGTCCCCGCGGCGTGCTGCTCGACGACGGCGTCGTGATCGCGGACCGGCCGACTCGCGCGCTGCTCGCCGACGAGGCGTTACTCGCCGCGCACCGGCTGGAGCTGCCGTGGGGTTTCCGGCTCGATCCGGGGTGACGGCGGCCCCGGCCACGCGCCCCAGACCAGGTCGGTGACCAGTCGGACCGCCTCGCGAGCGGCCCGGGCCACGGGCGGGCTCAGCCCGAAGCCGGTCGTGCGCGCGGGGACGCAGCCCACCACGACCACCCGTCCCGCGTCGCCGCCGAGCACCCGCAGCAGTGTGTGTGCCGCTCCCGGCCCGAGACCGGGCGGCAGGAGGTCGGCGAGCGCCTCGCTCCCCGCCCCCGCGGGGCCGGGAGGGCAGGACCGTCGTCCGGCCCGAGGTCCCCGAGGTCGGTCTCGGTGACCCGGAGCCGGCCGGGAACCGCACCCGTCGCCGTGGCGCCGAGCAGGACCGTGGTGTCGTAGCCGCCGAGCAGCTCGCGGCCGAGCCTGCCGCACCCGATGCCGTGCTCGGCCAGTTGCACCCACACCGGCAGGACCTCGTCCGCGAGGCGGCGCACCACCTCGATGCCGAACCCGTCATCGCCCCTGCCCACCGTGCCGACGCCCGCGACCAGCACACATGGCCTCATGCGCTCCACAGTAGGCCGGTGCGCGGGCGGTCACAACGCGGCGCGTCACGCCCGGGGCGCGTGCGGGCGCACCCGGTGGATGAGGTCGTGCATCGTCTCGTCGGCCAGCCGGTAGTACACCACCCGGCCCCGCCGGTCGGCCGTGACCAGACCGTGTGCCCGCAGGACGCGCAACGCCTGGGAGACCGCCGTGTCGGTCATCCCCGCCGCCACCGCCAGGTCGGACACGCAGATCTCCCGGGCGCCATGGATGCACACCAGCAGCGCCAACCGCGACGGGTCGGCGATCACGGCGAACCGGTCCGCCCAGCGCTGGAGGTTCTCGCGGTCGCCGAGGCCGTCGAGGGCGGCCTCGACCCGGTCCCGGTCGATGGAACGGCGTCGCGAATCCGTGGGCACCTCCCCATGATCTCACCGTTGCCCGCCCGGTTCACCCACCCGGGCGCCGTGCGGAGCCCGCGGCGGGTGAGGTCCGGGTCAGGATGCCGGCGGTTTGAGCGGGTCGTGCCCGATCGACATCAGCCGGTGCCGCCAGTGCGTCTCGCCCGCCGTGGGTTCGAGTTCGTCACCGCGCCTGCCGTGCACCGTGTCCACGACCCTGCGCATGACGGCGAGGTCGTCGTCGAGCAGGTCGGTCTTGCGCTTGCCGAGGATCTCCAGCACGCGCCTGCCGAGATGTGGTCCCGCCTGGTCGGGATACTCCTCGTCCTCCGGCGCCGCCGACCGGGTGCGTAACCACTCGCTCAGCTCGCGTGAGGACATGTTGACCACGCGGTGGAACTCGTCCCACAGCCGTTCGGCGGAGTCGTCCATCCCCATACCTCCTTCGTTCGTGGGGGACCGGTGGATCGCGCCGCGTCCGGGCGGGGGCCCGGCTCAGCCCGGTGTCGTCTCGCCGCCCAACGCGGCCAGCACCTCGCCGGTGTAGTACGACGACAACCGGTTCGACGCGAAGAACACGAACGACGGGGCCAGCTCGTCGGGGTCGGCGGGCCGCCCCATCGGGACCTGGGCGCCGAACCGCTCGACGTGCTCGGACTCCATCGTCGCCGGGATCAGCGGCGTCCACACGGGACCCGGTGCCACACAGTTGACCCGGATGCCGCGCGGGACCAGCGACTGCGCCATCGCGAAGGTCCACGAGTGGATCGCACCCTTGGTGGCCGAATAGTCGATCAGTTTCTTGTTCCCGCGCAGGCCGTTCACCGACCCGGTGTTGATGATCGCACCGCCCTCGGGCAGGTGCCGCAACGCCGCGGCGGTCACCCGGAAGTAGGAGTGCACGTTGACGTCGAAGGTGCGCAGCCAGTCCTCGTCGCTGATGTCCTCGAACGACTCGTGCTCGGCCTGCGTGGCGATGTTGTTCACCAGCACGTCCAGACCGCCGAACTCGGCGACGGTCTCCTCGACGATCGTGCGGCAGCGGTCGGCCTCGGCCAGATCACCCGGCAACAGCAGGCACCGGCGGCCCTGCTCGCGTACGAGCGCGGCCGTGTGCTCGGCGTCGGCGTCCTCGCTCAGGTACGACACGGCGACGTCGGCGCCCTCCATGGCGAAGGCGACGGCCACCGCCCGGCCGATCCCCGAATCGCTGCCGGTGATGAGCGCGCGCCGGGCGCGGAGGAGATCGCGGCCGACGTAGCCGCGCATCTCGTCCCTCGGCTCCGGTTCCATCCGGCCGGTGTCGCCGGGAGGCGGCTGGGTCTGTTCTGGCTGGTTCACCCGGTATCTCCTCGTGTCGATGCGGTCGGTCGGATGCGGTTGTGCGGGGCCGCCGGCCCGGTCCTCACGGGTCGGTCAGCAGCGCGTCCGCGGTCACCGGAAGGTCGCGGACGCGGATTCCGGTTGCGTGGTGGGCCGCGTTCGCGACGGCCGCGGCCGTGCCGACGATGCCGATCTCCCCGATCCCCTTCGTGCCCATCGGGTTGACCGTCGGGTCGTGCTCGTCGATCCAGTACGCCTCCACCGAGGCCGCGTCCGCGCACGTGCTGATGTGGTACTCGGCCAGGTCGTGGTTGACGACGTGGCCGAACCGCTCGTCGAGCACGCTCTGTTCGTGGAGCGCCATCGACAGGCCCATCGTCATGCCGCCCATGAGCTGCGATCGCGCGGTACGCGGGTTGACCACCCGGCCCACGGCGAAAACCCCGAGCAGGCGGGGTACCCGCGGCTCGCCGGTCGCGGCGTCGACCCACACCTCGGCGAACTGCGCGCCGAACGCGTGCATCGACAAGCGCGAGGTCTCCGGGTTGGCGGGCATCGTGGAGGTCGCCTCGTCACCCGGCCGGGGATCGCGGCCGCACTCGGCGCGGAACCGCCGGGCCGCCGCCACGATCGCCGAGCCCCAGTTCGTGGTGCCCGACGACCCGCCCGCCACCGTCGCGGTCGGCAGGGCGCTGTCCCCGAGACGCACCTCGACGTCGGTGACGGCGACCTCGAGCGCGTCGGCCGCGATCTGGGTCAGCGCCGTCCGGGAGCCCGTGCCGATGTCGGTGGCGCCGATGCCGACCTCGTAGCACCGGTCGTCGCGGAAGCGCACCGACGCCGACGAGACGGGCCGCTGGAGAACCGGGTAGAGCGAGCAGGCGACCCCGGTGCCCACCCACCAGCCGTCTCGCAAGGTGGCGCGCGGCAGCGGGGGACGCCGGTCCCAGCCGAACCGCCGCGCGCCCTCGGTCAGGCAGGCGACGAGATTGCGGCTGGAGAAGGGCAGGCCCGAGTCGGGGTCGCGCTCCGGCTCGTTGCGCAGCCGCAGCGCCACCGGGTCGAGCCCGCACGCCTCGGCCAGCTCGTCCATCGCAACCTCGGGCGCGAACATCCCGGGGCACTCGCCCGGTGCCCGCATCCACGACGGCACCCCGACGTCCAGCGCGGCGAGGCGGTGCGTGGTGCGCCGGTGGCCCGCGGCGTACATGGTGCGCGTCGGCACGCCCGTCTGCTCGGCGAACTCCTTGAACCGCGCCGTGGTCTCCACGACGTCGTCGCTGATCGAGACCAGCCTGCCGTCGGCGCCCGCCCCGAGCCGCATGCGCTGGATGGTGGGTGTGCGGTAGCCGACGAAGGCGAACATCTGCTGCCGGGTGACGGCGAACTTCACCGGGCGGCCGCGTGTGCGGGTCGCGGCCAGCGCCGCGAGCACCAGGTGGGCGTGCGGCGTGCCCTTGCTGCCGAACCCGCCGCCGACGTGGGGGGCGATGACCCGCACGCGCGAGGGGTCCAGCTCGAACATCCCGGCGACGGCGGCACGCACGGTGTGCACCCCCTGCGTCGAGTCGTACAGGGTGAGCCGGTCGTCGTCCCACACGGCCACGGTGGTGTGCGGCTCCAGTGGGTTGTTGTGGTAGCGCGCGGTGGTGTAGGTCGCCTCGACGGCGCGCTCGGCGACGGCGAACGCCGCGTCCGGGTCTCCCTCGTGGGTGTCGGTGGGGTGATCGGGATTGACGACCTCCGGTGCGTACAGGTCCTCCCGGTCGGCCGAGAACGTGACGTCGTGCGGCCGGGTCTCGTAGTCCACCCGGACCAGATCGGCGGCCTGCCGCGCGGTCTCCGGAGTCTCGGCGACGACCGCCGCCACGAGCTGACCCCGGAAGGCGACCTCGTCGCTCTGCAGCACCTCCAGCTCGGCGTCGCGCCCCCGCGCCAGTCCGGGGGCGTTGAACGGGGTCAGCACGGTCAGGACGCCGTCGAGCGCGGTCGCGGCGCGGGCGTCCACGTCGGTCACGCGTCCCCGGGCGACGGTGGCCTGGACCGGGTGCAGATAGGTCGGCTCCGAGACCGGGTGTTCCCACGCGTACGGCGCCGTTCCGGTGACTTTCGCGTGCGCCTCCAGCCGTTCGAGGTCGGCACCCATCGCCCTCGGTCGCAGTGGCTCCGTCACGGCCGCGTCCCCTCCGTCGCCCGGGCGAGCGAGGTCAGCACGGCGACAAGCAGGTTCCGCGCCATCGGCACCTTGAACGCGTTGCCGGGCAGCGGTGCCGCGTCGGCGAGTTCGGCCGTCGCGGCGGCGCGGAACTCGTCGGCGACCGCGGGCCTGCCACGCAGGGCGCCCTCGGCCACCCGCG
>NZ_KB912630.1:5529-8198 GCF_000383795.1 Saccharomonospora saliphila YIM 90502
AGGCCCCGGCGCGGGCGGCGGAGCTGGCGGCCACGGTCGTCGACGAGCGTGGCGATCCCGCCGCCGAGGTGCTCGCCCTCCGGGCGGACGACGGCTACCCGGACGCGGACGGGAGGTGGGTCCACCCCGCGCTGTCGGTGCGTCACGAGGCCCTGACGGCGCTGTGGGACGACTACGACCTCGCCGAGGACGACGTGGGAGAACCCGCCGCTCTGGCGCGGGTGCTGGGGATGGCGGCCATACGGGCGTGGGACGACTTCCGGGCCGATACCGATGATCATTTCGGTGAACGGAACGGTCGGTAATCAAACGCTGTGCCACGCGCCCGCGTGTCGTATGCTCAGCTCCGCCGGAATCGACGTGACCGCCGTCGGGTCCGGTGGCCCGCGCGCCCACATCCCTCCCCAGGGTGCCGCGGGAGCGACGGGGTCCCGGTGCTGAACCCCCAGCAGCACCGGGACTCCTGTCGCCGTGTGGCGGGTGTCTCAGCGCCGTGGCCCGGTACGTGTGTCGGCGGCGTGGCGCGCGGCACCGTGGTCTCCTCCGTGGAGTACCTCCACGTCCGACCGCCTCGGACGGCTGTTCACCCAGCACGATCCGGTGAGGGCCTTGGCGTGCCCCTTCAGCGGGGCAAGCAGACGGGAGATCTCCCGGTAGGATTCCACCGACGAGCTCGCGCAGACCACGGTCGCCAGTGAGACCGACACGGGCACGCTGCCCGCCCACCAGTGGTGCCGGAGCATCCGGTCGGCGATGTCGACGGCCTCCTCGACGTCGCAGGCGATGAGGAAGTCGTCCCCGCCGACGTGACCGACCACGGTGCCCGGCAGTGCGGCGGCCAGATCACCGAGTGCGCCGCCGATGTCGCGGATGAGGTCGTCGGCCGCGGCGAACCCGGCGGTGTCGTTGACCGCTTTGAACGAGTCGATGTCGAGCCAGCCGACCAGGAACGGCCGCCCGCCCGCGATCCGGCGCTCGACCTCGTCGGCGACGACGTCGCTTCCGGGCAGCCGCGTCAGCGGGTTCAGCGCGGCCGCGTACTCCACGCGGACCTCGGCGAGCGCCCGCACGATCTCCGCCGTCGGCAGCACACCCCGGCAGCGGCCGGAACCGTCGATGACCACCACCTCGTCGGCCATGCGATCGGTGTCCGCGCGGGCGAGGATCTCGAAGAAGCGCTCGACTCCGGCCGTGTGGTCGAGAACGTACGGAGGGTCGGCCAGCAGCGACGCCGGGCGGTGCACGTGCAACGCGTGTCCGAACGGACCGGTCAGACCGAGAAGGAACCGCGACCGGTCGATAGACCACTGTGGACGGCCATCGTCGTCGATGCCGACGATGCCACCCGGAGCGTCCGATTCGACGAGTACCGAGCGCACCTGTTCGCACGTGGCGTCGGCGGGCAGGGTTCGCGCCTGCCGAAGGAAATCCCGCATCCGCAGATCGACTCGGGGTGGCGGTGCCGCCGTCCGGTAGGGAAGCCGCGCGCCGGAGGTCCGCTGCCCCGGTACCGGCGGCTCCCGTGACAACAACTCGCCCTGTGCGAGGTGGATGCCGAGCGCGCGCACCGTCCGGATCTGGGACTCGTTCTCCACGCCCGTCGCGACCAGCCGACGGTCGGTGCGGTCGGCGAAGTGCACGAGCGACTCGACCAGCGCCGTGGCCGCGGCATCGCTACCGAGGTCGCCGAGCGTACGCCGGTCCAATTTGATCGTGTCCACATCGGACTTCGCGAGCACGTTGAGCGGAAGGTCGCTGGTGTTGAGACCGTCGAAGGCGAGGCGAAAGCCGCGGGAGGAAAGGTCGGCGATGCCCGCGAGCAGCGTTTCGGGGTCCGTGTCCCGGAATGGTGGGCCGATCTCGAGGACGACATCCGGCGGCGACAGCGGTGACCGTGCGAGCGCGTGCAGGAAGGGCTCCAGCGCGGCGGGAGGAGAAGCCGCCGTCGACGCGGTCAGGTTGACATGCAGCGCGCGTCCGTCACCGCGGCCGGCGACCGACCGCACGGCCCGCACCGCGAGCGTGACGTCCACGTGGACGAGGCGGCCACGCAGGCGTGCGCCGTCGAGCAGGTCGCGTACCGAGCCGGTGGTCGGCGTGCTCAGCGCCTCCACCGCGAAGGCGCTGCCGGTGTGCAGGTTGTACAGCGGCTGAAAAGTGAGGTGAACCTGCCGCGATGCGATTCCCACGCCGTATACCCACCGTCCTACAGAATCGGACCGCGGTGTGGCCGCGGTGCGCGATCGCTGCAATATGCGTCGTGATATTTGCACGTGGCCCGATCCGATGACAAGGTCATCAATCCGTTGGCCCCGTATTCTTGGGCCATTCGGATGACCTCGCGGTGCGCGGACGGTGGCCGAAGGACGGGCGGGCCCGTATCCGGCCCCTCGTGTTCGTGGTCCTGGAGCCCGGGCGCCGGAGTCCCGGCACAAGGGGGTGACCGGGAAGGTCCGGACGCTCGATGTCCGGAGGCCTCCCACGTCACCGGGCTACCGGAGGCCCGGCCGTGGGTCTCGGACCTCGTGCGAGCTCCGGCTCCAGGGTGGAGCTCGCTGATGCTCCGGTGCCGCGCCAGTCCCGTGGACCCAGCCGGTGCTCGCGGCGCGTGCGAAGCGTGGTGGGTCGCCGACGGCGTGGCGGCCGGGCCCGGCAGGCCGGTCCGTTCG
>NZ_KB912631.1:0-1460 GCF_000383795.1 Saccharomonospora saliphila YIM 90502
CCGCGTCGTCGACGGTGGTCGCCAGCGCGTCGGCGTGGGCGGCGGACAGCGGCAGCACCCGCCAGGTGACGCCGTCGTCCGGAGCCGGGGACGGCGCCTCCGACCCGGGAGGGGTGAGCACGACGTGGGCGTTGGTGCCGCTGAACCCGAAGGAACTGACGGCGGCGGCGTGCGCCCGTCCGTCCTGCCCGGCGGGCCACGGCTGGTTCCGGGTGGCGACGCGGCACCGTGTGCCGTCGAGGGAAATCAACGGGTTCAGCTGTTCGACGTGCAGGCTTGCCGGGATCGTGCGGTGTTCGAGGGCGAGCACCGACTTGATCAAGCCGGCGATGCCCGCGGCCGATTCGAGGTGCCCGATGTTGGTCTTGACCGATCCGACCCAGAGGGGGCGGGCGGTGTCACCCCTGCCGTAGACCTCGGCGATGCCGGACATCTCGATCGGGTCGCCGAGACTGGTTCCGGTGCCGTGCGCCTCGACGTGACCGACCTGCTCGGGCGCCAGGCCCGCGGCGTCCAGTGCCTCGCGCAGGACCGCCTGCTGGGCCAGTCCGTTGGGCGCGGTGAGCGTGCTGCTGTGCCCGTCCTGGTTGACCGCCGAGCCCGCCACGACGGCCCGGACGCGGTCGTGGCGGGCGAGCGCGTCGGACTCCCTCCTGAGCACCACCACCCCGCAGCCCTCACCCCGGACGTAGCCGTCCGCGCGGTGGTCGAAGGCGTGGCACCGGCCGGACGGGGACATCATGCCCGCCTGGGACAGCGCGACGGTCGTGTCCGGGTCGAGCATCAGGTTCACCCCCGCGACGATCGCGGTGTCGCACTCGCCCCGGCGCAGACTCTCCCGCGCGTGGTGCACCGCGACCAGCGACGACGAGCACGCGGTGTCGACGGTGAGGCTGGGCCCGGCCAGGTCGAACAGGTACGACAGACGGCCCGAGGCGATGCTCGGCGCGGTACCGGTGCCCGTGTAGGCACCCGACTCGACCTGGTCGCGGACCAGCAGGGCCCGGTAGTCGTTGTTGGTGACGCCGACGAAGACGCCGCAGCGCGTGCCCGCGAGACGCTCGGGCGGCAGGCCCGCGTCCTCGAGCGCGCGGTGGGTGGTGGTCAGCAGGAGCCGCTGCTGCGGGTCCATCAGCGCCGCCTCCTCGGCTGGGATGCCGAAGAAGCGCGCGTCGAACGCGGCGACGTCCCGCACGAAGCCGCCCCACTTGGTGGTGCTGTGCCCGGGCACCGGCTCGCCCTCGCGGTACCAGTCCCGCACCTCCCACCGGGACCCGGGTACCTCGGTCACGGCGTCCCCGCCGGAGGAGAGCAGGGACCAGAACTCCTCGACCGACTCCGCGCCGGGGAACGAGCAGGCCATGCCGATCACGGCGACCGGATCGTCGGCGGGCGCCGGGGCGTCGAAGGCCGACCCGGCCGACGAGTCCGACCCGGCCGGCGCGGTGCGGGGCGTGGCG
>NZ_KB912631.1:1560-3110 GCF_000383795.1 Saccharomonospora saliphila YIM 90502
GGGCCCGCCGCGCCGCGCCGGCCCCTCCTCGCGCACCAGGGAGGCCGCCACCAGGCGGTCGACGAGGCTGGACACCGTGGCCTTGGTCAGTCCGGTGCGCGCGGCGACCCCGGCGCGGGACAGGCCGGGCGACTCGGCGACGGCGGCGAGCACGAGCGCGCAGTTGTGCCTGCGCACGGTGTGCTGCCCTGCGGGTCCGGTGGCGGTCACCCGGCGATCGTAATCGTTCAGCGGGTGAACCAACACCGTTGACCCCGGCTCGGGCGAGGGATAAGTTCAATGCCCGAACTTTTCGGTCGGACTCATGACGCCGACGCACTCATCGCCTTCCGGGAGGACACCGTGGTCGAAGGACCCGTGCGCGAGGACAAGTTCAGTTTCGGTCTGTGGACGGTGGGCTGGCGCGCCGCCGACCCGTTCGGCGACCCCACGCGCCCGGCGCTGGACGCCGTCGAGGCCGTGCGCAGGCTCGCCGAGCTGGGCGCCTGGGGCGTGACCTTCCACGACGACGACCTCATCCCGTTCGGCAGCACGGAATCCGAGCGGGAACGGCGCATCGCCCGCTTCTCCGACGCCCTCGCCGAGACCGGACTGGTGGTGCCCATGGCGACCACCAATCTGTTCGGCCACCCCGTGTTCAAGGACGGCGCACTGACCAGCAACGACCGCGACGTGCGCCGGTTCGCGCTGCGCAAGGTCATGCGGAACATGGATCTGGCGGCCGAGCTGGGCGCCCGCACCTACGTGCTGTGGGGCGGCCGCGAGGGGTCCGAGACCGACGCGGCCAAGGACGTGCGGGCGGCGATGGAGCGCTACCGCGAGGGCATCGACACGCTCGCCCGCTACGTCACCGAACAGGGCTACGACCTACGGCTGGCGCTGGAGCCCAAGCCGAACGAGCCGCGTGGGGACATTCTGCTGCCCACCATCGGGCACGCGCTGGCGTTCATCTCCACGCTGGAGCATCACGAGATCGTCGGCGTCAACCCCGAGGTCGGCCACGAGCAGATGGCCGGGCTCAACTTCGTGCACGGCATCGGCCAGGCGCTGTGGCAGGGCAAGCTGTTCCACATCGACCTCAACGGCCAGCACGGGCCCCGCTACGACCAGGACCTCGTCTTCGGCCACGGCGACGTGCTCTCGGCGTTCTTCCTGGTCGACCTGCTGGAGAACGGCGGCTACGACGGACCGCGCCACTTCGATTTCAAGCCTCCGCGCACCGAGGACATCGAGGGCGTGTGGGCCAGCGCCGAGGCCAACATGCGCTCCTACCTGCTGTTGCGGGAACGGGCCCGCCGGTTCCGTGCCGACCCGAGGGTGACCGAGGCGCTCGCGGCCTCCCGGGTGCCGGAGCTGGCCCGGCCCACGCTCGCCGAGGGCGAGACCCCGGCCGACCTGCGCGCCGACCGCGACTCCTACGAGGACTTCGACGCCGAGTCCGCCGCCCGTCGCGGGTACGCCTACGCCCAGCTCTCCCAGCTCGCCTTCGAACACCTGCTCGGCGACTGACGGGCCGCGCCAGGCACCGGCTCGCGGCGCCCGGCGGCGTG
>NZ_KB912632.1:0-1899 GCF_000383795.1 Saccharomonospora saliphila YIM 90502
CGGGTGGCTGGCCGTAGCCCTGGTCGTAGCCGGGCGCAGGAGGCTGTCCGTAGGGGTCGTATCCGCCGGGGGCTCCGTAGCCCTGGTCGTAGCCCGGTGCCCCGTAGCCCTGGTCGTAGCCGGGAGCGCCGTATCCCTGGTCGTACCCGCCGGGGGCTCCGTAGCCCTGGTCGTAGCCCGGTGCCCCGTAGCCCTGGTCGTAGCCGGGAGCGCCGTATCCCTGGTCGTACCCGCCGGGAGCGCCGTATCCCTGGTCGTACCCGGGGCCTGCTTGTCCGTAGCCGTACTGGCCCTGCTGGCCGTACGGGTCACCCTGGTCGTATTGGCCGTAGCCGCCGGGCTGGCTCATTGGTCGGTCTCCTGCGTCGCTCATTCGTGCCGACCGCGCGGGGGTCCCGGCGCCGTGTGCCTTGACGTCGGGGTCGACGGTCGAGCGGGTTCTGAACTTTCCAGTATGCAGCGCCTCGTTGCGCTCTAGCGAAACTACGACGTCACCATAGGTGTCCCAGCCGTGCTCGGCGAGGTGCTCTGAGACTGCTTCGGCGAGCATCCGGGTGACCCGTTGCCCGTCCTCGGCCATCCGATCGTGATCGGCGGCTCCCAACGACACGATGTAGTGGTTGGGCGCGAGCTTCCGGCCGCCGGCCAGGTCCCGGACGTTGTCCTCACACTCACGCTCCAGTTCCAGCGCCACTTCCTGCGTGACGACGTTGCCGCCGAAGATCCGCGCGAAGGCGTCTCCCACGAGGTTCTCGAGGCGCCGATCGAAGCGCTGTACGCGTCCCACCGGGGCCACCTCCCTCCACGTGTACCTTCCCCAGCGATCGTATCCGGTTTCGGGTGTGTGACACCGGGCCCTGTGAAACCCCGTCCGAGGGGCCTGGTAGGCTTCTCGACGTTGCCGCAGTTGCTCGGGCGAGTGGCGGAATGGCAGACGCGCACGGTTCAGGTCCGTGTGTCCGGAAGGACGTGAGGGTTCAACTCCCTCCTCGCCCACCGCGAACCCCCGTTCCCGGCCAGGGACGGGGGTTTTCTCATGCCCGCCCCGAGGCGGAGCGCGCCACGGTATCGGCGCGGCGTCGTCGACGGAGTCGGCTGACCAGGGCTGTCGGGAATGTCACGCGCGTCGCGCGGAGGTGTGCGCGAACCTCGCGTGCGGCTACCGTGACCGCCGTGACGGAACAGTGGTCGGCACGGACGCGGGCGATCGTCGCGGGGCGCCCGGCCGGGACCGGGCAACCCATGAACGTCCCCATCGCGCCCGCGAGCATGCTGGGGCTCGACTACGCCCGTGAGGACGGGACCCCGACCTGGGCCGCGCTGGAGGACGCCCTCGGCGAACTGGAGGGCGGGACGGCCACGGCGTTCGCCTCGGGCATCGCCACGGCCTCGGCCGTGCTCGATCTCATCGAGGCCGGGTCCCGCATCGCGGTGCCGGGGGACAGCTACGCCGGGACCCGTGCGTTGTTCGCGCACGCCAAACAGACCGGCCGTGTGCGTGTGGAGACGATCGCGCCGACCGACACCGCCGCCTGGACCGAGGCCGCCTCCCGCTGTGCCCTGCTGTGGCTGGAGTCGCCGACCAATCCGAGCCTCGACGTCATGGACGTGGGCGCCATCGCGGAGGCGGCGGCGCGGCGGTCCCCGGCGCCGCTGGTTGTGGTGGACAACACGTTCGCCACTCCGCTCGGGCAGCGGCCCCTGTCGATGGGAACCGACATCGTCGTGCACAGCGCCACGAAGTTCATCGGCGGGCACAGCGATCTTCTGCTCGGCGTCACCGTCACCACCGACGACGGCCTGGCCGGCCGGCTTCGGCAGGCGCGGACGCTCGGCGGAGCGACCCCCGGCGCGCTCGAGGCCTTCCTCGCCCTGCGCGGCCTGCGCACTCTGCCGCTG
>NZ_KB912632.1:1999-7723 GCF_000383795.1 Saccharomonospora saliphila YIM 90502
GCGCGCACGGGCTGGCCGTCGGGGTCGTGACGTCCTCGGCCAACGGCGAGCGGGTGCTCGACGCCGCCGACGGTGATGCGGGAGAACATGGTCGGTGTGGCCCCTGCCCGGTGCGCACCGACGACAGATCCTCCTTCGCGAAGGACACCGCCTTCTCTATTTTCTCTTCGGCGTCGAAGAGGGTCTCGTCGATCACGGCTACTCCAGATGTGTGTGCGGCTGCTCGGCGTCGAGGGCGCGGGTGAGGTCCAGACGCCCGTGGCCGGCCGGGCGGCGCGGGGCCTGCGGCTCGGTGACCGGGTGTGGTTCCGGCACGCCAAGGCGGGCGAGCTGGCCGAGCACATCGCCGAATACCACCTCGTCGCGGACGCGCGGATCGAGCGCACCGTGCCGACCTACCGGGGGGAGGGGCACGCCTTCGGCTGAGCCGGTGCCTGCCGACGGCGGGCTCACTCGCCGAACTTGCTCGCGAGGTAGCCCTTGATGAGTGTTTTCGTCTCGGCGATGACGTCCGGGGCGCCCTGCGGGTCGACGCGGAAGGCGAGGGTCAACAGGCCGTCGGCGGCCTCCACGGCGATCGAGATCGGCAGGGCGACCTCCTCGGCCGACAGGGCGATGTGCCGTGTGAGCAGGTCGGCGAGCGCATCACTGACCACGCGGTTGTTGGTGCGGCGGTCGTCGAGCAGTCGCAGGTCGACGGCGTCGCCGAAGTGCACCTGGGAAAAGCCCGGCACCTCGCGGTGCATCCGCAGGTAGATGTCGAGCAGGGAGTCGACGACGTCCCACCAGTGCTCCGGGCCGAGCGAGTTCAGCCGGTCGTTCACGGCGGCGACGAACCGTTCGAGGTTGCGTTGTGTCAGCGCCTGCACGACGGCGCGCTTGTCCGGGAAGAACTGGTACAGCGAGCCCACCGCCACGCCCGCGCGCTTGGCGATCATGGTCGTGGTGAGCGACTCGTAGCCCACCTCGTCCAGCAGCTCGGCGCCGGCGTCGAGCATCCGCTCGACGCGCTTGGCGCTGCGGCGCTGGACCGGGCGCCTGCGCAGCGGCGTCGGCTCGGGATTCGCCGCGTCGGCGGGCGGGTACGGGGGCGTCACCGTGGGGTTGTCGGACACGTCGTGCTCCTTGCTGTGCAGGCACGGACATTATCGTGTCCACCCCCGGCGCCACGGTCGAGTGACCACCCACGCGGCCGTCGGGACGCGCGGTGAGCGCCAATGGGACCGCGGGCCGGTGCCGGTCGGGGGGAGGGGGAGTGCAACGGCACCGGCCCGCGGAGTTCGGGGCCGCACCGCGGGCGGGGCGCGCGGTGTCGTGTTGTGGTGTTGTGCGGTGTGCTGTTGTCCGGCGGTTCCGCCGCGGCGGAAGTGATCTCGGCCGCCAACCTAACGGGCGTACGGGTTCGCCGCCAGAGTGTGCGGCGGATTTTTCCGATTAATCGCGGAAGGGGTCGCCGGGGGACCGGCGGCCGGACTCGTCACGCTCGGGGGTACGCACGAGCCGGCCGCCGGTGATCGGGGGCCGTCGTCGGACGGGGTTGCCGGATACGGCGCGTGGGTCATCGCCGTTGCCCTCCGGCCAGGGTGTGGCGGGGTGTGGACGGGGCCGCGCCGCGCTTGCCCCGTGGCTGCTCCGGCACTCGTGGGGGGACCGGGGAAGTGGGAGCGGTGGCAGCCCTCGGCCGGGTGTGTGCCAGTCCGCCCGCGACGAGGTGGTCGTGCGCGACCTGCCACACGGCGCAAGGCGCCTTGCACCGGTGCCACCGGGTGGAGCACGTCGGGCAGTCGCCGCGTTCGTCCGGTTCGTGCGCCCGCAGCATCACCCGCCAGCCCTCGGCCAGTCGTGGCAACTCGGAGCGCGCCACGGACACCAGCGACGGTGCGTCCGCGCGGTCCGCGAGGTCGCAGAGCATGTCGAGGCGCTCCCACACGGCGTCGCGGAGAACCTGCCCGAGGATCTGATCCACCTGGAACTCACCGTCACCTTTCCGCCAGTTCGGCGGCCTCGTCGAGCGCGGCCTTGAGCTGGGTCAGCTGGGACCGGCTCAACCGTGCCGTCTCGCCGGGAGGCCCGACGAGGACGACCTCGCCGTCCTCGACGAAGACGGTCACGCACCGGTGCCTGCTGATCAGGTCACCGCACTGCACACGCCAGACCGTATGGCCGCCCTCGTGGCGGCGTACGGAGTCGGCGTAGGGGTCACGCACGCCCGGCCCTCGGGACTCGCCCGCGACACGCAGGACGGGCGACGTGTCGGTCGCAGCACCGTCGGCTGTGATCGAGTGCACGTACACCACGTCCTCCCGGGTGTGCCTTCCGCCTCGCGCCCGCCTGTCCGGGCCGCCAGGTGTGGTCGCGGACGGTGTTCGTCCGGCCACGCACCTCTTGATACCCAACATTGCGGCGAAACGAACGTCGATCCAACCCCGAGTGGGTCGCGCAGCGGCGACCGGCTCGGCCCGGACGCCGAACGGTCACCAGAGTTCGCCCCGACCGATCAGAGCTGTCCGAGCGGGTTTTCGCGCGGTTAGATGGACTGTGCTTACGCTGCACACCGACGCCCGACGCCGACGTGGAGGGGCGCAATGGACACCGACACCAACGAGGACAACCGGCACGGCCGCATCGATCCCGAGGTCTGGGAAGGCCCCGAGATGCGCGACGCGCTCGCCGATCGCGACATCAGCGAGGTCTACCGGCAGTTGCGGAAGAACGGCATTTCGCAACGCCAGATCGCGGCGATGACCGGCCAGTCGCAGTCCGAGGTGTCGGAGATCCTCAAGGGTCGGCAGGTCATGGCCTACGACGTGCTCTCGCGCATCTGCGGTGGCCTGCACATCCCCCGGGGATACATGGGCCTCGCCTACGACGAGGGCACGCGGAACGACGTGGTCGGCGCGGCCGACGAGCAGCAAGCTGAGGAGGACGAGTCCGTGAAACGACGGAAGTTCCTCGCGCACGCAGCCCAGGTCACCATGGGGGCCGCGGTCTTCGGACCGACCGCGTCCGCCTGGGCGGCGAATCCCGCAAGGACACCGGCGCCGGGGCGCATCGGAGTCACCGATGTCCGGCAGGTCGAGGCGGCGACCAGGGCGCTGCGCGCGCTCGACTACCAGTACGGCGGCGGCTTCTGCCGGGACGCGGTCGTGGCCCAGCTCTCGTGGGGCCAGCAGATGCTCCAGGCCAGCGGCACGGAGAACGTCAAGTCCCGCCTCTACGTCGCCCTTGCCGACCTGCACAGCCTCGCGGGCTGGACCTCCTTCGACATCGACCTCGTCGACTCGGCGCGCAACCACTTCGCGCAGGCACTCGACCTGGCCAAGCAGGGCGAGAACCACCCGCTCGTGGCGAACATCCTGTACCGCATGGGCCGGGTCTACCTGCACCAGGAGGCCCCGGACGACGCGCTGAAGTTGTTCCAGCTCGGCCAGATCGCGGCGCAGGAGTCGGGTTCGGAGCTGGCGGTGGCCGTGCTCTGTGCGAACGAGGCGTGGGCCTACGCGATGATGGGCAACGCCGAGCAGGCCGTGAAGTTGCTCGGCCGGACCAGGGACGAGTTCGGCAGGGCCGATCTGGCCAACGCCGAGTCGTGGGTGCGCTTCTTCGACGAGACCGATGTCCACGCCATGGTCGGCACGGTGCACACCGCGCTGGCGCAGCAGGCCGACCCCTCCCACACCCGGTACGCGATTCCCGCGCTGCGCAAGGCCACCGACTCCTACGGCGAGGACATGGCGCGCAGCAAGACGTTCAGCCTGAGCATGCTGGCCACCAACCACATGCTCGAAGGCGACATCGACCACGGCGCCAAGGTCGGTGGGAAGGCCCTCGACTGCGCGGACGGTCTCAAGTCGGCGCGCGTCGAGAAGCGGATGGAACCGCTCAAGCAGGAGGCGCTCAAACGCAGCAACAACAGCGACGCGCGCGACCTCGCCGAACGGATGACGCGGTTCTTCGCCTGACGGCACGGGCGTGCGGCGGCGAGGACAGGCGTGTGGAGGGCCGGTTCACCCGCGGGACGCTCGACACCGTGCTGCACGAGGTGTGCGCCCGGCTGGGCTTCGACCCGCGCGGCGCGACGCTGGTGCGTTTCACCAACAACGCGGTCTACTCGCTGGCCCGGGAGCCGGTGGTGGTGCGCATCGTCGGCTCGCGGACCCTGCGCCACCGGGCACGGAAGGTCGTCGCGGTCGCCGAGCACCTCGCCCGGCACGGCGTGCCCGCGGTGCGGCTGCTCGACGGCCTCGCTCAGCCGTTGTCCGTGGGCGAGCATGTGGTGACGGTGTGGCACCGCGTGCCCGCCGTCGGCCGCAGGGCCACCACGGCGGAGCTGGCCCTGCTGCTCAGGAAGGTCCATCGGCTCCCGGTGCCCGACGGGGTCGGCCCGTGGGAACCGCTGGTGGACGTCCGCGCGCGCATCGCGGACGCCGAGGAACTGGCCGAGGACGACCGGCGTTTCCTGCTCGACCGGTGTGCCGAGGTCTCCGACAGGCTGGCGGCACTGCGTTTCCCGCTGCCCGCGTGTCTGGTGCACGGCGACGCCCACCCCGGAAACGTGGTCGTCGGGCCGGACGGTCCGGTGCTGTGCGATTTCGATTCGAGCTGTCACGGCCCGCCGGAATGGGACCTCACGCCGCTGGCCGTGGGCAGGGAGCGCTTCGGTGACCCGCCCGCGTGGTACCGCAACCTGGCCGGTGGCTACGGCGTCGACATCACGGAGTGGGACGGGTTCGCCACCCTGCGGGCGGCCCGGGAGCTGAAGCTGACCACGAGCGTGCTGCCGATCCTGCGCAGTCACCCCGAGGTGCGGCACGAGCTGTACCGCAGGCTGGACGATCTGCGCGCGGGCCGGTCGGACACACGGTGGGTGCGGTACCGCTGAACGACGCAATCGGCGCGCATTCGGCGACGGATTCGCGCCGTTCGTCGCTTCGCCGAGTGGCCGCCTCGCACCGGGTGTGGCCGGCGGAGTTCGGTTCCGCCGAACTCCGCCGGCCATCGGCATCCGGACGACTACCCGGCCGCACACCCGGCACCGCGGCGGTCGCCGGATCGCGGGTGCCGCGGCGCTCGCCGGAGCCGGACGGGCTCACTCCTCGTGGGAACGCCCCATCCGCAGCGCGACGGCGAGCCCGATGGTGAGCAGCGCGACGGCGCCGATCACCCAGACCCAGACCGGGATGCCACCGTCCGAGCCGTCCTGGTCCGCCGCCTCGTCGGCGCCGTCCGGGACGACGCTCTCCGGCACCTCGCGTGCCTGGGGAGGGCTCTCACCCGTTGGTGCCGTGCCCGGTGTCTGCCCGGCGGCGCCGGGGCCGGGTTCGGTCAGGGTGAACCGGATCTCGTCGGAGACCGGATGACCGTCGGCGGAGAGCACACGGAACCCGATGACGTACTCGCCCTCGGGGCCGAGCGGGCGCAGCGCCGCGGTGACGTCACTGCCGTCCACCCGGACCGGGCCCTCGACCCAGTTCCCGCCGTCGGGACCCGTGACGGCGATCTCGTTGGTGCCCGCGTCCTGAACCGGCTGGTCGAACGTGAGCGTCACCGTCTCGGGCGGGGTGTCGAGCTGGTCGCCGTCGGACGGGCTCGACCCGATGAGCACGTTGTGCGCCGACGCGGGCGCCGTGCCGAGCATGAGCGCGAGCACCAGGGCGAGCACACCGGCGAGTGCGGTGCGCGTGCGCCTGCCTGCTCGCGGCGCGGGGCGGAGGACCCGTGCCG
>NZ_KB912632.1:7823-12490 GCF_000383795.1 Saccharomonospora saliphila YIM 90502
TGATGGATCGCGAGGTGCTGCTGGACGCGGGTGTGCTCACCCGCTGCCGCCGTCGCGTCCACCTCGACCACGACCCGACGATGCGCGACGCGCCGGTCGCGCCGCCCGATCCGGCCGCTGAGCAGCGCATGGCCGACGCCCGTGAGCACCGTGCCCGGGTGGCGGGCGAACTGCGCGGGAGCACGGAGGCGAGCTGGGCGGTGATCCCGGCCGAGCTGAGCGCGGCGGAGCGTGTCCGGCTCACCCTCGCGGCTCTCGACGAGCGCGTGGCCTACATCTGGGGCGCGCTTCTGCCCGAGGACGGTGGCAGGCGTGGCGGTCCGGAACTGCTGGTGCGCACCGACGACGGCTACGTGCCGGTGCTCGTCGTGCGCCACCGGGTCACCGACCCGGGGCAGGGCGCACGCACGACGACACTGCCGGAGCTTCGCCCGGCGCGGGCGGAGCACGACGCCCGCCGGAAGGTGCGCTCACACCCGAGGGACCAGTTGCGCCTCGCGCACGTCCGCAGGTTGCTTGAGGCTGCCGGGGTGGCCGAGCGGGACCGGGCGCTCGGCGGGGTGATCGGGCTCGACGCCGACGTGGTCGTCTGGTTCGACCTGCGCGCGGCGACCTGGCCCGGCGGGCGCAGCGTGCTGGACGAGTACGACGCGCGCTTCGCCGACCGGCTCGCGGTGGCCCGCGCCGCCGTGCACGGCCGTGAGCCGCTCGCGGAGCCGTCGCGGATTCTCGAGTGCAAGCGGTGCCAGTGGTGGCCGGTGTGCGAGGCCGACCTGACCCGCTCCCGCGACGTCAGTCTCGTCGTGCGGGGCGAGGACGCGGCCGAGTTGCGCCGGGCCGGAGTCGCCACGGTCGACGCGCTGGCCGCCCTCGATCCGCGCGGCCGGTCGCCGATCCAGTGGACCGGGTCCGCGTTCGCCGACGCGGTGGTGCTGGCGCGGGCGTGGCGCTCGGACCTCACCGTGGTGCGCAGGGTGGAGCGGGTCGACGTGCCCCGTGCCGATGTCGAGGTCGACATCGACATGGAAAGCTTCGGCGATTCGGGCGCCTACCTGTGGGGATGCCTGCTCACCGTCGCCGAGGGCGCCGGGCTCGACCTCGCACCGGGCTATCGCGCGTTCGCGACGTGGGAGCCGCTGCCGACCCCGGACGAGGGCAACTCGTTCGCGCGGTTCTGGGCGTGGCTGTCCGACGTGCGGGCGCGGACGGCGGCGGCGGGACTGACGTTCCGGGCGTACTGCTACAACGCGCTGGCCGAGAACCGCTGGCTGTACGCCTCGGTGGAGCGGTTCGGCGGCACCGACGGCGTGCCCGACCGCGAAGAGGTGCGCGCGTTCGTCGAGTCGGACGAGTGGGTCGATCTGTTCCGTAGTGTGACCGAGCAGTTCCTGTGCGCGCGGGGAAAGGGCCTGAAGGTTGTGGCGCCGGTCGCGGGGTTCGCCTGGCGCGACCCGGAGGCGGGCGGGGAGGCCTCCATGCGCTGGTACCGCGCGGCCGTCGGGCTCGACGGTGGAAGCGGCGACGCCACGCAGCGCGAGCGGCTGCTGCGCTACAACGAGGACGACGTGCGGGCCACCCGCGCGCTGCGGGAGTGGATGAGTGGCCCGGCCGAACACGCCGTTCCGTACATGGGCGATCTCTAGGGGCATGAGGCCGTGAGGTGGCGTTGCTGATGAGTGCCGAAGGGGGTTGTGCACTGTGACCGTTACCGGGCCGCCTACCGTTTTCGACGTTCGCGAGAACGAACATGAGGATGTTCTCGACCGTGTCGAACGAACCCTGGATGTGTGTCTCGATCGCTCGTCGGTGGTGTACGGGGAGCACGGCGCGACAGAGGGTTTCCGTACCAGCGGCGGCACCTGGGTACGGGTTGAGCGCCGCCAGCGGTGGCGGATCAACAGCGCGGTATGGACCGGCTTGGAAGCCGCGGCGACGATCCGCGAGGTCAAGAAGCCCGAGTGGTTTCAGAGCACCACGTGGACCGACCCGTCCAGGGACGTCGTGTGGCGTGCGGACGAGGTAGAATTGATGACCGCCCCGGTAGTGGGTGATCTCGCCACGGCAGCGACGTTGCCGGATTCGTGGTGGGCAGGTCTGCGCGATTCACTGGCCGCGCTGGGAGCGCACCCGACCGAACGGATCGGCATGAGCCAGGCGCACCTCACCAGAAGGATCACCGAAGTCTTCGACGGGGTGGATACCGTCGTGGACGAGTGGACGACCGCGCACACTGATCTGCACTGGGGCAACGTTTCCACCGAGGGGCACATCATCGACTGGGAGGATTGGGGCGCGGCCCCACGCGGGCACGATGCCGCGACCCTGTGGCAGTCGGCACTACCTGACCCCGAGATAGCGGCGCGAGTTCAACGCGAGTTCGCTGATGATCTCAGGACCCGTTCCGGCAAACTCGCGCAACTGTTGCAGTGCGCCAACGCGATCCGAGTCGCCGCCCGTCGCGGAACCCCGACACCATGGTCCGAACCCGCGCGGGCAGCGGCGGACGTCTTGCTTGCCGAGCTACAGAGCGCGTGAGCTGATGCCGACGTAGCCCGCTGCCAGCTCCTCGGTCAACTCTCCGCACAACCCCTCATCGAGCAGTGTCTGGGCAAGTACCTCGGCGTTGACACCCGTGGTCTCGGTGACCTCTTGTATGTTCGCCGGATTGCCCGATAACAGCAGGCGCAGTGCTCGTTCCGCGTTGGCGGCGAACGTCAGTTCCGGGGTCGACGGTGGGCCAGGCGATCGGCGCGCGGAATAGCGCGGCTGTGTCGGCTGAGTGCAGCGGCGGGAGACGGCGGGTCTGCTCAGGTTCGCCGGGTGCGGGGGCGGGGCGGTCGAGCAGAGCGTGACGTCCCATCGTCGGGGCTCCTCCGAGTCGGGGTGTTGGGTAGGGGCGCGATTTCGTCGCGGGGGAAGCTTTCGCGGACGCGGATCTCGTGGTCGCAGTCCCAGCACGTCGTTGTCGGCCAGCCGGTCATGGCGAAGTCGGACTCGGTGGGGGTGACGGTGGCGCCGCACACCGCGGGGAACGGCCGGTGTGGGCCGGGGACGCGGCCCGCACTGGCTCTCCGTGGGCATGCCCGAGCAGCACCGTCAGCTCGCCGGGCTCCTCGAAGTCGAGCGGACCGCAACCCGCATCATCACCGTGTCCACACTGCTGATCCCTGGATTACTCCAGACCGGGGACTATGCGCGGGCGATCATGCACGCGGCCGACGTGCCCGCCAGCGAAGTCGACACGCGCGTGGCCGTGCGCCTCGGCCGTCGCGAGGCCATCACCCGCCGCGAACCTGCCCACCTGGAGGCATACATCGCCGAGCCAGTACTGCACGCCGAAATCGGTGGCTGCTCAGTGATGGTCGACCAGCTACACACGCTGGTGGAGCACTCCGACCGGCCGAACGTCGCACTGCATGTGATTCCTACCAGCACAGACTGGCACCCGGGGCTCGACGGACCGTTCAGCCTCGCCGAGATGCCGGACCGTGGACCCGTGGTCCATCTCGAAAACCGCATCAGCGGCCTGTTCCTCCACGAGCCGGACGAGATCGAGGTGTACCAGTCGGCTGTGGATAGGGTGAGAAAGGTGGCGATGAGCGCCGAGGAGTCTGCGACGCTCATCGCCAACGTCATCAACGGCAAGGAGACGACGACATCATGAGCGTACCGCACGAGGACATGACGTGGCGGAAGTCCAAGTACAGCGCCAACACAGACAACTGCGTGGAGTTCCGCCGCATCGACGGCGGCGTGGAGGTGCGTAACTCGAAGCGCCCCGACGAGGCCACCATCGCCTACACCGCCAGCGAGTGGAAGGCGTTCATCGCCGGTGTGAAGGACGGCGAGTTCGACCTCTGACCCGCAACGGTAAGGCCCCCGGCGCCGTGCGCGTTGGTGCCGGGGGCTGTTCCCGAGGCTTCACGGAAGCCGCCGGACGACGTCCGTGAATGCCTGAGCCTTACCGGGGCGACATCCGGAGTGCGCCGTCGAGGCGGATGACCTCGCCGTTGAGGTAGTCGTGCTCGACGATGTCCACCGCGAGCGCGGCGTACTCGTCGGGGCGGCCGAGGCGCTTCGGGAACGGCACGGAGGCGGCCAGGCCCGCGCGGAACTCGTCGGTCACCCCGGCCATCATCGGCGTGTCGATGATGCCCGGCGCGATGGTCATCACCCGGATGCCCTGCGAGGCGAGGTCGCGCGCGGCCGGGACGGTCATCGCCGCGACGCCGCCCTTGGACGCGGAGTAGGCGATCTGGCCGATCTGGCCCTCGAACGCGGCCACCGACGCGGTGTTGATCACCACGCCGCGCTGTCCGTCGTCAAGGGGTTCGGTCGTGGCCATCGCCTCGGCGGCGACGGTCATCACGGTGAAGGTGCCCACGAGATTGACCTCGACGACCTTGCGGAAGAGGTCGAGGTCGTGCGTGCCCTTCTTTGACAGGATGCGGGAGGAGTTGCCGATGCCCGCGCAGTTGACGACCGTGCGCAGGGGCACGCCAGCGCCCGCGGCCTGCTCCACGGCCTCGCGCACCTGGTCGCCGTCGGTGACGTCGGTGGGGACGTAGGTGACGCCGTCGACGGCGTCGGCCTTCTCGATCGCGCCGCCGAGGTCGAGCGCGAACACGCGCGCGCCCCGGGCCGCCAGGGCCTTCGCCGTCGCGCCG
>NZ_KB912632.1:12590-14690 GCF_000383795.1 Saccharomonospora saliphila YIM 90502
GGCCGGGGGTGCTCCCGAGGCCGCGACCGACGGCGCGACCGGCGGTGCGCCCGAGGCCTCGGCCAGGATGTCGTCGCGGCGGCGCCGGTGTTCGCCCCGGCTGATGGTTCCCGACGCCAGCTCGCCGTCGAGTCGACGCAGGTCGTCCTGCCACGTCATCGCACACCCCCTGGAGCACTGCGGCGCGTATCCGCGTGCGCGCCACCCGTTCGCGTGACATTGTGCCGGTAGACTGGTCCGCATGTCCTTGTTCGGTCGACACAAGACGACGCTGGTCTCCGCCGAGGAGGCTCTGCCCGGCCGGGCGGAGCCGCTGCCTGTTCCGGAGACGCACGCGGTGTATCCCCAGCGGCGCATCAGGCCGCCGTTTCCCGAGGGCATGCGGACGGCGGTGTTCGGCCTCGGCTGCTTCTGGGGCGCCGAGCGCACCTTCTGGCAGACGACGGGCGTGTATTCGACGGCCGTCGGGTACGCGGGCGGGCACACGCCGAACCCCACCTACGAGGAGGTGTGCACGGGCCGGACCGGGCACACCGAGGCGGTGCTGGTGGTGTACGACCCCGAACGGGTGTCGTACGAGACGCTGCTGAAGGTGTTCTGGGAGGGGCACGACCCCACGCAGGGCATGCGGCAGGGCAACGACGTCGGCACCCAGTACCGTTCGGCGATCTACTACGCCGACGAGGAGCAGGAGGCGCTCGCGCGGGCCTCGTTCGAGTCGTTCCAGGCGGCGTTGCGCGCCGCGGGCCACGGTGAGATCACCACCGAGATCGCTCCGGCAGGCACGTTCTACTACGCCGAGGACTACCACCAGCAGTATCTCCACAAGGTGCCGAACGGCTACTGCGGCATCGGCGGCACCGGCGTCTCCTGTCCGGTGGGACTGTCCACGGGGCAGTGACACCGCCGGGCGCGGCGACCTCAACCGCACGCGACGGCACCGCCGCACACGACGAAGCCCCTCCCGCGGCTGGGCGGGAGGGGCTTCGTCTGCGTTGAACGAGCGGACGACGGGATTCGAACCCGCGACCCTCACCTTGGCAAGGTGATGCGCTACCAGCTGCGCTACGTCCGCGCGCACCGGTCCGTGCCCGGTACGAGTCTCAGTCTATACCCTGCCTTGCCCGCCACTCGTTCGGGGGTCCTTTCATTACGGGCGCAACACAAGGGGTGACGGTCGCGAAAACCACTCCGTATGGTGTTCAAAGTTCAACCGAGGGGCTACGCGGCCCGGAGGGGGTGCCTGCCTAGATGGACGATTCGGTGCCCGGTTCCGACAAAGCGGGGTTGCTCGAGCGGCTCCGCCTCGGCGACGACACGGCGTTCGGCGAGCTGTTCGCCGAGCACGAGGCCGCGGTGCGGCGGCTGGCCCGCGGGCTCGTTTCCGACACGGCCGAGGCCGACGATGTCACCGCGGAGACCTTCTTCCGTGTGCTTCAGGCCGTACGCAGGGGAAACGGGCCCCGGGACAACGTGCGCGCGTACCTGATGACGGTCGCGCGGCGCGTGGCCTGGGAGTGGCAGGGTTCCCGGCGCGACGTGCCGGTGACCGACGAGGAACTCACCTCGCGCGCAGGCGCCGGCACCGACTGGCAGGCGAGCACCGCCGAGGCCGCGCTGATCACCCGCGCGTTCTCCACCCTGCCGGAGCGCTGGCGCACCGTGCTGTGGCAGACCGAGGTCGAGGGTGAGCAACCGGCGATGGTCGCGCCGCATTTCGGTCTCAGCGCCAACGCGACGGCGGCCCTGGCGCGCCGAGCGCGGATCGGCCTGCGGGCGGCCTACCTCCAGGCGCACCTCACCGCCGACCGCGGCGCGCACGGCTGCCGCAGCGTCCGGGAGAAGCTGGGCGCGTACACGGCGGGCACCGTCACCGGCGTCGAGGCCCGCAAGATCAGCCATCACCTCGGCGGTTGTTCGTCCTGCCGGTCGACGCACGACGAACTGCGGCAGGTGTGTTCGGCGCTGCGCACGCACGCCGGCGTCCTCGTGGCGCTGGTGCCGCTTTCCGGGGCCGTGTTCGCGGGCGCGGGGACCGGAGGCGGTGCGGCCGGTGTCATGGCGGGCAGTGCCTCGCTCAGCGGGCTGTCGGCGGGTGGC
>NZ_KB912632.1:14790-19767 GCF_000383795.1 Saccharomonospora saliphila YIM 90502
CCTGCGCGGGGCCCGTGCGGGGCGCAGGCCGGGTAGCTCGCGCGCGAGCGCGGCGAGCGCGGCGGTGATCTCGACGCGCGCCAGGGGAGCGCCGAGGCAGTAGTGGATGCCGCCACCGAAGCCGAGATGCGGGTTGGGGCTCCGGCCGATGTCGAGCGTGTCGGGCCTGTCGAACACCTCGGGGTCCCGCGCCGCCGCACCGAGCAGGGCCGCCACCTTCTGGCCCTCGGCGATCCGGTGCCCCGCGATCTGGACGTCGGCGGTGGCCGTGCGCTCGAAGAGGTGCAGCGGTGCGTCGTAGCGGATCAGCTCCTCGGCGGCCGACGCCACGACGGCGGGGTCCTTTGCCCCTGCGACGAGTCGTTCCCACTCGTGCCGGTGGGTCAGCAGGGCGTGCACGCCGTTGCCCAGCACGTTGACCGTGGCCTCGTGCCCCGCCATCAGGAGGAGCACGGCCGTGGCGACGACCTCGTCCCCGGTCAGCTCACTGCCCGCGAGGTGGCTGAGCAGGTCGTCGCCCGGCCGTCGCCGCCGCTGGTCCGCGAGGGCGCGCAGGTACTCGGCGAACTCCTCCGCCGCCTGCTCGGCCGCGCGGCGTGTGCCGTCGGAAAGGCCGTACTCGTACATCTTCACGATCGCGTTGCTCCAGGCCACGAGCGTGGGCCCGTCGTCTCCGGGCACACCGAGCAGCTCGGTGATCACGGCGATCGGCAGCGGCTGGGCCAGGTCGTCGAGCAGGTCGGCCTCGCCGTCGGCGGCGATGCGCTCGGCGAGCGTGCCGACCATCGTCCCGGCCAGCCGCTCGACGGCGGGACGCAGCCGTTCCACGTGGCCGCGGGCGAAGGCGGAGGAGACCAGCCTGCGCAGCCGGGTGTGCGCGGGCGGCTCGTTCTCCAGCAGCGAGTTGCGGTGCAGCATGTTGAACGAGGCGAACCGCTCGGCCGGGGTCGCGTCGGTCCAGAGCCGCCCGAGTGACCGGTGCCGGAGCACGGCCGAGGCCGCCGCGTGCGACACGGCGATGAACTGACCGAGTCCCTCGTGCCAGTGCACCTGGCCGAGTGTGCGCAGGCGGGCGAACTCCGGGTAGGGATCGGCGATGAAGGAGGGGTCGTCGGCGACGAACATGACGATCAGGGGCGGCGGGCAGCGAGGACGCAGAACTCGTTGCCCTCCGGGTCGGCGAGTACCACCCAGCTCTGTCCGCCTTGTCCCACGTCGGCGTGTCGAGCACCGAGGTCGAGCAGGCGACGGACCTCGTCGTCCTGTTCCCTGTCGGTCGGGTTGAGGTCGAGGTGGAGCCTGTTCTTGACGGTCTTGCCCTCGGGCACGCGCGCGAAGGTCAACGTCGGCGCCACCGGGCCGAGGTGGTCCTTGCCTTCGGGTTCCACAGGGGGGCCGATGGTGACGATCCCGTCGTCTTCGTCTGCGTCGTGCACCTCGTAATCCAGGACCGAGCACCAGAAACGGGCGAGGCCGTCGGGATCGGCACAGTCGATCCCGAGCTCGGTGAACTTACTGGTCATGTCAGGCCCCTCTCGGACACGTGGCGGGTCCGCCCATTCCCACCCCTGATCGCAGTGTTCGACGGCGAGGTGAACCGCGAATGGGGGTGACCCTACCCGGATGACTCCGCCGCACCGTGTCGTCGGGCCGTCAGTCGCGCTCGGCGTTCCATTCGTGGGCGAGTATCGAGTACAGGATCGAGTCGCGCCAGGCGCCGTTGGTGTGCACGTGGTCGCGCAGCACGCCCTCGCGGGTGAATCCGAGGCGCTCGACGGAGGTGATACCCGCGGTGTTGTCCGGCGCGACGGCGCCGGTCACCCGGTGCAGCTGCAGGGCGCCGAACGCGAAGTCGAGCAGGGTGCGGGCGGCGTCGCCTGCGTACCCGCGCCCCTGGTAGTCGTGCGCGACGGCGTAGCCGAGCCGGGCTGCCCGTTGCCCGCTGAGCAGTAGGCGCGCGAAGCCGACCACCCGGTCGGTCTCGGCGGGTGTGACGGGTTCGAGCGGTGTGATCGCGAGGTAGTAGTCGGTGCGTGGCTGCCGTGCGGCCCGCTCGATGAGGTCGTGCAGCATCGCGCGGGCCTGCTCGGTGCCGCGCGAGTTGAAGGACAGGAAGTAGGTCACGCGGTCATCGCCGACGATGCCGCGCACGGCGTCCAGGTCGTCGGGACGGAAGTCGCGCAGGCGGACCACGCGACCGCTCAGCGTGAGCGGCCCGCTCGTGGAGTCCGTGCGACGCCCGGTCACCCCATCCAGGTTAGCCTGGCCGGTATGTCGTCGGAATACCTCACGCCGTCCGGGGCCTCCGCGGCCGTCGTCGTCACCACCACCGACAGCGAAGCCGCCGCGCGCAAGCTGGCGGCCGGGGCGGTCGAGGCCCGGCTCGGCGCGTGCGCGCAGGTCCTCGGTCCCATCACCAGTGTCTACCGCTGGCAGGGCAAGACCGAGACCGAGGCCGAGTGGCGGATCGAGATCAAGACAGCGGCCGATCGCGTCGAGGCGCTGGTCGAGCACCTGAAGGCGCACCATTCGTACGACGTGCCTGAGGTCGTCGCCACCCCGGTCACCGACGGCAGTGCCGAGTACCTGTCCTGGGTGGTCGAGGAGACGCGCTGACGGGGCCGTGCCCGCCGCGCGATCCGGCGTCGCCCGGGCGGGCGCGGCGGGGCACCTCTAGGCTGTACGCGTCGGCGGGCGCCGGGCACACACGGCGCCGGACCCGGTCGGCCCCGAACAGGGTCGGCGCCGAGTAGGGACGACGCCGGTACAGGCGGCGAGGAGACAGCGCGGGAGGACGGCACCGTGGGCAAGGGCGCACGCAGCAAGGGCCCGAGGAAAGACGCGAAGCGGAAGGTGCGGGACGTCTTCGTGGCGCGCCCCTTCGAGGGACTCGCCGCGGAACCCGAGCTGATCGCGCTGCGGGAGTTCGTCCCGTCGGCCACCGCCCCCCTGACACTGGCCGAGGGTGTCGATCCCGAGGGCCGCCGGATCACGCTCGGCTCCGTGCTTCCGCTCGCGGCGGCGGCCATGGTGCGCGAGGACGACGGGCACATCTTCCTCGGCATGCAGGTGCAGACCCGCTCCTCGGACGTGTCTCGCGACCTGGGCCGAGCGCTGCGCTGGGCGCTCGAGGCGCGTCCCGGCCAGGTGCTGTCGGTGCCGGACACGACGAGCGAGCCGCGCGAGGGCGAGCGTCTCCAGGACCTGCTGGCGCCGACGGCGGAGCTCGACGTCGAGCTCCACCCGGACTTCTCGTGGTGGTTGCCGGAAGGCAGCACGCCCACCGGCGAGATCGCGATGTCACTCGAGCGGGCCAACGCCGCCATCATGCCCACCGAGCGCCTCGGTCCCGGGGCGTACTGGGTGCTCGCGGGGGAGAGGGCGCACCTGCGCTGGGTGTGGCCCGCCGACGAGAACCGCTTGCTGCAAGCGCTCGCGCGGCTGTCGGCCGCCGGGGAACTGACGCTGGGGGAGGAGACCCGGTACGCGGGATCGTTCCGCGCCCACGGCCTGCTGGTGCCGGTCTGGGATCTCGACGCGGAGGCACACGCGCGGGAGTGGGCCGAACCGGCCAAGCACCTCGGCGCGCGACTTGAGGAGGCGCTGTCCTCCCTCGACGACCGGCCGCTCGACGCGGCCGAGCGCCGCGCCCGGGACGGGCTGATCGGCCGCCAGCTGACCCTGCGCTGAGGTCGGTGACGGCGTGATCCTGCACATCTGCCCCGAGGCGGACTGGACGGCCGTGCCCGACGGGGGGCCGTACCGCCCGGCGTCGCTGGACGAGGCCGGGTTCGTGCACTGCTCCGACCCGGGCACGGTGCACTTCCCCGCCGACCGGCTCTACCGGGGGCGCACCGACCTGCTCCTGCTCCGGCTCGATCCGGCCCGGCTCGCCGCACCGGTGCGGTGGGAACCCGCGGTGCCGCCGGAGGCGGGGGCGCCGTGGTTCCCGCACGTCTACGGTCCGATCCCGCTCGACGCCGTCGCGTCGGTGCACCCGTTCCGGCCCGGGGCCGACGGCCGGTTCGCGCTCCCACCCGAGCTCGCGACGCCCGATGCGTTGAACTGAATCACGAATCCACAACATCCGGGCAACCTGACAGCCTCCTCGTGCGTGCACCCGTCGAGCCAGCAACGTGATCGCGCGAGGGAGACGTTACGGTGACCGCGTTCGTGCCTGCCGTTCCGCGCGTGTGTGGTTGGACGGGCACCGTCGGCCACAGGAAGGAAGCGGTCGTGTCTGGCGACCTCACGGACTTCGAGGAGTTCGTGGAGTCCTCCTTGCCCGGGCTCCTGCGCTATGGGCACGCGCTCACCGGGAACCCGCACGACGCGGCCGACCTCGTCCAGTCCGTGCTCGAGAAGATCGGCGCACGGTGGAACTCGGTGGTGCGCAAGACCGGTGACCCGCTCGCGTATGTGCGCCGTTCGATGGCGAACGCGCACGTCAGCCGGTGGCGCAGGCATCGCAGGGAGAACCTCGTGGCCGAGGTCCCCGAGTCGGGCACCGTGTCCCCCACCGACCCGTTCGAGCACGAGCCGCTGTGGGCGGCGTTGCGGGACCTGCCGCCGAAGCAGCGCGCGGTCATCGTGTTGCGGTACTACGAAGGGCTGAGCGAGGCGGAGATCGCCGCCTCGCTCGGAGTCAGCCACGGCACGGTGAAGAGCCAGGCGAGCAAGGCTCTGAGCGCCCTGCGGGGGCGACTGCGCCGGGACGGCGAGGCCGAGGGGAGGCGTGCGCGATGAGCACCGAGGGTGGCTTCGATCGCGGCCCGGCCGGTGAGCCGGAGACGGAAGCGGGAGAGGGCGCCGAGGCCGACCTCGACGCCGAGCTGCGGGCGTTGTTCGACGACGACCGGCTCGCCCTGCGACCCAGAGCGGGAGCGCGGCACGAGATTCTCAGGGGCGTGCGCAGGCGCCGCAGGCGGCGCACGGCGCTCACCGGTGGCGGTACCGCGCTCGCGGTGGTGGCCGTGG
>NZ_KB912632.1:19867-22165 GCF_000383795.1 Saccharomonospora saliphila YIM 90502
CCCGGACCTCGCCCGGCGCGCGGGCGCACGCCGGGCGCGCGGACGGCGAGGCCCGGGACGGTGCGAGCACAGACGGTGCGGGCACAGACGGTGAGGACCGGCACGACGAGAACCGGGGCGTGTGGCGCTCGTCGCTACGCCTGGGGGCATGGGTCGGCGTCGTCTCGTTCGCCGTGCTCGCGATCAGCGGGGACGCTCAGGCGAAGCTCATGTTCGAGCAACAGCCCATGAAGATGGCCGCGGCCGAGGCCCTCTGCCACACCGAGCGGCCCGCCGGTTTCTCGATCATGGCGCTCGGCGACATCGCGGATGCCGACTGCGACAGCGTGCAGACCTTCACCGTGCCCGCGCTGCTCTCGTTCCTGGCACACGGTGATCTCGACAGCGAGGTGAAGGGCATCGAGGACCTGGTGGGCGAGTATCAGGAGCGCTACGGCACCCATTACCCGGACGATGCCGCGCTGGGCGAACTGGCGGGGGCGCCTGTTGACTACGTGCCCAACCTGCCGGTGACCTACTGGGGTTTCCGCATCATGATCGGCTTCGGTGCGCTCTCGGCGGGGATCGGCGTGTTGGCATTGTGGCTGACCCGGCGGGGGCGGATCCCCGAGTCGCGCTGGTTCCCACGGATGACGCTGGCCGGCATCGTGCTGCCGTTCCTCGCCAACAGCGCGGGCTGGATCTTCACCGAAATCGGGCGGCAGCCGTTCGTCGTGGTGCCCAACCCCACCGGCGTGGACGGCGTGTGGATGTACACCGCGCGGGCGGTGTCGAACCTGACCACGGGCGAGGTGTGGACCTCGCTGATCGCGCTGACCACCGTGTACGCCGTCCTCGGTGTGGTCGAGGTCTTCCTGCTCACCCGCTATGTCCGGGGCGGTGTGGAAGGGGTCCTGCCCGGGCCCGCGGGACGAGGCCAGGGCGGCGGCCGTGACGACGAGACGGACGGCGGCGGTGACGGTCCGGACACCGGGGGCTCCGGCGATGCGCTCGCGTTCGCGTACTGAGGAGGAAACCATGCGCGACACCCGGCGGCGGTGGGTGGCCCTGCCCCAAGATCATGTTTTCCACCGCCACTCACCTGCGGATTGTGGACAACTCAGGCGGTTGTACACACCCTGGGGATGGTTTGTTTCACGTGAAATGGCGCGCTGCGCGCCCCGGGGAGGGCGGCACTAGTGGATCTGCCCACGCTCTGGTTCTGCGTCATCGCGGTGTTCTGGCTCGGCTACCTGTTCCTCGAAGGCTTCGACTTCGGGGTGGGCATGGTGCTGCCCGTGCTCGGCCGCGACGACACCGAACGCCGCGTACTGATCAACACGATCGGACCCGTCTGGGACGGTAACGAGGTCTGGCTGATCGTGGCGGCGGGCGCGACGTTCGCCGCCTTCCCCGCCTGGTACGCGGGTCTGTTCTCCGGCGCGTACCTACCGTTGCTGGTCGTGCTGCTGGCGCTGATCGGCCGTGGTGTGGCGTTCGAATACCGCGGCAAGGTCGACTCCGCGCGCTGGCGGGCCGTCTGGGACCGCGTGATCGTCGTCGGGTCGGCGGTGCCGCCGCTCGGGGTGGGATTGCTGCTGGCCACCACGGTGTTCGGGCTTCCTCTCGACGCCGACGGCGACCGGATCGGCTCGGTGTTCGAGGCTGTGCGGTGGGAGACGCTGCTCGGCGGTCTCGCCGTCACCGGGTTCTCGCTGGTGCACGGGGCGGCCTTCCTGGCGCTCAAGACCGAGGGCGGGTTGCGTGAGCGTGCGCGGCGGTTGGCGGTGCGGCTGGCGCCGGTGGCGCTCGTGCCGATCGTCGTGTTTCCGGTGGCCGTCGTGGCACGCCACGGCGCGGACTGGACGCTCGCGCCCGCGATCGCGGTGCCCGCCGCCGGTCTCGTCGCGGTCCAGCGGCTGGTCGCGGGCAGGGAGGGGCAGGCGTTCACCGCACTGGCCGTACTCATCACGGCCACGGCCGTGACCCTGTTCGGCGCGCTCTACCCGGACGTCCTGCCGTCCACAACGGACCCGGCGCACTCGCTCACCGTGCACACCGCCTCGTCGGGCGACTACACGCTCGAAATCATGAGCTGGCTCGCCCTCTTCGGGGCACCCGCGGTGCTCGTGTACCAGGGCTGGACCTACTGGGTGTTCCGCACGCGGATCGGCACCCGGCACATCCCGAAGGCGCACGTGCCCCGATGAGCGTTTCCACCCGCGGTTTCCCCCTTTCCGCCACCGTGTCCCGACGGGACACGCCGCGGGCGGGACGAGGCCCGCTCGGCGCGCTGCCCGCCCTCTCCGGGGCGGCGCG
>NZ_KB912633.1:0-4645 GCF_000383795.1 Saccharomonospora saliphila YIM 90502
CGCTCGGCCGCCCGCGGCCTGGCCGGTCCGTCCCGCGCGCCGCTCACGGGCGCGGAGGCCGAGCGGTTCGCCGACGACGTCGAGCAGGCCCTCTACGCCTCCAAGGTCGTCGCCTACGCCCAGGGGTTCAACCAGATCCAGGCGGGCAGCGCCGAGTACGGATGGGACATCGATCTCGGCGCGGTCGCCTCGCTCTGGCGCGGCGGTTGCATCATCCGGGCGACCTTCCTCGACGACATCCGCGCCGCCTACCGCGAGGACCCTGCGCTGCCGACCCTGCTGACCAGCGGGGAGTTCCACACCGCCGTCGAGCGGGCGCAGGACGCCTGGCGCTCGGTGGTCTCCACCGCCGTGCGGCTGGGCATCCCGACTCCCGGCTTCGCCACGGCCCTGGCCTACTACGACGGCCTGCGCGCCGAGCGGCTGCCCGCGGCACTGGTGCAGGGACAGCGCGACTACTTCGGCGCGCACACCTACCGCCGCGTCGACCGCGCGGGCACCTTCCACACCACCTGGGCCGAAACCCCCCGAACCGAACACGAAGCCTGACCACCCACCCGCGAGTCGCCCCCTCGTGCGCGCGAGTTGCCCCTTCCCGCGCGCGAGTTGCCCCCTCGTGCGCGCGAGTTGCCCCCTCGTGCCCGTGTACTCGCCTCCTCGTGCGCACGGGCGTCCCGGGGCGGGTGAGCACGCGCGAGGCGGCGTTGTTCCCGCCCGGTCGACTCGCCCGGGCCGGATGGGCCGGTGGCGTCCTCAGCGGCCCTCGAACGGGAGCCCGGCGTAGTTCTCGGCGAGGCTCGTGGCCGCCGCGCGCGAGGTCGCCGTGTAACGCAGTTGCGCCAGTTGCAGTCGGCGGCCGAAGTCGTCGCTGTCCGGGTCGGTGTGCAACATCGACGTCATGAACCAGGAGAAGTGCTCGGCTCGCCACACCCGGCTCAGGCACGTCTCGGAGTAGGCCGCGGCGGGCGCCGGATCACCGTCGCGCAGCAGGAGCTTCAACGCGTGCGCGAGGTGGCGCACGTCGGCGACGGCGAGGTTCATGCCCTTCGCCCCCGTCGGCGGCACGATGTGGGCGGCATCGCCCGCGAGGAACAACCGGCCGTACTGCATGGGCTCGACCACGAAACTGCGCATGGGCGTGATGCTCTTCTCCAGCACCGGCCCCTCCCTCAGGCTGAACCCGTCCCTGGTGGCCAGGCGTTGTTGCAGTTCCGACCACACCCGGTCGTCCGGCCAGTCCTCGAGTGGGTCGTTCGGGTCGACCTGGAGATACAGCCGGGTGATCTCCGGCGAGCGCATGCTGTGCAGGGCGAACCCGCGTTCGTGGTGGGTGTAGATCAGTTCCTCGTGCGACGGCGGTGTGCGGGCGAGGATGCCGAGCCAGGCGAACGGGTAGTGCCGCTCGTACACGGTCAGCTCCCCGTCCGGGATCGACGACCTGCTGATGCCGTGGAAGCCGTCGCACCCCGCGATCGCACCACAGCGCAGCTCCTGCGCGTTGCCCGCGGCGTCGGTGTAGGTGATACGGGGCGTCTCACCGTCCAGGTCGTGCAGCGCGACGTCGGAGACCTCGAACTCGATCGGCAGGTCCTTCTCCTCGTGCGCGGCGATGAGGTCCTTCACGATCTCCTGCTGGCCGTACACCGTGATGCACCGGCCCGCCAACTCGGTGAGGTTGATCCTGTGGTCGGCGCCGTCGAACCGCAGGGACAGCCCGTGGTGCGGCATCCCCTCGGCATCCATCCGGGCGCCGACACCGATCTCGCGCAGCAGGTCGACGGTCGGCTGTTCACATACTCCGGCGCGGACGCGTTGCTCGACGTAGGAGCGGCTGCGCGCCTCGAGCACGACCGCGTCGATGCCCTGCAAGTGCAGCAGGTACGACAACAGCAGGCCCGCGGGGCCCGCTCCGACGATGCCAACCCGGGTGTCGGTCACATGTCCTCCGTTTCGCGTCGTCGCGTCGAGTACCCGGCCGACTGTCCGGGGCCTCGCGGAACCCCGCACGTCCGTGCGGCAGTGGGACAAGGGTGAAAGCCCGCCCGGGCGGTCAGCCACCGTGCCTCCCGCTGAGTGGAAATGTTACTCCGCTCGGGTGGTGTCGGGATCGGTTCCGGGTGGCCGGTGCGCCGCGCGGGGCGCGCCCAAGGCGCGGGAGATGCCGCGTGCGGCGGCGCGGACGGCGGGCACGAGCGTCCACGGGTCGGTACCGGCCGAGGGCACGACGATCGAGATGGCCGCGACCACCGTGTCGCCCTCCCCGTACACGGGCGCCGCGACTGAGAGCGCGTCCAGCTCGATCTGGCCGTCACTGATGGCGAAACCGTCGCGGCGGACGTCGGCCAGCGCGCGGCGCAGCCGGACGGGCTCGGCGAGCGTCTTCGGCGAGTAGCGCCGCAGTGGCGCGGCGAGCACCCGCTCCTGCACCTCCGGCGGCGCGAACGCCAGCAGCACGAGCCCCACACCGGTGGCGTGCAACGGCAGTCGCCCGCCGACCCGCGACTGGATGCGGATGGCCTCGCGGCCTGCGATGCGCTCGACGTAGACGACCTCGGTGCCGTCGAGGACAGCGAGCTGCACGTTCTGGTGGGTGGCCTCGTACAGGTCCTCGAGGAACGGCAGCGCGCTCTCCCGCAGCGCGGCACCGTGCGGCGCGAGCGAGGCGATCTCCCACAACCGCAACCCGATGCGATAGCCGCCGTCGGCGTCGCGTTCGAGCGCGCCGTGCTCGGTGAGCTCGCGAACGAGGCGGTGCGCGGTGGACAGCGGAAGCCCGGCGCGCCTGCTCAGCTCCGACAGGGTCAGCACGGGCCGGTGCGGGCTGAACGCGTCGAACACGTCCAGCACCCGGCCGACCACGCTCACCGAGGCTCCCGCGTTGTGCCGCACAGCCCTACCCAACCTCCCGGTCACGCACGGCGCAACGCCCTCCCCCACGGGAGTACGGTGCCGCCGCGACGCGCTGGGAAGGCGTCCGCCGCGCCGTCGGGTGCCGTCAAGGCCTCCTTGACTGCGTTGAGTGCAGTAAAGGAGGCCTTGACGGCATGACAACAGTAAGGAGGGGTCAGCCCCAGACCTTGTCCGCCGTCTCGACGATGCGTTCGAGCTTGCGGAACTGTTCGTCGCGGGTGAGGTCGTTGCCCTCCTCGGTGGAGGAGAAGCCGCACTGCGGCGACAGGCAGAGCTGGTCGACGTCGATGTAGCGCGACGCCTCCTCGATGCGCCGCTGGAGGGACTCCAGCGACTCCAGCTCACCGCGCTTGGTGGTCACCAGGCCGAGCACCACGTACTTGCCCTTCGGCACGAACCGCAGCGGCTCGAATCCGCCGGAGCGCTCGTCGTCGAACTCCAAGAAGTAGCCGTCGACGTTGAGCTCGTTGAACAGGGCCTCGGCGACGAAGTCGTAGCTGCCCTCGGCCGCCCACGACGAGCGGAAGTTGCCCCGGCACAGGTGCGTGGTGATCGCCATGCCGTCGGGCTTGTGCGCGAGGGCGGCGTTCATCGTCTTGATGTTGCGCAGGTGCAGGGTGTCGGCGTCGCCACCCATGCGGGCGACGAGCTCGCGCTGCTTCGGGTCGTTGAGGTAGGCCAGGCTCGTGTCGTCGAGCTGGAGGTAGCGGCAGCCGTGCTCGCCCATCGCGGCGATCTGCTTGCCGTAGGCCACGCTGAGGTCGGAGAAGAAGTCCTCGAGGTCGGGATAGACCGTCTCGTCGACGGCCGTGCGCCCGCCCCGGTAGTACACCATGCTCGGCGACGGAATCGTCAGCTTCGGCGTCACCTCAGGGTCGGTGACCGAGGCCAGGAAATCGAAGTGCTCCGCGAAGATCGGCTCACTCAGCCCGACCTTGCCGTCCACCTGCAATCCGGGCGGGCTGAATTCGAGGTCACCCGCCGCGTTGTGGAACTTGACGTGCAGCTTCTCGTCGCTCTGCGAGACCCCGTCGAGCTGGTAGATGAAATCCATGTGCCAGGACGACCTGCGGAACTCGCCGTCGGTGGCCGACCGGAGGCCCGCCTTGCGCTGGGCCGCGACGACGTCGCGGATCGCGGCGTCCTCCACCGCCTTCAACTCGGCCGGGGTAATCTCGTTCCGCGCCGCCTTCTGCCGGGCCTCGTGCAGCTCGGGCGGCCGCAACAGGCTTCCGACGTGGTCAGCACGAAACGGAGGAGTCGTTCGCTGGGTCATCGTCGGATAGTCACACGGCCATGTGACGCCCCTCAACACAGTGTGGTCGAGGTTTTCACTGGCTGAAAGCCCCGGCGCCGTCGGTCACCCGCCGTGGGCGTACGCGTACACGCCCGGTTCGTCCGGCGTCCGGCCGGGTATTCGCCGCGCATGTTGTCTTCGATCGCGCGCGGTGCCGCGGCCGGCGCCGCCGGAACCACCGCGCTGCACGCGGCCACCTATCTCGACATGGTCCTGCGTGGCCGCCCGTCCAGCACCACGCCCCAGCAGACCATCGACAAGCTCAGCGAGGCGGCGGGGACCCGGCTGCCCGGGGACCAGCAGGAGCAGGAGAGCCGGAAGTCCGGACTGGGCGCCCTGCTCGGGCTGGTCACCGGAACCACGGTCGGCGTCGGCTACGGCGCGCTGCACGCCCTCGGGTGGCGCCCGCCCGCACCGGTGGGCGGTGCCGTGGCGGCC
>NZ_KB912633.1:4745-8671 GCF_000383795.1 Saccharomonospora saliphila YIM 90502
CGGGTCGCGCACGCAACGGCGCGCGACCTGCCGGGCCGAGACGAGCGCGTCCACCCTGCCGCCGCCCAGCTCGTCGGCCCGCGAAAGCACCAGCAGTGTGTTCACGGCCGCCACCCGCGCCAGCGGGGACTCCTGCACCCCGCGCAGCACGGACAGCTCCGAGCTGTGCGGGTGCCCCACCAGGTACAGCACCGCGTCGGCCTCCATGCCCGCCGACTCGACCACCCGCGCCTCCTCCCCCGGCGGGGCGGGCGCGGTATCGAGCACGGCCAGTTCCGGCCGGGCTCGCTCAGCGGGAACGTGGTGCCAGGACGGTCCGTCCGCGGCGCCGGAGGCCCCTCCCCCGGTGAGCGCGTGCACCAGCGTGGTCCTGCCCGACCCGGACCCGCCGAGGACGGCCACCCGCAGCGGCTCGGAGAAACGCGCGAGGTGGCGCCGCAGCCAGTTCGTCGCGCGCGGACTGTCCGCGTACACCTCGTGGGCCTGGTTGAGCAGCGTCCAGGCCCGCTCGGCGAGACCGCTCACGCGCTCAGCCCTCGCACCGACGACGAGGGCGCGAGCTGGTCGGCACGCCTGCGCAGCAGCTCCAGCTCCTCGATGCGCTTGGTCAGCTCCCTGCTCGCCTTCGTGCGCTCGGTGGTCTCGGCCTCGATGACCTGCTTGATCCGCTGCGCCGCGTCGGTGACCTCGGTCCGCAGCTCCTGCGCGACGGTGGTGCAGCGGTCGCGCAGCTCCCGGTGGATCAGCCGCACGGTGTCCTTGCTCTGCTTGCCGTAGGCGAGGAAGAAGTCGTCCACGTGCCGGTGCGCGGCCGTGCGCGCGGTGGACTGCCTGCGCTTGAGCCGCGTGCCGCGCTCCTCGAACACGCTCTTGGCGCCGAAGGCGACACCGGCACCGATCGAGATCGGATTGATCAAGTCCATACCCGCCAGTGTCGTGGCGAGCCCGAACATCAACAGGCCGCTGTAGGAGCCGCGCATGCCCACGAACAACTTCTGCCCGACCGAGAACTTTTCCACATTGGGCATCCGCAGGCTTTCGAGCTCTTCACGCGGCACCGATGTCAGCACCTCTCCGGGCGCGAACACGTCGGGGTCGCGCGGCGCGATCGTGGCGGCGAGCCGGTCGGCGATCCACTCGAACCGGTCGAGCAGCCACGCGGAGTTCGCCTCCGCCGCCGACCGCAGGTTGTCGCGCAGCCAGTGCTCGAATTCGGGCCAGTCCTTCACCGGGTCGGCGACCTCGAAGTACTCGTCGGCCTCGCGCAGAATCCTGCGAGTCCGGTCGCGCAGGTCGTAGTCGAGGTCGGCGGTCAGGTCGGCGACGTCGTCGGAAAGCATGGTCTGCCAGCGGGTGGCCTCGCGTTGCAGGTGCTCGGCCTGCTTGTTCGCCGCACGCCAGCGCGCCGTCAGCTCCTCGTCGCCACCACGCTGCACTTCCGCGAGACGTTCCCGCAGCGGACCGACGAGACGCTCGACGGAGAGCCGGGTCAGCGCGCCCACCGACCGGCGGCGCACCGTGCCGACGCTGCCCATCAGCTCCTTGTGCAGGTAGGAGAGCAGCGCGGGGTAGCCGGATTCCTCGTTCAGGGCCGTGTCGTTCGAGCGCGCCGCGACCATGCGCAGCGCCGCCGAGACCGGGATGACGGTGGAGGGCAGCCCGTGGTGGGCCAGCCGCGCCCGGGTGCGCTCGGCCACGCGCTCCCACTCGGGCACCAGATCCGTCTTGGTCAGCACCACCGCGGCCGTCGGGCACAGCGCGAGCACCTGCTCGACGAGGTCGAGTTCGGAGTCGCACACCTCCCGCGTGGCGTCGGTGATAAGCAACACCGCGTCGGCCTGCGGCAGCACCGACAGGGCCGTGCGGGTGTGCCCGGCGACGGCGACGTCCCTGCCCACCGGCGGGGTGTCGATGAGCGTGAGCCCGTTCGCCAGCAGCTTGCGCGGCAGTCCGATCTCGACCCTGCGGACGTCGGAACGCCGGTTGCCCTCAGCGGTCGCGGAATCGACGTCGACCGGGGTGCGCACACCGTCGTCGGTGAGCGAGTCGGGCAGCGCGGGCCCTTCGAGGACGAGGCTGTCGAGCGGAGAACCGAAGGAGGAGAAGTACCCGGCAGGCACGGGCAGGGCGGCCTCGGCCGGGCCGGACGGAGCGCCGGGGTCGCCACGGTGCGCGGGCACGCCCGAGGTGGAGGCCGGCGAGGAAGGAACCGGGAGCCCGGAGCCGGTCTGGTGCCCGGCGGATCGCGCCGGAGCGGCGGCGCGCCCGTCGGGAACGACCGACGCGCCGGTGGACGCGCCGGTGACGAGCGACGCGCCGGGGGTGGAGGCGTGTTCGAGCACGGCGGGGACGGTCGTGGTGACGTCGTCACCCACCGCACACACGGTCGCCCCCAGAAGACCGTTGAGGAGCTGGCTCTTGCCCTGGCCCGACTCACCGAGCACGAGCACCCGGACCTTCGGCCCGGCGAGCTCGGCGCGGCGCACGCGCAGACGTCGCACGAGGTCAGGCCGGTCGTGCGCGGCGCAGGACCGGATGGCCTCGTCCAACACGTCGAGCCAGGGCGTAGCCGTCATCGATCGGACAGTGTGCCCTGTTCACTCTCCGCAGTACAGGCCGGGCTCGTGACTGAGACGAGCCCGGCCTGTTACGGCGTCGAGATCACTGAGCGTCAGTGCCCGAGGTCGAGGTCGCTCACGCCGGTGTCGGGCAGCAGGTCCTCGCCGGTGTCGGCGACGCTGCCCAGCGGGCTGTCGCTGACGGTGTCGGTGACGCCCGCGGTGCCCTCCGAGACCGTCGACGGGACGGCCTCGGTGACATCCTGCGGCACGGCCTCGGTGACGGTGTCGGTGACCTCGTCGGTCTCCGGCAGCGGGTTCGCGACCGGCAGCTCGGGCAGGTCGGCGGGCACGTCGGACAGGTCCGCCGGGAGGTTCTCGGTGAGGTCCGAGGTGGTGTCCTCCAGCAGGTTGCGGGCCTCGTCCACCGGGGCAGCCCCCGCCACGTCGGTGGGCACGTCAACCGGCGCCTGCACGGCGTCGATCGGCAGGTCACCGGCACCGGCGGGCACGTTCTCGGTCACGCCAGACAGCGCCGCGCGGTCGACGGGCAGGTCGTCGGTCAGGTCACCGGCGACGTCGGCCGCCGGCACGTCGACGGGCAGGTCGTCCACCGGGGCGACACCCGTCAGCGCCGCGCCACCCGAGGTCACGTAGGTCGCGACCGTGCTGGCCGCGGCCTCGCTGCTGCGGGTGATCGTGTCGGTGTCGATGGTGTCGGCGAGGTCGCCCGTGGTCTCCAGCTCAGGAACGGCCGGGGTGGTCGGGGTGCCCGCCAGCTCGACGCCGTAGGTGCCGAACGGCGAGGTGACCGACCCACCCGCGGCCAGCGAGTCCGCGGAGGCCACGGCGCTGCCCTCGACGGAGGCGATGTCGGTGTCCAGGCCCGCGCCACCGGCGGCACCGTCGGTGTCGGCCTTGAGGAAGCCCGCGCCCTCGGCGCCCGCCACCTGCTCGGCGTCGAGGCGCAGGTCGCCAGTCACACCGTCGAGGCTGCCGTCGACAAGGCCGCTGGCCGAACCCGCGACGGTGTCGGCGGTCACGCCGCCACCGGTGCTGTCCAGGCCAGCGCCACCGACACCGGCGACGCCGCCGACGAGCGTGTCGGCGTGCGCCCCGAGGTTGGCGCCCTCGGGGCCGACCTCGGCGGCACCCTCGCCCGTGGTGACGTCGGTGGCCCACCGGACCGCGCCCGAGACACCGTCGAGGTCGGCGACACCGCCCGCGGCGGCCTCGCCCACACCCGAAGTGACACCGGCGGTCAGGCCCTCGGTGAGGTCGTCACCGCTGATGTCGAGCCGCTGCCCGGCCACCCCGGCGACGCCCTGGAGCTGCTGGATGGCGCCCTCGAGGCCCGCGGCCTCGGTC
>NZ_KB912633.1:8771-11081 GCF_000383795.1 Saccharomonospora saliphila YIM 90502
CGAGGACCACGGCGCCGATCGGCACGTCGGCCGTGCCCACCGCGCGCCGGGCGTAGCCGAGTGCCGCGCGCACGGCGCCGGTCTCCACCGCACCCGGTCGCACGCCCGTCACATCTCGTCGAGCAGCTTCGTGTACTCCTCGCCGAAGCCGCAACGCTGCGCGATCATCTGAAGCTGCTCGTCCGGGTACAGCTCCACCTCGTTCACGATCACTTCGAGTTCCGGTCCGGGCATGCCGAGGTCGGCCAGGATCTCCAGATCTCCCTCCGGCCAGACCACGTCGTCATCGTCGTCGGGTGCCTCGGCCCGCAACAGGTCGAGCACGTCGGCGGCGATGTCGTAGTCGAGCGCGGCCGCGGCGTCCGACAGCAACAGCACCGCGCCGCCCGGCGTCGGGCGGACGATGACGAAGAACTCGTCGTCCACCGCGAGCAGACCGAAGACCGCACCGGTCGACCGCAACGCGCGCAACTCGGTGATCGCGGTGTCCAGCTCGGCCAACGCCGCCGGGTCGAGCGAGCTGCACCGCCACCGGCCGTCCTCACGTGTCACGGCCATCGCGAACCCCGTGATCGGCTCCTTCACCGCCATGCGCCCACCGTATACCGACAACGGTCCGAACGAACGACGAAACCTCGGCCCCCGGCGTGCCACCATCTGTACGCATGACGGGACCCACGGAACTGCCCTCCCTGCCCGACGCGCGCTTCGCCGGGCTGCTCGGCGAAGCGCGCGCCCTGCACGCCGAGACGGTCGCGACGCGGCGCCGCATCCACCAGCACCCGGAGGTCGGCCTCGACCTGCCCGAAACGCAACGGGCCGTGCTGGACGCGCTGGACGGACTTCCCCTCGAGATCGACCTCGGCACCACGACGACGTCGGTCACCGCCGTGCTGCGCGGGGCGGAACCCGGTCCGGCCGTTCTGCTGCGCGCCGACATGGACGCGCTGCCGATGCCCGAGGACACCGGCCTCGAGTTCGCCTCCGAGGTGGACGGGGTGATGCACGCGTGCGGCCACGACACCCACGTGGCGATGCTGGCCTCGGCCGCGCGGCTGCTCGCCGCGCACGCGGGGGAACTGGCGGGCTCGGTCGTGTTCATGTTCCAGCCCGGCGAGGAAGGCCACCACGGCGCCCGGCACATGATCCACGAGGGTGTCCTCGACGCCGCCGGAACGCGGGTCCGCCACGCGTTCGCCCTGCACACCTACGCCAACCTGCCGACCGGTGTCGTCGCCACCCGGTCGGGTCCCGTGCTGGCCTCGGCGGACACGTTCTCCGTCCGGGTGATCGGCGCGGGCGGGCACGGGTCCATGCCGCACAACGCCGTGGACCCCGTCCCGGCCGCCGCCGAGATGGTCACCGCGCTGAACACGATGGTCACCCGGAAGGTGAATGTCTTCGACCCGGCCGTGGTCACCACGACCCGCATCGCGGCGGGCACCGCGGACAACGTCATCCCGGAGACCGCGGAGCTGCTCGGCACGATCCGCACGCTCTCGGACGAGACCCGCGCGCTGCTGCGTGCCGAGGTACCCAAGCTGTGCGAGAACATCGGCGCCGCGCACGGATGCCGGGTCGTGGCCGACGTCGAACCCGGGTTCCCCGTCACCCACACCGACCCGGAGCGCACCGAGCGCGTGCTCGACCTCGCCGCCGAGGTGCTCGGCGCGGAGCACGCGGTGCGCATGCCCGATCCGGTCATGGGCGCGGAGGACTTCTCGTACGTGCTGCAACGGGTGCCGGGCTCTTTCGCCTTCCTCGGCGCGTGCCCGCCCGGGGAGGACCCCGGCCGGGCCGCGCCGAATCACTCGAACCGGGTGCGCTACGACGAGGACGCGCTCGACTACGGAGTGGCGCTGTACGCCGCGTACGCGCTCGACGCGCTCCGCCGGTGACGGGCCGCCTCGATCCGGCCGAGTGTGTCCACAGCCGCGTCCGCATAGGGCAGGATGGGCGCCGTGCGTGACGTGTGCGTGATCGGACTCGGGCTGCTCGGTGGATCGGTGCTGCGTGCGGCGGTGACCTCCGGGAGAAAGGCGTGGGGTGCCACGGCCTCCGCCGCCGACGCCGACGCCGCGTCGGCCGAGGGGTTCGACGCCTCCACCGACACCGCCGCGGCGCTGCGCCGCGCGACCGCCGAGGACGCGCTGGTGGTGGTCGCGGTGCCGCTGACCGAGCTGGAGCCGGTGCTCGGGCTCGTGGCCGAGCACGCTCCGGAGTGCCTGCTGACCGACGTGGTGAGCGTGAAAGCGCCCGTGCGCGACGCCGTGCGCCGGGTGACGCCCCGGGCGCGGTTCGCGGGCGGGC
>NZ_KB912633.1:11181-13339 GCF_000383795.1 Saccharomonospora saliphila YIM 90502
GTCACCCCGGTCCCGCGCGCCGCGCTCCCCGGGCGGGTGCGGCACCGGGCCGTTCGTCTCCGCCTCGCCGCCCGAACGCGTTGCAGCGGCACGATCGGTGTCCCCACTCCGGCGCTCGGTCCGGCTTCCGGCGCGCCGCCGCCCGCCCTCGGCGCTGCCGTCCCCGTCGCGCTGGTCCCGCGCACGCTCGCCCTTGCCACGCTCGCCCTTGCCACGCTCGTCCTTACTCCGCTGTTTCCGGCCGCGCCGGGCCGGAGCGCGCTCGTCGCTTTCCGGCGGGGAGCCGGTCGGCAACCAGGAGGCCGCGAACGGGTCCGACGGCGTGAGCGCCGAGGTGAGCCTTCCCACACGGACCGCGCGCCCCGCCTCCGGGTCGGTCGCGGCCGCCTCCAACGTGGTCTCGACCTCGCGCACGACGGACTCCCCGACCGCTCCCCCGGCCAGCTCCCGGGCGTGGGACGTGAGTTCCCGCACGAGTTCCGTACGCCGCCGGGTGAGCGCGCGCAACCGATCACCGGCCAGCTCGCGATGGGCGTGCCGCAGCTCCCCTGCGAGGTCGAGCAGCGCGTCCACCTCGGCGGAACGGTGCCGCACGAGCTGGTTGACCAGCGCCGCCGCGGTCGTCGGCTTGCGCAGGGCGCTGATGCGCGTGGCCAGTCCGCGCTCGCCCGCCGAGCGCGCCCGCGCGGCGTGTTCGGAGCGCAGCGCGACGAACGAGGCCGGCTCCGCCCGGTAGAGTTCGTCGGCCACCGCGTCGAAATCCATGGTCACAGCCTCCCCCAAGGGCGGGCGGTACGCCCGCGCTCCGCCCGGTTACGGTGTCGGTGAGGGAGGAAAACTGTGGCTATCAACGAGATCGAGTTCTACTGGCGGCCGGGTTGCCCGTTCTGCGCCATCCTGCGTGGCCGCCTGCGCAAGACCGGACTGCCGGTGCAGGAGATCAACATCTGGGAGGACTCGGACGCCGCCGCGCGGGTGCGTGCCGCGACGGGTGGCGACGAGACCGTCCCCACGGTGTTCATCGGCGACCGGGTGCTGGTCAACCCGGACATCACCGAGGTCACCGACACGGTGAGCGCGGTGGCGCCCGAGTTGTTCGACCTCGCGGCCGAGCCCGCCGCTCCGGGGCACGGCCCCCGGCACTGACGCCCCGGCACGGACGTCTCGGCGCGACCAGGGGGCGCACCACGGGCAGCGGCCCGGCAAGGACCGCGGCGCCACACGGGGCCGCGAGGGGAGTGCATCGTCGTGGCCCGGCGGTTCGCGTGGCCGTGCCGTCGCGGCCGAGAACGGGTCTCGCGCGCATCGTCACCCGATCGTGGCGACCCGGAAAATCGGGCACTCCGGCGCGACGCGACGGAGTGCCGCCTCGTCGGATCGCGCGTCCACCCCCTCGAGGAACCGCCCGACCTCCCATCCCCAGCGCGCCAGATACGCGCGCAGCAACTCCGGTTTCTCGTCGTCGGGCAACTCGGTCGCGCGGACACGGCGCACGCGCCTGCCGACCCGCAACTCGCCTTCGCCCGCGGCCCGCAGGTTGCGCACCCACTGGGTGCGTCCGCGCGGTGAGACCAGGTAGTCGCGCCCGGCGACGGTGAGCACGTTCACCGGTGTGGACCGCCACTCGCCTGACATCCTGCCGCGCACGGACAGCACGCGCGTGCCCCACAGACTCAGTCCCCGGCGGGTCAGCGAGCCCACCGCCCTGTTGAGCATTCGCGCGAGCGCGCCGGGGGCGTGGTAACGCACCTGTCCTGCCATCGGTTCCTCCAAGAGAGCAGTGCTCACATCCAAGAACAGAGAACACCCCACGACGAGTTTCGTCAAGAGCAGTGCTCACGTTTGAGTTCCCCGATCTCGTGGTGGCACACTGACCGCCATGCCCTCCGATCCCGTGCATCGCACGGCCCGCCGACGCGCCAGAGCCGAGGTCGTCGCCGCCATCACGGACACGGCGCGACGCCAGCTCGGCGAGGTCGGCGCGCAGGCGCTCTCCCTGCGCGCGGTGGCGCGGGAGCTGGGCATGGTCTCCTCGGCGCTGTACCGCTACTTCCCCAGCCGCGACGACCTGCTCACCGCGCTCATCGTCGACGCCTACGACGGCTTGGGAGCCGCGGCCGAGCAGGCGGCGGACACGGCAGCGGCCCCCCGCGAGCGG
>NZ_KB912634.1:0-1823 GCF_000383795.1 Saccharomonospora saliphila YIM 90502
CCGGACGCGCCGGGGCGATCCCGCACGCGAGGCGGGACGCGAATCCGGTGGGCAGAGCCGGAGCACCGCGCCCGCGCGCCGCGTCACAGGATCGCGCGTGCGCGCCGCGTCACAGCACCGAGCGCAGCCGGTCGGCAATGGTGCCGATCCGGCCCAGCACGCCGTTGACGAACCGTGGCGAGTCGTCCGTGGACAACTCCCGCGAGAGACCGACCGCCTCGTCGATCGCGACCGGGTCCGGCACGTCCGCGGCCCACAGCAGCTCGTAGAGGCCCACACGCAGCACGGCGAGGTCCACGGGCGGCATCCGCTCCAACGACCAGCCCTGGGCGTGCTCGGCCAGCAGCTCGTCGATGCGGGTGCGGTGCGCGGTGACTCCCTCCACCAGCGCGAGGGTGTAGTCGGGGATGGGGTCGATGCCCACCGCCCCGACCCGGTCCCGTACCAGCTCCATCGGGTCGGCGGCGCGCTGGGCCGCCTCGTAGAGCAGTTCGACGGCGCGCCTGCGCGAAACGCGCCTGCCGGAGCCCCCTGTGCGGGGGCGGGACGCCGGAGTGTCGCTCACCGTGTCGCCGCCGTCCCGCGTCAGGCGCGGCCGAGGTAACGGCCGTCGCGGGTGTCGACCTTGACCTTCTCGCCGGTGCCGACGAACAGCGGCACCTGGATCTCCGCGCCGGTCTCCAGCGTGGCGGGCTTGGTCCCGCCCGTGGACCGGTCGCCCTGCAGGCCGGGCGCGGTCTCCGAGATGATCAGCTCCATCGTGGTGGGCAGCTCGACGTACAGCGCCTCCCCCTCGTGGACCGCGACCTGGACATCGGTGTTCTCCAGCAGGAACTTCGCGCCGTCGCCGACGAGCTGTCCCGAGAGTTCGAGCTGCTCGAACGTCTCGCCGTCCATGAAGACGTAGTCGGTGCCGTCGTTGTAGAGGTAGGTCATCTGCCTGCGGTCCACGGTGGCGGTGTCGACCTTGGTGCCCGCGTTGAACGTCTTGTCCACCACCTTGCCGCTGGTGACGTTCTTCAGCGTGGTGCGGACGAACGCGCCGCCCTTGCCGGGCTTGACGTGCTGGAAGTTCACGACGGACCACAGCTGGCCGTCCAGGTTGAGGACCATGCCGTTCTTGAGGTCGTTGGTGGTGGCCACGAGTGTGCGTTCTCCTGTGTCGGGTGGGCCGCGGTTAGGCGACCACGAGTTCCTTGGTGCTCGGTGTGAGGAGCTCGGGAGTGCCCTCCCGCACGACGAGCGTGTCCTCGAGGCGGACGCCACCGCGTCCGGCCAGGTAGACCCCCGGTTCCACGGTGACCGCCATGCAGGCCGACAGTGTACCGGCGCCGCGCGCGGACAGGCTGGGCGCCTCGTGCACCGCCAGCCCGACGCCGTGCCCGAGCCCGTGCGTGAAGTGCTCGCCGAGGCCCGCCTCCGCGATCACCGCGCGTGCCGCCTCGTCGACCGAGGACACCTCCGCACCCGGACGAACGGCGGCCGAACCCGCGGTGTGCGCGTCGAGCACGAGCGCGTGCAGATCACGCTGCCACGCGGCGGGCTCGCCGAGCACGACCGTACGGGTCATGTCCGAGTGGTACCCGTCGACGAGCGCACCGAAGTCCAGCTTGACCAGGTCTCCGCGCGCCAGGACGGCGTCGGTGGGCCGGTGGTGCGGCACGGCCGAGTGCGGACCGGCCGCGACGATGGTGTCGAACGCCGTGCCGTGCGCGCCGTGCTCGGCCATCCGGTTCTCCAGGTCGCGGGCGACTTCCCGCTCGGTGCGGCCCGGCCGGATGCCCCCGGCCTCCAGCAGGTCGGCCAGTGCCCGTTCGGCCGCG
>NZ_KB912634.1:1923-3957 GCF_000383795.1 Saccharomonospora saliphila YIM 90502
CGCGTCGAGCGCCACCACCGGCACCATCGGCGAGTAGCCCGCCTGCCGCACGGCGCCGGGGTCCCACCCGACGAGCGGCTGGCCCGCACGCACGCTCTCCCCGCGCACCACGTGCACCGTGAAGCCGGTGCCCTGCTGCTTGACGGTGTCGATGCCCAGGTGGACCAGCACGGCGCGGCCGTCGTCCGCCGCGACGACGAAGGCGTGCGGGTGCAGGGTCACCACGGTGCCGTCGATCGGCGCGACGGCGTCACCGCGCCGCTCGTCCGGCTCCACGGCCACCCCGGGCCCGACCATGGCCTCCGCGAACACCGCGTCCGGCACCCGGCTCAGCGGCACCGCCGTGCCCGCGACCGGGCTGAGCACCCGCAATGTCACAGCAGGTCCTGGATGTCCGAGGCGATCGTGTCGGCCTCCGGGCCCACCACCACCTGCACGACGGTGCCCGAGGCGACGACACCGTGGGCACCCGCCTTCCTGAGCGCCGCCTCGTCCACGAGCGAGCCGTCCTCCAGCTCGCACCGCAGCCTCGTGATGCACCCCTCGATGTCGACGACGTTGCCCGCGCCGCCCAACCCCGCGAGGATCTTCTCCGGCCTCTCGTCCGCCATCGCGGCCTCCCACCGTGTCCGCCTGCCGCTGCTGCCCGCGTTCCACCGGGCTCGACCCTCGGTGACGACGGGTTGACACCCGGCAGTGCCACGGAGCATTCTGCCCCATCGATTGGTCTAGACCGCAACCCCTTTCCATCCCGTCACCCCCGCAGGGAGGCCGCGCGTGACCACCACGACGGAGAAGCCAGGCCGAAGCCGCGCCTTCGCGGGCCTGCAGCGGTTCGGACGCAGCCTCATGCTGCCGATCGCCACCCTTCCCGCGGCCGGGCTGATGTCGCGGCTCGGCCAGGAAGACATGCTCGGCGGCTGGTCGGCCACCGAGGACGTCGCGAAGGTGTTCGCCGCGGCGGGGGGCGGGCTGTTCAACTGGCTCCCGCTGCTGTTCGCGGTCGGTATCGCGGTGGGCTTCGCGCGCAAGGGCGACGGCTCCACGGGTGTGGCTGCCGTCGTCGGCTTCGTGGTGTTCAACCAGGTGGTGCAGGTCTTCGCCCCGATCGAGGAGATGGAGGGGGCAGAGACCGCGTGGTTGACCCAGCCGGTCAAGTGGCCCTACAGCGTCCTCTCGGGCGTGGTCGTCGGACTGGTCACCGCGGTGTTGTGGCAGCGGTACCACCGCGTCAAGCTGCCGCCCTACCTCGCCTTCTTCGGCGGAAGGCGGTTCGTGCCCATCCTCAACTCGTTCGTGCTGCTGCTGCTCGGCGTGGTGTTCGGACTGATCTTCCCGCCGATCGACGCGGCCATCAACGCCCTCGGCGAGGCGGTCACCAGCGACGCGGTCGTCGGTGGCGGAATCTACGGGATGCTCAACCGGCTGCTCATTCCGATCGGGCTGCACCAGCTGCTCAACGTGCCGGTCTGGCTGATCTTCGACGGCGGCGACATCAACAACTTCTTCGCGGGCGACCCCGAGGCGGGCGCGTTCATGACCGGATTCTTCCCCATCTTCATGTTCGCGCTGCCCGCCGCCGCGCTGGCGATCTGGCGCACCGCCCGGCCCGGCCAGCGCAAGGTCACGGGCGGCATCATGATCTCGGCCGCCCTGACGGCGTTTCTCACCGGCGTCACCGAGCCGATCGAGTTCGCGTTCATGTTCGTGGCCTTCCCGCTCTACCTGCTGCACGCACTGCTGACCGGGCTGTCACTGGCCCTGGTGAACGCCTTGGACATTCACCTCGGCTTCTCGTTCTCCGCGGGCGCGATCGACTTCCTGCTCAACGCGAACGCGCCCGCCGCCAGCCAGGCGTGGCTGCTCGTGCCGATCGGGCTGGTCTACGCGGCGGTCTACTACCTGCTGTTCCGCTGGGTGATCGTGCGGTGGAACCTGCGCACCCCGGGCCGCGAGGAGGACGAGGACACCGCGGCGACACCGGCGGCGACGGCCGCGCCCGGGTCCGGCGCCACGGTCCCGGACGCGGCCGGG
>NZ_KB912634.1:4057-6707 GCF_000383795.1 Saccharomonospora saliphila YIM 90502
CTCGGCGAAGGCGGGCACGAGCGACCCGGCGGCCAACCCGGCGTCGCGGGCCGCCGCGGTCGTGGCGACCACGAAGCTCACCTTCTCGCCGGACGGGGCGAACAGCGCGACCACGCCGGACCGCGACCCGAGCCGGTTACGCACCTCCCCCGCCAGGGTGCGCAGCGCGCCCCCGTCGACACCGGAGTCCAACCGCTCGGCGACGAGCGAGGTGCCGGCCACGTCCTGAGCGCGCTCGGCCAGCGTGCCCGCCGACGACAGCACCTCACGCCTGCGCAGCTGCTCGATCTCCTTCTCGGCCGCGCGCAGTCTGCCGAGCACGTCCTCGATCCGGGACGGCAACTGGTCGGTGGGCACCTTCAGCGTGCCCGCCAGCTCGGAGACCAGCAGTTGCTCCTTGCGAACGTGGCGCAGCGCGTCCGTGCCGACCAGTGCCTCGACGCGGTGCACCCCGGAGCCGATGGAGGAGTCGCTGACCAGCTTCACCAGCCCGAGCTGGCCGATCCGGTCCACGTGGGTCCCCCCGCACAACTCACGGGAGTAGTCGCCCATGTCGACCACGCGCACCCGGTCGCCGTACTTCTCGCCGAACAGCGCGATCGCGCCCTGTTCGAGTGCCTTGTCCTTGGTGGTGGTGTAGGCCTGCACCTCGACGTCGGTCTGGAGGTAGTCGTTGACCTCCTCCTCCACCTCGGTCAGCACGTCGCCCGAGACGGCACCGGCGGTGGTGAAGTCGAACCGCATTCGTCCGGGCGAGTTCAGCGACCCCGCCTGGGCGGCCCGGTTGCCGTAGGACCCGCGCACCGCCGCGTGCACCAGGTGCGTGGCCGAGTGCGAACGGGCGATGGCGGCGCGCCGGGTTCCGTCCACGGAGGCGGTCAGCTCGGTGTCCACGGCGACCTCGCCGCCGACGACCTCCACCTTGTGCACGAACAGGCCCGGAACGAGCTTCTGGACGTCGAGCACCGTCAGCTCGACGCCATGGCCCACGAGCACGCCGGTGTCGGCGATCTGCCCGCCGCCCTCGGCGTAGAACGGCGTGCGGTCCAGCACCAGCTCGGCCGTGTGCCCCTCACCCACCACCGGGGTGGGCACACCGTCGGAGAGCAGGGCCAGCACCCGGGACGTGGCCTGGAGATCGGTATAGCCGAGGAATTCGGTCTCGCCGTGCCGCTCCAGCAGCGTGCGGTAGGCCGAGAGGTCACCGTGGCCGCTCTTGCGGGCCGCCGCGTCGGCCTTGGCGCGCTGCCGCTGCTCCTCCATGAGCGTGCGGAACCCGTCCTCGTCGACCGACAGGCCCTGTTCGGCGGCCATCTCCAGGGTCAGGTCGATCGGGAAACCGTAGGTGTCGTGCAGCTGGAACGCCTTGTCCCCGGCCAGCATGGTTCCCCCGGCACGGCGGGTCTGGTCGGCGGCCAGGTCGAAGATGCGCGATCCGCTGGTCAGCGTGGCCAGGAAGCTCTCCTCCTCGGTGCGCATGACGTCGCTGATCCGGTCGAAGTCGCGGGCCACCTCGGGGTAGGACGGCGACATCGCGTCGCGGACGACGGCGGCGAACTCCGGCAGCACCGGCTCGTGCACGCCCAGCAGGCGCACCGAGCGCACGATGCGCCGCAGGAGCCTGCGCAGCACGTAGCCGCGGGCCTCGTTGCCGGGGGTCACACCGTCGGCGATGAGCATGACGCCGGACCGCGCATGGTCGGCGATCACGCGGAAGCGCACGTCGTCCACGTGCTCGGCACCGTAGCGGCGGCCGGAGAACTCCTCGGCCTTGGCGATCACCGGGCGCACCAGGTCGGTCTCGTACACGTTGGACACGCCCTGCAGCAGGTAGGCGACCCGCTCGATGCCCATGCCGGTGTCGATGTTCTTCTGCGGCAGCTCCCCGAGCACGGGATGCCCCTTCTTCGGGCTGCCCTCACCGCGGATGTCCTGCATGAACACGAGGTTCCAGATTTCGAGGTAGCGGTCCTCGTCCACCACGGGACCGCCCTCGCGCCCGAACTCGGGACCGCGGTCGTAGTAGATCTCCGAGCAGGGTCCGCCCGGGCCGGGCACGCCCATGTCCCAGTAGTTGTCCTCGGCACCGCGGAACTGGATGCGTCCGGACGGCACGCCCGCGACCTCCCGCCACAGGGCGGCGGTCTCGGCGTCGTGCTCGTACACCGTGGCCCACAGCCGATCAGGGTCGAAGCCGAGGCCGCCCTCGTCCCGCGAGTTGGTGAGCAGCTCCCAGGCGTGGGCGATGGCGGTCTCCTTGAAGTAGTCCCCGAAGGAGAAGTTGCCCGCCATCTGGAAGAACGTGTTGTGCCGCGTGGTCTTGCCGACCTCGTCGATGTCGCCGGTGCGCACGCATTTCTGCACGCTGGCCGCCCTCGGGTACGGCGGCGGCACCTCACCGAGGAAGTACGGCTTGAACTGGACCATGCCGGCGTTGACGAACAGCAGGGTCGGGTCGTCCAGGATCAGCGAGGCGCTCGGGACACGGCTGTGTCCGCGCTTCTCGAAGTGATCCAGGAACCGTTTGTTGATCTCGTGTGTCTCCACTGGCTTTCCTTGGCGTGCGGGCTCGCGGCACCGGAGGGCGCCGCGGCGGGGAGGACGTGGGCGTGCGTCGGCGGAGATCTGTCGCGGGCCCGGCGGCCGCGCC
>NZ_KB912634.1:6807-9944 GCF_000383795.1 Saccharomonospora saliphila YIM 90502
GGCTGGGCCGCCGCGGCGGGCGCACCGCCCCCGCCGCCGTCCTGACCGGCCTGCTCCCCTGAACCTGCCTCGCTGTTCCGGCCGTCGGCACCGTTCGCCTCGGCACCGTCCTGGCCGGTGCCTTCCTGACCGCCGGTGCCTTCCTGACCGCCGGTGCCCTGCTCGCCCTGGTCGCCACTGCCCTGCTGCTGCCCGGGCGGCATGGCGGAGGCGCCCGCGGGCTGAGCCGCGAGCACCTTGCGGAAGCCGAGCTTGGCGGTCTGGCCGAGCGTCTTGGCCTGCTCGCCCTCCTCACCGGGCACGGTGATCACGACGTTGTCGCCGTCGAGAACCACCTCGGCGCCGCTGACACCGATTCCGTTGACCCGGTTCTCGATGATCTCGCGCGCCTGCTGTAGCTGCTCGCGCGACGGCTCGGACCCGTCCGGCGTCCGGGCCGTCAGGGTGACACGCGTGCCACCCTCGAGGTCGATCCCGAGCTTGGGCGTCGCGTCGCCGCCCCCGGTGAAGAACACCAGTGAGTACAGCGCCGCCACGATCACGACGAAGAACGCGAAATATCGTCCCGGGCGAATCTGCCCGGCCGGAGGTGCCACGGTCGGTCGCTCTCCTCGAACTGGCTCGACGGCTGACGGGTCCGCGCGGCCCCGCTATCCCGCTCGTGCGCGGGAAGCGGACACGCACAGCACCGAGACCCTACTCGGTGCCGTGCGCACGCGACAGGGCGGGATCACGCCGGCGCGGGACACCGGCGCACCCACGACCCGGGTTACTTCTTGCCGTGCTCCAGCGGCGGGGCCACCTGCGGGCCGTCGGCGCGCTCGTCACCGGCGTCGGCCGCGGAGGCGGCGCCCACCGGCTCGTCGGCGGAGTCGGTCGCCTGGGCGTTGGTCTCCGAGACGTCGTCGTCCTCGTCGTCGGCGACCGGGTTGATCCGCTCGCGCACCGCCTGGCGCAGCCAGGTCGTCACGACGCCTTCGGCGATCTCCAGGTCGATGGTGCTGTCGTCGCTCGCGTCGACCACGGTGGCGTACAGGCCGGACGTGGTCATCACGCGGTCACCCTCGGCCAGGCTGCTCTGCAGGTTCTGCTGCTCGGCCATGGCCTTCTTCTGCTTGCGCGTGGCCATGATCAGCGGCAGCGCGACGACGAGCATCAGCAGAAGCGGCAGGATGAGGCCGTCCATGGTTCTCCATTCGACGGACGCCGCCTTCTCCAAGCGAAACGTCCGAGTTTGTCCGGATGTGCTGTCTTCGAGTGTGCCAGGCGCTGCCGAGAAATCGAGCACCGGTGGCACACGCCTCGGTACGCCACCCCGGCATCACCTCAGTCGAACAGGGTCGGCGACACCGGGTCAACCCCACCCGCCGACGGCGGTGCCAGCCCGAGGTGCTCCCACGCGAGACTGGTCGCGACGCGGCCCCGTGGGGTGCGCGCGAGCATACCCGCCCGCACGAGGTACGGCTCACACACCTCCTCGACCGTGGTCGGTTCCTCACCGACCGCCACCGCGAGGGTGGACACGCCGACCGGCCCGCCGCCGAAGGACCGCACGAGCGCGTCCAGCACCGCGCGGTCGAGTCGGTCGAGGCCCAGCTCGTCCACGTCGTAGACCGCGAGCGCGGCCCGCACGACCGGCAGACTCGCCCGGCCGTCCGCGCGCACTTCGGCGTAGTCGCGGACCCGGCGCAGCAACCGGTTCGCGATGCGCGGTGTGCCCCGGGAACGCCGGGCGATCTCCGCGCCGCCCTCGGCGTCGACGACGATGCCGAGGATCTCGGCCGAGCGCCACACGACCTGTTCGAGTTCCTCCGGGGAGTAGAACTCCATCTGGCCGGTGAACCCGAACCGGTCCCGCAGCGGCCCGGTCAGCGCGCCGGACCGGGTGGTCGCGCCGACCAGCGTGAACGGCGCGACCTCGAGCGGGATGCTCGTCGCCCCCGGCCCCTTGCCGACCACCACGTCGACCCGGAAGTCCTCCATCGCCAGGTAGAGCATCTCCTCGGCGGGGCGCGCGATGCGGTGAATCTCGTCGATGAACAGCACGTCGCCCTCGGTGAGGTTCGACAGCATCGCCGCCAGGTCCCCGGCCCGCTCCAGCGCGGGCCCGGACGTGATGCGGATGGCCGAGTCCAGTTCCGCCGCGATGATCATGGCCATGCTGGTCTTGCCGAGGCCCGGCGGGCCGGACAGCAGCACGTGGTCGGGCGGCACGCCGCGCCTGCGGGCGCTGTGCAGCACCAGTTCGAGCTGTTCACGCACCCGCGGCTGGCCCACGAAGTCACCGAGCGTGCGCGGCCGCAACGCCGTCTCGACCTCGCGCTCCCCCGTCTGGGCCACCGCCGACAGCGGCACGTCGGAGGCCGTGCCGGAGCCGTCGGCCGGGTCGGTCCTGTCGTCATCGTGCACGAGATTCGCTCCGGCTCAGCTCTTCCTGCCCAGGGTGGCCAGCGCCGCCCGCAGCACCCCGGAGGTGTCGTCGGGTGCGTGGCCGGCCACCTTCTCCACGGCCTGCTCCGCCTGTTTCGCGGTGAAGCCGAGCCCGACCAGCGCCTGCACCACGTCGGCCACGACGTCGGCGCGCGCGGGACCCTGCGCCTGGTGGGTGTCCGGTTCCGGCCCGGGCGCGGCGTCGGCGGCCACCTTGTCCCGCAGTTCCAGGGTGAGCCGCTCGGCGCCCTTGCGACCGATGCCGGGCACCTGCGTCAGCACGGTGATGTTGCCCTCGACCAGCGCGGTGCGGAGCTTGTCCGGTTCCAGCACGGCCAGGGCGGCCAGCGCCAGTCTCGGCCCGATCCCGGACACGGTCTGGAGCAGGCCGAACAGGTCCCGCGCCTCGGCGTCGGCGAACCCGAACAGCGTCAGCGCGTCCTCGCGCACCACCAGCACGGTGTGCAGGTGCGCCTGCTCGCCGCGCCGCAGCGTCGCCAAGGTCGCGGGGGTGGCCTGTACGGACAGGCCGACGCCGCCGACCTCGACCACCGCGTGGTCGAGCCCGACGGAGAGCACCTCCCCGCGCACCGACGAGATCATGTCGTCACTCCTGTCGCCGGGCCGCCGCCTCGGTTCTGACCGCCGGTCCGCCCGCCCGTCCCGGCACCTCCGGCCTGCCGGGCCGCGGTGTCGGCGCGCCCGGA
>NZ_KB912634.1:10044-12906 GCF_000383795.1 Saccharomonospora saliphila YIM 90502
CCTTCTGCAACTTCGCGCTCATGATTTCCTTTCCTCTTCGCGGATCGTGCCCGCTGGTTGGGTTGAGACGGGCAGCCCCGGGTCGGTGAGCACCCCGCGCAGCCCGTCCGCGAGCGAGGCCGCGTCCCCGGTGGTGGTGAGCACACCCGCACGCCCGTCGTCGAGGACCCTGCGGAACGAGTCCAGGCCGCTGGCCACCACGGGCGTGCCCGCCGCCAGGGCCTCGGTGAGGATCATGCCGAAGCTCTCCCCGCCGGTGTTGGGCGCGCAGTACACGTCCACGCTGCGCAGCGCACGCGCCTTGGTGGCGTCGTCGACCTGGCCCAGCAGCTCGACGCGGTCGGCCAGCTCCGGTCCGGCCTGCGCGCGCAGCGCCTGCTCCTCGCCGCGCCCCACGACGAGCAGCCGCAGGTCCGGCCATCCGGGTGCGAGCAGCCGCAGCGCGTCGAGCAGCACGCCCATGCCCTTGCGGGGCTCGGTGTAGCGGCCGACGAAACCGATCGTGCCCCCCGCGCGTGGATAGCCGGGCAGCGGTTCGGCCCCGGAGAACAGCGCCGCGTCCACCCCGTTGGGAATTTCCACCGCATCCCCGCCGAGGTGCTCGACCTGAACCCGCCGGGCCAGCGCGGACACCGCGATCCTCGCCGTGATCTTTTCGAGCAGCGGGCGCAGCACCGGCTGGAAGGCCGACAACGTGCGCGAGCGCGGCGTGGAGGTGTGGAAGGTGGCCACGATCGGACCTTCGGCGACCGTGAGCGCCAGCAGCGACAGGCTCGGTGCCGTGGGCTCGTGCAGGTGCAGCACGTCGAACCGGTTGTCCCGCAGCCAGCGCCGCACGCGGGCGTAGGAGACCGGCCCGAATTGCAGGCGCGCCACGGAGCCGTTGTAGCGGACGCCGAGCGAGCGCCCGGCCGGGTGCACGAACTCCGGCAGGTCCGCACCGTCCTCGTCGGCGGGCGCGAGCACCGAGACGGTGTTGCCGAGTGCCCGCAGCGCCCGCGCGAGGTCGACGACGTGGCCCTGCACTCCCCCGGGCACGTCGAACGAATAGGGACAGACGATGCCCACTCTCATACCGCGCCGACCCTCACACCGCCGCCACCGCCGGGTCGCGTGCCGTCGATTCCCGTTCCGCCTGCTCGTGCCGCGCGCGGGCCCACGGCCGCACCGCCCATTCTCATGCCGCGCTCCGCAGCCCGGAGTCCTGACCGCGGTCGGCGTCCCAGAAGGCCTGCAGCATGTGCCAATCGGTCGGGTGCGCGGCGATGTCGCCCGCGAAGACGTCGGCCAGCGCCTGTGTCGCGGCGCCGACCTCGTCGCGGGTGCTGACACGCACGCGTGGATGGATGCGCACGCCCCATCCGCCGTCGGTGAACCACGACCCCACGGGAAGCAGAGCCGCCCCGGTGCTCACCGCCAACCGCGCGGGGCCGACCGGGAACCGGGCGTCGTCCCCGAAGAACGAGACCGGCAGGCCCGACCCGGTGATGTCGCGGTCCCCGACGAGGCACACCACCTTGTTTTCGCGCAGCCGCCGCAGCAGCGCCCGGAAGGACACGCTGCCGTCGGCGGGGACCACCTCGAACCCGAGGGACTTGCGGTAGGCGACGAACCGCTCGTACAGCGACTCGGGCCGCAGCCGCTCGGCCACCGTGGTGAAGTTACCGGAGTGGCTCACCAGCCACACCCCGGCGACGTCCCAGTTGCCGGTGTGCGGCAGCGCCAGCACCGCGCCGTTGCCCTCGGACAGGGCCGCGTCCAGATAGTCGGCACCGGTGACCTCGACGCGGTCGCACACCCGGGCCGCGTCCCACGACGGCAGCAAGAACGTCTCGTGCCAGTAACGCGCGTACGACCGCAGCGCCCGGCGGGTCAGGTCGTCCAGCTCGGCGGGACCGGCCTGCGGTACCACCCTGGCGAGGTTGCGGCGCAACTGCTCCACCCCGGCGCGGCCCCTCCGGGCGAGCACGTCGGCGGCCACCGAGAACGCGGTGCCCGCGGCCGAGCGGGGCAGTTTCGGCACGGCCCGCCAGCCGAGGGCGTATCCCCACTCGGCCAGTCGCCCTCCGAGCGCGCTCACGACCGTGCTCCTCCCGAGGCGCCCTTCGCCGCCCGCGACACCCCGGCGATCCGCTGGGCCAGCGTCACCACGGACAGCACGACAAGCAGCCACTGGGAGGCCGCCACGGCCCAGGGCAGCCCGAGCCCCTGAAGGCCGGTGCCCACCAACGTCACGATCAGCCGCTCGGCGCGCTCGACCAGTCCGCCGTTGGCGGCGTCGCCGAAGCCCGACGCCTCGGCCCGGGCCTTGATGTAGGAGGTCACCTGCGCCAGCACCAGGCACAGCAGCGCGGCCGCCGCCACGCCGCGGTCGTCGGCGACGGCGAAGGCCCACCAGGCGATCGCGGCGAACAGGGCACCGTCGACGAGGCGGTCGCAGGTCGCGTCGAGCACCGCGCCGAACGGAGTGCTGCCCGTGGCCCGCGCCATGGCACCGTCGAGCAGGTCGAGCATCACGAAGCCCCACACGACGAAGGTGCCGGCGAGCAGCATCCCCCGGGGGAAGAACACCAGCGCACCCGCGACGGCACCCGCCGTGCCGAGCACGGTCATCGCGTTGGGTGTCAGACCGGCACGCACCAGCGCGGCACCGACCGGGTCGGTGACGCGGGACACGGACGCGCGCGCGAAGATGTTGAGCATCTCATCCTACGGGTGCCGGCGGGAACGTCGGAACAACTCGCCAAACCCTATCGAGGGGTCCCGGCGCCGTCGGCGGACGCCCTCGCACCGCGTGTCCGGTCAGCGCGCCTCCGGCGCGACCACCGCCTCGTCGGGCCCACCGTCCTGCCCGCCCGCGCG
>NZ_KB912635.1:0-1648 GCF_000383795.1 Saccharomonospora saliphila YIM 90502
GACCACCGCGTCCGGCCCGTGCCCGGTGAGCCGCGCCGCGCCCTCGGCCAGCCGGGCGGGGCTGCCCAGGTCGAGCAGTTCGGCCACGGCGTGCAGGTCGGTGCCGTAGATGTGGGTCACGGGCAGGCGGGCGCCGTCGCCGAGCAGGCGTTCGGCGAGCGGGTAGTCGTCCTCGGCGGCGTGGTCGGGGTAGACGAACCCGACGGTGGCGGGCCGGGCCGGGGACCCCGCGGCCGACGGGGAGTACGCGGGCGACTCGAACAACGGGCACCTCCTGGCAGGATTGTCGACAATCCTAGTGCGGAATCAGGACACTTCGCGCAGCCACCGGCCCGGTCCGACGATCGGCAGGTCCATCCGGCGCAGGCATGCCCACATGGTGAGCTGATTGGCGGTCAGCACCGGTTTGCCGAGCGCGGACTCGAGCGGTTCGATGACGTCGTAGGTGGGCAGGTTCGTGCAGCTGACGAAGATCGCCTCGGCGTCCGCGTGGTTGGCGGCGAGGATCCGCTCGGCGATCGTGCGGTAGTTGACTTTCCAGATGCCACCGCCCAGGCCGAGGTGGTCGCTGGACATGGTCTTCACCCCGAGCTCGTCGAGGAAGTCGTGCAGTTTCGCGGTGAGGTCGCCGTCGTACGGGGTCAGCACCGAGATGCGGTGCAGGTCGAGCTGGCGCAGGACCTCGGCCAGTGCCCCTGAGGTGGTCACCGCGTCGGGCGCGCCCGCGTCACAGATGACCTTGCGCTGCATGCGCTCGGCATCGACCCCGTTGACGAAGCTGCCCGAGGTGCACAGGTAGGCCACCACCTCCGGCTCCACGTGCAACACATCGCGTGTCGCCGCCGCGAGGTGCGCCGAGTTGCCGACGAGGTGGGCCATCTCCATGCTGACGGGCACGGGCTCGTACGGCGTGCGGGCCAGGTGCAGCGATACTTCCATCGGCACCCAGCGCCACAGCTCGCGTTCGAGCGCGAGGTCGAACGGCGCGATGACGCCGACGCCGCGCTGGGCCAGCGGGCCGTCGAACGCGGGGAAGTCCAGGGCGGCGAAATCCAAGGCTCGACCTCCGACGGCGTGTGTGCAGCAGAGTGCCTCCGGGGGGACTCCTCGGATTGTTGACAATCATACGACGCACACATACCGTGTCAACGTGACTGGCACGGAACAGCCGGTGCTCGCCGTGCTCTGCGGTGAGAAGCGCCCTCCGGACATGGACGCCATCGAACGGTCGGCCACCGTCCGTTACACCGACGCCGACGGCCTCGCCGACGCGCTGACGGGCGCGGACGCGTTGTTCGTCTACGACTTCCTGTCCACCGCGGTGCCCGGGGCCTGGCACGCCGCCGACCGGCTCCGCTGGCTGCATATCGCCAGTGCCGGGGTGGACCCGGTGATGTTCGACGGTATCCGGGACAGCGACGTCACGCTGACCAATTCGCGCGGGGTCTTCGACGGGCCGATCGCCGAGTACGTCCTGGGGGTCGTGCTCGCTTTCGCCAAGGACTTCGCCGGGTCCCTGCGGTTGCAGGAGCAGCGTCGGTGGCGGCACCGGGAGACCGAGCGGGTCGCGGGTGCCTCGGTGCTCGTCGTGGGCACAGGGCCGATCGGCCGGGCCACCGCGCGCCTGCTGCGCGCGGCGGGCCTGCGG
>NZ_KB912635.1:1748-3456 GCF_000383795.1 Saccharomonospora saliphila YIM 90502
CGCGGAGGCCAAGGGCGGAGGCGCCGCGGCCCCGGCCCCGGCACCGGCACCGGCCCCGGTGGAGCCCGTCGACCAGCTCGACGGCTGGATCCGCACCGCCATCGACATCATGCAGGCCGAGGGCGTCGCGGTCTCGGAGGAGCACATCGACGAGATCCGCACCGTCATCGAGAAGGAGTCGAGCGGGGACCCCAGGGCGATCAACAACTGGGACATCAACGCCAAGCGCGGTACCCCGTCGAAGGGCCTGATGCAGACCATCGACCCGACCTTCAACGCCTACAAGCTTCCGGGCTACGACGACATCTACAACCCGGTCGACAACATCATCGCGGGCGTGCGGTACACACTCGACCGTTACGGCAGCTTCGCCGAACACCCCGGCCTTGCCCAGATGGCGGCGGGTGGCGGTTACCGCGGCTACTGAGCACGCGCGGGCCGCGTCGAACCCCGCGGGGTTGCCCGGGTCCGATCGTCCCTTTCGGACGGCCGGACCCGTCGTGTGTTCAGGGGGCGAACCGCATTACGGCGCCGACGACGTCCGGCACGGCACGCTCCGGTCACGGCCCGCTTCCCGCAACTGATACACGTGTTTCGCGGTCCGGACGGTCGCGGCGTCACGCGTGGCGTGGCCCGGCCCCCCGGGTGCCGTGGTCCGCGAGGGCTCCGGCACCCGCCCGGCGACCGCGCACCGGCAGGCGGAACACGACGTCAGCGGGGACCGGAGGCGACGGCGGATTCCGGCATTCGGCCTACAACGGACGGTCGCGGCCGATCGACGGACGTCGCCGAAACGCGTTGACCGTCCGGTTCGCACGCCCCGAGCATGGCGCGTGGCGATTTCCGCACACGCACCCACGGAGGCGCAATGCGCAGACGTCTGGCACTCCTGTTCACCGCACTCGCCCTCGCTGTGAGCGGCATGGTCGTCGGTGCTGCCACCGCACCACCGACCGCCTCGGCCGACGCTTGCTACACCTGGGACCGGACCCTGCAACGGGGCGCGAGTGGCAGCGATGTCACCCAGCTCCAGATCCGGGTCGCGGGCTGGGTGAGCTACGGCGAGAACCTGGCCATCGACGGGCAGTACGGACCCGCCACCGAGGCGGCCGTGAAACGATTCCAGAGCGGGTACGGTCTCGCCGCCGACGGCGTGGCCGGTCCCCAGACCTACAACCAGATCTACGCGCTGCAGGACGCGGACTGCACACCCGCGCACTTCAGCCACTCGGAGTTCAACGACAACTGCGGCGCCAACAACTACCAGGGCGGCAAGGTATCGGCCGCCACGGCGCGGGAGAACATCAAGCGCATCATGTGGCAGCTCGAAGCGCTGCGGCACAAGCTCGGTGACCGTCCGATCGCGGTGACCTCCGGCTTCCGCAGCGTGTCGTGCAACTCGGCGGTCGGCGGGTCGTCGACGAGCCTGCACATGTACGGCCAGGCCGCCGACCTCGGGCTGGCGAGCGGCCCGAGCCAGTGCGAGATGTGGAGTGGCGCGCGCTCGGCCGGGTTCGAGGAGATCCTCGGGCAGGGCTATCCGGGGCACAACGACCATGTCCACGTCGGCAACAAGTCGAGCCGGTTCTGGAGCGCTCCGAACTGCTGAGACACGAGGACTGAGTCGTACCGCCCGACCGGGCGCGCTCGCCGAGCCCGATCGAGCGGTCCCGGCTCCGCGCGGCGCCGGGACGCCCACCGCCGTCCC
>NZ_KB912636.1:0-2101 GCF_000383795.1 Saccharomonospora saliphila YIM 90502
CCCGGCGGCCACGACGTCGCGTACCGCGGCCTCGTCGCACAGGCCCGCGCCCGCGTTCACGGTGTCCGCCGCGTGGCCGGCCACGCTGTCGGTCTCCTCGTCGAGCACCACCGCGACCCCGCCCTGGGCCCACCGGGTGCTGCCGTCGGAGATCGCGCCCTTGGTGACCACGAGCACGCGGAGACCGAGTTCCCGGCCGCGCGACGCGGCGGTCAGCCCGGCCACCCCACTGCCGAGCACGACCAGATCCGCCGTCGCGTCCCACCGCGTGGTTTTCGCCCCTGAATCGCTAACCGGGTCGGTGACTGCGCCGACGGCGCGCACGACCGGGCCGCTCATTCCCCACCACCCGGGTTACCGATTTCGACCATCCGCCGCACCGACGCGCGCGCCCGGGCGGCGGTGTCCGGGTCCACGCGCACTTCGTCGACCCCGTGCCGCAGTGACCGCAGCAGCGCGGCCGGCGTGATCATCTTCATGTAGCGGCAGGAGGCGCGATCGTTGACGGCGCGGAAGTCGACCTCCGGAGCGGCCTTGCGGAGCTGGTGCAACATGCCGACCTCGGTGGCGACAAGAACCGAGTTCGCCGTGGTGTCCCGTGCCGCGCTCAGCATGCCACCCGTGGACAGGATCTTCACCTTGTCCTCGGGCACCGCGCCTTCCCCGGCGAGATACAGCGCCGAGGTCGCGCACCCGCACTCCGGGTGGATGAACAGGTCGGCGTCCGGATCGGCCGCCGCGCGCGCGGCCAGCTCGGGCCCGTTGATTCCGGCGTGCACATGACACTCACCCGCCCAGACGCGCAGATTCTCCCGTCCGGTCTCACGCTTGACGTGCGCGCCGAGGAACTGGTCCGGACAGAACAGCACCTCGGTGTCCTCGGGAATGGACGCGACGACGTCGACGGCGTTGGACGAGGTGCAGCAGATGTCGGTCTCCGCCTTGACCTCGGCCGTGGTGTTCACATAGGACACCACGACCGCGCCGGGGTGCTCGGCCTTCCACGCCCGCAGTTGCTCCGCCGTGATCGAGTCGGCCAGCGAGCACCCGGCCCGCGCGTCCGGGATCAGCACCGTCTTGTCCGGCGCGAGGATCTTGGCCGTCTCGGCCATGAAGTGCACGCCGCAGAAGACGATCGTGGAGGCGTCACTCGACGCGGCGATCCGGCTCAGCGCGAGCGAGTCACCCGTGTGGTCGGCGATCTCCTGGATCTCCGGAACCTGGTAGTTGTGCGCGAGCAGGACGGCGTCACGGTCACGCGCGAGCCCGCGCACCTCGTCGGCCCAGGCCGCGTCCGCACGGACACCCCCGTACGGAGCGAGCTCGTCCACGTGTGCCGTCATGATTGAGCCTCCCTGAGTTTTCGTCTTAGAATCGAAAACCATGCCCTCTCATATTAACAGCAGCAGCCCACTGGCACACGAGGTCCTCGCGGCGGTCCTGCGGGTGCGATGCGCCACAGCGCCGGCCCGGTCGGCGTCCCCGGCCTCTCTCGAGGTGCTGCTCTGGCGGCGCGCGCTCGACCCGCACATCGGCCGCTGGTCGCTGCCCGGCGGCCGACTGCGGCCGGACGAGGACGTGGAGACCTCGATCCGCAGGCAGCTCGCGGAGAAGGTCGATCTGGGCACGCTGGCGCACGTCGAGCAGCTCGGGGTGTTCAGTGCGCCCGATCGTGTGCCCGGCCCGCGCGTCGTCGCGACCGCCTTCCTCGGGCTGGTGCCCGCCGACGTCGACCCGGTCGTGCCCGAGGACACCACGTGGCACCGCGTGGCCGACCTCCCCCGCACCGCCTTCGACCACCGTGAGATCACCCTGCACGCCCGGGACCGGCTGCGGGCGAAGCTGAGCTACACCAACCTGGGGTTCGCGCTGGCGGGCGAGGAGTTCACCGTGTCCACGCTGCGCGAGCTGTACTCGGCCGCACTGGGCTACCGCGTCTCGGCCACGAACCTGCAACGTGTGCTGTCGCGCCGGGCGCGGTAACCGCCGACACGGAGGTCACGCTCGACGTTGGTGTCCTCGGTCAGCCTGGTCGAACGCGGCCCAGTGTTCGAGGTCCACCGCCTGCCGGAGCGTCTCGGCCACCCGGCCGCGCAGGCCG
>NZ_KB912636.1:2201-6069 GCF_000383795.1 Saccharomonospora saliphila YIM 90502
GTCGTCACGGGCCGGGGGCGGCCGGGGCGTGCGAGTCGGTGCCGAGAAGAGCCGCGAGGCGGCCCGCGAGGACGTCCCACCGCCAGTGCGTGGTGACCCACCGCCGTCCGGCCTCACCCATCCGGCGCGCACGCACCGGGTCGGCCAGCAACGCCGCCAGCGTGTCCGTAATCTGGTCGAGCGCGCGGCCGTCCACGACGTGCCCGGTCACCTCGTCGCGGACCGTTTCCGGCGCGCCGCCCGAGCTGCCCGCGAGGACGGGCAGCCCCGTCGCGGACGCCTCCAGGTAGACGATGCCCAGGCCCTCGACGTCGAGCCCGCCACCACGCGTACGCGCGGGCATGGCGAACACGTCACCCACGGTGTAGTGCGCGGGCAGCTCGTCCCACGGCACCGACCCGGTGAAGACCACGTGCCGCTGGACGCCGCACTCGCGCGCCAGCGCCGCGAGCCGTTCCCGGTAGCGCCCCCCGCCGACGAGCACGAGCGTCGTGCCCGGGACCCGCCGCCGGACGGCGGGAAGCGCGCGCACGAGCGCGTCCTGTCCCTTGCGCGGTACCAGGCGGGACACGCACACGACGGTGGGCTGGTCGCTACCGATCCCGTACCGGCGTCGCAGCTCGGCACGCGCGACCGCGTCCGGCCGGAACAACTCGGGGTCCACACCGGACGGCAGATGCTCCAGTCCGGCCAGCGGGCCGAAAGCCGAGGCGAACCGGCGGCGGGTGTAGTGGCTGACGAACGTGACGACGTCGGTGGTGTCGCCGATCCTGCGCAGGGCCTGCCGCGCGCCCGGCAGCATCGACCAGCCGACCTCGTGCCCATGGGTGGAGGCGACCACCCGGGAGGCACCCGCCGCACGAAGCGGGTCGCCGAGCAGCGCCAGCGGGGCCGCCGCGCCGAACCACACCGTGTCGCAGCCGTGCGTGCGCACCAGCTCCCGCGCCCGGCGCAGCACGTCCGGAGTCGGCAGCATCAGCGACGTCGGATGCCGTACCACCTCGAACGCCGCCTCGGCGTCGAACTCGCGGTCGGCGACCGGGCCCTGCTGCCACGCGGGCGCGTAGACGACCAGGTCCTCCGGCGGAAGCCGGGTGACCAGCGAGTGCAGATAGGACTGAATGCCGCCGGGCCGGGGCGGGAAGTCGTTGGTCACCAGCAATGTGCGGCGCATGCTGGTGAGACTATCCCGTCCCGGCCCGGCCTTCGTCGGGTGCGGTGCCGCGTCAGGCGACGCGGCGAGCCCCGCTGAACTGGTCCTGCAAGGGCGCGACCTTGACCACGTCACCGCTGGTGGGCGCGTGCACCATCTGCCCGTTCCCGAGGTAGATGCCCACGTGGGACACCGGGTTGTAGAAGAACACCAGATCACCCGGCTGCAACTGCGACCGCGGGACCGGTGTCCCGAACTGCGACTGCGAGCTGCTGGTGCGGGGGATGCTGATGCCCGCCTGGTTGTAGGCCCACTGGGTCAGCCCGGAGCAGTCGAACTGGCTGGGGCCAGTCGCGCCCCAGACGTACGGGCTGCCCCGCACCGACAGCGCCGCGTCCACCGCGATCTGGGCGGCGTTGCCGGGTGCCTCGATCGGCCCGACCGAGGGCCCGGTGTCCTGCTGAGCGGCCACGTCGGCGGCACTCAGCTGGGCCGCCTGTTCCTCGATCTCGGCGATCTTCTCGTCGAGCTGCTCCTTGCGGGCCTTGAGGTCTGAGGCGATCTCGGCCGCCTTGTCCTTGGCCTCCTTGGCCTGCCTGCGGGCCTCGGCCGCCTCCTTCCGCGCGTTCTCGGCACGTTCCACCGAGTCCCGGAGCCTGTCCAGGGCCCGGTTCTTGTCCGTGGCGAGCACGCCGAGTGCCGACGACCGGTCGAGGAAGTCCTGTGCCGAGTCACCGGTGAGCAGCGCCGACATCCGGTTGAGCTGGGTGCCGCTCGTGAACGACGCGCCCGCGAACCGGTCGACGTCGACCCGGAACTGTTCTTCGTCGGCCCGTGCCTTCTTCTCGGCCTCCTCGGCCTTGGCGAGGCGGTCGTTCAGCTTGTCGAGCTCGTCCTGCTTGGCCTCGAGATCCTCCTGGGCCGTGAGGTACTTCTCGTTGAGCTTTTCGGCCTTGCTCGACAGCTCGCGGTACTCCTCCAATTCCTCGGAACCGCTCGGGGGTTGCTGGAGGGCGGGGCTGGGATACGCGGTGGCCGGTGCCTGGACGAAGGTGACGCCCGCGATTACGGCGGAGGCCGCCAGCGCTCCCGACAGCAGACGTTTCACGGGATGCGACCGCACGTCGCGCGTGTCTCCTTTGCTGTTCCGGCCGCCTACCGGGCACACGAATCGTGCGGAGGTCGGGGGCCCTCCGCACGTCCGGAGCCGGGCACGGGGGCGGGCGGGACGAAACGGTCCGCGATGGCCCATTCCGGCCGCACGCCGCGCGCACCGGCATCGGACACCGCGAGCGTGTCCGCCGCGACCGCGCTCGTGCGCGGGGCACCGTGGGACGCGGCACGGCATGGAAAGCACGGTGTCCGCCCGGCACGGTGTCGCGGCGCTACCCGCGGTGCGACCTGTGCGTGTCCGGCGCAGCTCCCCGACAAGCTGGCTCGGCGGCGATCCCGCGTCGCCGAACTCTGGTGGAACGGCTGCCTGGCGCGAGATCTCGGCCAGATTACGAAAGAGACCTGGTTTCGTCCACCAACCGAGCGAAGGGAATCGACGACCGTGCGTTGAACGGGCGGCGCACCAGCAGTTCACCCAACCGTGTGACGGGCATAACACGTTGCCCTCATCAACTCGACAACCGTTCACCCACTCGCACGGACCGCTCACCGAATGGTCGTCGCCCTCACGCTCCGCGTGATGTCAGCCCGACCGGGCCGACCGCCCACCGGTCCGGTCGGGCCTGGTGAGCGCCGGAACGTACCGCAGCCGCGGGACGAGTCCGCCGTCGGCGAGTGCGGCCACCGCGCCCCGCTGCGCGGCGTCCCACTCGGCCACCGTGTCGCTTTCGGCCACGTGCGTCAGCGCGCAGTCCGCGCACGCGGTGCCCCGCACTCGGCACCGGGAACAGTCGACGGTCAGCACGTGCTCGGCACACCTCACCCCCGCGGCGGGACCGGCGGGCGGGAACGGTTTCTGCGCTCGGGTCTTCGCTGTCATGACGGCCACGCTAGGAAACAGCACCGACATTTCCGGCGATTCCGCCGACCGGCTCCGGCGATTCGCCCACCGGCGGAGCCGTTCGTCGCCGGAATCGTGCGAACGGAAACCGAAAACGTCGCTCAGACGCGTCCGAGCCGCGACAGAAGCAGATCCGACGACACCGCACGGGCTCCCGACGCGCACACCGACGCCACGATCTCCTTGTCCGAGGTGGCGACCACAAGCGGGCGCCCCTGCGGCTCCCGGCGCACCAACGACGTGATCACGTCGTCGGCCTGCACGCCCGGCGCGGAGAACAGGACCCGCACCCCGCGCTGGTCGGCCTGTGGCGCCGAGGTGACATCGGCCCCGTCGAAAACCACGGTCACGGCGACCCGCGTGCGCGCGGCGAGCGCGGACAACTGCCCGACCAGCCGGTTGCGCTGCTCGGCCAGCGTGAGTTCGGGATAGGCCGTCTTCGTGACGTTGTACCCGTCGACGATCACGTGGGTGTTCGGCAGCCCGAGCACGGTGTCCAACGTCGCCACCTCGGTGATGCGCCCACCCCGTCGTCCCGCGGTGGCACCCGGGACGATGCTGGCCCCTCCGGCGCTGCCCTGCGTCACCGACAGTTCCCGCCGCAGCCCCTCGACCGTCCCGCCGAGGGTGTCGAGCAGCAGGGCCAGGCGTGCCTCGTCGGCGTCGCGTGCCTCCCGCGCGGCCTGCCGGGCGGCCTCGGC
>NZ_KB912637.1:0-1566 GCF_000383795.1 Saccharomonospora saliphila YIM 90502
GCCACCGCCAGCGCCACGGCGGCGCCGACCGCCGCGATCGCCCCACGACTCGTGCGGTGTGTCCGGGCATTCACCGCCGCGGCCACCACGGCCGGGTCGACGGCACGGTCCGCCTCGTGCCGCACCGCGTCACGGATGAGTGGCTCGATGCGCTCGTCATTCATGGAGGGCCTCCTTCACGGCCGGACGGCGCGGCTCGCCGCCGACGTCGAGGGTCCGTAGTGTCGTCAGGGCACGGGAGATGTGACTGCGCACGGTTCCGGCCGCGCAGCCGAACACCTCGGCGATCTCCGCGTCGGTGAAGTGCTCGTAGTACCGCAGGACGATCGCGGCGCGCTGCTTGCGGGGCAGTGACACGAGCCTGGCCCGCATCGCGTCCCGTTCGGCGTGGCGGACGGCGTGGTCGGCCACCGGTCCCGCCAGAGCCTCCAGCGCTTCGTGGGTGGTGGCGACGGTCCGGGCGGCCCGGCGCCTGCGCCACGACAGGTACTCGTTGGTCACCATGCGGCGTACGTAGAGCTCGGGCGCGTCCATCGTGGCGATTCGTCTCCAGCGCGGCTGGGCCCGCACCAGTACCTCCTGGACGATGTCCTGGGCGAGGTGCGGATCACAGGTCAACGCGGTGGCATAGCGCAGGAGGCGATCGAGACGGCGCGCCACGAACTCCTCGAAGCGGTCGGGCACTGCCGCTCCCTTCTCCGGTTGATCGTTTCGTCCGGGAAACGCACGGGACGCTGTCGCTGTTGAGTGCCGGGGGCACGTTCGTCGCGCGAAGTCGGACCGCGCCGGGCGACCCGGATCGTGCCGGGTACGTCGACCCGGACCCCGACCCGGACCGCGCCGGGCACGTCGACCGGGACCGCGCGGTGAGAGCGCTACGCTGGCCGTGTGCACGACGCGGTGATCGACCTGAACAGCGACCTGGGCGAGGGTTTCGGCGCATGGCCGCTCGGCGACGACGAGGCGCTGCTGGAGGTCGTCAGCAGCGCCAACGTCGCCTGCGGGTTCCACGCGGGCGACCCGTCCGTGCTGCGGCGGGTGACCGAGCGGGCCGTCGAGCGTGGCGTGGCCATCGGAGCCCAGGTCGGGTACCGGGACCTGGCCGGGTTCGGGCGCCGGTTCATCGACATGGACCCGCACGACCTCGTCAACGACGTCCTCTATCAGCTCTCGGCGCTCGACGGGTTCGCTCGCGTCGCCGGGTCGGCCGTGCGCTACGTCAAGCCGCACGGCGCGCTCTACCACGCCGTGGTCGGCCACGGGGAGCAGGCGGAGGCGGTGGTGGAGGCGGTGCGCCGCTACGACCCGGGGCTGGCGCTGCTCGGGCTGCCGGGCTCCGAACTGCTACGCCGCGCGGAAGCGGCGGGCCTGCGCACCGTCACGGAATCGTTCGCCGACCGCTCCTACACCCCGGACGGCAGGCTGGTGCCGCGCGCTGAGCCGCACGCCCTCGTGCGCGAGCCCGACGAGGTGGTCGAGCGCAGCCTGCGCATGGCGCTGGAGGGCACCGTCACCGCGGTGGACGCGAGCGTGCTCGCCCTGCGCCCGCGCTCGCTCTGCGTGCAC
>NZ_KB912637.1:1666-4091 GCF_000383795.1 Saccharomonospora saliphila YIM 90502
TGCCGAGGGTGGGGCGCCGCCGCGGGCGGCGGCGCGGTCGTCGGCGAACGCGCGCAGGCGGTCGCGCACGAGCAGCAACACCGAGCCCAGCGCGATCAACCACGGCACCACCAGCTCGAACGTCGATGCGGGCGTGGTCAGCAGCAGTACCGCGCCCAGCGACCCGCCGAGCACGGCCAAACCCGCCAGTTTCAGCAGTCGCGGCCGTTGGTCGCGCAGCTCGGCGCGGGAGCCCGCCGCCGCGCCGACGGTGGTGGAGAACAGGGCGACGGTGTTGGTGACGTTGGCCGCGATGGGCGGCAGCCCCGTCGCCAGCAGGGCCGGGTAGCTGAACAGCGAAGCCAGGCCCGCCATCGATCCGGCGAGCCCGGCGGCCGTGCCCGCCAGCGCGAGCAGGGCCACCGACGTCGCCGTCACCCTCCGGAACCGGCGGAGAGGTCGGGTTCGAGGGCCGGATCGACCGGTGCCATCCGTTCGATGGCCAGCCGCGTGCGCTCCAGGGCCTCGACGATCTCGGCCGTGCGCGTCTCGTCCGGCCCGGGCAGCGGCACCGAGCAGCTGATCGCGTCGCTCGCCGGGCTCGTGTAGCGCAGGGCCACCCCGAAGCAGGTGATGCCCGCGCTGTTCTCCCCGCCGTCGACGGCGTAGCCGCGATCCCGGGCGCGCTCGAGGTCCGCCACCAGGGCGGCGCGGTCGGTGAGGGTGTTCGGGGTCAGCGGGGTGAGCTGTCCGGGCAGGTGCGCGTCGAGGGCGGATTCCCCTCGTTCGGCCAGGAGCGCCTTGCCCAGCGCCGTGCTGTACGCGGGCAGCCTGCGCCCCACCCGGCTGAACGGGCGGATGTAGCGGCTCGACTCCTTGGTGGCGAGGTAGACGACATCGGCCCTGTCGAGTCGGCCGTAGTGGATGGTCTCGTCCAGTTCCGCGCTCAGCTCGGTGATCAGCGGCTGGACGATGCGCAGGTACGGATCGGTGTCGAGGTAGGTCGTGCCCGCGAGCAGCGCGCGGATGCCGATGCTGTACTGCGTGCCGGTCGCGTCGACGCGCACCCAGCCCCGCTCGACGAGCGTCCTGATGAGCGCGTACACGCTGCTGCGCGGCGCGCCGAGCGCCTCGCTGAGTTCCCGCAACCGGGCGGGCCGGTTGCGCCGTGCGGCCAGCAGTTCCAGCAGTTCGACGGTGCGCGCCGCGGACTTCACGTCGCGGACGCCCGTCTCCTGAGCGTTCGACACGGTTGACACCGTATCAACAAGCGGTCCACACTTCTCCCTACGTAACAACCGTCTACATATGGAGACACCGTGACTGTCACGTATACGGACAGCCGTGTGGAACGGCTCCGGCACGGAATGGAGACCTCCGTGCTGTCGTTCCCGTTGACCCCGTTCGACGACGAGGGTCGCGTCGACCTCGACGCGTTCCGCGCGCATGTGCGCGCGCAGGTCGAGGCCGGACCGGGCGCGGTGTTTCCCTGCTGTGGCACCGGCGAGTACTTCTCCCTTGCCGAGGACGAGTACGCCGAGTTGATCGGTGCCGCGGTCGAGGAGGCCGCGGGCACGGTCCCGGTCGTGGCGGGCGTCGGCTACGGCTGGGCACAGGCGCGACGTTTCGCGGCGGCCGCCGAGCGCGCGGGCGCCGACGCCGTCCTGCTCATGCCGCCGTACCTCGTCGACGGCCCGCACCGCGGATACGTCGACCACGTGCGCCGGGTGGCCGAGGCCACCGGCCTGGGCCTGGTGCTCTACCAGCGTGCGCAGGTCAAGATCGACGCGTCGGTCGTCGAGGACCTGGCCGCGATCGACACGGTGATCGGCATCAAGGACGGCCACTGCGACCTCGACCAGGTGCAGCGGCTGCGCCTGGCCGCGCCGCCGGAGTGGCTGTTCTTCAACGGCGCGGCCACCGCCGAGATGCAGGCCCGCGCCTACTCCGCCATCGGCGTGTCCGCCTACTCGTCGGCCGTGCACGCCTTCGCTCCCGAGATCTCGCACGCGTACTTCCGCGCCCTGCGCGCGGGCGACGACGCCGAGGTCGAGCGCCTGCTCCGCGGCTTCTACCGGCCGCTGGTGGAGCTGCGGGACCAGGGCAAGGGCTACGCGGTCTCGCTGGTCAAGGCCGCGGCCCGGCTGCGGGGCGCCACGATGGGCTCCGTTCGCGCGCCGCTGGCCGACCCCACGCCGGACCATCTGCGCCGCTTGGAGTCGTTGCTGACCACGGGCCTGTCCCTGGTGGGCGCGACCGCGTGAGCGGCTCGGAGTGCGACAGCGACCGGCGGCCCCCTATTCGGAAAGGACAGTCATGACCCAAGTGGAAAGCGTCAACCCCGCGACCGGTGCGCGGACCCGTACCGACCTCACCGAGTCCACCCCGGCCGAGGTCGACGCCGCCTGCGCGCGGGCGGCCGAGGCCTTCGACGGCCTCTCCGGCC
>NZ_KB912638.1:0-2329 GCF_000383795.1 Saccharomonospora saliphila YIM 90502
TGCTGGGCGGCGTCGAGCAGTTGCGCCCGTCGCTCCGTGCGCGGTAGCCGGACCTCCCGTGGTGCTGGTGGGCAGCGTGCTCGGCGAGCCGAGTGCGGTAGGGGCGCGGGTGCGCGCCCGCCTCCGCGCCGAGCTGCCCGGTGCCGAGGTCCTCGGCAGCACCGACGGGGTGCTGGGGGCCGCATGGCTTGCCGCGCTGGAGGCTTTCGGCCCCGACGCACCCCGTCCGGCGCGCGTACCGTAGGAATCGGCCCCCGGAAATCCCCCTCGCCGGGGGCCCCTGAGGGTGCCCGGGCGCTACCGGGCCTCGTCGCTCGCGCGGCGTACCTCGGTGGTGCCCGCGGCGTTGTCGGTTGAGCGCTCCGTGGGGCCGTCACCGGGCACACGCGGATGGCGCGGACCGGGATGCCCCGCGGGGAGGGTGCGGTAGACGACCGCGCCGCTGACGGCCAGGGTCGCCGCCACCAGCGGCCAGGACAGCAGCACCCGTGCGGTGCCCAGCGCCACCACGTGCCCGGACCACCACAGCGCGCCGAACACGACCACGCGCAGGGTGTACTGACCGAGGACCCAGACCCAGCTCGCGCGTGCGTAGGCACGCAGCAGGTCGGGGTCTCGTCGCCAGCGCGTACGCTGCCCCAGCACGGCCCCGACGACGACGCCGAGCAGTGGCCAGCGCACCAGGATACTCACGGCCCACACCAGCGCGCTGGCGACGTTGAGCAGCAGTTGCGGCAGGAAGAAGTCCTCGGGCCTTCCGGTGCGGACCGCGATCAGCGCGGCCACGCTCACGGCGGCGAGGCTGATCAGTACCGCGCGCACCTTCTCCCGGCGCAGCAACCGGAACACGCCGACCACGACGCTCACCGCGATCGCGGCGGCGGCACCCCAGCCGATCGAGGAATCGGCGAGCAGCCAGCCCAGCACGAACGCCACCGGGGGCAGCGTCGCGTCGACCGCGCCCCGGCGCCCGCCCAGGATGTCGGCCAGCGACTCCCGCTCCGGTCCGCCGGGGTGACGTTCGCGGCGCTCACCGGACACGGCAGGCACGGCACCGGCGGCGCGCTCGGGCGCACCGCCGCTCGTGGAGGGCTCGCTCACGCCTCCACCCTGCCGCAGCCCCCGCGCGGACGGAAACGACACGGCGGGGACGAGCCCTTCGAGATCTTCACCACAGATCACGGGAAGTCCAGCTCACGGCGCGCGTACGCGGGAGAGTGGGGACTTGCGCGGAAACCGACGGTGGCGTAGGTGCGCGCCGGCGGGGCAGAGTCGGTGACGGATCGTGGCCATACGCGGTTTTCACAAGATTCCACAGGGTGCTGCGGGGAGGAATTGTCGTGAACGTGTTCGACAGTTACGTGGCGATCGGGGACAGCTTCACGGAGGGACTCAACGACGAGTTGCCGGACGGCACGTTCCGGGGGTGGGCCGACCGGCTCGCGGAGATCCTGGCGGGTGGGCGGGACGACTTCCGCTACGCGAACCTGGCCCTGCGCGGCAAGATGCTGGACGAGATCGTGGACGAGCAGTTGCCGGTGGCCCTCGACATCCGGCCCGATCTCGTGACGGTGTGCGCGGGCGGCAACGACATCATCGTGCCGGGCGCCGACGTCGACGATGTCGCCGCGCGGTTCGAGGACGCGATCGCACGGCTGCGCGCGGCGGGCATCCAGGTGCTGATCTTCACGGGCCCGGACACCAAGCAGATGTCGGTGATGAGCATCCTGCGGGGCAAGGTCGGGATCTACAACGCCCACCTGTGGGCCGTCGCCGAACGACACGGCGCCCGGGTCGTGGACCTGTGGGCGATGCACGTGCTGCACGACGTGCGGGCGTTCAGCGACGACCGGTTGCACTTCACCCCGGAGGGGCACCGACGCATCGCGTTGCGTGCCGCCGAGGTTCTCGGCGTGGACACCGAACAGGACTGGCGCGACCCGTGGCCTGCCACCGAGCAGCAGGCCAACTGGCTGACCCTGCGGCGTTCCGACCTGGAGTGGACGAAGACGCACCTGCTGCCCTGGATTCGGCGGCAACTGCGCGGCGAGTCGATGGGCGACGGCCTGCGACCGAAGCGCCCCCGGCTCGCGCCGGTGCGCACCACGACGGGCACGGTGGGCACCGCACCGGGGACCATGGGCACCGCCCCAGGGACCGTGGGCACCGCACCGGGGACCATGGGCACCGCCCCAGGGACCGTGGGCACCGCGACGGGGACCGTGGGCACTGCCCCGGGCAGCGTGGGCTCCACCGCACTGGTGGAGACGCCGCGGCCGACGTGCGCCCCGGACGACGCCGTCTGACGACCCGCCCGGCGACCGGAGCG
>NZ_KB912638.1:2429-5031 GCF_000383795.1 Saccharomonospora saliphila YIM 90502
ACCGAGCCCGCCGAGCCCCGGGAGAGCGCCGCCGAGTCCGTGGAGGTCCCACGTCTCGTCGATGACCTCGTCCAGCGCCTCCTCGGTGAGGCGTTCGAGGTAGGACACGGTCTGCGTGTAGACGGCGTCGTGGTAGCCGGTCAGCAGCTCAGCCGAGTCGACCCGGACCGAGGCGACCTCGTCGCGGGTGTGGCCGAAGCCGGTGTCGTCCACGGGCAGCGGCAAGCGGAACCGGTCGGACCAGCCCTGCGCGGTCCACACCTGCTCGGTGCCCGCCACGTCGGCCACATGGTCGTCCTGCACGCGGGTGAGGTGCCACAGCAACCACGCGATCGTATTGGCGTCGTGGCCGACACGATGGGTGAGCGCGGAGGCGTCGAGCCCGTCCGCCGCGTCCGCGACCGCTTCCTGGACGCGGCCGAATCCGTCGATGAGTACGTCGATGCCGTTCATACCGGAATTCTGTTCGCCCGTGGCCGATCCCGCTGGGACGATCAGGACATGTCCCCGGAACACCCGACCGTCGAGGAGTTCATGGCGCTCGCCCGCTCCTCACCGACGCTGTGGCTGACGCTGCGCTGCACCGTCACCCGGCGCAGACCCCACCCGTCCCCGGAGGACGGCGGCACCGTGCCCGACTGGCTACCCGACTGGGCGAGCGCGGGCGTGCGTGCGTGGGTGCGCCGCCCGGACGCGCAGCGCGTGGAGGCCGCCGACGGCACCGTCCTGGACATCACGAGCGGGCACCAGCCGATCCACGGGCATGACACGCCGCTGTTCCAGGATTACCACTGGGTCGCGATGCTGGCCCCGGGAGAGCTGGGCGAGGGCACCGACGACCTCGGCGAGCCGGGGCCCGCACCGGTCACCGCCGACACCGTGGTCGACGTGACCCACGGCGGTCGGCGCGCGTGGCAGGCCGACCTGCGGCCCACCGAGTACTACGACCCGCTCTGCGGGTGCTGCCCCCTGTTGTTCTCGGCCGAGAGCGAGGACATCGAGGCCGGGGCCGGCGCGACACCACTGCGGGAGCGGTACCCGGGGCTGCGCTACGCCGACGCCCACCGGGTGCGGCTCGACGTCGCCACGGGTGTGTGCGTCTACACCGAGGAACTGGGCGGGTCCCGTCCCGGCGCGGGGCACGACGTGCGGATCGAGGCCGTCGACGAACCGATGCCCGACAGCCTGTTCGCGCGGGCGACGCGGCGTCGCGGGTGATACCCGACCACCGCCGGGAGCCGCACAGGACCATCGACGGGGAGTCGACATGACGACATTCGTTCTGATCCCGGGCGCGGGATCCGCGCCCTGGTACTGGCACCGTGTCGCGCCACTGCTGGGGGAGCGCGGGCACGACGTCGTCGCCCCGGACCTCCCGTGCGACGACGACACGGCGGGGCTGGCCGCCTACGCCGACGCCGTGGCCGAGGCCGTGGTCGGCACCGTCGGTGCCCACTCGGACGTGGTGCTCGTGGCGCACTCCTTCGGCGCCTTCACCGCACCGCTGGTGTGCGACCGGCTTCCGGTACGGCTGCTGGTGCTGGTCGCGGGCATGATCCCGCGTCCGGGGGAGTCGGCGGCCTCCTGGTGGGAGGCCACGGGCCAGCCCCGCGCCCAGCGCGAGTGCGCCGAACGCGAGGGGCGCGACCCGGACGCCGAGCCCGACCTCGGGGAACTGTTCCTGCACGACGTGCCGGAACACCTGGCCCGCCGCGCCCTCGTCGAAGGGGAGCGCGACCAGTCCGGCACGCCGTTCGGCGAGCCGTGGCCGCGTGCGGCCTGGCCCGACGTGCCGACGCGGGTGCTGCTGTTCCGGCAGGACCGGCTGTTTCCGGCGCCGCTCCAGCGAAGCGTGGCGCGAGCACGGCTGGGCGTCGAACCCGAGGAACTGGACGGCGGGCATCTCGCGCTGCTCAGCCGTCCACGCGAGCTGGCCGACCGGCTCCTGACCTATGCGGCCGGCACTCGTTCCTGACCCGAGCATGGGTGTCCGGTGTGGACGACCAAGGGGACGTCGATGAGGAGTTCAGGCCCCGTGCGGATCGCAGGCCGCCCAGAAGCGGCGGCCGAGGGCGGAGAGGCGGAGGGTGCGGCGGTCGAATCCGGCGCGGGTGCGGCCCGCGAGCGCCTCGACCACGGTCTCGTCGGTGAGCAGCACCTCGTACTGGGTGTCGAGCGCCGGGTCCTCGCCGTCGATCTCGACCAGTCCGAGAGCGGCCAGGCGGGTGACGTACCCGGGCACGTGGCCGGGAAGGGACACCCCGGCCGCGTGCCCGACGGTCGAGGCATTGCGCAGCAGCACCCGTCCGGTGCGGCGCAGGGGCGACCGCTCGTGCACATCGAGCACCGCGAACGGCGTTCCGTCGGCCAGGACGGCCAGGATGCGGGCCTCGTCAGGGGCCAGCCGGTGCAGCAGCAGTCCGTAGAGGTGCTCGCGCGCACGGTCCTCATCGGCCGAGAGCGCGAGCAGATCGGCCATTTCGGCCCGAAGGTGGGCGGCCCGGGCCGCGCGGCGAGCGCCGTCTCCGGCACCGTGACCACCGGTGTCCTCGGTGGACCCGCCGAGGCCGCGTACCCGTCCCGGGAGCGCGCGCGCCCTCGG
>NZ_KB912639.1:0-5030 GCF_000383795.1 Saccharomonospora saliphila YIM 90502
CCACCTGCGTGCTGGGTGCCACCTCGGGCGCCCGCGGCTCCGGTTGCCGTGCCCCCTGCGGCTGCTGTCCCGGCACCCGCTGCTGGGGCGGCGGGACCTGGTGCGCCGGTGCGTCCTGGTGGGGATACGGCTGCCCGCCCGTGGCGTGCCGAGGGTGCCGCGGCTCGTCCGACACTGCTACCTCCGAAGGGTGGTCACCGATAGCTGGGCTGGGGCGGGGACGCGTCGCCGAGGTCCTCGCGCAGCCAGGTGTCGTAGCTGTCCTGCCAGGCACCGTCGCGCACGTCCTCGAGCACGGCGTTGACGTAGCGCACCATGTCCTCGTCGCCCTTGGGGATGCCGATGCCGTAGTACTCGGTGGTGAACCGCTCGCCGACGATCTTGGTCGATTGCCGGTCCTGGGCGCGCATCCCCGCGAGGATGGTGTCGTCGGTGGACACCGCGGCCACCTGTCCCTGCTGCAACAGCACGAGGCAGTCCGCCCAGTCGTCGACCGCGACCGGGATCGGGCGCGGTTCGTGGGCCGCGATGGCGCGCAGGGACGTGGACTCCCGGGTCGCGCACACCCGCCTGCCGCCGAGTCCGTCCATGCCGTTGATGTTGGCGTCGGCGTTGACCAGCACCCGCTGCCCCGCCACGTAGTAGACGGACGAGAAGTTGATCTCTTCGAGCCGCTCACAGGTGATCGAGAACGTGCGCACGACGATGTCGACGTCGCCGTTGCTGAGCGCGTCGATCCGGTCGGCCGAGCTGATCGCGCGGAACCGGATCGCGTCCGGGTCGCCGAGCAGTGCCCGCGCGATCTCCCGCGCGATGTCGATGTCGAACCCGTTCAGCTCGCCGGTGTCCGGGTCGGAGAAGCCGAACAGGAAGGTGTTCTGGTCCACCCCGGCGATCAGGTAGCCCCGCTCGCGGATCTCGGCCATGGTCGAACCGTCCGGGATTCGCGCGCTGGGACTCAGGCTGGCCGTGGGATCGCAGTCGGAGTCGGCGTTCCCGCCGTCCGCGATCTCGGGGTCGATCTCGGTGCCCGCGGGCATCGGCCACTGCGCCGAGCCGACCGGGGCCGGGTCGACGGGCTCGGCCGGACCGGAGCACGCGGTGAGAACCACCGCGAGCGACGCGGCGAGGATCGCGGACACTCTCGTCGTTCTCATCAGCGGTACTCCCGGAGCCGTTCGCGGATACCCAACGTCGCACCGAGCGCGGCGCCCACCGACAGCACCGCGAACCCGGGAGCCAGCAGGGTCAGCGCGCCGGAGGCGGCCGTGGTCTCGTCGACGAAGTTCTGTCTCGCCGTGCCGATCGCGGCGGCGAGCTCGCCGTCGAGCCGGGTGAACGCCGTGGCGGAGCCGTGGTCGTAACGCGGATCGGTCGCCAGCGCCGTCGCCCGCCGGTAGTCACCCGACTCGTTCAGCTCACGCACCCTGCGGTGCGCCTCCAGCCAGGCGATGCCCGCCTCCGTGGCCGAGTCGAGGTGACCCGACGCGGCGTTGTCCTCGGCCTCCGCCCGGGCCTCGGCCAGCAGGCCGCCCCGGCCGTCCTCTCCGGCGAAGCGCCGGAACCCCTCGGCGAACCCCTGGTCGTAGTCCGTGCCGCCGCCGCGCGCCACGAGGTTGAGCGTCTCGTCCGCCCGTGCCTGCAACGCCGAGATGCGGGACCGGACCAGCAGGTCGGCCTGCTCGGTGCCCTCGTCCCGCGCGCTGCCCACGAGCACGCCCTGCACGGTCAGCGCCACCGCCGTCCACAGCACGGCGACGCCGACCGCGCCGGTGGCCACCAGCAACCCCACGTTGAACACGCGGTTCGTCCTGCGCTTGAGGTAGAGCTGGGCGGCGACGAGCGCGGCCAGCAGGGCCAGCACCAGCGCCGCGGTCAGCCACGGAAAGCCCGTGGCGTCGTCCTGGGACTCGCGGAGCCGCTCCGCGTCGAGCGAGTAGAGCCGTTGCGCGGCGGGCAGGATGTCCGACCGCAGCAGTGCGGAGGCCTCGCGCAGGTAGGCCGCGCCCACCGGGTGCCCCTGCCGGTCGTGCACGCGGGCGGTCTCCACCAGGCCGGTGTAGGTCGGGAGCTGCCTGCTGATGATCTCGATCTGCTCGGCGGCCTCGGGGACAGCGCCGGTGTCGGAGGCGGCCTTCGACAGTGCCGCGCCCGCCTTGGCGATGTCGTGCTCGTAGCGCCGGCGCAGTTCGGGAGACTCGACACCGGCCCACAGGAACGCGCTGGCTGCCGTCGCGTCGGCGTCCGACAGCGACCGGTACAGCTCCTGCGCCGCCGCGGCCAGCGGCTCGCGGTGTTCGACGAGCCCGTCGACGGTGTCGGCCCGGTCCTGCGCGGCCAGCGTGCCCACGAGTCCGGTCAGCAGCGACAACGCGACGAGACCCGCGCCGATCAGGGAGAGCCTGCCCGGGGTCGTGGCGGCCGAGGACGTCAGCCTGCGCACGGCACCCGCGGGAAGGTCGAGCAGCCACGCCACCCCCGACCTCGCCCCGCGCGGGTCCCGTGGCGGCTCGACAGCCCCGGGCGCGGCGGTCGGGCCCGGACCGGTCCCCGGCACGGTGCTCGTCATCGCGTTCCTCCACCCAGTCGCGGCACGCGCATGACCGTAGTGCAGTCGGTCGCCACGCGGACGCGGACTCCACGATCAGTGCGGTGATCGTGGTGCTGCTGTGATGCGGGCGGCGAAGGGGTCACGAGATGATCACGACCCGGGTGCGCGGGCGTGCCGTGTGGCAGGTCCGGACCACGCGGGGCGCGGCGGCATGCCATTCTGTCCGCTCGTGAGCTACGCACACTGGGAGATCGTGCCGACCAGGTGGAAGGACAACGACGTCTACGGCCACATGAACAACGTCGTGCACTACACCTTCATGGACACCGTGATCAACAACTGGTTGATCGGCGAGGGCGGCCTCGACATCCACGAGGGGCCGACGATCGGGTTGTGCGTGGAGTCGCGCTGCGCCTACCACGCCTCGCTCGCGTTCCCGGAGAAGGCGGCGGTCGGCCTCAGGGTGGGCCACCTCGGCCGGTCGAGCGTGCGCTACGAGGTGGGCATCCACCGCGAGGACCGCTCGGAACTGATCGCCGAGGGTCACTTCGTGCACGTGTTCGTCGACCGGGGCACCCGGCGCCCGGTCGAGCCGACCGGGCGGCTGCGCGAGTCGCTCGAACGCCTGCGTATGGAGTGAGCACGGCCTCGCGCGGGCATACCGCCCCGAGCGGGGCACGCACCTCCCGACGACGTACGCTACAGCCGGTAGTAGACAACGGGAGGCTCGGTGATCACCTGGTTCGCCGTCGCGCTCGCGGTGTGCGCGCTCGCGGTCGCGGCGTGGAGTTTCGCGCTCGTGGTGGCCGACCGACCGCCCGCCCGGCCCCTCCTGGCCGGCATCGCCGCCGTCGAGGCGCTGCTGGTCGTGCAGGTCGTGGTCGCGGTGGTGCTGTTGATCGCGGGGCAACGCCCCGGCAGCATGCTGACCTTCGTGGCCTACCTGGTGGGCACGCTGCTCGTGCTGCCCCTGGGCACGGTCTGGGCACTGGCCGAGCGAAGCCGGTCGGCCACGGCCGTGCTCGGCGTGGCGTGTGTGACGGTGCCGGTGCTCATCCTCCGGATGCATCAGGTGTGGGAGGGCGCCAGTGCCTGAGACACCCGACACGCCGAACGCGCCCGGCGCCCCGGGGACGGCGCGCCGGGGCCCCGAGGCCACCGCCAGCGGTCCGGGCCGGGTGCTCGTCGCCGTGTACGCGATCTTCGCGATCGGCGCGACCTCCCGGGCGGGCGTGCAGATCGCGACCCGGTTCGGCGAGGCACCCGTGCCGTATCTGCTCTCGGCCTTCGCCGCCGTCGTCTACGTGCTCGCCACCGTGGCGCTGGCCCGCGCGGGCAGGCGGTGGTGGCGGGTGGCGGTCACGGCCTGCGCCTTCGAGATGACCGGGGTTCTCGTCGTGGGCGCCACCAGCCTGGCACTGCCCGGCGCGTTCCCGGACGCCACCGTCTGGTCGAACTTCGGCATGGGGTACCTGTTCATCCCCCTGGTACTGCCCGTACTCGGGTTGCTGTGGCTGCGCCGGACGGCGCCGTCGCGCTGAACGCGCGCCGCCCGGCGTCCGGGTGCGGACGGCCGCCGGGTCCGGCCGATCACCAGAAGACGGCGATGAGCACGTTCGCCAGCGTGAGCCCGGCGAGCGAGCCGACGATCCCGCGCCCTGCGGACGGCCTGCGCCACACCACGTGTGCCAGCACCAGGACCGCCACCGCGACCACCAGCTTGACCGCGATCTTGGTGTTGTCCACCTCGGTATCGACGAGCCCGGCCGAGGCGATCCCGGTCAGCGCCACACCGGTGAGAGCCTGCGCCCCGGCGCCGGAGAGCAGGATCATGCCGCTGGGTGCGGACGGGGCCACGACGCGGGTGACGACTCCGCTGACGAGGGTGGCCATGCCGAGCAGGTGCGTGACGACGAGCACGTCGTAGAGGATCTCCATGCGCGAGAACCTACTACATGACGTAGTAACTACTGGAGAGGCACGGCGAACAGGCTCGCCGACGTGCTCAGCGCCGTCAGCAGCAACACGCACGCGAGCGGCCACACCAGCGGCAATCGCGCCCGCTGCGGCTGGCGCAGGCGCCTGATCCGCGCCTGCACGGGCGTGTCGGCGACCGCCAGCGCCCCGGCCGGGGTTCCCGCGACACCGCTGACCCGGAAGCGCTCCAGCGCGCTGGCCAACGGTTCCCGTCCGTGCTTGCGGGCGGCCTTGTCGTCGGCGCACATCTCCACGAGCAGCTCGATGGTCGCGCACACGCGGGTCAGTGTCGTGCTGCGCGGCAACAACCGTCGCAGCGCCTGGAACGGGGCCACCACGAGGTCGTGCCGCTCGCGCACGTGGGCGCGCTCGTGCGCCAGCACCGCGGCGAGCTCGGCCGGAGTGAGCATCCGGCGCGCGCCCGCGCTGACCACGATGTGCGGGGTGCGACCCGGGAGACAGTAGGCGACGGCGGCGGGGTGGTCGAGCACCAGCGCGTCCG
>NZ_KB912639.1:5130-10436 GCF_000383795.1 Saccharomonospora saliphila YIM 90502
CACTCCCCCGCCTCGCCGAGTCGCTCGCGCCGGGGCGCGAGGCGGCGGGCGGACGGCCGTGGCCCGGCGGCGCGGTGGTCAGCTCCCGGTGAGCGCGCCCGCGATGCTGAGGACCAGCTCGTAGGTGGCCCAGAGGCCGACGGCGCCGATGGCGGCGAGGATGACCGTCTCCCACCACCGGTTGGCGTGGCCGGGCGCCATCAGGTCCCGCCGCGACGTCATGACGATCAGGCCGATGATGATCGCGGGAACGGTGAGCACGTTGAACGAGTTGCCCAGCAGGGTGATGACGACCATGCCGGGCATCGACGGCAGCGAGAACACGATCGGCACCGTCATGATGAAGACCAGGATCACCCAGAACAACCGGTCGTAGGAGAAGGTCTCCTTCTCCGGCACTCCGGCCAGGTCCCGCTCGGCCCGGATACGCGCCACCCGCTCGGGACGCGCCTTGTGCACCGACTCGACGAACATGCGCACGAACACGCGGGGCTGGGTCACGATGTTGTTGAAGACCGTGAAGAAGATCGCCAGCCACATGATCGGCGGCCCGGCGGACCCGATGGCGCGCTCCATCATGTTCGCGAGGCCGTCCGCCGAGGTCACCCCGGCACCCGTGCCGTGCAGGGTCTCGGCGGCGACCACCCACACCGCGAGCACGAGGCCGAACATCACCAGCGTGCCGAACCGCAGATCCAGCCGCTGGAGCTTGCGGTACGACTGGCCGCGCCAGCCCTTCTCGTGCATCAGGTACGGGTAGAGCAGGTTCGCCGCCGAGCCTCCGACGGCGCCGATGAGTCCGACCGCGGTGCTCACGGCGGTGATGTAGCCCGCCTCGCCCGGCGGCAGCTCGAACAGCAGGCCCCCGAACAGCCCGCCGAGGTCGATCCCGGTGCCGATCAGCGCCAGCAGGAAACAGCCCACCAGCACGGCCATCGTGACCTGCGCGATGATCTCCAGCCCTCGGAAGTGGCCCTTGCGCCGGGCCGCCAGCGTGAACGCCGCCGCGATCGTGACCACCGCCCAGAACGGGATGCCCCAGGCCCCGAACGGGAGGAAGCCGCCGAGGAGCTGGTCGAGCGCGGTGGCCGCGGCCAGCGTCAGGAAGGAGACGTAGACGAACCCGAGGACGCACGTCGTCGCCCCGAGATACATCGGGAAGCCCTTCCACACCCGGCCGTAGCCGTCGAGGATCGTCTCGTCACCGACGGCGTTGCACAGCTGGTACTTCGACATCGACGACACGATGAAGTAGCGCGAGAACACCGCGATCAGCAACGTCCAGATCAGCGCGTAGCCGTACGAGGAGCCCGACACCGAGGCGCTGATGAAGTCGCCGGTGCCCAGCCAGGACATCACCACGACGATGCCCGGCCCCATGGCCTTGAGGTAGCCGGTCACACTGCTCGGCGGGTCCGCTGACGAGGCTCGCGCGGGGGAACCCGCACCGGTGGGCGGCGCGGGGGAGGTGACTTCCTCGGTGCGATCAGGACGCATGGCTGCTCCGTTGCGATGCCGTGGTGTGTGCTGCGTGGTGGGTTGTGCCGTCGTGGGTTGTGCTGCCGTGTGCCCGCTGTGCCGCGGTGTGCGGTCGGACGGTGCCGCCGGTGCCCGGCCGGGGTCTCCGGCGCTGGTGGGCGCCCGCGCTACCCGGCGATCCAGTCCGGGCGGAGGCGGACGTGCTTGATGGCCTGGCGGAAGTAGGTGAACGCCACGTGCAGGTCGCCGTCGGCGGTCTGGGTGAGCGAGGGGTAGGACAGTTCGCGGTTGCGGCCCTCGGTCGAGTTGTTCGTCAGGCAGTAGCCGTCGCCGGTTTCGAGGTCCCGGCGGCTCGGCCAGGTGCGCCCGCCGTCGGCGGAGAGCGCCAGCGTCATCGGCGCGCGCGGGGCACCCCAGAACGCCGTGCCGGGCTCGGCCTCGGGCCCCGCAGTCACTTTCGCGGGGTCGGTGAGCCGGTCACCGTCGATCTCGTCGTAGAGCGAGGCCCGCCGCGCGGTGGCGTCGGCGGCGCTGCTGGCGTTGTAGGCCAGCGCGAGGCGTCCGTCACGCAGGGCCGTGACCTGGATCGACGAGTTGTTGTTCGGGAGCTCGGTCGCCACCGGCGCACTCCAGTGCACCCCGTCGGTCGAGCGGCTCGCGGCGATCACGTCCGCCTGGCGGCGCCGGAAGAGCGCGAGCAACGTGCCGTCGCCCGCCGGCACGATGTTCATGTGCACGCACCCGGTGCTGTCCGGCACCGCGTGGTGCCGCCACGTCGCGCCCTCGTCGTCGGAGACGAGCACGGCGCTGGTGTCGTCGTCGCCGCGCCAGCGGCCCCGCTGTGGACGGACACAGTGGAACACCGGCAGCAGCCAGCGTCCCGAGTCGAGCACCACGATCGGCTGGCGCACGAAGACACCGCCCGTGTCGGTGGCGGGCACCAGGGTGCGCGGCGCGGCGAAGGTCTCTCCGTTGTCCGTGGACACCGCCACACGCACCTCGGCGGTGTCCTGGTCACCGGAGCGCTGCGCGGTGTAGAGCAACCACAGTCGTCCGCTCGGCGCGGTGAACAACACCGGGTTCTGTTCGGAGCGCCGCGCGTCCGACGACACGCGCACGGGCTCGCTCCACACGCCGTCGGCGCCGAGCCTGCTGAACCAGATGTTGATGTCCGGCAGGCCCTCCTGCGTGCCGCCGAACCAGGCGCAGCCCAGCTCGCCGTTGGGCAGCGGCATCAGGTTCGCCGCGTGGCACTGGGGTGTGGGCCCGGCCAGGAACGCCTCGTGCCGCGCGGGGTCGCCGGGCACGGGCCGGAGGACGCCGTCGCTGACGAATCCGCTCATGAGCGCACCTGCCCCAGGTGGTCGGCGGCGACCTGTTCGAGGTGCACGAGGTCGGAGGCGATGCTGGCGAAGGTGTAGCCCTCCGCCAGCCGCCGCGCCGCCGTGGCGCCGTCCGGGACGTGGATGCCCGCGGCGATCCCCGCCTCCTCGGCCGCCGTCCGCACGGTGGCCAGCGCGTCGGCGAACGCGTCGGCGACCGAGGGGTCGCCCGGGTAGGCGCCACCCAGCGCGAGGGACAAATCGGAGGGTCCGACGTAGACACCGTCGAGTCCGTCGGTGGCGCAGATCTCGCGCACGTTGGCCAGTCCTTCGGGCGTCTCGATCATCGCGAGCACCACCGTGCTCGCGTCCGAGTCGGCGGGGCGTGGCCCGATGCGGAGTCCGGCGCGCATCGGACCGTAGGAACGGCGCCCGCGCGGCGGGTAGCGGGTGGCGGACACGGCCTCGGCCGCGTCGGCCGCCGTGTCGATCAGCGGAACGATGACCCCGGCCGCGCCCGCGTCCAGCGCGCGGCCGATGACCGCGCCCGAGTTCTGTTCGACCCGCACGAGCCCGACCGAGGCACCGCCCGCGTCGACGGCCATCATCGCGCCGAGGATGCCCGAGTAGCCGACAAGGCCGTGCTGGCCGTCCACGGCGATGTAGTCGTAGCCCAGCCTCGCGAGGCGTTCGGTGGCGACCGGCGCGTCGAGCACGGTCCAGTAGCCGACGAGCTTCTCGCGAGCGCGCAGTGTGCTCGCGAACGCGGCGGCGCTCATAGCGGCTCCTTGTCTTCGGTGGTTCAGCGGTTGTAGGCGGGCATCGGGCCGCGCAGGAACGCGCCGACCTCGTCGCAGGCGTCGACCACGTCCGGTGGCAGCGGGCCCCGCGCCAGCGCGTCGATGTTGCCGCGCAGGTGCTCGATCTTCGATCCGCCGAGCAGCACGGAGTCGGTCACGGGCCTGTTCAGCAGCCAGCGAAGGGACAGTTCGGGAAGGCCGAGCCCGGCCTCGTCCGCGACGCGGGAAAGCCGTTCGACAGCGTCGAACAGCCGCTCGTCCCAGTATCGCTTCCGGTACATCTCCGCCAGACGCGAGTCGGCGAACCGGCCGGACGACGGCGCACCGGTGAACGTGTGGCGGCCGGTGAGCAGACCGCCCGCGAGCGGGTTGTACACCATCGTGTGCAGGCCCGAACCGCGCGCGTACTCGGTGTATTCCTCCTCGACGCGGCGGGCGAGCAGGTTGTAGAGCTGCTGGGCCACGAGGGGGCGGGGCGTGCCCTCGGCGTCGGCGGCCCGGTTCAGCTCGGCGATCTGCCATGCGGCGAAGTTCGACACACCGAGCGCGGCGATCTTGCCCTCGGCGACGAGCGCGGCGACCGTCGCCAGCGTCTCCTCCACAGGCGTCGCCCGGTCGGGCTGGTGCAGGTAGAACAGGTCGATGCGCTCGACGCCGAGCCTGGCGAGGCTTCCGTCGACGCTCGCGCGCAGGCCCGGGGCCGACAGCGGTGCGTGCTCGCCCGCGTCGGGGTGGGGCATGCCCGCCTTCGTCGCGAGGACGACGCGGTCGCGGCGCGTGGGCAGGAGCTCACCGAGGATGCGCTCGGTCTCGCCGCCCGCGTAGCCGTTCGCGGTGTCCACGGTGGTGATCCCGGCGTCAAGGGCCGCGTCGAGCATGCGCGCGGCGCCGGCCGGGTCGACGGTGTCCCCGAACGTCATCGTGCCGAGCACGAGCGACGAGAGCGGCGCGGGCACGCCGGGCAGCTCCTTCGGCGAAACAGCGGTCATGTGGTGACTCCTTCGACACGGTGACGGCCACCCGGCCTCGCTTCGCCGGTCACCCTGACACCATTGCGCGCTTCGCGCAATACCTATAGCGTGATTCGCGCAGTCAGCGAGGCGGACAGGGAGGAAACCAACCGTGCGGGACACCACCACATCACAGGTGCTCGCGCTCGCCGACGACCTGTCCGGCGCGGCCGAGACGGCCGCCGCGCTCGGCGCGCCCGCCCGGTCCGCACGGATCGCTCTGGTCCGCGAGGGTGCACCATCCGCTGCGCGGAGTGCGCAGTCGATCCTGGTGCTGGACCTCGACTCACGCACGCTGCCGGGCGCGACGGCCGAACGCGTCACCCGTGCCGCCCTCCAGCGGCACGCGGACCCGGAATCGCGGGTCTTCCTCAAGATCGACTCGTTGCTGCGGGGCACCGTGGCCGCCACCGTGCGCGGCGCCGCCGGGGCTCCGGTCGTGCTCGCACCCGCGTTGCCCTCGGGTGGGCGGACCGTGCTGGGCGGCGTGGTCCACGTGCGGGGCGTGCCACTGCACGAGACCGAGGCCTGGCGCGCCGAGACCCGGCGACCACCGTCCACTGTGGCGTCGCTGCTCGACCCGGTACCGACCGAGACCGTGGACCTGGCGACGGTGCGCTCGGACGACCTCGCCGCACGGCTGGCCGCCGGCCTCCGCGCGGGCCGGGTTCCGGTGTGCGACGGCGAGACCGACG
>NZ_KB912639.1:10536-12961 GCF_000383795.1 Saccharomonospora saliphila YIM 90502
GGCGCGGCGCGGGCACCGCGCGGGGCACGAACGCCGCGCGGCCTGGCGGTCTCCGGCGGGAGGGGTCGTGTCACACTGCGCACGTGGAGTACCAACTCACCGCCGACCTGGTCACCCCCGCCGGCACGCCCGACCTGGACCCGCTCCAGCAGGTCGGTGTGGTGTCCCTGCTCGACGGCAGGCTGAGCGCGCTGCTGAGCATCGAGGGGCCCGACGGTGTGGAGATCATTCCGGTGGAACACACACTGGAGGCCCACCTCGGTGGTGTGCTCGTGCACTGGCTGCTCGACGCGCCCGCGCTGGCCTTCGCCGAGGACGCGACCCGGGCGGTGCTCGAGCAGACCATCGAGGAGATCGAGCTGCTCGCGGGCTGGGAAGTCAAGCACTGTGCGGTGACCGCCACCGACGACCAGTTGGAAAGCGCTCTGGCCGCCTCCGCCGAGCCCGGCGACGGCATCGTGGACGGCCTGCTCGGGGAGGTCGACGAGGACGGGCCGGGCATGGACATCCCGGCCACGGAGGCGTCCTCGCCCGGCCGCGCCCACGACATCGCCGAACGGCGCGCGCGACTGCTCCGGGCGAGTGAGCACCTCGGCGCGTTCGGGTGGTCCGCGTTCGGCCCCGACGTCACCGAGGAACAGGCGCGGTTCGTCGCGGGCGCGCTGCTGCACGGCATCGAGATGCTGACCGACGAGCTGTTCGCCGACATCCAGCTACTCGACGACGAGGACGCGACCGCCGCCGAGGTCACCGACCTGTGGGCCCTCGACGAACTGCCGCCGCGATTCGCGGACCGCTATACCGCCCTGTTCGCGAAACAGTTCCTGGTCGCCACCTCCATTCTGGGACACCGGCTCACCCGCTCCGGATGGACGCCACCGATCTCGGTCGCCGAGGCGCTGGCGTTGCACATCGCGGAATGCCGCGCGGAAGTGGAATTGGACCTCGCGGACGTTCTGGACGCCGAACGGATCGCCAAAGTCTTTTCCATTTTCAACGAGTACGCGTTCGCCGATTCGGACTTCGAGGCGTTGTTCGACACCGGCGACGCCGAACCCGGTCCCGACCTCGCGTTCGAGCGCTGGTTCCTGCCCCGCGCCCACCTCGGCGAGGACCGTGCACCGCACCCGTACCTGGCCGACGAGGGCGGCACGGACGGCTGAACGGCCCGGTTCGGCCACGAGCGGTTCGGCGCGGAGCGGACACCGGCCGATACCGTCGATCGTCCTGACCCGTCTTTCGTCTTGCGCTTCCCGGGTGACAGCGGCGCGCTCGATGCGGCCGCAATAACCGACCCACGGTCTCATTTCAAGTCTGCACTTGGCGATCTTGTCCCTTTAGCGTTCGACGCTATCACCGTCAACCCTGCTCGGTGATTTTCACACTATCGGGAGAGATTCGCTATGCATCGACCTCTCATTCGATCCCTGCTCGCGGGCGTGGCCTTGGTGGGCGGCTCCGTGGCGCTGGCGGCGCCGGCCAGCGCCGGTCCCGAGGCGGACGGCACCGCGCCGGACGTCGCCACGCAACGGGCGGCGGTCAGCGACGGCGAGCAGGACCGGATCGAGCGGTACTGGACCCAGCACCGGATGGACACGGCGCTGCCCGCCGACGTGCGATTCGGTGGTACCGACAAGGCGAGGGCGCGGACGCGGGCCACGGAGGGCGACGTGAGGGCGGCCGCCCAGCCGGAGAGCCCACGCCCGGAGTTGGGCAAGGTCTTCTTCACCCTTGGCGGGCAGGACTACGTCTGCTCGGGCACCGCCACCGAGAGCGCCAACGGCGACGTCGTCACCACCGCGGGCCACTGCCTCAACGAGGGACCCGGCGCGTTCGCGACCAACTTCGCGTTCGTGCCCGCCTACGACCACGGCTCCAACCCCCACGGCACGTGGACGGCCGAGCAGCTCTTCACTCCGAGCCAGTGGGCCGACTCGGGCGACTTCAACTACGACGTCGGCTTCGCGGTGATGAACGAGAACGACCAGGGGCAGAGCCTCACCGACGTGGTCGGCTCCTACCCGATCGGGTTCAACATGGAGCGCGGTCTGGACTACACCTCGTACGGCTATCCCGCCGCGGACCCGTTCGACGGTGAGTCCCTCTACTCGTGCTCCGGCACGGCGCGCGACGACTGGCTCGGCTCCAACGACCAGGGCCTGACCTGTGACATGACGGGCGGTTCCTCGGGTGGTGGCTGGATCACCGGCGGCACCCTGAACTCGGTGAACAGCTTCAAGTACACCTTCGACCCGAACACCATGTACGGGCCGTACTTCGGCTCGGTGGCCGAGTCGACCTACACCGAGGCCGCGGGCGCCTGACCGGCGCGCCCGGGGCGACGAGGCCGGGGTCGTGCGCGCGGGGCCGGTGAAGGAGAGAAAAACAGGGCCGAGGCGAAGTTGGGGACAACTCGGCGCGACGA
>NZ_KB912640.1:0-5933 GCF_000383795.1 Saccharomonospora saliphila YIM 90502
CGGAACCCCGGCGGCGCCGACCGGACCGGCCGCCTCCGCCGTCGTCCTGCTGGCCGTCACCCGCGGACCGGCCGTCGCCCGACGGCCTGTTCTCGCCCGAGGGCTTGCCCTCACCCGGGGACTTCCCTTCGCCCGAGGACTTCTCCTCGTCGGCGGCCCCCTTGCTCGTGCCGGAACGGCCGCCCGCCTTCGCGGGCTTGTCGTCCGCGGGCTGCTCGGCCTTCCCCTTGGCCTCGCTCACGCCGTCCAACGGCAGGGTCGCGGCACCGCTCGCCTCGTCGGCGGCCGAGGGCGCCTCACCCGTGGACTTGCCGCGCTTGTTCTTGCCCTGACGCTCACGAATCGCGGCGATCAGATCGCCCTTGCGCATCCCGGTGGTGTCGCCGATGCCCAGCTCGGTGGCCAGCGCCCGAAGTTCGGCGATGACCATGCCCGACAGACCGCCGGGACGCCGCTTCGGAGTCGTGGCCGAACCGTTGGACTGCGACGCCTGCTCCCCCGAGCCCGACGATTCCGCCTGGGTCTCCACGTCGCCATTCAAAAGATCGGTGTTGCTCACACATGTCCTTCCTGACCGGTCCACGCCTCCACGCGTGAACCAGCGGACCGCCGCCCGCGTCCGAATTGCGAGACGGCGTACTAGGGTCCCTGTGCAGACGGGTCCGACGCCGAGGTTGCGAAACACGAGCGGAGGAACCGCCGTCACGAGACAAGGCCGGTCACCGCGTCCACCGGAGACCCGCCGAGAACGAACGGAAAGATCCGATCCGGATAGATCCGCAAACCAGTACCGGGTGCGGGAATGCACGGTGACCGAACGCCTCCGAGGGTAGACCGCCGGAAGTCCCGGTGCAACAACCACCCCCCACGTGGCGTGGCTCACGCCGCACGGTATGCGACGGCGGGCCGAACCCACCGCACACGGGGTCGGCGCGCACCCTGCCCCGCGTCAGTCCGTGGAGACGCGCACGCCGACCGGGTCGACGGGCAGTTCGAAGACGTCGAATCCCTCAACGTCGATCTCGCCGGGCAGTATTCCCGTCGTCGTCAGCGCGAGCACCGTCGGCCCCGCGCCGGAGACGACGGCCGCGACGCCGTGGGCCCGCAGTGCCCGGACAAGGCGCACCGTGGCGGGGAACGCGGGCTCCCGGTAGTCCTGGTGCAGCCGGTCCTGCGTCGCCACCGGCAGCAACTCCGGGCTGCTCGTCAGCGCATGCACCGCGAGCGCGCTACGGCTGACCGCGAAGGCCGCGTCGGCGTGCGGCACCCGCTCCGGCAGGAGTCCGCGCGTCTCGCCCGTCGACGAGCGCTCGGCGGGCACCGCCACCACGGGGCGAAGGGAGGGATGCGGTTCGAGCCGCCGCGCGTGGAAGCGGCCCTCGTCCTTCCAGGCCAGAACGAAACCGCCGAACAGGCTCGCCGCCGCGTTGTCCGCGTGGCCCTCGAACTCGGCCGCGAGGCGCAGTGCCGACTCGTCCGGTTCGGCGCCCGCGAGGGCGTAGCCCGCGGCCACCCCGGCGACCGCCGCGGCCGCCGACGACCCGAGTCCCCGGGAGTGCGGGATCGCGTTGTGACAGCGCAACCGCAGCCCCGGCACGGGCACGTCGAGGAACCGGCACGCGCTGTGCAGCGCGCGCACCACCAGGTGGGTCTCGTCCGTGGGTACCCCGGACATGTCCCCGGCCCCCGCGTCGAGCACCTCGACGCCGAGTCCGGAGTCGGTCACGGCGACCTCCACCACGTCGTGGAGGCCGAGCGCCATGCCGAACGTGTCGAATCCCGAGCCCAGGTTCGCCGTCGACGCCGGGACCGTGATCGTGTACCGCACCCCGACGCCGGCCTCCCGATCGGCGGCCGCGGGACGGACCACGGGCGGCGTCACGACAGCTCCAACGCGGCGGCCACGGCACGCGGATCGACGGCCAGCGGCTCCACCTCGACGTTGTTCTCCAGCGCCGTCGCCGGGTCCTTGAGCCCGTGTCCCGTCACCGTGCACACGACCGTGGCGCCACGCGGCAGGCGGCCGTCCGCCGCCGTGCGCAGCAACCCGGCCACACTCGTGGCGGAGGCGGGTTCAACGAACACGCCCTCGCGACTGGCGAGCAAGCGGTAGGCCTCCAGAATGCGCTCGTCGGTGACGGACTCGAACAGTCCGCCGCTGGCCGTTTTCGCCTGCACGGCAGGTTCCCACGACGCGGGGCTGCCGACGCGGATCGCCGTCGCGACGGTCTCCGGGGACGGCACCGGCTCACCGCTGACCAGCGGGGCCGCACCGGCGGCCTGGAAACCGAACATCCGGGGAACCCGCTCCACCAGCTCGTCGGCCGCGTACTCGGTGTAGCCCGCCCAGTAGGCGGTGATGTTGCCCGCGTTGCCCACGGGAAGGCAGTGCACGTCCGGGGCATCGCCCAGCACGTCGCAGATCTCCCACGCCGCGCTCTTCTGCCCGACCAGCCGCACCGGGTTCACCGAGTTCACCAGCGTGACCGGGTAGTCGGCCGCGGTCTTGCGGGCGAGTTCGAGGCAGTCGTCGAAGTTGCCCTCCACCTGGAGGATGCGGGCGCCGTGCAGCACGGCCTGGGCCATCTTGCCCAGCGCGATCTTGCCCTGCGGCACCAGCACCGCCGTGGCCAGTCCCGCACGCGAAGCGTAGGCGGCCGCCGAGGCGGAGGTGTTGCCCGTGGACGCGCAGATCACCGCCCGCAACCCGCTCGCGCGGGCGTGGGTGATCGCCACCGTCATCCCGCGATCCTTGAACGACCCGGTCGGGTTGGCGCCCTCCACCTTCAGGTACACGGCGCACCCGGTGAGCTCGGACAGGTGCGGGGCGGGCAACAACGGCGTGTTGCCCTCCCCCAGCGTCACGACCTCGGCGCCCTCGGGAACCGGGATGCGCGAGGAGTACGCCTTGATGACGCCGGGCCACCCGGGCGTCGCACCCTCCGCCCGGCCCTGTGCCGCACCGACCGCGTTCACGAGTCCTCGCCTTCCACCCGCATCACACTGACCACTTCCCTGACCACGTCGAGCTTGCTGATCTCGTTCACCGTGGCCTCGAGCGCCGCGTCGGGCGCCAGGTGCGTCACGACCACGAGGCTCGCCGTGGAATGCTTGTCGCGCTGGCGCACCGCCGCGATGCTCACGCCGTGCACGGAGAACACCTGCGCGATCTGCGCCAGCACACCCGGACGATCCGCCACGTCGAGGCTGATGTGATAGCGGGTCGGCGTCTGTCCCATCGGACGCACCGGCAGCGCGGCGTGGGCGGACTCGCGCGGACCCCGGCCGCCCGCAACGCGATTGCGCGCGGCCGACACCAGATCGCCGAGTACCGCACTGGCCGTCGGGGCACCACCCGCGCCCTGGCCGTAGAACATCAGCTCACCCGCGGCCTCGGCCTCGACGTAGACCGCGTTGAACGCGCCGCCCACCCCGGCGAGCTGGTGCCCGCGCGGAATCATCACCGGGTGCACGCGCGCCGACACCGACTCGGCGCCGTCGTCGGCGGTGACCCGCTCGCAGATCGCCAGCAGCTTCACCGTGCGGCCGAGCCGCTTGGCCGCCGCGATGTCGGAGGAGGTGATCCCCGCGATGCCCTCGCGGTGCACGTCGGCGGCCGTGACGCGGCTGTGGAACGCGAGCGAGGCCAGAATCGCGGCCTTCGAGGCGGCGTCGTAGCCGTCCACGTCGGCGCTCGGGTCGGCCTCGGCGTATCCGAGACGGGTCGCCTCGTCCAGGGTCTCGCCATAGCTGGCTCCGGTGGAGTCCATGGCGGACAGGATGAAGTTGGTGGTGCCGTTGACGATGCCCATCACGCGCGAGATCCGGTCGCCCGCCAGCGACTCGCGCAGCGGGCGCAGCAGCGGGATCGCGCCGGCGACCGCGGCCTCGTAGTAGAGGTCGGCCCCGGCGGTGTCCGCGGCCTCGGACAGCTCGGAGCCGTACTCGGCCAGCAGGGCCTTGTTCCCCGTGACCACCGACCGGCCCTTGCGCAACGCGGTGAGCAGCCAGCCCCGTACCGGGTCGATGCCGCCGATCAGCTCGACGACGACGTCCACATCGGACTCCACCAGCGCGCCGGCGTCCGAGGTGAGCAGGTGCTGCGGCAGTTCCGGGTGCCGGTCCGGCCTGCGCACCGCGATCCCCGCCAGCTCGACCGGAGCACCGACCCGGGCCGCGAGCTCGTCACCGTGCTCGAGCAGCATGCGCGTGACCTCGCCGCCGACCGTGCCGCACCCGAGCAACGCGACCCGGACGACCCCTTCGCGATTCTCGCTCACGACACCTCCAGTCGAAGCATGTCCTCGTTCGTCTCCCGCCTCAGCAGCAACCGATGGTTGCCGTTGCGCACCGCGACCACGGCCGGCCGAGGCTGCCGGTTGTAGTTGCTGGCCATCGAGTAGCAGTAAGCGCCCGTGGCGGCCACCGCGACCAGATCGCCGGGAGCCAGCGTGTCGGGCAACCAGCAGTCGCGGACGACGATGTCGCCCGATTCACAGTGCTTTCCCACCACTCGGGACAGCGCGGCTCCGACCTCCCCGGGCTGACCGTCGTCACTCGCCCGCGAGACGAGACGGCAGTCGTAGGCGGCGTCGTAGAGCGCGGTGCGGATGTTGTCGCTCATGCCGCCGTCGACGCTGACGAACCGGCGCACCGCGTCGTCGCCCAGCGCCACGTCCTTGATCGTGCCGACCTCGTACAGCGTCACCGTGCCCGGTCCCGCGATCGCCCGCCCGGGCTCGCCCGCGATGCGCGGCATGGGCAGGTCCGCGAAGGTGCACTCCTTGCGCACGATCTCGCGAATCTGCGTGACCATCTGCGCGGGTGGCGGCGGGTTGTCCCGGTCGGTGTAGGCGATGCCGAACCCGCCGCCGAGGTCCACGGTGGTGAGCTGGTCGAGCGCCTCGGGACCGTGTTCCTTGCGCAGGTCGGCGATCAACCCGATCACCCGGCGCGCCGCGACCTCGAAGCCGTCGGTGTCGAAGATCTGGGAGCCGATGTGGCTGTGCAGGCCGACCAGGCGCAGCGACGAGGTGTTGAGCACCCGGCGCACCGCCTCGGCGGCGTCGCCCCCGGCCAGCGAGAAGCCGAACTTCTGGTCCTCGTGCGCGGTCGCGATGAACTCGTGGGTGTGCGCTTCGACACCCACGGTGACCCGCACGAGCACCGACTGGGTGACCTCGTGCCGGGCGGCGATGTCGGCGAGCCGGGCGATCTCGTAGAAGGAGTCGAGCACGACCGTGCCGACCCCGGCCCGCACCGCCGATTCCAGCTCGTCGCTCGACTTGTTGTTGCCGTGGAAGGTGATCCGCTCGGGCGGGAACTCGGCCCGCTCGGCTATCGCCAGCTCACCGCTCGAACACACGTCGAGGCTCAGCCCCTGCGCGGCCACCCACCGGGCCACTTCGGTGCACAGGAACGCCTTCGCGGCGTAGTGCACCAGCGCCGGGTCGTCGAACGCCTCGGCGTACTCGGCGCACCGGGACTTGAAGTCCGCCTCGTCGACGACGAACAGCGGCGTGCCGTAGGTCCGGGCGAGCTCCCGGACGTCCACCCCGGCGATCCGGACGACGCCGTCGGGCGCGCGGTAGGTGTTGCGTGGCCAGACCTTCGGGTAGAGCCGGTCGAGCTCCTCCGAACTGGACGGTGGAAAACCGGCCTGGTCCACGTGCGGGTAGACCTCCGCGTGCCGAGGCCCCGCTGGGTGTGCGCACATTGCTACGTTCCTTTACGGCGAGCCCGCGCGACGCGTCTCACGCGCCGCGCGGCGCTACGGACTTGGCCACGTTGTCGACTCCTCCTCCGCCGCCGCGCCTGCCGACGGGTCACGGCGATCACACCGGCGCGTGCGTACCCTGGATGCGTGAGTAACCGGAGCGGTCTGTTCAAGCTGCTGGGCCTGTGCCTGCTCGCGGGTGTGTTGACGGCCGGAC
>NZ_KB912640.1:6033-9427 GCF_000383795.1 Saccharomonospora saliphila YIM 90502
TCGCGCTCGGCGCGGTGCTGGCCGGGGCGGTCGCGGCCGCCACCGCGCCCGGATTCGACGTCAACCCCGGCACCGCACCGGCCGCGTTGCTGGACATGCCGTGGGCACTGCTGACCGGGCTCTGCGGCGCGATGGCGGCGACCGCCGTGCTCGTGTCCCTGCTCGCCCAGCGCACGGTCGCCCGGGCCGATCCCGCGGAGGTGTTGCGTGACACGCGCTGACCCCGTCGTGCTACGCGGCACGGACCTCCGGCACAGTCATCGCGCCGGGGGCAGGACCGTACCGACACTGCGCGGCGTCACCCTCACCGCCCGGCGTGGCGAGGTCACCGTGCTGACCGGTCCCTCGGGGGCGGGCAAGTCCACACTGTTGCGCGTGCTCGCGTGTCTCGACCGTCCCGACCACGGAACGGTGATCCTGGACGGGGTGGACGCCACTCGCCTGTCCGCCCGGCGCAGGCGCGCGCTGCGCCGCACCCGGATCGGATACCTCTGCCAGGAGCCCGCCGCCAACCTGGTGGACTACCTGACCGTGTCCGAACACCTCACGCTGGCCGCGCGGCTGCGCCGGTGCACGGCCGACGTGGCGGCCACACTGGATCTGGTGGGGCTCGGGCACCGGGCGGGCCACCTGCCGCGCGAGCTTTCGGGCGGCGAGCAGCAACGGGTGGCGTTGGCGGCCTGCGTGGTCGGTGATCCGCCCCTTGTGGTCGCCGACGAACCATCCGCGCACCTGGACCGAGTCTCGACCGAGCGGGTGGCCGCGTTGTTCGCGCGGCTCGCCGAGCGTGGCATCGCGGTCCTGTTGACCAGCCACGATCCCGGAGTCACCACCGTGGCCGACCGCACGGTGGCACTGGTCGACGGCTCCACCGTGGAGCGGCCATGACCGGCCCTCTGCTGACGCTGTCCGGAGTGGGCAGGTCCTACCGCGGCACCGTGGCCCTGCGCCCGGTGGATCTGCGGCTGTGGCCCGGCGAGTTCGTCGCGCTCACCGGCCCGTCCGGCTCCGGCAAGAGCACCCTGCTCATGCTCGCGGGCGGTTGGACACGGCCCGATCAGGGCGAGATCACCGCTCATCCCCCGTTCCCGGACGTCCCGGTGTCGCGGCTCGGGTGGCGGCACCTCGCGCTCGTGCCGCAGTCGCTCGGCTTGCTGGACGAACTCACCCTCGCCGAGAACGTGGCACTGGCGCACATCTCCCGCGATGCCGGTGACCACGGCGGCGACGAGGCCGACCCGTCGGCCCCCGCGCGCGGGCTCCTCGACGCGCTCGACCTGTCCGAGCCCGCGGACCGGCTCGCCACCCACGCCTCCCGCGGCGAACAGCAGCGCGCCGCGCTCGCCCGTGCGCTCGCTGGAGGCGCCGCTCTGGTGCTCGCCGACGAGCCGACCTCTCACCAGGACCGGCAGCGCGCGGGGCTCGTGTGCGCGGCGCTGCGTGCCGCCGCGGACCGGGGAACCTGCGTTCTCGTCGCCAGCCACGACCCCGTGGTGGCCGAGCACGCCGACCGGGAGGTGGTCCTCGCCTGACCCGGCCGATTCCGCCACATTCCGGGCCCCCGGTTGTTAAGGTTCGCCCTCGTGATCATCACTGGAGGGGAGACCGTGCGACGGCGACGGATCACCACACTCGCCGCGTTGCTGACGGGGGCGGCGCTGGTCGCCTCGGGGTGCACGTCGTCGATCGGAGGCACCGCACTGACCGGCGAGAGTGAGGGGCGAAACCCGGCGGCACCGGAACGCGGCCCGGCGCCCGACCCGCGTGACGCCGATGCGGTCGCGCTCGCGTTGCGGCAGATCGACGCCTGCGCCCTGCTGGACACCGACCTCGCCGCCGAACGCTCCGGCGCACCGGACGACGAGATCTACGTCGCGCCCAGGGGCCCGCACGCGTGCCTGCTGTCGGTCAACGGGGAGTACGACGTCGGCTCGAGGCCGCTGGAGGTACGGGTCGGCACGCCGTTCGACCAGCTCGATCGCTACCACGCCGAGCCGATCACACTCGCGGGCGCGAAGGCGTACCAGACAAGGCAGACGAGCGGGAGCGACCACGTCTGCACCGTCAATGTCCCGACGAGTTACCACATCGCCGTCGAGTTCCACTATTCGCACCCGGAGAGCGGCGTCTGCGAAGCGGTACGCGCCTACGCCGAGGTGGCCGTGGACAGGCTGCGGGAGCCGGACACGCTCACCCTCGACCCGGCGACACGACCGTTCTCCCAGTGGGACGGCTGCGCGTTCCTGCGGACGCTGCTGGGGACCGAAGCCGAGTACGTGTTCACCCCGGACGGCCTCTACGACCCGTTCAGCGGCTGTGAGGCGGTCGGCGAGCAGGATGACGAGGTCGTGCTCGAAACCGAGTACGACTGGCACAACTCGCCCCTGGGCGAGCCGACCGAGCTGGAGGGCACGACGGTGCATCTCTACGACAGTTCGTACGCCTGCACCGCGACATGGGGCCAGGCCGAGTCGGGTGTGGACAACGAGTATCTCGGCACCCTCACGTTCAGCCTCGAGACCCCGTCCTGCGACCGGACCTCCGCGCTGACGACCGAGGCGATCGGGCTCGCCGACACACGACCGGAGAGCACGGACGTTTCCCCACAGCGTCCGCTGCTGTACGGGCCGGACGAGCGGGACACCGGGGCACAGGGTGCCTGCGCCCACTTCGGCGCCCCCAACGGACAAGCCGACTGCGCGCCGTACGAAGGCGGGACCGATGTCCCTTCGTCCGCCGACGAGATCATGGCGACCGCGGTCACGGAACCCGGCCTGCAATGCGCGGTGTTCGCGGACGCGGTCGCCGAGGTGTACGGCGCGGAGTTCCAACCGCTGACCTGGTCGGGCCAGTGTCTGTTCGTGGAACCCACACACCAACTGCGGCTCGACGTCACCGTTCACCCCGCGTACCGCCCCGCCGACTACGGCAAGGACACGTCACTGTGGACGGACAGGGAGATCGTCGAGATCGCGGGCAAGCAGGCGGTGAGCTTCTACACGACCGACGGCGCCTCCCGCGACATCTACGTCTCTCCGACCGGAGCCGTCGAGGCGCGGGGGATCGTGCACGTCAACGCCCAGGCGCTGCCGCCACGCGGTGAGATCGCGGCCGATCCCGAGCCCGCACCGGAGAAGCTCGCCAAGGCCGAAGACGTGTTGACGCGAGTGATCGAGCGCCACTTCGCCTGACCCGGCCGCGTGCCGGGCACGGCGCAGGATGTGGGGCGAGTGGTGACACGCGCGTCCGCGAGGGCGACTCGCGGGCGGGGAAGGGCAACTCGCCGACAGGAAGGGGCAACTCGCCGACACGCACGGGACAACTCGCGGGCCGTGGGTGCCGCGAGTGGTCCGGACCACGCGGCGCCGGGACGGCGGTGGGCGTCCCGGCGCCG
>NZ_KB912640.1:9527-15058 GCF_000383795.1 Saccharomonospora saliphila YIM 90502
CGTCGCGCCGTCGCGAGGGCCGTGCGTGCCTCGTCCAGGTCCTCGACGGGCACCGGCGGCAGAGGCGCACCGTCGGCGTCCACGGCACCCGCGGCGTGAGCGCCCGTCGGCTCAGGGCCGGGATCGACCTCGGCGTCGAGGAAGTCGGCCGGGACGCCGACGTAGACGGGGCCGCTCTGCGGGGTGAGCGCGAGGCGGGCGGCGTGGCGCAGCACGGCCCCGAGCTCGCCCGGGCGCTCCACGGAGAACGCGGCCTTCGCGACAGGGGCGAACAGGGCCCGCTGGTCACCGATCTCGTGCAGGCTCGCCCGCACGGTCCCCGCCCGCCGCAGGTTCGACGGCACCTCGCTGGCGAGCACGAGCACCGGCGATCCCGACGCGCGCGCCTCGCCGACGGCGGCGAGGACGTTCGCCGCGCCCGGCCCCGTGGTCACGAGTGCGACGCCCAGCGCGCCCGTGGCGCGGGCGAATCCGTCGGCCGCGTAGCCCGCCGCCTGTTCGTGCCGCACCCCGAGCACGGCGATGTCGGAGGAGGCCAGCGCGTCCCACAACGGCAGGGTGTGCACACCGGGCAGCCCGAACGCGACCTCGACACCGAGTTCGGTGAGGGTCTCCACAAGCGTGCGTGCACCGGTCGACGCCACCCGCCGAGGATACGATCTTGTTCAGGCCCCGGTCACCACTGCCTCGCCAGCCGTTCCGCCTCCGGCGGCGGCCCGGGTGCAGTGCCGTCCCCGAACGGCCTTCCGCCCAGTGCCTCCCGGCCGTGCGGGCTCGCCCAGCCCGACAGGTCGGGGCCCTTCGGCACGATCCCTGTCGGGTTGATCTGCTCGTGCACCTGGTAGTAGTGGCGCTTGATGTGGTCGAAATCGACCGTGTCGCCGAAGCCGGGCGTGGTGAAGAGGTCCCGCGCGTAGGCCCAGAGCACGGGCAGTTCGGTGAGCTTGTTCCGGTTGCACTTGAAGTGCCCGTGGTAGACGGCGTCGAAGCGCACGAGCGTGGTGAACAGCCGCACGTCGCACTCGGTGATGCTGTCGCCGACAAGGTAGCGGCGGCGCTCCAGCCGCTCAGACAGAGCGTCGAGCCGCGCGAACAGCCGGTCGTAGGCCTTCTCGTAGGCCCGCTGCCTGGTGGCGAACCCGGCCTCGTAGACGGCGGCGTTCACGTCTCGGTGCAGCACGGCGTTGAGCTCGTCGATCTCGTCGCGCCGCGCCTCCGGGTACAGGTCCGGTGCGCCGGGGCGGTGATGCGCGGTCCACTCGGTGGACAGGTCGAGCGTGATGCGCGGGTAGTCGTTGGTGACCAGCCTGCCGCTGGGGATGTCCACGATCGCGGGGACACTGACGCCGCCGGTGTAGGAAGGCTCGGCCGCGTGGTACGCCTCGGCGAGGTAACGGATGCCGAGCACGGGGTCGCGACCGTCCGGGTCGAGGGTGAACCGCCAGCTCTTCTCGTCCTGGATCGGGTCGGCCACGGCGACCGACAGCGCGTGCTCCAGTCCGAGCAACCTGCGCACGACGAGCGCGCGACTGGCCCACGGGCACGCGCGGCTGACCACCAGCCGGTAGCGGCCGGGTTCGACGGGCCAGCCGTCGCGCCCGTCGGCGGTGATGCGGTCGGCGAAGTGGTTCGGAGCGCGGTGGAACTCGCCGGTCTCCGGGTCCGTCGGGATCGTCATGGCCTTCGACGATAGTACGTACACTCGCGCGCACGACGTGATCGCACGTCGGCGAGGACGGCGAAGTGAGGCACGCGATGACTTTGATGTCCGTCACCGATTCGGTGTTCCTCGCCGTCGAGACGCGCGAGCACCCGATGCACGTCGGCGGGCTCGAACTCTTCACCCCGCCCGCGGACGCGGGCCCCGACTACCCGAGGGACCTGCGTGCCGCACTGCTGCGGCACACCGACGCCCGCCCGGTGTTCCGGCGCCACCCCGCCAACCCGGTGAGCACGCGGGGATACGTGGCCTGGGCCGAGGACACCGAGCTGGAGCTCGACTACCACTTCCGGCATTCGGCGCTGCCCGGCCCGGGACGCGTGCGGGAGCTGCTCGAAGTGACCTCCCGCTGGCACAGCACCCCGCTCGACCGGCACCGGCCGCTGTGGGAGATTCACCTCGTCGAGGGCCTGCAGGACGGGCGCTTCGCGATGTACAGCAAGATTCACCACGCGCTGATGGACGGCGTGTCGGCGCTACGGCAGCTACGCGGGGTGCTCAGCACCGACCCGGACGCCCGGGACTGCCCGCCACCGTGGGGGTCACCTCCCTCGGCCGAGGGGCGGACCGGTTCGCCGCGCCGCGGGTTCCTCCACGGCCTGCCGGTGCCGGACCCGCGCAGGCTGGTGCGCACGGGTCGCGCGACCGTCGGTCAGCTCGCCGGACTCGCCCCGATGGCGACCCGGGTGGCCACCGAGGCGTGGCGCGAGCACCGGTTGACCCTGCCGCTGCGGGCGCCGAAGACGATGCTGAACGTGCCCATCGGCGGAGCGCGGCGGTTCGCGGCGGAGTCGTGGGAGCGGACGCGGATCGCGCACGTCGCCCACGCCGCACGGGTGTCGAGCAACGACATCGTGCTGGCCATGTGCTCGGGCGCGCTGCGGACCTACCTGACCGAGCACGGCGCACTACCGGACGAGCCGCTCGTGGCGATGGTGCCGGTGTCGTTGCGGGGGCGGACCGAGGCGGGCGCGACATCCGGCAACCGCATCGGCGCGATTCTGTGCGACCTCGGTACGCACCTGGCCGACCCGACGGCGCGGCTGTCCCGGGTTGCGCGGTCGATGGCCGACGGCAAGCGCTTGTTCAGCGACCTGACCCCGATCCAGGCGCTCGTGCTCTCGGCGTTCAACGTCGCTCCGCTGGCCGCGACACCGCTGCCCGGGTTCGTCGAGCACACCCGTCCGCCGTTCAACATCGTGATCTCGAACGTGCCGGGCCCGCGCGAACGGTTGTACTTCAACGGGGCGCGCCTCGACGGCATCTACCCGGCGTCGGTGCTGCTCGACGGGCAGGCACTCAACATCACCTTCACCAACGGCCCCACGACTCTGGACTGCGGCATCACCGGCTGCCGCCGCAGCGTCCCCCACCTCCAACGGCTGTTGGGCCACCTGGAGCAGTCGCTGGCCGACCTCGAATGCGCCGTCGCCTGACCCCTCACCCCCGCGAGTCGCCCTCCACAACCCGCGAGTTGCCCTCCACAGGCCGCGAGTTGCCCTCCACAGGCCGCGAGTTGCCCTCCACGGGCCGCGAGTTGCCCTCCACGGGCCGCGAGTTGCCCCTCGTTGTCTGGGTGTCGCCCTCCACAGGGGGTCACCGGAGCGACTTGTCGGCTCACGCGGAGCTTCGCCGGACCTGGACGCCTGGCTCAGCAAGCCAACTCACGGCCGTCTCGTGCCGGCTCGGGAGCTGACAGGGCAACTCGCCGGGCGCGAAAGGGCAACTCGCGGACCCGAAAGGGCAACTCGCGCGCGCGAAAGGGCAACTCGCGGGTCAGTGGGGGCGGGTCGCCGGGCGGTCGGTGGGCCACGGGGCGATCTCCTCGACCAGCTTCGCCACGGCGAGCACGAGGTCGTCGGAGTGGCGCGGCCCCACGATTTGCAGACCCACGGGCAGACCCTTGGACGTGAAGCCGGCGGGCACCGTGATCGCGGGCTGCTGGGTCATGTTGAACGGGTACGAGAACCGCGCCCACTGCGGCCAGGTCTCCAGACCACTGTCCGGCGGCACGTCGTGGCCCGCCTCGAACGGCGGGATGGCCACTGTCGGCGTGATCAACACGTCGTGCCGGGTGTGGAACTCTCCCATGTGGATACCCAGGTTCGCCCGCACGGCGCTGGCGTCGAGGTAGTCGCCCGCGGAGTAGGTGTGCCCCTGCTCCCAGACCCGGCGCAGGCCCGGGTCGACGTGCTCCGCGCAGTCGGCGGGGAAGGTGTCCAGCCACTTCGCCGCCCCGGTGGACCACAGCACACCGAACGCGTCGTAGGGGTCGCTGAAGCCGGGGTCGGCCTCCTCCACGGTCAGCCCCGCCTCGGTGAGCGCGGCGACCACGGACACCACCGCCCGCGCGATCTCCGGTTCCACGTCGACATAGCCGAGCGTCGGGGAGAACGCCGCGCGCAGCCCGCGCACGTCACGGCGCACGGCCTCGCGGTAGGTGCCCGCGGGCGGTGGCAGCGCCGCCGGATCGCGGGGGTCGGGCATCGCGAGCACGTCGAGCAGCAGCGCCACGTCGTCCACCGACCGGGCCAGGGGACCCGCGTGTGACAGCGGCCCGAACGGACTGGCCGGGTAGAGCGGGATGCGGCCCCCGGTCGGTTTGAACCCGACGACTCCGCAGAACGACGCGGGGATGCGCACCGACCCGCCGCCGTCGGTACCGACCGACACCTCACCCATCCCGGTGGCCACCGCCACCGCGCTACCACCGCTGGACCCACCCGGGGTCAGCGCCGGGTCCCACGGGTTGCGAGTCACCCCGTCGAGTGGACTGTCGGTGACCGCCTTCCACGCCAGCTCCGGTGTCGTGGTCTTACCCAGCAGCACCAGCCCGTGCTCGCGCATCCGCGCGGTGACCGGGCTGTCCTCCCGCCACGGCTGGTCCCGTTCGATGCACAGCGATCCGCGCAGCGTCGGCCAGCCCTGCGTGAGGAACATGTCCTTGACCGAGGCGGGCACACCGTCGAGCCACCCGATCGGGTTTCCCTCACGCCACCGCTCCTCCGAGGCGCGCGCCTGGTCGAGAGCCACCTCCGGGTCGACCAGGGTGAACGCGCGGTATTGGCCGTCGACCTCGGCGATCGCGTCGAGCGCGACGCGGGTCGCCTCGACCGGCGAGACCTCGCCCGACGAAAAGGCGGCCACCAGCTCGCTCGCGGTCAACAGGGATGGCGTGCTCGGCATAGCTCTCCTCGGTCGGCCGTGGAACCCGGGCGCGGCAGCCCTCGGGCCCGGCGGCACCACCCGACCGGCCGCGCCCGCTGGCGCCGTGTCGGCCGTGTGTCGCCGGTGTTACGTCGAAGGCCCCGAGGGTACATAGCCGAGCCGTTTGTCCACGACATTGCGTAGCGGCCGCCCGTCGATCCATCGCTCGAAGTTGTCGGCGAAGACCTCGACCAGCGCGTTGCGCCAGCCGACGATGTCACCCGACATGTGCGGAGTGATCAGCACGTTGTCCAGCGTCCAGAGGGGACTGTCACTCGGCAGCGGTTCGGTGTCGAACACATCCAGCGCCGCACCGCCGAGCGCACCCGAGCGCAGCGCGTCGATCAGGTCGTCGGTCACGACCAGCTCACCACGACCCACGTTGACGAACCGCGCCCCGGGCCGCATCGCGGCGAAGGCCCGCGCGTCGAACATCCCCTTGGTTTGCTCGGTCAGCGGCGCCACCGCGACCACGAAGTCGTGGTCGGGCAGGTGCTCGGGCAGCGCGTCGGTACTCACCACGGCGCCGAAGTCCGGGTCGTCGCCACGGGCGCGCCGTCCCGCTCCGGTCACCCGCAGGCCCGCCGCGCGCAGCAGGCGCGCG
>NZ_KB912640.1:15158-22795 GCF_000383795.1 Saccharomonospora saliphila YIM 90502
GGTCAGCGCGAGCCGCCCCGTCTCCAGCGCCGCGCGGTCGAACACCACCGCGTCGATGCGCTCCATCCGCCGCAGCACCGTCCGGTCCATCACGACGGCACCGCGGCGGGCCAGCACGCGCCCGAGGGCGCTGCCGAACGCCGAGCGCGCCGTCTCCACCGGCTTGGGCACCGCCGCCAGTCCGACGGCGGCGGCCCTGCGCGGTCCCGTGAACGGCAACGCCGTCGCCGCTGCCGCCGCTCCCACGGCGAACGCCCTGCGCTGGTAGCGCTCGACCGGGCCCTCCGGCAGCGGAACGGGGCGCTCGACGGGCGCGGCCTCGGCACGAACGGCCTCCGGGCCGGTCACCCACCGGTCTTCGACCGCGTTCCACGAGCGCTCCAGTGCGCGGGCCTCCCGCCATTGCCCGCCGCGCTGGGCCACATCGAGCACCACGCCTTCCCCACCCGCCGCGAGCCCCTGCGCGAGCGCGCCCGCCATCGAGGTGAGCGACTCGGCGCGCGAGTGACTGTGCGCGCGGCGCGCCACTCCTTCCCGCAGGCCGGGGTGGTGGTCGAGCGTTCCGATGAGGGCCGCGAGTTCGGGCGGCAACGGCGCCCACGGGGCCAGCCGCGTGAGCAGCGACGTGGTCAGCGCGAGCACATCGACGGCGAGCGTGGGCACCAACCTGGTTCCCCGTAGTCCGGCGGCCGGGTGCAGCGCCTCGTCCTCGGCGGCCACCTCCTCCGGCTCGGACGGCATCCGCTCCGCCCTGCGGACGGCGTCCACCAGCGGTCCCCGCCGGGTGGCCGGGTCGGACAGCGCCACGACCACGCGGGACGACGGCGCGTTCACCCGCGCCCAGTGCACGCCGGGGTGTGCCTCGACGGCGCTCTCGACCCGGCGCGCGACCGCCGCTCCGTCCTCGCCGTGCACCCCGTGTACCTCGATGTAGTGGCGCGTGGGCGACGACCACACGTGCCGCCGGGGACGAGCGGCCAGCGCAGCGGCTCCGCGCACGGTTCCCAGCGCGGCACCGGCCACGGTGAGCGGGCCCGGCACCGGCAGCCCGAACACGTTCATGGCAACGGGATGCCCCGATCCGCGCAGGGCGAACCGGCGCGTCGCACGCGCACCGGCGAGCGGGGCCGGTGCGCGTGCGCGGGTGAGGACGTCAGAGCGCCTCGGCCAGCGCCGAGCCGACCTCGCTCGTGCTCGCGGAGCCGCCGAGATCCGGTGTGAGCGCCCGGCCTTCGGTGAGGACCTTCTCGACCGCGGCGCGCACCGCGGTGGCGGCCTCGGCCTCACCGAGGTGGTCGAGCAGCATCGCCCCCGTCAGCACCTGGGCCACGGGGTTGGCGATGCCCTGGCCCGCGATGTCCGGAGCGCTGCCGTGCACGGCCTCGAACATCGACGGGTGCGTGCGCTCGGGATTGATGTTGCCGGACGGGGCCATGCCCAGCCCGCCGGTCACGGCGGCGGCGAGGTCGCTGAGTATGTCCCCGAACAGGTTCGACGCGACCACGACATCGAGCCGGTCCGGCGCCTGCACCATGCGCGCGGCGAGCGCGTCGATGTGACACGACTCGGCCTCCACGTCCGGGTACTCGGCCGCCACGGAGGCGAAGATCTCGTCCCAGAACGGCATGGTGTGGATGATGCCGTTCGACTTGGTCGCCGAGCACACCCGCTTCGAGCGGGTACGGGCGAGTTCGAAGGCATAGCGGATGACGCGCTCGACCCCGGTGCGGGTGAACACCGCCTCCTGGAGCGCGAACTCGCCCGGCTGCCCCTCGTTGTGCCTGCCGCCGAGGGTGGAGTACTCGCCCTCGGAGTTCTCCCGGACGATCACCATCTCCAGCTCGTGCGCCTGGCGGCCCGCGAGCACGGACGTGGTCCCCGGCAGCAGCCGCACGGGCCGGAGGTTGACGTACTGGGAGAACGCCCGGCGCAACGGGATCAGCAGGCCCCACAGCGAGACGTGATCAGGGACCCCGGGAAAGCCGACGGCGCCGAGCAGGATCGCGTCGAAGGCCGCCAGCGTCGCCACACCGTCGTCCGGCATCATCGCGCCGGTTCGGGCGTAGCGCTCGCAACTGTAGTCGAACTCCGTCCACCGCAGCGTGAACCCGTGCCGCTCGGCCGCCGCGTCGAGCACCGTTCGCGCCTCGACGGTCACGTCCACGCCGATCCCGTCGCCGGGCACGGCCGCGACGGCGTAGGCGCGCCGCTCCGCCGCCGTCACAGGCTCACCGCCACGTACTTTGTCTCCAGGAACTCGTCGATGCCGACGGTGCCGCCCTCGCGGCCGAGGCCGGACTGCTTGATCCCGCCGAACGGCGCGGCCGGGTTGGACACCACACCCTGGTTCAGGCCCACCATGCCGGTCTCCAGTCGCTCGCTGACCCGGAGGGCGCGCTTGACGTCGCTGGTGTAGACGTAACCGACGAGGCCGTACTCCGTGTCGTTGGCGGCGGCCAGCGCCTCTTCCTCGGTGTCGAACACCGTGATCGGCGCGACCGGGCCGAAGATCTCCTCGTCGGCCATCCGGGCGTCGGTGGGCACGCCGGTGAGCACGGTCGGCTGGTAGAAGTTGCCGGGCCCGTCCACGGTGGCGCCGCCGGTCAGCACGTCGGCACCGCGCTGGGCGGCGTCGGCGACCAGGGCGGACACCTTGTCCACGGCCGCCTCGTCGATCAGCGGGCCGACCACGACGCCGTCCTCGGTGCCCCGGCCGATGGGCAGCGACGACATCCGCTCGGTGAGCCTGCGGGAGAACTCGTCGGCGATCCCCCGCTGCACGTAGAAGCGGTTGGCGGCGGTGCAGGCCTCGCCGATGTTGCGCATCTTGGCCGCCATCGCGCCCTCGACCGCGTCGTCGAGATCGGCGTCGTCGAAGACGAGGAACGGCGCGTTGCCGCCGAGTTCCATCGACGTGCGCAGCACCTTGTCTGCGCACTGCTCCAGCAGCCTGCGGCCCACGCCGGTGGAACCGGTGAAGGAGAGCTTGCGCGCGCGGCCGTCCCGGATCAGCGGCTCCATCACCCCGCCCGCGTCGCTGGTGGTGAGCACGCTCAGCACCCCGTCGGGCAGTCCGGCGTCGGCGAGAATGCGCGCCAGCGCCAGCATGGACAGCGGGGTCTGCGCGGCGGGCTTGACGATCATGGTGCAGCCCGCGGCGACAGCGGGGCCGATCTTGCGCGTGCCCATCGCCATCGGGAAGTTCCATGGCGTGATCAGCAACGACGGGCCGACCGGCTGCTTGGTGACCAGGAAGCGGCCCGAGCCGTTCGGCGCGACCGCGTAGCCGCCGTCGATGCGCACGGCTTCTTCGGCGAACCAGCGGAAGAACTCGGCGGCGTAGGCGATCTCGCCACGCGCCTCCGCCAGCGGCTTGCCCATCTCCAGCGTCATCAGCAGCGCCAGCTCCTCCTGGCGGGCCATGAGCGCCTCGTAGGAGCGGCGCAGGATCTCCCCGCGCTCGCGCGGCGGGCACTGGGCCCAGCTCTCCTGCGCGGAGACGGCGGCGTCGAGCGCGACCATGCCGTCGGCGGCCGTGGCGTCGGCGACCTCGCACAGGACCTCGCCGGTCGCCGGGTCGGTGACCGCGAAGGTCCGGCCCTCGGACGCGGGGGTCCACTTGCCACCGAGGAACAACTCCTTGTTGACCGCGTCCACCACGCCCGACTCGCTCACCGTGCCCATCCGAAACTCCTCCGAAAGTAGCTGTTTGCGCCGCTGCGCGCCCCATGCTACGAATATTGTTGACAATCTACAACCCTGCCGGGCCCGCCCGGGCCCAGTGCCGCGAAGGCGTTCCACCCCACGACGGCGTTCAACCCCACGACGAACGCCGCGGGGGATTTCCGTCCCGGCACACCGCGGACCGGCCACCGTCGCGAAGGAGCACGCTGCCATGGCCCAGCTCTCCCCCATTCTCAAGCAGGCGACCCCCGTTGTCGTCGAGCACGGTGAAGGCGCCTACCTCTACGACACCAACGGGCGCAGGCACCTCGACTTCACCGCGGGAATCGGGGTGACGAGCACCGGGCACTGCCACCCGAAGGTGGTCCGCGCCGCCCAGGAGCAGGTCGGCAAGCTCATCCACGGCCAGTACACCACCGTGATGCACCGGCCGCTGCTCGAACTCAGCGAACGGCTCGGCGAGGTACTGCCGAGCGGGCTCGACTCGCTGTTCTTCGCCAACTCGGGCAGCGAGGCGGTCGAAGCGGCCCTGCGGCTGACCCGGCAGGCCACGGGCAGGCCGAACGTGGTGGTGTTCCAGGGCGGCTTCCACGGCCGCACCGTGGCGGCGGCGTCGATGACCACCTCGGGCACGCGGTTCGGCGCGGGCTTCTCCCCGCTGATGTCCGGCGTGCACGTGGCGCCGTTCCCGTACGCCTACCACTACGGGTGGGACGAGAAGACCGCGACCGACTTCGCGCTGCGCGAGCTCGACTACCTGTTCGCCACTCAGACGTCTCCGCAGGAGACGGCGGCGTTCTTCGTCGAGCCGATGCTCGGCGAGGGCGGCTACGTGCCCGCGAACGCCGAGTTCCTCGCCGGCCTGCGCGAGCGCGCCGACGAGCACGGCATCCTGCTCGTGCTGGACGAGATCCAGACCGGCTTCGGCCGCACCGGACGGTTCTGGGGACACGAGCACTTCGACGTGCACCCGGACGTGGTGCTCATCGCCAAGGGCCTTGCCAGCGGCTTCCCGCTGTCGGGGATCGCGGCCTCCAAGGACCTCATGGGCAAGGCCTGGCCCGGCTCGCAGGGCGGCACCTACGGCGGCAACGCGGTCGCGTGCGCGGCGGCGCTGGCCACCCTGGACGTCATCGCCGAGGAGAACCTGGTCGACAACGCCGCCGCCCGCGGCAGGCAACTGTTCGACGGCGCCCGCGCGGTGGGCGACAAGACGGCGGGCATCGGAGACGTGCGCGGGCTCGGGCTGCTGGTCGGCTCGGAGTTCGTCACCGCGGAGGGCAAGCCGGACAACGCCACGGCGCAGGCCGCGCAGAAGAAGGCCGCCGAGAAGGGATTGCTCCTGCTCACCTGCGGCGCGTTCATGAACGTGGTCCGGATGATCCCGCCGCTGGTGGTGACCTCCGAGCAGATCGACGAGGCCCTCGACATCTGGGGCGAGGTCGTCGCCGCCGTCGCCAAGTGACGCACGCCCCGACGGCGGCACCGGCCGCCCGGGAACACAGAGTGGGAGAGTCCGTGGCCCGATACATCACGATCACGCTGGACAAGCGCGGGGTGTCCTGCCGCGCCAGGCTGCTCGACGACGAGGCCCCGCGCACGTGCCGGGCGGTGTGGGACGCACTGCCGCAGAGCGGGGCGGCCTACCACGCCAAGTACGCGCGCAACGAGGTCTACACCTTGGTGCCGCCGTTCGCCGATCCGAAGCCGGGGCGGGAGAACCCCACCGTCACCCCGATCCCGGGCGATGTCTGCTACTTCGGCTTCGAGCCGTGGGAGATCGGCAACCCGGCCTACGGCTACGACGAGGACAGCGCGGCACACAGCGAGCAGGGCGCCACCGACCTGGCCATCTTCTACGGGCGCAACAACCTGCTGATCAACGGTGACGCGGGCTGGGTGCCCGGCAACGTGTTCGCCACGATCGAGCAGGGTCTTCCCGAGATGGCCGCCGCCGCGCAGGACCTGTGGCTGCGCGGGGTCGAGGGCGAGACGCTGTCGTTCGCGCGCGCCTGAGCGGACGGGTGTGGGCGGACGGGCTTCTCGGACGCTCACACCCGCGAAGGCGAAAAGAACTCATAGCCGGGGTCTCGACGGCCGTATTAGGCTTCCGCCATGGGTGAGGCAACGGGCGGCGCGGCAGAGCGGCTCGCCGAGATCGTCGGCACGGGGAACCTGCTCACCGGTGACGACGTCGGTAAGGACTACACCGGTGACGAGGCGCTGGTGGGCGGCACGGTGACACCGGCCCACGTCGTCCTGCCCGGCACGGCCGAGGAGGTGGCCGCCGTCCTGGCCACGGCCACCGAGCACCGGGTGCCCGTGACGGCGCGCGGCTCCGGGACCGGCCTGTCAGGCGCGGCCCGTCCGCATCCCGAGGGAATCGTGGTGTCGTTCGAACGGATGAATTCCGTCGTCGAGATCGACACGACCAACCACGTCGCCGTGGTGCAGCCCGGTGTCACGCTGTCCGAACTGGACGAGCGCACGGCCTCGGCCGGGCTCGGCTACACCGTCTACCCGGGCGAGATGAGCGCCAGCGTCGGCGGCAACGTCGGCACCAACGCCGGCGGCATGCGCGCGGTGAAGTACGGCGTCACCCGCCACAACGTCCTCGGGTTGCAACTGGCCCTGCCGACCGGCGAGCTGGTCCGGACCGGCGGCAAGATCGCCAAGGTGTCCAGCGGCTACGACCTGACCCAGCTCGTGATCGGCTCGGAGGGGACGCTCGCCCTGGCCACGGAGGTCACCGTCAAGCTCCATCCCCGGCTGGCGCACGGCGCCACCGTGCTCGCCCCGTTCGCCGACCTCGACACGGTCATGCGCGCCGTGCCGGAGGTCGTCGCGAGCGGGCTGACGCCGCACATCCTGGAGTACATCGACGCGCTCACCATGGCCGCCATCACCCACAGCACCGACGTCACGCTCGGCATCCCCGACGCGGTCCGCGAGGCCACACAGGCCTACCTCGTGGTCGGGCTGGAAAGCCGTGAGGCCGACCGGCTCGACGCCGACGTGCAGACCCTGGGCGAGCTGCTCGGCACGGCGGGGGCCTCGGAGGTGTACGTGCTGGAGGGTGCCTCGGCCCGCAAGCTGATCCAGGCGCGCGAGAACGCCTTCTGGACGGCGAAGGCGGCGGGCGCCGACGAGGTGCTCGACGTGGTGGTGCCCCGCTCCGAGCTGCCCGCGTTCCTGGCCGAGGCGCGGGAGGCCGCCGCCCGCGCCGAGTCCGGCGTGATCGGCTGCGGGCACGCGGGCGACGGCAATGTCCACCTCGCGGTGTTCCAGCCGGACCCGGACAAGCGCGCGGCCCTGCTCCACGAGATTCTCGCGGCCGGGATGCGCCTCGGGGGCGCCATCTCGGGCGAGCACGGTCTCGGGCACGCCAAGACCGGGCACTTCCTCGAACTGGAGAACCCGGTCACGATCGACCTCATGAGACGAGTCAAACAGGCCTTCGATCCCGCCGGAATCCTCAATCCCGGCGTGCTCTTCGGCGGCCAGGAGGACAGACCATGGCGATGAACGGCGCGCAGGCGCTGATCAGCACGCTCGTCGACGCCGACGTCGACGTGTGCTTCACCAACCCCGGCACCTCCGAGATGCATTTCGTGGCCGCGCTGGACAACGTGCCGCGGATGCGCGGGGTGCTGGGGTTGGCCGAGGGCGTGGTCACCGGCGCCGCCGACGGGTACGCGCGGATCGCCGACCGTCCCGCCGCGACCCTGCTGCACCTGGGCCCCGGCCTGGGCAACGGGCTGGCGAACCTGCACAACGCGCGCCGGGCGCACACTCCGGTGGTCAACGTGGTGGGCGACCACGCCACCCACCACAAGCGCCACGACGCACCGTTGGAGTCCGACATCGAGGCGGTGGCGGGCTCGCTGGCGGGCTGGGTACGCCGCAGCGCCTGCGCCGGTGACGTGGGTGCCGACGCGGCGGCCGCGGTCGCC
>NZ_KB912640.1:22895-42011 GCF_000383795.1 Saccharomonospora saliphila YIM 90502
GCTGCCTGCCGACGTGTCGTGGAGCGAGGGCGGGCAGCCGTGCCCACCCGTTCCGCCGCGGTCGCCCCGCGCGGTGCCGTCGACGACGGTGCGCGACGTGGCCGGCGTCCTGCGCACGGGAGAGCCGGTGGCCCTGCTGATCGGCGGGGCGGCATGCCGAGAGGCCGGGTTGCGCGCGGCGAGCCGCATCGCCCGCGCCACCGGTGCACGACCGTTCGTCGAGACGTTCCCGGCCCGCCTGGAACGCGGTGCGGGCCTGCCCACCATCGACCGGCTGGGATACCTGGCCGAGCAGGTGGCCTACCAGCTCGACGGCGTGCGGCACGTCGTCGTCGCGGGCACCCGCCCGCCGGTGTCGTTCTTCGCCTATCCCGGCAAGGCCAGTGACCTGGTGCCGGAGGGGGCGCGCGTCCACACCCTCGCGGGGCAGGACGCCGATGTCGTCGCCGCCCTCGAGGAGCTGGCCGACGCGGTCGCGCCGGACACCGAACCGGACCTCGCGCCCGCGCGGCGGCCCGAACTGCCCTCCGGCGAACTGACCCCGCAGAACTGGGTGCAGGTGATCGGCGCGCTGCTGCCCGAGGGCGCGATCATCTCGGACGAGGCGAACACATCCGGGCTGCTGCTGCCCGCGGCGACGGCGGGCGCGCCCCGGCACGACGTGCTCACGCTCACCGGCGGAGCCATCGGGCAGGGGATGCCGGTGGCCACCGGCGCGGCGATCGCCGCGCCCGAGCGACCGGTCGTGAACCTCGAGTCGGACGGCAGCGCGCTCTACACCCTCGCGGCACTGTGGACCCAGGCGCGGGAGAACCTCGACGTCACGACGGTGGTGCTCAACAACCGCGCTTACGCGATCCTGCGCATGGAACTGCAACGTGTCGGTGCCGACACCTCGGGCCCCAAGGCCAACGGCCTGCTCGATCTGTCCACACCGGACATGGACTTCACCCGGATGGCCGAGGGCATGGGCGTGCCCGCCACGCGGGCGACGACGGCGGAGCAACTGGCCGACCAGTTCGAACGCGCCGTCACCGAACCCGGCCCCCACCTGATCGAGGCTCTCATCCCCCCGCTCCTCTGATCCCCGCGCTTCCGGGCGTGCCGTGTGGCCCCTCGCTCCGGTGAACCCGGAGAAGGGGCCCGCACGGCACGCCGTCCGGACGCCTTCTTACTGGGCGACCACGATCATGTGGCCCTGGCCGGGGAGATTGTCCGACCTGGTCATGTCATAGAGCTCGCGGGAGTCGGCGAGGTAGTTCTCGTCGTGTGCCGGGTCCCAGACCATGACGTTGTCCACGCTGATCCCGTCGCCCGACTCCACACCGGCGTAACCGTGGACCACGAGGAAATGCATCTCCAGCGCGCCGGGCGACGAGCTCCACCACGGGATGTCGGCGACCTGCACCACGGCCCCGGCAGGCTGGTCGAGATCCACCGACGTGCTCAGCCGGTTCTTCACCAGGCTCCACTTCTCGCTGGTGGACCCCTCGTCGGCGTAGTCGTGGTAGACGTAGTCGGTGGCGCCGCTGCCTAGTTCCTCGTTGAGCACGTCACGCACATCCCACGGCATGCTGCCATAGATCGAGCTGGTGCCCAGCTTGTCCGCGTAGTCCGACTGCGAACCCAACGGTGTGTGGTGCATCGAACTCAGGATCGCCCTGGTGGCCGCCACCCCGCACCAGGTGTCCTCCTCCTGCCGCTGGTCGTTGGCATACATCTGGCCGACCCACAGCGTCGGCTGCCACGTTCCGTTCACCTCGACGTCGACCCGGAGCCGCGCGGCCGCGCCGTCGGTCGAGCCCGAGGGCCCGCGACACGAGCGGTTGTCACTGAGCAACGCGGCCTCACAGACGGCGATCGACAGGTCCCCGGTCGCGTCGATCATGGTCAGTTTGGCGCGGACGACGGCGTCATGGCCGACCGAGTCGGCGGTGAGGTGCGGCACCACCCGGCCCGCGCGGTACTCGAGGCACCCCCGGTAGAAGATGCCGGAGTCGTTGTACTGGTCGGTGCACAGCGCCTCGCCGTACTCCATTCCGTCGCCGTCCCAGTCCTCACTGAGATAGGACACGGTGTCCCAGTCGGTCGAGGTGGTCGGGTCCGCCGTCGGGGAGACGACGGCGTAGATGTTGCTGTAGGAGTGGCCGGTGGCCCCGGCGTCGGGGTCGTGCGGGTCGAAGGGGCCGACCTTTTTCACCTGGTTGCCGTAATTGCCCTCGACGGTGACGATGTCTCCGTCGGGCAGCACCTCGACCACCACGCCGATGTGGTGGCTGTTGTAGTAGTCGGTTCCGTAGAGCACGACGTCACCCGGCCGGATGGCGTCCTTGGACGTGAGCAGGCCATGGTTGCGGCCCCACGTCTCGAAACTGCCGGTGTAGGGGAAGTACACGTCGATCCCGGCCTGCTGCCAAGCCCACGAAGCGAACATCGAGCACCACGGGGCACCACACACGACCTCGCCCTGGTAGCCGTACGGGTTGCAGTTGTCGCCCCACTCGTGGGTTCCGAGCTGGCCGTAGGCGGCGTTGACGATCGCCGCCCGCTTCTCCGACCCCTCGACGCTGCCGGGTGTCGGAGTAGTGGGCACGGTCGGGTTACCCGGACCACCTGACGGCTTGGGATCGTCGTCGCACCGGGGTAGCACGATGTCCCACGATCCGGTGGAGACGTAGTAGTCGGGCACCCATACCCCGTCACTGGTGTAGTCCCATACCGCGTAGCCGCCGTAGTTGAACTCGCCGTAGGCCTGGCACTCGATCGTGAGGTACGAGCCCGCCGGATACATGTCCCAGACGTTGTCCGCGTCGAGGCTCTTGGCGTGGTACCCGTTCAGCGTCGCCTTCGCCAGGAACCGGTTGCCACCGCCCGAGGCCGGATCGTCGTCGCAGCGGTTCAGTACCAGCCCGTTCGACCCGGTGATCACGTAGTAGTCGGGCACCCAGAGACCGTCACTGGTCAGTCCCCACAGGGCCGATCCGCCGTAGTTCACCTCGCCGTAGGCCTGACACATGAGGGTCAGGTAGCTGCCCTCGGGATAGGCGTCCCACACATTGTCCGCCGAGAGCGACTTCGCGTGGTAGCCGTTGAGCGTCACTCTGGTCTTGAACTGCGCGCCGCCACCGGGGTTGGCGCCCGTACCACCGTCGATGCCGAGCGACGAGCAGAGCGGCACGCCCGGTAGCCGGTCGTCGGTTCCGGTGGTGACGTAGGCGTCGGGAACCCAGTAGCCGTCCGTGGTGTAGATCCACAGCGTGGAGCCGCCCGCGCTGATCCCGTAGTCCTGGCAGTGGACGTACAGCGAGCTGCCATCGGGGTAGGCGTCGGTGCGCACGCGGTCGTCGGGGTCGGCACTGCCCCTGCCGTCCACGGCGAACTTCACCGGATAAGGACCTGAGTCGGCGCCTCCGGACGACGGGGTGCCGTTGATGCCGAGCGAGAGGCACCGGGGCACACCGGTGAGGTAGCCGTCGGTTCCGGTGGTGACATAGGCGTCCGGGACCCAATAGCCGTCGTCGGTGTAGATCCACAGCGTCGATCCGCCCGCGGGCAGGCCGGAGTCCTGGCACACGACGTGCACGTCGTCGCCCGTCAGGTAGGCGTCGGTGGCGACCCGGTCGTCAGGGTCCATACTCGCCCGGCCATCGATGGCGAACTTCGCCGGATACGGGCCGTGGGTGGGCTCGGCGGCCGCAGGTGTGGATTCCACCACCGCGAGAGCGGTCGAGGCCACCAGCAGCGCGAGCAGAGTGGACAGTTGCCGCGTGAGTCTCGCCAAGGCTCCTCCACGGAAATGCGGGCACGCCGGTCGGCGTGCCCGGATGAAGGACCGGCCGGGCCGCATCGGCCCGGTTTTCGGTCCGTGGAGCACCGCCCGATCGAGGACGGTGTGAGCTTAGCGTGAACGCGGCCCTCTGCCGCTACGCCGATCAGTCCCCTCCCCCTGCCCCGCTCAGCTCAACCCGCGCTCACCGCGCCATCCCGCGAAGGACCGCGGTGGCACCGCCACGACCGAGCTCACGCGACCTCGCGCGGGCACGCCGCGTCGCACCGGTGCCGCCCCTCCTCAACGCGGCAAGGCCTCCTTCACCGCGTTCAGTGCAGTGAAGGAGGCCTTGACGGCATGCCACCAACACCCGCGCCCGGCACGCCGGACGGGCGCGGGCGGGGTACTACTCGAACGACTCACCCTTCTCGGCCTTGTCCACCAGGGACTTCGGCGGCTCGAAGTGGCTGCCGTAGCGCTGGGCCAGCTCACGCGACCGCGCCACGAAGCCCTTCAGCCCACCGGGGTACTGGTTCATGTACTGCACCACGCCACCGGTCCACGGCGGGAACCCGATTCCGAAGATGGAACCGATGTTGGCGTCCTGCACCGAGGTGAGCACGCCCTCGTCGAAGCACTTGACCGTTTCGAGCGCCTCGGCGAAGAGCATCCGCTCCTTGAGGTCGTCGAACGGCACCTCCCCGCTGCCGCTGCCGAACGCCTCGCGCAGTCCCGGCCAGAGCCGGGTGCGCTTGCCCGACTCGTCGTACTCGTAGAAGCCGGAACCGCTGGAACGGCCCTTGCGATCGAACTCGTCGATCATCCGGTCGATGACCGAGTCGGACGGGTGTGGCGTCCACGTGCCGCCCTCCGCCTCGACGGCCGCCTTGCTCTCCTCGCGGATCTTGCGCGGCAGCGTCAGGGTCAGCTCGTCCATGAGCTGGAGCGGCGGCGACGGGTACCCGGCCTGCGAGCCGGCCTGCTCGATGCTGGCGGGCTCGACACCCTCCCCGACGGCGGCCACGGCCTCGTTGATGAACGTGCCGATCACGCGGCTGGTGAAAAAGCCCCGGCTGTCGTTGACCACGATCGGGGTCTTCTTGATCTGGAGGGTGAAGTCGAAGACCTTCGCCAGCGTCGCGTCGGAGGTCTTCTCCCCGCGGATGATCTCCACGAGCGGCATCTTGTCCACCGGCGAGAAGAAGTGGATGCCGATGAAGTCCTCCTGCCGCGTGACCCCCTCGGCCAGGCCGGTGATCGGCAGCGTCGAGGTGTTGGAGCCCAGCACCGCGTCCGCGTTCACCACGTCCTCGATCTCGGAGAAGACCTTGTGCTTGAGCTCGGTGCTCTCGAACACGGCCTCGATCACGAAATCCACGCCCGCGAGGTCCTGCGGATCACCGGTCGTGGTGATCCGGTCCAGCAGGGCGTCACTGCGCTCCTGGGTGGTCTTGCCCCGCTTGAGGGCCTTCTCCTCCAGCTTGCGGGCGTAGTCCTTGCCCTTCTCGGCGTTCTCCGTCGAGACGTCCTTGAGCACGACGTCGATGCCCGCCTTGGCGGAGACGTAGGCGATGGCCGCGCCCATCATTCCCGCGCCGAGCACACCGACCTTACGGGCCCGGTACTGCTCGTAGCCGTCGGGACGGGAACCACCCGAGTTGATGTGCTGCAGATCGAAGAAGAACGCCTTGGTCATGTTCTTCGCGACCTGGCCGGTCGCCAGGCTGACGAAGTAGCGGGTCTCGATCTCGAAGGCGGTGTCGATGTCGACCTGGGCACTCTCGACCGCGGTGGCGAGGATCGCGCGCGGCGCGGGCATCGGCGCGCCCTTGAGCTGCTTGCGCAGCGTCGCGGGGAACGCGGGCAGGTTGGCCGCGAACTTCGGGTTGGACGGCGTGCCGCCGGGGATCTTGTAGCCCTTGACGTCCCAGGGCTGCTGCGCCTCGGGGTTGGCCTTGATCCACTCCTTGGCCTTGGGCAGCAGCTCGTCGACGGAATCGACCAGCTCGTGCACCAGGCCCAGCTCCAGCGCCTTGGCGGGCTTGTGCCGCTGGCCCTCGACCAGCACGTTGAGCACCGCGCTCTGGATGCCCAGCAGGCGCACCGTGCGAACGATGCCGCCACCACCGGGCAGCAGGCCCAGCGTCACCTCGGGCAGGCCGATCTGACTGCCCTTGACGTCGGCGGCGATGCGGTGGTGGCAGGCCAGCGCGATCTCGAGGCCGCCGCCGAGCGCGGCCCCGTTCAGCGCGGCGACGACGGGCTTGCCGAGCGTCTCCAGCCTGCGCAGCTGCCGCTTCATCTCGTTGCTCTGGTCGGTGATCGCACCGGCCAGCTCCGGCGTCGCCTGGATCAGGTCGTTGAGGTCGCCGCCCGCGAAGAAGGTCTTCTTCGCCGAGGTGAGCACCACACCGGTGATGGAGTCCCGCTCGGCCTCCAGCCGGTCGACGATCACACTCAGCGACTCGCGGAAGTCGGCGTTCATCGTGTTCGCCGACTGCGCCGGGTCGTCGAGGGTGAGCACGACGATGCCGTCGGAGTCGATCTCCCAGCGGATGGTCTTGGCTGCGTTGGATTCAGTCATCGTTTGTCGTCGTCCCTCACACGCGCTCGATGATCGTGGCGAGGCCCATGCCGCCGCCGATGCACAGGGTCACGAGCGCGCGCCGGGCCTGGCGCCGCTCCAGTTCGTCCACCATCGTGCCGAGGATCATCGCGCCGGTCGCGCCGAGCGGGTGGCCCATGGCGATGGCTCCGCCGTTGACGTTGACCTTCTCCTCGGGGAGGTCGAGGTCGTTCATCCACTTGAGGACCACGGAGGCGAAGGCCTCGTTCAGCTCGAACAGGTCGATGTCGTCGACGGTGAGCCCGGCCTGGGCCAGCACCTTCCGCGTGGCAGGGGTGGGACCGGTCAGCATGATCGTCGGATCCGAACCCGTGACCGCGGTGGCGACCACACGCGCCCGCGGCGTCAGCCCGGCCCGCTTGCCGACCTCCTCGTCACCGACCAGCACCAGCGCGGCGCCGTCCACGATGCCCGACGAGTTCCCGCCGGTGTGCACGTGGTCGATCGACTCCACCGAGTGGTACTTCTGCAACGCCACGGCGTCGAACCCGGCGAAGTCGCCGATGTCGGCGAAGGCGGGCTTGAGCTTGGACAACGATTCCATCGTCGTGCCGGGCCTGCGGTGCTCGTCGTGGTCGAGGATGGTGACCCCGTTGATGTCGCGCACGGGCACGACCGACTTCGAGAAGTACCCGCCCGCCCATGCGGCCTCGGCCTTCTCCTGGGAGCGCACGGCGAAGCGGTCGACATCCTCGCGGGAGAATCCCTCGATCGTGGCGATCAGGTCGGCACCGATGCCCTGCGGCACGAAGTAGGAGTCGTAGTTGGTGGCCGGGTCGGTGAACATCGCGCCGCCGTCCGAACCCATCGGCACGCGCGACATCGACTCGACACCGCCGCCGAGGACGAGCTTGTCCCAGCCCGCGCGGACCTTCTGGGCAGCCTGGTTGACGGCCTCGAGCCCGGACGCGCAGAACCGGTTGAGCTGCACACCGGCGACGGTCTCGGGCAACCCGGACGCGATCGCGGCGGCGCGGGCGATGTCGGCACCCTGGTCGCCCACCGGAGAGACGACACCCAAGATGATGTCGTCGATCAGGGCCGGGTCCATGTCCGGGTGCCGGGCCTTCAGCTCGTCGACAAGGCCGACGACCAGGTCGAGCGGCTTGGTCCCGTGCAGGGAGCCGCCCTTGTTCTTGCCACGAGGCGTGCGGATCGCCTCGTAGATGAACGCCTCTGTACTCACACCCACGGTCCTTCCTGGCGGAGTCCGCCTTTCGTGGTGCTGCCTGTCATGGTGCTAATCGCTACTAACATAATCCCGCGTTCGCGCAGGCTGTCAACGGGTTGTCACGGGAACGACAGACGCTAGAGTGTGCTCACGTTATGGACGGTGTACCCAGCAGGCCCAAACGCCCTCGCGACCGGAGGAGCCAACTCGCCGCGGTCGCCTCGGAGCTGTTCCGCGAGCGCGGCTACCACGGCGTGAGCATCAACGACATCGCCGCCGCGGCGGGTGTGACCGGCCCCGCCCTCTACCGGCACTTCCCGGACAAGCAAGCCGTCCTCGCCCACGTCCTGCTCACCGGGCTGTCCGACATGGAGGCGGCCACCGAGGCCGCACTCGACGCCGAGCACGCGGACACCACGCGGATCCGCGAGCTGCTCGAACGGCTGGCCGCGCGCGCGGTCGAGCGTCGCGACGTCGCCGCGCTGTGGCGGTGGGAGGGCCGTCACCTCGACCCGGAGAGCAGGCAGGAGGTGCGCCGCCGCTCCGCGGCGATGCTCTCGGCGTGGTCGAAGGTGCTGCTGCGCCGCCGCCCCGAGCTGTCGCCGGAGGACGCGGAACTGCTGTGCTGGGCGGCGCTGTCGGTGTTCGGCAGCGTGTCGGTGCACCGCACCCGGCTGCCCAAACGCCGCTTCGCCCAACTGCTCAGCACGCTGGCCCTGCGCGTGCTGCACACCGACCTGCCCGCACCTCCCGCCGTCGACAACGGAGACGACACCGGCGACGAAGACGAAGGCGGGAGCGCGAGCCCGCGGCAGGCGCCCGGCCCGCCACCCCTGCCGCCCTCGCGCAGGGAACGACTGCTCACCGAGGCGGCCGAACTGTTCCGCAGGCGTGGGTTCACCGACGTCAGCATGGAAGACATCGGCCAGGCCGCCGGCATCGCCGGGCCCAGCGTGTACCGGCACTTCTCCGGCAAGGCCGGCCTGCTGGCCGCCATCGGGCGACGCGCGGGCGACCGGCTGGCACGGGGCGCCGAACAGGCGGTGCGCTCCAGCGCCCCGCCGGACGAGCGGGAGGCCCTGCGCAGGCTGGTCGACTCCTACGTGCGCACGCTGACCGGACCTCCGGAGCTGCTGGTGGCGTTCTCGGTGGACCACGTGCACATCGCCGAGCGCGACCGCGCGGAGCTGGTGCGCATCCAACGGGACTACGTCGCGCAGTGGGTCGGTCTGGCCCAAGCCGTTCATCCCGAGTCGGATACCCGCGAAATCAAGATCGTCGTGCACGCGGCGTTGACGATCGCGAACGATTTGACCCGCACCCGGCGTGTGGCCGGGCGGGACAACCTCGCCACGGAGCTGGCGACACTGCTGCGCGCCGTGCTCGATGTGCGCTGATCGGCGACCCTGCTGGCGTCCCGCCCCGGCGAACCGCTAACCTACTCGCGAGTAGGTAACCGGAGGGATCAGCTGTGGCCAGACAGAAAGCGACCAAGCGCGACGCCATGGGCCTCGGCCTCGCCGCGCTCAACCGGATCGCCGGGAGCACACTGCTCGACCGCGCCGGACTGCGGCGGCCCGTGGAGAACGTCGTGGCCACGGCCACGCGCCAGGGCTTCCGCGCGGCGGGCGCCGCGCAGCGCACCTTCAAGGCGACCACCCGGCTCACCAGGCCCGCACGGCCCGCACCCGCGCCGGAGGCGGGGCTGTTCGACCTCACCCCCACCGACGAGCAGCGGATGATCGTCGAGGCGGTCACCGAGTTCGCCGCCGAGCAGCTTCGCCCCGCCGCCGCGGAGGCCGATACGACGAGCGCCCCGCCGGACGGCCTGCTGGACCGGGCCGCCGAGCTGGGGTTGACCGTCGTCGGCGTGCCCGAGGAGCTCGGCGGCGTCAGCACCGAACGCTCCACGGTGACCAACGCACTCGTCGCCGAGTCGCTCGCGCACGGGGACATGGGACTGGCGGTGGCCGTGCTCGCGCCGTCGGCGGTGGCGAACGTGCTGGTGCGACACGGCGACGCGCACCAGCAGGCGACCTACCTGCCGTCGTTCACCGGTGAGGACGTGCCCGCCGCCGCGCTCGCGCTCCAGGAGCGGGCGCCGTTGTTCGACGTCTTCAGGCCCAGGACCCGGGCCCGCCGCACCCCCGACGGTTACACCCTCGACGGCGAGAAGAACCTCGTGCCCCGAGCGGGGCAGGCGGAACTGTTCGTCGTCTCCGCCGACCTCGAAGGACGCGGGCCCGCGCTGTTCCTCGTCGAGTCCGGCACCTCAGGGCTCTCGGTGGAGGCCGAGCCCGCGATGGGCCTGCGTGGCGCCGCGACCGGCAAGCTCCTGCTCGACGACGTGCGACTGCCCGCGGGCGCACTGGTCGGCGGTGGGAAGCCGGACACCATCGCCGAGGTCGTCCGCTCCTCCCGGCTGGGCTGGGCGGCGCTGGCGTGCGGCAGCGGCAAGGCCGTGCTCGACTACGTCGTCCCGTACGTCAACGAGCGGCAGGCGTTCGGCGAGCCGGTCAGCCACCGGCAGGGTGTCGCCTTCCAGGTGGCCGACATCGGCATCGAACTGGAGGGCATGCGCCTGACGATGCTGCGGGCTGCCTCGCGCGCCGACCAGGACCTGCCGCACGCGCGGGAGGTCGCACTGGCCCGCACGCTGGCCGCGGAGAAGGGCATGCGGATCGGCAGCGCCGGGGTGCAACTGCTCGGCGGGCACGGCTTCATCACCGAACACCCGGTGGAGCGCTGGTACCGGGACCTGCGCGCCGTCGCCGTCATGGAAGGGGTCGTCAGCGCATGATCAACCTTGAGGTTCCGACGAAGGCGAAGGCACTGGTCAACCAGGCGCGGCAAGCCGCCGCCGAGGTGTTCCGGCCGATCTCACGCAAGTACGACCGTGCCGAGCACACCTACCCCGTCGAGCTCGACATGCTCGCCTCGCTGCTGGACGGGCTGAACACCTCAGGCGAGGGCGGCGCGGGCGCGGCGGGCGTGCGCCGCAAGGAGGACGAGAAGAACACCGGCAACCGCAACGGCGGCAACCTGTCCACCGTGCTCGGCACGATCGAGATGTGCTGGGGCGATGTCGCGCTGCTGCTGTCCATGCCGCGTCAGGGCCTTGGCAACGCGGCCATCGCCTCGGTGGCCGACGACGAGCAGTCGCGGCGGTTCGCGGGCACGTGGGCGGCGATGGCGATCACCGAGCCGGGCTGCGGGTCCGACTCGGCGGCCATCACCACCACGGCCACCCCCACCGACGACGGCGAGGGCTACGTCCTGAACGGCGAGAAGATCTTCGTCACCTCAGGCGCGCGTGCCGACTCGGTGGTCGTGTGGGCCACGCTCGACAGGACTCAGGGCCGTGCGGCGATCAAGTCGTTCGTCGTGGAGAAGGGCACTCCCGGCTTCGACGTGGTGCGGCTCGAGCACAAGCTCGGCATCCGCGCCTCCGACACGGCGGTGCTGCGGTTCGACAACTGCCGCGTCCCGAAGGAGAACCTGCTCGGCAGCCCGGAGATCGACACCAAGTCCGGCTTCGCCGGGGTCATGCAGACCTTCGACAACACGCGGCCTCTGGTGGCCGCGATGGGCATCGGTGTGGCGCGGGCGGCGCTGGAGGAGACCGAGCGTCTGCTGGCCGAGGCAGGCGTCGAGGTCGACTACGACAAGCCGGCGAACCTCCAGCACGCCGCCGCCGCGACCTACCTGCGGCTGGAGGCCGACTACGAGGCCGCGTACCTGCTGACGCTCGAGTCGGCGTGGATGGCCGACAACCGCGAGCCCAACTCGTTGCAGGCGTCGATGGCCAAGGCCAAGGCGGGCCGCTCGGTCGTGGACATCACGCTCGCCTGCGTCGAACTCGCGGGCACGCTCGGCTACTCCGAGGAGACGCTGCTGGAGAAGTGGAGCCGCGACTCGAAGATCCTGGACATCTTCGAAGGCACCCAACAGATCCAGCAGTTGATCGTGGCCCGCAGGCTGCTGGGCAAGACGAGCGCGGAGCTGAAGTAGGTCGCCGTGTGGGGCGCGGACACGGACATGGACCGTGTCCGCGCCCCCACACACCCGCGAGTTGCCCCTTCCGGACCGCGAGTTGCCTCTTCCAGGCTGTGAGTTGCCCCTTCCGGTTGAGTTGCCTCCTCCAGGCTGTGCGTCGTACCTGCCGAGCCCACCAGTCGCCCTGTGCCACCGACCGTGGCCGGCCTTCCGGGCGGCCTACACCCGGTCGGGCGCGCGGGCACGACGCCCGGCTCATCTTCCCGGTGACGCCACCGCGAGTGCGCGCTCCACCGGGCTCGGGTGCTGGGCGTGCGGGTCGAGCGAGCCGACCGGGTGCAGGGGTGGCTGGGCCATGAACCGCGGCGTGCGTCCGTGATGTTGCTGAGCGGCGTGGACGAGAAACGGGTGGCACAGGTACACGTCACCGACCGTGCCGGTCGCGTACACGACCGGGCGGTGTTCGGACACGCGGACGGCTTCGGCGCACAGCGACATCCACTCGCGGCCGTCCTCCCCTGCCGGAGCGAGCAACGGCGCGACGTCGCGGTGGGAGCCGGCTCTGATCCGGGTCGGGGCGTCGTCCGGGCCGATGTCGGAGAACAGGAACAACAACAGAAGCGCACGGTTGCGGGAACGGTGATTGACCCGCGGCTCGCCCCGCTCCCCGGCGTAGCTGGCCTCGACGTGCCAGCCATCGTCTCCAGGCTCCTGGTCACTGGGGAACCGCACGGGAAAGGTGCCCAATCCGCCCAGCGGTGCCCAGCTCCCCTCACCGACGAGGGCGTCGAAGGCGGCGTGCAGGGACGGGGTGGTCGCCGCCTCACGGAACGGTGGTGTGGAGAAGCCGCCCAGGCGCACCACCGGCTCCGTCCACGTCGCCGGGTCGTCGCGCGAGCATCCGGTCGCCGCCCACAGCTCCCGCACGCACCGCTCTCCCACATCGGCGGGAAACGCACCGGCGAGCTTGACGAAGCCGTCCTCGACGAACCGCTCGGTCTCCTCTGCGGACAACGACACGACCAAACCACCCTTTCGATAAGCTGTTCCGACCAGCAGCGCCAGGCCCCGCGAGTCGCCCCTTCCGGACCGCGAGTCGCCCCTTCCAGGCTGTGCGTTGCCCTGCCCAACCCACCAGTCGCCATATGGCCGCCGGGTGGTCATGGGGTGAAGCGACGGAAGCCGCCTTCGGCGTCGACGACCTGACCGGTTATGGTCGCGGCCTGCGGGGCGAGCAGTAGCGAAATCACGTCGGCCGCCTCGGACGGCGTGTTCCAGCGACCACGGGGCATGTGCCGGGCCACGAACGTGTCCTGTTCGGGGCCGGCCCACCCGGTGTCGGTCGGGCCCGGGTTGAGGCAGTTGACCGTGATTTCGCGTTCGGCCAATTCGTCGGCCAGGGTGGCCGTGATCTGGTGCAGGGCGCCTTTGGTGACCGCATACGGAACCTCACCAGTGGCCGGGCCCTTGTGTTGTCCGGAGGTGAACAACACGACCCGTCCCCCAGAGGGGTGCGGCTGATACTGCCGCGCGAAGGCCTGCACCAGCAACAACACCGCGCGCACGTTGACCCGCCACGCCGCGTCGAGGGTCTCACCCGTCACCTCGTCAAGGGTTCCCTGCTGCGAGCGTGCATGGTTGAGCACCAACGCATCGACACAACCGAACCGCTCGACAGCGGCGTCCATCAACCGTTGCGGGGCCGTGAGCTCGCTCAGATCCATCTCCGAGTGGCCGAGGCGGGCACCGCTACCGCCCAATGCGTGCAGCACCGCCTCAATTCCACCCGGATCGGCGCCCCACGGCTCGGTGGCGTCGTAGGGGCTGTAGGAGTGCGCGAACACCCGCGTCCCGTCGTCGGCAAGGAGCCGTCGCGCGATGGCGAACCCGATCCCCCGACGACGACTCACCCCCGTCACCAGCACCGTGCGTTCCGCAGCGGTCATCATGACCGAATCATTCCCGCACCACCGCCGCACCGGCAAGCGAGTTTCGGACTCGCTGTCGCCGACGAGAGCACCTCCCTCCGCGGCGCCGTCGTGTGCAGCGGTCGATCACGACGCGAGGCACGCGGTCTACCGCGGAGCCATTACGCCGTGGCCGTGTAGGAGCCGAGTTCGTCGATGAACCCGCCACCGGCGTCGAGGTCGCGGAAACCTCCCTGATACCAGATGTCGCTACCTTCGTAGAAGTTCTTGTTGCACTTCACCCACGTGCCCGCGCCACTCGAGTTGCGGCACTCACCTTCCCGGTACAGGATGCCGTCTCGGTAGTTCTTCCACCGGACCACCGCGGAGCGCCCGTCGGCCCAGTCGTCCTTGACCCAGAACACGTCGCCGTAATCCTGGAAGCACATGGACATCCGGTCGGTGAAGATGCGAACGCAGTCCCCGCGAGAGCCTCCGGTCGTTCCGTAATCGATCTCGTAGCCGTAGACCGGGTCGGCCGACGCAGCCGGAGTGAGCACCATGGACAGCGCCGCGGCCGCCAGAGTCGCACCGACCGTTGTCGCGGATCGCTTCCGCATGAGGTTCCTCCTCGTATCGTTGCCGCTGCCGCACGATCCGACGGCGGCCTCAGCGATGATCAGGAACCCGGAACTCACTCAGGGTATGCCGGGGCCAGGAACCTCGACGGGCACGATTGGGACGAACGGAGCAAACCCGGAGCCGGCGTCACTCCACCGACAGGACGATCTTGCCGCGCGTGCCGCCCTGCTGGTTGACCCGCCACGCCTCGGCGGCTTCCTCAAGGTCGAAGACCCGGTCGACGTGCACGGCCAGTTCCCCCGCGTCGGCCATCGCGGACAGCTCGGCGAGGTGCCCCGCGTCCGGGCGGACCCACATACTCACGCCGCCGACCTCGTCGGCACGGGGATCGGCCACCGAGACCAGGCGCGAGGCATCACGCAGCAGGTCCACGGAGGCATCGACCGACTCGCCGCCGACGCAGTCCACGGCCGCGTCCACCCCTTCCGAGGCCAGCTCGCGCACCCGGGCCACCAGGCCGTCACCGTAGGAGACGGGCTCGGCGCCCAGCTCTCGCAGGAAGTCGTGGTTGTGCGCGGAGGCCGTGCCCAGCACACGCGCGCCCCGCGCCACGGCGATCTGCGTGGCCAGCGAGCCGACCCCGCCCGCGGCGGCATGGACCAGCACGGTCTCGCCCTCACCGACATCCACCCGGTCCAGCATCTGCCGCGCGGTGAGACCGGCCAGCGGCACTCCGGCCGCGTGGGTCCAGTCCAGCGTTCTCGGCTTGGGCGCGATGAGCCGGACGTGCGCGGAGACGAATTCGGCGTAGGTGCCGTTCTCCACCCAGTCCTTGCGGAGGTAGCCGAACACCTCGTCGCCCGCCGAGTACTCGGTGACGTCCAACCCCACGGACTCCACGACGCCGGCCACGTCCCAGCCGGGGATGATCGGGAAGTGGGTCTCCATCATGCCGTCGAGGTAACCCGCGCCGATCTTCCAGTCCACCGGGTTGACACCCGCCGTCTTGACCCGGATCAGCACTTCACCGGGCGCGACCTTCGGTTCCGCGTGGTCGCGCAGGGTCAACTCGTCGGGGCCGCCGTACTGTTCCAGAACCATGGCTCGCATGTCGCGCACAACGCCGGGCGGACTGCTCGGTGTTCCTCCCGGTCGACAACACCACACCTGTAGGTGAGCACCGTTTCGGAAGGCGTGATCTCCGCGCACGGCTCGGTCGAGGTCAGGCGCCAGGCTGTCCAAGGGTGGCGAGGGAAACCGGACGCGACATCGCCGTCACCGACGGCGATCGAACGTCGAGGTCAGCTGCATGACCCGGCACACCGCCACGTCACCACCACACGTCTCGGGACAATCGATGACAGCCCGGGCGAGGCCGTCACGCGAGGCCGTAGAGGCGGTCGAGACCGGCGAGCAGCAGGCCGTCGCCCCGCCGGGCGGATTCCGCGACGAGATCCTCGGTGAACCCCGTTGTGCTGAACAGGCCCAATACTGCCTCCGAGGCATCGTGGCCGCTCGCGGTGAGCAGGTCGCGGATGTGCTCGAGGCGCGCGAGCTCGGCGAGTCCTGGCCTGCGGTCCCGTGCCTTCGCCTCACCGAGGAAGGCGATCGGAGCCCCTGCCGTACGCGGCCGGGCACCACGTCGGAGACTCACAATGTCGACCTCGTGGCCGGTGCGGTGCTCCCGGCAGGGCACGGTCGTCTGCCCGGTGGGCCCCACGCGCAGGTCCGCGTCCGCACGGGCGAACCGGGTGATCCATTCGGTGGCCATGGCCTCGAAATGCGGGCCGAGAATCTTCGAAGCCACGGTGTGCCGGACCTCGTGCCAGACCTGCTCAGCCTCCCCGGCCTCGAGGTCGGCAAGATACGGCTCGATCACCAGGTGGTGCAGCCGGATCACCGGATCGGCAACCGTGATCACGGGTCGGCGTTGGAGCAGCAGGTCCTGCTCGTGTCGCACGAACCCCGTGGATTCCAGCATCCGCAGCTGGTGTGTCAGGGACGAGGTCTGTCTGCCGAGCAGTCCCGCGATCTTGGCGGGAGAGCTTTCCCCCGCCGCGATCGCGGCCATAAGGGAGCCGTAGATCGCGGTGTCGCGCAGTTTCGGATCCTCGTGCACGACGCGGTCGGCCTCGGTGAACAGCGGCACGGCCGGGCGAAGAACGTTGTGTGCGAGCCATTCGCCCAGGTCGTCGGTGTGCTCCGGCACCTGCGGCTGGGGGACCAGCTCACGATAGCCCGGGGTGCCACCGATGAGTGCGTTGTGCAGGAACGCGGTCCGGGTGTTGCCGATCCCCCAGTAGGCACGCGCCTCGCGGAAGCCGAACGGCTTGACCCGCAGTTCGAGCGCGCCGCGTCCACGCAACGCCTTCGTTCCGGCGAGCAGATCCGACATGACCGATATCGCTGAACCACACAACACGATCCGCATCGGAGGCTGCCGCGACGACGCTCCGGGGCCGAACTCGTCGTACAGCCCCTGCAGGAGGGACGGGAGTCCGGGTGTCTCCCGGGACAGATAGGGGAATTCATCGAGAATGAGCAGCGGCGGCGAACCGTGCGCTCCGCTCGTGCGCGCCATCATCTGCACGGCACCGGCCAGCGCCTGCTCCCAGTCGTCGAAGCCCAGGGCTCCCTCGGGAAGCCCCGCCCAGGTCGCGAGTGACCGGCTGAACCGCCGCACGGCGATCGTCTCGGTCTGCTCGGTGGCGAGGTGGTACAGCCCGCCGGTCGACTCGGCCAGTCGTCGGAGCAAATACGACTTGCCTTGCCGACGACGCCCGTACACGACCGCGATGCGCAGCCCCCCGCGCGCGGACCGAGCGAACTCGGCCAGGTCGCCCCACTCGACCTCCCGGTCGAAAACGTCGACGGGCTTGTCGAGCACAGCACACCTCCGGCTAGCGTTAACATGATTATAGTAACTGTGTTAACGCTGACTCCAGTGTCGGATGGCCCGGTTTAATTCATGACTTAACTACCTGTCGCCGCCTAGGGTGAGAGCATGGCGCCCCACGAACCCGACGCCCCCGGCCGACCCGGTCCCGGCGACGACGAGCTGGACTTCTGGTCGTTCGTCGAGCTGGCCAACCGCAAGCTGTACCAGGAGTACGGGTTCCGTCACCAGCTGGCCACCAAGCTTCTGCTCACACTGAACCGGGTCTCCGGCATCGTGACCTACGACCTGGAGGCCTCGATCCACCGGCCGCGCGGGCGGTCGTGGTCCGGATTCCGGCTGCAGTTCGTCGTCTGGCTGGCCGGCCCGCTGGAGCCGAAGAAGGCCGCCGAACTGACCGGGATGAGCCGGGCCGCGGTATCCAACCTGACCAAGAACCTGGTCGCCGACGGCCTGCTGGAGCGCAGCCCCGGCACGCACGACGGGCGGTCGGTACTGCTCTCGCTGACCCGCGCCGGGCGCGACGAGATGGTAGCCGTCTTCGGCGAGCAGAACGAGCGGGAACGCGAGTGGGCCGACGTGCTCTCCGCCGAGGAACAGCACATCCTGGTGATGCTGCTAGACAAGCTCGTCTCCAGCCGCGAAGGCTTCAACATCCGAGGCCGGAGCTGACCGTCGTCGGACCCAACGCTTGACCTGACGGTAGTTAATGTCTTAACTATATGAGAGGCCCCGTGCGGGCCCGCCACCGACAGCAAGGAGGCAGTCATGGCGTACTACCGCCGGGTCGGCACCGTGCCGCCGAAACGCCACACGCAACACCGCACGCCCGACGGCGGCCTCTACTACGAGGAGCTGATGGGCGAGGAGGGCTTCTCCTCCGATTCCTCGCTGCTCTACCACAGGGGCATCCCGTCGGCGATCGTGGACTCCCAGGTCTGGGACCTGCCCGACCAGACGACCACGCCCAACCACCCGCTGCGGCCACGGCACCTCAAACTGCACGACCTGTTCGACGACCGCGCCTGGTCCGGCGCCGACGTCGTCACCGGGCGCAGGCTGATCCTCGGCAACGGCGACGTGCGCATCTCCTACGTCGTGTCCACCCAGGATTCCCCGCTCTACCGCAACGCGCTCGGCGACGAGGTCGTCTACGTGGAGTCCGGCGGCGCGACCGTGGAGACGGTGTTCGGCGCGCTCGAGGCCACCACGGGCGACTACGTCGTCATTCCCACCTCAACGACCCACCGCTGGCGCCCGCACGGCGATCAGCCGCTGCGCGCGTACGCGATCGAGGCGAACAGCCACATCGCCCCGCCGAAGCGTTACCTCTCCCGCTACGGCCAACTCCTGGAGCACGCGCCGTACTGCGAGCGCGACCTGCACGGCCCGGACGAACCGCTGCTGGCCGAGGACACCGACGTCGAGGTCTACGTCAAACACCGCGCGGGCGGGCAGGTCGTCGGCACCCGCCTGGTCTACCCGACGCACCCGTTCGACGTCGTCGGCTGGGACGGCTGCCTGTACCCGTACACGTTCAGCATCCACGACTTCGAGCCGATCACCGGCCGCGTGCATCAGCCGCCGCCCGTGCATCAGGTGTTCGAGGGCCACAACTTCGTGGTGTGCAACTTCGTTCCGCGCAAGGTGGACTATCACCCACTGGCCATCCCGGTGCCGTACTATCACTCCAACGTGGACTCCGACGAGATCATGTTCTACTGCGGCGGCGACTACGGTGCCCGCAAGGGCTCGGGCATCGGCCAGGGCTCGATCTCGGTCCATCCCGGTGGCTACTCGCACGGCCCGCAGCCGGGCGCCTACGAGCGCAGCATCGGTGTCCAGGAGGTCGACGAACTCGCCGTCATGGTCGACACCTTCCGCCCGCTCGAACTGGGCGAGGGAGCGCTGGCCTGCGAGGACACCGGCTACGCCTGGACCTGGTCGGGCCGGGGGCCGGGCCGGTGAGCGCGCAGGAGGCCGTCCCCGCCTTCGCCCGGGGCCTGTGCGACGACGCGGCGGTGTTCCCGCCCGGGCTGGCGCCACTGGCCGAGGCCGTGCCCGCTCACCGGGCGCACCGGACGGGTGCCTACCGCGAGCTGGTCGGCCCGCTCGTGCTCGCCGAGCCGATGCTGACCGACCTGGGCCCGCTGCTTGCCGGGGATCCCG
>NZ_KB912640.1:42111-54324 GCF_000383795.1 Saccharomonospora saliphila YIM 90502
GACGCCGACGCCGTCGCCGCGGGCGTGCGCGACCTCGGGCCGCGGCGCACCGCCGCCGCGCGGGAGGTGTTCACCTCGTTCGGAACCTGCAGTATCACCGAGCCGCTCACCGAGCTGGTCGACCTCGAACTGGTCGACGGCTCGCTCGTGCGCGGAGAAGGAGCCGCCTCGTGACCCGAATCGACATCCCGGAGGGCTCCCCCTTCGGCCTCGCCAACCTGCCCTACGGCGTGTTCTCGACGCCGGGTAGTGCGCCCCGGGTGGGGGTGCGCGTCGCCGACTCGGTCGTCGACCTGGCGGCCACCCTCGGCGACGACGTCTTCGCCCAGCCGTCGCTCAACGCGTTCATGGCGCAGGGCCGGGCCCGCTGGGACGAGGTGCGCTCCCGGGTGCGCGACCTGGTCTCCGGCGACGTGCCCGACGACGCCGTGCACCCGGTGTCCGAGGTGCGCCCGCACCTTCCCGTCGAGGTCGCCGACTACGTCGACTTCTACGCCTCCGAGCACCACGCCTCGAACCTCGGAAGGCTGTTCCGGCCGGACGCCGAGCCGCTGATGCCGAACTGGAAGCACCTGCCCGTCGGCTACCACGGCCGCGCGGGCACGGTCGTGCTCTCCGGCACCGACATCGTGCGCCCGTGCGGACAGCGCAAGGCCCCGGACGAGCAGGCACCGACGTTCGGCCCGTCCCGCAGGCTCGACATCGAGGCCGAGCTGGGGTTCGTGGTGGGCACGGGGTCACCGCTGGGCTCGACGGTGTCCCCGGATTCCTTCCCCGACCACGTGTTCGGCGCGGTGCTGGTCAACGACTGGTCGGCCCGGGACATCCAGGCGTGGGAGTACGTGCCGCTCGGCCCGAACCTCGGCAAGAGCTTCGCCACGTCGATCTCGCCGTGGGTCGTGCCGCTGGCCGCGCTGGAAGCCGCGCGCGTGCCGTTGCCGGGCCAGGACCCCGAGCCGCTGCCGTATCTGGCCGAGCGCGAGTCGTGGGGGCTGGACATCGAGGTCGTCGTGGAGTGGAACGGCCAGGAGGTCGCGCGCCCGCCGTACCGCGAGATGTACTGGTCGCCCGCTCAGATGCTGGCGCACCTGACGGCCAACGGCGCCTCGAGCCGGACGGGTGATCTCTACGCGTCCGGGACGATCTCGGGCCCGGACAAGCACCAGCGCGGCGCGTTCATCGAGCTGACCTGGAACGGCCGCGAGCCACTCGAGATCGGCGGTGAACAGCGGACGTTCCTCGAGGACGGCGACGAGGTGGTGTTCACCGCGAGCGCTCCGTCCACCGATGGCGGCAGGCTCGGGTTCGGCGAGGTGCGCGGGCGCGTCCTGCCCGCGAGGCAGAGCTGAGCGCGCACACGGGGCGTCGGGGCGTCCGCCCGGGAATGGCGGGCGCCCCCACCGCGTTACAGTGGTAGTTGAACGGACAACTACCTGGTGAGCGTGGTGACGAGGACATGCAGTTCGGGATCTTCAGCGTCGGGGACGTCACGCCCGATCCCACGACAGGGCGCACGCCCTCCGAGGCGGAGCGCATCGACGCGATGGTGCGGATCGCCTTGAAGGCCGAGGAGGTCGGCCTCGACGTCTTCGCCACCGGCGAGCACCACAACCCGCCGTTCGTGCCGTCGTCGCCGACCACCATGCTCGGCTACATCGCCGCGCGCACGGAGCGGCTGATCCTGTCCACGGCGACCACGCTGATCACCACCAACGACCCGGTGAAGATCGCGGAGGACTTCGCGATGCTCCAGCATCTCGCCGGTGGCCGCGTCGATGTGATGATGGGCCGGGGCAACACACCGCCGGTGTATCCGTGGTTCGGGCAGGACATCCGGCAGGGCATCCCGCTGGCCCTGGAGAACTACGAGCTGCTGCACCGGCTCTGGCGCGAGGACGTCGTGGACTGGGAGGGGCGATTCCGCACGCCGTTGCAGAGCTTCACGGCCACACCGCGCCCGTTGGACGGCGTGCCGCCGTTCGTGTGGCACGGCTCCATCCGCAGTCCGCAGATCGCCGAGCAGGCCGCCTACTACGGCGACGGCTTCTTCCACAACCACATCTTCTGGCCCGCCGAGCACACCCGGCGCATGGTGGCCCTGTACCGGGAGCGGTTCGCCCACCACGGCCACGGCGAGCCGCACGAGGCGATCGTGGGCCTCGGCGGCCAGGTGTTCATGCGGCCGAACTCGCAGGACGCGGTGCGCGAGTTCCGGCCCTACTTCGACCACGCCCCCGTCTACGGCGGCGGTCCCTCACTGGAGGAGTTCTCCGAGCACACGCCGTTGACGGTGGGCAGCCCGCAGCAGGTCATTGACCGCACCCTCGGGTTTCGCGAGTACGTCGGTGACTACCAGCGGCAACTGTTCCTCGCCGACCACGCGGGGCTGCCGCTGAAGACCGTGCTCGAGCAGCTCGACATCCTCGGCGAGGAGGTCGTGCCCGTCCTGCGCAAGGAGTTCGCCTCCCGCCGCGCCCCCGGCGTCCCGGACGCACCCACCCACCCACGCCTCCCCGGGCCCACCCACAGTAGTTGACGCGCCGTCAAGGCCTCCTTCACTGCGTTGAGTGCAGTAAAGGGGGCCTTGACGACATGCCAGCAGTGCTCAGGCGGGGGTGAGGCCGAGTTCGCGGGCGATGAGCATGCGCTGGACCTCGCTGGTGCCCTCGCCAATCTCCAGGATCTTGGCGTCGCGGTAGAACCGGCCGACCGCGAACTCGTTCATGAAGCCGTAGCCGCCGTGGATCTGGGTGGCCTCCCGCGCGTTGTCCATCGCCGCGTTCGACGCGGTCAGCTTCGCGATCGCCGCCTCCTTCTTGAACGGCTCCCCACGCAGCATCTTCGCCGCGGCCTGGTAGTAGGCCAGACGCGCGGTGTGGGTGCGCATCTCCATGTCGGCGAGCTTGAACTGAACCGCCTGATACCGCCCGATCGTGTGACCGAACGCCTCGCGCTCGGAGACGTAGCGCAGGCACTCGTCCACGCACCCCTGCGCCAGCCCGACGCTCAGCGCCGCGATGGCGACGCGGCCCTCGTCCAGGATGGACAGGAACTGCGCGTAGCCCCGGCCGCGCTCGCCGAGCAGGTTCTCCGCGGGCACCCGGCACTCGGCGAAGGACAGCTCGTGCGTGTCGGAGGCGTTCCAGCCGACCTTGGAGTACTGCGGTGCCACGGCGAACCCCGGAGTCCGCGCCGGCACGATGATCGCCGAGATCTCCTTGCCGCCGTCGTCCCCCCGGCCCGTCACGGCGGTCACGGTGACCAGGCTGGTGATGTCGGTCCCGGAATTGGTGATGAACGACTTGCTGCCGTCGATCACCCACTCGTCCCCGTCCAGCCACGCCGACGTGCGCGTGGCGCCCGCGTCCGACCCGCCGGACGGCTCGGTGAGCCCGAAAGCCCCGAGCGCGGTACCCGCGCACAAGTCCGGCAGCCAGCGCCGCTTCTGCTCCTCGGTGCCGAACCGGTGGATCGGCATGGCCCCGAGCGAGACCCCGGCCTCCAGGGTGATCGCGACCGACGAATCCACCCGGGCCAGCTCCTCCAACGCCAGGCAGAGGGCGAAGTAGTCGCCGCCCATCCCACCGTGGGATTCCGGGAACGGCAGGCCGAACAGGCCCATCGAACCCATGCGCGCCACGAGGTCGTACGGGAACGCCTCACGCTCGTAGTAGTCGCCGATCACGGGTGCGACCTCGGCGCGCGCGAAATCGCGCACGGTCCGCCGCAGCTCCTCGTACTCGTCGTCGAGCCTGAAGTCGATCATGACGTGCCTTCCTCCGGGGTCACCAGGGCCAGGGGTTCGTCCAGCCCGACCTGCTGGCCGGCCCGGACGGTGAGCTCGCGGACGACGCCGTCCACGGGCGCGGTGACGGTGTGCTCCATCTTCATCGCCTCGACCACGAGCAGCGGCGCTCCGGCGGCGACCCGCTGGCCCGGCTCGGCCTTGACCACGAGCACGGTGCCGGGCATCGGGCTCGTGACCGGCCCGGAATCGACCGATTCGGCGTGTGAGGCGAGCAGGTTCGGCCGTTCCCGCACCGCGACGACGCGGCCGTCCCGTGCCAGCCACAGGGTGCCGTCCGGTTCGGCCGCGCGGTGGTAACGCCGGTATAGCCCCGTCTGCCGCACGACGAGCGCGCCGTCGCCGTCGCGGGCCGCCGACGCGTCGACCGGTTCGCCGTCGCCGACGGTGACCCGTGCCGCGTCCGGGGGGCCCTCGACGTGGACCAGCGCCTCCGTCTGCTCGGCGCGCAGCAGGAACGCCACTCCGGCGCTGCCGCCCAGCCGCCATCCGCTGGGCACCTCCCACGGGTCGACCACCGCGTCCGTGGGCCACAGTCCGAGCAGGCGGTCGAGCGCCGCGGCGACGAGGACGTCACCGGGCACGCCGTCGTCGGCGGTCAGCGCGGACAGTTCCCGCTCCACCAGCGCGGTGTCGAGCGTGCCCGCGCGCACCTCGGGATGCCGCACCAGCTCGCGCAGGAACGGCACGTTCGTCGGCACCCCCAGCACGGCGGTGTGCGCCAGTGCCCGGTCGAGCCGGTGCAGCGCCGAGGCGCGGTCGGGGCCGTGGGCCACCACCTTGGCCAGCATCGGGTCGTAGTGCGAGGCGACCACCGTGCCCACGCGCAGCCCGGAGTCCACCCGGACGTGCTCGTTGCGCGGCTCGGCGAGGGCCAGCACGGTGCCCCCGGTCGGCACGAAGTCCCGCGCCGGGTCCTCGGCGTAGACGCGGGCCTCCACGGCGTGCCCGTCGAGCCGGACGTCGTCCTGGGCCACGGCCAGCGGTTCGCCCGCCGCGACACGCACCTGCCACTCGACGAGGTCGAGGCCGGTGACCAGCTCGGTCACCGGGTGCTCGACCTGGAGGCGGGTGTTCATCTCCAGGAAGAAGAACTCGTCCGGACGCCGCGAGGACACGATGAACTCGACCGTGCCCGCGCCGACGTAGCCGACCGACCGTGCGGCCTCGACCGCCGCCCGTCCCATGCTCGCCCGGGTCCGCTCGTCGAGCAGCGGCGACGGCGCCTCCTCGATGATCTTCTGGTGCCGCCGTTGCAGGCTGCACTCGCGCTCGCCGAGGTACACGCAGTGGCCGTGGGCGTCGGCCAGCACCTGGATCTCGATGTGCCTCGGCGCGGCGACGTACCGCTCGATGAGCAACCGGTCGTCGCCGAACGCGCCGCGCGCCTCACGGCGGGCGGACTCGACGGCGGAGGGCAGTTCGTCCGGGACGGACACCACCCGCATGCCCTTGCCGCCGCCGCCCGCCGACGGTTTGAGCAGAACGGGGTAGCCGACCCGCTCGGCGGCCTCGGCGGCCGAGTCCACGTCGGACACGTCGTTGGCGCCGGGGACCACCGGAACTCCGGCCGCCGACACCGTGTCCTTGGCGCGGATCTTGTCGCCCATCGCCTCGATCGCCGCCGGGGGCGGACCGAGGAACACGATGCCGGCGTCCTCGCACGCCCGGGCGAACTCGGCGTTCTCGGCGAGGAATCCGTAACCGGGGTGCACGGCCTGGGCACCCGAGTCGACGGCGGCGGCCACCACGTCGGGAATGGACAGGTAGCTGCGCGTGGCCTCGGCGGGGCCGACGCGCAGTGCCACGTCCGCCTCGGCGACGTGGCGGGCCTCGGCGTCGGCGTCGCTGTAGACCGCGACCGAGCGGATGCCCATCCGGCGCAGGGTGGCGATGACCCGTACCGCGATCTCGCCACGGTTGGCGACAAGGACCGTGTCGAACATGCCCCTCACATCCTGAACACGCCGTAGTTGACCGGATCGAGCGGCGCGTTCGCCGCCGCCGAGAGCGCCAGTCCGAGCACGGTGCGGGTGTCCTTCGGGTCGATCACGCCGTCGTCCCACAGCCGCGCGGTGGAGTAGTACGGGTTGCCCTGGGTCTCGTACTGCTCGCGGATCGGTTCCTTGAACGCCTCCTCGTCGGCGGCGGACCATTCCTGCCCCCGGGCCTCGACGCCGTCGCGGCGCACGGTGGCCAGCACCGAGGCGGCCTGCTCGCCGCCCATGACCGAGATGCGCGCGTTGGGCCACATCCACAGGAACCGGGGTGAGTAGGCCCGCCCGCACATCGAGTAGTTACCCGCGCCGAACGACCCGCCGATGATCACGGTGAACTTCGGTACGCGCGCGCAGGCCACGGCGGTGACCATCTTCGCGCCGTGCTTGGCGATGCCGCCCGCCTCGTAGTCGCGGCCGACCATGAACCCGGTGATGTTCTGCAGGAACACCAGCGGAACCGACCGCTTGTCGCACAGCTCGATGAAGTGGGCTCCCTTCATCGCCGACTCGGCGAAGAGCACGCCGTTGTTGGCCACGATCCCGACCGGGTGGCCGTGGATGCGGGCGAAACCGGTGACCAGCGTCGTGCCGTACTCGCGTTTGAACTCGGCGAACCGGCTGCCATCCACCACGCGGGCGATCACCTCGCGCACGTCGTAGGGCGTGCGCGAGTCCACAGGGACGGCCGCGTACAGCTCGTCGGGGTCGACGGCGGGCTCCTCGGTGGGCGCGACGTCCCACGGCCGGGGCGCGGCCGGGCCGAGCGTCGACACGATCGAGCGCACGATGCGCAGCGCGTCGGCGTCGTCGGCGGCGAGGTGGTCGGTCACTCCGGAGGAGCGTGCGTGCACGTCCCCGCCGCCGAGTTCCTCGGCGGTGACCTCCTCGCCCGTGGCTGCCTTCACCAGCGGCGGACCGCCGAGGAAGATCGTGCCCTGCTCGCGCACGATGACGGCCTCGTCGCTCATCGCGGGCACGTAGGCGCCCCCGGCCGTGCAGGAGCCGAGCACGGCGGCGATCTGCGGAATGCCGCGCGCGGACATGGTGGCCTGGTTGTAGAAGATACGGCCGAAGTGCTCCCGGTCCGGGAAGACCTCGTCCTGGTGGGGCAGGAACGCGCCACCGGAGTCGACGAGGTAGACGCACGGCAGGTTGTTGTGCAGCGCCACCTCCTGCGCGCGGAGATGCTTCTTCACCGTCAGGGGGTAGTAGGTGCCGCCCTTGACGGTGGCGTCGTTGGCGACCACGACGCACTCCCGGCCGGAGATCCGGCCGATGCCGGTGATGATCCCCGCCGACGGCGCCTCGTCGTCGTAGAGGCCGGTGGCGGCGAGCGGGGAGAGTTCCAGCAGCGGCGAGCCCGGGTCGAGCAGCGCGTCCACCCGGTCGCGCGGCAGGAGCTTGCCGCGCTCGACGTGCCGCGCGCGGGCCTTCTCGGGCCCGCCGAGACGCACGTCGGCCAGCCGGGCACGCAACTGGCCGGCCAGATCGGTGTGCGCGCGCGTGTTGCGGGTACCCGCGTCGCTGTCGGGATCGACGGAGCTGGTCAGCGCCGGAGTGTCCATCACACCCTCAAGTTAGCAGTCGTTAACACCATGCGCGATGTTAGCGCTGACTAACAACCCTGTCCAGACTCCCCGCGCACACGACAGCGCGGGCACGCCCTCAGATTCGGCGTGCCCGCGCTGTGCGGCGGATCGTCAGCCCGTCACGGACTGGAGAGCGGGCAGATAGCCGGAGGCCTGGCCCTGCACCGTCGGGTGATACGACTCGTCGACCGGCCAGGTCAGACTGTGCAGCCACCACGTGCCGTCCGCGCAGATCTCGTGCCCGCTGAAGTGGCCGCGGACATCGACGAAGGTCACGCCCGCCGCGGCCGCCCGCTGCGCGGTGACCTCGGCCAGGGTGTCGGCCCCCGAGTTGATCGCCGAGCGCTTGGTGTCGCTCAGCCCGGCCTGGCACGATCCCCCGATCTTGTAGAAGCGCGGGTAGCCCAGCACGACGATCTGGGCGTTCGGCGCGTTGCTTCGCACGACGGAGTAGACCTCGTCAAGTCTCCCGGGAAGAGTGGTCCGGGCGAATTGCTTGGCCTGCTCGACACGGTCGATGCAGTACTGGTTGGTGCCCAGGGTGCAATCCACCATCACGTCGGTGAACCCGGCGTCGTTGCCACCGACGGACAGGGTCACCAGCGTGGTGCTGGCGTCGAGCGCCGACGCCTGATTGATCACATCGGAGGTCGTGGCGCCCAGGCAGGCGACGAAAGTGAAGTCGGTGACGGAGTGGGAATCCGCCCACAGTTCGGGATAGGCGTTGGCACTGCGTTTGCAGCCGCCGGAATCCCCGTACGATCCGGCTCCCACACCGGAGGAATAGGAGTCGCCGAGGGCGACGTAGTTCGTGGCGGGAACGGCGGCCGCGGTGACGGCTCCTCCCACCAGACTCAGAACCAGGACGACGAAAACCGAGAACAACCGACGAGCCCGCGTCACCATGGCGCACCCTTCCGTCAATGATTGGCCGGAAAAGACCCTTACCAGGTGGAGGGATGACGAGAAAGACGCGGGAAACGGACATGACCCGGATGGATCACGTCAAAAGACTCCCCTTCCATTAGCGTTCGCTAACCGAGGCGCTAGAGTCTGCCGCGTGTCCTCCTCCGGTTCACCTCTGCGGCGCGGCGACAAGGCCGGTCGTCGCGACCAGATCCTCGCGGCCGCGGCCGCGCTCTTCGCGGACCGGGGTTTCCACGGGGTCGGCATCGACGACATCGGCGCGGCGGTGGGCATCTCGGGGCCCGCACTGTACCGGCACTTCCGGAGCAAGGACGCGATGCTCGGGGAGATGCTCACCTCGATCAGCCGTTACCTGCTCGACGGCGCCACCGAGCGCACTGGCCGGGGCGGATCGCCGGAGGAGGTGCTCGCGGGACTCGTGCGCTTCCACGTCGATTTCGCGCTCAGCCAGCCGGCCCTGATCACGGTGCAGGAACGGGACCTGGCCAACCTCGGCCAGACCGACCGCAGGCAGGTGCGCGCCCTGCAGCGCCGCTACGTCGAGGTGTGGGTGGCGACGCTGCGGGCGGCGGTCACCCACCTCGACGACACCCGCGCGCGTTCGGCCGCGCACGCCGTCTTCGGGTTGATGAACTCGACCCCGCACAGCAGGCACCTGCCCGACGACCAGCTCGCCGACCTCCTTGAGGACCTCGCCCTCGGGGCGCTCTACGCGGCGAAGTGAGTCGTTCCGCGCGGACCGGCGCGTCTCCCGATCACCCTGCCGGGCGGCACCGCGCGCGGGGCCACTGGTGTTGTATGGGACCCGTGCAGGCCGATCACGACGACGGGCGGGAGGCGCTGGTGCGCCGTGCGCAGCGCGCGCTGGCGGCGGCCAGTCTCGGCGAGGACGACGAGGCACTGTCCGCGCTCGGACCCTCCGCGCAACGGGAACGGCGCGAGCGAACCCGCGAGCTGATGCTGCTGTTGTTCGGCGCCTGCAGCGCGATGGTCGCCGGTCTCGGTGACGGCGGCGCCACGCCGGTGCGGGTACAGGTCTTCGACGAGAGCGGCGAGGAGGTCTCCATCGACCAGGCCGCACCGCCCGTGCGCACCGCCGTGCGCACACTGCTCGCCGAGGTGCACGGCAACCCGGAGGCGGCGGTCGAGCAGGTCGAGATCGCCCTGGCCAGCGCCGCGCGCGATGAGGTGGACAGCCTGCTGGTGCAGGCTCTGCGCTGGACGGTGCGCCTGGCGGTCGAGTGCCTCGACCGCGACGTCGACGTCCCGGCCTGGATCACCGAGGCGCTCACCGGCTGAGCCGTCTCCGGCCGCGCACGCGGCGGGGGCTTGCCCGGGCGAGGATGATGAACCTCCCGACCGCGCACCCGCGGCCGGGTACCCGACCGTGCCGGGCGAGAGACCCTCACCGTGCGCGATGAGAAGAGGAGGCAACCGTGCGCATCGCCGTCCCCCGCGAGACGAAGAAACACGAGTACCGGGTGGCGTTGACCCCCACCGGGGTCGACGAGCTGACCCGCAGGGGACACGACGTGTTCGTCGAGACGGGAGCCGGGGCAGGCTCGGCCATCAGCGACGCGGAGTACCTGTCGGCGGGCGCGAAGGTTCTGCGCGAGGCCGCCGACGTCTGGAGCGAGGGCGAACTCGTGCTCAAGGTCAAGGAGCCCGTCGCCCCCGAGTACGCCTACCTGCGCGCCGACCAGGTGCTGTTCACCTACCTGCACCTCGCGGCGGACCGGCCGTTGACCGAGGCCCTGCTCGACGCGGGCACGACGGCGCTGGCCTACGAGACCGTGCAGAGCGACGACGGCGCGCTGCCGCTGCTGGCCCCCATGTCCGAGGTCGCGGGCAGGCTCGCCCCTCAGGCGGGCGCCGCCGCGCTGCTGCGCCCGGGGGCGGCCGCGGAGTGCTGCCGAGCGGCCTGCCGGGTGTCCACCCGGCGAAGGTCGTCGTGATCGGCGGCGGGGTCGTCGGCCGGGGCGCGGCGCGCGTCGCACTCGGGCTGGGTGCCGACGTGGAGCTGCTCGACACCAACATCAGCAGGCTGTGGCAGATCGACCAGGAGTTCTCCGGCCGAGTCCGCACCGTGGCCTCCACGGCGATGTCGCTCGAGGAGTCCGTGCTCGGCGCGGACATGGTGATCGGTGCCGTGCTGGTGCCGGGCGCGAAGGCGCCCCGGCTCGTCTCCCACGAGCTGGCAGGCCGGATGCGCGAGGGCAGCGTGCTGGTGGACGTCTCCATCGACCAGGGCGGCTGCTTCGCCGACTCGCGGCCGACCACCCACGACGACCCGACCTACCGGGTCAACGACTCGGTGTTCTACTGCGTGACCAACATGCCAGGGGCGGTGCCGCGCACCTCGACCTACGGGCTCACCAACGCCACGCTGCCCTACGTGCTCCGCATCGCCGAGACCGGATGGGCCGAGGCGGCACACGCCGACGCCAGCCTGGCCAAGGGGCTCAACACCCACGGCGGCGAGCTGACGAACGAGCCGGTGGCGACCGCGCACGGCCTGCCGTGCGGTACCACGCCGATCCGGGAGCGCTGAGGCGAAAGACCGCACCGCGCTCGGCGTACGGCCGCGCGGGGAGTCAAGAAGGGGCGGCCCGCTCAACCAGCCTGGGGGTCACCGGGAGCGGGCCGCCACCCACAAGCTTAAGCAATAACGTCGCGGTTCGCCGCCCGGGGGGCGCGAGTCGGCGAAGTTTCTTTCCCACCAGCGTTCTTCGGAGCCCGTGATTTCTCCAGCGTAACGCTGTGCGCAGTGACGATGCGTCACGAGTGCCCTGCGCCACCCTCCGGGTGATCTGTGTCGCCCCGCCGATCGGGTGAGGGAACCGGGGGACTCCCGTGATCGTCGTAACGGTCCGTACGGCAGGATGACACCGCCACAGGCACGATCATGAGAGACGAGGGCAGCATGCACGACGGCAGCGGCCGCATCGCGGTGCAGAACCTCACCAAGCAGTTTGGACCCGTCACCGCGGTGCAGAATCTCAGTTTCGCGGTGGAGCCGGGCAGCGTCACCGGCTTCCTGGGACCCAACGGTGCGGGCAAGACCACCACGCTGCGGATGGTGCTCGGGCTGGTCGAACCGACGGCGGGGGTGGCCACCATCAACGGCAGGCGGCACGACCAGCTCGGCAACCCGGGCCGGGTCGTGGGCGCGGTGCTCGACAACGGCGGGTTCCACCCGAAGCACACCGCGCGCAAGCACCTGCGCATCTATGCCGCCGCCACCGGCGTACCCGACCAGCGCGCCGACGAGGTCCTGGGCCTTGTCGGCCTCTCCCCCGCGGCGAACCGGCGCACCTCGGACTTCTCACTGGGGATGCGGCAACGGCTCTCGCTCGCCACGGCCTTGCTCGGCGACCCGCAGGTGCTCGTGCTCGACGAACCGTCGAACGGACTCGACCCCGAGGGCATCGCCTGGCTGCGGTCGTTCCTGCGTTCCTTCGCCCAGCAGGGACGCACCGTGCTGGTGTCGAGCCACCTCCTGTCCGAGGTGGAGCAGATGATCGACCAGGTCGTCATCGTCAGCGCCGGGGCCACGCGGTACTACGGGCCGCTGGAACAGCTCCGCCAGAGCAGGCAGTCGCGCGTGCTGGTGCAGCCCGCCGACGCCTCCGGGCTCGTCACCGCGCTGCACTCCTCCGGGGTGACCGGCGTCGAGCCCACCCAGGACGGCCGGGTGGCCGTGTCCGGGGCGAGCGTCCAGCGGATCGGTGACATCGCCGCACAGGCGGGCATCGCGCTGTACGGGATGCAGGAGGAGAAGGCCGACCTGGAGCAGTTGTTCTTCCAGCTCACCAGCCCGCAGTACGGCGCGGCGCCGGTGCAGGGCCAGCCGCCCCAGCACGCCGCGGGCCCGCCGCCGCAGCAGCAGGCC
>NZ_KB912640.1:54424-61617 GCF_000383795.1 Saccharomonospora saliphila YIM 90502
GAGAGCCACGCCGCGCACGGCGGCTGGTTGCGTCGCCTCGCCCGGGCCTGCCTGCGGCATCCGGTGCTGGTCACGCTCGCGCTCGCGGCGGCCGTCCTCGGCGTCGGCGTCCAGGCAGGCACACCGCTGCTGGTGCGGGCCGCCGTTGACGACGCCGTGGACGGCGAGACAGGGCGTCTCGGCCTGCTCGCGGCCGCCCTGCTCGCGCTGCAAGTGGTGGCCTTCGGCAGCGCCTTCGCCCGCCGCTACCTCGGGGGCCGCCTGGCGCTGGACGTGCAGCACGACCTGCGCCGCGACGTGTTCGCCTCGGTGTCCCGGCTCGACGGCGGCACGCAGGACTCGTTGCGTACCGGCCAGATCGTCTCGCGCGCCATCACCGACCTCCAGCTGGTCACCAGCTTCCTGATGCAGGTGCCGCTCTCGATCGGCTCGGTGGTGTTCGCGCTTCTGGCGCTCGGCGCGATGCTGTGGATGTCACCGCTGCTCACCGTCATCGCCCTCGTGGTGGCACCGGCCGTGGGCATCGTGGTGGCGGTCAGCAGGAAACGGCTCTTCCCCGCGACCTGGGCGGCGCAGCAACGCGCCGCCGAAGTGGCCCAGCAGGTCGAGGAGACGGTCACCGGCGTGCGGGTGGTCAAGGGGTTCGGGCAGGAGTCCCGCGAGGTCGGCACGCTCGAGGGCACCGCCCGGACCCTCTACGCCGAGCGGCTGCGGGCGGCCCGGCTGTCGGCCGTGCCCACCGCGACGACCTCCGCACTGCCCGCGGCCGGGCAGGTCGCCGTGCTGGCCCTCGGCGGCATCCTCGCCCTGCGCGGCGAGATCAGCCTCGGTACGTTCCTGGCCTTCGCCACCTACGTCTCCGCGCTGGTCGGTCCCGCGCGCATGCTGGCGAGCCTCGTCGTGCAGGCTCAGCTCACCCGCGCCGGCGCGGAACGGGTGCACGAACTCGTCGACGCCCAGCCCGAGGTGCGCGATCCCGAGCACCCGGTCGCGGTGCCGGACGGACAGCTCGACGTCCGCCTCGACGACGTGCGGTTCGGCTACACCCGCGACGAACCCGTGCTCGACGGCCTCTCCCTGCGGGCACACCCCGGCGAGACACTCGCGCTGGTCGGCACGGCCGGGTCGGGCAAGTCCACCGTCTCGCTGCTGCTGCCGCGGTTCTACGATCCGCACTCCGGCTCCGTGCGCGTCGGCGGCACCGACGTCCGGGATCTCACGCTGAGCGACCTGCGCCGCACCATCGGGGTGGTGTTCGAGGAGCCGTTCCTGTTCTCCGACACCGTGCGCGGCAACATCGCCTACGGCAAGCCGGGCGCCACGGACGAGGAGGTGGTCGCGGCGGCCCGCGCGGCCGAGGCACACGAGTTCATCTCCGCGCTGCCCGACGGCTACGACACCGAGGTCGGCGAACGCGGGCTGACCCTGTCGGGCGGGCAACGGCAGCGCATCGGCCTGGCGCGCGCCCTGCTCACCGACCCGAGGGTGCTCGTGCTCGACGACGCCACCTCGGCGGTCGACACGGTGACCGAGGCCGCGATCCACGAGACCCTGCGCGGGGTCACCCGCTCCCGCACCACCCTGTTGATCGCGCACCGGCGCTCCACGCTCGCACTGGCCGACCGGATCGCGGTGCTCGACCAGGGGCGCGTGGTCGACGTCGGCACAGCCGGACAACTCCAGCAGCGGTGCGCGCTGTTCCGGGACCTGGTCTCCGGGCCGGACGAGGACGTCGAGCACGTGCACCGGCACGGCACGCTCGAACGCGACGAGACCACCGGCCTCACCCCGGGGCTGTGGCCGGAGGACACCGTTTCCGACGCCGAGGACGACAGCACCGAATCCGCCGAGGCGGCGGCGCGGCGTGCGCTCACGGCCCCCCGCGGCGGCCCCGGAGGACGCGCCTCGCTGGACCTTCCGCCGACACCCGACCTGCTGCGCCGCGTGCGCGAGTTACCCGAGGCCACGGGCAGGCCCGAGCTCGGCGAGACCGACCCGGCCGCACCCGATCCCCGGTTCACGCTGCGCGGGGTTCTCCGGCCCGTGCGGGCGCTGCTGGCGGCGGTCGTGGCGCTGGTGGCCGTTGACGCGCTGGCCACCGTCGCGGTGCCCGCGCTCTACCGCAGCGGGGTCGACGACGGCGTCCGCGCCGGTGCGGAGTCGGTCGTGCTGATGGCCGCCGGGATCGGCGCGCTGGTGATCGCGGTGGACTGGCTGGCGGTCGCCGTGCAGACACGGATGACCGCGCGCACCGGCGAATCGGTGCTCTACCTGCTGCGGGTGCGCAGCTACGCACACCTGCAACGGCTCGGCCTCGACTACTACGAGCGCGAGCTCGCGGGCCGGATCATGACCCGGATGACCACCGACGTCGACGCGCTGTCGACGTTCCTGCAAACCGGACTCGCCACGGCGGTGGTGAGCATGCTGACGATCCTCGGGATCGGCGGCGCGCTGTTGCTCACCGACCTCGGGCTCGCGCTCGTGGTGTTCGCGGTGCTTCCCGTGCTGCTGATCGCGACCTGGGTGTTCCACCGGCGCGTCTCGGCCGCCTACACCGAGGCGCGCGAGCGGGTCAGCGCGGTCAACGCCGACATGCAGGAAAACGTCAGCGGGCTGCGGGTGTCCCAGGCCTACACCCGCGAGCAGCACTCCGCCCGGCAGTTCGCCTCGCGCAGCGACGCCTACCGCCGCGCCCGGCTACGGGCACAGCGTTACGTGGCCACCTACTTCCCGTTCGTCACACTGCTCTCCGGCGTCGCCGAGGCCGCCGTGCTGGTCACCGGCGCGAACCGGGTGGCCGCCGGGACCCTGCCCGTCGGCGTGTTGATGGCGTTCCTGCTGTATCTGGGACTGTTCTTCTCCCCTGTGCAGCAGTTGTCCACCGTGTTCGACGGCTACCAGCAGGCCAAGGTGGGGCTACGCCGCATCGGTGACCTGCTGCGCACGCCGACGTCGGTACCGGAGAGCGACGATCCGGTGCCGGTACCGCCCCGGTTGCGCGGCGAGGTCGAGCTCTGCGACGTGGACTTCTCCTACGCGGGCGCGGAGACACCCGCGCTGAGCGGGATGTCGCTGCACGTGCCCGCCGGAACCACCGTGGCGTTGGTCGGCGCGACCGGCGCGGGCAAGTCCACCGTGGTCAAATTGGTGGCACGCTTCTACGACGTCACCGGTGGCACGGTCTACCTCGACGGGGTGGACGTGCGCGACTACGACCTGGCGGGCCTGCGCGGCAGGCTCGGCGTCGTACCGCAGGAGGCGCACCTGTTCTCCGGCACGGTGGCCGACAACGTGCGTTACGGCCGTCCCGATGCCACCGACGCCGAGGTGGAGGAGGCCGTGCGCGCGGTGGGCGCGCTCGAAGGCGTCGCGGCGCTGCCGCACGGTTTCCACCAGCAGGTCGGGGAGCGCGGCCGGTCGCTGTCGGCAGGGCAGCGTCAGCTCGTGGCGCTGGCGCGGGCGGAGCTGGTGGACCCGGACGTGCTGCTGCTCGACGAGGCCACGGCGGCACTCGACCCGTCGACGGAGGCGGTGGTGCTTCGCGCCACCGACGAGGTGGCCCGGCGGCGCACGACGTTCGTGGTCGCCCACCGCTTGGCCACCGCCGCCAGGGCGGACCGCATCGTGGTGCTCGACAAGGGCCGCATCGTCGAGCAGGGCACCCACGACGAACTCGTGGCCGCCGACGGCCACTACGCGCGGCTGTGGAAGCTCAGCGTGGCACCGGACGGCGCGGACAGAACACGCGTGCACCCCGATGGCGCGGGACCCGGCGCCTGACAGACCGTCCTGGATTCGAGCCGATTCGAGCCGGGGATCAGGCCTGATGAACAGTCGTTTCTGGCAGCTCGTTGCGCTGAAGCCAGATTTTCGACAGCTTCGTCGCCGCGGCCCGGAAAACAGCGTCCCGATTCTCGTCCTCCGGCCACACTCGTTCCGAGGCGCGGTCGAAGAACAGTACCCGTCGAGGACCACTCGCCGACTGGAACCAGTACTTCGCGACGGTCCCATTGTCGTCGACACGGCGCAAATTGACGAGCATCGCCATGTGAAGGCCTACCTCCAAGGCTCGTTGTAGTCTTCATTGGTCGCGGCCGGAATCCGATCTTCCCAATTGGACACCTCGTTCGCGGCCCGGTGCGCCTCCCAGTACACCGCATTCGGGTTTCGCTGCCAGTAGTCGCTCTCGGCGAGTTCGTGTTCCAGAAGCGCGAGGTCTTCGGACTGGTGTCGGCCGGACCGGAGCCGCAGCCACGCTTCCGCCATGTCGGGGTTGGCCTCGAACCTCTCGTGCACGACGCCGCCAGCACCGTCGTCCAGTGGATGCGTCTCGAAGAAGACATGGTTCTTGATGCGTTCGACCTCCGCATGGCTGAACCCCGTACCACCGTCGAGGCGGGGTGCGTTCTCGAGGTTACGCGCGACGGCGGCCACATCGTCGGAAGCTCTGATGTTGTCGTACGCCTCGTTCGCCCACCGATCGTTGCGCTCCCACGAGCGGACTGTGTCGTCCATCCGGGGGCGGCTGGAACCGCCGGACTGCCCCGCGGCCGCCGACCCACCGTCGCTTCTGACGGGTGATGTCTGACGGCTGCCGTCGAGCGAGTGGTCCGGACCGGACGTGCCCGGACCAGTCACTCCCGTCGCATCCGGCCGCCGGAGCCCCGTTCCGCTCGGCGCCGTGGTCCCGCTCGGCCCCGTGGAACTACTCGGCGCCGTAGAACTGCTCGGGGCCGTAGAACTGCTCGGGGCCGTACCGCCGTCCGGCCGCACCGTCGGCGTGTCGATTCCGGGCGTGGCCGCGCCGGACGGGGTGGTCGCGCCGGACGGGCTCCCGCCGTCGATCTTGCGGCCCAGCTTCGCCAGCGCCTGGATGATCTCGTCCAGCTTCGAGACCACGCGGCGCAGCAGCGGGGAGACGTTGCTGATCGTCTTGACGAGCTTGCGGATCAGGTCGCTGATCGTGGAGATCGCCTTGCTGATCGCGGCCGTGGCCTGCGCGGCCACCAGCGGGGTGGCGAAGCCGAGAGTGCCCGCCGCCTCCAACGCCCACGTGATCAGCTTGCCCACCAGCTCGGCCACGAGGTCGCGCACGGTCTCCCGCACGGCCGCGACGACCTCACCCATGATCATCACACCGGTGGAGATGCCCTGCGACAGCGACGCCGCGCCCGCCACCGCGTCGGCCTGGACGGCCGCCGACTCCCGGTAGGCGTCCGCTCCCGCGCCGGTCCAGCCTGCGGTGCCGTTGTCCGCCTCGGCGGCCATCTCCTCGGAGATCGCGGCCACCTCGGTGGCGACGTTGGCCCAGGTGTCCGAGAACGACTGGATCACCGGCGGGTCACCGGCCAGCCAGTCGAGTGCCTCCTTGAGCGGCTGGACGTGCTCGACCAGCCATGACACCCCGTACTGCAACAGCGTGCCGACCGGATCGATCGCCATGGACAGCACTTCGAGGCCCATACCGACCGCCCCCAGCCCGGCGGCCACCCACGACCCGTCCTCGATGCCCTGTGCGAGTCCCTGCGCGGACTCGGCGATGCCGATGCCGGTCATCGCCGTGGTCTGGGACTGCTCCTGCGCCACCAGCGGGTTGGGCCCGGTCATCACAGACCGCTTCCCGCCTGCGTGACCGCCGACGCGGTCTCACCCTCCTGGCCGGTGTAGGCGTCCGCGGCCTCCCGCACCTTCCCCGCCGTCTCGGAGATCGTCTCGGCGGCCTGCTCCAGCGCGGTGACGCCCATCTCCTCGAACGGCTGGAGCAACAGCGCGAACGGCTGACAGATCACGCCGTAGGCGCTGTTGTCCATCGTGACCTGGCGTGCCGCGTCCACCGCCGTGCGCATCCGCTCCGCGAAGCCGTCGACCTTGCCGGAGTGCGCGTGCAGCTCGCCGGTGAGGACCTCGTAACCCGCACCACCGCTTGTCATCCTCGAACCCCCAGTTCTCGTCGGTCGCCGTGCGCGTTTCGGTCAACCACGGCGGAAGAAGGACTCACCGCCGAAGTCGTCGTCCTCGGGCTCGAACCGCCGCTCGCGACCCGAGGGCGGGGCCTGTTCCTCGTCCGGCTCGGGGTCCTCGGGGAACTGTTCCGCGGCGGTGGCCAGGATGTGCCTGCTGATCCGGTCGTCACCAACGGTCGCCTCGGTGATCTCCCGCAGCCGCTCCGGGTACCGCGCCTGCGCCTTGTGCATGGCCCGCACGACACTGGCCGCGATCTCGTCGGGGCTCATCGACCGCACCGCGTCGGTCATCGCCACGTCGGTGGGCACACCGTTGGAGCCCACCGTGACGCTCACCGCCCCGGAGGCCACCGATTCGGTGATCGAGATCTGCTCGACCTCCTCGCGCATGCGCTCGTAGCGCTGCGCCCGCTCGGTGGCGTCCCGCTCCCAGTCGTCCACCATCCGCTCGACGTCCCCCAGATCGGCCACGGCCCTCTCCCTTCCCGGTCCAGCACTACAGAGACGGAGGGCGCGCCTCGCCGGTTCCCGGTGCTCTCCGCGCGGTGCGGCGATGCGCACGCATGACATCGTCGGCGAGTAACGAGCAAGGCCGAAACGGCTGGTCGGCTGAATGTGTGTCCGGCATGGCCGCAGGACACGCCCCGGCGGCGCCGGCACGGGTGCCGGCCCGCTCCCGACAGGGCCGAACGAGCGTTCCGCTGATGCCGACGCGCCATCCCCCGGCAGGTTCGTGTGACAAATATCACTTCATCGGTAAAGCTCCGTGGCGCACCGGTTCGGAGAGCGCCGTGACCGACTTCGCTGACGAACGGACAAACCAGGGGGTTAGCCTGGTAGGCGCGCAAGCGACCAACCAAGATCGAGACGGATAGAGGCGAGTCCCAGCCGTGTCCAGCAGCAGCCCTGCGTCACAGTTCGGCCCCAACGAATGGCTCGTCGAGGAAATGTACGACCAGTTCCTCGCCGACCCTTCCTCAGTCGATGCCGCCTGGCATGAGTTCTTCGCAGACTTCACTCCCACCCAGGACAACCGGGCGAAGTCGGACTCCGCCGCGACCGGACGCGCGGCCTCGCCCAACGGCAAGTCGGCCACGGACGCAGGGACCAGCGCGACGAAGCCGTCGACCACCGCGTCCCGGACGGGCACCACGCAGCAGCCCGGCTCCACACAACAGACGGCAACCGGGCGGCAGGCCCCGGCGGCCCCGAAGGGCGACGGCGCCG
>NZ_KB912640.1:61717-71375 GCF_000383795.1 Saccharomonospora saliphila YIM 90502
CGCCGAGCCGAAGCCGAAGCAGACCAGCTCGGCCACGGCCAGGCCCGCCCCGCCCTCGACGACCACCGGCCCCGAGCGCACGCCGCTGCGCGGAGCGTCCGCCGCCATCGCCAAGAACATGGACGCGTCGCTGACCGTGCCCACGGCCACCAGCGTGCGCGCGGTCCCGGCGAAGCTGATGGCGGACAACCGCATCGTCATCAACAACCACCTCAAGCGCAGCCGCGGCGGGAAGATCTCGTTCACCCACCTGATCGGGTACGCGATGGTGCGGGCGCTGCGTGACTTCCCGAACATGAACCGGCACTACGAGCTGGTCGACGGCAAGGCCCACGCCGTCACGCCGGAACACGTCAACCTCGGCATCGCCATCGACATGAAGGGCAAGGACGGCCAGCGCTCGCTGGTCGTGGCCTCCATCAAGAACTGCGAGAACATGACGTTCCTCCAGTTCTGGCAGGCCTACGAGGACCTCATCAAGAAGGCCCGCAACAACAAGCTCACCGCCGACGACTTCGCGGGCACCACGATCTCGCTGACCAACCCGGGCGGCATCGGCACCAACCACTCGGTGCCCCGCCTCCAGTCCGGGCAGGGCACGATCATCGGCGTCGGGGCGATGCAGTACCCGGCGCACTTCGAGGGCACCAGCGAACAGACGCTGGTCAACCTCGGCGTCAGCAAGATCATGACGCTGACCTCGACCTACGACCACCGCATCATCCAGGGCGCGGAATCGGGCGAGTTCCTCAAGCGCATCCACGAGTTCCTGCTCGGCGGGGACGGCTTCTACGACGACATCTTCACCTCGCTGCGGCTGCCCTACGAGCCGGTGCGCTGGGTGGAGGACATCCCCGAGGGCGAGATCGACAAGACCGCCCGGGTGCTCGAACTGATCGACGCCTACCGGATGCGCGGCCACCTGATGGCCGACACCGACCCGCTGAACTACCGCCAGCGCAGGCACGAGGACCTCGACATCCTGTCGCACGGCCTGACGCTGTGGGACCTCGACCGCGAGTTCGCGGTCGGCGGCTTCGCGGGCAAGGAGCGCATGAAGCTGCGCGACGTGCTCGGCGTGCTGCGTGACTCCTACTGCCGCACCGTCGGCGTCGAGTACACCCACATCCTCGACCCGGACGAGCGGCGCTGGATCCAGGAGCGCGTCGAGATCCCGCACGAGAAGCCCGAGCCGACGGTCCAGAAGTACGTGCTGTCGAAGCTCAACGCCGCCGAGGCGTTCGAGACCTTCCTGCAGACCAAGTACGTCGGGCAGAAGCGGTTCTCCCTCGAAGGCGGCGAAACGGTCATCCCGCTGCTGGACACGGTGCTGGACAAGGCCGCCGAGCACGAGCTCGACGAGGTGGTCATCGGCATGCCGCACCGGGGCAGGCTCAACGTGCTGGCCAACATCGTCGGCAAGCCGATCTCGCAGATCTTCCAGGAGTTCGAGGGCAACCTCGACCCGGGCCAGGCCCACGGCTCCGGTGACGTGAAGTACCACCTCGGCGCCGAGGGCAAGTACTTCCGCATGTTCGGCGACGGCGAGACGCGGGTCTCGCTCACGGCGAACCCCTCGCATCTGGAGACCGTCGACCCGGTGCTCGAAGGCATCGTGCGCGCCAAGCAGGACATCCTCGACAAGGGCGACCGCGACTCGGGCGGGTTCACCGTCCTGCCGGTGCTGCTGCACGGCGACGCCGCGTTCGCGGGTCAGGGCGTGGTCGCCGAGACGCTGAACCTGGCGATGCTGCGCGGCTACCGCACCGGCGGCACTGTGCACGTCATCATCAACAACCAGGTCGGGTTCACGACCCCGCCCGAGCACGCCCGCTCGTCGCAGTACGCCACCGACGTCGCGAAGATGATCGGCGCGCCGATCATCCACGTCAACGGCGACGACCCCGAGGCCGCCTACTGGGTGGCGCGGCTGGCCGTCGACTACCGGCAGGCGTTCAACAAGGACGTCGTGATCGACATGATCTGCTACCGGCGCCGCGGCCACAACGAGGGCGACGACCCGTCGATGACCCAGCCGGGCATGTACGACATCATCGACGCCAAGCGAAGCGTGCGGAAGACCTACACCGAGGCGCTCATCGGCCGGGGCGACATCTCGATGGAGGAGGCCGAGGCCGCGCTGCGCGACTTCTCCAGCCAGCTCGAACACGTCTTCAACGAGGTCCGCGAGCTGGAGAAGCACCCGGTCGCACCGAGCCCCTCGGTGGAGCAGAGCCAGCAGGTGCCCGCGCAGGTACCCACGGCCGTCTCCCGCGAGGTGATCGAGAAGATCGGCGACGCGTTCGTCGAGCTGCCCGAGGGCTTCAACCCGCACTCCCGCGTCAAGCCGGTGCTCCAGCGGCGGCACAAGATGTCCCGCGAGGGCGGCATCGACTGGGCCTTCGGTGAGCTGCTCGCCTTCGGGTCGCTGGCGCTTGAGGGCCGTTTGGTGCGCCTGGCGGGCCAGGACTCGCGGCGCGGCACGTTCACTCAGCGGCACTCGGTGCTCATCGACCGCAAGAGCGGCCAGGAACACTCGCCGCTGCAACACCTCGCCGACGGGCAGGGCCGCGTGATGATCTACGACTCGGCGCTGTCCGAGTACGCCGCGGTCGGCTTCGAATACGGCTACTCGGTGGCCAACGGCGAGGCGCTGGTGATGTGGGAGGCCCAGTTCGGCGACTTCATCAACGGCGCGCAGACCGTCATCGACGAGTACATCTCCTCCGGCGAGGCCAAGTGGGGCCAGCACTCCGACGTGGTGCTGCTGCTGCCGCACGGCCACGAGGGTCAGGGCCCCGACCACACCTCCGGCCGGATCGAGCGGTTCCTCCAGCTCTGCGCCGAGCACTCGATGACCGTGGCCGTGCCCTCGACCCCGGCGAACTACTTCCACCTGCTGCGCAGGCACGCCCTCGACGGCGTGAACCGGCCGCTGGTGGTGTTCACGCCGAAGTCGATGCTGCGCAACAAGCAGGCGACCTCGGACGTCGCGGACTTCACCGACGGCTCGAAGTTCCTCTCGGTCATCGACGACACCGACGTCGAACCCGCCAAGGTGCGCAAGGTGCTGCTCACGTCCGGCAAGCTGTACTGGGAGCTGGTCACCGAGCGGGCCAGGCGCGAGATCGACGACGTGGCGATCGTGCGCGTCGAGCAGTACTACCCGCTGCCCAAGGCCAAGCTGGTCAGCGCGATGGAGAAGTACTCGTCCGCCAACCAGGTCGTGTGGGTGCAGGAGGAGCCGGAGAACCAGGGCGCCTGGCCGTTCTTCGGGCTCAATCTCCCGCGCCGGCTGCCCGAGGCGTTCCCCCGCCTCGAAGTCGTCGCCCGCAGGCCGATGGCCGCCCCGTCGGCGGGGTCGCCGAAGGTGCACGAGGTCGAGCAGAGCGCCCTGATCGCCCGGGCGTTCGAGTAAGCGCGGGCACTCGCGCCCGCACCGCCGTCGCCGGCCGGTGCGGGCGCGAGGAGGCGCCTCATTCCGCGCGGGTCACGGCGTGAAGGTCCAGCTGTTGATGTAACCGGTGTCGCCGTAGTACACGTCGGTCACCCGCAGCTGCCAGGTGCCGTCGGCGGGCGAGCTCGACGCGTCGACGGTGTAGGTCTCGATGACGTTGTCACCCGGGTCCCACCCCGAGTTCTTGAGCCGGTGGCTGGTGCCGTCCGGGGCCACCAGGTCGATCACCAGGTCACCGCGGTAGGTGTGCCGGATGTCGACGTCCACCGTGGCCGAGCTGGAGGCGGCCCGCTCGCACCCGCTGACGGTCACGGAGCTGGTAGCGGTCGCGCCGTCGTTGATGGCGACGTCGTTGTCGTTGGTCACCGGTTCACAGTCACCGGGCTCGGGGTCGGGCGGCGGGGTGTCGTCGCCGTCGCCGGTGTACAGGAGCACGTTCGGCGAGCCGCTCCCGGCGTCGCCGACGACGCCGCTCGTACCACCGTTCACCAGAGCGTCCCGCACCTGCCGCGGCGAGGCCGAGGGGTTGTCGGCCAGGTACAGCGCGGCGGCACCGGCCACGTGCGGGGTCGCCATCGAGGTCCCGCTGATGGTGTTCGAGTCACTGTCACTGCCGATCCAGGCGGAGGTGATGCTGCTCCCGGGAGCGAACAGGTCGAGACAGGACCCGATGTTGGAGAAGCTCGACCGCGAGTCGGAGCTAGTGGTCGAGCCCACGGTGATGCCCTCGGTCACCCGGGCCGGTGAGGTGTTGCACGCGTCGGCGCCGTAGTCGTTGCCCGCCGCCAGTGCGTAGGTGACTCCCGCGTCGATCGAGCGGCGCACCGCGTCGTCCACCGCCGTCGAGGCACCGCCACCGAGGCTCATGTTCGCCACGGCGGGGCCGCTGGCGTTCTCGGTGACCCAGTCGATCCCGTCGATCACGCCCGCGTAGCTGCCGGAACCCTGGCAGTCCAGCACGCGCACGCCGATCAGCTCGACGCCCTTGGCCACACCGTAGGAACCGCCGCCGATGGTGCCGGCCACGTGGGTGCCGTGCCCGTTGCAGTCGTCGGCGTTCGCATCGTTGTCGACGAAGTCCCACCCGTGCCGGGCACGGCCGTCGAAGTCGTCGTGCGAGACGCGGATGCCCGTGTCGATGACGTAGGCCTCAACGCCGGACGCCGTGGTGGCGTAGCTGTAGACGTCGTCGAGCGGAAGCTCGCGCTGGTCGATGCGGTCGAGCCCCCAGGACGGCGGGTCGAACTGGTCCGCCGTCGTGTGCAGGACCCGGTTCTGCTCGACGTAGGCCACGGCCGGGTCGGCGGCGGCGCGCTTGGCGCGCTGCTCGTTCATCGTGGCCGAGAAGCCGTTCAGGGCGTTGCGGTACACCCGCTTCACACTGGCGTCATGGCGGTCGGCGACCTGTTCCACCGACGAGCCCTCCTCGAGCACGACGATGTAGCTGTTCTCGATCGCACCGTCGGCACCCGCTCCGAGAACGGTGCCCTCCTGCGCGGAGGCGGTGACGGTACCGCCGAGCGCGGTGAGGACCGCGACGCCGGCGCCGAGCCCGGCCGCGGCCCACGATCTGCGCGTGAACTTGTGGTCTCTTCGCACGGTCTCTCCCTCCACGTTCCGGTGAGCTTTTCGCCGTGAACGTGGCGGAGAACGTAGAGCGGCACCCGGCGCGAAAGACACTCTTGCCGTGACCGGGCGAACCGGGTAATCACGACCGGATCTGTCTCGATCCACCACCCGAACGCACCGGACCGAAAGTCGCACCGGCACCAGACTTCGGTCGGTCCCACCGGCCCGGCGGGCCGCGCGCGGTGGACGGCGGCGACCGCTTTAGGCTCGGTGGCCGTGGACGGTTTCGGGATGCGCGCGCGGGCGGTCAGGACGGCGGTCGCGGCCCTCGGGGACGGGTGGCGTTCGTTCGACGAGCTCGTGCGGATGAGCACGCTGCCCCGGCGCACGCTTGAGGAGCTGCTCGACGCGCTCGCCGACGACGTGGAGCGCGACGGAACCGCCGTCCGCCTGCGCCCCGGTTCCGCACCCCGGCACCTCGACCGGGTGGGCATGCCCGCGACACCGCCCGGGGACGCGCGCGCCGCGATCGCCCGCCATATCGACGAGGGTCCCCCACCGCTGGCCGCGCTCGACCACGTCCAGGCCACCGCGGAAACCGTGCTCGACCGCGCACGCTGGCTCGACGAGCAGTACGACCTTCGTGAGGCCGAGCTGCTCTTCCTGGGAGACCACGACCTGACCTCGCTGGCGGTGCACCTGCTCCGGCCCCAGGCGCGGCTGACGGTGGTGGACGTGGACGACCGGGTACTCGAACACCTCGACCGGCGCGGCGACGGCCACATCCGGACCGTGCACGCCGACCTCCGGTTCGGACTCCCGCTCGCGGTGACGCGAACGGCCGACGTGGTGTTCAGCGACCCGCCGTACACCCAGGAGGGCATGAGCCTGTTCGCCGCGCGGGCTCTTGAGTGCCTGCGGGACCCGCCCGAGGGGCGGATCGTGCTCGCCTACGGCTACAGCGACCGGCATCCCACGCTGGGTGCGCGGGTCCAGCGGGCGCTGCTCGGGTTGGGGCTGACGTTCGAGGCGATCCTGCCCGCGTTCCACCGCTACGACGGCGCGCAGGCGATCGGAGGCGCGGCCGACCTCTACGTCTGCGCCCCGACCGCCCGCGCCCGGAAGAAGGCCACGAGCGCGCAGACCATCTACACGCACGGACCGCGGTCGGTGGAGGCCACGCACACCTCCGACGCGCTGCGGGAGGCGGTCACCGCTCTGGCCGCCGAGGGCGGGCGGGAGGTCGAGTGGCGCTCGCCGGACTGGACCAGTCCGGGCGCGGCTCCCCGTGCGGGCACCGCCGTGGCCGCCGACCTCACCGGCGACCCCGGTCCGTGGTTGCTTCGCGTGCTAATGGGAATCAACGCCGAGCGGGTCGCGGTGCTGCTGCCCAACGCCCACCCCGACCTCGCCGACGCGGCGGGCCAGCGGGCGCTGCGCGAGCTGCTCGCCCCGAAGTACCGGCTTCGGCTACTGCGCAGCACCCCGGACAACACGCACGCCGTCGTGGTGGCCGACGCGGTGGCCCCAGGGGGCACCGCCGCGCAGCAGGCCGTGCATCGGGTCTGGACCCGCGCCCACGCACGACTGCGCAACCTGGTACCCGACCTGCCCGCCCACCTCGCCGACCTGCGGGCGATCGACCTGCCCCGGCACGAACTGGTACGGCTGCGCTCCGCACTCGCGACCGACCCGGACCGGTAGGAGCCCGCCGCCCGCCGGGTAGTGGGCCGCAGCCCGTCAGCGCGGTTGGTAGTTGCGACTCGGGGCCAGCGAGAGCAGCAGGATCACCACGGCAGCGAGGACGAGACTGAGCACTCCGCCGCCGAACAGGATGCCCGCGGTGAGGTTGAGCGCGGCGGCGGTACACGCCGCGACGAGCAGGACGAGTTTCCTGCCCTTCAACGCCAGCACGCCGCCCCAGATGTAGGCACCGCCGAGCACGAGGCAGGCCAGCCCCAGCAGTGTGATGACCCCGCCCACCGTCGAGTCCTGGTCGAAGGCGTCCTCGACCATGCCGAGCGCGGCGCCGCCGAGCATCCAGAGCACGCCTCCGAGCATCTCGAACCCGGAGGCCACGAACCCGACGACGGCCGCGGCCGTCAGCGTGCCGGGGCGTTGCGGGGGCAGCGAGTGCAGTTCCCGGGCCTCCGGCCCGGCGGGCAGCGGCTCCCCCGGCGGCATGCCGGGCATCGGCGGGTACCCGGCCTGGTGCCCCGGCCACGGGGCCGACCCGGGCTGTGAGGCGGGATCGTGAGGACTAGACGACATCCTTCTCCTTCCGTCCGCACGGCCGCTGGCCCGGGCGCGCGCGGGCGGCAGGAAGCATACCGCCACCCGCCCCCAAGGCTGGATCAGGCGTCGGCAGGGCCCGACGTCACCGCGTTTCCCTTCGCGTTGACGGCGGCGCGTCAGGCCCTGCCGACCCCGGCGGTGGGTCAGGCCGAAGGCCGCAACGGGCGGGTCGCCACGCCGTCGGACTCGGCCGCCTTCGCCACGGCGGCCGCCACCTCGGGCGCCACCCTCGCATCCAGCGGGCTGGGCACGATGTGGTCGGCGGCCAGCTCGTCGGCAGCCACCGAGGCGATCGCCTCGGCCGCCGCGAGCTTCATGTTCTCCGTGATCGCCCGGGCCCCCGCGTCGAGCGCGCCGCGGAAGACCCCCGGGAAGGCCAAAACGTTGTTGATCTGGTTGGGGAAGTCACTGCGACCGGTCGCCACCACGGTGGCGTGCCTGCCCGCGACCTCCGGATGCACCTCGGGGTCCGGATTGGACAGCGCGAACACGATGGGATCGGGTGCCATGGTCTCCAGCAGGCCCTCGTCGACGCGCGAACTGGACAGTCCGAGGAAGACATCGGCGCCGTCGAGCGCCTCGGCGATCCCGCCCGTGCGCCCTTCCGCGTTGGTGGTCTCCGCCAGTTCGGCCTTGATCGGCGTCAGGTCCGCGCGGCCGGCGTGCACGATCCCCCGCGAGTCCAGCACGGTGATGTCCCCGACTCCGGCGGCGCGCAGAATGCGGGTGCACGCCACCCCGGCCGCGCCCGCGCCCGAGACGACGACGCGCTGATCGGCGATCGAGCGATCGAGCACCATGTTCGCGCCCCGGAGCGCGGCGAGCACCACGATGGCGGTGCCGTGCTGGTCGTCGTGCATCACCGGACAGTCCAGCGCCTCGATGAGCCGGTCCTCGAGCTCGAAGCACCGCGGCGCCGCGACGTCCTCAAGGTTCACCGCCCCGAACGAGGGACGCATCCGCACGAGCGTCTCCACGATCTCGTCCACGTCGGTGGTGTCAAGCACCAGCGGGATCGAGTCCAGCCCCGCGAAGCTCTTGAACAGCACCGACTTGCCCTCCATGACGGGCATCGACGCGCGGGGACCGATATCGCCGAGCCCGAGTACCGCCGTGCCGTCGCTCACGACCGCGACCAGGCGGTCGGCCCACGTGTAGCGCTGTGCCAGCGCCTCGTCCTCCGCGATCGCACGGCTCACCTTCGCTACCCCGGGGGTGTAGGCGATGGAGAGGTCACGCGCGTGGGTGATCGGGCGGGTGGCGGCCACGGAGAGCTTGCCGCCCTCGTGACCGGCGAAAATGTCGTCGTCGCTCACCTGAGCTTGGGACACGTCAATCTCCTCGGACTGAAGAGAACTGGAATCACCGGGTGACATTCCCGGTGCGGTGGGCTCGTCCACACGGCGAGTCCGGCGCTGTAGCGCTCTCGCCGACGAGGCGTCCGTTCCACGCCCGTGGTGAGGGTGGTCCGTCGTGGCAGGCATGGCCGCGGACGCGGCGGTCCGCCCAGTCTGCCAGGTACGGCCCCGCCCGCGTCGCGGGGGTGCGGTTCAGATCACAGGACAGGGGCGGATTTCCCCTGGTCAGGGGGCTGATAGCAAGACGACCGTCCGGCTTGGTGGCCTGTCCGCGCACACCCGCGCCCGCCGCTATGCTCGCGACCATGCACGTGCGCGAGCTTGCGGTACCCGACGCCTACGAGTTCGCCCCGCCGGTCTTTCCCGACCAGCGGGGGCTGTTCGTGGCCCCGTTTCAGGAGCACGCGTTCGTCAAGGCGGTGGGCCACCCACTGCGCGTGGCGCAGATGAACCACAGCCTCTCCCGCCGGGGCACCGTGCGGGGTGTGCACTTCGCCGACACGCCCCCGGGGCAAGCGAAGTACGTCTACTGCGCGCAGGGCGCGCTGCTCGACGTGGTCGTCGACGTGCGGGTCGGCTCGCCGACCTTCGGCAGGCACGAGGTGGTCCGGCTCGACAGCACCGACTACCGCGGGCTCTACCTCGCGGAAGGGCTCGGTCACGCATTCATGGCCCTCGACGACGACACGACGATGGTCTACCTGTGCTCCACGGGGTACAACCCCGCCGCCGAACACGGCGTCACCCCGCTCGATCCCGCTCTCGGCATTCCGTGGCCCGCGGACATCGAGCCGCTCCTTTCGGACAAGGACGCCACGGCGCCCACGCTCGCCGAGGCCGAGCGCGCCGACCTGCTCCCCCGGTACGAGGACTGCACGGCCCACTACGAACGGCTGCGCCGCGCGCACACGTGAAACCAACCGGCGGCTCGCCCGCTCCCGCGGGCGGCACGGGCACTCGGGCGCCGAGTCCCAGGGCC
>NZ_KB912640.1:71475-81839 GCF_000383795.1 Saccharomonospora saliphila YIM 90502
GCTCGCGCTCGGCGGCGCGGCCCTCGGCCCCGCCCCGGCGTGCGGCCTCCTCCTCGCTCTCGCCCTCCTCCTGGCCGAGCACCCAGGCCCGGGACGGCCTGCGGAACAACAGCACGATCACGGCCACGCCGATGCCGATCACCGGCACGCCGAAACCCGGCTGGCCGGACGGCCCGGCGGCGTACCAGCCCACACCGGCCACGACGAGGTTCACCACCACCGCGGGCGAGCGGGCCCAGGTCCGGCCGAGCAGCAATCCGGCGGCGCAGGCCAGGACACCGGCGGCCAGCAGGACGTAGTAGCCGATCTCGGCCAGCATGGCGCCTGCGGTCAGCGACGAGTCCCCCGCGTGGAACCCGAGGACGGCACCGAAGACCAGCAGCGCGATGCCGGGTGCGGCGGTGAGCGCTCCCGCGATGCGGACCTCGCGGGGAGCCGGGGAGAGCGCGTCGCGAATCGGCACGACGAGGTTGCCCTTCTGCGATGACCGAGTGTGAACGTCACCGATGGTATGCCACCCGGTCGGCCGTTTTACCGTGGCCGCGTACCGGGCAAAGATTCAGGTGTCGTCGATGAGCGGGCGGTCGGCCCGGGGTGCAACTCGTCACGGCGGGACAGGAGCCACGACAACGACCGGGAGGCAGCAGGGCACAGCGAACCGGGGCACGGAACGCGACGGCGACCGCCGGGCGAACGGCCCGGGGTCGCCGGGGATCGGCGCGCGATCCGTCCGTGATGTGGGTCGCACGAGGTGTTCGGCACGAACACCACAGGGCACCGACGTGGTGGCCTACTCTGCGGTCGTGCGTGCCGTTCTCGTCGTCAACCCACAGGCCACCGCGACCTCCGCCGGTGGCCGTGACGTCCTCGCGCACGCACTGGCCAGCGAGGTCAAGCTCGACGTCGTCGAGACTGACTACCGCGGGCACGCGATGGCCGTCGCCCGCGCGGCGGCCGACGAGGGCGTGGATGTCGTGGTCGCGCACGGCGGCGACGGGACCGTCAACGAGGTCGTCAACGGGCTGCTCTCCCGCACCGACGGCCGACCAGGCGGATACGCCTCGGTGCCGACGCTCGGGGTCGTGCCCGGAGGCTCGGCCAACGTGTTCTCCCGCGCGCTCGGGCTGCCCCGCGACCCGGTGGAGGCCACCCACCGCCTGCTGCACGCGCTGGAGCGGCGCAGGGGCAGGCAGGTCGGGTTGGGCCGCGCGGGCGGGCGGTGGTTCACCTTCAACGCGGGCATGGGCTGGGACGCCGACGTGGTCGCCGCGGTCGAGCGCAGGCGCGGCAAGCGCACCGGTCCGGTCCTCTACCTGCGCACCGCCGTGACCAGCTACCTTCGTCCGCCGCACGGGCACCCGGCACTCACCGTGCGGGTGCCCGGGGAGCAGCCGATCGAGGCGCGCACCGCCTTCGTCTCCAACACCGACCCGTGGAGCTACCTCGGCACCCGGCCGGTGCATCTGAACACAGGATGCTCGTTCGACTCCGGACTCGGCCTGTTCGCGCTGACCGGGCTGGGCCTGCCGACCGTGCTGCGGCACACCTGTCAGGCCCTGCGTGCCCGTGGCGAGCACCGCGGCCGACGGCTGGTGCGCGACGACGACGTGCCGATCATCGGCATCACCGCCGAATCGCCGGTAAACTTGCAGGTCGACGGAGACCTGATGGGCCCACGGACCCACGTGGAGTTCGTCGGTGTGCCTCGTGCGCTCACGGTTGCGTTGTGAGTGGTCGCGGTCGGTGAACAACCGCCGGTGATCACCTCCGGCAAAGTCGCCGCTACCACTCGGCGACGGCAAAGCTCCACTCACCGCACCACTGTCCGCGCGAGCGGCTCGATGAAAAGACAAAGACGCAGGTCAGACAGGTCGCTGAGGCGGGTGAGCTGACTCACCGATCCCGGCAAAAGACTTGTCCAACCCGGTGCTTCGTGAAAACATTCACGAGCACCCCAAGAAACGACCGCCATGACGACTGTGGCGCGGAGCACCGCGCCCGAAACAAGGAGCTCGAAGAAATGGACTGGCGCCACCGCGCGGCCTGCCGAGACGAGGACCCGGAACTGTTCTTCCCCGTGGGTACGACCGGTCCTGCCGTGTCGCAGGTCGCCGCTGCCAAGGCCGTGTGCCACCGCTGCACCGTCGCGTCCGACTGCCTGGCCTGGGCACTGGCCAGTGGCCAGGACGCGGGCGTCTGGGGCGGCATGGACGAGGACGAGCGTCGTGCGCTCAAGCGTCGTCGCGCGCAGATCAGCACGCGGAGCAACTTCTGAACCGCTAGAGACGCGATCGCCCTTCTGCCCCGCCGCAAAAAGCAGAAGGTTTGAGGGCCGGCATCCTTTCGGGGTGCCGGCCCTCAAGCGCGAGGACCGGACGCGCGTGTCCGAACCGCGAATTGTGCGCCGCGAACCGCCGCACGGTCCGAACTGTCGTCGCCCTGTGCGTTCCCCGCCTCGCACCAACCGTCGTGGCCGCTCGTCGCCGCCCTGCCGGAAATGACGGCCGCATCAGGAACGACGGCTGAGCGGAACGCGCAGGGCGGCCTCGGTTCCGTTGGCCCTCCGGGCTCCGTCGGCGTCCCCGGGCGCCCGGCCCGCCGTGGTGTCGTCCTCGCGCACCCCGCGCAGCGACAACGACCCGCGCAGTTCCGATTCCACCAACGTGCGCGCGATCTGGAGCCCGAGACCGTCGGCGCGCTCCAGCGAGAAGCCCGCGGGCAGTCCCTTGCCGTCGTCGCGCACGAGGACGTCGAGCCAGCGCGCCGAGCGCTCGACCACCAGCTCCACATGGCCCGATCGGCCCCCCGCGAACGCGTGATCCACCGCGTTCTGCACGAGCTCGGCGACGACCATCACCAGCGGCGTGGCGATCTCGGCGGCGACCACGCCGAACGACCCCGTACGCGACATCCGTACCGGCGAGCCCGCCGTGGCGACCTCCCCGACCATCGGCAGCACCTTGTCGAACAGGGTGTCCAGGTCGACGCGCTCGTCCACCGACATCGACAGCGCCTCGTGCACCATCGCGATGGAGGACACTCGCCGCACCGATTCCCCCAGCGCCTGCCGGGCCTCGTCGGACTGCATCCGGCGGGACTGCAACCGCAACAGCGCCGCGACGGTCTGGAGGTTGTTCTTCACCCGGTGGTGGATCTCGCGGATCGTGGCGTCCTTGGACAGCAGCGCACGGTCCCGCCGCTTGACCTCGGTGACGTCCCGGATCAGTACCAACGCGCCCGCCGCGCGGCCCGCGGGGCGCAACGGCAGCGCCCGGAACAGCACGACGGCGCCGCGCTTCGACTCGATCTCGGTCCGCGTGCCCGGCTTGCCGTCCAGCGCCTCGAGAATCCGGTGCGAGACATCGGTGGCGTCGAACGGATCGCGCACCAGCGACCGGGTCAGTGGCGCCAGCCGCGTGCCCACGAGTTCGGACTCGTAACCCATCCGGTGGTAGGCCGACTGCCCGTTCGGGCTGGCGAACACCACGGTGCCGCTCTGGTCGACCCGCACGAGGCCGTCGCCGACGCGCGGGCTGGTGTGCATGTCGACGTTGGCCTCCGAGCTGGGATAGGTGCCGTCCGCGATCATCTGGCACAGATCGGCGGCGCTGCCCAGGTAGGCGATTTCCAGGGGACTCGGCACCCTCGGGCTCGCGAGGTTGGTCTCCCGGCTGAGCACGGCGATGACGTCGGCTCCCATGCGCACCGGGATCGCCTCACGGCGCATGGGCAGGTCGTTGTACCAGTGCGGCTCCTCCTCGCGGCAGATGCGCTCCTCCCGCATCGCCCGCGTGAGCTGCGGATGCTCGGCGCGCGTGAACCGCTCACCGACCACGTCCTCGGGGTGGGCAGTCGGCGCGGTGGTCGGGCGCACCTGGGCGACGCAGACGCACTCGTCGGCCCCGGACTGCACCGGCACCCAGAGCAGGAAGTCGGCGAACGAGAGGTCGGCGAGCAGTTGCCACTCGGCGACCACGAGTTGCAGGTGGTCGACCGACTCGCCGGGAAGGCCGGTGTGGTCGGCGAGCAGTTCCGCGAGCGTGGACACGCCCCTCCTTGAAGCGACGACGGATGCTGGCGCGGACGTGCCGTGCCGGCCGCCCGCCCCGAGGCGGGTGGAGCCGTTGACACGTCCTCATGACACACTAAACGCGGAGCAGTGACGCAAGGAGTGAACATGGCCAAGCGAGCTCGGAAGCGCCGCGACCGCAAGAAGAACAAGGCGAACCACGGCAAGAAGCCGAACACCTGAGGTCGCCGGACGGCGCGCGGTGCGCGGCCAGGCCCACACCGCGCGCCGTCCCCGCGCTCGGCGTGCGCCCACGACGGCCTGCTCCCCGTCCGGGCGGGCGGACATGCGGTGACGAGCACCACTGCCGGGACGTCCGGAGCCCGGTCGGCAGCACGTTTGACGTACTTCGTCGACGGCAATCCGTCCTCACGGGTCGCCGACGACCCCGTCCGGCCACGTCGTGGGACGGGCCGGAGGGCGGAATACCGGACGCGGGTGCCGCGTTGCACCGGTCGTGCCGACGACGCTGCCCCGTGACACGTTGACCAGAGTCCTGGCCCGCAGGCGTGTCTCCGCTGAGGAGACACCGGCTCGGGAGACCAGGACAGCCCGCCGAGACGCAGGCGCCGACCGGGAAGGGAACGGTTTGCCGAGCACCGCCGACACCAGCCCCGTGTCCACCGACGCGGACACACGGGTCGACACCGAGCCGGAGCGGGAAGAGCAGCAGGCCGAGCGCTTCGAGCGAGACGCCATGCCGCTGCTGGATCAGCTGTATTCGGCCGCGCTGCGCATGACCCGGAACCCGGCGGACGCGGAGGACCTGGTCCAGGAGACCTATCTGAAGGCGTACGCGGCCTTCTCGTCCTTCAAGAAGGGCACCAACCTCAAGGCCTGGATGTACCGCATCCTGACCAACACCTACATCAACGGCTACCGCAAGCGGCAGCGCCAGCCCCTCCAGCAGCCGACGGAGGAGATCACCGACTGGCAGCTCGCGCAGGCGGAGAGCCACACCTCGAGCGGCCTGCGCTCGGCCGAGGTCGAGGCGATGGACAACCTGCCCGACACCGACGTGAAGGCGGCGTTGCAGCAGCTTCCCGAGGACTTCCGGCTGGCGGTGTATCTGGCCGACGTCGAAGGCTTCGCCTACAAGGAGATCGCCGAGATCATGGACACCCCGATCGGCACGGTGATGTCGCGGTTGCACCGTGGTCGCACCCAGCTGCGCGGGCTGCTCGCCGACGTCGCCCGCGACCGGGGCTTCGCCCGCTCCGCCGCACAGGAGGTGGCACGCCGATGACCGCCTACGGCGACTGCTCCGGCAGGACGGACGCTCAGAACAACCCCGACAACGTCAACTGCGATGACGCCCTCGCCGAGATCTACCTGCTGCTCGACAAGGAATGCAGTCCCGAACGGGACGAGCAACTGCGCAAGCACATCGACGACTGTCCGCCGTGTCTCGAGGAGTACGGCATCGACGACCAGATCAAACGGCTGCTCGCCCGCAAGTGCGGAGGCGATCTCGCGCCCGCGGAGCTGAAGAGCCGGTTGCAAGCCTCCATCCGGCGCACGGTCGCCGAGCGCAGTGGCCTGCGGGTCTCCGAAACCAAGATCAGTTTCCGGCGGGAACCCGCGTCTTTGGAGGCCGACGAGTCCGCGCCGACCCGGGGATACGAGCCCGAGTCCGAATCCGGACCCGGCGCCGCGAGCTGAGCGGTCCTGGACAGCACCGGGCCCGCCGCTCCGAACGGCGCGTGAGCCCGCCCGGGCACCGCGCGACGAGCGTCAGGCGGTGAGCGGGCGCAGGGTGCGCGTCAGCCACTCCGACGCGGCACGGGCCACCGCGTCCAGGTCGCGAGACAGACTGTGGTCTCCGGGCACGGTGACGACTTCGTGGTGCGGCCCCGCCTCGGGGCGCCCGAACGGGTCACGCTCCCCCTGGACGACCAGCGTCGGAACCTCCACCGCGTCGAGTTCGTGCTGCCTGCTCTTGTCCGGCTTACCGGGCGGATGCTCGGGGAAGGCGAGACAAAGCACGGCGGCGGCCTGGCCCGTCCCCGCGGTCCGGCACGCGACCCGGGCGCCGGAGGACCGCCCGCCGAAGACCAGCGGCAACTCGTCGAACCACATCGTCGCCACCTGCTCGACCACCGACAGCCAGGCGGTGTCGAGCTGGGTGGCGGGTGCGGGAGCGCGCCGACCCGCGACGCGGTAGGGCTGCTCGACCAGCGCCACGTGAACATCCGCCGCACGGGCGGCCCGGGCCACCGCGACGAGGTCCGGGGCGTCCACCCCGCCTCCCGCGCCGTGTCCGAGCAGCAGGGCCGCGATGCCCTGCTCGGCGCTGTGCACAGAGACCCGGGCGGGTCCGTGCGGGGTGTCGAGTTCGGTGGCCGTCATCGCGCGTCGTCGCCGTTTCTGTCGTCGTTACCGGCCGGTCAGCGCGGCACGTCGAACAGGGCGCCGTCCGCGCTGCCCCCACCGTCGAGGTCCGTCGCCTCGGGGCCGGTGCGTTCGAGCAGCTCCGGGCCGTTGTTGCGCACGTTGTTCACCCGCGTGGACACCGGCCGCAGCTCCAGTCCGTTTACCCAGTCCCGCTCCGGTGGGCGCAGCAGGTCGGTGACGTCGGTGCGGTCCGGGTCAAGCCACCCCGCCCAGCGGTCGGCGGGCAGGGCCAGCGGCATGCGGTGGTGGACGTCGGTGAGCGCGCCGACGGCGTCGGTGGTGATGATCGAGCACGTGATCAGCGGAAGGGCGTCGGCCTCGGCCTTCGGGTCGCGCCAGGTCTCCCACAGTCCCGCGAACGCGAGCGACGACCCGTCCGGCGAGGTCATGTAGAACGGCTCCTTCGGACGCGCGCGGTCGCCGTCGGCGCCTGCCGCCTTCCACTCGAACCAGCCGTCGGCGGGCACGAGGCAGCGCCGCCGGGTCAGCGCCTTACGGAACGCGGGCTTCTCCTGTGCCGTCTCGGCCCGCGTGTTGATCATTCGTGCGCCGACGGACGGGTCCTTCGCCCAGAAGGGGACCAGGCCCCAGCGCATCGTACGCAGGCTGCGCACCGGCGCCTCGCCGGCCAGCGGGGCGCCCTCAGCGTCCTTCGGGTGGCGTTCCACGACGGTGACGACGGTCTTGGTGGGGGCCACGTTGTAGTCGGGTCCGCGCGCGGCGCCGTCGGTACCGTCAAGCGCGTCGAACTCCCGCATCAGCGTGGCCGGGTCCTTGGTCGCCGCATACCGGCCGCACATCGGTCCTCGGCCTCCCCGTCTGTCGCGCCACACCTGAACCCGGGCACGCTCGCGAGCGAGCCGCCCGACCGCCATCCTGGCACGGTTGCGCGGTCCTGGCGAGTGCCGTGGGGGATCATCGAGGGTGTCCGCGCACGCGACCAGGAGGGTGGCACGGGTTGGCCCGGAGGGATTGGCGCACGCTCGACGAGAGCGACGTCCGCGTACGGCCGGGGAAGGGAACGCGCCCCCGCAGCAAACGGCGCCCCACCCACCCCGACGCGGTGCCCGCGATGGTGCTGTCGGTGGACCGCGGACGCTGGCGGTGCGCGGTGGAGGCCGACCCGGGCCGGGTGGTCACCGCCATGCGCGCCCGGGAGCTGGGCCGCACGCCCATCGTCGTGGGCGACCGGGTCGGACTCGTGGGAGACGTGAGCGGGCAGCCGGACACCCTCGCCCGGATCGTGCGCGTGGACGAGCGGGACAGCGTCCTGCGCCGCACCGCCGACGACACCGATCCGTACGAGCGGGTCGTGGTGGCCAACGCCGAACAACTGTTCATCGTCACCTCCCTGGCCGACCCGCCGCCCAGGCGAGGATTCATCGACCGCTGCCTCGTCGCCTGCTACTCGGGCGGGCTCGAACCGGTGCTCTGCCTGACCAAGGCCGACCTCGCCGGTCCGGACGAGCTGCTGGCCTCGTACGCCGACCTGCGGGTGCCCGCCGTCGTGACCCGCCACGACGAGGACAGCCCCGAGGTGCGCGAGCGTCTGCGCGGCCGGGTGTCGGCACTGGTGGGTCACTCGGGCGTGGGCAAGTCGACCCTGGTCAACCGCGTCGTCCCGGATGCCGGGCTCGCCACGGCGGAGGTCAGCGCGGTCGGCAAGGGAAGGCACACGTCCGTGACCGCCGTCGCGCTCCCGCTGCCCGGCGGAGGGTGGGTGATCGACACTCCCGGCATCCGCTCGTTCGGCCTGGCCCACGTGACCGCCGACGAGGTCGTGTCGGCGTTCCCGGACCTCGCGGAGGCGGCCGAGGAGTGCCCGCCGAACTGCGGGCACCTCGGCGCGCCGGACGATCCCGACTGCGTGCTCGACGACGCCGTGGGCGACGGCGGTGCGACCCCCGCCCGGCTCGCCTCGCTGCGCAGGTTGCTGCTGTCCCGCACCGGCACCGACGTGTAGCGCACGAGGCGCGGATTCCGCGTGGGAGGGAACGTGACCGGCCGCCGCCGCGTCTCACCCGTGCGAAACGCGTCCGGCACGGACGGCGACGGACAACCGAGAGGTAGCTCATGCGCAAGTCAGCTCTCGCGGCCGGTGGGGCCGCACTCGCCCTGGCCCTGGCCGGGTGCGGCGGCGACAACGCCGCGTCCGGCGAGTTCTTCGGCAACATCGAGCAGCTCGCGAACTCGGCGTCGATTCAGACGACCGAGACCGGCTCGTCGAAGATCACGCTGGAGATGTCCGTGATGGGGCAGCAGATCACCGGCGAGGGCAAGGCGAGCTACGGGGCGGACCCGGCCATGACGCTGACCATGAGCGCGATGGGGCAGGCCACCGAGATGCGCATGGTCGACAACACCATCTACATGAAGATGCCCCCGCAGCAGGCACAGGCCATGGGTGCCGACACCCCGTGGGTGTCGATGTCGCCCGGACAGGGTCTTCCCGCCGGGCAGATGGCGCAGCAGAGCGACCCGACCAAGGTTCTCGACACCATCAAGCAATCGGGTGCGGAGATCACCGCCAGCGAGACCGCCATGCTCAACGGCGAGGAGGTCAGCCGCTACACCGTGACACTCGACCCGATGCAGGCGCTCGAAATGAGCGGGAACACCCAGCTCACCGAGCAGCAGAAACAACAGTTCGCGCAGCGGATGTCCGAGGTCGGGCCCGTCCCGATGGAAATCGACCTCAATTCCGCCAACCTGCCCGTGCGGATCGCGATGGACATGAAGCAGATCGCCGAGGCAGGCGGCATGCCCGGCGAGGTGTCGATGACCATGACGTTCAGCGATTGGGGCACGCCCGTCGAGGTCGAGGCGCCGCCGCGGGACCAGGTCACCGAGATCGACGCGCCCAGCGCGGGCGGGTTCTGACCCGGCGGCTCCCTCCGAGGCACCGGCCCCGCCCTGGTTCCCGGTGCCTCGCGTGACATCCTCTTCGTTCCCGAAGCCCGGACCGGCGGTGTCCGGGCATGACGACGACGGAGAGGTTCACCGATGCGAAGATCAGCTCTGGGGGCCTGGGGGATCGCGCTCGTCCTGGCGCTGGGCGCCTGTGGAGACGACGGCGGCGACACCACGGCGGACGCGGACGGGACGGCCGCGGCCGACGGTCCCGGCACCGCTTCGAGCGACGGGATGACGATGGACCGGCTCGTCGATGCCGTGGCCGAGGCGACGGCCGACGGCGGCACCGCCTCGGTCGCGCAGGAGATGACCGGCATGGGCCAGACGATGACCGTGCGGGGGCAGGCCCGCTACGACACGGACACGCGCGCGACCGCCTGGACGGCCGAGACCGCGGGATCGCCGATCGAGATGCGGATCGTGGACGGCGGCGTCTACATGCGGCTCCCGCCCGAGCAGCTCGGGGCCATGGGGGCGAGCGAGGACGCGCCGTGGCTCTACGGCCCGGACGACGACCGGTCGTCGTCCGGGTCCACTCCGGGTTTCGCCGAGCAACTCACCCAGCAGAGCGACCCGGCCGAGGCTTTGCGCCGCATCGCCGACGCCGGTGGCGAGGTCACCGGCACCGAACCGGACACGCTCGGCGACCAGCGGGTCACCCGACACACGGTCGACCTCGACCCCGCTTCGGCGGCGGTCCTGGTGAGCGGCAGCGAGCTGACCGACCAGCAGAAGCAGGCCCTGCCCGCCGGGGCCGTGCCGGTCGAGGTCTACCTCGACGGTGAGGGCCGCGTGCTGCGCATCGAGACGTCGGTGGGACCGGACGGCGCGGACGGGTTCTCCCTGCTGCTGGAATACACCGACTGGGGAGAACCGGTGACGGTCGAGGCGCCCCCGGCCGCGGAGGTCGCCAACGCCGAGGACCTCGACGGCTGACCCGACCGGATAGCGCCCTGCGCGCGGCGCCCGCCCCGGCGCTCCCGGCTCG
>NZ_KB912640.1:81939-87629 GCF_000383795.1 Saccharomonospora saliphila YIM 90502
GAGCGGCGCCCGCCCCGGCGCTCCCGGCTCGCCCGGGGCGCCGGGGCGCACACGGTGTCAGCCCATGTGCGGGTAGGTGATGTTGGTCGGCGCGACGAAGGTCTCCTTGATGGAGCGGGGGCTGGTCCAGCGCAGCAGGTTGAACACCGAGCCCGCCTTGTCGTTGGTGCCCGACGCGCGCGACCCGCCGAAGGGCTGCTGGCCGACGATCGATCCGGTCGGCTTGTCGTTGACGTAGAAGTTGCCCGCGGCGTGCCGCAACGTGCGATGCGCGGTCCGGACGGCGTCGCGCTCATCGGCGAACACCGCACCGGTGAGCGCGTACGGCGCCGTGGTGTCGACCAGCTCGAGCATGCGCTCGTACTCGGCGTCCGGGTAGACGTGCACGGCCATGATCGGCCCGAAGTACTCGGTCGAGAAGACCTCGTGGGTGGGGTCGTCCGACACCAGCACCGTCGGCTCGACGAAGTAGCCGACGCGGTCGTCGCAGCCGCCACCGGCGAGCACCTCCAGCGCCGGGTCGTCGCCGACGCCGGCGAGCAGGTCGCGGTGCTTGGCGAACGCCCTCGCGTTGATCACCGCGCCGCCGAAGTGGGAGAAGTCGGTGACGTCGCCGTAGCTGACCGTCTTGGTCTTCTCGGCGAGGTGCTCGCGAACGCCACCGTCCCAGAGCGACCGGGGCACGTAGGCGCGGGAGACGGCGGAGCACTTCTGGCCCTGGTACTCGAACGCGCCACGCACCAGCGCCGTGACGAGCTTGTCCGGGTCGGCCGACGAGTGCGCCACCACGAAATCCTTGCCCCCCGTCTCGCCCACGATGCGCGGGTAGCAACCGTAGGAGTCGAGGTTGTCGGCCACGGTGCGCCACAGATGTTTGAACGTCGCCGTCGAGCCGGTGAAGTGCAGGCCCGCGAAGCCGGGGTCGGGCAGCGCCACCTCGCTGACGGCCTGCCCGTCGCCGGTGACCATGTTGATCACGCCGGGCGGCAGCCCCGCCTCCTCGAAGGCGCGCATCGTGTAGTGCGCCGCCAACTGCTGCGACGGGGTCGGCTTCCACACCACGGTGTTGCCCATCAGCGCGGGCGCCGACGGCAGGTTCCCGGCGATCGCGGTGAAGTTGAACGGTGTGATGGCCACGACGAATCCGTCGAGGGGCCGGTACTCCATGCGGTTCCACACGCCGGGCACCGAGTTCGGCTGCTCGGCCAGGATACGGCGGGCGTAGGAGACGTTGAAGCGCAGGAAGTCGATCAGCTCACAGGCGGCGTCGATCTCGGCCTGCTGCACCGACTTCGACTGCCCCAGCATGGTGGCCGCGTTGAGCGTGTCCCGGTACGGCCCGGCGATCAGATCGGCAGCGCGCAGGAACACCGCCGCCCGCTCGTCGAAGTCCAGCTCGCTCCACTCGCGTGCCGCCGCCTTCGCCGCGCCGACGGCGTCGCTGACGTCGGCGCGGGTGGCCTGCGCGCTGACGCCCAGCACGTGTCCGTGGTCGTGCGGCTGCACGACGTCGAACCGCTCGCCGCCCGCGAGCCTGCGCCGCCCGCCGATCGTCTGCGTCAGCTCGTGCCTGTCGGCCTCAAGCTCGGCCAGCATCCGCTGTAACGACTCGCGCTCGGGGGTGCCCGGAGCGTAGGTGTGCACCGGCTCGTTCGCCGGTGTCGGAACGGATGTGACAGCGTCCATGGTGTCCGCCTTTCCGGTTCGTCCGCCTCGTGAGCGATGCGCGACCACATCGTTGCACGTCCGGAGCGGAAACGTCAGTGTCCGCGACCGGAGGCCGTACGCCGGGGCGCCGGTGCCCTCCACCGGGCGCGCGGCGGGGAAACCGCGGGCGCCCGTGGCTCACATGAGTTCGAGCAGGAACGGCAGCTCCTGCGGGGCGTACCAGGCCAGCTCGTGGTCCTCGACGTCACCGAGCGCCAGCTCGGCCTCCTCGTCGCCGAGGTCGGCCTCGTCGATCACCGGGGCGGCCGCGAGCACGGCGCTCTCCGCCTCCGGCGTGTCCACGTGCACCGCCGCGACGTCCGCCAGCGCGACCGGCCCGGCGAGGCGCACGACCGCGTGATCGAGGTCGGGCCGCAGGGTGACCTCGTCGAGGTCGGCCGAGACCACCACGCGCCGCGGCGGGTCCTTCTCCCCGGCCGGGGCACCCTCGGCCGGGTCCGGGTGCCGGGGCATCACGCCGGCCTCCTCCCCCACGGCCCCCGGGGTGTGCGACGCGAGCAGGCGCAGCGATCCGCGCGCGGCCTCGGTGAGCGCCGCGTACTCCAGTTCCTCGGTCGTCCCGCTGGTGTACGACTCGCGCAGCGCCGGGGTGAGCGCGAACGCGGTTCCGTTGACCGCGGTGAGCTCACCGGTGTCGACCAGGCCGCGGAGCATGGCGAGCGTGGCAGGTATGTAGACCCTCACCGGTTCGTCCCTTTCAATTCCTGGAGCGCGTCCACGACCGTGCTGGCGAGGACGTCGATGTCCGACAACGCCTTGCGGTCTCCGTTCAATCCGAAATAGACCTTGCCGTCGTACGAGGTGACGCCGATGGCCAGCGCCTGGTTGCGCGCCAGCGGCATCACCGGGTAGATCTCGGTCATCCTCGCAGGCCCGGCGTAGAGGGGCTGTTGCGGACCGGGCGAGTTGGCGACGAGCAGGTTGACGATGCGCCCCGACAACGAGCCCGCGGCGCGCGCGGCGAGCGAGTGCATGGTCGCGGGCGCGAACCCGCCCAGCCTCAGCATCGCGCGGGCCGCCACCGACCGTTCCGACGCGAGCTGGTCGGCGATCGCGTGGCTGATGTGCCGCAACCGCAGCACCGGGCTGGGCTCACCCACCGGGAGGTCGACCAGGCACGGCTTGATCCGGTTGTTCACCAGGCCTGCCGGTGACAGCGCGACGGGGCCGTCCTGGACGGCCAACGGCACCAGCGCCCGCACCGTCGCCGACTCGGCGAGCAGCCTGCCGCGGGCGAACAACCACTCACGGAGCGCGCCGGTCACGACGGCGAACACCACGTCGTTGACCGTGCCCCCGCAGTGTTCGCGCACTCGGCGGTAGTCGTCGAGGTCCGTGGTGACCCCCGCGAACACCCGGCCCCCGCTGACGCGCGCGTTGAGCGGGCCGGGCGGCGCGGGACGCACCACCGAGTGCACCGTGGAAGCCACCTCCTCGACCGCGCCCAGCAGCCGGTCGGCCGTGCTCGCCGCGTCCCGCGCCACCGACCGCACGTTCTCCACCACCTCCGCGGGCCGCTGCACGGCGTCGGCCACGGCGTCGAACACCAGCCGCGCGCCGTTCGGCCGGGGGCGGGCGCTCCAGGTCGGTTCGGCGGCTTCCCGCACCGACGGTTCGTCGTCGAGGATGAGCTGCCCCAGGTCAACCGTGCCGATGCCGTCGACCATCGACTGGTGCGTCTTGGTCACCAGGGCCACGCGGTCGCCTTCGAGGCCTTCCACCATGTACAGCTCCCACAGCGGGCGATCCGGGTCGAGCGGCCGGGCCATCAGCCGGGCGACCAGCTCGAACAGTTGCCGGTCGGTCCCCGGCTCCGGCAGCGCGGAACGGCGCACGTGATAGCTGAGGTCGAAGTCGGCGTCGTCGACCCACACCGGACGCGCCAGGTGGCCGGGGACCGACTGCACCCGCTGGCGGTAGCGCGGAAGGTAGGCCAGTCGCCTGCCGACCAGGGCGAGAAGGCGGGAGTAGTCGAAGGGCCCGCCCGACCGCTCGACGACGGCAACGCCACCCACGTGCAGCGGTGTGGTGGGCTGCTCCACGTACAGGAACGAGGCGTCCAGCGCCGAGAGACGGTCGGCCATGACGTGATCCTGACAGAATCCGGCTGGCCGCGCCGTGGCCGAGGCGCGGTACCCCGCTCGGGTGACAGAGGCGGGTGGGAGACTGGCGGTGTGGGTGGTGAACAGGCGCACGGCACCGCGCGGGGCGGCACCCGCCCCGTGCACGCGGACGAGCCGGACGGGACCTCTCCGAAGGACCGGTTCGTGACCGTCTACGGACGCAAACCGGTGCTCGAAGCGCTCGGCGACCCGACCCTGGAGGTCGACAAGGTGATTCTCGCCGACACCGCGCGGGGTGCCGGCGTATCCGAGATCGAGCGCGCCGCCCGTGCGCGGGGCGTGCCGGTCCAGCGGGCCGGCGCCCACCGCGTGAAGGTGCTCGCGGGCAACGGCAAGCAGGACCAGGGCGTGCTGGCCGACGTCGTGGCGCCGCGGATGCGGCCGCTGCACGCGGCGCTCGACGCCGCCGTACCACCCGCTCCGCTCGTCGTCCTCGACGGCGTCACCACCTCAGCCAACGTGGGCATGATCCTGCGCACCGCGACCGCCGCGGGGCTCGGTGGGATCGTGGTACCCCGGCGTGGGGTGGCGGCGCTGGATCCGCTGGTGGTGAAGGCGTCGGCGGGGGTGGCCTTCCGCGCCCCGGTGCTGCGCTGCGCGACGGCGGCCGAGGCTGCGGAACGGCTCACCGACTCCGGCTACGCCCTGTACGCCCTCGGCACCCGCGCCGCGCACGGCGCGAGCGCCCCGGAGTCGCTGTTCGAGATGGACCCGCCCTCCCGGGTGGCGTTCGTCCTCGGCGGTGAGACCGCGGGCATCAGCGACGAGGTCGCACGCCTCGTCGAGGGCTGGGTGTCCGTTCCCATGCCGGGCGAGGTGGAGTCGCTCAACGTCTCCGCGGCGGCCGCCGTGCTGTGCTTCGAGCTGGTGCGCCGCGGTCAGGCCCGCTGAACGAGCGCCACGCTACCGCGCAGCGATTCCAGCGTCGACGCGAGTGTGCCGGCAGTGGCCGGAGCGACGTGCAGGACCGTCCCGTCGTCGGTTTCGACGCGGTGGTTGAGGTAGCGGCCCCAGTCGGTGTCGACGTAGTGCAGCGGGCTTTCCAGCCGTCGGTAGTGGCCGTGCTCGTCGCGTTCGGCGACGTAGAGTTCCCCACCGCCCAGCACCGGGCGCTCGGTGACCTTGAGGATCTCCCGCGCGGTGGCCGCCGCGGCGCGGTCCGGGGTGTGTCCGCGGGCGACGGCCTCGAAGTCCTCGGCGCGCACCGACCAGTGGGAGCCGCCGCCGGGTCCGATTTCAGGGAGCCGGTGAACGACGGTGCGCGCGAGGTCGGTGTGGTCTGCGGACTCCAAGAGTACCGTTTCGCCCTCGCACACGGCGAGCACGCCTTGGAGTCCGCGCGCCGCGGCGAGCAGGCTCCACGTCGTCTCGCCCTCGAACACCCAGCCGAAGTACTCGATCGCGGCGTTGGTGAGCAGTGGAAGCCAGTCGAGAAACTCCGGGTCCAGGCGCCCGCGGCGGTCGAGCAGACCGGCCTCGGCCAGCGCCTCGTCCAACGCCGCCTGCGCGGCGTCCCGCTCGTCGCTCGGCAGCCAGAGCGGCTCAGGGCGCAGCGTCAGGTGCAGCGTTCCGACCTGCTCCCGCTCGACAGCCCTGGCGAGCACGTCGAGCGGGAGCGTGACCCGCGTCGGACTCACTCGCCGATCACCGGCGGTGCCGTCTTGCCCAGGTCACCGAGGAAGACCTCGTCCGGATCGTTCTCCTGCAGGTAGGAGGCGCGCTGGTGCTCGGTCTCGTCGTCGCCCTGGCCCTTGCCCGCACCGCCCGCGCCCATCGGGGCCGCGCCCATACCACGGCCGCCCGTACCCGACGTGGTGCCGCGGGCCGCCTCGCCCGCCG
>NZ_KB912640.1:87729-93707 GCF_000383795.1 Saccharomonospora saliphila YIM 90502
CACGCGCGGCACACCGGCCGCGAGCACACCGCCCAGCGGGCCCGCGAGGTCCCGCCTGCCGCGTTCCTTGTAGGCCAGCACCAACCGGCGTGCCGCCCCGTCGTAGCGCGCCAGCGCGTACACCCTGGGGCCGTGGGCGAACGGCCATGCCCGCGCCAGCTCCCCCGAGCATCCGGGACAGCATGCGGAGCCGGGCTCACCGCAGACCGCGCACCGCGCCGGGATCAGCAGGTCGAGTGCCGCCGTGCCCACGGAGCGAGCCAGCCGCAGAGCCTCACGAGTCACCACGGAGGCCGAGCATGCCCGTCACCCCCGACAGTTCCCCACTCACCGCACACCACGCCCCACCGCCCCGCGGAGATCCCAGCGGGAACGCACCGGCCGGGCAGTGCGTGAAAGACCAGAGGGCGGAGGCCTCAGCCGGGGTAGAAGGGCTCGGCGTCCGGCTCGCTCCGCGGATGCGGCACCCACACCGCGCCCACCTCGCCCGCGGTCCACAGTCCGTGCGCGTCGGCCACCACGATCTGCCTCCCGGGCGCGGCGGTGATCGCCTTCATCGGCGACTCGAGATTCGAGCTGTTGAACTGGTCGAGCTGGAATCCGTCGACCGAGACCCGGACCACCGGCGCCCACTCCGACGCGGTGGCCACGACCAGCGTGTCCTGCGCGGCCCAGTCCACGTCGACCGCCGAGGTGAGCACATCGCCCTTGTACACCCGGGGGGCCCGCAGCGTCACCTCCGAGTTGGTCCGCACCACCGAGGCGACGATGAGGTTTCCGCCCTTGACCAAGGCAACCCGTGCGCCGTCACGGGACAACCGCAGCGCGGTGATCGGCCCGTCACCCGGCAGCTCCCCCACACTGACCCGCCGGGCCACCCACCCGTCGTCGGGCGCGCGCCGCACACGCACCAGGCGTTCCTCGTCGACCACCGTCCACAGCTCGCTCGACTTGGACTCGTCGTTCGACGGTGGACGCCACGTCGGCCGCGTCATGGACCGTGCCGTCATGTCCTCGACGACCTGGCCGGCCCTGCCGTAGTCACCCACGCGCAGCCGCACCTCGTCCCCGACCCGCTCGACGACCGCGAGTTGCTGGCCGTTGATCGACTGCGCCGCGTGCCGCACGTCGTAGGCCCCCGCACCGGCCGGGCCGTCGACCGGCGCGCCCGAGCCGAGCGAGTACACCCGGCCGTTCACCGTCATCAGCCCCGGCAGTTCCGAGCTCGGCGACACGACCGACTCGTAGGCCGGGAGGTCGGCGGGCCTCCAGTCGCTTTGGCCGGGCACCAGCGCGGTCCCGTCCGAGAGCAGTCGGACCCGGCTGGTGGTCACGTGCTGCAACGACCGCACCACCTGCGCGACCATGAGCTGTCTGTCCTGCTCGCCGCGCTCGGCGACCCCGGTCAGCGGCACGACGAGCGCGCCGTCGCTGGCGACCGTGACGTTGCTGTCGAGCGAAGCGGACTCGCCGAGCGGATTGCGCACCGCGCCCGCCAGCCCTTTCGACGGTCCCGCGAGCAGCAGGTCGAGCACGCGAGCCGGGAGGCCGGACTGCGGCTTCGCCACGACGTAGCGGGGGTCGGGGACCAGCGCGGTGGAGTCCGGCGAGAAGAAGTAGGCCGAGACCTCGAAGTAGGCGTCCGCGAAGTCGGTCGTGGTGATCATGATGGTGCCCGGCGGCTCGACGATGCGCCACTCGCCGTCGGCTTGCTTGCGCAGGCGGACCGGTTCCCGGATGTCCTCGTTCGACGACACGAACGCGTTGTCGGAGGCCAGCCTGCCCACCTGGGAGGCACGCAACGCCACCAGCCGTTCGTTCGGGTTCTCCGGCTGCTCGTCCTCGCCGAGGAAGACGGTGCCGAACTCGTCCCGGATGACGGTCAGGCTGCTGTCCGGCCGCCACTGCTCGCGCGCCCGTTCGCCGAGGTAGGCCTGGGAAGCGGCGTGGTCGTTGGCGGGCTGGGCGCTGGCCCGCACGAACTCGCGCACGACCGAGAGCGGGTCCAGCCCTGCCTCCGGCTCGGGGATCTCCTGGGTGGGCTGACCGTTGCCCTCCTGCGGGATCGCCTTCGGTTGCGACTGGGTCGGGATGGCCGCGCAGCCGGTGACCAGCAGTGCGCAGGCGAGGAGTGCGCCGACGATCCTTCCGCGCGGACGCGGGGCCGGGTCCGCCGTTGTGTTCACCGCACCTCCTCGTGCTCGACCGCCGCTTCGTCCGAACCGGGTCCGGCCCGGTTCCCACCTGGGCCGTCCTGCCGTGCGCCGGGCTCCCCGGCGGGGACGGAGGCGCCGGTCTCGCCGGTACCGCCGACTCCCGCGTCCGCGCCACCGGGGTCACCGGCGTCGGCGCCACCGACGTCATCGGCGCCACCGGTTTCGCCGGTGTTCTCGTCGCCGGAGCCGGCCCGCGAGGCCCGGGAAGCCGGGTCGGGCGGGTCGGGCGGCAGCTCGGCCGGGCTGCCCTCGAGCTCGTGGTCGAGCTCGCGCGGCAGTGTCAGACGGAAGCAGGAGCCGTGCCCGGGTTCGCCCCAGGCCTCCAGCCAGCCGCCGTGCAGCCGTGCGTCCTCGTGGCTGATCGCCAACCCGAGTCCCGTACCGCCGGTGCGCCGGTTCCGGGACGGGTCGGCACGCCAGAACCGGTTGAACACGAGATCGGCCTCGCCCGGGCGCAGCCCCACCCCGTAGTCGCGGACCGTGAACGCCACCGCGTGGTCGTCGGCGTCCAGCCGCAACCGCACCGGGTGCCCGTCGCCGTGGTCGACGGCGTTGGCGAGCAGGTTGCGCAGGATGCGCTCGACCCTGCGGGCGTCGATCTCGGCACGCACCTCCTCCTCCGGCAGGTCGAGTTCGATGGCGCTGCCGGTACTGCCCGCGATGGCGCTGACCTGCTCGACGGCGCGGTGTGCCACGGGGCGGACATCCCCGCGCTCGGCGGCGAGGTCTTCCACGCCCGCGTCGAGCCGGGAAATCTCCAGCAGGTCGTGCAACAGGGCCTCGAACCGGTCGAGCTCGTCGACCAGCAGCTCGGCCGAGCGGGAGAGCCCGGTGGGGAACTCCTCGCGGGAGGCGTGCAGCACGTCCGCCGCCATGCGCACGGTGGTCAGCGGGGTGCGCAGCTCGTGCGAGACGTCGGAGGTGAACCGCCGTTGCAGTTGGCCGAACTCCTCGAGCTGACGGATCTGCTCCTGGATGTTCGCGGCCATCTCGTTGTACGACTGCCCGAGCTTGGCGAGGTCGTCCTCGCCGCTCACGTCCAGCCGTCTGTCCAGGTCGCCACCGGCGAAATCCTCGGTGGCGGCCACGGCACGGCGCACCGGGGTGACCACCTGGTGCGTGACCATGTTCGTGATCCCCGCCAGCAGCACCAGCAACGCGAGCCCGGCCACGAGCATGGTGTTCTGCACCGTCGTGACGGTGTTCTGCTCGGTGGACAGCGGGAACAGCAGGTAGAGCTGGATCGGCCGGGTCGCCGTGGTCACCGGGGCCGCGACGATCAGGTACGTCGAGCCGTCGGCGGTGGTGTGGAACTGCCGGGCCGTCTGGTTGTTCGTCGCGTAGTTGCTCAGCCGGGGCGGAACCTTGTCGTAGGGGCCCGCGTGCACGGGTATCTCGCTGGTCCGCTCGGCGTCGCCCGCGACCAGGACCGGCTCGAAGGCCCCCGCCGAGGAGTTCTCGGTGTCCTGGGTGGCGACCGAGGTGTTGGTGATGCTCTTGAGCGCGTTGTTCAGCCGGTTACGCAGCGCGTCGTCGGCGCCGGCGTCGCCGACCAGCTCGTTCTCGGCCGTCCGCACCGCGACGCGGAGCTGGTTCAGCGCCGCGCGCTCCTTCGTGTCCATGAGGCGCTCGACGATCTGGTTCTGCAGGACCATGCCCAGGACGAACACCACCGCCGACGACAACGCCAGGGTGGACATCGTCACGCGGAACCGGAGCGAACGGTGCCACACCTCACCGAACGCCGCCGACCTGCGCCTGCCGAACGCCGCCGCACGACCGGCAAGGGAGAGCGCGGACCGGCCCACGGACGCCAGTCGAAGTCTCATGCCCGTCCCGGTGTCCCTACGACCACGGCCGGCGCGAATCACCGTGCCCGGGACCCGTGGCCACCGTCTGTGACACCGTCACCTCCATCCGACGGCCTTGCTCGCCCTGTCCTCCGGCGAGCCCGTGCTCGCCCTGTCCTCCGGCGAGCCCGTTCGCTGATTGTGCCGGTCCGTCCCGGAGGGACGGCCGCGCAGGCCCCTCACGGTGGGCCCGCCTTGTACCCGACACCCCGTACGGTCAGCACGACCTCGGGGTGTTCAGGGTCCTTCTCCACCTTCGACCGCAGCCGCTGGACGTGGACGTTGACCAGCCGGGTGTCGGCCGCGTGGCGGTAGCCCCAGACCTGTTCGAGCAGCACCTCGCGGGTGAACACCTGCCGGGGCTTGCGCGCCAGCGCCACCAGCAGGTCGAACTCGAGCGGGGTCAGCGCGATCGACTCGCCGTCCCTGGTGACCTCGTGCCCGGGCACGTCGATGGTGAGGTCCCCGATCACGAGCTGCTCGGCGGGCTCTGACTCGGTGCGCCGCATGCGGGCCCGCACACGCGCCACGAGTTCCTTCGGCTTGAACGGCTTGACCACGTAGTCGTCGGCGCCCGATTCGAGGCCGAGCACGATGTCGACCGTGTCACTCTTGGCGGTCAGCATCACCACGGGCACGCCCGACTCCGCGCGGATGGCCTTGCACACGTCGATGCCGTTCATCCCGGGCAGCATGAGGTCGAGCAGCACCAGGTCCGGCTTCAGCTCACGCAACGCGGGAAGCGCGCGCGAGCCGTCGGACACCACGGTGGTGTCGAAGCCCTCTCCGCGCAGCACGATGGTCAGCATTTCCGCCAGGGCGGGATCGTCGTCGACAACCAGGACACGCGCCTTCATGCGGAACATAGTCGCACTGCCCGTCTCGCGGGACGTGCACGGCCCGCCGGGACGGGCACCGAATGGCGCCGTCGGCACATCGAAAGCACGGGGAGGGGAGCTTTCGGGGAGCGCATGATTTACGATGACGTGACCTGCGTCCTTGCGTCGACCGTTACTGTTGCGTCATGCGGAACTCCGAAGGGGCCAACAGCACCGCCAGCCCCGTCCAGTCCGTCGACCGGGCTATCACCGTGCTGGAACTGCTCGCCCGCGAGGGCGAAGCGGGAATCACGGACATCGCCGCCGAGCTGGGCGTGCACAAGTCGACGGCGTCGAGGCTCGTCAGCGCCCTCGAGGTGCGCAACCTGGTTGAGCAGCTCGGCGAACGCGGGAAGTACGCGATCGGCTTCGGCGTCGTGCGGCTCGCCGGTGCGGCGACCGGCAGGATGGACCTCGCCAAGCTCGGCAACCAGACCTGCCAAACACTGGCCGACGCGCTCGGCGAGACGGTCAACATCGCCGTGGCCGACGGCGGCGTGGCGATCAACATCAGCCAGGCGTTCGGGTCCGCGGCCGTCACCGCGCAGAACTGGACCGGACGGCGCACCCCGCTGCACGCCACGTCGAGCGGCAAGGTCCTGCTCGCCTACATGACCGCCGACGACCGCGATCCGCTCCTGCGGCACCGGCTCGAGCAGTACACCCCCCGCACCACGGTGACGCCCCGGGAGCTGCGCGAGGAGCTGGAGCAGGTCGTGCACGACGGTTTCGCGGCCTCGTTCGAGGAGTACGAGGTCGGCATGCACGCGGTGGCCGTGCCGATCTACGGCGCCGACGGAGCGGTCACCGCCGCGCTGTCCGCTTCCGGCCCCGCCTACCGGCTCTCCCGCGAGCGAATCCGGCAGGTCGTGCGGCCGATGACCGACGCCGCGGCTGAGCTGTCCGGACAGCTCGGCCACTTCCCGCGGTAGCCGCCCCGTCCGGCCCGGTTCCGGACGCGGGAAGGCCACCGCTACGGGCGCGGGGCCTGCCCGCCCGTGCGCCGCAGGAGGACGACCCGGTGCCGACGCGTG
>NZ_KB912640.1:93807-96917 GCF_000383795.1 Saccharomonospora saliphila YIM 90502
GTACAGCGAGTCGATCTTCGAGTCGCGGATGTACTGCTCGATCGGGTAGGCAGCAGCCCGCCCGTCGGCGTCGACCAGCCGTGCCGGGGTCGTCGAGCAGGGTGTCGTCAAGCGCCATCGGAACCGGGTTCGCTTTCGCGCCCGTCCGCGTCTCCCGCCGGGTCCGACCCGGACGCGTCCCCCGCCGGACCGGGCCCGGTCGGCTCACCAGCCGGACTCGGCCCGGCCTCCGCACCGTCCCCGGGCGGCGGCGTCGCCTCGTCCAGCAACAGCACCGGAATCCCGTCGCGCACCTCGTACATCCGCCCACAGGAGGTGCACGTCAACGCGTCGGCCTCCGGGTCGTCGGGCGTTCCCGGCCGCAACGGCGCGTGGTCCGGCGCGGGACAGGCGAGGATCTCCAGGAGCTGCGCATCGAGCGTGACGGCCATGCTTCCTCTCTACCACTCCACGGCTGAAACCCGCGGCGAGTCAGCCGCGGACGATCGCGAGCACCTCGTCGGTGAGCGACCGGACGGAGGCCTCGTCGGGAGCCTCCACGTTGAGACGGAGCAACGGCTCGGTGTTGGAGGCACGCAGATTGAACCAGCCCGCGTCCCCCAGATCGACCGTGAGGCCGTCGAGGTCGTCCACCCCGACGCCGTCGCGGCTCTCGAAGGCCTTCCGGACGGCCGCCATCCTCCCCGCCTGGTCCTCGACCGTCGAGTTGATCTCACCGGAGGCCGCGTACCGGGTGTAGTCGGCGGCCAGCGCGGACAGCGGACCGTCCTGCTCGCCGAGGGCCGCCAGCACGTGCAGTGCCGCGAGCATGCCGGTGTCGGCCCGCCAGAAGTCCCGGAAGTAGTAGTGCGCCGAGTGCTCGCCGCCGAAGATGGCGTTCGTGCGCGCCATCGTCTCCTTGATGAACGAGTGACCGACCCGGGTGCGCACGGGATTGCCACCGTGCTCGGCCACGAGTTCGGCGACGGCCTTCGAGGTGATCAGATTGTGGATGATCGTCGCCCCCGGCTCCTTGGCCAGCTCCCGCACGGCGACCAGCGCGGTGATCGCGCTCGGCGAGACGGGGTCGCCGTTCTCGTCCACGACGAAGCACCGGTCGGCGTCCCCGTCGAAGGCCAGGCCGAGGTCGGCGCCGACCTCGCGGACCTTGGCCTGCAGGTCGACGAGGTTGGCCGGGTCGAGCGGGTTGGCCTCGTGGTTGGGGAAGGTGCCGTCGAGTTCGAAGTACAGCGGCACGACCCGGATCGGCAGCCCGTCGAAGACCCGGGGGACGGTCAGTCCGCCCATCCCGTTACCCGCGTCGACCACGACGGTCAGGGGGCGGCTTCCGGTGAGATCGACGAGTGTGCGCAGGTGGTCGGCGTAGTCGGCGAGCACGTCCCGCTCGGTGACCGTGCCCGTCTGACCGGCGAACTCGGGCACGCCCTGTTCGACGGTGTCGCGGATCTCGGCGAGCCCGGAGTCCTGCCCGACCGGCGCCGCGCCGGCGCGGCAGAGCTTGATGCCGTTGTACCGGGCGGGGTTGTGGCTCGCGGTGAACATCGCGCCGGGCATGTTCAGCGCGCCGGAGGCGAAATACAGCTCGTCGGTGCTGGCGAGGCCGATCGACACGACGTCGAGTCCCTGCGAGGTGACGCCCCGCGCGAACGCGGCCGCCAGTCCCGGCGACGAGTCCCGCATGTCGTGCCCGACCACCACCGTGGGCGAGTCCGGCTTGATCAGCAACGCGAAGGCGGCTCCGAAGTCGGCGACCAGCTTTTCGTCCAGGTCCGCACCGACCACGCCACGGATGTCATAGGCCTTCACGATGGCCGACAGGTCTGTCACGCCTCTCCCCGATCGTTTCCGATGTGGCTTTCCGCAAGCCTCGATACCCGCCGGGAAGCCTACCGACACGTTTCCCAGGGTCAGGCGCGGCCGGGCAGGACCCGCAGGTGCCCGCGCCGCCCGGTCGCTCTGGGCTCTTCCTCCGGCTGCTGCGCGGAAGTGGGACGGTCGGAGCGGCCCGCCTCGCGCACCGCCTCGGCCAGCGCCGTCAATTCGTCACTGGAGGGTTCCGGAGCCGCGAACTCGCCCTCGTGGCGCACGACCTCCCAGCCCTTCGGCGCGGTCAGCCGCAGGGCGTGGGCCTCGCACAGGTCGTACGAGTGGGGCTCCGACGCCGTCGCCAGGGGACCGACCACGGCCGTGGAGTCGCTGTAGGCGTAGGTCAGCGTGGCGACAGCGGGTTCGAGGCAACCCGTTCGCGAACACTTCCGCACGCTCCGCACGGTTTCTCACCATAGCCGGTACGGCAACGCCCGTGCCTGGCGACACACCGGAAACGTGCACGACCGTGGGCGCGTACCCTTCCCCACGTGGCTAGGGCTGGAGGTTCGCGTCAGCGGCACCGTCCGCGCCGGGACCGGCACGGGCGCGGGCTGCGGGGTCCGCTGTACCCGGCGACACTGCCAGCCGCGTCGAGCCGGGCCGAGAAGTTCGACGCCCTCGTACTCGACGCGCTCGAACCCATCGAGGCCCGCTGGCGGCACGACCTGACCGAACTCGACGTCGCCGTGGACGAGGTGCCCGAGGTCGGTGCCGAGATCCCGGCCGCCGAGGCCGACGGCATCCTGCTCGATGGTTCCGTGCCGCTCTCCCGGCTCGTGCGCGCCGGGGTCGACCGGACGGGCCTGCCGACCCGCGCGCGGATCGTGCTGTACCGGCGCCCGCTCGAGGCTCGGGCCAAGGACCCGGCCGAACTGTCCGAGCTCGTCCACGACGTGCTCGTCGAACAGGTCGCCAACTACCTCGGCGTGGAGCCCGACATCATCGACGGCGGCTGATCCCGCTCTGCCGCGCACCCGGTGACGGCCGAGCGCGGCGGGCACGCCGTCACGACGCCGTGCGCCGGGACGGCACCGCCGTGAGCACGGTGAACAGCAGCGCGGCGAGCTGCGCCGACAGGAACGCCTCGTGCGGGCCCCGCGCGCGGGTGACCGTGACCTCGGAGGTGTGGGCGGGCACCCGCACCGCGACCTGGCCACCCCAGGCCGAACGGACGGCGACGTCCTCACCGTCGACGGTGGCCGACCACCCCGGCCCGGTGCGCGCCGCCAGCACCAGGGCAC
>NZ_KB912640.1:97017-99342 GCF_000383795.1 Saccharomonospora saliphila YIM 90502
GCCCGGCCGCGCGAGAATCAGGCGCAGGTGCCCGCCGTGGCCCGGAACAGCCGGGCCGGGGCCTCACCCACCGGACGCAGCCCGACAGGCGGGTCGCACGCGGGCAGCCACACCGACTCCCCGCGCCGCAGCTCGACCTTCGTGCCGTCGTCGGAGCACAGCAGCAGCTCACCCGAGGTACAGAGCAGAATTTCCGGCCCCGCGCCGCCGAGCCGCACCTCCGCCCTGTCGTCCTCGCCCCACTCCACGCGGGAGAGCTCGAACTCCGGCGCGCCCGTGCGGTATACGGCCACCCGCTCGTCGTGGTCGGCGCGCTCCCCGGTCAGGACGGGCATGTCGCCGCACGCGAAGTCGACCACCCGCAACAGCTCGGGTACGTCGACGTGCTTCGGGGTGAGGCCGCAGCGCAGTATGTTGTCCGAGTTGGCGAGGATCTCCACGGCCGTTCCGTGCAGGTACAGGTGCAGGTTGCCCGCGGGCAGGTACAGCGCGTCCCCGGCGTGCAGCGTGAGCCGGTTCAGCAGCAGCGCCGCGAGCACCCCCGCGTCGTGCGGGTGCGCCTCACCCAGCTCCAGCACCGTGCGGCACTCCGCGTCGAACTCGCCGCGCTCCTTGATGTGGCGCACGCAGGCGTCGAGCACCTCGGGCAGGAGCCGGTCGAGCGTCGGCTGCGGCAGCGTGATCCAGGTCGTGAACAGGGTGCGCAACCCGTCCGGGTCCGGCTGCGCGGCCAGCAGCTCGGTGTACTTGGTCAGGCCGGGGGTGTCGATCGCCCGCAGCAGCCGCACCGTGTGCCACGGGTCGCGGAATCCGGCCAGGGCGTGGAACTCGGTCAGCGCACAGACCAGCTCGGGTTTGGCGGTGGGGTCCGGGTAGTTGCGGTCGGCCGCGTCGCGCGGAATGCCCGCCCGCTCCTCACGAGCCCACCCCTCGGCAGCCTGCTCGGCGGAGGGGTGCGCCTGCATCGACAGCGGCTCCTCGACGGCGAGGATCTTGAGCAGGAACGGGAGCCTGCCACCCCAGTGACGGGCGCAACGAGCGCCGAGCTGCCCCTCCGGGTCGTCCTCGACCACGTCGAGGAGGCTGCGCTCGTCGCCGTGGGCGTCGACGACGTACGAGGGGTCGCCCGGATGCGCGCCCATCCACAACTCCGCCTCGGGGTGCGGTGCCGGGACCGGCCGCCCCAGCAGCTCCGGGATCGTGGTCCTGGAGCCCCACGCGTAGGGCCGGACTGCGTTACGCAGCAGTTCCACGGTCAACTCAACTCCTCGCCGGCCGTCGTCACCGGCCTGCCCTCGCCTGCGCTACTGCTACACGGTCACCGGTGCGACGCGCCCGGCTCCCCCGATCGTTCCGGCCGCGAGCCCGAGATAGAGCGCCGCGAGTTCCAGTCGCGACGCGAGCACGGCCGCGCGGCCCGTTTCGTCGGCCGTCATCTCCTCGGCGGGGGCGAGGAGATCGGCCGAGGCCAGGGTCTCACCCACCTGGTGACGTGCGGTGTCGGCCACCGGACCGGTGCGCACCGACAGCAGGAGCACCCGTGGTCGCGGTCCCTCGGCGGCGAGGTCCTCGGGGTCGGCGAAGATGTCCCGCTCGCCCGAACTCTCGACGGCCGCCCTGCGCAGCGCGGGACGCGCCAGCGCGCGGCGGTACTCGGCCACGTCGGCCACCACGGCCGCGTGGGTGGCCAACGCGTAGGCACCGTGCTGCCCCACGGCCACGGCCACCTCGTCGAGCCCCCACAGCAGGGGGAGGCGGTCGGCCAGGCGCAGGGCCAGCGACTTGGCGGGATTGACGAACGACTCCTGTCCCGGATGGCACCGCTCTGCCTCATGGTCGAGGCGGTCGGCCAACGCCTCGATGTCGGCCCGGAACAGGCCGAGCGCCTCCACGGTGAGCAGCCCCGCCGTGAACGCGGACGGCAGCCCCAGCTCGGCGGGCACGGCCACGCGCGGGCTCAACAGCACCCCTCGGCCCGCGATCGCGGAGGCCACCGGCCCCTCGGCCGGGCCGGAGAGCACGACGGTCGCACCGTACCGGGCGGCGCGTTCGAGCGAACTCGCCAGTTCGTGGTCATGGGCGTCGTCGGTGTGTGTCAGCACGACGTCGAGTGCGCCGACCCAGCCGGGCACCACCTCGGCGAGCACGACCGGGATCGGGCTGTCCGGCGCCACGAGCGCCGCGAGCATCCGCGCGGCCGTGTCGCTGACGCCGGTCCTGCACACGAGCACGAGACTGCGGGGCCGGTCGACGTCCGCACGGCCACGCAGATCGACCTCGGCCGCCGTCTCGGCGGTGGCACGGACCTGCGCACCCGCCGTGGCG
>NZ_KB912640.1:99442-112076 GCF_000383795.1 Saccharomonospora saliphila YIM 90502
CGCGGTGCCCGCGCGGGCGCGGGTGCGCTCACGGCCGCAGGCCCCCGAACAGGTCGGTGTCGGCGTCCGCGCGGGGCCCGTCGGCGAGCACGTAGTACTCCGTGTCAGGCACCGGCTGGGCGATCTCGTTGGACAGCGCGAAGCACTCGCCGACCACGCTGACCTGGGTGGCGTGGGCCCGCAGCGCGGCGAACTTGGCCTCCCGGTGCGCGGTGACGTCGACGCGGGTGGTGATCCCGTCGTCCGGGGTGGTGGGCAGCTCGTCGTCGGCGGGCACCCGCAACCGCGGTGGGGGATCACGCCGCAGGGCCGCGAGCCCCCGCATGGTGGCCGCGCGCGAGGTGACGGTGTGGAAGAGCCGGGAGACGTGCCCGGCGCGGCGGAACGCCGCCGTGGTGATCTCGTGGGCGCGGATGTGGTCCGGATGCCCGTATCCGCCGTGGGCGTCATAGGTGACCAGCACCTCGGGGCGCAGTTCGTCCAGGATCGCGAGCAACTGCCCTGTCTGGTCGTCGGCGTCGCCACGGGCGAACGCCCGTGGATGCTCGGCCGAGGGTGTGCCCGCCATGCCGGAGTCGCGCCAGCGCCCGATGCCGCCCAGGTAGCGGTGCTCGGTCCAGCCCAGCGCACGACCGGCCGCGGCCAGTTCCCCGGCCCGGTATCCCCCGAGCTGGTCCCCCGCCCAGGAGCCGAGTTCGGCGAGCTCGGCGGGGATGATCTCGCCCTCCTCGCCGAGCGTGCAGGTCACCACGGTCACGTGGGCGCCCTCGGCGGCGTAGCGCGCGATGCTTCCGCCCGTGGTGATGCTCTCGTCGTCGGGGTGCGCGTGAACGAACAGCACCCGGCGGCCTGCGGCAGCGGTCACGCCATCAGCGTAACGACGGCGCCGGAGCGCGACCGAACGGCCACCGCCGGGTCACCGGTTGGATTCAGTTCTTTCGTCGTGTCCACATCACGGGACGCCTCCGTTATTCTCCCCGGAAGTGATGAGTAGGGACACGTCACGGTGAGGGGTAGTGGTGCGAGACCGTCCGACGCTCACTCTCGGCTCGAAGTTATGCTCCACTTCACACACGAACGGCGTAACCGTGGGGCATCACCGTTGCATCACGATCGCTGTCCGGAGCGGCTCACAGGCCGTAGTGGTGCTTAGCGTGCAGGGCTAACGGTTAGCGCGTGGTAACACCCGACGGCTCACCGCGAAGGAAAAACCGCCTCTGACCCCCTGATGGCGTCCAGCAAGGAGTACCAATGTTGAGAAGCAAGTCACGCGTGGCGCGTTACGCCGCGCTCGTCGCCGGGGCCTCCCTCGTACTGGCCTCGTGCGGTGGTGGCGGCGGCGACGGCGACGGCGAGGGAACGACCGGACAGTCCTTCGCCGACTGCGACGCCAACCCCAACACCTGCAACTCCGCCTCCCCCGAGGAGATGCAGGACGGCGGCGACATCACCTTCGCCATGGAGAAGAACGTCGAGAACTGGAACATCACCTCCTCGGAGGGCAACGTTCTCGACACGGCGATGGCGATCAAGACCGTGTTGCCGTACACGTTCTACACCAAGCCCGACTTCACCCCCGCCCTGAACGAGGACGTGCTCGAGTCGGCCGAGATGACCAGCGAGGACCCGCAGGTCATCGAGTACAAGATCAACCCGGACGCCCAGTGGGACGACGGCACGCCGATCAGCGCCGATGACTTCATCTACAACTGGAAGGTGCTCAACGGCGAGGACTGCCCGGACTGCGCGCCCGCCTCGACCGGCGGCTACGACCGGGTCGAGTCGGTGGAAGGTTCGGACGACGGCAAGACGGTCACGGTGACCTTCGCCGAGCCGTACACGGACTGGAAGTCCATGTGGTCCTCCGACAACCCGCTCTACCCGGCGCACATCGCCGCGGAGCAGGGGGACCTGGACACGCCGGAGGGCCTGGCGAAGGCGTTCGAGTGGTTCGGACAGAACGTGCCCGACTACTCCGGCTCGGCCTACAAGATCGCCGACTGGCAGAACAACGAGGCGCTCACCCTCGAGCCCAACGAGAACTTCTGGGGCCAGCAGCCGAAGCTCGACCGGCTCGTCTTCCGCGTCATCACCGACGCGACCCAGGAGCCCACCGCGCTGCAGAACGGCGAGGTCGACGTGATCTACCCGCAGCCGCAGGTGGACCTCGTCAACCAGATCCGCAACATCCCCAACGTGTCCTCCCACATCGGCCAGGGCCTGACCTGGGAGCACTTCGACTTCAACTTGCGCAACGAGTTCCTCGCCGAGGAGCCGCTGCGGGACGCGCTCTTCACCGCGATCGACCGGCAGGGCCTGATCGACAAGACCGTCGGCCAGTTCACCGACGGCGTGGAACCGCTGAACAGCCACATGTTCGTGCCGCAGCAGGAGGGCTACACCGACGTCGTCACCGAGCACGGCCACGGCACCGGTGACGTCGAGGCGGCCAAGAAGATCCTCACCGACGCGGGCTACACCCTTGAGGGCGGCCAGCTCAAGACGCCGGAGGGCGAGAACGTCGCCCCGATGCGGATCCGCTACACGGTCGGCAACCAGATCCGCAAGGATCAGTCCGAACTGTTCGCCAACGCCGCGCGGGAGCTGGGCGTCACCGTCAACGTCGAGCCGACCGACGACCTCGGCGGCACGCTGACCGAGGGTGACTACGACATCATGGTGTTCGCCTGGGTCGGCAACCCCTTCCCGTACGGCAGCGCCCTGCAGCTGTGGCACTCCGAGTCGGACAGCAACTACGGCGGCTACGAGAACGCCGACGTCGACCGGCTGCTCTCCGAGGCCGCCGCGGAGACCGACGTGCAGGCCGCGAACGAGAAGCTGAACGAGGCCAACCGCATCATGGCCGAGGACGCCTACGTGCTGCCGCTGTACCAGAAGCCGACGTTCCTGGCGGCCTACGACAATGTCGCGAACCTGCGCGGCAACTCGACGCTCGACAGCCCCACCTACAACGCGAAGGAATGGGGCCTGCGGGCCGAGTGACGCCGCGGGCGTCGGATCGTTGAACACCCGGGGCTACCGCCGGAGGCCACTCCGGCGGTAGCCCCGGTCCATTGATCGCCTGTCACGGGCGTACGCTGCACCGACGGTGGTTCCCGCCACGAGCGGCGACGCCGCACGAGACCCGCACACAGCAGGGAAAACCTCCTATGCTCGCCTACGCAGTGCGCCGATTGCTGATATCGGTGCCGATCCTCATCGCCTCGACGTTCGTCGTCTTCATGATGGTGGCACTGACCGCCAACCCGATCTCGGATCTGCAGGCGCGGAACCCACCGCCGCCGGCTCACGTGATCGAGATGGAGCGCGAGCGGCTCAACCTCGACCAGCCGGTGCTGGAGCGCTACTGGGACTGGATACTCGGACTGTTCCAGGGCGACTTCGGCCCGTCGGTGCAGTCGACCATGGACATCGGCAGTGAGGTGATCGCCCGCTTCGGCGTCACCTTCCGCCTCATCTTCCTCGCGATGGCCCTCGCACTGGTGCTGGCGATCGTCGTGGGCGTGGTCAGCGCGGTGAAGCAGTACAGCAAGGTCGACTACACCGCGACCTTCTTCGGCTTCCTGTTCCTGGCGATGCCCTCGTTCTGGTTCGCGATTCTGCTGAAGGAAGCCGGGATCAGCTTCAACAACGCGGTCGGCGACCAGGTGCTCTACACCATCGGCGACAGCTCGATCCACATCGCGGGCGGCTCGTGGGACAAGCTCCTCGACATCCTCGGGCACATGGTCCTGCCGACGATCTCACTCGCGCTGCTGTCGTTCGCCGCGTGGAGCCGGTTCCAGCGTGCTTCGATGCTGGAGGTGCTGGGCAGCGACTACGTGCGGCTCGCCCGCGCCAAGGGATTGCGCAAGGGGACGGTGATGCGCAAGCACGCCCTGCGCACGGCCCTGATTCCGCTCACCACGGTGACCGCGCTCGACCTCGGCACGATCCTGTCCGGCGCCGTGGTCACCGAGACCGTCTACCAATGGCGCGGCGCGGGCAGCTTCCTGCTCGACGCCATCAAGCGCGACGACGTCTACGCCGTGCAGGCGTGGCTGCTCATCTCGGCCACGTTCATCATCCTGTTCAACCTCATCGCCGACCTGCTCTACGGCGTGCTCGACCCGAGGATTCGCTATGCCTGACACAACCCGTAGCGACGCCGAGACCACCTCGACGACCACCGGTCCCGCGACCGGCGCCGGGTCGGGCGGGGGCGGGTCCACCGAACGCGAGTTCACCGTCGCCCAACGCAGCCAGGCGCAGATGGTGCTCAAGCGGTTCCTCCAGCACCGGCTCGCCGTGGGCAGCCTCATCGTGCTGGCGTGCGTGCTGCTGCTCGCCTTCGTCGGGGACCTGCTGTGGAAGTACGACGTCGCCGACATCACCGACAGCGAGTCGCAGCCGCCGTCGTGGGAGCACCCGTTCGGCACCGACGCGGTGGGTCACGACGCGTTCGCGCAGGTCCTGCGCGGCACGCAGGTCTCGATGGGCGTCGCCGTGCTCGTCGCCGTGTTCTCCACGCTGGTCGGCACCATCTGGGGCGCGGTGGCGGGCTACTACCGGGGCTGGCTGGACACGATTCTGATGCGCATCGCCGACCTGGTGCTGACCCTGCCGCTGCTGGCCGTGGCCGCCGTGCTGGGCGCTTCGGCGGGCGGTTCCTGGTGGCTCATCGCGCTGGTCATCGCCGGGCTGTACTGGGCCTACGTCTCGCGCGTCGCGCGCGGCGTCGTGCTCTCACTGCGGGAGAAGGAGTTCATCGAGGCCTCCAAGGCACTCGGCGCCAGTGACACCCGCATCATCTTCAAGCACCTGGTGCCCAACGCCCTCGGCTCGGTGATCGTCAACGCCACGATCCTGGTGGCCATCGCGATCCTGATCGAGACGGCGCTGTCCTTCCTCGGCTTCGGGGTCCAACCGCCGGACACCTCGCTCGGGTTGCTGGTGAGCAACAACCAGACCGCCGTGAGCACCCGGCCGTGGCTGTTCTACTTCCCCGGCCTGTTCATCATCGTGATCGCCCTGACGATCAACTTCATCGGGGACGGACTCCGCGACGCGTTCGACCCCCAGCAGACGAAGGTACGCGCATGACAACTACCGACCCCACTGCGACGACGGCCGATCCCGTTCTCGAGGTGGCGGATCTGACCGTGCAGTTCCCCTCCGACGACGGGATGGTCCAGGCCGTCCGCGGCGTGAACTACCAGCTGCGCCGGGGCGAGGTGCTCGGCATCGTCGGCGAGTCCGGCTCCGGCAAGTCGGTGACCTCGCTCGCCGTCATGGGCCTGCTCGCGGGCAACGCCCGCGTCTCCGGCTCGGTCCGGTTCCAGGGCACCGAACTGCTCGGCGCCGACGACAAGAAGCTGTCCACCGTGCGGGGCAAGAACATCTCGATGGTCTTCCAGGACCCGATGACCTCGCTCAACCCGGTCTATACCGTCGGTGCCCAGATCGCGGAGACGATCCTGGCCCACCACGACATCAGCAAGGACGCCGCACACAAGCAGGCCGTGGAACTGCTCGAACTGGTGCACATCCCGAACCCGGAGCAGCGGGCGAAGGCGTATCCGCACGAGCTCTCCGGCGGGATGCGGCAGCGGGTGGTGATCGCGATCGCGATGGCCAACCGGCCGGACGTGATCATCGCCGACGAGCCGACCACCGCGCTCGACGTCACCGTGCAGGCACAGATCCTGGAGGCGCTCAAGACCGCGCAGCAGGAGACGGGCGCGGCGATGGTGCTGATCACCCACGACCTCGGCGTGATCGCCGGGCAGGCCGACCGGGTGCTGGTGATGTACGCGGGCAAGGTGGTCGAGTCCGGCACCGCCGACGAGGTGTTCTACACCCCACGCATGCCCTACACCCTGGGCCTGCTGGGCAGCCTGCCCCGGCTCGACGTCAAGGCCGACCGGCTCAACCCGATCTCCGGCTCGCCGCCCTCGGTGGTCAACATGCCTCCCGGGTGTCCGTTCAGCCCCCGGTGCCCGATGGCCGAGGACGTCTGCGACACCACCGAACCCGACCTGGACGCCGGTGCCTCCGACGGACATCTGGCGGCCTGCCACTTCTCCCATCGGGTGGAGGGACTCGCCCCGGGGGACCTCTTCCGACCGACCACCGAAGACCCCCTGCCTGCCGGCACGAACGAAGGCGAGGCATCCGCATGACCGAGACATCGACCGTGGGCGCGGCCACGGAACAGGGCACCGGGCCCGTCCTGTCCGCCCGCAACCTCGTCAAGCACTTCCCGGTCGGCAGCGGCGGTCTCCTCCGGCGCAAGGCCGGTGACGTCCACGCGGTCTGCGACGTCTCGTTCGACATCTACCCGAACGAAACACTCGGGTTGGTCGGCGAGTCCGGATGCGGCAAGTCCACCACCGCGCGCGTGGTGCTCAATCTCCAGGAGGCCACCAACGGCGAGGTGCTGTTCAACGGAACGGCGCTCAACCGGCTGTCCGGCAAGGAGATGCGCGCCCTCCGGCGCAGCCTCCAGATCGTGTTCCAGGACCCCTACGCCTCTCTGGACCCGAGGCTGCCGGTCAACGAGATCATCGCCGAGCCCCTGCGCATCCACGGGCTCTACGAGAACGGCGGCCCCGACCGCGTGCGGGAACTCCTGCGCACGGTGGGACTGCGGCCCGAGCACGGCAACCGGTTCCCGCACGAGTTCTCCGGTGGTCAGCGCCAGCGCATCGGCATCGCCCGCGCGCTGGCGCTGGAGCCGCGGGTGCTCGTGCTCGACGAACCGGTCTCGGCGCTGGACGTCTCGATCCAGGCCGGTGTGCTCAACCTGCTCCAGGATCTCCAGGCCGAACTGGGACTGTCGTACCTGTTCGTCTCGCACGACCTGTCCGTGGTGCGCCACATCGCCGACCGGATCGCGGTGATGTACCTCGGCAAGATCGTGGAGACGGCACCGGCGGAGCGGCTGTTCCAGGCACCGGCGCACCCGTACACGCAGGCGTTGATCTCGGCCATCCCGGTGCCCGACCCGCACAAGGAGCGCACCCGCCAGCGGATCGTCATCAGCGGTGACGTCCCGAGCCCGGCCAACCCGCCGAGCGGGTGCCGGTTCCGCACGCGCTGCCCGAAGTTCGCGAACCAGCTCACGGAAACCCAGCGCACGCTGTGTGTCGAGCAGGAACCCGAGCTGACCGACCGGGGCCAGGGCCACCCGTCGGCGTGCCACTACGCGGAGGAAACCCAACTCCTCTGACGCGCCTCCCCGCGCGTTGACATGCCGTCAAGGCCTCCTTCACTGCACTCAACGCAGTGAAGGAGGCCTTGACGGCGCTGAACGCGGGAAAGGGGGCCTTGACGGCGGCGGGGGCAGGGCGTGCGGGGTCAGCGGGGGGCTCGGGTCCAGTTGACCGCCGAGGCGAAGGGGCTCGTCAGCGGCGGTCCCGGAGTCACCCCGGACACGCCGGAACCGACGGCCAGGGTGTCGGCGAACTGGAACAGCGGGATCGACACGTGGCTGTCCCACAGTGCCGGTTCGATCTCCGACAGGCTCTGCCGCAGAGGTGTCTCGCCGGTCAGCGCCGACTCGATCTCCGGCTGAAGATCCTCGTCGCAGAACCCGGCCGGGTTGGCGGGAGCCACGGGCTCCGTGGCCTCCCCGGCGGTCCCGTCGGTCTCGTCGCCACCGTCGGTGCCCTCGCTCCCGGCACCGTCGCTGCCCCCGGACCCGTCGTCCGCCCCCTCACCGGACGAGCCGGAATCCTTGCCGTCCGCACCGTCGCCGGAGCCGGTGCCGCCGTTCTCCGAACCCGATTCGGAATCCGCACCGGTGTCCGGCTCGCCGTCGACACCGGTACCGCAGCCGAACGACGAGGCCAGCGTGGAGGCGGGGTCGGAGCTGACCACGCGCGGCACCACCGCGATGTCGATGCCCACCTGACCACCGGTCGGCAGCGGCCTGCCGTCGTCGCCGGTGGACACCGGGGCGGCCAGGGTCTGGGAGAAGAGTTCGCGCGCGGGCGGGTTGACCGTGGTCACCTCGATGCCCTCCGCGATGAGCTGTCTGCTCAGCTCCTGCGCGATACTGGCGTAGGGCTCCTTCTGCCCGGGGGCGGCGACCACGACCGACAGCGTGCGGCCGTCGCGCACCCAGCTACCCGCCTCGCGTTCGTACCCGGCCTCGGCCAGCAGCGCCCGCGCCCGCTCGGGGTCCGGTTCGAGCGGCGGGCCGGCCCCCGGCACGGTGGCGGAATAGTCGTCGTGCGAGGGCGGCAGCACCTGAGCACCCGCCCGCAGGTCGGCCGACGCGCCGCCCTCGGTACCGGTCTCGATCAGGGCGCCGCGGTCGAGGAAAGCCGCCATCGCGGCGCGCACGTCGTCGTCGGCGAGCTCGGGACCCACCGGGCGGAGCAGGACCTCGGCGAGGTGGTCCCGCGCGACGGTGTGCAGCGCGACGTCGTCCCCGAGGTCGGCGAGCAGCGCACGGGTGTCGGCGTCGGCGTCGGTGAGCACGAACTGGTCGTGTCCGGTACGCAGGGACGCGACCATGTCCTGGGCATCCGAACGGTGCAGCACGATGCGGTCGACCGCGGCGGGCTTCTCCCAGTAGCGCTCGTTGCGCTCCAGGATGATCTCGCCGCGGGCCGCGTCGATCGTCTTGATCGCGAACGGTCCCCCATAGGCGGGGAAGCTGCCCGCGAGCGCGCCCTGCCAGCCGCCGGGCGCGTCCTTGAGCACGTGCGCGGGCAGCAGGTCGGAGAACAGCGTCTTCCATCCGGGATACTCGTCGCGGAAGGTGACCTCCACCAGCTTGCCGCCTTCGCCGGGCCGGATGTCCGAGATCAACCGGTAGCCCGCGGGGTTGACCACACCCGGCTGGGTGCGCATGGCCTCGGCGAGGTAGACGAAGTCCTCCACCGCGATCGGGGCTCCGTCGGACCACGACGCCTCCGGCCGGATCCGGTAGGTGACGGTGAACGGGTCCGTGCCCGTCACCTCCGCCGAGGTCATCAGGTTCTCGTCCAGCGTCGGCGTGCCGTTCTCGTCGGGGCGGAACACCGACGGCAGCAGCAGCTCCGACAGCGCCGAGGTCACTGTGGACGTGTCGGCGAGGGCGTGCGGGTTGTACCCGCCGGTCACCTCGTCGAGCCCCACCATGATCTGCGACGGCGTGTCGGCGGGCGGGGCCGAGGTCTGCGCGACGGGACTACTGACGACCGGGGGCGGCGGGGCGTTGGAGCAGGCCGTGAGCACGGCTGCCAGCGCGGCCACGAGCACGACCCACCGGGCTCTCCTTCTCCCGCCCCTCGCTCGCACGCCGTGGCCCCTCCTGCTTCTGTCGTGTGCCGACCCGTCCCCCGTACGTCCGGCGACCGCCGTCCGGAAGACGGGCCGAACGCCTCCCGGGGTTCCAGTGTCGCAGGCCCCGGGTGATCTTCACGTCAGGCGTTGCGGTCCCGGCTCTTGGCCCGGGAGCGCTCCTTGGCACGCTGGGTCACGTCCAGCACGTTCTTGCGCACGCGCACCACCTTCGGGGCCACCTCGACGCACTCGTCGACCGAGCAGAACTCCAGCGCCTCCTCCAGGTTGAGCACCTTGGGACGGGCCAGGCGCTCCAGCTCGTCGGCCGAGGAGGAGCGCATGTTCGTGAGCTTCTTCTCCTTGGTGATGTTGACGTCGAGGTCCTCGGCGCGCGGGTTCTCCCCCACGACCATCCCCTCGTAGACCTCGGAACCGGGCTCGACGAAGAACGTGCCCCGGTCGGCGAGCTGCAACAGCGCGTACGTGGTGACCGGGCCGGAACGGTCGGCCACGAGCGAACCGCTGTGGCGGGTGCGGATCTCACCCGCCCACGGGAAGTACCCCTCGAAGATGTTGTTCGCGATGCCCGCGCCCCGGGTCTCGGTGAGGAAGTCGGTGCGGAAACCGATCAGGCCACGGGAGGGGAGCACGTACTCCAGCTTGACGCGGCCCGTGCCGTGCCCGTCCATCTGCTCCATCCGCCCGCGGCGGGCGGCGAGGAGCTGGGTGATGGCGCCGAGGTGCTCCTCGGGCGCGTCGACGTAGAGCCGTTCGAACGGCTCGTGCAGCGTGCCGTCGATCGTGCGCGTGACCACCTGTGGTTTGCCCACGGTCAGCTCGAAACCCTCGCGGCGCATGGTCTCCACGAGCACGGCCAGCGCGAGTTCGCCGCGTCCCTGCACCTCCCAGGTGTCGGGCCGCTCGGTGGGCAGCACACGGACGCTGACGTTGCCGATCAGCTCGGCGTCGAGGCGCGCCTTGAGCAACCGCGCGGTCAGCTTGTCGCCGCCGCCACGGCCCGCGAGCGGTGAGGTGTTCACCCCGAATGTCATGGAGATCGCGGGTTCGTCCACGGTGATCCGGGGCAGCGGGTCCGGATGTTCGGGGTCGGCGAGCGTGTCGCCGATGGTGATGTCGGCGATGCCCGCGATGGCGACCAGATCCCCGGCCGCGGCCTCACGGGCAGGCACGCGGCTGAGCGCTTCGGTGACCAGCAGTTCCGAGACACGCACCGACTGCACCGAGCCGTCCTCGCGCAACCACGCCACCGTCTCGCCCTTGCGCAGGCGGCCGGAGTGGATGCGCACGAGCGCGATGCGGCCGAGGAAGCTGGAGGCGTCGAGGTTGGTGACCAGCGCGCGCAGCGGCGCCTCGGGGTCGGCCGTGGGCGGCGGGACCCGCTCGAACAGCACGTCGAACAGCGGGTCCAGGTTCTCCGAGTCGGGCACGGCGCCGTCCTCGGGACGGGTGAGCGACGCCTTCCCGTCGCGGGCGGCCGCGTAGACCACGGGCATGGACAGCACGGCGTCGAGCGCGTCGTCGTCCATTCCGTCGATGTCGCCCGCCAGTTCGAGCAGCAGATCGTGGGTGTGCTCGACCACCTCGGCGATCCGGGCGTCGGCGCGGTCGACCTTGTTCACCACGAGGATCACGGGAAGCCGCGCCTGAAGCGCCTTGCGCAGCACGAACCGGGTCTGGGGCAGCGGCCCTTCGCTGGCGTCCACCAGCAGCACGACGCCGTCCACCATCGCCAGCCCACGCTCGACCTCGCCGCCGAAGTCGGCGTGTCCGGGAGTGTCGATCACGTTGATGGTGACCGGGCCATCGGAGGTCATCCTCCGGATGGCAGTGTTCTTCGCCAGGATCGTGATGCCCTTCTCCCGCTCGAGCTCGCCGGAGTCCATCACGCGGTCGACCGGCTCGCTGTGCTGGGTGAAGGCGCCGGACTGCCGCAGCATCGCGTCGACCAACGTCGTCTTTCCGTGGTCGACGTGGGCCACGATCGCGATGTTGCGCAGATCGGTGCGGAGTTTGCGGGCAGCGGCTGTGGGCACGCGAAGGCTCCCTGGTTACGGAGAAGTCGGACGACCAGCGGGGGCGACCGCGCCTGGCCACCGTTCAGGATAGCCCTCCGGCGACTGTGGTTCCTGACACACCACCAATAGCGAAGGTTCGCCTAACCTAACCGCATGGGCACGGTACTGGACTCCAGGCCCCCGGAGGCGACCGACGAGTCCCGGCACGAGCGCGGCACACCGGAGGAGTCCGCGCACCCGGTCGGGGTGGACGGCGCGGGCCCGGATGGCACGGGCTCGGACGGCACGGCAGGAGCCGATGGCGGGGCCGACGAGCACCCACGGCTCGGCGAGGCGGCGCCGCCGACGAAGAAGGCCAAGAAGGCCGAGAAGGCCAAGGGCTCGGGTTCGGCGAAGGGGAAGGACAAGGACTGGAAGAAGAAAAAGAAAAAGAAAAAGAAGAAGGACGGGGCGACGGCCGCGTCCGAGAAGGCCACAGCCGCCGAGCAGGCGGACGCGTCCCGGCCCGCATTCCGGCCCACGGAGAGCCGGGCCACGGCCACGCCCATGGAGGCAGGACCCGAGAAGGCAGCCTCCAACAAGACCAAGCCCGACAAGACCAAGCCCGAGAGATCCGAGCCCAAGAAGACGAAGTCCAAGAACGCTAAGCCCAAGAAGGCCAAGCCCAAGAATGCCAAGCCCGGGAAGACCGAGCCCGAGAAGGCCAAATCCAAGAAGGACAAGTCCGGCAAGGCGGGCGGGCACGCCGGATCGCTCGCCCCGGCCGACGACCCGCGAGCCGTGGTCCGCCATCTGATCAAGGCCGGCAAGGTCAAGAAGAAGTGCTGCCACTCGAAGCCGCGGTGCCGGAAGTGTCCGGTACTGGCCCTGAAACAGGCCAGGGCCGAGGCCGCCTGAGCCGACGGCCCACGCGGTCAGCGGGCGGCGGCCTCGTTGACCTCGCGCAGCTCAGGACACGTCCGCGTCGCCGAAAACTCGATCACTTCGTGGGTGACGTACTTGTTGAGCACCAGCGGGTTGGTGGCCAGCGTGGCCTCCAGCCTGCCGACCGGCATGGGTTTGACGATCAGCACCTCGCCGTCGTGGTCCGGCCGCCGTCCCGAGGCCAGCAGCAGACCGTGCTCGTACTGCCGGGTGATCCAGTCGGAGTGGTCCGGAAGGACGTAGTCGATCTCGTTCTGGGGCGCGGTGTAGCTCAGCAGCACGACGTACATGGTTCCACCGTAGGACCGCCACACCGTCGGCACAGCGCGCGAGCCCGTGCCCGGGGCCGACACGGGACAGGCCCGGACGCGGTCCCGGCGCGGCGGCCCGCCGTCACG
>NZ_KB912640.1:112176-116727 GCF_000383795.1 Saccharomonospora saliphila YIM 90502
AGACACGGCCGGACCGGCGCCGGTTCCCGCCGCCACCTCGACCGGTAGTCCCGCCTTGAGAGCACGCACGTCCGCGCGGTCGAGCCGGGGAGGGCCGTCACCGTCCACCGCACCGCCCGCCGTGTCCAGCACCCGCACCGCGATCCCGGCGGGCGCCGGTGGCTCGCGGCCGTCCTCCACCGCCGCGTGCGCGCGCGTCAGCACCGGTCGCAGCTCGGTGTCGACCGAGCCGGTGAGCAGCGGACCCAGCGTCTCCCCGGCCAGCACCGCGAGCCCGAACAGGGGCAGCAGCGTGATCGTGGTGACGGCCAGGGTGATCCGCAGCCGCAGGCCACGTCGCCGCCACCAGCCCCGTGGCGGGGTCACGCCGAGGACACCGGATCGGCCTCCGGGTCGGAGGCGACGTAGCCGTGCCCGCGCACGGTGCGGACGACCGACCCGGCGCCCACGGCGTCGAGCTTGCGCCGCACATACCCCACGTAGACCTCGACGACGTTACGGGTGGCCGCCTGCTCGTCACCCCACACCGCGCGCAGCAGCTCGTCCTTGGTCACCACCGTGCCGGGCCGCCCGGCGAGCACCTCCAACAGCGCGAATTCACGGGGCGACAGCGGCACCGGCTCGTCGTGCCAGCGCACCCGCCGTGCGCCCCGATCGACCTCCAACGGCCCGATCCGCAACGCCCCGGCGGCGCGGCTGCCGTTCGCGCGCCGCAGCACGGCCCGCACCTGTGCGACGAGCACGACGAACGAGAACGGCTTCACCAGGTACCCGTCGGCCCCGAGATCGAGCCCGTCGGCCTGGTCGACCTCGCCGTCCTTGGCCGAGATCAGCAGCACCGGAGTGTGCACGCCCTCGCCCCGCAGGCGCTGCAATACGCGGTAGCCCGACAGGCCGGGCAGCATGATGTCCAGCAGCAGCACGTCGAACGTGCCCGTCCGGGCCAGCCGCAACGCCTCGTGCCCGTCGGCCGCGGGCACCACCTCCATGCCCTCCGCCGTCAGGCCCCGCCGCAACGCCTTGCGCACCCCGGGTTCGTCGTCGACCACCAGTACTCGCGGTTTCACCCTTCTCAGGATGCCCGTCCGCGCCACCGCGCGGGGCGACTCTCAGCGCCCTCTCAGGTGGCGGCGCCCCTCAGATGGCAGCGCCCTCTCAGATGGGAGTGCCCTCTCAGATGGGAGTGCCCTCTCAGATGGGAGTGCCCTCTCAGGGCCCTCTCAGTGGCGAGCACGATCTTGAGGCCCGTCTCAGGACGTGGGGCGCAGGATCACAAGTGTCGCGGCACGGCGAGGCGCCACACGACACCGGCGCACGAACCACACCTTCGCCGCCCCGATCTCGCACGGCGGCGAAGGAGCGACCGCGACGGCACACTGGAGGAAGCGTCACGAGGAGGAACCGTGAACCCGAGGAGACGAGCCACCGTCATCGCCGTGGCCGGAACGGCGGCCGGGGCGACCGGGCTGGGGGTGCTCGCCGTCCCGGCGGGCGCCGGTACCGCACCGGAGCTGCCACCGGTCGAGGCACAGGCACTGGTCGAGTCCGTGTTGCGCGGCGACGCGCCCGCGCTGTCGGGCACCGTCGCGGTCGAGTCCGACCTGGGACTGCCGAGCATGCGCGGCATTCCCGCGCTTCAGGCCGAGTCCGCCCGCGTGTTCTACGACGGCGAGGGCCGCAGCAGGATCGCGCTGGAGCGGGAGTCGGGCGAATTCACCGTCGTGGCAAGCGACGAGGACATCTGGACCTACGACTCGGCAGACAACACCGCGGGCCACACCGAGCTGCCCGCCGACGCGCAGAAGCCCGCACGGGGACACGACGCGGTGGACCCGACCGCGCTGGCGCAGCGGATGGTGGCCGCGGCGGGCGAGAGCAGCACGATCTCGGTGGACGGCACGGCCTCGGTCGCCGACCGCCCCGCCTACGAGCTGGTACTCACGCCCAAGCCCGACGAGCGCACGCTCCTGCGTGAGGTGCGCATCGCCGTGGATTCCGAGACCCGGCTGCCGCTGCGGCTGTCGGTGCTCACGCACGGCACGACCGAGCCCGCCGTCGAGGTCGGCTTCGACGACATCGACTTCGGGGCCCAGCCCGCCGGCCTGTTCGAGTTCAGCCCACCCGAGAACGCCGAGGTCACCGAGCGGACGCCGGGGGACGGCGCCCACCGGGAGGGCCCGCGCGACGACGGGTCCGTCGAAACCGTGGGCGAGGGCTGGGACACCGTGGTGCTGACGCGAGCACCCGCCGGTCTCGCCGCACTCGGCCGCGACAGCGCCGACAACCCGACCGGCGAGGACACCCCGGGCCCGGAGCGTGTGCGGGAGCTGCTCGGCCAGGTCGGCGAGCGCGTGAGCGGCCCCTACGGCTCCGGCTACCTGATCTCCACCAGCGCGGCCACGGCGCTGGTCACCGACGACGGCCGGGTGGCCGTGGGAGCGGTGCCGGAGCAGGTCCTCACCGAGGCCCTGAGCTCGCGGTGAGCACGAGCGGAACCGTCGTGGACGGTGTGGACGCGCCCCGACGGGCCTCCACGCCGTCCTCGGCACTCGCCGCCAGCACGCGGGGTCTGCGCAAGACGTACGGGTCGACCGTGGCCGTCGATCACGTCGATTTGGATGTCCCCGACGGTGCCGTACTGGGCATGCTCGGTCCGAACGGATCGGGCAAGACCACGACCATCCGGATGCTGCTCGGCCTGGTCCGCCCCACCGGGGGCGAGGTGCGCCTGCTCGGGCACGCGATCCCGGAGCAAGCCGGGAACGCCCTTCCCGACGTCGGCGCGCTGGTCGAGGCACCGGGCTTTCACCCCTTCCTGTCGGGGCGGCGCAACCTGCTGCGCGTGGCCGCCGCCGAGCCGAGGCTGGACACCGGCGACATCGACGGCGCGGTGTCGGCCGCACTGGAGCGCGTGGGCCTTGCCGGGGCCGCCGACCGCCGCTACCGGGGTTACTCGCTCGGCATGAAGCAGCGTCTCGGGCTCGCCTCAGCACTGCTGGTGCCACGCAGGATGGTCGTGCTGGACGAGCCGACCAACGGACTCGACCCCGCGGGCACACGCGAGATCCGGTCGATCATCGCCGACCTGCACGCGGCGGGGGTGACGGTGCTGGTGTCGTCGCACCTGCTCGCCGAGGTGGAGGCGACCTGCACGCACGTCGCCGTGCTGCACGAAGGCACGGTCGTCGCGCAGGGCGAGCTCACCGAACTGCTCGAATCGGGCTCGCCCGCGCTGTTGGTGTCCACACCGGACGGCGACGGCGCGCGGGAGGCACTGCGTGCCGCCCGGGTCCCGGCCCGGCTCACTCCCGACGGAGTGCGGGCGGATCTGACCGCGGCCACCGCGCCGGACGTGGTGGCCGCCCTCGTCCACGCCGGAGTTCCGGTGCACGAGGTGCGCCGGGCGCGCACCGGGCTCGAAGATCTCTTCGCGCGGTTGACCCAGGAAAACGGCTCCGGCATCGCGGCCGACGACGAGGAGGTGGACCGGTGACCGACGCGCACACCACCGCCGTCGCGACGGCGTCCCCCACGACGGCGCCCCCCTCGACGGCTTCGCGGCCACGGGGCCGCTCACGCGCCCCGCTGGGACGACTGCTCGCCTCCGAACTACGGCTCGTGTTCTCCCGGCCGCGCACGCTCGTGGTGCTGGGCCTGCTCGGATTGATCCCCGTGATCGTCGGTGTGGCGCTCACCCTCGTCGATTCCCCGGGCCCACCGGGGGGCGGCGGCGACGGCGACGGGGGCGGCATTATGTTCTCGGCGGGCGCCAACGCCCTCGTCCTGCCGGTCGGGGCGCTGATGATGGCGCTGAACCTGCTGCTGCCCCTGGCGGCCGCGATGGCCGGAGCCGACGCGGTGGCCGGGGAGCAGACCAACGGCAGCCTGCGCGGCTGGCTGCTCGCCCCGGTGAGCCGGGGCAGGCTGCTGCTGGTCAAGGCGTTCGGGGTCGCGGTGCTCGCGCTCACCGCCGCCGCGGTGATGGCGGTGAGCGGCATGCTCACCGGGCTCGCGATCAACGGCGCCGGGTCGCTGTTCACGCTGTCCGGCACCACGCTCTCGCTGGGCGAGGCGGGGCTTCGGGTGCTGCTCGCGATCGGCTGGGTGGCGGTGCAACTGTGGGCCGTGGGAGCCGTCGCGCTGGCGATCTCCACGACCACCGAGCACCCGATGCTGGTCATGGCCTCGGTGCTCGGCGGTGTCGTGGTGTTCAACGTGCTCGGCCTGCTTGAGGCGCTGTCCTGGCTGCATCCCGTGCTGCTGACCACCTCGTTCGACGCGATCGTGGACCTGTTGCGTGACCCGATGCCGCTCGACGGGCTCGGCGAGGGACTCGCGCGCGCCGCCTGTTACGTGGTGATCGCGCTGTCGCTGGCGTCGGCGCGCCTGCTCACCAGGGACGGCTGAGTTCCCCGGCGCGCGGCGTCGACGCGCCCACGATGGCCAGCCCGTCCGGGTCGAGCACCAGCGGGACCCGGTCCCCCGGCGCGGCTCGGGCGGTCATCGTGGTGACGGCGTCCACTCGCGACGGACCCGGGTCGGGGCGCACGG
>NZ_KB912640.1:116827-134498 GCF_000383795.1 Saccharomonospora saliphila YIM 90502
GCCCGCCACCGGCGCGACCGCACCGGCGGACAGCCGCCACGGCGCCAGCACGGTCAGCACCCCCACCAGCCCGGCGCACAGGCCGGCCAGTTGGCGCCCACGGGGACGTTCGGCGCGCAGCGCCACCAGCGTGACCGCCGTGGTCATCAACGGTGTCGTGGCGTTGTAGATGCTGGCGAGCCCGGAGCTGATGCGCTGCTCGGCCCAGGCGAACAACGAGAAGGGAAGCACGCACAACAGCAGTGACACCACGCTGAGGTGCGCCCATGCCCGCGGCGCGCGCGGCAACCGGGCGCGGGTGATCGCCACCACCACCGCCAACGCCAGGGCGCCGAACGCCATCCGCCCGGCGACCACCTGCATCGGGGACAACCCCGTCAGCCCGACCTTGATGAACAGGAAGCTCGAACCCCACGCCAGCGCGAGCGCGAGGAACTGCAGCGGCAACCACCGGGTCCCGCTCGCCGTCGTGATGGACACGCCGTCACACACCGCCTTCGTCGCCCCGGGCGCCTGGTGCACGCCCCGGCAGTGATCACAACGCACCCGGGCCGTGCGGTTCCGGCGGAAATCGGCCGTGGTGGTCTGGTCCCGCGACCGGGCGACGGGGCAGGATCAGTGGGGACACGCGGAGGTGACGGTGTATCCGGACCAGCGGCCGCGCGGGCCGCCTACCGGTCGAGCGCGGCCGAATCCCGGTGGGCGGCCGACGGCGAGTAGCGGCCCCGCGGGCCGGGCGCGTATCCGCGGTCACGAAGCGCGGGGCAGGACGCAGAACTCGTTGCCGGACGGGTCGGTGAACACCGTCCACGGAAGCTCCGGCGCGGTACCGCTCCTGTTCGCCCCGAGTTCGGCGAGGCGGTCCAGCACCGTGTCGTCGTCGCGGCCGAGCCGCACATCGAGGTGCAGCCGGTTCTTCCCCCGCTTCGGCTCGGGCTCGGGGCAGAACTCCAGCAGCGGCCCGGTGCCGGACGGATGGCGGAGAGTGGCGGGGGCGATTCCGTCGACCCTGACCCACCCGGTGATCTCGGACCAGAACGCCGCGTCACGCTCCGGCGCGGCGCTGTCCAACGGCAGGGCCGCGATCGGCTCCGCACCGGCGTAGGAATCCCGGTGCTCCATCACGCAGAACGCATTGCCTTCCGGATCGGCGAGCACGACCCACGGGACCTCGCCCTGCCCTATGTCGGCGTGGACGGCGCCCAGCGCGAGCAGGCGCTCGACCACGGCACGCTGGCGGGCACCCCCCGCCAAGTCGAGGTGGAGGCGCGCCGGAGACGTCGACGGGGACGCGACCCGCTGAAAGCACAGATCGAGGAAGAAGTCGCCGGCGAAGGACAACCGGGCTTCGTAGTGGTCCGGGCGGTCCACGCGGGTGTCGGCGCCGAGTGCGGCGGCCCAGAACGCACCGAGCCGTCGCGGTTCGTGCGCGTCCCAGACGATGTTCTCCAGTCGCATGGACCGCGTCTACCAGGGCGCGAGCCCGACCGCAAGGGTGCCGGCCGGCAAGCCGGTGCCGCGTGCATGGCAGGCGCGAACGGGGCGCAATAGCCTCACGGGATGGGTACTGACATGCGAGCCACCGCCGGTGATCTCATCCATCCACGACGGCCGCCTTGAGGACTCAAGACGGCCGTCCGTCGGCAGCGAGAGCCAGGAGTCGAGGGGCGGAGTTTCGGTCACCCGTCGATGAGTTCGACTTGGCCACCGAGCGGTGCGTACTCCACCCGCACGTCCCGACCCGCTTCACTTTTCAGCCGGTGCGCCAACCGCCGACCGTCTGCGACCCAACTCGCCTCGTCTGCCGGTTCGGTCATGCCCGAGTCCTGCGGAGCGTGGTCGTTATAGGTGCGCTGCATCCGGTCGTTCCACTCGCCGATCTCGGCGAGCAGATCGTCACTGAGCTGTACGACCTCGTTAATGTCCTCCGGGCCGTAGTCGTCGGCCACGTCGCCATCGACCGACACCCACAAAGGACCCGCGAACCACTCGAACATCAACGTGACTTCTCTCGTCCGTTCACGACCGTTCACGATGATCCCTCAGCTTCTTCGTCATCGAGACCGGATTGGCCCCTACGATGTACCCATTGTCCGCCACTGACCGCCACTCTCCGAGCCTGCCCGCCCTCTCGCACTTCACGCGGCCATCGCGGGCACGGGCGATTCGCACCACCCGTTCCGGGCTGATCTTGTGTCCGGCTCGCCGGACCTCGGCGATCAACTCCGCGTCCGGAGAGGGCGGCGACGATAGAGGCTCGGCTGTCGGCTGCCGTCCGGCCGGATGCCCCGGCGCGGGTGCGACGCTCAGATTCGCCAGGTAGGCCCGGAGCAGAATCTCTACCCGATCACACGTCCTCTGTATGGAGGCGAGCTGATCCAGCGCCTGACTCATTCTGGCCACGGAATCGAGCAGTTCCGGAGCCCCGCTTCCCTGCGCGACTTCGGCCAGCACGGCCCGCGCCCGTTCGACACACTCCGACGCTTCGCGCAACGCGGGAACGGGCCGCGACGCGAGCACGTGGTCGACCGCCGTCGCCAGCTCCTCGACCGACAATGCACCCCCAGATGCGAGACCGACTACCCCGAGCCGTTGCCCGGGTTTTAGGAACCGGGTTGAGCGCGACCGGGTGGCATGCAGGAGCTCGCGGGCGTTGCCGCCCGTGGGAGAGAGTGTATGGCCGGACAGCGACAGCGGAGAGAAAGCGGAATAACGACACAAACGGCTTAACGCACGCCGAGCCGATCGGCGAGATCACGCAGCCGCGACGCGCGCGAGGCTGGAGTGCGCAGCAGATCGCGGGTCACGAACTTAATCAAAGTCTGGTGCTTCGCCCAGTCCGGCGCCATCCGTTCGGCAGCCGTGACCAAGTTCCCCGCTTGTTCATGCTGGCCGAGCCGGGTGTGCGCGAGCGCCCGGTCGGTGAGGTGCCGAGCGCGGGAAGCTAACGGCAGCGCTGCCGCCTCGTTCGGCATCATGTGGGCGGCCTTGAGCGCGCTCCCGTACTCTCCTGTCTGCACCCCCACATCGACGGACTGCATGGCGACCTGCGATGGACCGAATGCGGTCTGATAGTCGTCGCGGTCACCGCCCATCCGGTCGGCGACCTGGGCGCTTGCCGAGAGCAGATCCCGGGCCCGACTGCCCTTTTGTCCCCGGGCCGCCGCCGTCGCGGCCGTAAGCACGAGTGAGCCGTAGACGGACAGCTCCGGCAGACTCACCTCCCCACGGGGCTCGGCGGTTTCGGCAGTGCGGGTCGCGAGGGCCTCGGCTTCGGCGTAGCGCCCGGACACGAGTAGTTGCCAGGCCACGGAGCCGCGCAGAGTGGCGGCCAACAGCGGATCAGTGCCCTCGCCTGCGACCTCGACAGCCTGTCGGACGGCGAGAAGCGCGGCGTCGGACTGCTTCAGGTGCACCAACGTGCAGCCCGCGACCCAGTACCCGCGGGCGAGCAGTTCCGCCGCCGGTGGGCGTTGGATGTCATCCCCGGCGTCGACGGTGGCGCGCAGTGAGTGCAGCGCGGACGGCAGCAGGGCGGTGAGGTCGTCATAGCGGCCCGCCCAGTAGGTGCCCCACAAGTACGTGAGCGTGCGCTCCGCCTCGTGACGCGGCAGCGGATCTACCATGACAGCTGAGCTGCCGATCAGGTCGTCCACACCACTGACGGCGAACCGCAGCGCGGTGACGCCTTCCGCTTGGTCCTGTTCCGGCAGAGACGCCCGCCCTATGAGATCGGCGAGAGTGACGTCGAGAGCACGGGCGAGCCGATGCAGGCTCGCGACGCTGGCCGTGTTCCGGATGCCTTGTTCCAGCTTTCGAACGAGATCCACGGACACCCCGGCTCGCTCGGCGAGCTGACGCTGCGTGTAGAGCCTGCCGCGCAACTCCCGGACGCGCTCACCGATCGTCTTGCCCAACGCTTCGTCAACCATCTCAGGGCACCGCCTTCCTCCATTGAATCCCGCTCTGGCGAGAATAGCGATCATCCGACTGTGTGACGAGGTGCTAGACCGATTTCTCTATTATGTCGTACGCGAAGCATTCATGTCACATGCGGACACCGCTGCTACCGTTTACTCCGAACGTGTAGTCGGACGCACCGTCCTACCCGGCCTTCGGAAAACGCTCATAGCGTTTGTCACATGAACGGGGTCAGCGGCTGATGCCAACCGAATGCTCTCGGATTCAGGGCCTACCGGTACGACGGAGACCGTGACATCATCGGCCACCAGGACACCGATTCCGACGACGTCGTCGACGCCGGAATCTCGGTTTCGTATGACACACACAGCGGCCCGCACATCGATCGGGAGTGGGCCTGGTGATCGCGCGGGACCGGGAACTGCTGTGCCGGGCGGCCGAAGTGCTGCGCTCGTTCAGCCCAGTGGTGGTCGAGCTGATGGCCCACCAGGACGGCGGCGAACTGCCCGCCGCACTGGTGCGCGAGGTCGGCAACGCCTTGGGCACCCTCGCTTACGACTTCCTCGACCGCGCCGACGAACTCGACGCACACACGATCGACAGCCGAACCGTCGACGGTGGAGACGGTGCACGATGACCCACCGACGGTCCTGCTCGGCCGCCTCAGCGCCCACCCGCCGCGGTGGCCGACGGTGGACCCGGACGCGCCCGCCCTGCCCGCGCCGCGGGAGAGCGTGATGCGACGCGTCCTCGCCGCACTCAAGGCTTGGGGCACCACACCCTGCGCACACTGCGGGAACGAACCCGTCGCCCGGCCGGACATGCCACGCGGCACCATCGACGGCCGCTTCTGCGGCGGCTGCATCGCCCGATGCCTCGACGACTCCCAGCGCGACCACTGGTGCCCCATCGACGCCCTCGGCGCGGCAGGCGGGTGAACACTCCTCACCCGCCGTTCTGTGACCCGTACGGCCCACGCCGTGTGGTTCCCGGCTATACGCGTACCGCCCACCAGATGGAAGGGAGTAGGAGTGCCCCTCGATGCACGCCGCCCGGCGTCACTCCAAGAACACTTCGACGATCTTTATACGACGGTGTATTCCCTGATCGACGATGCGAAACAAGACTACGAGCTGCTGAAATTGTATAAGGGTTCGCATTCGGCATACGACCCTCATCCGGAGGTGTGCCAGTTCATGCGCTTCTTCGCACGCACGCACAAGGGCTTGTTCTCCTACGCCGTCGACAACCACCCGCCGATCCCGGACACTCTCGACGAGTTCGATGAGCATCGACTGCCGCGCATCAGTCTGCGTGCGGCGTTCGACCTGCTCGCGTCCACAGAGCGCCGTCCAGGTGAAACCATCGCCGAGTTCCTGTCCTTCCTCACCACCCGGCGGCACCGCTTGTCGCGGTACCGGGGCGGTTCGAGCGGGTACGGCGACGAGGCTCGCGCGGTCGCCGCAGCTCATTTCCGAAAGGCCGGTATACCGACCTCCCCGGACCAGGTGCTCGTCACGTGCGGCGGCGCCAAGGGAATCTTTCTGGAGTTCTGCGCCGCGTTGATGTGCCGCCATGAGTCCGAGCGTGTACACCGCATGTCCGGCCGGTTGCTTGCCCCGTCTGGCTATTATCAGTCGCTGCGGGTGGTGGCGCCCCTGTTCGGCGGCACCCTCGACTGTGTCGACCAGCTCACCGGGTCCGCTGTCTCGGACTGGTTGGCCGAGACCAGCACTGTGCGCGGACGGGCCCTGTACGTGCCCCTGGTCAACAATGTCGACGGGCGCGTACTGGAACGGGACCGCGCCCACGGCATCGCGGCCACGGTGCTCGAACACAATCGGCGCAACCCGAACAATCCGGTTCACGTGCTCGGCGATGACGTGTACGTCGCCTCGTATCTCGACGGTTCAGTCACGCCCACACCGATCGGGTCGGTGACCGGCGACGAGCTCGGTGACCCCGCGTTGGGCGGCATGCACTACTGGACCGTGTCGGTGGTGACCAGTTCGAAAACGTTCGCGCTGCCGACCAGCCGGGTCGCGTTCGCCACCACCGCGAACCCGGCGTTGCGGGCAGGCATGGACCACTACCGCACCATGCTGTCGCACGGCCGCGTGCCACAAGGCGACGAGCTGGCCGCCGCGGCCGCATTGTGCCTGACACCAGCCGCGTGGATCGACGGCTGGAACCGCCACTATGCCCGGCGCGTGGAGTGGCTACGCACCCAGCTGGCCCTGCTCAATCACGAACTTGGCCAGCTGGCGTTCCACCTCACACCCCCGCAAGGCGGGTGGTACGCCGCGCTGCGGATCAGCGCCGAACTGTTCGACGATACTCGGGTGCGCAGCAGCGTGCATGCACTTGCCGTCCTGCTGCATTATGGCTGCGATCAGCCGAGCAGCGGAATCGCCATGCTGCCCGGCGAGCTCGCGGGATACACGGTCGACCCCTCCCGGCCGGAGTTCGTGCTGCGCGCCAACCTCGCCGTATCCGACGACGAGCGCGTCCAGTTCGTCGACCGGCTTCGCGACTGTGCCCACCACCTACGCGGCCCCGATGCCCGGCGGGTCATCGACCACGCTTTGAAACGGGCACATGCGGCCGTCGATCTTGACCGGATTGCCGCCTGATCCGGCTGGCCTGTCGCCCGCCACAGGCACCTCCACACCCGCTACGATCCCACATCTAGTGGTCCAGTCCACCGGGCACACCCATCTATTGTAGGAACAGGAGTTTCATGTCGCAGGTCACCGTCGCCGAGACCAGTGTTGTCGGCTCCCCGCGCCGTCTGCCTCGCGTGCGCAGCGGCTACCGAGTCGACGTCGAGATCAGCGGCACCGCATTCGGCTTCACCATCACCGTCGACGACCGCAACTGTCTCGGTACGGTCGACATCGACCATTCCAAGCACGGCACCTTCAGCAACGGACTCACGGCCGCGCTGGCCGAGTTGCTCTCCACCGCCCTGGCGCACGGCATGACCGTGAACGAGTTCGTGCACCGATTTCTGCACACCCGGTTCGAACCGTTCGGAATCACCAGCGGCGACCCCGACATCGACTGGGCATCCAGCCCGATGGACTACCTCGCCCGCCGCCTCGCGATCGACTTCCTGCCGCTTCGGCAACAGGTCGAGCTCGGCATCACACGCCCAAACTCCGAGGCTCCGACCTGGTGAGCCAAGAGGGGTCCCCCGAGGTCCGGGGCGGGCCGGGCGTCGCTGCCCACTACAACCGGCTCGCCCCGGACTTCACCCGCCACTGGTCCTACAGCGACACGTTCGTCGACTGGATGACCGGCCGCCTCGTCGCTCACACAGCGATCGGCGCCGACTCCCACCTGCTCGACGTCGGCTCCGGACCCGCGCTGTACAGCCGTCGACTCGCCGAACACACCCGCCACCCAGTGGTGTGCGTCGACCCGTCAGCGGCGATGCTCACCCACATCCCCGACACGCCGCGGCTGGTACCCGTCCACGCCACCGCCCAAGCCGTCGCCCGCGGTGAGGCGGAGCTACCGCACCGCGAGTTCGACGCCATCCTGGTGAAAGAAGCCCTACATCATGTGCCGCGTGGCGCGCGCGGCCCTACGGTGCGTGGCTTGGCCAGCCTCCTGGCCCCGCACGGCCGCCTGGTCGTGGTCATGATGCCTACGCACGACTGTGGGCATCCCCTGTTCAGCGCGGCGCTACGCAAGCTCGGACAGGCCCGGTTCACCCCCGAGACAGTGGCCGGCATGCTGGCCGACTCCGGACGTGCCGTGCACATCCACCAGGACGCGTTCCCGGTCACCATGCCCACCGCCCGCTACCTCGACATGGTCGGCGCCCGATACCTGACGCTGCTGGAACACTTCACCGACACCGAACTCGACGCGGGCGTCACCGAGATCCGACGCGCACATCCGGGTGACACGGTCACGTTCACCGACCGATACACAGTCCTCGTCGCGCACTGACCATGTCTGACCACCGAAAGCAACCCGGACCACCATTGATCACGTCGTCCAGGTGTCTCAGCCCCGTCTCCACGGGAACGTCCCGTGCGCCACGTGGGCGGTGACGTGTTCGGGTTCGACCCGCGCGTTGTGCCGCTGTCACTCGGCACTGAGCACGAAGAGCAGGAAGCTCGGGCTGGTGGCGAGGAAGGGATACTCGTCCGGGAACAGCTCGCGGGCGGCAGGCACGGGCTGTGGCTCGTTGAGGGTGGTGATCCGGAAGCCGGCCGCGGTGAAGGCGTCGGTCATCGCGTGCAGCGGGCGGTTCCAGAAGCTCATCGGGACGCTGTGCCCGCCCATGGTCCATTCTTCGGTCCAGTTGTAGGTCTCGAAGTAGTCGGTCCGACGCCCGGACAGGCGGTCAATGCAGTGGATGGCGAAGGGATGGTCGACGGACACGATCAGGCGCCCGCCGGTCGTCAGCACGCGCCGCAGCTCGGCGACCGGCGGTCCCCAATCCTCCAGATAATGCAGCACCAGCGACGCCATGACGTCGTCGAACGCGCCGTCGGCGAACGGCAGCGGGTCACGCAGGTCGGCCACCCGCAGGTCCGCGTCGTCACCGAGTCGCCGCCGTGCCAGTTCCAGCATCCCGGCGCTGGCGTCGACGCCGGTCACGTCGGCTCCCCGGTCGCGCAGCGCCGCGAACAACGGGCCCGAACCACACCCGGCGTCCAGAATCCGCCGCCCGGCCACGTCCCCGGCCAGCGCCAGGACGGCGGGCCGCTCGTAATAGGCGTTGGTGATCCCGGCCTCGTTCTCGGCCGCATACGCCTCGGCGAAACCGTCGTAGTCGTTCACGCGGGATGCGGGGTCGGGCTCGACGGGATTCCCGGGCGCGGTGGGCATGCTGGCCATCCTGCCGCGCCAGGCCCGGGCGGTCGAGTGGCCGCGTCCGTGGACAGGGCCGTTGGGCCTCTCCCCGGCCGGTTCAACCGCATCCCGGCTGCGTCGGCCGTTCTACGATGAGCGCGGCCGACCTCCCCACAGCCCCAGAGACGAGGATCCCGCCGGATGCCCCACGACATCGACTTCGCCGGTGCCCGCTGCTACGCCATCCCGATGCGTACCCGGTTCCGGGGCATCACCGTGCGCGAGGGGATGCTGGTGGAAGGTCCCGCCGGGTGGGGCGAGTTCTGCCCGTTCACCGACTACGACGACGCCACGTCCGCCGCATGGCTGGCGACCGCGATCGAACAGTGCACCGTCGGCTGGCCGGAACCCGTGCGCGAGCGTATTCCGGTCAACTGCACCGTGCCCGCCGTCGGCCCGGAGCGCGCCCACGCCATCGCCGCGAACTCCGGGTGCCGCACCGCCAAGGTGAAGGTCGCCGACCACCCCGGCTCGCTGGCCGAGGACCTCACCCGCGTCGAGGCGGTCCGGGACGCGCTCGGGCCGGGCGGGGCCGTCCGGGTGGATGCCAACGCGGTCTGGGACGTCGACACCGCCGTGTCCCACATCGGCAGCCTCGACAAGGCCGCGGGCGGTCTGGAGTACGTGGAGCAGCCCTGCCGCACCGTCGAGGAACTGGCCGCCGTCCGGCGCCGGGTCGACGTGCCCATCGCGGCCGACGAGTCGATCCGCCGTGCCGAGGACCCGCTGCGGGTGGCCGTCGCGGGCGCGGCCGACGTCGCGGTGATCAAGTGCGCGCCGCTCGGCGGGGTGCGGCGCTCCCTCGGGGTCGCCGAGGCCGCGGGGCTGCCGTGTGTGGTCTCCTCGGCACTGGAGACCAGCGTCGGGCTGGCCGCCCAGGTCGCGCTCGCCGCCGCCCTGCCGGAGCTGGATTTCGCGTGCGGACTCGGCACACTCTCCCTGCTGGAGGGCGACCTCGTGTCCGGCCCCGGGTCGCTGCGGCCGGTGGACGGCTACCTCCCCGTGCCGCGAACCCCGCCCGAGCCCGACCCCACCCTGCTCGACACCTACGCATCCAGCGACCTCGAACGGACCGCCTGGTGGCGCGACCGCCTCACCCGCGTCCGCACCGCCCACGAAGCCACGACCGCGTCAGGCTGACCTCACTAGGCACAGGTGCGTTCGACAACTCGATCGGGTGTCACCCGATGCACGGGTCTGTTCGCGGCGTCCTGTCCCGGCGCCCGCGACGGAGCGTGTAATACCCGGCAGGCCCGGCAATCCAAGGGCCCAGCACCGCCCGACGGAAGGGGATGTCGATGCGCATCTTCCTCGCCGACAGCTTCCCGGACACCTCCCGCTCGGCACTCGCCGACCGCGGGCACGACTGCGCCTACGAGCCGGACACCACCGCGGGCGCGCTGGCGGAACGGCTGCCCGGCCACGACGTGCTCGTGGTGCGCAGCACCAAGGTCACCGCCGAGACCATCGAGGCCGCCGCTGACACACTGCGGCTGGTGATCCGCGCGGGCTCGGGCACCGACACCATCGACCGCGACGCCGCCGCCGCGCGCGGAATCTGCGTGTGCAACGTGCCGGGGCGCAACGCGCCGGCCGTGGCCGAGCTGGCGTGTGCGCTGCTGCTGGCCATCGACCGCAATATCGCCGACGCCGTCGCCGACCTACGCGCCGGGCGCTGGGACAAGAAGCGGTACTCGCAGGCGCGCGGGATCACCGGCCGCAGCGTCGGCGTCGTCGGGCTGGGCCGCATCGGGCTGGCCTTCGCCGAACGGATCGCGGCCTTCGGCGCCGACGTCGCCACCGTCGCCCGGCCGGGGCGCGACGAGGACACGCTGGCCCGCGCCCGGGCGATCGGGGTGCGGTTCGTGGACGACCTGGACACCCTCGCCGCCGCCTGCGACGTGCTGTCACTGCACCTGCCCGCCACCGAAGACACCCGCGGGTTGGTGAACCGGGACCTGCTGGCGCGGATGCGCCCGGGCACGATCCTGCTCAACACCGCCCGCGCGGAGCTGGTCGACGAGGTCGCGCTCCTCGAAGCGATGGAGGACAAGGGCCTGCGCGCGGGCCTCGACGTGTTCTCCGACGAGCCGGGCACGGGCACCGGCACGATCGACTCGCGGCTCGCCGCCCACCCGAACGTGTACGGCACGCACCACATCGGCGCCTCCACCGAGCAGGCGCAGCACGCCGTGGCCGCCGAGGTGGTGCGCATCGTCGACGACTTCGCCGAGGGCACGGTGGATCACTGCGTCAACCTGGACGCCGTGCTGCGGTCCGGCAGCCTGGCGGCTCCGCTGCGCGTGGGCGACACAACGTGAGTGCGGCGCATGAACGGGAGACCACTGCCGCGCCCCAGCCGCGGCACGGCGCGAGTGCCCTCGTCAGGCCGGGCAATCCATGGGTCATCACCGGCGGCGACGCGGACGAGCACGACGGGCCTCTCGCGCCGTCCCGGATCGCCCGGCTGCGCAGCGAGGGTGTGCTGAGGCGTCCCCCCGGCGTGGTGGTCTACCGGCTGGAGTCCGGCGGGCACCGGCAGACCGGGGTGGTCGTCGACGTCTCCGTGGACGCCTACCGCAACGGAGCTGTCCGCAGACACGAAGCGACCGATCCCGATCGCGAACGCAGGCTGGCCGAGTTCGCCGAGACCACGAAGACCGAGCAGGTGCCGGTCATGTTGATGCATTCCCCGCGCGCTTCGCTGGAGGAACTGCTGGACGAGGTCACCACGCGCCCGCCCGAGGTGCGCCTCGCCGCCGGGAACGGTCCCGCGCACAGCGTCTGGTTCGCCACCGCGCCCGCGCTGGTGCGCGCGATCCACCACGAACTCGCCGGGATCGGCACCTGCTACATCGCCGACGGTCACCACCGGATGGCGGCCGCCGCGCGGTACTCCGGCGGGCCGACCGGCACGGGAGCGGACGACGCGGCCCGTACCCTCGCCGCGTTGTTCCCGAGCGCGCGGATGCGCATCCTCGGCTACCACCGCTATGTCACCCTCCCACCCGGGCGATCCGTGCCCGACCTTCTCGGCGCGATCGCCGCGCAGCCCGTGACCGCGCATCTGGAGGAGTGCTCGCCCACCGAGGCGGTGGGGACCGAACCCGGCGTCGCCGGGCTGCACCTGCACGGCCACTGGTACCGGCTGTGGTTACGCCCTCAGACGGAACGCGAGGACGACGGGGCTGACGCCGGAGCTCCGGACGCGCGTGCCGCCCTGGATGTCGTCGCGCTCGACGAGGGGATCCTCGCGCCGGTGCTGGGCATCGGCCGGGTCGATGCGGACGCCGGCGTCACGCCGTTCCACGACGACGAGAACCCGGCCGAGATCCACCGCTGGTGTGCCGAGCACGACGCGATGGCTTTCCTGCTGCACCCCCCGACCGTGGAACAGGTGATGGCCGTCGCGGACGCGGGCGCGGTGATGCCCCCGAAGTCGACCTTCTTCACCCCGAAGGCCTGCGCGGGCCTGTTCGTCCGCGAGCTGGCCTAGCTCCCGTGCTCAGGCGGATTCGGCACGGCGGCGAGCCCGACCGGAGAAGTCAGCACCGCGGCCCGCCCTGGCCGCGCACCTTGACAACGTACAACTGACTGGTTGTACGATTGACTTGTGACCGAGAAGGACGAGGAACGGGCCGATGCCCTGTTTCACGCGCTCGCCGACCGCACCCGCCGCGACATCATGCGCAGGGTGCTGGCCGGGGAGCACTCGGTCTCCGCGCTCGCGGCGGAGTACGACATGAGTTTCGCCGCGGTGCAGAAGCACGTCGCCGTGCTGGAGAAGGCCGGACTACTCGCCAAGCGGCGCAGTGGTCGCGAGCAGTTGGCCAGTGGGGACGTGACGGCGGTGCGGTCGGTGGCGTCCATGCTCATCGAGCTGGAGCAGATCTGGCGTGGCCGTATCGCGCGCATCGACGAGCTGATCGCGACTGACTCCATGACCGATCTCAACGAGAAGGAATGACACGATGCCTGTCATCGACACCAAACACGACCTGGACGACCGGACCCTGACGATCACCGCCGAGTTCGACGCACCGGTGCGGCGGATCTGGCAGATCTACGCGGACCCGCGCCAGCTCGAGAAGATCTGGGGTCCCCCGACCTACCCGGCGACCGTCGTCGAGCACGACCTCACGCCCGGTGGACGGGTGACCTACTACATGACCAGCCCCGAGGGCGAGAAATTCGCGGGGTACTGGAACGTGACCGCGGTCGACGAGCCACGGAGCTTCTCGTTCGAGGACGGATTCGCCGACCTCGACTTCAACCCGAACCCGGAGCTACCGGTCTCGACCAACGTCTACACCTTCACCGAACACGACGGCCGCACGCGCGCTACCTACGTCTCGACCTTCGAGAGCGCGGACGCTCTGCAGAAGGTGCTGGACATGGGCATCGTCGAGGGCGCCACCGGTGCGATCAACCAGATCGACACGTTCCTCGCGTCCTGAGCCACCGGCCAGGAGGACGCACCGGCCGCGTGGCGGGGCGGTGTTTCGACATCGCCCGCCGACAGAGGGAAGCCGCGGGACCGCCATATCGATCCGAGCGATCATATGTCGGTCCCGGTTTCCTCCTGACACCGCTGCCGCACGACGTCCGATCCGGCTCACGCGGCGAGGCGCAGCGAGAGACTCCAGCACAGCTGCTTCTCGTGCAGCGTCGGATAGGCGTCCAGGGCGCGCTCCTGTCCTCGGTCAACCGGAGAGTCATCGCCATGGCAACGATGTTGCCATTCTGGTATCAAGATCATCCGAGAAACGGAACGCACCAGGACGTGACGGACGTGATCACCAGGGGACGACGCCCTCGTCGTTGAAGAAGCCGCCGCGTGGTCCGTCGTCCGGCAGGGTGGCGAGCCGGATCGCGATCGCGGCCCCCTGCTCGGGCGTCCGCATGCCGTTGAAGCCGGTGAACTCGGTCGCGACGTAACCGGGGCAGCCGGCGTTCACGAGGATGTGCGTGTCGGCGAGGCTGCGGGCGTACTGCACCGTGATGCTGTTGAGCATCGACTTCGACGGCGCGTACGCGGCCATGACCGGGCCGGTCCGCAGGGTCAACGAGCCCATGTCGCTGGACATGTTGACGATGCGCGGTGCCTCCGCACGGCGGAGCAGCGGCAGCATCGCGTTCGTCACCCGGACGACCCCGAACACGTTCGTGTCGAGGACGGTGCGGACGACGTCGAGATCGAGCGTCGTCGGGTCCTGCGCGCCACCCTCGGCCCGGCCGGCGATGCCCGCGTTGTTGACGAGCACGTCGAGCCGCCCCGCCACTCGCTCGACGGTCGCCGCCGCCGCGGCGACGCTCTCGTCGGAGGTGACGTCGAGGGCGAGTCCGAACGCGTCGCCGCCCGCCGCACGCAGTTTCCCCACCGCCTCCTCGCGCCGGCCGTCGTCGCGGGCCCCCACCGCGACCGTGCAGCCGAGCTCCCCGAGCCCTTGTGCGATGGCGAAGCCGATTCCTTTGTTCGCGCCGGTGACGAGCGCGGTCTTCGTGGCGTTCACGCCATCCATGGTCGGCGGGCCGCGCGTACGGTGTCCAAGACCGATCCGGTAGGCCGTGATACTCATCAGGTATCAGTCGGTAGGCTCCGTCGCGTGGACGACCTCGAAACCCGTGAGCTGCGGTATTTCGTCGCCGTGGCCGAGGAGCTGCACTTCGGACGCGCCGCCGAGCGGCTCGGAATCGCCCAACCGCCGCTGTCCCGCGCGATCCGCCGACTCGAACAGCGGCTCGGTGTCCGGCTCCTCGACCGAAACCGCCAGGGTGTGGCGCTCACTGACGCGGGCAGGGTGCTGCTCCGCGAGGCCGCGGCAGCCCTGGACGTGGTCGCGGCCGCCGCGCGCCGGACGCGGCGCGCCGGGGATCCGCAGCGGCCGCTAATGCTCGCCTCGAAGTCCGGGGCCTCCCACGAGCTGCTGCGTCGACTCCTCGACGGGTTCGCGGGCGAACCCGGTGCGGCACCGGTCGAGGTCTCCCTGTGCGAGATCGGCGAACAGGCACAGCTGCTCCGCGACGGGCGCGCCGACGTGGCACTCATGCATCGCCCGTTCGACGACCTCGCCGGGTTCGACACCGAGGAACTCCGCGTCGAAGGTCAGGTCGCGATCCTGCCCGCGGGGCATCGGCTCGCCTCCCGCGAGCAGCTCACACTCGCGGAGGTCCGCGACGTACCGGACCTGCCGCTCGCCCGGTGGCCCCGGCTCGACGGGTCCTATCCGGACGGTCCTGGGCCGGAGGTGCGCACCCAGTCGCAGCTGGCCCAGCTCGTGGCGCTCGGCAGGGCACTGCTCGTCATCCCGTCCTCCAGCCGCGCCTGGCAGTGGCCCGACCACGTCGCGGTGCCCGTCGTCGACGCGCCGGAGGTCACCACGGTGCTGGCGTGGCCGCCGAGCGGCCACTCCCCGGCGGTCGCCGCGCTCGTCCGCGCAGCGGCCGGGCTCCGCGACACCGCGCTGCACCTACCTTCCCTCCCGCCTCAGCGGGAAGGGCGAGGCGACAGCACGGAGGGCCCGGAACAATGACGTTCGCGCCGAAGACGATCACTCGAAGTCCACCGCTCGCGCGACGTCGCTTCGCTCGGGGATCAGGAGGTCGTCGACACCCCCGGCGTCCTGCACCGCTCGCATGAGCGCCAAGCCGATATGGGGCCTGCACAGCGGACAGGCAGGTCGGCGAGGCGGACAGCCCCGCAGCTCATGCCACAGGGCCTGAACTCGACTACACGTTGAAGCGGAACTCGACCACGTCGCCGTCGGACATGACGTAGTCCTTGCCCTCCATGCGGACCTTGCCCGCCGCGCGGGCGGCGGCCATCGACCCGGCCTCCACGAGGTCGCCGTAGGAAATGATCTCGGCCTTGATGAAACCGCGCTGGAAATCGGTGTGGATCGCGCCTGCCGCCTCGGGAGCGGTCGCGCCCTTCGGGATGGTCCAGGCGCGGGCCTCCTTCGGCCCGGCGGTGAGGTAGGTCTGCAGACCGAGCGTGTGGAACCCGGCGCGGGCCAGCGCGTGCAGCCCGGGTTCGGACTGGCCCACCGACTCCAGCAACTCCAGCACTTCAGCCTCGTCGTCCAGCTCAAGCAGCTCCGACTCCACCTTCGCGTCGAGGAACACCGCGTCGGCCGGGGCGACCAGCTTGGCCAGCTCGGCGCGCTTGTCCTCGTCGGTGAGCACGCCCTCGTCGGCGTTGAACACGTACAGGAACGGCTTGGTCGTGAGCAGGCTCAGCTCGCGCAGCCCGTCGAGGTCGAGCTCGGACTGCGCGGCGAACAACGTCCTGCCCGAGTCGAGGATCTCCTTGGCCCGCTTGGCGTTGTCGAGCGCGGGCCGGTTCTCCTTCTTCGTCCGCGCTTCCTTCTCCATCCGGGGAAGCGCCTTGTCCAGGGTCTGGAGGTCGGCCAGGATCAGCTCGGTGTTGATCGTCTCGATGTCCGACATCGGGTCGATGCGGCCGTCGACGTGCGTGACGTCGGCGTCGTCGAACACGCGGATGACCTGGCAGATGGCGTTGGCCTCACGAATGTTGGCGAGGAATTTGTTGCCCAGGCCCGCGCCCTCGGAGGCGCCCTTGACGATACCGGCGATGTCCACGAACGACACCGTGGCGGGCACGGTCTTGGCCGAGTGGAACATCTCGGCCAGCGTGTCCAGCCGGGGGTCCGGCAGCGGCACGACACCGACGTTCGGCTCGATGGTGGCGAACGGGTAGTTCGCCGAGAGCACGTCGTTGCGGGTCAGGGCGTTGAACAGGGTCGACTTGCCCACGTTGGGCAGGCCGACGATGCCGAGGGTGAGACTCACGACTGGCCAGTGTACGTGCCGGTGACAGCGCAGGTGCCGGCCGCCGCCATCGTCGGCCGCCGAGGTTTCGAGCCCGTGGCTCGTCAGCCGTCGTCGTCCTCGCCGCCCTGTTCCTCGCCGCCCTCGTTCTCGTCGCCTTCGTTCTGGCCGCCGCCCTCGTTCTCGCCGCCGTCCTGCTGGCCCTCGCCGCCGTAACCGCCGCCGTTGTCCTCCTGCTGGTTGCCGCCGTCGTCACGCACGGGCTCGTCACACGCCGCCGACGACAAGCCCACGGCCGCCACGGCGGCGGCGATCGCGGCCGCGGTACGGAAGGGTCGACGCTGCATCTGGGAAGTCATACGCCGACCGTAGAAGGTGGCACCGGGACGCGCACCTCGGCCGCGATGTCCGATTCCCGCGAGCCGGAGCCTCGACCTGCTGGCACGATCGACGGCATGGCCCAGCTCACCGACGCGGCACCCGCCCCGCCCAGCGCAGTCTGGCGGGACACCGAGCGGTGCCTGCGCGCCGTGCGCTCGCGCGATGCCCGGTTCGACGGCCAGTTCGTCGTCGCGGTGCGCACCACCGGCATCTACTGCCGTCCTTCCTGCCCGGCCGTGACGCCGCAGGCCGCCAACGTCGAGTTTCTGCCGACCTCGGCGGCTGCCCAAACGCGCGGTTACCGGGCATGCCGTCGGTGCCTGCCGGACGCGGTTCCCGGCTCCCCCGAGTGGAACACCCGCGCCGATCTCGCCGCCCGCGCGATGCGTCTGATCGGCGACGGGGTCGTGGAGCGCGCGGGCGTGCCCGGACTGGCCCGTGCACTGGGCTACTCCACCCGCCAGCTCGGCCGCGTACTCACCGCCGAACTCGGCGCGGGGCCACTCGCCCTCGCCCGGGCCCACCGCGCGCACGCCGCCCGCCTGCTCGTCGAGCTGTCCGACCTGTCCCTCACCGACGCCGCCTTCGCCGCCGGGTTCGCCAGCGTGCGGCAGTTCAACGACACGATCCGCGAGGTGTTCGCCCGCACGCCGTCGGAATTGCGTGCCGCCGCCGCCCGGCGCGGACTCCGGCCACCGGCGGAGCG
>NZ_KB912640.1:134598-137975 GCF_000383795.1 Saccharomonospora saliphila YIM 90502
GGTGACCCCCTCGGACGGTCCGCCGTCCGGCGGCGTGGTGAGCCAGGTCAGCGACGCCTTGGCCTGCTGGGTGGTGAGCCCCTCGCCCCGGCGTTTCGGACGTTGGTACTCCGGGCTGCGCACCACCCGCAGGCGGTGCCCCTGCACGGTCAGCTCCAGCGCCACCTCGGTGGTCTCCTCTGCCGCCGCGAGGTCGCAGCGCAGGCGTTGCTTGCCGGTGCCGCGCGCGCCCGGCACGACACCGAACAACGCGAAGGCCACCGCGTCGAGCAGCGTCGTCTTGCCCGCGCCCGTGTCCCCGTACAGCAGGAACAACCCGTCCGCACCGAGCTCGTCGAAGTCGACGACCTCCCGGCCCGGGTACGGGCCGAACGCGCGGACCTCAAGCCGGTGCAGCCTCACCGCTGCCCCCTTCCGCCCGGATCGGCCCTGCCCGCGTCCTCGAGCGCCCGTTCCAACAGCGCCCGCTCTCGTTCGTTCGGCGGCTCGCCCCGGCAGTCGGTGAGGAATCCGCTCGCGATCTCGGCGTCCGAGCGGCCCCGTACCGCCTCGGCGTAGCGCAGGACGGCGGTCGTGCCACCCTCGGGCTCCCACTCCATATGGACCGCGTGTGGAAAGCGCTCCCGCAACCTGCGCATGGCATCGAGTGGTCGCACTCGGTCGGTCAGGGTCACCGAGAGGTAACAGTCGACGAGCGCCTCGTACTCCGGCGACTCCAGCAGCTCCTCCAGCGTCCCGCGCGCGGTGGCCAGGTCCCTCGGCACCGGCAGCGCACACCGCCGCACCCCGGCGAGTCCGCCGGCGTCGAGGTCGACCAGCCACACCGCCTTGCGTGCCGTCTCGGAGAACGAGTACGCCAGCGGGCTGCCGGAGTAGCGCAGGTGCTCGGCCAGGCGCTGCGGGCCGTGCAGGTGGCCGAGGGCGACGTAATCGACACCGTCGAACACGGAACCGGGTACCTGCTCGACCCCGCCCACCGCGATCGTCCGCTCCGACTGGCTGCCCGCGCCACCGGTGACGAACGCGTGCGCGGCGACCACCGACCGCGTTCCCGAGGGCCGGTCCGCGAGATCCCGCCTCACTCGCCGCATCGCCTCGGTGAGCACCTCCGTGTGCCCCCGTGCCCGCGGCACCCCGAGTGCGTGCCGCGCGGTGTCCGGTTCGAGATACGGGACGCCGTAGACGGCGACCGGGCCGTGCTCGTCGGAGAGCAGGACCGGCCGGTCGATGTCGTCGACCGCCGTGCGCAGGTGCAGACCACCGGCGGCGGCGAACTCGGCGAACGCGCCCAGCCGCGCGGCCGAGTCGTGGTTGCCCGAGGTGATCACCAGCTCGGCCCCGGCACGCCGCAGCCGCGCGAGCGCCCGCGTGGCCACCCGCACGGCCTCGGCGGAGGGCACCGCCCGGTCGTACACGTCGCCCGCGACGACGACCACGTCCACCGCCTCGCTCTCGACGAGTTCGGCGAGGTGGCCGAGCACGTGGTCCTGCTCGGCGAGCAGGTCGGCTCCGTGAAAGGTCCGGCCCACGTGCCAATCGGAGGTATGCAGCACTCGCACGCCGGTCAAGGTAGAGGCCGCCCACGACAGAACCACGGACCCGTCCCCGGCGTGTCACCCGACCGTGTTGCGCGAATCCGGCGCGGGCGGTTTCGTCGGTACCGCACGCCATCATGGCGCCCGAGAGGGACCGGCACGGGGGAAGAAGGGACGCATCGGTGGGTTCGACGATTCTGGTCACGGCGGCCGTCGTGACCACGCTCGCGTTGGCCGTCGCGGTCATGCTGCTGTGGCGCCTGTACCAGGACGGCATGCGCCGGGCCGACGCGGCGACCCGCACGGTGGAGCAGGAACGAGCCAAAGTGGACCAGCAACAGCAGGCGCTGCGCCGGTACGAGGTCGCCTTCGCCTCGATCAGCGGGCGCGGGGAACTGGGCGAGCAGGTGCTCACGGAGACGGCCCGCGCGCTCGGCCTGCGCGAAGGTCTGCACTTCACCCTCCAGACCGATCTCGCGGGCGGCGGCGCGGCGAAACCGGATCTGGTGCTCACCGTCGGCGGAGGCCGGGCGGTCCCGGTGGACGCGAAGGCGAGCACGGCCTGCTGGGCGGAGGCGGTCGAGACCGACGACCCGGAGGAACGGCTCGACGCGCTGCGGGTCCACGTGCGCAACCTGCGGGCCCGCGCCACCGAGCTCGCGGGCAAGGACTACGCGCGCTGGGCCGACGCCATCTACGGCACGGTGATGTTCGTGCCGTCCGACGCGGCCGTGGTCGCCGCGCTGGACACCGATCCCGAGCTCCTGCGGTGGCTGCTCGACCGGCGGGTGTTCCTCTGCGGGCCGACGGGCTTCGCCGTCCTGGCCTCGGCCGCGCTGTTCGCCGCGACGGAACGCACCCTGGTCGACGACGTGGAGCGAGTGCGCAGCCAGGCCGCCGCCGCCAACCGCGCGGCGGGCAACGCGGTGGAGGCGGTCAACCTCTCCGGCACACACCTGCAACGCTTCCTGTCCGCCCGGCGCCGGGAGATCGATGCCCTCGAACACTTCCGCGCCCAGGTCGCGCCGCTCACCGAGGCCTCCGCCAGTCCCTCACCACCACCGGAGGTCCGCAGGCAGGACGAATTGTCCGCCCCGTGAGCGCGCGACTGTGTGCTTGACCACAGCCGGGTGTGCGACGGTGCCGCGTTCGTCCGGAAGTGGGAGTAAGGTCTGAACCAACAGCGCGTGTCGACGCTGGTCGCACTGTGTGAGTTACCGGTGGGTGCGGTGTGGTGACCGGGGAACGGGATACGGTGTTGCCTCGTGACGGCCATACGAGACCGCCGGAGCGATCCGGACACCGCTGACGACGCCACCGCCGTGCCGTGGGACGAACGGTCCGTGGTCAGGGCACGCCGTGGTGTTCCGTGGTGGGGCGCCGTCCTGATCTCCCTTGCCCTCGCGGCGGCGGGGGCGTTCGCCGAACAGTTGCTGACCGGCGGACTGGGTGTTCCGTTCTACGCCTGCTTCGTCGTCGGCTCTCTCGTGGCCGTCCTCGTGGCCCGCAGGCGTGGCGTCTTCGGGCCCATGGTGCAGCCACCGCTGATCATGGCGGTCGTGGTGCCCACGTCCGTGCTCATGGCCTCGGGCCTTCCCGAAGGCAGCGACATGCTGTCGAAGGCCCTCGCCGTCGGCACCCCGCTGATCAACAGCTTCCCGGTGATGGCCGGCGTGACGGTCGTGACCGTCGCGCTCGGCACGTGGCGGATGGTCCGGGAACGCGCCCCCGGTACCCGCGACCGCGAAGCACCGGACGCGGATTCCGCCTCCGGCCGCCCGCGCACCGGCGGCGGACGAGACCGCCCCCGCGACGACGAACGACCCCGCCGTGGTGACGCGG
>NZ_KB912640.1:138075-144125 GCF_000383795.1 Saccharomonospora saliphila YIM 90502
CCGGCGCCGGGTCGCCCCGGCGCCGGTCAGGCGTCGCTGGAGTGCCCGGGGAACAGGCGGGCGGCCGGGTCCAGGGCCACGGCGATGTTGTTCACCGCCGTGGCGGCCTCGCCGAAGCCGGTCGCGATGAGCTTGACCTTGCCCGGGTAGGCGGCCACATCGCCTGCCGCGTAGACACGCTCCCGCGCGGTGGCCATAGTGGTGTCCACCCGGATGGACCGCCGCTCGACCTCGAGGCCCCACGTCTCGATCGGTCCCAGATCGGCGGTGAAGCCGAGCGCGGCGACCACCGTCTGCGCGGGCAGGGTCAGCTCCCGCCCGTCCCGGGTCTGGAGATCGACGTAGGCCAACTCCCCCGAGCCGCCGGGCTCGTCGCCGCGCAGGGCGGTGACCTCGGTATCGGTGAGGATGGGAATGCCCTCGTCACGGGCTTGGGCCACGATCGACTCGGCCGCGCGGAACTTCGCTCTGCGGTGCACGAGCGTGACGCTGGCCGCGATCGGGCGCAGCGCCAGTACCCAGTCGAACGCCGAGTCGCCGCCGCCGACCACCACGACGTCCTTGCCGGCGTGGACGTCGAGCGCGGGCACGAAGTGCACCAGCCCCCGGCCGAGCCAGTCCTGCCCCGCGGGTAGCGGCCGCGGGGTGAACTCCCCGATCCCCGCGGTGATCAGCACCGCGCCCGCGTGGACGACCCCACCGTCGTCGAGCGTCACACGCAGGCCGTCGTCGGCGGTGTCGAGCGTGTCGGCCTTGCGTCCGAGCAGGTAGGCCGGGTTCGCGTGCCCCGCCTGTTCGACCAGGCCCTTGACGAGGTCGCGGCCCCGGACGGCGGGGAACCCGGCCACGTCGTAGATCATCTTCTCCGGATACATCGCCGTGACCTGCCCGCCGGCCTCGGGCAGCGAGTCGACGATCGCGGTCGACAGACCACGGAACCCGGCGTAGTAGGCCGCGTACAGGCCGGTCGGGCCCGCACCGACGATCAACACGTCGACCGACAGGGTCTCGGGCGAGCTCATGGCTCACCGCCTTCCGCCGTTGGGGGTTGGCCGGAACGCATTCTAGTGCGCGACGACACTCGGCGAGTGATCCGCGACTGGGCCAGACTGGCGCTATGGCTGAACAGGAATACCGGATCGAGCGCGACACGATGGGCGAGGTGCGGGTCCCGGCCGAGGCCCTCTACCGCGCGCAGACACAACGCGCCGTGGAGAACTTCCCGATCTCGGGACGTGGTCTGGAACGCGCGCAGATCCGTGCGCTGGGACTGCTCAAGGCCGCGGCCGCACGGGTCAACGCCAGGCTCGGGGTGCTCGACGGCGACCTCGCGGCGGCCATCGCGCAGGCGGCCGACCAGGTCGCCGAGGGCGCCCACGACGCGCACTTCCCGATCGACGTGTTCCAGACCGGTTCCGGCACCTCGTCGAACATGAACGCCAACGAGGTCATCGCGACCCTGGCCACGCGCTCACTGGGGCGCGACGTGCACCCCAACGACCACGTCAACGCTTCGCAGTCCTCGAACGACACCTTCCCGACCACCATCCGTGTCGCGGCGACCGAGGCGGTGCTCACCGACGTCATCCCCGCGCTCGACCACCTCGCCTCGACAATCGAACGACGGGCCGCCGAGTGGGCCGACGTGGTCAAGTCCGGGCGCACGCACCTGATGGACGCGGTGCCGGTGACGCTCGGCCAGGAGGCGGGTGCGTGGGCCTCGCAAGTGCGGTTCGGCATCGAGCGGCTGCGCAGCGGGCTACCCCGCTTGGGCGAGCTGCCGATCGGCGGGACGGCCGTGGGGTCGGGACTCAACGCGCCCGCCGGATTCGGCGGCGCGGTCGCCGAGGAGCTGGCCAAGGTCACCGGTCTGCCGCTGTCCGAGGCGCGCGACCACTTCGAGGCGCAGGCGAGCCAGGACGGGGTGGTCGAGACCTCGGGACACCTGCGCACGGTGGCGGTGTCGCTGAACAAGATCGCCAACGACGTGCGGTGGCTCGGCTCCGGCCCGCGCACAGGGCTGGCCGAGCTGGCGCTGCCGGACCTGCAACCGGGTTCGTCGATCATGCCCGGAAAGGTGAATCCGGTGATCTGCGAGGCGACCATGCAAGTCGTGGCGCAGGTGATCGGCAACGACGCGGCGGTGTCATTCGCCGGGTCGCAGGGCAACTTCCAGCTCAACGTCAACCTGCCGGTCATCGCGCGCAACGTGCTGGAGTCGGCGCGGCTGCTGGCGGCGAGTTCGCGGCTGCTGGCCGACAAGGTGTTCGCCGGGCTGGCCGTCAACGCCGACACCGCGCGTGCCTACGCCGAGGGCTCCCCGTCGATCGTGACGCCGCTGAACGCCTACCTCGGTTACGAGGAGGCGGCGGCGATCGCGAAGCAGGCGCTCGCGGAACTGCGCCCGATCCGCGACGTGGTCCTCGAGCGCGGCCACGTCGCCCAGGGCAGGCTCACCGAGGCCCAGCTCGACGAGGCTCTCGACGTCCTCCGCATGGCACGAGGCGGCCGATGACCCGCGAGTTGCCCCTCACGGCCCGCGAGTTGCCCCTTTACGCCCGCGAGTTGCCCCTCTACGCCCGCGAGTTGCCCCTCTACGCCCGCGAGTCGCCCTTCGGGTTGACACTCGGTTGCCCCGAGTTGCCCCGGCACTCGGTCGGTAGCCGACGACCGTGATCGGGAGGGGTGAATCCGCGCCGAACATCCGCCGTGCGGTCGCGGCGGCGCTGACGCGCACCATGCTGTCGGCATCCCTGCTGGTCACCGGCTACTACCTCGCGCCGTTGGAGGGCAGGCTCGGCTCGGGAGCGTGGCTGTGGTTCACCGGCGCATTGGCGGTGTTCGGTGTGGTCGTCGTCCGGCAGATCGTCGCGATCGTGCGCTCGGGGTGATCGTGCCCCTGTTGCTGGTCGTGTTCGCCTCCACCTACACGCTGCTGTCCGGGGCGGATCCGGCCGCGTTCACCGAGGTGATCAGCCGGACCGACGCGTTGTACTTCACGGTGACGGTGTTCGCCACGGTCGGCTTCGGCGACATCGCCGCCGTGGCGGAGACCGCCCGGGTCGTCGTCACGATCCAGATGGTCGTGGGCCTTGTCGTGGTGGGCGTGGTCGCCAAGGTCATCGTTGGCGCGGTCGACGTCGCCGCCCGCCGCCACCCCACCTAACCGCGAGTTGCCCCTTCCGGCGGCGCGAGTTGCCTCTACGAGGCCGCGAGTCGTCCCGGGGTGCGCACGAGTTGCCCGGTGGAGCGCAGCGGACCAGAACACCGTCCGCCAGGGGACGAGGGAAGCCGCACCTTGTCCGGGCAACTCGCAGGGTGGGGAGGGGCAACTCGCCGGGCGGGAAGGGGCAACTCGCGAACGGGAAAGGGCAACTCGCGGACAGGGAGGGGAGGATGGCGGTATGTGGTTCCACGAGCTCGTGCGGGTCTCGGGGCGGTTGGCGGCGACACGGTCGCGCAAGGCGAAGACCGCCGAGCTCGCGGAGCTGTTGACCGGCGCACCGGTCGACGAGCTCGCCGCCGCCGTGGCGTTTCTGACCGGTGCGCCGACCCAGGGACGGATCGGCGTGGGCTGGCGCACCCTGGCCGACCTGCGTACCCCTCCCGCCGAGCGGCCCACGCTGACCGTGGCCGAAGTCGACGCCCTCCTGGGTGACGTGGCGCGTGTCAGCGGCGGTGGCTCCACCGCGCGCCGCGCCGACCTGTTGCGCTCGCTCCTGAGCCGCGCCACGCACGAGGAGCAGGGCTTCCTGGTGCGACTGCTCACCGGCGAGCTCCGGCAGGGCGCGTTGGAGGGCGTCATGGTCGAGGCGGTCGCCGCCACCGCCGAGGTCCCCGCCGCGGCCGTGCGGCGGGCGTTCATGATCTCCGGCCGCCTGCCCGCCACGGCGCACGCCGCGATCGTGGGCGGAGTGTCCGCCCTGGAGCGCTTCGGTATCGAACTCGGCAGGCCCGTACGCCCGATGCTGGCCTCCCCGGCCGAGTCACTCGACGACGCGCTCGCCGAGATCCCCGCCGCCGCGGTGGAGTACAAACTGGACGGTGCGCGCATCCAGGTGCACCGCACGGGCGACGACGTCCGCGTCTACACGCGCACCCTGCGCGAGGTCACCGCGAGCGTGGGTGAGCTGGCCGAGTTGGTGCGGTCCCTGCCGTGCGAGTCGGTCGTGCTCGACGGGGAGACCCTCGCGCTGACCGACGAGGGCAGGCCGCGCCCGTTCCAGGAGACGATGTCCCGCTTCGGCAGTACGCGGGACGAACAGGTCCGCGCCCTGCTGCTGCGTCCGTACTTCTTCGACTGCCTGCACCTCGACGGCACCGATCTGCTCGACGCACCCCTGCACGAGCGCCGCACGGCGTTGCGCCGCGTGGCGGCCGACCACCTCGTCCCCGGCGAGACCGAGCCGGAGGACCCCGCCGCGATCCTGGCCGCCTCTCTTGAGGCCGGGCACGAAGGCGTGCTCGTCAAGGCGCTCGACTCCCCGTACGCGGCCGGACGCCGGGGCAAGGCGTGGCTCAAGGTCAAACCCGCGCACACCCTCGATCTGGTGGTTCTCGGTGCGGAGTGGGGCCACGGCCGGCGCACCGGCACCCTGTCGAACCTGCACCTCGGCGCGAGCGACCCGGACGGCGGCCCTCCGGTCATGGTCGGCAAGACGTTCAAGGGCCTCACCGACGAGCTGCTGGCCTGGCAGACGGCGACGCTGCCCCACTACGAGACCCACCGCGACGGTTGGGCCGTCTACGTACGGCCGGAGCTGGTCGTGGAGATCGAGCTCGACGGCGTGCAGGCCAGCCCGCGCTACCCGGGTGGCGTCGCCCTGCGGTTCGCGCGGGTGTTGCGCTACCGGCCGGACAAGGGCGCCGCCGAAGCCGACACGATCGGGGCTGTCCGCGCGATGCTGCGCGGCGCGCCGGCGGACCCGGATGGCAGCGAGTGAGCGCGGAGTGTGACGCCGCTGTCCGCGCGAACGGTGACACCGCCGTGCGGAGGACAGTGACACCGCCGTCCGCGAGGACGTAGGCTGGATTCTCGTGCGGTTTCTCGATGGCCACAGGCCCGCTCACGACCTGACCTACGACGACGTCTATCTGCTGCCGAATCGTTCCGGCGTGGAGTCGCGCTTCGACGTGGACCTCTCCACGGTCGACGGCACGGGGACGACCATCCCGATCGTGGTCGCGAACATGACGGCGGTGGCGGGGCGGCGCATGGCCGAGACCGTGGCCCGCCGCGGCGGCCTCGTGGTGCTGCCGCAGGACGTCGACACCGGCGCGGTCGCCGACATCACCGCCTGGGTGAAGGACCGGCACCCCGTGTGGGACACCCCGCTGGTGCTCACGCCCCACGACGCCGTCGCCGACGCGCTCAACCTCGTCGGCAAGCGCGCGCATGGCGCGGTCGTGGTGGTCGACTCGGACGGCAGGCCGGTCGGTGTCGTCGACGAGGCGGCCTGCGCGGGCGTTGACCGCTTCTCCCGGCTGGCCGACGTGCTCGACCCGGCGGTGTGGACGTGCCCGCTCGACACGCCGCCGCGCGCGGTGTACGAGCGGCTGCACGAGCACGGCGAGCCGGTGGCGCTGGGCGTGGACGCCGACGGACGGCTGGCCGGAGTGCTCACCCCAGGTCGCCGCGCTGCGTGCCGGAATCTACGCACCGGCCCTCGACCGCAACGGCCGCCTGCGCGTGGGCGCGGCCATCGGCGTGAACGGCGACGTCGCGGCGAAGGCCGAAGAGGTGCTCGCCGCCGGGGCGGACGCGCTGGTGGTGGACACGGCGCACGGGCACCAGGAGAAGATGCTCGCCGCTCTGAAGGCGGTTCGCTCGGTGTCGCCGTCTGTGCCGGTGGTGGCCGGAAACGTGGTCACCGCCGAGGGCACCCGCGAGCTCATCGAGGCGGGCGCCGACGTGGTCAAGGTCGGTGTGGGCCCCGGCGCGATGTGCACGACGCGGATGATGACCGGGGTCGGGCGGCCGCAACTGTCGGCCGTGCTCGACTGCGCCGCGGCCGCGCGCGACCTGGGCAAGCACGTCTGGGCCGACGGCG
>NZ_KB912640.1:144225-168062 GCF_000383795.1 Saccharomonospora saliphila YIM 90502
CACCCGCGCGATGTCGCCCTGGCGCTCGCGGCGGGCGCGTCGGCGGCGATGGTGGGCTCGTGGTTCGCGGGCACCCATGAGTCGCCCGGCGACCTGCGCCACGACGAGCACGGCCGGCCGTACAAGGAGTCGTTCGGCATGGCCTCGAAGCGGGCGGTGACCGCGCGCACGCGTACCGACAACGCCTACGAGCGCGCCCGCAAGGCCCTGTTCGAGGAGGGCATCTCGTCGTCGCGGATGGCGCTGGACCCGCAGCGCCCCGGCGTGGAGGATCTGCTCGATTCCATCACGGCGGGTGTGCGGTCCGCCTGTACCTACGCGGGCGCGTCGACACTGGAGCGGTTCCATGAGCGGGCGGTGCTGGGCGTGCAGTCCGCCGCGGGCTTCGCCGAGGGCCGTCCCCTGCCCGCGGGCTGGTGACGGGCGCCCCGCGAGAGCCGTGACCGGCAACTCGCCGAGCCACGAGGGGCAACTCGCGGGCCACGAGGGGCAACTCGCCGAGGCCGCCCAGGCGGGAACGCGTCGTTCCCGCCTGGGCGGGTGGGTCAGCCGTGCTGTTCCAGCATCTCGGTGACCAGCGCCGCGATGGGCGAGCGTTCCGAGCGGGTCAGCGTCAGGTGGGCGAACAACGGGTGCCCCTTGAGCTTCTCGATCACCGCCGAGACGCCGTCGTGCCTGCCCACGCGCAGGTTGTCGCGCTGACCGACGTCGTGGGTGAGCACCACGCGCGACGCGCTGCCCAGGCGGGAGAGCACGGTGAGCAGCACGTTGCGCTCCAGCGATTGCGCCTCGTCGACGATGACGAACGCGTCGTGCAGCGACCGTCCCCGGATGTGGGTCAGCGGCAGAACCTCCAGCATGCCCCGGTCGAAGACCTCGTCGACGACCTCCTGGCTGACCAGTGCGCCGAGGGTGTCGAACACCGCCTGGGCCCAGGGTTGCATCTTCTCGCCCTCGGTGCCGGGCAGGTAGCCGAGGTCCTGGCCGCCCACCGCGTACACCGGGCGGAAGACCACCACCTTGCGGTGCCACTGCCGTTCCAGCACGGATTCCAGCCCCGCGCACAACGCGAGCGCCGACTTGCCCGTGCCCGCTCGTCCGCCGAGGGAGACGATGCCGACGTCGGGGTCCATCAGCAGGTCGAGGGCGATGCGCTGCTCGGCCGAACGCCCGTGCAGGCCGAACACCTCCCGGTCGCCCCGCACCAGCCGCGCCCGCTTGTCCGGTGTGATGCGCGCCAGCGCGCTCGTCGTGCCCGCCAGCAGCCTCAGCCCCGTGTGGCAGGGCAGCTCGGCCGCCTCAGGGCGGCCGTAGTCGGCGAGATCGGCCTCACCGCCGGAGAAGAGCGCGTCGATGGCCTCCTGCGGCACGTCCAGGTCGGCCATACCCGTCCAGCCCGACGGGGTGACCTCCTCGGCGCGGTACTCGTCGGCGGTCAGTCCGACGGCCCCGGCCTTGACCCGCAGCGGGATGTCCTTGGTGACCAGGGTGACGGCACTGCGTTCGGTGGCGAGGTTGAGCGCGCAGGCCAGGATGCGGTGATCGTTCGAGTCCGTGCGGAAACCGGGCGGCAGGACGGTGGGGTCCGAGTGGTTGAGCTCCACGTGGATCATCCCGCCCTCGTCACCGAGGGGCACCGGCGCGTCAAGACGGCCGTGTGTGCGCCGAAGGTCGTCCAGTTGCCGTAACGCCTCCCGGGCGAACCACCCGAGTTCCGGGTGGTGGCGCTTGGCCTCCAACTCGCTGATGACGACGAGCGGGAGCACCACCGGGTGCTCGGCGAACCGGGTGATCGCCCAGGGGTCCGACAGCAGCACCGACGTGTCGAGCACGTACGTGCGCAGGGACGAATCGGTGCACTCCTCGGAGGCGGAGCTTCGGACCGTGCCCGGGGCACTGGTGGACCCGTCCGTGCCGGTGGCACTGGTGGTTCCGGCGGTGCCGGGGGCACGTCCGGCTGGGCGGCCGGCGGCCTTTCGGGGTAAACGCTGCGCAGTCACGACGGCATCTCCCTCGTGGGCGTTGGCACCACGCCCGCACTCGCTGGGCCGGGCACCGCCCTGGCTGACCGGAACCTCGACGCCGGAAGGCGTCAGGGCACACGGTCACGAGGGCCCGGTGCCGGCCCCCTCGTGCGTCTCGGAAACGGCGTCGCCGTTCGTTCCTGCACTGCCACGACCAGGGCCTCCCGTGACGACGCACCTGGGTTCGTGCGCCGCCACCACGGAAGCTACCCCTCGTGAAGCACTCCACGCAGGCAGCCAGGTAGGTGAATCGGGGATTGTGAAACTCACGTTTGGTAAGTGTTTGTCACAACACCGGGTGACCGGACGAGGAATTCATACTCCGTTCATGCGCCGTACCGGCGATTGCGGACGGCGTAGTCACGCAACGCACGCAGGAAGTCGACCCGCCGGAACGCGGGCCAGTACGCCTCGGTGAACCAGAACTCCGAGTGCGCCGATTGCCACAACAGGAAGCCGGACAGCCGCTGCTCCCCCGACGTGCGGATGATCAGATCCGGGTCCGGCTGGCCCGAGGTGTAGAGGTGCTCGGAGATGTGGTCGACGTCGAGAATCTTGGCGAGCTCGTGGATCGACGTTCCCTCGTCGGCGTGCTGTTGCAACAGCTTGCGCACGGCGTAGGCGATCTCCTGCCTGCCGCCGTAGCCGACGGCGACGTTGACCACCATGCCGTTGCGGTTGTCCGTGCGCTGCGCGGCGGCGGTGAGCCGGGCCGCGACCTCCGTGGGCAGCGTGTCGAGCGCGCCGACCATCGAGACCTTCCACGGATTGCCCGGTTTGGCCAGCTCGTCCACGACGTCCGGAATGATCTCCAGGAGCGCGGCGACCTCCCCGTTCGACCGGTTGCGCACGTTGTCGTTCGAGAGCAGGAACAGTGTGACGACCTCGACTTTCGACTCGCGGCACCATCCGAGGAAGTCCACGATCCGCTGCGCGCCCACCCGGTGCCCGCCGTTGACGTCGGTGAACCCGGCCTCGCGTGCCCAGCGACGGTTGCCGTCGAGGATGATGCCGATGTGCCGGGGGCGCCGCCCGGCCGCCTGCTGGCGCAGGCGCCACGAGTAGGCGGTGTACACGACCTTGGAGAGGAACGACCGGAGGCTCACGTCCGGGAAGCGTACGCCTGGCGGCTGAGGTGACGTACGCCGTCCTCCACCGTTGGACGTGTGCACGGCAACCTACGGTTCCGTAGCCTTGAGGCCGTGAGCGTAGCGATGCGAAGTGACTCCCAGTCGACACTAGACTCGACGAACGGGCCGGAAAGCCGCCCACGCCTGCGGGGACATCTGCACTTCTGGAGCTTCTTCGGCGCCGTCGCGGCGGGAGCGACGCTCATCGCGCTGGCCGCTTCGACGGTGTCCGGCCGGGCCGCGCTGGCGACGTCGGTCTACGGCGCGACCGTGCTGGGCGTGTTCGGTGTCAGTGCGCTGTATCACCGGCGCCTTTGGAGCCCCCGCGCCTACCAGTGGATGAAGCGCGCGGACCACTCGATGATCTTTTTGTTCATCGCGGGGACGTACACGCCATTCACGCTGTTGGCGATGTCCCAGCCGACCGGGTACGTCGTGCTCGGCGTGGTGTGGGGCGGCGCAATCGCCGGCGTGGCGCTGAAGATGCTGTGGCCGCGCGCGCCGCGCTGGCTCGGCGTGCCGATCTACATCGCGCTGGGCTGGGTGGCGATCTTCGTCCTCCCGGAGCTTGCGGCGTCGGCCGGGGTCGCGGCCCTGGTGCTGCTGCTGGTCGGTGGCGCGCTGTACACACTCGGCGCGGTGTTCTACGCCGTCCGCTGGCCGAACTACTGGCCGAAGACCTTCGGCTACCACGAGTTCTTCCACGCCTGCACGGTCGCGGCGGCGATCTCGCACTACATCGCGATCTGGCTGGCCATGTACTCCTAGCAGGGATTTCCGGGGGCCGGACCAAGATCAGGCCGTGGTCAGGCCGTCACGCCGCCTGGTCTTCGTCCGGGCCGTCCAGGCCGTCGAGCACCGTCCCGAAGAAGGCATCCACCGCCTTGCGGGTCCGCTCGTGGCTGGACGGCAGCAGGTGCGTGTACACCCGCAGCGTGAAACCGGGGTCCGCGTGGCCCAGGTACTCCGAGACCGCCTTGACCGACTCGCCCGCGTCCAGCAGCACCGAGGCGTACAGGTGCCGCAGCGCGTGCATCCCGTCCGCCCGCGTCGGCGACTCGATCCCCGCCCGCTTCAACGCCGGTAGCCACACCGACGTGCGAAACGTCGTCCGCCGCACCGGCCCGCCCTCGGCGTTGACCATCAACAGGGTCACCGTCACCGGCTCACCCGAGGGATGTCGCCACGGCAGCGTGACCGGCGTCGGCGGGAACCGCTCCGCATAAGCGTCGAGATCATCCAGCAGCGCCGCCCCGATCGGCACCTCCCGCGTCTTGCCCCGCTTCGGCGGCGCGAACACCGGCCGGTTCTCCACCAACCGCACCTGCCGCCGCACACGGACCACGTTGCGGTCCCGGTCCACGTCGTCGAGGGAGAACCCGAACACCTCCCCCGACCGCAACCCGAGCCCGGAAGCCAGCCACACGGCCGGGCGGTACTGCTCCGGCATCGCCTCCAGCACCGCCCGAGCCCGCTGTCCCGACCACGGCCGCACCCGCGCGTTGTCCTCCCGAGGCCGCGTCACACTCCGCGACCGCGCCGGATTGGTGACGATCAGCTTGTCCTCCTGGGCGAAGCTGAACACCGACACCAAATGCGAGAAGTACAGCACCCGCGACGTCGAGGCCACCTGGCGATCCTGCAACCAGCGAAGCCACGCTTGCACGTCACTCGGCTTGATCGACCCGATCGACCGTCCCTCGAAGAACGGCAACAGATGCGTCGCCACCCGGCTCTGCACCCGCTCCCGCGTCGTGTAGTCGAACGTCTGCGCCTCCACCCACCGCAACGCCACCGACCGAAACGACACCCGACCCGCACGCGGATCGACGTACTTACCCTCCCGCTTATCCGACTCGACCGCGATCAGGAAGTCCTCGGCCCGCTTCTTCTGCCGATCAGGAAACGTCTTCGCCCGCTCATTGCCGTCCGGATCGAAATAACGCACCCGGTAGCGCATCCCCTTGCCGTACAGCTCCGTGCGCTCCATCACCGGCTTGCCCTTGGCGTTCACCACCACTTGACCCGTCACCGGATCACGCTTCGCCCGATACCACCGATCCTGAATATGCCCCACTCAAACCCCCAATCGAAAATTGCCGAAGAAACTCACGCCGCCTCATCCGCCGCCTCGACCCAGGCGCGGAGTTTGGCCGGGTCGTAGCGCAGATGGCGGCCGATCTTGCGCACCGGCGGCCCCTCACCCCGCCATTTCCACTGGTAGAGCGTTTTGACCGGGATGCCGAGGTAGGCCGAGACCTCCTCGATCGTCCACAACCGCTCGACGTTGGCGACCTTGCCCAAGCTGCTTCTCCCCCGTTGTTGTTCAGGCTGCGTGTGGAGTTGCCGAAGTTTCTGGTCGGCCTGGTGGTCCTTGCGCCGCCAGAAGTGCCCGGTCGTATTCGGCACGCCAGGTGATGCGCTCAGCGATCGCGCGCATGAGCAGGTGCGCCCTCGGCGGGACGTTGCGATCGCCGGGAGCGAGCTTGCGCCAGATCAGCCGTGAGGTGTCCTGTTCAGGTTTCTCGATGCCGATCGAGGCGAGCATGTCGCGGACGAACGCCTTGCGGTCGGCTTTGTGGTCGGCCAGGGACTTGCCCGACCACTTGCGGGAGACCAGCACCCGCCGCCCCGGTAGCCCGAGGGTGGTGCGCCGGTGCGCGCGGCCCTTACACCGTCCTGGCACGGTTTTCGCACCCGCACCGAGGGGTTGGATGCCATACAGCAGCCAGACCCCGCAGCGGGGCGAGCACGGCGTGACCGCGAGTTCGGCGTGCAGCCGGTCGTGGTGCTGCCGCTGCCGGTGGCTGGTGGCTTCGACGACTTCGCCGGTGGCTTTGGTGAGGTACTTGGTCAGGTAGCCGATGTGCCGCCCGGCTTCGGTGGTGCCGCCGAGGATGCCCTTGGAGTGCACCTGCCTCCCGAAGGTCACCACATGCGCCGGTTCCTCGACTGCCTCCACCGCCTCGTCCCAGCCGGTGAGTGGCTGCCGGGTGTCCGGGTCCACGAACACCCTTCTGTCCGCGTCCCACACGGGCACCCGCTCCCCGCCGTAGACGAGCCGGTCATGGGCGGGCCACCACACCTGGTGATACGTCGCGGCCGTGACCTGCCGGACGATCTCGTGCGGAATCGATCCCCGGACAGCGGCATGCAGGTGTGGAGCCGCCCGCCGCTGGGGTTCGACGGTGGCGAAGTACTGCACCTCCCATCCCACGACCCGGCGAAGGTTCTGCCACCAGCGATCCACCAGCGCGGAGAAGTGCACCGCATCCCGCGCCGCCCGCCGATAGTCGTAGCTACCGGGATCGACCGGAGTGCCGTCCTCGCGCACCCGCCCGTAGGTGTCGAGGGTGAGGGTGACGAACATCGAGGGCCGAAACCGCCCCGCATACTCCCGCCCGATGGTGCGGTTCTCCACCCGCCGCCGGGGCAGGTTCGGCGCGTCCTGCCTGCGCTTGGTGGATCGCTTCTTCGGCCGCGCCGCCGGAGGGTCCACCGCAGGCAACCGGCCCCGCACCCCGGAGGCCCGCAACTCCTCATCCACCCCGCGGATTTCCTCGCGGACCTCTTCGGCGTCACACTCCGCACCCTCGGCGAGAGCCTGCCGATAGGCCGCCACGAGATCCGCCCGGTACTCCAAGAGTTGCGTCTGTTCGGCGCTGGGTGGCTCAGGGGTGAAATCAGGCTCCGTGTCCAGGTGCCAGCCTTCACGGCACTGGGTCTGCCGCAACGCCTTCGCCTTACGCGCACACGGCCCGCACACCGACTCGACCGTGGAGCCACACGGCACGGCCACATAGCGCAACTCACCGGTGTCGGGATCACCGACTTCCATGGTGAACGGCCGCACACACACCCCGTGCTTCTCCGCCGTCGCCGTAATGACGTCGGTGGAGAGGGGTTGCCGCATGCGCTGTGCCCGCGTGTGGCCGGTTACATCGCTGGGGAGTGAGGTCACGGTCATGCCGCCGCACCCCCACTCCAACCCGTGCTGTCGTCGCGGTCGGGGAAGGGCAGCACCTGCGCCCGCCGCACCAACCGCCCCGCCACGGAGGTGGCCAGGGCGTCCAGGTCGGTGTCGGTGACGTGAAAGGCCCGCGCCCGGAACGGCTCCCGTTTGCCGTCTTCTTTGGCCCAGGCCACACCAGGGGTGTGTTCGGAGATCTCATGCGCCGCCGCGCCCTGCTCGCGCACCCCGTCGCCGAGGACCATGTCCACCTGGGTTTTCTCATCCAGGCGCAGCGCGACACGGGTCGGGAACAGGTGCCGGAACGACACGATCTCTTTACGCGGGTCTTGGACCAGGCCCACGACGGCGACGCCGGGGGCGCGGCCTTGGCTGGTGATGGTCTGTACCGCCCGGTTCGCCCGCTCCCGCAACTGCTTATCCGGCTGATACGCCAACACATCCGCAAGCTCATCGATCACCAACAGCAGGAACGGGTCCCCCGTGGCCGGTGTCCACGTGCGCAGCATGCCCCGGTATCGCGCCGCCCGTTCCTTCACTGTCGCCGCGATCTCTTCCAGCAGGGCCACGGCGTCGGGGCCGTTGTCGAACACGACCCGCTGGAACACCTCCGGAGCCTGGCCCAGCTCCATGCCGCCTTTGGGATCGATCCCCATGAGCTGCACTCGTCCTGCGCGGATCAGCGGGGCCAGTGCCCACACGATCGACCACAGCAGTGAGCCCTTGCCCGCGCCCGTGGCGCCGACGGCGAGCAAGTGACGGCCGACCAGCCGGACGCGCCAGGGCCGCCCGGTTTCGGTGCGGCCGACGGTGACCCGCTTGAGGTCCACTGCCTCCGGCTTCTCTACAAGCGCGGGTGCCGGGATCGGACGTGCCAGGGGGTCACGGTGGATGAGGTCGAGTTCCAACCGGCCCGGCTTGCGCACCCGCACTCGGCAGGACTGCGCCCGGAAGGCGTGCGCCAGCCCGGAGGCGTGCGCTTCCCACTGCTCCGGAGCCTGGCCGGTGACCATGCGCACCCGTACCCGGTCACGCCAGCCCTCCGACCGCACCAGCCCGAGCCGGGGCCGATACTCCTTACCCCGGTCCCGCTTCACCAGGTCGGACAGGCGCATCACCGTCCGCCACTGACACGCATACACCCCGAACCGGCGATACTCCGTGCGCACCTGCGCCAGCGCCACGCGGGCGAAGGAGTCGCGGTGCAGCCGCCACCACAACCCGAGCACCACGACCACGGCCAGCAGCGTGAACGCCAGCACCGGCCCGCCGAAAGCGGCCTGGACCCAGCCGACCAACACCGCCACCGCCAGGGTGAGCGGGTAACGCCACAACAGGCGCCCGGCCTGCACCAGCAGCCAGCAGGCCAGCCCGACCAGCACCACCGGCAACGCGGCAAGCTGCACCCACCGGGGCAGCAGCGTCCACCACGGCAGGCGAGGCCGCACGACTTCCAACGGGGCCGGATCGACCCAACGCGAACCACGTACGCTCATCAGCGCTCACCCCCGATCCGGGGCGCACCGGCGAGCACTCGATCAGTCAGTGTGTCGGGGTGGCTGGTTGACAGGCACCCACAGCCTGTGTTTAGGGTATTCACTGTCTACTCCGTCTGGTGTGGACAGCGCAGAAGCGGCCGAATGGTTGGCAGCCAAGGGAAACCGCTTCTGCGCCTGAACAGGATGTGAAGGAGAGCGTGCGGGACCGCCGCACGAGCCCACGGCCCGCACGCTCCCGTGTGTGTTGTCCTCTCCGTGTGTTGCTCTACTGGGCCGGGGCCTCCAGTTCCTCGGCCTTGCGCCGCTCCCGATCGGCCCAGTACAGGGCTTCGTGGTGGTGGCCCCGGTCGATCTCGGCGACCTCGGCATACACCCGCGCACTGCGCAGGTAATACCGCCGCCATGTCTTCGCCGGAGCGTTCAACTCCGGCCGTTCGGCCACCAACGCCTCATGGGCCTGCATCAACGTCCGCACCTGCGGCACCGGCCCCACATCCTCAGCCACGCCTGTCACCCCCTTTCCTTGTGACTCGACGGAAACGGACGGGAACAGGCACGAAGGCAGACCCCACCAGCGCCCGCCTCCGTGCCGTCACCATCACTCCTGCTGCTCCATGCCGGGACACGTGGACTCACGTTCCAGCCACTCGACCAGATCGTCAGCCGCGTTACGTAGCTGGCGCAGGAACTTCGCGAACTCCGGCCACAACACCGGATCACGCGGCGTCTCGATCGTCAGACAATCCGGGTCCGCATACACCACCAACGTCGCCGACTCGTCCACGAAACAAAACGTCCGCGTCCCCGCCACCGCCGCAGGACCAGGACTGAACGTCACATTGAACGGCACTACTCACGCACCCTTTCGTGACGCTCACGCGGCCTTGGCCGAGGACTCGCTACCCGACGCCGAGGGCTTGCCCGAGCGTCCGCCGCCCGCCGCTGCCGGGGCCTTGAATCCGGTCGCCCGGAAGACGTAGGACTGGTACTTGAACTCCCCGTTCCCGGCCACCTTCGGCTCGGCCGTCAGGCCTTCCAGCTCGATCGGCCGCATCCCCGGCAACGCCTCCGACGTCGGCGGCACCGGCTGCACCTTCGCCACCAACGTCACCTCGAACGAAGCCCGTTTCGCGTTCGACTCCGACGGATCGGTCACCGTGACCTTCCACTGGAGCAGCCCCGTCGCTTCATCCACTCGTTGACGAGCGGGCTTGCCCATCGCCCGATCCTCGCGCGACTGGTATTCCGTATCCGGCGACACCTCACCGACCATCACCAACCCCTGCGGAAACGCCTCATCGAACTCGATCGGAAACCGGTGACCCTTCGGGATCGCCATTCGCCTTCTCCCGTGCTTTCTCTCTCGGTTGGTTGACCTGTTCTGCCGCGACCGTGGCGAGACGACTCAGTCGCCACCCTCTGTGGGCCAGGAACCAGAAGGAGGGCCGCTGCTGTAGGGATCGCCCAGCCGATGCCGCCCGAGGCTTTGCTGTTCGCACCATTCGGCGAAGTCCAGCGCCGCGCTGGACAATCCACGGGCGAAACGAGCCGCGTCCGCAGGGCCGCCGAGCCTGGCGGGTACCTGCACACTCAGCGCCGCATTACCGACGCCGACGATGAGCTGGCGGACGCCGGGGGTCGGTTCCACGACCTCCGCACCGTCCCCAGCGGAGGGCTGGACGATCACATACATGCTCACGGGTTTCGTTCCTTCCTGGTCGAGCCCACCCATCAGGGCCGCTACACCCAGGAAAACCCGGAATCGTCCAGACCACCCGGACAAACTGTCCGGGTCCGTGATCAGTCAGTACTGGACGAGCCGTGAACAGGAGAAATGCGATCCACCGCGTCGAGGACCTTTTCCCAAGGAAGGTCCTTACCGGGGGCGCTGCGGGGCTCGTGCAGAGGCCAGTATTCCTCGCCCATCAGCAGATGCACCCCGACACCCCGCAACGCCGCGATATGAGAGTCCCACGCGGGCTGACGCGCGTGGGCCGCGTTGATCCGGGGAAACACCACCACGGGCACCGCCCGAGAGCCGATCGCCTCGCACACCGTGGTCAACGCCTGGTTATCCGCCAAGCCAAGCGCCATCTTCGCGACCGTGTTCGCTGAAGCCGGACACACCAGGTAGCAATCAATCGGCGGATGCGGGCTCGACTCACTCGGCAGCCGAGGAGCGACCCGGCAGGGCAAGCCGGTGACCTGCTCGATGCGTGCCCGCTCCCCACTGGCTTCCAGCCACGTGCCGGCAGTCGGGGTCAGCGTCACCGCCACCCGCCAACCGCGTGCGAGCGCCGGTTCCACCAGCGACGACCGGATACGCTCCAGCCCACCAGCAGCCGAGCCGATGAGCCCCAGTGTCCGCGTGCTCATCGCACCGCCCGGCAACGCTCAGCCAACCCCAGAAGCGGCGACGAGGCACCGTTGCTGACCGGCGCACGGCGATACACAGTCCGCACGACCTCCCGCACTGTCGAGGAGTGGCGAACCAACTGCGGGGACTTCTGCTCCGCGTCCAACAGCACCTCAACCGCCTCATCGTCGCGCGCGAGCATGCTCAACGCCCGAGCCACATCAATGGCGTGCGTGACCTGCCGTTCCACAGGCAGATGGGTCGGTCGCACCGCCTGGCCCCGATCCACCACGTGCGCCACGTCGCCCAAGTCCAGCGCCACCGACAGGCGATGCAACTCGACATTCGAGGGGCCGAACCCGGTCTGCCAGTAATTCCCGTCCCTACCCAGCCGCTTCGCCGCCGCATCAGCCTGTCCCAGCAGCTCGGTCGCGGTCCGCCGATCCTGCCGACGCGCAGCCGCCACAGCCGTGCGCAGGTAGAGCATCCCGTACAGGCTCAACGCGCCGGGATTGCCGTCCCGCAGCTCAGGCGTCATCCACCGAGCCGCGGTCTCCCCCAGGCTCAACGCCTCATCGAACCGGCCGACAGCGAGCAGCGCATGAGTCCCGGCTCGTGCCGCCGACGCCAGCACCAGCGCATCCTCGGACTGATCGGCCGCCTGCATCGAGCGTTCCGCCGCGATCCACGACAGGTCCGCCTCACCGATCTTGCTCAGCGTCGTCGCCGCCAAGTGATGAATGCGAGCCGACACCGCGAACGCCCGACGGGCGTAGTTCGGCCGTCCAGCAGCACCACGCTCCAACTGCTGCGCCGACTTGATCAGACCCGGAAGCATCGACACGACGTGCCCCACCTTGCCGTGCTGGTACTGGTTCCACGCCTCCTCGGTCACCCGAGCCACCGGCTCCGGGTCCACGTACTCAGGCTGCAACCGGTCACCGAACAAGGTCCGCGACAGCCGTTGCGGAGACATCAGCGCGTCACGCACCGCCGGAACATCGTCGTTGTCGTCCTCGTCCTCGAACAACACCGGCTCACCCAGCAGGTCGTTCAACGTCACCCGCAACTGCCGCGCCAGCTCCACCACGACATCGATCCGGTTGACCTGCCGCTCACCACGCTCGATCTTGCTGACCCAGTCCTCAGACTTCCCCATCAGCCCAGCAAGCACAGCCTGCGACAAGCCACGGCGACGCCGATAGAACGCCACCCGCTCACCGACGCTCAGGTCCTCACCAGCACCCCGCATGTCGCTGAGGATACGGGGCCGTAGTGCCCAATGGGAGGTCCCCGATAGCACGAGACCACACCTTACTCGTCGGGCTACCTAAATCTCCAATCAAAAAATCAAATTATTCACTATGAAGTGAATGAAATTCATAACTTCTTCACGTAATTGGCCATGCTGGCACCAAAACGTCTAGTTCGTCCATCAGTTCGATAGTACGACTGATGGCACTACACACGCGCTGAAAGTTCCGAAGTTCGTCATACGTCAACGAGTCACCTTGCCGACTCTTAAGCCACTTACTCAGTACTTGGTGACCGCCAACACGAAACTCCCACATTTCTTGAGAAACACCCGAAAAATACTGGCCACTGCTGTTATGACCGCCATCTCTATTAAGATACAGTCTGTCCTGTGACACCTCACCTCGTCCGTCTGGCGCGGCGTCACCCGATTCAATCCAACGAGGGAAGCCAGGTGCAATTTCGTTTGTTCCGGAAACTGGGAAACTTGTTGAGCCAACCGCTACCCGCAGTCGGTGAAGCTCTGAAAGCTTTGATCCAACCCGGCAAAGGTCACGAAATAATCCTTTGTCCGAAGTTATTGGTATATGCGCATAATCTTTTCGCAGAAAATCTGCATACCTGACACGATACCCTCGCGAATAGACAATTGCATATACATAACTGAAAAAGTCTTCAGCGCCAATCGTGGATTCTAAATCACCGTGCGGACGCTCAAGAAACTTGAAATCTAACAAATCCTTAACCCGGCCTTTTGCCTGGGCGGATATGTTAGCAGTCACAGTCTCACGTACGCTAAATAGCGTGCCGTCGTCATCACTTATTACCCATAGCGGAAAGAGCACACTACCGGTTGTGGCTTCACCCAGCTTAACCTCGGTAATGTGCTCCGAGACAAAAAATTGGTCCTGGACTGACGATTTGTTACTACGTGCCGACACCAATCCAATATTATCGGTCTTCAACATATGCTGCATAACTTCATATTTCATACTGTCGATCGCGTGTCGACAGTAAAAAAGACTACGGTTGTCGAAAGGACGGAATGAGAGAGTTACATAGCAGTCACCTTGGTCTTTCTGAGATTGGATCAAAGGCCGCTGTTTATTGAGCTGCCAGTCGCGGTTATCGCCAGCCTGGTATACAACGCCAGAACTTGTTGTCCGGCTTTTAGTTCCGAAATACTTTGCCCGTACCTCGTCTACACTTTGCGCTGGATTACAAAAGTCATCAATTCTAGCACGGAGCCTTTCCTCCCGCGTATCGACAACTAATGAATCACGATGAGTAACGATACCAGTCGAGTAGGTTGGAAATATCTCAATTAGCGATAGTGCTGACTCCCACTCTTTCCGCACATCGGCATCCTCAGGCCTAAAGGAGTAGAATGGTGAACTCGGAACGAAAGTTTCCCAAGATGTCGAGTCTATAGTATTAGAACTCAACCAGTCGTATTTAGTACTCCTGGTGCCCCACATATCATTATAGTGGATACGCCCAAGATCCCCAGACCGCTTCTTCTTTACAAAAATCGCTATCGCGGTACCTTGCTGGATCTGGTCAAAGACATTCTCATCAACCGAACCATCAGGGCTCTTTTCACGTCGCCGCAGACTGCCATGCATATTGAGAATATAAATATCGTCAAACGACCTGGCCAACTTTTCGCGCATCCCACGAAAAGTTGGCGAGTCGAGATACGAATGATTCGTGACGAATGCGAGAACACCTTTTCCGGTTTCTTCTACACGCCATTGCCCAAACCGAATAAACTTTACATAATCATCCCTCAACCACTTAGGATTTTGTTCACCTAGTGGTTCCCCATCCACCTCGAAGTAAGATTCGAGCAACTTACCAATAAATGTTGGCACACGGGTCTTTTGTCCCCGTTTTCCCGACTTCGATTTTTCAAGTCGCCAATCTGGGTTTACAGACTGACCTTGATAGGGAGGATTTCCGAGGACGACCATTATAGGCCTGTCTTTTTTTACCTCCGAAGCGGCATTCGCTTCTGTTGAGACAAATTGACCAAATAGGATGTCAGCCTGCTTTTCTGACGCGTCCAGGGCATTCGTCAGGTAGATACCAAATCGGTCGTCTCGATCAAGATCATACGCCAGGGACGACCGCTCATGCTCAGGGAGATCAAGCCCACCGATCTGCATCCCCATTTTCATATGGGCAACCGCATACGGCGCCATCATTACTTCGAAACCATACAAGCGAGGTAAGAGATGGTCACGTACGTATGCCGACCAAAAACCAGACCCCATTTCCCGAATACGCTCACGGACCAGGTCAACTACACCGTACAGGAACGTACCAGTTCCGCACGCGGGATCCAGTAAAAGAACCTTATGGCTTCCATCGGGTTCTTTTGATGTATCAGCTAGGCCTTCAACAAGGCTGAATTCCTGGATGAGAACTCGATCAATTGATCGTACGATGTAATTAACGACAGGCTGGGGTGTATAGTAGACGCCACGAACCTCCCGCAACTCAGGATCGTATTCACTCAAAAAAGTCTCATAGAAATGGACAACAGGGTCCGCACGCGACTCACTGCCAAAATCACGCAGAACCATGGACATGTCAGTATAAGCCAGCAAAGTAGCAATATCGTCTACAATCCCGACAAAAGGCTCATCATCGAGGGTTGGGCCAGCGATAAGCGCAAATAGCTTCCGGAGGAATGGGTTTGTGCGGGGTATTGCAGTAGCGGCAGATGAACGAACAAATTTATCCGAAGGTCCGGTGTAGTTCACGCGCGCTGCGAATAAACCATAGGCAAGGGTCTGCGCAAACATATCAGCGAACTGTTTGGTTGTAAGATTAGGCACGAGGACTGTCTCGAACGCCTTCTTGAGAGATTGAATCTCATCAGACGCAGTATTACGTTCAAGCGAAGATGACACAAGGCCATCGAGTACCGCAGTAAGCTTTGCCATGCGCTCAGCTAGATGCTTCGCGCTTGTTACTGACTCACCATCAATATTCAGGAAACTACCGATAATTCGCTCAAGAGCCGGTTCTTGTTGCGATTCAAAGGAAAGTTTTCCGCCTGAATAGGTTCCTATGCTTACACTCTGCTGCAACTCACCATTACGAAACCAATAAAAATCTAAATAGTTCGTAAAAAGCAAGTTATCGAAAGCGTCTCGGTAACGTCGTAACTGCCTTCCAAGTGCCGTCCGAGGAGCCGATCGATCGCTGTCCCTTATAACTTTTATTAAAGGTGCCCCCAAATCTTTGGCTTCTATTTTTCCAATCGACCTGGGGATACCGCCGTAGTTTTTGATTACATCATAGTCAGGCGCGCCAGCTACAACACGCCTCGGCTCATTCAAAGCGTCTACACCCTGAATATATGACTCAACATAGGATTTAAGTGCCGGTCGGTAGCTATGCTCAGTAGCTGTTCCTAACGCGGCTACCTTGCGTAGCGCTTTTTGATAGCCGACTGTATCCGGCACATCTCCTCCTTGCCTAAAGACATCGATGCAAAGCTACTGTACTGCCGAATTTGGCTCTATGAGATCAAGGCGCGCCGCCAGCGGCGGCGCGCTCGCGGCCGTCCTGGCGCGCTGGGGGCCGCATCCGCTCCGGCTCGGTGGGCTCCCGCTCCGCTCCGCCCACCGGCCGGGCGGAACGGCCCGCGCAGTGGGCTGGGAGCGCCGCGCACTGGCGGCGCGCATGTCCGCGTAGAGCACGGGCAACCCTCCCCCAAATCAGCGTCGTACCCGCTCGGTCGCTCAGCGCGAGCGCGTCGTTACGAGCATCCTCCACCCCGACACCCGATCGTGACAACGGCCGGTGGCACCGCGTCAAGGGCGCTACCGCGTCGCTGACGCGATCTTCGACCCTTGACACGGCACCACCGGCCGCGTTCTGGGCTGTGTGTCGGAATGGAGGGGGACGAGTGGGCAGGCTCGCGCCAGGCCGTCTCCAGGCCGTATGAGCCCCGGAACGACCTAGAACCCGCGAGAAACGATGACAAGCATTCCCGCAGGTCAAAGCCGATTTTTACACGTGAACGGCAGGTCGGCCGGACCCCGGGATCAGTTCATCGCGATCTGGCTGGCCATGTACGCCTAGCAGGGGTTTCCGGCCGAACGGCTACCCGTCGGGAAGGTCGAACCAGCACACGTCACCCGGCTGAGGCCGCACACCGGCACGGACCATCGCGGCCACCTCCGGTTTTGCCCCGATAGCCTCAGTCATCGCGCACGAGTCCGCCGTCCACCACGGCATCGAGCTCCATCCGCAGCCGCGCCGCGTCCACCGGCGGCAGCCTCGCGACCGCGGCGGCGATCTCGGGCCGCGTTTGATACGCACGCCCGGAAGCAGGGGTTGTCTCGACCGTGGGCGTGCTGCCGCGGACGACCGTGAAGCGCTCCCCGTGCTCGATTCGACTCGGGACGCGCGAACTGTGGTCACGGGGCTCTCTGGGGGGATTCCAGGCATGAGCACGTCGTAGCAACTTCGCTTCTCCATGTCGAGGGGAGGGCGGCGACCCGTGTTCCTCGCTGCGACCGCTGCCTCTGGCCCTTTCCGCGACACCGCCGCGACGGTCACCGGACGCCTAGGCGAGGTGGGGCGCACGACCGAAGCCGTGCGCCCCACCCGAGCGATCAGCGCCGTCGCGACTCAGCCGCGCTGGTACTCCTCCCAGGTCACCTTCTCGACCTGCGGCCCGTCGTCCGGGCCGTTGTTGGCCAGGCCGTTGCGGCCCTCGAAGTAGTCCCCGACCTGATCCCACGCAGGGGGCGACAGGGCCGTGTCGCTGACCGCGACGGCGTGGATGTGCGCGGGCCACGGCCCCTGGCTCTCCGTGCGGTGCCACGCTGCGAAGCCCACCTCGCGCAACGCCTTCACCGCCTGCCACGGGCTCGGCAGGTTGTGCACGGAGATGTCCACGACACCGCCACCGTCATGGGTGCCCGCCGACGACGGGTCGCCACCCGGGTTGTACGAACCCTGGGTGAGCACGAAGTCGACGCCCGCCCGGCGCTGTGCCGCCCTGATCATGTCCGCGGTGCGCTTGTTGACGGTATGCCCGTCCATCGTGGTCCGCGACCCGATGGTGACCAGCTCGGTGAGGTCGTAACGGCCCTGCCCGAGCCGGGTCAGCGAGGTGGTGCCCGGCAGCCCGCTGGCATCGAGCCCGCTGTAGCCCAGGGACTCCTGCCAGTCCTGGTAGGCGGCCACCGTGACGGTGCCGAAATGCCCGTCGACGTAGGCGTCCGCGAGCAGATTCTCGCTCGCGAGCGCCTGCTCCACGCGCAGGACGCTCTCGCCCGAGCCGGGTGTGATGTTCTGGTTCGGCTTGGACGGGTCCCACATGGCGGCCTTGATCACCGCTTCCATGCTCACCGTGGGAACCGCCGCGGTGGCCTCACTCGACGTCGTCGCGCCGGTGAACGCGGCACCGCTCAGGGCGGTGACCACGACGGCCACGGCCAACTTGCGCATGACTGCTCCTCTACCCCGGGTGTAGGAACGCTCAGCCGCAGTGCTGGAACGGGCTGGTGTAGCTCTGGCCCCCCACCGAGCCGCCCCACTTCACGCACGTGCCGGGTGCGTACTTCTTGACCGGGCCCGCGTAGTAACTGAACTGTCCCGAGTCGGTGGCCCGCGTGCCGCCCTGCGGTTCGAGGAAGGCCGAGGTCGAACTCGGGGTCCCCACCTTCGTGTGCTTCAGCGTGACCACGCAGTTGTAGCCGTTGTAGTAGAGCAGGTAGACCCTGCCGTTGCCGCCGAGCCCGTGGCTGTTGATCACCGAGTAGTTGGAACCGCAGACTTCCCTCGGCGTGTACGGGTTGCTCCCGCCCCCACCGCAGTTCTGGCTGGTGAACGTCGTCTTGCCGTAGTAGGGCACGCTCCTGCCGTTGAGCGTGACCTTGCGCGCCACGCCGTTGTAGCGCTGTTCGTAGTGCAGGTGCGGTCCGGTGACGCCCCCGGTCGCCCCGGCCTCACCGATCTTGGTGCCGGTGGACACGTTCTGCCCCACACTGACCTGCTGGGACGACAGATGCGCGTAGCGGGTCCTGTGCCCGTTACCGTGGTTGATCTCGATCCACCGGCCGTAGCTGGTGCTGCCCTCGTTCGCCACCCGGGAGACCGTGCCCGGGGCGGAGGCGAGCACCGCGTCCCCGGTGATGCCGCTCTTCTGGAAGTCGACGGCGTACGCGGGGTTGTGGCCGGACCACGTGGCGGCCGTGGCCGTGTAGCCGCAGCGGAACGGCATCTTGTAGTTGGGAGCCGCCGACGCTTGCGGTGCCCCGACGGTCACCGCCGTGGCCAGCGCGGTGGCCACGGCGGTGAGCGCGACGCCCAACGACCGGGCGATTCTCATGTCTCCTCCAACGATTGGGTCGGACATTTCCCGTGGCGACCACCCTCGCCGGGCGGGGTGGGTGTCCGATACCCGGTTGACGCCGGTCGTGACAACCGGACCCACGTTGGACACGCGGCGAACGCGTTTCCGACACCGTTGTTTTCGCAGGTGAAAAACCCGATATTGGGCCGGCGACTGCTAAGATCATGTCCGCGAACGGTGAGTGAGTAATCCTCGTGTCAACCTGACACGGCGTGGTTGTGGTGGTCGTAGGACAGGGACCGGGAGGTAACTGTGGCCGCTCCGAACGGGACGCCACGACCCGCGGCGCTCGACGAGTTCATCGCCGAACTTCGACGACTCCGGCAGCGGGCGGGTGAGCCGTCCTTCCGGCAGATGGCGGCCCGCTCCGGGGCCGTCTCGCACGCGACGCTGCACCTGACTCTCACCGGGCGCCGACTCCAGCCGTGGGGCACCGTCCGCGAGTTCATCCGTGCCTGCGACGGGGACGAGGCCGAATGGCACGCGCGGTGGGAACGAACCCGGCTGGCGCTCTCCGGCGACGCGGACACCCCTGCTGGTCCGGTCCACGGGCGCGATCGTCCCGAGGAGACCGGCAGCGACGGGGCGTCCGAAGACGACTCCCGCGACGACCCCGCCCCGGAACCGATCGACGGCCCTGCCGCCGACGAGCTCCGCTCAGGTCCGGCCGACCACCCCGAACACGGCCCGGATGAGGGTCCCGTGCCAGGGCGGCGGCGTTGGTGGCGTCGCCGAGGACTGCGCGTACCGCTGAGCGCGGGACTGGCCGTGGTGGCGGTGGCCGCATTCGTGTGGGTGGTTCCCGGCGGGGACGACCTCGCCGCGCAGGGACGGTACGGCGGCACGCTGCACGCCGGCGATGCCAGCGAGTTCCTCGGCGACGTCACGATTCCCGACGGGATGGTAGTGCGACCGGATCAGCAATTCGTCAAGACCTGGAAACTTCGCAACAGCGGTTCCGTTCACTGGCACAATCGCTTTCTGCAACGGATCGACCTGCCGGTCGGACCGAACGACTGCCAGACACCGGAGCGTATTCCGATCAACGACACGGCCCCGCGACAGGAGGTCACCATCAGCGTCGACGTACGCGCTCCGTCGGCCGCACCGGCCGCGTGCAAGGTCCACTGGAAGATGGTCGACGAGTCCGGTCAGCTCCTGCTGCCTGGATACCGCCCGATCTACTTCGAGGTCCGCGTCCGCGCCGAGTAGCCGAGACCTCTCGCGGTGCGGCACGGGGCTGAACTGGTCCACTCGTGTTGTCTTCGGCGCCTTCCTCCCGGCGGGTGCCTGACTTTGCCAGGCTGTCGGGGGTGCCCAGGAGTCACATTACCGGGCACCGCGACACAGCCGAATACGGAAGGACACCACTGGGATGCGTAGACGACGGCGCGGCGTTCTGATCGCGGGTATGGCCGCGTTCGGCCTGCTGGCAGGCACAGTACCCGCCCACACGGCGCCGAGCCAGGCCGCCGACCCGACGCTCGATTTCGCCAACTTCGAGCTCCGCCCCAACGCCATGGGCGACGAGCTGAAGAACCGCGTCGCCAGACTGGATGACGAACTCCCCCGCGCCGGGGTGGGACGCCTCCTCGCCGACGCCAACCGGCAGGGCGAGGTCGGCACGTACGAGGCCTGTAACGACGACGCGGCCAACGACGGCAAAGGAGGCGTGCTCCGCAGGCTCACGCGGAGCGTGTGCTTCAACCCCGGCGACAACTCCACCAAGCTGTGGTACCCGCAGGGTGTCACCACCATCGCCGACGCGCAGGACGACAAGTACTGGGGCGAGGACAACCAGCCCGTTCTGATCTCCTGGTACGACAGCAGCACGAAGGACGGAGTCGACGACGGCGAGGACGAGATCGAGAAGGGCGTCCGCGTCTCGTTCATGGACCCGGACACCGGCCGGTACCGGCACGTCCTGCTCGTCTACCCGACCATCAACTCCTACGACAACCCCAGCTACATGAGCCTGCGAACCAAGCAGGTGGGCGGGGCGAACTCCCTGCACGGCGGCGGGATCGTCTGGTACGGCAACTTCCTGTACGTCGCCGACACCGGCCGCGGGTTCCGCGTGTTCGACATGCGCCACATCTACGACCTCGGCGCCGCCGAGAACGGCAGCACCCAGGACCGCGACAAGATCGGCAGGCGAAGCGGGACCTACCACGGCCACGGGTACCGCTACGTCATGCCGCAGGTGGCCTCGTGGACCGTCACCGCCGCGAAGGGTGAGCGGTGTACCACCGACGACCAGGCCATGGCGTTCTCCTACGCGGGCCTCGACCGCAGCGGACTCGACCACATGGTCGCCGGGGAGTACTGCAACTACTCCGATTCCGAGGTCTGGGGCCGGGTCGCCACGTGGCCGATCGCCGGTGCCGTCGACGGCGACGGCGAGCAGATCACCGACACCGGCTACCGCTGGCAGGCCGACGCCGCCCACATGCTCCCGGTCAGCAACATCCAGGGCGCGGTCCGCTTCAACGACCGCTGGTACCTGAGCCAGAGCCGCGGCCCTGACACGGTCGGCACGCTGTACCAGTCGGCGACGACGTCGCCGTCGGAGGAGATGCTGCGAATGGAGACGGGTCAGTCCGCCGCGATCGGCCCGGAGGACCTCTCGCACTGGGAGGACGGAGTCGGTGGCGTGGCGCTCGGTGCGATGTGGACCGTCGCCGAACACCCGAACAAACGCATGGTCTACGCGACGATCCCCAAGGAACTGGCCGACTGATCACAGAACCGAAGTAAGAGCGACCGAGCACGACGTTCGTGTCCAGCAGGACGAGAAAGCGACTCGATCAGGCGTGTGCCGCGGTCGTCATGGTGAGCCTGCCCGCGTTCAGCCGGGAAACCCCGACCGAACGCGGGCGTCGGCCCACTTCAGTGGCTACGCACCGCCGTAGCCGATCTCGGTCAGCCGTGTCTCCATGACGCGGGCGTAGCCGGTCGTGCCCGCGTCGTTGGGGTGGAACGACTCCCGGCTCAGGCACCCGTCCTCGCCGGGCCACCAGAAGCAGGTGCTGAGTCCGTCACCGTCGTGGAAGTCACCCTCCCCGTTCGCGCTGAACGAGACTCCGTTCAACCACGCCTCCGAGTAACAACGGCCGTGGCCCTCGAACCGTTCGAACGGGTCCGCGAAGGTCACGTCGATCCCGTCCGCGGCGACGCGTTGCACGGTCTTGACCTGTTCGTCGCGCATCACGATGGCGAGCCCGTTGATCCTCTTCGCCTCGTAGCTGGTGAACAGAGTAGCCTTCTGCGGGCACGACTCGGCCTCGAAGATCTTCGGATATCCCATGAGCGCGATCCGCGCGTTCGGAGCGCGTTCCGCGATTCTGCGCAGTACCTCTTCGATGCGCGGCTGGATGTCCTGAATCTTGGCCTTGTACTTGTCGTAGAACTCGGCGCTGTTGCAGTCCCCGACGCCGCACTCGCCCATGGCGTCGGCGAATCCGCCGTCATTGCCGCCGATGCTGAGTGTCACCAGCGTGGTGTGTTCGGTCAGCACTCCGGACTTGAGCTGGGCGATCTCCCGGAACTGGCCTTCACCCTTGCCGTAGGCGTCCGGGTCGGACCAGTTGCCGGGTTGCGTGTCGCCGAGCACGTTGTGGGTCAACGCGCCGGAGCACGCGACGAACCCGAGTTCGGCCTCCGGGTCGAACCGGTCCGCCTTGGCACCGAGCGACTCACTCGTTCCCGGCAGCACCATCTTGCGCGCCCACGCGTCGGCGCTGCGGCGGCAGGCGGCCCACCGCGGCGTGCCATGGTTGTTGTCGGTCTCGGTGTAGTAATCACCGGCACCCTCACCCGAGGCGAACGAGTCCCCCAGCGCGGCCACGATGTGCTCCGGCTTGTCCGGCAACGGCTGGATCGCCACCGCGTCCCAGGCCACGTCTTCTTCCCCGTAGCCGTCCTGCGTCACCGAGGACAACCGCACGCGCGGATTCCCGCTGAACGGATACACCCCGGCCGAGACCCACTTGTGCGCTTCCGTGCCCTGCGACAGATAGCGGTCCTCGGTGAACTGGCCGCTCCCGGTATCGATCTGGTAGTGCGCCTGCTGGGTGTGCGCACCGTGATCCGGCATGTGCACCAGCACCCGCGCCCAGCCGTTCACCGCCTGATCGAACGACCACGTCCCGGTGGCCTTCAGCCTGCCACCCTCGGCATCGGCCTTACGGGTGTGCGAGAACCAGAAGTGCCCGCCGAATCCGCCACCGATCTGATGGATGTCGATCTTGCCGGGATAGGTGCCGTCGGCCGCCTGGTCGAAATGGAACTCGAAATCGCCCGCGTTGCTCCAGCTTCGCGGACAGTTCGGCCGGATGGAGGGCACGGAGTCGGCGACGTCGTCGATCACCATCGCGTTGTCCGGCAACCCGGACAGGTCACATCGGGGCGGGTAGCTGGTGGCGTCCTCCTGGTAGGCATAGCCCGGGTCGAAGCGGAGCAGTTCGTTGCCGCAGGAGTAGTCGCAATCCTCCTTCCAGGTGGAAGGTTCGTGGTACCAGCACTTGAGGTCGTACTGGCCCGAACTGTTGGTGTGCGCGCACGGGCCCGCGGGTTCGCCGACGACCTCGGGGGCGTTGGGGGTGAAGCTCTCCCCGGGCTGGCAGTCGTTGCTGGCGTCACAGAACTGGGTCACCGGTGGCTTGACATTCGCCCGGTGAATCGGGGCGGTCTCCTCGGTCCCGTTCCACCAGGCAGGCCGGTAGCCCGCGACCAGCTCGCCGGGGGCTTCGAGCACCTCGACCGGGTGCCCTGCCCAGCCCATCACCTTCTCCGGATACGGCCAGTCCTGCGGGTGGGCGGCGTCTTCGTACGTGACGTCCAGGAACGGCTGGCGGTTGGCCGGATAGATCGGGTTCACGGGGTTGTTCAACCAGCCGACGCCCCAGGCCGAACCGTCACCCTTGTCGGGATAGAACCCGGAGTTGTACGCCCACACCGCGTAGAACCAGTTCTCGATCTTGGAAGGGTCGCCGTTGTTGATGGTCAGGCCGGCGTCGCGGGTCTGGTTCCACTTCTCGGTCAGAATCCGCAGGCCTGCGGCGATGTTGGCGGCGAAGTCCAGCGCCACGGCACGCTGGGTCTGATACGGCATCGCGGTCTCGCCGGGGCGTTCCTTGCCCGCCAGGCGCATCCCGTCGGTGACCTGGGTGACACCGTAGCCACAGTCGGCCTCGGCCCAGTTGATCGTAACTGGTGTCCGA
>NZ_KB912640.1:168162-181908 GCF_000383795.1 Saccharomonospora saliphila YIM 90502
CGCGCTCCATGAACACCACACCGCCGTCGCTGTCCGCGGCGAGCTGAAACGGCACTCCGCTGGCGGGTGCCAGCACCCGGCGGGTGCCGTCCTCGGCCACCCGCACGAGCCCGCCCGAGTCGGCGGCGACGATGCCGTCCTCGGTCGGCACGGCCGAGGTGAGCTGGCCCGCCGTCTCGATCCGGCCGGTCACGGTCGCCGTCGCGGCGTCGAGCTCGGTCAGCCGCGTCGCGGCGTCCTCCTCCCCGCTCCGCGTCAGCACGGCACGCTCACCGGCGCCGCAGGACGGACTGAAGTAGGCCAGGGTGGACTGTTCGGCCAGTTTGGTCACCGACCCGTCGGTGAGGTCGACCACCGCCGTGAACGCGCCGCGCCGCATGAGCTCGGGCTCGTTGGTGAAGGTGCGGGGCGCGTAGGCCACGACGGCACGCTCGCCCGACTCCGTCACGCACGCGTTGCCGATCCAGCGGTCCGCCGCGAACCCCGGCTCGGACAGGGTCGCGATCCTGCGCCAGTCGTAGCCCTCGGCCGCATCGGCAACGAGGAGGTGGAAGCCGTCGGCGTCCCCGGAGGTCACCCACGCGCGGTCGGACGAATCGCGCCAGTTCTTCCCCAGTACCTCCGCGCGCTCGCCTTCCGGGACGGCCGAGGGCGCGGCATCGCTGTCGGGTCGCTCGACGGCGACGTCGGTGTCCGGTTCCGGATCCTGCCGGGCCTGCGCGGGCCACTGCACGGTCCCCACGGCCGTCACCGCGGCGAGCGAGACCGCGACCGTTCGTGACCACCGTCGTCTGGTTCTGGCTCTGGACGTGCGCATCGAATCAACCCCCCGGTCATCTCGTCGTCGGGCGCCGCCTCCCCGCGGCGAACACCCGTGTGCGCCCATAGTGGTCCGGACCATAACGCGCGGCGGTACCGATGTACACACCGTCCCTTGTGACCCGCACCGAGACGACGAAGGCGGGCGGCGACCGCGGTGGTCGCCGCCCGCCATGTCCGGTAACGGGTCAGTCGCGTCCGGCCGGAACCGGCTCCGTGTGCTCGGCGTCACCAGCCTTCCCGCACTCCGTCTCCGGACGGCCCTGCCCGCTCGCCGACGCCGTGCCGAGGAAGCGGCGCGCGTCGGCCGCCTCACGGTTGAGCGCCTTGTGCAGGCCCCAGGCCACCAGGAACATCACGAACGAGAACGGCAGGCCCATGATGATCGTCGCGTTCTGCAAGGTCGGCACGCCACCGACCAGCAGCATCGCCAGGGTGATGAGTCCGATCGCGATCGACCAGAACACCCGCACCCACGGCCGCGCGTCGGTGGTCGGGCTCGCCAGGCGTGAGGTGAGGTTGCCCAGCACCAGCGCGCCGGAGTCGGCCGAGGTCACGTAGAACAGCAACCCCACCACGGTGGCCAGCCCGGCGCTGAAGGTCACGCCCGGGTATTGCGCCAGCAGCGTGTAGAAACCCTCCTCCGGCGCGTTCATCGCGGTCTCGCCGAACTCGGCGTTGCCCCCGCGCACCAGGCTCAGCGCGCTGTTGCCGAACACCGAGAGGAACACCAGCGTGAACAGGAACGGTATGACCAGCGTGGCCGACACGAACTGGCGAATCGTGCGCCCCCGCGAGATCCGCGCGAGGAAGAGCCCGACGAACGGCGCCCACGCGATCCACCACGCCCAGAAGAACAGCGTCCACGAGTTCAGCCACTCGGTGGGCCGGTCGTAGGCGAAGGTGTTCAGCGTCATGTCGGCGAAGTTGCTGACGTAGTCGCCGATGTTGAGCACGATCCCGTTGAGCAGGAACAACGGGTCGTCGCTGAACAGGATGAAGCCCATCAGCACGATCGCCAGCACGACGTTGAGCTGTGACAGGCGCCGGATTCCCCGGTCGACACCCGCCACGGCCGACACCGTCGCCATGACCACCGTCAGCGCGACCAGGCCCGCCTGGGCCGCGGTGCCCTGGGGGATGTCGAACAGGAAGTGCAGCCCGAAGTTGAGCTGCACGACACCGATGCCCAGCGAGGTGGCGATACCGAACACCGTGCCCAGCGACGCGGCGATGTCCACCGCGTGCCCGGCCCGTCCGTGCACGCGCTTGCCGATCAGCGGATACAGCGCTGAACGCACGGCCAGTGGCAGGCCGCGGCGGAAGGCGAAGTAGCCCAGCGCCATGCCCATCAGCGCGTACATCGCCCATCCGGTCACACCGTAGTGGAACAGTGTCCACACCACGGCGTTCCGCGCGGCATCCAGCGTCTCAGGGGAACCCTGCGGGGGGTCGAGATACTGGGTGACCGGCTCGGCGACCGAGAAGAACATCAAATCGACGCCGATACCCGCCGCGAACAGCATCGACGCCCACGCGAAGATGTTATAGTCCGGTGTGGACTTGGCGGGGCCGAGCGTGACCTTGCCGTGCTTCGACGCGGCGAGATAGATCACGAACACCAGGAAGATGGTGGCCGCGAGGATGTAGTACCAGCCGAGTCCCTCCGAAACCCAGCCGACGAGTACGCCGATCGTGTGCGCCGCGCCCTCCGGGGTAGCCATCGCCCAGCCGGCGATCGCCAGGATGATGACCGACGCACCGATGAACGCGGCGCGGTTGATTCCGTTGTCCTGCACCGCGGCGACACGGTTGGCTTCCACCGGGGCCCCGTCGCCGGAACCGTCTTCGGTGTGTGGCCGATGTTCGCCGGTTCTGGACACGTTGTTCACCTCTCTTGTCGGGAATGGCGGTAGAACGGAGTCTCGGCAGGGGGTAGCGGCGTGTCACCCCGGATGAGGTCTGCCGCCTTCTCGGCCAGCATCATCACGGGGGCGTAGATGTTGCCGTTGGTCAGATACGGCATGGCCGAAGCGTCGGTGACGCGCAGGTTGCTGGTGCCGTGCACCCGCATCGACTTCGGATCGACCACCGACATCTCGTCGACGCCCATGCGCGCGGTGCAGGACGGGTGGTAGGCCGTCTCCGCGTCGCGGGCGACCCAGTCGAGGATCTGCTCGTCTGTCTCGACCTCGGGACCCGGCGAGATCTCGCCGCCGTTGTACGGATTCAGCGCGGGCTGGCGCAGGATCTCACGGGCCACGTGAATGGCCTCGATCCATTCCCTGCGGTCGTTCTCGGTGGACAGATAGTTGAACCGCAGCGCGGGCTTGCGTTTCGGATCGGCCGAGGTGATCTTTACGTCACCGCGCACGTCCGAGTACATCGGTCCGATGTGGACCTGATAGCCGTGCGGGGTGTCGATCTGGGTCCCGTCGTAGCGCACGGCCAGCGGCAGGAAGTGGAACATCAGGTTCGGGTACTCGACATCGGCGTTGCCGCGCACGAAGCCACCCGCCTCGAAGTGGTTCGTCGCCGCGGGTCCGGTGCGCCCGAACAGCCACTGCAGGCCGATCTTCGGCCGCTTGTGCATCTTCAGCGACGGGTTGTACGACACCGGCCGCGTGCAGGCGTGCTGGACGTAGACTTCCAGGTGGTCCTGCAGGTTCTCGCCGACGCCGGGCAGTTCGTGGACCGGGTCGATGCCGAGCGAGGACAGGTGCGCGGGATCGCCGATACCAGACAGTTGCAGGAGCTGGGGCGTGTTGATCGCCCCGCCTGCGAGAATGACCTCCCCGCCGTAGACCTCGCGCGGCTTGCGGCCGAGCCGGCTGTAGGACACGCCTGTGGCGCGCGTGCCGTCGAACAGCACGCGGTTGACGTGCGAGTAGCACTGCACGGTGAGGTTGGGCCGCACCTTCACCGGGTGCAGGTACGCCCGCGCCGACGACCAGCGCCTGCCGTTGCGGACGGTGCGGTCGAACTCGGCGAAGCCCTCCTGCCGGTAGCCGTTGACGTCACTGGTCAGCGGGTAGCCCGCCTCCTGCGCGGCGTCGAGGAACGCGCCGAACAGCGGGTTGGTGGCCGGGCCGCGCTCCAGCCACAGCGGGCCGTCGCCACCGCGCCACTCGTCCGCGCCCGCGCGGCAGTTCTCCATGCGCTTGAAGTAGGGCAGGCAGTGTGCGTAGTCCCAGGTCTCCATGCCCGGGTCCGAGGCCCAGCGTTCGAGGTCCATCGGATTACCCCGCTGGAAGATCATCCCGTTGATGGAACTGGACCCGCCGAGCACCTTGCCCCGGCCGTGGTAGACACGCCTCCCGCCCATGTAGGGCTCGGGTTCCGACTCGTAGCGCCAGTCGTAGAGCGGGTTGCCGATCACCATCGTCAACGCGGCGGGCATGTGGATCAGCACATCCCAGATCCAGTCCGGGCGCCCCGCCTCCAGCACGAGCACGTTGACCGACGGGTCGGCGGAGAGCCGGTTGGCGAGCACACAGCCCGCCGAACCGCCGCCCACGATGATGTAGTCGTAGCTCTGCCCCACGAGTTCACGCCTCCTTCCGCGCGCCGGAGAACCAGCGCATCGGTGCGGGATTGATGTTCTGGTAGATGTGCTTCGCCTCGCGGTATTCGTCCAGTCCGGACGGTCCGAGTTCCCGGCCGACGCCGGAGTTGCCGAATCCGCCCCACTCGGCCTGTGGCACGTAGGGGTGGAAGTCGTTGATCCAGACGGTGCCGTGCCGCAGCGCGCCCGCGACACGTTGCGCGCGTGAGGCGTCCCCGGTCCATACCGCACCGGCGAGCCCGTAGTCGGTGTCGTTGGCCAGCGCCACGGCCTCGGCCTCGTCGGTGAACCGTTCGACGGTCACCACGGGCCCGAAGACCTCCTCGCGCACGGCGGTCATCTCCGCGGTGCAGTCGGCGAACACCGTGGGGCGCAGGAAGTAGCCGTCGGCCAGCTCGGGCTCGTCCGGCCGCGTGCCGCCGGTGACCAGGCGCGCGCCCTCGGCGATCGTGCGCTCGATGTAGCGCTCGACCTTGGCACGGTGCTCGGCCGAGACCAGCGGGCCGCACTCGGTCTCGTCACGCAGCCCGTTGCCGAGCCGGATCAGCTCCGCCCGGCGGGCGAACTCCGCGACGAACTCCTCGTACACCTCGTCCTGCACGAGCAGCCGCGCGCCCGCCGAGCACACCTGGCCGGAGTGGAAGAACCCGGCGGCCAGCGCGTAGTCCACGGCGGTGTCGAAGTCGGCGTCGGCGAAGACCACGTTCGGGTTCTTGCCGCCCAGCTCCAGCGCGACCTTCTTGACCCCCTCGGCCGCCATCGCCATGATGCGGCGTCCGGTCGCCAGGCCGCCGGTGAACGACACGAGGTCCACTCCCGGGTGCCGCACCATCTCGGCGCCGACCACCGATCCCGCGCCGAGCACGAGGTTGACCACACCGGCGGGCACACCGGCCTCGGCCAGCAGCGCGACCAGGCGGACGGTCGACAGCGGGGTCAGCTCGCTCGGCTTGACCACGGTGGTGTTGCCGGCTCCGAGGGCGGGAGCCAGCTTCCAACACATCTGGAGCAGCGGATAGTTCCACGGCGCGATCAGCGAGCACACGCCGACGGGCTCGTGCACCACCCGGCTGACCACGTTCGGGTCGCCGGTGTCCACGGCGCGGCCGGAGTCGGTCTCGACCAGGCTCGCGTAGTAGCGGAACACGCCGGTGACGTCGTCGACGTCGATGCGCCCCTCCGCCAGCGTCTTGCCGGTGTCCACGCTCTCGTCGCGGGCGAGCAGCTCGCGGTCGCGCACCAGCAGGTCGGCGACGCGGCGGAGCACAGCGGCGCGGTCGCGGTTCGATGTGGACGGCCACTCTCCGGTGTCGAACGCCCGCCGTGCCGCCGCGACCGCGGCGTCCACATCGTCCGGACCGGCCTCCGCGACCGTGGTGATCGTGCTGCCGTCGTAGGGATTGAGGACGGCTCGACCGCCGGTGGTGGTCGTGGCGTCGCTCCAGTGTCCGTCGATGTAGAGCTCTCTCATCCGGTGACTGTTCCCCTCCGTCGTCGTGGGCTGTTCGCGTTGGCACGCGCCGACGCGATTTGTGTACACTAGTACATGCTATATGTACAGATGTCCACACCAGGGTCGAGGGGTTCGAGGCACCGTCTGACGTGGTGTGATGTCATGTGCGATGACCGGGGGTACCGCTGCCGGTCGCAGGGGGTAACACGGAGTCCGGAGGGGAGTGTGCGGCGGTGACCACGCAGGAGTCGGTGCCCCGGAAGCGGGGACGCGGACCGAACGACCCCGACCGGCGCAATCGCATCGCACGGGCGGCGATCGCCGTGATCGCGGAGCGGGGGATCGATTCGCTCACGCACCGCGCGGTCGCCGCGGAGGCGGGCGTGCCGCTGGGCTCGACCACCTACCACTTCACGACGCTGGACGACCTCATCGCGGTGGCACTCGACGAGGCGGCGCAGCGCAGCGTCACCGCGCTACGCGAGTGGGACCGTGCGCTCGAACCCGGCGTGGACCTCGCCGCCGCGCTGGCCGACTTCGTGCTCTCCTCGGTGACCGAGCAGCGCCAGCACACGATCGCGGAGTACAACCTCTACGCGCTCGCGCTCCAGCGGCCCCGCCTGCGCCACGCGGCGGTGGCATGGGACGACGCGCTGGCCGAGGTGTTCATGGCCCGCACCGACCCGCTCACGGGCCAGATGGTGGCCACCCTGACCTGCGGCCTGCTGATGCAGGCCGTGCTCACCGACACACCCCCGTCCCGCACCCACCTGGAATCCCTCTACCGCCGCGCCCTCCAGTCCTGACCACCACGAACCCGCGAGTTGCCCCTCGGTGCTCGCGAGTTGCCCCTCCAGGCCCGCGAGTTGCCCGTCGGTGCTCGCGAGTTGCCCCTCGGTGCTCGTGAGTCCGCCCGCGCACACCCGCGCGTCACCAAGAGCCGGGACGCGCACGCGCTGACCGAGGGTCCGCGATCACCGGGCATGGCCGCGCCGGGAAGGGTGTACGGCACCTCTCAGCGCAGGGAGCACCGCGTGACCAGCTCGCGAGGGCTCACCCCGTCGGGGCGCGGGACCGTGCTCGACGGCGGCAGGACGGCACCGTCGGACAGATGCGCCTCCAACGCCACGAAGGCCGCGCGGTGACACGGTGTGAGTGCCCGCAGACGTTCGGGGAACACATCGACCAGCGCGTCCGTGTGCGTGCCGTCCTCGATCCGGTAGTACCGGTGCAGCGCGCCCCGGCCCCGCGCTCGCACCATGTCGGCGTAGACATCGGAGTCCCGGGCGATCGGCAACAGCACGTCGAGGGTGCCGTGCAGCGTCAGCAGCGGTTTGCCGATCTCCCCGGTCAGCCCGATGCGCTCGACGGCCTCGTGCACTTCCCTCGGCCTGCCCGCGTAGTCGTAGTCGGCGTCGCAGGCGGGGCTGCCGGGTTCGCAGTACGGCGTTCCCGCCTCGGTCTCCCCGTCGAAGGACGGGTCGATCTCCTCGCGGTAGATCCGCTGGGTGAGGTCCCAGTAGTACCGGTGATGGTACGGCCACAAGAACTCCGAACCCTCCGGAAAGCCGGCCGCCACCAGCTCGGCGTGCGCCCGTTCCGCGTCCGCACCACCGTCGGCGTAGCGCGGATACGCCGTCAAGGCGCGCGGAAGGTAGTCGAGCAGAGTGGGGCCGTCCTCGACCCAGAGCGTGCCCTCCCAGTCGACGCCGCCGTCGTAGAGCTCCGGGTGGTTCTCCAGTTGCCAGCGCACCAGGTAGCCGCCGTTGGACAGGCCCGTCAGCACCGTCCGGCGAGGCGGGCGCTGGTAGTGCCGTGTCACGACCACCTTGGCCGCCCGCGTCAGCTCGGTGACCCGGGCGTTCCATTCGGCGATGGCCGCACCCGGCCGGTCACCGTCGGTGAAGAACCGGGCCCCGGTGTTGCCCTTGTCGGTGGCCGCGAAGGCGTAACCCCGCGCGAGTACCCAATCCGAGATCACGCGGTCGTTGGCGTACTGCTCGCGGTTGCCCGGGCTGCCGGTGATGACGAGACCGCCATTCCAGTCGTCGGGCAAGCGCAGGACGAACTGCGCGTCGTGGTCGAGCCCGTGGTTGGTGTTGGTGGTCGAATCGTCGCGGAAGTAGCCGTCGATCTGCACACCGGGGACGGCCTCGGGCACGGGCAACGCCTCCTGCGTCAGACCCGCCCAGTCCGCGGGGTCGGTGTGTCCCGTGTGGACCGTTCCGGCGGTGGTGAGGTCCGGAAGGCAGGCGATGCGCTGGTGCGGCGCGGCGGGCACGCGCAGGTGGTCCGCGCCGCAGTCGCCTCCCTCCCGCGCCTCCGCAGGCGGTGACACGGCCACCGGCACCAACAACAGCAGCGACATCGTGATCGTGATGAGCCCGCGCACGGACGACCTCCCGCGAGAGTGGGACGGACACGACCGGGTCACGGTACGAGCGCGCGCGCCGAGCGCGGAATGTCCGCGCTCCCCACAGCGCCGCACTCCGTTGTGGTCGCCCGGGACATGGCTCGCGCGCCCGTGGCACTTCTAGCGTCGTCCGGATCACGACGACGTGAGGAGGTCCGGGATGTTCACGACAACGGCACGACGGAAACGGGCGCGGACGGTGCTCGCGCTGCTCGGCGCCGCGCTGCTCGGCATGGGCACGCCGGTGGCCACGGCGCAGTCAAGCGGCATCACCGAGGTGAGCTATTTCGGGTCGAACCCGGGCAATCTACGTATGCACCAGTACGTGCCCGCCGGACTGCCGGACAACCGGCCCGTGGTCGTCGCGATGCACGGATGCAGCCAGAACGGACCCGACTACGGCACCAACTCCGGCTGGGTGGAGACGGCCGACCAGCACGACTTCGCCCTGGTCCTGCCCGGACAGCGCAGCAGCAACAATTACAACGGCTGCTTCAACTGGTTCTCCTCCGCCGACACGACGCGGGGTTGGGGCGAGGTGGCCTCGGTTCGGAGCATGGTCGGGCACATCCTGTCCACCACCAACGCCGACCCGTCGCGCGTCTACGTCACGGGCCTGTCCGCGGGCGGCGCGATGACGGCGGCCATGCTGGCCACCTACCCGGACACCTTCGCGGCCGGCGGCATCGTCGCCGGAATTCCGTACCGGTGCGCCACGACGACGTACGAGGCCTACGGCTGCATGAATCCGGGTGAGGATCGCACGCCCTCGGAGTGGGGCGACCTGGTCCGCTCCGCCACCACCCACACCGGACCGTGGCCCACGGTCAGCGTCTGGCACGGCGACGCCGACTACACCGTCGCGGTCGCCAACCAGCGCGAGTTGGTGGAGCAGTGGACGAACGTACACGGCACCGACGCCACCGCCGACAGCACCGGCACCGTCGCGGGCTACCCGCACGCGACCTACACCGACCAGTCCGGCCGAGCGGTGGTGGAGACGGTCACCGTGACCGGTATGGGCCACGGCCAACCCATCGACCCGGGAACCGGCCCACAGCAGTGCGGACACACCGCCTCGTACCAGCTCGACGTCGACGTCTGCGCGGCAGCGCACCTGAGCGGATCGTGGGGCCTGAGCTGACCGCGCCCCGGGTGGGCGGCGGCTCAGCCCGCTCCTGCCCGCGTGGGCCGATCGTGGTCCGGAGCGGTTTCGGCGTGCACGAGACCGAAACCGCTCCGGGACTTCTCGGCGAACGAGCGGAGTTACCCGTCCTCGCCGCCCGCGAGCATCGGCGCGCGCAGGAACTGCTCGGGGATCGCGAACGCGTCGACGAGCCCTCGGGCGTGCGGGCGCAGGTCCCGGCACCGTTGGTTCACCCCCGCCACCACGGCTTTCGCCCTCGGGCCGCTGAGCCTGCCGTGTTCGAGGAACCAGGCGCGGTCGGACTCGATCGTCGACAGCACGTAGAGGTCGCACACCTTGTCCAGCAGCCCACGGGTCTCGTCGTCGGAACACCGGTCGACGGCGGCCACGAACGCCTCCAGTACCACCCGTTCGACGTGGGCGCGGGCGGCGTGCAGCACGTGGTCCTGGGCGGTGTTGAACACCTCGAAGGCGGTGTCCTTCGTCGCGGCACGCAGCCTGCGCGCGAGGCCGTCGAGCGAGTGCTGCTCCCGGTCCTCGAAGAGCTTGCACTGCCAGCCCCGGTCGAACACGATCTCGTCGTCATCCCGCGCCGGGGTCGCGTCCACGAGACGCTCGACCACCTGGCGCGCCGCGGTCCGCTCGATCACCGCGCCGACGAACTGCTCCGCGGCGAACCGCGCGGTCGCGATGGGACTGAGGTCCGCGAACTGGTCGCGGTAGTTGGTCAGCAGTCCCTTCGCGACGAGCTGGAGCAGCACCGTGTTGTCGCCCTCGAAGGTGGTGAACACGTCGGTGTCGGCCTTGAGCGAGGGCAGCACGTTCTCGGCGAGGTAGCCCGCGCCTCCGCACGCCTCACGGGCGGCCTGGATGGCACCGGTCGCGTGCCAGGTCGTGACGGCCTTGAGCCCGGCGGCCCGCGCTTCGAGCGCGCGCTGCCGGGTGGCGTCGACCTCGGTGGTGCCCTGCGAGGCGTCCAACGCGGAGACGAGCTCCTCCTGAGCGAAGTGCAGCGCGTAGGTCCTCGCCAGCGCGGGCAGGAGCCTGCGCTGGTGCGCGAGGTAGTCGAGGATCGCCACCTCCTCGCCCTCCGGCCCGTAAAACTGGCGGCGCCGCTCGGCGTAGCGCACGGCGAGGGCCAGCGCCCGTTTCGTGGCGTTGCCCGCGCTGCCCGCGACGCTGATCCGCCCCCGCACGAGAGTGCCGAGCATGGTGAAGAAGCGGCGGTTGTCGTTCTCGATCGGACTGGTGTAGGTCCCGTCCGGCCGCACGTCACCGTAGCGGTTCAACAGCGCCGTGCGCGGGACGCGCACGTGGTTGAAGGAGAGCCTGCCGTTGTCGACGCCGTTGAGCCCGGCCTTGGCGCCGCAGTCCTCGATCGTCACCCCGGAGGCGGGCCTGCCGTCCGCGTCCCGGATCGGCACGAGGAAGGCGTGCACGCCGTGCGAGCGGCCCCCGGTGACCAACTGGGCGAACACGGCCGCCATACGCCCGTCGCGGGCGGCGTTGCCGATGTAGTCCTTGCGGGCCGCGGTGTCGGGCGTGTGCACGACGAACTCGCCCGCGTCCGCGTCGTAGGTGGCCGTCGTGCGCAGGCTCTGCACGTCCGACCCGTGCCCGGTCTCGGTCATCGCGAAGCAACCGGGCAACTCCAGCGACATGATCGCGGGCAGATAGCGCTCGTGGTGGTGCTCGGTGCCGAGCGACTGCACGGCACCCCCGAACAGGCCCCACTGCACGCCCGCCTTGACCATCAGCGACAGGTCGCCGAAGCCGAGCATCTCGAACGACACCACCGCCCCGCCGACGTCTCCCTCACCGCCGTACTCCGGCGGAAACCCGAGCCTGGGGCGCCCGGTGTCGGCCAGTTGCCGCAGCTGCTCGCTGACGAGCGCACGATGCTGGTCGACATCCAGCCCGCACGGCTCCGGGGGCCTCTGAGCCGCCATCTGCTCACGGATGTCCCCGCGCACGGCGGCCCACCGGCCGTCGAGTACCTCCGTCAACACCTGCATGGATCAAGCCTGCCGGACCCGCGCCACTCCCGCAGCGTGATCGCGCCCCCGCGAGTCGCCCCCCACGAACCCGCGAGTTGCCCTCACGGATCCGCGAGTTGACCCCCACGGGTCGCGAGTTGCCCGTACTCACACGCGGTCGCCCACCGTCGCACGCCCGGCCCGGCGCGCGGGAACGCTCAGAGTGCCGCCGCGAGCGCCTCCGGTGTGGTGACCGGGCGGTCGCAGACATAGCCGTGGCAGACGTAGGCAGCGGGCGCGCCGTCGACAAGCGGCCGGTCGGCCAGCAGCGGAACGCCCTCGGCTTCCGGCGGCCCGCCCAGCACGACACCCCCGCCGTGCACTCCGCGTGCCGCCTCGGCCAGCAGCTCCGAGCGCTGTGCCGCGTCCGGCCCGACGACGGCGACCTGCACGGGACCGCACAGCAGCGCCTCAGCCACGGACAACCAGTTCCCCGCGAAACGCGGAACCTGCCTGATGAGCGCACCCGCGCGGTCCAGCGCACGCTCGCAGGCGGCCCGGTACTCGCTCGCCCGGTCGGCGCCGACCAGCGCTGATGCGGTCAGCAACGCTCCCGCCAGTGCCGAGGCGCCTGCCGGGCTCGCGTTGTCCGTGGGGTCGGAGGGCCGGTGCACCAGCGCCTCGGCATCGTCGGCCGTGTCGTGGAACGCGCCCGGGGTGTCGGCCACGGCGAACCGGTCGAGCGCGATGTCGAGCAAGCGGGTGGCCTCCGCCAGCCACACCGACTCGCCCGTGGCCTGGTGCAAAGCGAGCAGCCCGTCGGCGAGGCAGGCGTAATCCTCGAGCACCCCGGCGGCGTCGCCCGCCACTCCGCCCCGGGAGCTCCGACGCAGCCTGCCGTCCACGAGGTGCCGGTCGAGCAGCAGCGCACCGGCCGCCGCCGCGGCCTCGACCCACTCGGGCCGTCCCAGCGCGGTCCCTGCCTCGGCGAGCGCCGTGATCGCCAGACCGTTCCAGGCGGCGATCACCTTGTCGTCGCGGGCGGGTTGCGGCCGCGCGTCGCGGGCCCGCAGCAGCGCGGTGCTCACGCGGAGCCAGCGCGCGGGGTCGTCGGGGTCACGCGGCAGCCGCAAGGTGGAGGCGCCGCGCTCGAAGGTGCCCTCCTCGGTGACGCCGAACGTCTCCGCCGCCCACGCGCCGTCGTCCGGGCCGAGCACCTCCACGAGCTGGCCCGGCGTCCACACGTAGGTGAGTCCCTCGACACCGTCGGTGTCGGCGTCCAGCGACGCCGCGAACCCGCCCTCGGCCGTGCGCAGGTCACGCAGCAGGAACTCCGCGGTCTCCCCCGCGATCCGGGTGGCCAGCGGCGACCCGGTGCGCCGGGCGAGGTGGCCGTAGGCGCGCAGCAGCAGCGCGTTGTCGTAGAGCATCTTCTCGAAGTGCGGCACCACCCAGGCCGTGTCGACGGAGTAGCGGGCGAAGCCGCCGCCGAGCTGGTCGTAGATGCCGCCGCGGGCCATGTGCTCCGCCGTCAGCTCAACCAGGGACAACGCCTCGGCCGAGCCGGTGCGTTCGTGGTGGCGCAGCAGGAACTCCAGCACCATCGACGGCGGGAACTTCGGCGCGCTGCCGAATCCGCCGTTGACCGGATCGGCCTCGGTGCGCAGGGTCGACACCGCCGAGGCCAGAGCCTGCTCGTCCACCGGGTGCGCCGAGAGGGGGCCCGTCCGCTCGGCGATGTGCTCGACGATCCTGCCCGCGCCCTCGGTGAGTTCGTCCCGGCGCTGCGACCACGCCTGCGCGACCGCGGTCAGCAGCTGCCGGAACGACGGCATCCCGTGCCCGGAAACGGGCGGGTAGTAGGTGCCGCAGTGGAACGGCTCCCCGTCGGGGGTGAGAAAACACGTCATCGGCCAGCCGCCCTGGCCGGTCATCGCCTGGGTGGCCGTCATGTAGACGGCGTCGATGTCCGGGCGCTCCTCGCGGTCCACCTTGATGTTGACGAAGTGTTCGTTCATGTACGCCGCGATCTCGGCGTCGGCGAACGACTCGTGCGCCATCACGTGACACCAGTGGCAGGCGGCGTAGCCGATGGAGAGCAGAATCGGCACGTCCCTGCGCCTGGCCTCCGCGAGCGCCTCGGCGCTCCACGGCCACCAGTCCACCGGGTTGTCGGCGTGTTGCAGCAGGTACGGACTGGTCGCGTCGATCAGGCGGTTGGACACGCGTCCCACGGTAGGACGCACCCCGGTCTCCCGCCACCAGGTGTGTCTTTCCTGCCGTCGTGTCCACGCGCCGGCCCACGCGGCCGGACGGCACCCGCCCGCCGCGGTTCGACGGCGAGGGGACCGGCGCGCCGGTCAGCGCTCTCCG
>NZ_KB912640.1:182008-188379 GCF_000383795.1 Saccharomonospora saliphila YIM 90502
CCCGCGCCGGGGCTCCCGCACCGTCCTCGGAGGCACCCGGCGGGTCCGGGTCCGGGTCCGGCCCGGACTTCCCCGGCACGGTGCTGGAGCCGGGCTCGGCCTCCGTCCGCGTCATCGCCCCGGCGCCGTCGTCGCCGTCATCGCCGTCGTCGCCGTCGAACGACGCCGGAATCCGCTTGAGGTGCTTGGTCATCGAGCGGATCAGAAACCCCACCGCGACGAAGAACACCAGAAGCAGGAGCAGGCCCACCGGCGAGGACTTGCCGAAGTCCGCTCCCTGACCGCCGCCGTCGGGTTGCTGCTCCTGCGCGAGCAGCAACCCGCCCGACGTCACGGGCACGGCCACGAAGGCCGGCAGCGTCATGAGTTCACCTTCTCCCGGACGCCCGCGAACAGATCGTCCTCGGGCAGTGTCGTGTCGACCAGCGACCGCACCAGCTCGTACTCCTCGGTGGGCCACAACCGCCGCTGAATGTCCAGTGGCACGGCGAACCAGCGGCTGTTCGGGTCGATCTGGGTGGCGTGCGCGCGCAGCGCGTCATCGCGCACCTCGAAGTAGTCCGCGCACGGCACCTGCGTCGTGACCCGCTCCATCACGTCCGGCTTGTCCGGGTCCCACCGGCTCAGCCACTCTTCGTACGGCGAGTCCAGCCCCTCGGCGACAAGGGCCTCGTGGAACGCGGTGAACCTCGCGCGGGAGAAGCCGTGCGAGTAGTACAGCTTCAGCGGTTGCCACGGAGTTCCCGCCTCGGGGTAGCGCTCGGGGTCGGAAGCCGCGTCGTAGGCGGCCATCGACACCTCGTGGCACCGGATGTGGTCCGGGTGCGGGTATCCACCGTTCTCGTCGTAGGTGACGATCACATGCGGCCGGAACTCGCGGATGGCGCGTACGAGCGCGGCCGTCGGCCCGTCGAGCGGCACCATCGCGAAGCAGTCCTCCGGCAGCGGCGGCGGTGGGTCGCCCTCGGGCAGGCCCGAGTCCACGAACCCCAGCCAGCGGTGCTGCACCCCGAGGATCTTGGCTGCCCTGGCCATCTCCTCGCGCCGCAGCCGCGTCATGTTCTCGTGCACCTCCGGCTTGTCCATCGCCGGGTTCAGCACGCTGCCCGCCTCGCCTCCGGTGCAGGTCACGACCATGACCTCGTGCCCCTCGGCGACGTAGCGGGCCATCGTGGCCGCGCCCTTGCTCGACTCGTCGTCGGGATGTGCGTGCACAGCCATCAGCCGCAACCCCGCGTCCGCCCTGTCAGCCCTCATCCCGTCGGCTCCCGCCATGTCCGGCTCCGCTTCCTCTCAGCTCACGCATCACTTCGTGCGGACCCCCTCGGCTCACGCCCGCGCGCCTACACGGATACTCAACACACGAGGTAGCTGGTTTCATTCTCCCCACCGCGCGGACACGAGCCATCAGGAGGCCCGCAGTGAGCAGTTCGGAGGCCGGACCGGGCGTGCCGGACCCCGCCGAACGCCCCGACGGCGCCGAGAAGGCCACCGCGCGCGAGTCCACCGGCGCGGACACGGGGCCCGACGTGGACGACCTCGAACGCAGGAGGGCACCGCGCCGGGGGCGCCGGTGGTCGCTGGTGGCGTTGGCGCTGGTCGCGGGCGTGGCGGCGACCTACTACGGCTACACGACGCTGGGCTCGACGCCCATCGAGGGCCAGCGGGTCGGCTACGCCGAACGCCCCGGCGACGCGATGTCGGTCACCGTCGACGTGCTCCGCGAGGACCCCTCGCGCCCGGGTGTGTGCATCGTCCGCGTCCGGGACATCTCCGGCGCCGAGAGCGGCCGAAAAGAGATCTACGTCCCACCCGGCCGCGACCGCTTGACAACGGTGGTGCGCAGCATCGGACGTCCGGTCACGGCGGACGTCTTCGGGTGCTCTTATGAAGTGCCCGAGTACCTGTCAACCCCGGAGCGGCCAACGGAGTGAAATCGCCGCCGAGCGTCCGGTGGCCCGGCTCGAACAGCGGCCGCCGGGGTTCATTTCGTGCTATCCTCGACTCGACGGCACGGCCCCAGGCGGGCCGTGTCTTTCCTTTATTACCAGCCACGACGGCGTGGCGGCCGGCTTGTACACCCAGGCTCGGCAGGCCCCAGAAGGAGATGGTGACCGTGAGCGAAGGCAAGGTGACCTGGCTGACCCAGGATGCCTACGACAGGCTCAAGAACGAGCTCGACGAGCTGATCGAGAATCGTCCGGTCATCGCCGAGAAGATCAACGCCAGCCGGGAGGAAGGCGACCTGAAGGAGAACGGGGGCTACCACGCCGCCCGGGAGGAACAAGGTCAGCAGGAAGCCCGGATCCGGCACCTCCAGGAGTTGCTGCGCACCGCGAAGGTCGGCGAGGCGCCCGCGAACGACGGCATCGCCGAACCGGGCATGGTGCTGACCGTGCGCTACGACGGCGACGACGACGAGGAGACGTTCCTGCTCGCCACACGCGAAGAGGGCGGCGAAGGGCCGATCGAGGTCTACTCGCCGGACTCGCCGCTCGGCAAGGCGCTGCTGGGCGCCAAGGAGGGCGAGGCGCGTGAGTACGTGCTGCCCAACGGCAGCACGCAGAAGGTCTCGCTCGTCAAGGCCGTGCCCTACAGCGGCTCCTGAGTTCCTCGTCCTCGCGGACGGTGACACGTCCCGCGAGGTGATCTCTACCGGCGCACCGACGGCGATCGACCCCGGGGGCCGGTATGCGGCACATCCGCCAACGGTTCACTCCGTGTTTCGTCCTGCCCGACATCGGGACGACGTGCGCATACCGGCCGCCATGGTGGTGCCCGGCCCCGCAAGCGCTCCACCCGCTCGGAAGGCCGCCCCGACGGTGCCCCCTCCCCGCGCTCAGTCGCGGGCGATGCGTTCCAGCAACGGCCGCACCCTCGGCGGAACCGGCGTGGAGAGCGCGATCGAGGTGGCCGTCCTGCGGACACCCGGAACACCCACCACGTCGTCGATCACGCGTTGCAGGTCGTCGTTCGAGCGCGCGACCATGCGGACGAACAGGTCGCCCTGTCCGGTCGTCGCGTGCACCTCGCACACCTCGTCGATCGCCGACAGGGCCGCCGCGACCTCTCCCCGGCGTCCCTGCGCGATCTCCAGCACCGCGAACGCCGTGAGCCCGTACCCCATGCGGCCCAGGTCCAGCTCCGGCGGGAAGCCGGTGAGCACGCCCGAGGCCGTGAGCCGGTCGAGGCGCGCCTGCACCGTGCCACGCGCCACACCCAGCCTGCGGGCGCACTCCAGCACCCCGAGCCGCGGCGCGTCGGTCAGCAACAGCAGCAGCCGCGCGTCCAGCGCATCGAGTGTCACCACCACCTCCTTCGGCTCACACCGCCCCGTATCCGCGCACCGTCTGCCCTAGAGCATGACCGTGAAGCCCGCGCGTTGGAGCTGGGCCGCGACGGTCTCACAGTGTTCGGGTCCGCGTGTCTCCAGCTTCAGAGCGATCTCCACCTCGCCCATCGCGAGCCGACCTGAGATGCGGGAGTGCTCGACGTCGAGCACGTTCGCGCCGAGTTCGCTGACGCGTGACAACACACCCGCCAGCGACCCCGGACGGTCGGGAACGCACAGGCGCAGGCTCAGGTAGCGCCCCGCCGCCGTCATCCCGTGCTGGATGATCTGCAACAACAGCAACGGATCGACGTTGCCGCCGGAGAGCACGGCCACCACGGGCGGTGCGAACGCCCCCTCGTGCTCCAGCAGCGCGGCCACGGCCGCGGCCCCCGCGGGTTCGACCACGAGCTTGCGCCGTTCGAGGCATTGCAGCACCGCGCGGGACAACGACTCCTCGTTCACCGTCACGACGTCGTCGACCAGGTCGCGCACGTGCGCGAACGTGACCGGGCCGGGAGCGCCGACGGCGATCCCGTCGGCCATCGTCTGCGTTCGCTCGAGGCGCACCGGTTCACCCCGGGACAACGACAACGGGAACGCGGCGGCCCCCTCCGCCTGCACGCCCACCACGTGCACGTCCGGCCGGACGGCCTTCACCGCGCTCGCCACCCCGCCGACCAGTCCGCCGCCGCCGGTGGCCACGAGAACCGTGGCGACCTCTGGAAGCTGGTCGAGAATCTCCAGCCCCACCGTGCCCTGACCGGCGATGATGTCGGGGTGATCGAACGGGTGAAGGAACACCGCACCCGTGCGCTCCGCGAACGCGGTCGCCTCGGCCAGCGACTCCTCCAGCACCTCGCCGTGCAGGTGCACCTCGGCTCCGTAGCCCCGGGTGGCGGCGAGCTTCGGCAACGGCGCGCGTTCGGGCATGAAGACCGTCGCCTTCGTCCCCAGCAGCGACGCGGCCAGCGCCACGCCCTGCGCGTGGTTGCCCGCGCTGGCGGCCACCACGCCACGCCCCCGCTCCGCCTCGCTGAACCCGTGGATGCGCGTGTACGCGCCTCTGATCTTGAACGAGCCGGTGCGCTGCAAGTTCTCGCACTTCAGATGCACCGGCCCTCCGTGTGCGGATTCGAGGTCACGCGCGTGCTCCATCGGCGTCTCGCGCACGACGGCGGCGAGCAGCTCCCTCGCCTCGCGGATTGTGTCCACGCTGACAAGTCCCATAACCGCCGATGATGTCACCACCCCGACTGTCACGAAGAGGTTACGTACACGGCCCGGATCACGATTGGGTAAGCTTGTGCCGCACCGGTCATCCGGCGGGGAGACGGGGAACACTCCCGTCGGACACCTCAGTCGCGGGGCCGCCCGGTGCTCCGTGCGTGACGACGGCACACTCGATCGAGCGAGGGAGACACTATGGGACGCGCGAGCACGACACCCGCGACACGCGCCGCCGGTGTCCTGCCGCTGCTCGCGGGCGTGCTGTCGGCCATGACGCTCACCGGCGCCGCCGTCTACACCGTCTCCGAGGCTCGCTGCGACACCGGAGAGTACGTCCAGCGCGGCGGCACCGTCGCCCTCGTCGGAAGCTGCGTCGACGGCGCCGACCTGCGCGACAAGGGCCTGACCCACACCCCCGACCCGGCCACGGCGGAGGCCAACTACCGCCCCTGACCCGGGCCTCGTCCGCCGTGAAGGACTCCCGCACGGCCGGACACGGCGACGGAATCCCTCACGGCGGAGACCGGCTCCGCTGTGCGATCAGGTGGCGTCGAGAGCGCGCCGGAGATCGGTCAACAGGTCGTGGGGGTCCTCGATACCGACCGAGAGCCGTACCAGCGACGCGGGGACCTGGAGCGTGGACCCGGCGACGCTGGCGTGGGTCATCCGGCCGGGATGCTCGACCAGCGACTCGACCCCGCCCAGCGACTCGGCCAGCACGAACAGCGCGGTCCCGGACGCCGTGTCCAGCGCGGCCTGTTCCCCGTCGACGTGGGTGAACGACACCATGCCCCCGAAACGCCGCATCTGCTTGGCCGCGAGCGCGTGACCGGGATGCTCGGCCAGTCCCGGGTAGTAGACCCGCTCCACCTTGGGGTGCACCGACAGCGCCTCGGCGATCAGCTCGGCGTTGCCGCAGTGCCGTTCCATGCGCACCGCGAGCGTCTTCAGCCCGCGCAGGGTCAGCCACGCGTCGAACGGACTCGGCACGGCACCCGCCGAGTTGCGCAGGAAGAACAACTCGTCGCGCAACTCGTCGGACTGGGTGATCACGGCGCCGCCGACCACGTCGGAGTGGCCGCCGAGATACTTCGTGGTGGAGTGCACCACCACGTCGGCGCCGAACTCCAGGGGATTCTGGAGATACGGGGTGGCGAAGGTGTTGTCCACGACCAGGCGCGCCCCGCCGACGTGGGCGAGTTCGGCCAGCGCCGCGATGTCGGAGATGCCGAGCAGCGGGTTGGTCGGCGACTCGCACCAGACCAGTTTCGTCTCCGGGCGGATCGCCGAGCGGACCTCGTCCAAATCGGACAGTGAGGCGACGCTGTACTTCACACCCCACCGCGCGAGAACCTTGTCGATGAGGCGGAAAGTCCCGCCGTAGACGTCGTTGCCGAGAACCAGGTGGTCACCGGGCCGCACTGTGGTGCGCAGCACCGCGTCGCTGGCGGCCATGCCCGAGGAGAAGGCGAGCGCGTGCCTGCCTCCCTCCAGCGCGGCGAGGGCCTCCTCCAGCGCGGTCCGGGTGGGGTTGGCGGTGCGGGAGTACTCGTAGTCCCCCTCGCGGGTGCCGCCCACGCCGTCCTGTGCATAGGTGGAGGTCTGATAGATCGGCACGATCACGGCACCGGTCCGCGGGTCCGGCTCCTGACCGGCGTGGATGGCGCGCGTCTCGAATCCGTAGTCGGCGGGGTCTGCAACCATGCCCACAGCCTACGGCCGGCCCCCGGGCCACGCCGCCGTGGACCCGCCGGAACGGACCCGGGGCAACGAAGGCCGCGCGCGGGCGGGTCATCCGCCGGCCGCGCAC
>NZ_KB912640.1:188479-195650 GCF_000383795.1 Saccharomonospora saliphila YIM 90502
CGCCGGGTTGTCGGCCGCGCTCGGCGGCGGCGCGTACGGGATCGCGGGTGGAGGCTGCGACCCCGGCGGGACGAGCTGCGTGGACTCGGGGACCCTGGCCCTCGCCCTGCCCGCCACCGGCCTCGCCGGCGTCTCCCGGCTGGCCGGGCTGGACGACCTGCGTCGGCTCGGGGCCGTCGCCGAACGCCTGCTGGTCGCCCTGCGGCTGCGACGGCTGCACCACCTGCGTCGGTTCGGACGTGCCGAACGGGTTGTTCTGCTGCGGCTGCGGTTCGCTGGGCGGACCCTGGGGCGGCTGCTGCTCGCCGTCCCCCTGGTTCGGTGGCTGCGGAGCGCTCATGTGGGTCGTGTACCCCCTTGACGAGGACCTGGGTGATTTCGCTCGCGCACACGCTATCGGATCGCTGCCCGGGACCTGTGTAACGCCCCGGACAGCGCGTCCGATGTTCGGCAGAACCGGCCTACGAGTGCCCGGAGAGGAAGGCCAGCAGGTCCTGCCTGGTGACGACGCCGGCGGGCTTGCCGCCGACGAGTACCAGCGCGCCGTCGGCCGTGCCGAGCGCCTTCATCGCCGCACCGACCTTCTCCCCCGCGCCGATCGTCGGCAGCGGCGGCGACATGTGGGCGTCGAGCCGGTCGGCCAGTGCGGCCTTGCCGGTGAACAGCTCCTCAAGCAGGTCGCGCTCGTTCACCGCGCCCACGACCTCGGCCGCCATCACCGGTGGCTCCGCGCTGACGACGGGCATCTGGCTGACGCCGAACTCGCGCAGGATGGCGACCGCCTCGGCCACCGTCTCGGTGGGATGGGTGTGGACCAGGTCGGGCAGGGTGCCGTCCTTGCGCCGCAGCACGTCGCCCACCGTCATGTCCTGGGTCTCCGGCGGCATGAAGCCGTACGAGGACATCCAGCCGTCGTTGAAGACCTTGCCGAGGTAACCGCGCCCGCCGTCCGGCAGCAACACCACGATCACATCGTCGGGGTCGACCCGCTTCGCCAGTTCGAGCGCGGCGGCCACCGCCATCCCGCACGACCCGCCGACCAGCAACGCCTCCTCCCGCGCGAGCCTGCGCGTCATGGTGAACGAGTCGGCGTCGGAGATCGGGATGATCTCGTCGGCGATCTCCCGGTCGTAGGTCTGCGGCCAGAAGTCCTCGCCGACGCCCTCGACCAGGTAGGGCCGCCCCGTGCCACCCGAGTACACCGAGCCCTCCGGGTCGGCACCGACGATGCGGACGCGCCCTTCCGAGACGTCCTTGAGGTAGCGACCGGTACCGGAGATGGTGCCGCCGGTGCCCACACCCGCGACGAAGTGCGTCACCTTGCCCTCGGTCTGCCGCCAGATCTCGGGCCCGGTGGCATGGTAATGACTGGCCGGGTTCTCCGGGTTGGCGTACTGGTCGGGCTTCCACGCGCCCTCGATCTCGCTGGTGAGCCGGTCGGAGACGCTGTAGTAGGACTCCGGGTGGTCGGGCGGCACCGCGGTGGGGCACACGACGACCTCCGCCCCGTAGGCCTTGAGGACGTTGCGCTTGTCCTCGCTGACCTTGTCCGGGCACACGAACACGCATCGGTAGCCCTTGCGCTGAGCGACCATCGCCAGCCCGACCCCGGTGTTTCCCGAGGTGGGCTCCACGATCGTGCCGCCGGGGGGCAGCGCGCCGGAGGCCTCGGCGGCCTCCACCATGCGCAGCGCGATCCGGTCCTTGACGCTGCCACCCGGGTTGAGGTATTCGACCTTGGCCAGCACGAGTGGGCGCGGGCCCTCGGTGAGCGAGTTCAGCCTGACCAGGGGGGTGTCGCCCACCAGGTCGATGACGTGTTCGGCGTAATCCATGTCACCAGGGTAAACAGCGACTCCGGCCCCGGGTAGAACGGACTCGCCCGTCCCCGCGCGCGACCCCGGGAACACTGTCCGAAAAGGACACCCCGGACGAGTCGCCGCGATCGGGCCCGGCGGGGGCCGGGGGTGTCACGGGGTGTGGCGGGGGGCACCCAGGGCTGTGGTCCGCCGCCCCGTCCGGGCAGGATAGGAACCTAAGCGCATGCTTAGTCGACCCGAAGGAGTGTCCACCATGCCGGAAGCCGTCATCGTCTCCACCGCCCGATCCCCCATCGGCCGCGCGGGCAAGGGGTCACTGGTGGACATGCGTCCCGACGACCTCACCGCACGGATGGTGCGGGCGGCGCTGGACAAGGTGCCCCAGCTCGACCCGGCCGAGATCGACGATCTCATGCTGGGCTGCGGACTGCCCGGCGGGGAGTCCGGCTTCAACATGGGCCGGGTCGTCGCCGTTGAGCTCGGCTACGACCACCTGCCCGGCTGCACCATCACGCGGTACTGCTCCTCCAGCCTCCAGACCACGCGGATGGCGCTGCACGCGATCCGCGCGGGCGAGGGTGATGTGTTCATCTCGGCGGGCGTGGAGACCGTCTCCCGGGGCGCGAAGGGCACCTCCGACTCCTGGCCCGACACCCACAACCCGCTCTTCGCCGACGCCGAGGCGCGCACCGCCCGGCGCGCGGAAGAGGGCGGCGACGGCTGGACCGACCCGAGGGAGGACGCCGAGCTGCCCGACGTGTACATCGCGATGGGGCAGACGGCCGAGAACCTGGCCCGCCTCAAGGGCATCTCCCGGCAGGAGATGGACGAGTTCGGCGTCCGGTCGCAGAACCTCGCGGAAAAGGCCATCGCCGACGGGTTCTGGGCCGACGAGATCACCCCGGTGACCCTGCCGGACGGCTCGGTCGTCTCCGCCGACGACGGCCCCCGATCCGGGGTCACGCTGGAGGGCGTGTCAGGGCTCAAGCCGGTGTTCCGGCCGGACGGCCGCGTCACCGCGGCCAACGCCTGTCCACTCAACGACGGCGCCGCCGCCCTGGTGATCATGAGCGACACGAAGGCACGCGAACTCGGCATCACTCCCCTGGCCCGGATCGTGTCCACCGGCGTGAGCGGCCTCTCGCCCGAGATCATGGGGCTCGGCCCCGTCGAGGCGTCGCGGCAGGCGCTGGCGCGGGCGGGAATGTCGGTCGGCGACGTGGACCTCGTCGAGATCAACGAGGCGTTCGCGGCCCAGGTGATCCCGTCCTACCGGGAACTCGGCATCGACCTCGACCGGCTCAACGTCAACGGCGGGGCCATCGCCGTGGGCCATCCGTTCGGCATGACCGGTGCGCGGATCACCACGACACTGCTCAACTCGCTGCGGCACCACGACAAGCAGTTCGGCCTCGAGACGATGTGCGTCGGGGGCGGGCAGGGCATGGCGATGGTGCTGGAGCGCTTGAGCTGACGCGGCCGTCCGTCGCCGGGACCGGGACGCTGTCCCGGTGAGAGCCCCGGCGATCCGGCGTCGTGGCGCGGGAGCCGGGCTTCCGGCCCCGCGCCGCCGGCTCACACCGCCTTCGGCGGTCCCATGCAGATCACGGTCTCCGGCTCCGAGTACACGTACGGCTCGACCCGGCCGGGAAGGTCCCCGCACGCTCCGGCCGGGTCCGCCGTGCCGTCGGCGACCCGGAGCACCACCATCTCGGCGGCGGGGTCGGCGCAGGAGACCCGTTCGTAGCCCTTGGGACTGTCCGGGTCCATGTTCGTCAGGCAGTCACCGCGCTCGACGTTGAACATCAGGCACAACGTCTTCTGGCCGGAGAAGACGACGCTGTAGTGCCCGTCCGGACAGCGCGCGTCCACGCCGTCCTCGCTGGCGGCGACCCGGAGCACGGCGTCGTCGTCCTCGCAGTCGAGCAGCTCGGGGCTCGCGGTCATCCCGGAGAAGTCGGACACGTGGACACAGTCGCCGACGGCCAGCTCAGGTGTGCCCGCGTCCGACCACCGGATGACGATGACCACCGCGGCGACGATCAGCGCGACGGCCGCGACGACGCCCGCCCACGCGGTGCCCTTCCGGCGCGGCGGCGCGGGTGGCTGTCCGAACGCGTCGGGGCCGAACGGCTGCTGCCCGAACGCCTGCGGTGACCCCGGGTACGCGGCGTACGGAGGCAGACCGCCCTCGGGGGGTCCGTACGGATTCGGCCCGCCCGGCGGCGGGGCTGCAGGGGGCTGAAAGGGATGGGCACCACCGGAGTCGTCCGGTCTCTCGCCGTACGGTGGAACCGTCACCGTGACCTCACAGGAACGTCGACCTCACAGGATCTTCACACACGGGGGCGTCGCCATCTAACACCAGAAGGTGCCCGGGCGGACAGGCGCCCCTGCCGTGCGCACAGCACGGGGGGCGCCCGGCTGTGCGGCCGGGCGCCCCCCGTGGTCCAGGAGCGTGGTGCCCGCGCGTCCTATTCGCTTTGCAGGTAGGACAGCAAGCGCAGGATCTCCAGGTAGAGCCACACGAGGGTGACCATGAGGCCGAACGCCACGTACCAGGCGAACTTGGCGGGCACCCCCTCGCGGATGGCCTGGTCGGCCATGTCGAAGTCCAGCAGGAAGCTGAACGCGGCGACACCGATCACCACGAGGCTGAAGATGATCGCGAGGGGGCCACCGTCGCGCAGGCCCATGTTCACGCCGAACAGGCCCAGCACGAGGTTGGCCAGCATGAGGACGAGCACACCGCCCAGTGCGCCCATCATCCACTTACGGAACTTGGGGGTGACCTTGACGGCTCCGGTCTTGTAGACCACCAGCATCACGACGAACACCGCGGCGGTGCCCAGGATGGCCTGGAGCGCGATTCCCGGGTAGAGCATCTCGAACACGCCGGTGATCGCGCCGAGGAACACGCCCTCGGCCGCGCAGTAGGCCAGCGTCATGGGCGCGCTGGCCATCTGCTTGAAGACGATGATCAGGGCCAGGACCAGGCCGACGAGCATGCCGCCGATCATGGCGCCGAAGATGGCCCCGGACGAGCCCGCCGCCACCTGCGACTGGGCCCAGATCGCGGTGATCAGCCCCACCACGAGCGTGACACCGAGGCTGGCCCCGGTCTTCATGACGACGTCGTCCACCGTCATCGGCCGGTCGGCGGCGCCGGAGGGCGCCTGCGGCGGACCGTAGCCGGGCTGACCGCCCAGTGGCTGGTTGAAGCCCGCGGGCGGACCACCCGCCGCCCCCGCGGGCAGATTGCGGAAGGCTGGGTTGCTGGAAGTTCGCACCTGATCCTCCTGGATCTTCTGGCACTGGCATCGGGTACAACGACCACGCGTGCCGGTCGGTTCCCGTCGGTCGGTAAAGGCGACTTTACCCACACCGGGACGCACGGCGACCGCACACCGGCGCCGTGGCGCGGCCCCCGGCCCTCACCGACGTCCACCGGCTGGCCGATTGCCCAGGTCATCATTTCACGCCATGCTCCCCGGGCGTGCCTCGCGTCACCGTGCCGCGCACGCGATGTGACGCGGATCGCACATTCACTTGTTCGAATGAAGGGGGTATTCCCGTGGCGCGAAGACGCCTCGGCACCGCGGTGCGACTGCTGGGTGCCTGCCTGCTGGCGACGACGGGGCTCGCGGCGTTGCCCGGCACCGCCTCCGCCGCGGTCGAGGAGGGCATCGGACACGAGATCACCCCGGGACAGGACTGGGGCGGACGCGACCGCAGCGGTACCCATGACTGGCTCGGCTCCTACGTCGTCGGAGGCGAGCACGTCTTCTGCGTCTCCTTCGCCCTGAAGGCGCCGGACACCGACGAGACCTACGAGCCGGGCGACGAGCTGTTGACCAAGTGGGGCGACCCGCTCTCCGCCGAGGTCGCCGCGGACATCTCCTACCTGCTGCTGCGCTACGGCGACACCGAGAGTCCCGACGACGCCGCCGCGCTGGCACACCTGCTGCACTCGTGGACCGCCGCGCCGCGCGACCCGAGCGACCTCGACCCGGACAACCCGTTCACCGAGATCGCCTACGACATCGAGGGCCATCTGGCCGCCCTGCCCCAGTCGGTACGGACGACGGTCGAGGAGATGAAGCGGGAGGCGGCGACCTACCGGGGCCCGTGGACGGCCGAGGTCACCGCGCCCGAGGGCGAGCAGACGATCGACACCCCGTCGGAATGGACGGTGACGGTCACCAATGCCGACGGCACCGGCATCCCGGGCGTGGACATCACGCTCGATGTGGCCGATCTCGGGCTCGCGGACGGCGACGCCGGGAGCACCGGAACCGTCGGGGACGGCGCGGCCGCGGCCTCCGGCGCGGAGGACGGGGCGGCCGAGACGGTGGACACGGCACAGACCGTGGTCACCACCGACGAGAACGGCACCGCGACCGTCGCGCTCACCCCGACCGGCGAGAATCCCCTGGTCCGGGCGACGCTGTCGGCACCCGCGGACAGGCCCTACGTGCGCGAGCCCGTCACCACCGACACCCAGCGCGTGGTCTCCACCGGTGGCGAGCAGGAACTGACGGCCGAGGCGGCCACCACGGCACGGACCGCGCCGGGCCAGGTGCGCGTCGCCAAGGTGGACGACGAGACGGGCGAGGGCATCGCGGGAGTGCCGTTGCGCCTCACGGGCGAGGACGGCACCTCCCCCGCCGTCGGCCAGGACGGGCAACCGCTGCTCGGTACCGACGGCGAGCCGCTGGTCATCACCACCGAGGGACCCGACGGCACGGCCGCGGTGGAGAACCTGCGCACGCCACAGACGGTGTGCCTGACCGAGGTGAAACCGCCGAACGGCTACACCGACGCGTTCGATCCCGAGAACCCACCGCGGGCCTGCGGGGAGCTGACCCCGGGGAAGACGGTGACGCTGCGGATCACCAACGTGGCCGACGAGGTGCCACGCACCATCCCGGCGGGCGCGCGTCCGATGGCGGTCGAACAGGCCGCGACCACCTCGGGAGCGCCCGTGGAGGCGCTGCTCGGGCTGGGCGGCCTGGCGTTGCTGGTCTCGGGCCTGACCGGGTTCGCCGTCCGGAGGAGGTTCGCGCGGCGGTGACCGGGTCCGAACGTGAGGGAGGCCGCCGGTGGACGCGGCCGTACCTGCTGGGCGCGGGCAGTGTGCTGGTGGCCGAACTCGCGGTCGTCGGGGCGCTCGTGCTGCCGTCCCCGACGGTGATCGCGGGGACGACGTTCGTCCACTGCTCCACCAACTCGCGCTGGTTGGCGACCGCGACGGTGTGCACGGGTGAGCCGCGTTACTTCCGGATGACGAAGTTCTGGGGCAAGCTGCTCCTCGTCAACTTCGCCATGGGCGTGGTCACCGGTATCGTCCA
>NZ_KB912640.1:195750-204852 GCF_000383795.1 Saccharomonospora saliphila YIM 90502
GACGCGGAGTCCGGCACCACGCCGGAGGCGAGCACCGAGCCCGCGGTCGAGACCGCGCCCAGTGGGCAACCGCCGGGGACGGTGCGGCTGCCGGACGGCGGCACGGCCACGCTCGTCCGCGCGGAGGTCGGTCCGGATTCGGTCCTGCCGGTTCCGGAAAACCTCGACGAGGCCACCTGGTGGGGCGCGGGGCTGGACGCGCCCAGCGGGGCGAGCGTGTTCGCCGGGCACGTCGACTGGCAGGGCCGGACGGGGCCGTTCGCCGAGCTTTGGGACGTCGGGGTCGGTGAGCGGGTGACGGTGACCGGCGAGGCGAGCGAGACCTGGACCTACTCGGTCACGCGGATACTCACGCTGCGCAAGGACGAACTGCCCGCGCGGGCTCCCGAGTTGTTCGGGCAGAGCGGCGGGCACCGCCTCGTGCTGGTGACCTGCGGAGGCCGCTGGCTGGGAGGCACCACCGGCTACGCCGAGAACCGGGTCGTGATCGCCGAACCCGTGTGACCCCACTCACCCTCCGGGGTGGACGAACTCGACTCACCCGGTCGGCCTGCCTGACGATGAGGACACGCCGCGCGCGGGTACGGTCTCAGGCATGGCTTCCGAGCACGACAACCGTCTGCTCCCGCTGCGCCGGGAGTTCGGACAGGCATGGCATGGTTTCGACCGCAACCAGGTGATGCAGTACCTCGACCACCTGGAAGCACAGGTGCATCAGGTCATGGTCGACCGGGACAACGCCGTGGCCAGAGCGCAGGAGTCCGCACGCGACCTCGACGGCGCCCGGCAGGAGATCGAGCGGCTCCGAGAACGGGTCGAGGAGCTGAAGAAGCCGCCGGAGCGGATCGAGGACCTCGACGAGCGGATGCAGCGCACGGTCGAGCTCGCGCAGAACCGTGCCTCGGAGATCCTGGCCAACGCGGAGGCCGCCGCGGAGAAGCACTGGGCCGAGAGCAGCGACGTGTCGAACAAGCTGCACGAGCGGTACCAGAAGCTGCTGGAGACGCTCGACGGACATGCCGACGCCCTCAAGCGCGAACACGAGGAGGCCCTCGCGGCCACCAAGGCCGAGGTGGAGCGGATGACCACCGAGGCGGCGCGCAGGCGCGAGGAACTCGACGGCGAGGCCGAGGCGAGGCGGCGCACGATCGAGGACGAGTTCCAGGCGCGCATGACGTCGGAGCGCGAGGCCCTGGACAAGCACATCGCCGACGAGAAGGCCACGAGCGAACGCGAGGCCGAGCAGCGGGTCGCCGAGGCCACCCGCGAGGCGGAACGGCTGGTCACCGAGGCCACGGAGAAGGCGACCCACCTGGTCGAGACCGCCACGGCGGAGGCCGACCGCCGCACGACGGAGGCCAACGACGTCGTCTCGCGACTGACCAGGCTGCGCGAGGAGGCCCGCGCCCGCCTGCGCGAGGCCGACGAGGTGCTCCAACAGGGCGAGTCGGCGTTGACGCCGACCGCCGACGAGGAATCCGAACTCGCCGAGGCGCCCAGCTCGTCGTAACGCGCGTGCCCGGGCGGCCTCGCGTGGTGTCGCGGAGCCGCCCGGGCGCGCGCGTCAGGTCACGGGGCGGGACTTCTCCAGGTTCGCGGCGAGCGCGTCGAGTGTGCGGGCCTGCGCGGGGTAGTCCATGGAGCTGAACTCCCACGGATACACCTGGCCCGCGCGCGCGGCGGGAAGCTGGGCGAAGGTGGGCTGGTCGAGCAGGGACGCCCTGTCCATCGCCCGCAGCGAGTACAACACCACGTCGGTGCGGTGGTCGGTGACGTTCTCCCAGCTCACCGTGCGCCAGTAGTACTCGTCGCCCCCGGGGTCGGGATAGCTCAGGCCCAGTTCGGTGTAGCTGCGCAGCGCCGGGTCGTCCGCGGCCTTCGCGATGTGCACCCCGTCGCCGGGATATCCCGCCACCGCCATCGCGGTCAGCCCAGCCTCGGTCGCCGCGCGCAGCCGTTCCCGTGCGGCGTCGTAGTCGGCCTCGTATCCGCGCAGCCGGCGCTCCGGCACGCCGATCGAGCGCGCGAACTCGGCGGTGCGCCCCACCACCGTCGTGGCCGAGCCCGCCATCGCGAGCGCGACGATGGGCGCGAGCTCGGCGACCTTGCGCTGCTGGGCGAGGTCGGCGAAACCGTAGAGCGGCTTGGCCGGGTCGAGCCGTCCCGAGCTGTCCACCGGGTAGGCATGGGTGACCACGAGGTCCGGTTCGAGCGCGAGCAGCGCCTCGATGTCGATCTGGCCGTACGTGGTTCCGACCTCGGTCACGCGCGCGGTGTCGCGGCCGGTGAAGTTCACGTCGTCGGCCAGCGCCGTCGCGCCGAAGGAGCCCACGGGGACGACGCCGTAGTTCCAGAGCGAGGCGATCACGTCGTTGAGCCCGGCGATCCGGGTGGGAGTCCGGTCCAACCGGACGGTCTCGCCCCGGTCGTCGGTGAACGTCCAGGAACCGGAACCGGCCGAGCCGGTGTTCCCTGCGCCGCCGGACGCGCCACAGGCGGTGAGCAGCCCGGTCGTGCCGAGCGCGACGCCACCACGCAGGACCGCGCGGCGGGACAGGAAAGCGACCATGCGAGTTAGGTTAGCCGAACCTTACTACCTCCGAAAGTGTGATCTCGACTGCTCGCCGGTGCCGACCGCCCCTCCCCGGTGGACCGTCGACGAGCACGGTCATACGGTGCTCACGTCAACGAAGGGGGGTAGCACCGTGGCGGACCGTACCGTGGAAATGACGGTCGACGCGGAACCCGAACTCGTGCCGGTGATCCGCAACGTCGCCGCCGACCTGGCCATCCGCAGGGACCTGCAACTCGACACGATCGCCGACCTGCGGCTGGCGGTGGACGAGGCGTGCGGGCTCCTGCTGGCCCGTGCGGCCACGCCCACCACGCTGACTTGTCGCTTCACCGTCGGCGACGACACCGTGATCGCGTGCGTGGAGGTTCCGTGCCGGGAGGGCACCAGCCTGCCGCAGCAGGGTTTCAACTGGCACGTGCTGACCGCGCTCGTGCGCTCCGTGCGCAGCTTCCACGCCGAACGCGCCTCGGACGGCGCCCGGCTCGCCGGGATCGAACTGGCCGTCGCCGACGGCTGAGCCCCGCGGGCAGGCCGCTCCGCCGCCCGGGCGGCTCAGCCCTCCCACCGGCACAGCAGCAGGCACACGTCGTCGTCGTGGTCGGTGGCGCCGAGCATGACGCGCAGCACGTGCTCGGCGCGCGCGGCCAGCCCGTGAGCCTCGCACGAGGCGAACGCCTCCACCAGGCGTGACATCCCCGCGTCCAGGTCACTGGTGCGCCGCTCGACGAGCCCGTCGGTGAACAGCGCGATCGACGACCCCGGGGCGAGGTCGCGTTCGTGCTCGGGGAAGGCGACCCCGCGCGGGAGGTGGATGCCCAGCATCGGGGCGTGTTCGGCCTCGAGGTAGCGCGCCGCTCCGCGCGCCTCCTGCAGAAGCGGCGGGGGATGCCCCGCACTGGCCCACCGCAGGAGTCCGCTCTCGGGCTCGACCTCGGCGACCACCGCCGTGGCGAACAACGGCGTGTCCAGCCCGCGCAGCAGCTCGTGCACCAGGCGCAACGAGTGCGCGGGACCGTGCCCCTCCAGGGCGTAGGCGCGCAACGAATTCTGCAACTGGCCCATCACCACGGCCGCGTCGACACCGTGGCCCGTGACGTCCCCGACCGAGAGCACGACGGTGCCGTCCGGCCTGGTCACGGCGTCGTACCAGTCGCCGCCCACGTGGACCCCGCTGGTCGCCGAGCGGTACCGGGCGACAAGGCCGAGGTCGCCGCGCGGCACCAGGGTCGGCAGCATCGCGCGTTGCAGGCGCTCGGCGAGCTCGTGCTCGCGCTCGTACTCGTGCGCGTTGCGCAGGCCGACGGCGACGCGGGTGGCGACACCGTTGGCCAGCTCCACGTCATCGTCGGTGTAGGGGGCGCCTCGACGGCGGAAGTCGAACACGCCGAGCATGTGCGGCCCCGCCGTCAGCGGGACGCTGACCCGGTGCGGGTCCTCCTGGGCGGGCTTGCGCGTGCGCACCGCCGTCCGCGTGGCCTCGTCCGGCTCGCGCTCCGGTTCGGCGTAGCAGGCCAGGCCGCGGTCGGTCAGCGTCCACACCCGGGTTTCGTCGGCGAAGCCCTGTTCGCGGACCAGGGCGGCCACCTCGTCGAGCAGGTGGGCGCTGTCCAGCGACGTGGCCGATGCCCTGCTCACCTCGTCGAGGAACGACATGCGGCGCCGCTGCCGATCCACCTCGCCGTGCAGGGCCAGGAGCCCGGCATTCGTCTGCTCCAGTTCCGACTGGTGCCAGCGCAGGTCGCTGTCGCGCTCCGCGACGACGTCGGTCAGGGTCCGCACCGCGGCGGCGAGCGGGTCGTCGGCATCCCCGTGGTCCTCGATCCGCCGCCACACCTCGTCGGGAAGCTCCCGCTCACCCAACAACCCGCGCAGTTTCTCCCGCAGGTCGTCCGTCACGCGACCTCACCTCCGGCCACGACGAGCGCGCACGCGTCGTCGCGGTTCCTGCCGTACCGTCCGAGCAGCCACCCGGCCGCCGTGGCCGGGTCGTGGGAGAACAACGCGGCGATCTCCTCGGCGTCCCACCGCTGCGAGATCCCGTCGGTGTGCAGCACCAGCCGGCTGTGCCGGGACCACGGGCGCGACACCGGCATGGCCCGGCGCCCGCTGCGCTGCCTTCGCCCGACGATGCCCGGCGTCGACACGAGGGCCTCGTGGCCGCCGTCGCCCGAGAAGAGCCGCACCGAGGAGTTGCCGACAGCGCTGAACAGCAAGGTCGAGCGGTCGGGGTGGAACTGCGCCACCGCGACCGTGGCCCCCCGACGAGCCGTCGGATCGGCGTCCATGGCCGCGATCAGCTCGGCAGGCGGCGCGCTCGGATTCGCGCGGACGTGCGCGGCCACGGCGGCACTCGCCACGGCCGCCTCGGGTCCGTGACCCAGTCCGTCACTCAGTGCCACCGTCGTCACACCGTCGTCGTGGGCGGCGACCCAGCTGTCACCGCACTCGGTCTCGCCGAGGGCGGTGAACACGGCCGCTCCCACCTCGACGCCGAGGTGGGTCGGTGCGGGCCCGGTCCACCGCGCCAGCACGGTCGTCCCCTCTCCCGGACGTGAGTATATGTCGAACGCGTCGGCCATCCGGCGGACACCACCGAGTCCCACGCCGAGCGTGCCGACGGTCGAGTAGCCGTCGCGCAGACTGCCCGGCACGTCCTCGATGCCCGGGCCCTGGTCGGTCGCGATGACGTCGAGGCCGTCCGGGCGCGGCACGACCACCAGCAGACCGTCCGTGGCGTACTTCAGCAGGTTGGACACCAGTTCGGAGACGGCGAGGGTCACCCGCTCGACCGTCCGCTCGGGCAGGCCCGCGTCCCGCGCCGAACGGCTCGCCAGCAACCGCGCCTGCCGCACGTGCACGGGTCCGTTCACCGGCAGCGCCGTCCCGTTCATCCCGTCCCGGTCTTACTCGTACGGAACACGACGGTCACCGTGGTCCCCTGTCCGTCCTTGGTGCACAGGTCGAAGTCGTCGGCGAGGCGTCGCGCCCCGCTGAGCCCCAGGCCCAGCCCGCCCGCGCTGCTGTACCCGTCGGTCAGGGCCTGGTCGACATCCACGATGCCCGGACCCGCGTCCCGGAACACCAGCCGCAGCGCGGTGCCGCCGCCCTCCCCGTGCTCCAGCGCGACCTCGGCCGCGCCACCCCCGCCGTGCTTGAGGGTGTTGCGGGCGAGTTCGCTGGCCGCGGTCACCAGCTTCGTCTGTTCCACGAGGGAGAACCCCGCCGACACGGCGAGTTCCCTCGCCGCCTGCCGGACGTGCACGATGTCGACCTCCTCATGGATGGAGACCTCGTGCTCGGTGAGATTGCCGGTCATGGCAGGTCCGCACGCTCGTCGAGCACGGACAGCCCCCGGCTCACCGTCAACGCGGTCCGCAGTCCGGGCAAGGTCAGGCCCAGCTCGACAAGCGTGATCGCCACCTCGGGCCGCATCCCGACGACGACCGTGCGCGCCGCCAGCAACGACGTGGCGGCCGCGATGTCGTGGAGTGTCCTGGCGAGGAACGAATCGACGATCTCCAGCCCGGAGATGTCGATGAGCACGCCGCGGGCGCTGATGTCCACCACACGGGTGGTCAGCTCCTCCTGGAGGGCGAGCGCGTCGCGGTCGCTGAGTTCTCCCTGGATGGTGACGAGCAGGACATCACCCAGCCCGACGATGGACGTGGTCGTCATGGCCGCCTACGACACCTCCCGCAGCGGGCTGATGGACATGCCGATGCTGCGCAGCGCGTGCACGAACGCGTCCGCGAGGGTGGCGCGGGTGGCGACCTCGCCGAGATCGATGCCGAGCTGCACCATGGTCTGCGCGATCTGCGGGCGGATGCCGCTGATGACGCACTCGGCGCCCATCAGGCGCGCGGCCATCGCCGTCTTGAGCAAATGCTGCGCCACGAGGGTGTCCACGGCGGTGACGCCGGTGATGTCCAGAATGGCCACTCGGGCCTGTTGTCTGACGATCTGTTCGAGCAGGCTCTCCGTGGCCGCCTGGCTGCGCATGCTGTCGAGCGTGCCGATCAGCGGAATGGCGAGGATGCCGTCCCACAGCTTGACCACGGGAGTGGACAGCTCGGCGAGCTGCTCCTGCTGGGCGAGGATGGTCTCGGCACCGGCGGAGAGTTCGATCTCCATCAGGGCCATCCGCAGGGTGTCGACCACCGTGGACAGGGCCAGCCCGCCGCGGTAGGCCACGTCGGCGGGATTGTCCTGCTCTTCCCACAGACGCAGTACCGGCGCCTTCAGCACGGTGACATCGGGACGCTTGCTGCCGGAGCGCCCACCGGCGGAACGGGAGGCGAGGGTGCTGAGCACCGTGCGGACCGCGGCGAACCCCTCGGCGGAGGGGTCCTGTTCGGCGCCGGATTCGAGCACCTTCCGTACCCCGCTGAGCAGCGACGCGGCCTCCTCGGCGGCCTCACGCTGGTCGCGGGAGCTGAACACGGCGGTAGCCGACCACTCGCGCTCGATCTCAGCGCGCCGGTCCTCCAGGAACTCGGCCAGGCGTGCCCGAACAGCCTCGGCGGTCTCGTCGGTCATATCCTCGGCTCCCACCTTCGTGTCCCACTCGTGGGCTGATCGATCGTGTTCTCCCTGGCAAACTTAAGACACGACATGGCGAACCTCCAGGTGGGGTACTACCCGGTAGGAGGTGTGTGACCTCGGAAGCGGGCTAACGATGACGGACGGCAACAAGCCGACGACCGAAAACCACTCGACCGTGCAAACTGAGCTGATCAACACCGAAGGTAGAGTCACTTTGAGTGGCGAAATCGATCACGGTGTGGCGCCTCAGCTCGACGACGCCCTCGAACGCCTGCTCGCCCGCGGTGCCGACCGGCTCGTGGTGAATTTCGCACACCTTTCGTTCTTCGACTCGGCGTGCATCAGCGCACTCGTCCGCGCCCACGAGCGGATGAGCGAGCGTGGCGGAACGATCACCCTGCTCCACGTCGACCAGCACGCCTACCGTGTGCTCCAAATCTCCGGGCTGCTGCCCCTGTTCGAGATCGTCCCGGCCGGGTAGGCGCGGTCGGCGCACGCTCCGCCTCCCCCGCGATGGACCGCGCCATCGTCCCGAACACGAGCGCATGAAACGGCTGTACCGCCGTCCAGTACAGGTGGCCCGCCAGACCGCGCGGCAGGAAGACCGCCCGCTGCCGGTACACCGAGCCACCGTGACCGTCGCCCCGCACCGACAGCTCCAGCCACGCGCGCCCGGGAACACGCAGCTCGGCACGCAGGCGCAGCACGTGCGGCCGGTCGATGTGCTCGACGCGCCACCAGTCCAGCGCCTCCCCGGCGCGGAGCCGGTGCGGGTGGCGCCGTCCGCGCCGCAACCCCACCCCGCCGACGAGCCGGTCGAGTCGTCCCCGCACCGACCAGGCCAGCGGGAAGGAGTACCAGCCGCGCCTGCCGCCGATGGCCTCCACCACCTCCCACAGCGCCTCGGGGTCGGCGCGGCTGCGCTGCTCGCGGACGTCGGAGTACAGGGTGCCGCCCGACCACTCCGGATCGGTCGGCAGCGGGTCCGCCGCCGCACCGGGCGTGCTCGCGTCCGACCAGCGGGTGGGTACCTCGTCGCGCCCCACGCGGGCGAGGGCCAGCTCGACCGCGCGGTCGTAGGGTGTGAGCCCGCTCTCGGGGTCGGCGATGTGCTCGGCCACGGCGTGGTCGTGACAGACGACCTCGTGCACCAGCGAGCCGATCAACGGCACGGCGATGGCCTTGGGCACCGGCGTGACGAGGTTGACCCACTGCGCCGAGAGCCACGGCGTCAACAGCGGAACCGGCAGCACCACCCTCCTGCGCAATCGGGCGACGGTGGCGTAGCGGCGCATCATCTCCAGGTAGGTGAGCACATCCGGGCCGCCGATGTCGAAGGCACCGTTGACCCGTCCGGTGACGGTCGCCGCGCGCGTGAGGTAGTGCAGTACGTCCCGCACGGCGATCGGTTGGATCCGGTTGTGCACCCAGCGCGGGGTGACCATGACGGGCAGGCGCTCGGTGAGGTAACGCAGCATCTCGAAGCTCGCCGAACCCGACCCCAGGATGACCGCCGCGCGGAGCACGATCGCGGGCACCGGGCCGTCGAGCAGGATGCGGCCGACCTCGGCGCGAGAGGCCAGGTGCGCCGACAGCGGCTCGTGCTCCGGGGCGATGCCGCCGAGGTAGACAACCCGCGATGCCCCGGCGTGCGCGGCGCGCTCGGCCACGATGCGCGCGGCGCGCCGGTCGATATCGGCGAAGCCGCGTTCGGTCAGCGCGTGGACCAGGTAGTAGACGACGTCCTGCCCCGCGAGCGCGGCGGTGACACTGTCGTGGTCGGTGACGTCGCCGCGCACGGTCTCGACCCGGTCCCGCCACGGGACGTCGGCGAGCTTGGCCGGGGTCCGCGCCACCGCCCGCACCGTGTGCCCCGCCGCGAGAAGCTCCGGGACGAGCCGTCCGCCGAGGTAGCCGGTGGCGCCGAACACCACGCACCGCACGCCGGTCCTTCCGGTCCTGCCCGGCGCCGGTGCCTCGCCGGC
>NZ_KB912640.1:204952-217360 GCF_000383795.1 Saccharomonospora saliphila YIM 90502
CCCCCGCGCCGGGGGCGCGGCCCGGCTCGTGTGGCCGTCGCCGACCTGGCGGCCGTCAGTGCGGCGGCCGCCGGCGCGGGCGCCGATGGTGTGCTCGTCGGGCACGGTGCCCCCTCGTACGGGTGACGTGGTCAGCGGTCGAGGCCGGTGCGATCGGCCCACTCCAACAGGGTGTCCAGCGAATGCGCGACCTCGTCGATCCCCGCGTGCAGATCACCCATTTCGGTGAATCGCTGTGGGACGGTGGCAATCGTGCAGTCCCTCGGGTCGACCTCGTCGACCTCGTCCCAGCGGATCGGTGTCGAGACCCGCGCCTCCGGCGAGCCGCGCACGGAATAGGCACTGGCGATGGTGTGGTCGCGTGCGTTCTGGTTGTAGTCGACGAAGACCTTGTCCGGGTCGCGGTCCCGGCGCCACCACGCCGTGGTGACCGCGTCCGGGGCCCTGCGTTCGACCTCGGCGGCGAAGGCGTGCGCCGCTCTGCGCACGTCGGCGAAGTCCCAGCGCGGCTCGATCCGGACGTAGACGTGCAGGCCGTCACCGCCCGAGGTCTTCGGCCACCCGGTGATACCCAGCTCGGCAAGGACCTCGTGCGCGACGCGGGCGGCCCGGCGTACCGTGTCGAACCCGCAGCGCGGCATGGGGTCGAGGTCGATCCGCCACTCGTCCGGGTGCTCGGTGTCGGCCCGGCGGGAGTTCCAGGGATGGAACTCGACGGTGGACATCTGCACCGCCCACACCACCTGAGCGGCCTCGGTGACGCAGAGCTCGTCGGCGGTGCGGTCGTAGCGGGGGAAGTGCACCCGGACGGTCTCCACCCACGGCGGCGCGCCGCGCGGCAGCCGCTTCTGGTGCACCTTCTCACCGGTCACCCCCGACGGGAACCGGTGCATCATGCACGGCCGTTCGTACAACGCACGGACGATGCCGTCGGCCACCGAGCGGTAATAGCGGGCCAGGTCCAGCTTGGTCTCGCCACGTGCGGGGAAGTACACGCGATCAGGGTGGGTGATCCGCACACTACGGCCACCGACCTCGAGATCGACCGCGTCGCCGCCCATCACCACACGGTAGCGGCTGACAACCACCTCGGCCGGTCGGACGACACGCCGCCATGGAAGGAAAAATGTCGGTGGGACGTGTCAGGATGCCGTATGGCTTTCGCACGTACACGCCGCTTCGCCCACGACGAGAGGCGGGAGTTCGCGCACTACCTGGCCACGCTGGAACCGGAGCAGTGGGACGCGGCGACGTTGTGCGAGGACTGGCGGGTCCGCGAGGTCGTGGCGCACGTGGTCAGCTACGACGAGCTCGGCCTGCGCGGGCTCGCACGCCGCTTTCGCACGGCCCGGGCGACGGGGACGGAGAGAAACGCCGTGGGCGTGGCCGAATACGTCGGCCGCACCCCGGACGAGCTGACCTCGTTGCTGGAACGGTACGCCGTCCCCCGCGGCCTACCCGCCTTCGCGGGCGGCATGGTCGCGCTGGTGGACGGGCTGATCCACCACCAGGACATCCGGCGCGCGCTGGGCACACCCCGGCACATCCCCGCCGACCGGCTTCGCCACACCCTGCGGCTCGCGTTGCTGGCTCCCCCGATCGGCGCCTACCGGCGCGCGCGTGGCTTGCGCCTGGTCGCCACGGACCTCGGCTGGTCGGCCGGGCGCGGACGGGTCGTCGAAGGCCCGGGTGAGGCACTGCTGATGGCGCTGGCGGGCCGCCGCGGCGTCGTCACCGAGTTGTCCGGACCGGGCCGCTCCCTGCTCGCGTCCCGCATCGGGTGAGACGGGCGGGGAGGCCGGACGAAACGGAGAACGCGGGTGCACGGCATGCGCCTCGACCTCGCCACGGTCGTCGTGGAGGACTACGACGAGGCCATCGACTTCTTCGTCGGCGCCCTCGGGTTCGATTTGGTGGAGGACGCGCCGTCACTGACCAACGACGGCAGGCCGAAGCGATGGGTCGTGGTCCGGCCACCTGGCGGCGGTACCGGTCTCCTGCTGGCCCGTGCCGATGGTGCGGACCAGACCGCCGTGGTCGGGAACCAGGTGGCGGGCAGAGTCGGGTTCTTTCTCCGGGTGGACGACGCCGATGCCACGCACGCGCGCATGACGGCGGCGGGCGTGCGATTCGTCGCACCCCCGAGAACGGAGCCGTACGGACGCGTCGCGGTGTTCGTCGACATCGCGGGCAACCGTTGGGACCTGCTCGGCCCTGTTCCCGTGTGAAGACGGCCCGCGTGGCGACGGTGCCCCCGACGGGACTCGAACCCGCACTGCGTCTATTTCGGGGCGACGGTCACCGAGGTCTGCTGTTCGCTGCCATCACCTGGCACTACCTGCGCCCTTAGCGCAAACTGATGTTTTCTAGCCCTCGACTGCCCGGCATTGAGGTCAATGCCGGGCAGCCCCGGAGTTGAGACGGAGGCGCCTTGACCTTTTTCGGGTGGCAGACACCCAGCGCCGATTTTCTAATCCCTACTGATCGTTCTAATCAACGCGCTCGGTGGTCTTCGTCTTTTGCGGGTCCTGGTTGGGGACGCTTCAGACGCGGTGCGCTGCTATCTCTGCCAGCGTTCTCGATGGCTGCGCACGTAGTCCGGATCTATGGCGTGGCGTTCGTCAGTCCGTAAGAAGCCCACGGCGTGGCCATGGCGGATGATGGTCAGCTCGTCGTCAAGGACGATCGCTCCGTTGTCGAACATGATGTGGCAGTTGGGGCACAGGCACAGCACGTTGCTGGTGACGTCGGGACCATTGTAGGGGGCGCCCACGGCGTGGATGTGCGCACCTTCGCTGTAGTAGGCGCCTCCTGGAAGCTCGATGCGGAGGGCGCAAATCTGACACCGGTGTGCGTGCCATTCCTTGACCAGACGCACGACGCCGCTGCTCCGGACGACCCGTTGCACGGTAGTGGCGGCTCTTCCCGGGGTGTCTGGTCGTAGGCCGGGGTCTGTTTCACCTGACCCCGCGTCAGCGGACGACACCGCTTCCATGACCGCGGTCCATGTGTCGCCGGTGAGGCGGTGCGGTAAGCCCGCCCACGGTTGCTGAATCAGGCTTGTGCTGCTGACACGAGGATCCTTGATGAGCTCGTTTCGGGGAATCACAGGATCAACCCACTCGTCTACGGCCAGCGGGACGTAGTCGGCGGGAGGAGGCTTCTCGAGCCAGTATCCGTTATTGGTCAGACCCTCGGACCGCAGTTTCCCCGTGATCCGGCCGTACGCCATGACGCCGCCACCGTTACCACTTCTCCAGAGGATGAAACGGTCACCGGGGGCGATTTCGCCTTTGAACCGCGTGACTTTCCATGACTCGAGGCTTTTGCCGTCCCGGCGGAGCTGGTCGATGTCGAACAGCTTCGGGTTGCACACAAGGCCCCACGTCGCGGCTTCGGCGGCGATGCCCTCGACCAGGAAGTCGAGCTCGGTCAGCCATTTGACGGCGGCACCGAGTCCACCGCTGAACTCGTCCGGGCGTAACGCACGGCCTTGCGTCCACTGGTGTGCGACCCCGGCGACCGCCTTGGAATCGTAGCGACGGCCGTCCTTAACGAGCACGTACGACCTCGCCTCGCCGAACCCGTACTTCGTCAAGAATTCCGCGCGACCGAGCTCGTCATACTCAGCAATCGCCCTCAACACTGCGGCCCGAGTGATGTCTCCCATGATCACTCCACGAGACTAGCTGCTACTGGGACTAAGATCGATCCCGCTCCTGCTCGGGCATGCGCGCCCGCGACGGCGCTCAACGTCTACGGCAACCGGACCTCGACGAGGGTGCTGACAAGCTCATTGCTTGGTAATGTGAGGCGCTCGCGAGAGCAAAGCGCCAGCGGCATACTCTGTCTGTCTGATGTGTTGCCCGGATGTCGGTCGCCCCAGACCGTGGTCCGCACACCTCACACGACCAAGGGGCCGCCTACCTGCGTAGCGACCCCTCCAGCGATCGTGAGGACGGAACTTGCACTCTGCGACCCCTTCGTCTTGTTCGCTGAGCTGGCGACCAGCATCGACAACCTCTCGACCACCACACGATCATCAGACAGTCCCTGTCGCCGAAGTGCGTGCGTCGCTGACGTAGCGGTTACAACTTTTCGCTGTCCGGTTTTCCTCGACTGCGGCCGAGGCTGCAGACGCTCGTGATCTTTTGGCCGTGCGCGGTAAGGTGTTTCGGCGCTGACGCGCAGCCTTGGGCCTGCGGACCGTTGCGGACGTTTCCATTTCGGCGGCCTGCGTGATCCCTTCAACAGGGAGGCACGTGGCAGTGCGAATTCTCCGGGGTGGCCTCGCACATGGTCCGCAGCGATAATCCTGGACGAAGCAGAGCTCACCGGCCGGAAGGCCGCCAATCAGCTCGGCCATGCGAAGCCGTCGATGCCGCAAGAAGCCAAGAAATACCCGTTCTTGACACCATTCATAAGAGAGTCAACTGCCGATCTAGCGGGACGACTCAAAACAAGAAGTCTAAGAATAGCACGAGATCGTTTAGATGTGATCAGCTCGACCTAATCCACCGCAGCGGGGAGCTCGTCTCGGCATAGTGGGGTGCGCCATCCCACGGAACCACCCACGGACCGCCACGCACGCACCCTTGTCCCGTCCATCCAAAGGAGGAGGTCGGCCCGCCGTGGCTACGGCCGGCCGGTTCGGCGTTTGTGGGGCGTAAGTGGGGCATTCGATCTTGACGCCCCACTCTTCAACGTCGTTGACCTGCGATGATGGTGCCCCCGACGGGACTCGAACCCGCACTGCGTCGATTTTAAGTCGACCGCCTCTGCCGATTGGGCTACGGGGGCACCAGTAGCTTAAGCCCCGCCGAGCGGCACGCGGCGCTGGCCCGGCGACCGGCGGGTCAGGACTTCGACGCGCGGTCGAACTCCTCCTTGGGGTTGTTGATCTGGCCGAGGGAGACGACCTCGCGCCGGAACAGGCCGCCCTGCATCCAGTCCAGCATGATCCGCACCTTGCGGTTGAACGTCGGCATCGCCTTGACGTGGTAGGCGCGGTGGAACAGCCACGCCGGGAAGCCCTTGATCTTCAGCTTCATCGCATCGGCCACGCCCTTGTGCAGGCCGAGGCTGGCCACCGAGCCGAGGTTCTTGTGGTAGTAGTCGGTCGGCTTGCCGCCACGGATGACCTTGACGATGTTGTCCGCGAGGTGCCGCGCCTGCCGCACGGCGTGCTGGGCGTTCGGCGGGCAGGTGGCGGTCGGGTCCTCCTCCGTGCGGGACAGATCCGGGATCGCGGCCACGTCGCCTGCGCTCCACACGTCCGGGTGCCCGGTGACCTGGAGCGCGGCGGTGCCCTGGAGCCTGCCGCGCTTGTCGGTGGGCAGGTCCGAGGCCGCCACCACCGGGTTCGCCTTCACCCCGGCCGTCCAGATGATGGTGTCGCTGTCGAACTCCGTGCCGTCGGAGAGGACGACGTGCCCGTTCTCGAACGACTTCGCCGCCGTGGACAGGTACACCTCGATGCCGCGCTTCTCCAGCTGCTCGGCCGTCCACACACCGAGGGTCTCGCGCACCTCGGGCAGGATGCGTCCGGCGGCCTCCACCAGCACCCAGCGGATGTCGTCCGGGTCGATGTTGTCGTAGTACCGCGTGGCGTCGCGGGTCATGTCCTCCAGCTCGGCCAGCGCCTCGATGCCCGCGAAACCGCCCCCGACCACGGTGAAAGTCAGCAGGCGTCTACGCAGCTCGGGGTCGAGCGTGCTGGCGGCCTCGTCCAGCTTGGTCAGGACGTGGTTGCGGATGTAGATGGCCTCACCGATGGTCTTGAAGGCAATGCCCTCCTCGGCGAGCCCGGGGATCGGCAGCAGCCGGGCGACCGAGCCGAGCGCCACCACGAGCACGTCGTAGTTGAGCTGCTCGACGTGGCCGTCGGGAGCCTCGACGGTGACCGTCTTGTTCCCGTGCTCGATGCCGGTCACGCGCGCGGTGAGCACATGGCAGCGTTGCAGCGCCCTGCGCAGCGGCACGACCACGTGCCGTGGCTCGATGGAGCCAGCCGCCGCCTCCGGGAGGAACGGCTGGTAGGTCATGTGCGGCTGCGGGTCGACGACGGTCACGGATGCCTCGTTGGCCCTGAGCTTCTTCTGCAGGCCCAGCGCCGTGTACAGGCCGACGTATCCGCCACCGAGGATCAGGATCCGCGTCGGTTCCGACTTGACTGCCATGACTCCATGGTTTCACCGAAGAGGCGGTGACGGCAGAGACCCCTCCCCGGCTGTGACCAGCGTCGCCGTATCACCCAAACGATTCAGTCAGGGCGGTGTTTCCCGTCACCGCGGGGCCACGACGGGGCACAACGCCCGAGGCCTCACCGCAGTCCGGCCAGTGACGCCGCCTCGGACAGCACCGCGCGCAGCATCGCGGGGGTCAGCCTGCCGGTGAAGGTGTTCTGCTGCGAGACGTGGTAGCAGCCGAGCAAGTGCAGCGGCGTCGGCCCGTCGAGCGTGATCCGGACGTCATGGCCGAACTTCGGCCTCGGCCTGGGGATCGTCCACCCCGCCTCGGCGAGTACCGGCAGCAGCGCCTGCCAACCGAACGCGCCCAGCACGACCACCACACGCAACGTCGGCGTGAGCAGGCGCAGCTCGTCGGCCAGCCAGTGGCGGCAGGTGTCGCGCTCGGCGGGGGTCGGCTTGTTGGCGGGCGGCGCGCAGTGCACGGGCGCGGTGATGCGCGTGCCCCGCAACGTGAGCCCGTCGTCGCGATGGACCGAGGTCGGCTGCGAGGCCAGGCCGACGTCGTGGAGGGCCTGGAAGAGCACATCGCCGGAGCGGTCACCGGTGAACATGCGCCCCGTGCGGTTGCCTCCGTGGGCGGCGGGCGCGAGGCCGACCAAGGCCAGCGACGCGTCGGCCGGGCCGAAGCCGGGCACGGGGCGGCCCCAGTAGGTCTGCTCGGCGAAGGCCGCCCGCTTGGTCTCGGCGACGTGCTCGCGCCACTGGACCAGGCGCGGGCACGCTCGGCACCGGCTGACGGCGGCGTCGAGCCGCGCCAGCGCCTCGGCGCCCGCCTCCGGCGCCTCGTCCCCGAACGTGTTCATGGACCCATTGTGCGCACGACTAGGTTGGGGCCATGCCGGAGACCAACACCGACGACGCCCCGAGCCCCGACACCACCGAGCGGACCACCACGGGCGACGAGACCCCCACCGACGACCTCGTCACCACCAGCCACACCCTGACGACGCCGGACGGCACACTCGACTACACCGCCGCGGCCGGACGGATCGTGCTGCGCAAGGAGGTGCTCACCGACGGCACCTTCTCCGGTCACAAGCCCAAGGCCGAGGTCTTCGTCACCGCCTACACACTCGACGGCGCCGACCCGGCGACGCGGCCGGTGACGTTCGCGTTCAACGGCGGGCCCGGCTCGTCCAGCATCTGGCTGCACATGGGTGTGCTCGGACCGCGCCGGGCCGTCTCGGGCGACGTGGACGCGCCCGAGCCGCCCCCGTACCGGCTGGCCGACAACCCGGAGACGCTGCTGCGGCACAGTGACCTCGTCTTCATCGACCCGGTCTCGACCGGCTACTCGCGCGCCGTTGAAGGCGAGAAGCCGAAGGACTACCACGGGTTCACCCCGGACGTGGAGTCGGTCGGGGAGATCATCCGGCTGTGGACCTCGCGCAACGGCCGCTGGCTGTCGCCGAAGTTCGTGGCGGGCGAGTCGTACGGCACCCTGCGTGCCGCCGCGCTGGCCGCACACCTCCAGGACCGCCACGGGCTCTACCTCAACGGCCTGCTGCTGATCTCGTCGGTGCTCGACATGGGCACCATCCGGTTCACCGAGGGCAACGACCTGCCGTACTCGTTGTTCGTGCCGACCTACGCCGCCATCGCGCACTACCACGGCAAGCACGGGGACCGGCCACTCGACGAGGTGCTCGCCGAGGCCGAGGACTTCGCCGCTCGGGACCTGCCGTGGGCGCTGCGGCAGGGCGCGCGGCTCGGCGCCGACGAGCGCGCCGAGGTGGTCTCCCGGCTCGCCCGGCTCACCGGGCTGTCCGAGTCCTACGTCGACCGCGTGAACCTGCGCATCGAGCACGTCCGGTTCTTCACCGAGCTGCTCCGCGACCGGGGACTGGTGACAGGCCGGATGGACGGCCGCTTCACCACCTGGGAGCCCGACGGCGGCCGGGAACACATGAGCGACGACGCATCGATCTCGCGGATCATCGGGGCCTATTCCGCGACGTTCAACCACTACGTTCGCGACGAGCTCGGCTACGCCAACGACCTGCCGTACGAAGTGCTCTCGCTCGACGTCAACCGGGGCTGGTCGTACTCGGATTTCGAGGGGCGCGCCGTCTCCGCTGTCGAAAACCTCGGCGCGGCGATGCGGGCGAACCCGCACCTGCGGCTGCACGTGGCGCTGGGTCACTACGACGGCGCCACGCCGTACTACGCCGCCGAGCACGTCCTCGCCCAGCTCCGCATCCCGGACGAGCTGCGAGCCAACGTGGAGACCGCGTACTACCCGGCCGGTCACATGATGTACGTCCACGAGCGGTCCCGCCTCCAGCAGTCCGCCGACCTGGCGAGGTTCGTCACCGCCAGCGCGAACCGCTGACCCGCGAGTTGCCCGTACACGCTCGCGAGTTGCCCCTGGGTGCCGCGCGAGTTGCCCCTGGGTGCCGCGCGAGTTGCCCCTGGTGAACCGCGAGTTGCCCCGGGTGGTCGCTCGGCTGGACGACGGCCTCCTCGCCTTCCGCGGGGAAGGCGGTCGTCCTGGGGCAACTCGGAGGCACCCAGGGGCAACTCGGCGTCTTGGGCGGGCAACTCGCGGGTGCGGGTGGTCAGGCCAGGGAGAGGGCGATGCCGTCCAGGATGTCGTGTTCGCTGACCAGCAGGTCGGCCGGGCCGCCGCGGTGGGCGATCTGGTCGGCGAGCACGCGCACGATCAGCGCGCCACCGCCGATCACGTCCACCCGGCCCGGGTGAATCACCGGGTTCGCCGCGCGTTCGTCGTGGTCGGCGGCGAGCAGCCGCGCGGCCGTGCCATCGAGATCCGCACGGGTGAGCCGGGAAAGATGGGTGCGCCCGGGGTCGTACTCGGGCAGTTCCTGAGCCACCGCGGACAACGTGGTCACCGTGCCCGCGACGCCGATCCACGTCCGGGCGGTGGACACGCCGACCTCCTCGAACGCGGGCGCCAGCGTCTCTGCCACGAGCTTCTCCGCCTCGGCGATCTCACCCTCGGTCGGCGGGTCGGTGCGCAGGGTGCGCTCCGTGAGGCGCACGCAGCCGATGTCCACCGAACGAGCCGCGCGCACGTCGGCCTCGCGCCCGTCCCAGGTACCCAGGACGAGTTCGGTGGAGCCGCCGCCGACGTCGACGACGAGGAACGGCCCGTCGTCGGGGTCCTGCTCGCCGACCGCGCCCGCGAAGGACAGCCGCGCCTCCTCGTCGCCGCTGATGACCTCCGCTTCGACGCCGAGAATGTCGCGGGTCATCGCGAAGAACTCGTCCCGGTTGTCCGCGTCGCGAGTAGCGGAGGTCGCCACCATGCGCAGCGACTCCACACCTTTGCGGCGCGCGGCGACGGCGTAGGCCTTGAGTACTTCGCGCGTGCGCTCGAGCGCCTCGGGGGCCAGTCGACCGGTCGCGTCCACCCCCTGACCGAGCCGCACGATACGCATTTCCCGATGCAGGTCGCGCAGGTCGACAGTGCCGTCGTGGCGATGTGTCAGCTCGGCGACCAGCAGGCGGATCGAGTTGGTTCCACAGTCGATGGCGGCTACCCGTGGCATGCCGCCACCCTAGCCCGTCGTACTCGTCGGGGATTCCGTGGCCGACGACTCCGCGGTCGATTCCGGGGCGGTCGATCCCGCGCTGGTCGGCTCAGGGCCGGTCGAGGACTTCGTGGTGGTGCTCTTCCTGCTCGCCGTGCTCGTTTCTGAGGTGTGAGTGGTCGTCGCGTCGGTCGGCTCCTGTCCGGTGTCCTGGTCGTCGCACGACTCCGGGGTTTCCGACTCCGGGGACGTGGTGGACTCGGAGTCGTCCGTCTCGTCCTTGTCGTCGGCTTCGTCCTCCGGCTCGCAGGGCTCCGTCGGGTCGGTGCTGCCGTCCGGGTCGTCCTCGGGCGGGTCCTCCGGCTCACCGTCCGGATCGTCCTCCGGCGGATCGCTCGGCTCACCATCCGGATCGTCCTCCGGCGGATCGCTCGGCTCACCATCCGGATCGTCCTCCGGTGGATCGCTCGGCTCACCATCCGGGTCATCCTCCGGCGGATCGCTCGGCTCACCATCCGGGTCATCCTCGGGTGGATCGCTCGGCTCACCATCCGGGTCATCCTCCGGTGGATCGCTCGGCTCACCATCCGGGTCATCCTCCGGCGGATCGCTCGGCTCACCATCCGGGTCATCCTCCGGTGGATCGCTCGGCTCACCATCCGGATCGTCCTCGGACGGGGACTCCGGCCGCGTGGCCTCCGGCGGGTCCGACGGCGGGGAATCGGGCGACGGGGAGGGCGAGGGCAGCTGGGCCCCGGCGGCCGGATCGTCGGCCGACGGCCCGTCCACCGTGAGCGCCTCGGGCACGGCCCGGGGCACTTCGCTGTCCGGCACGCTCAGCACGCCGGAGCGGTAGGCCTCAGCCCACCGCACCACCGTCTCCACGTACGAGGTCGAGTTGTTGTACCGGTAGATCGCCGCCCGCAACTGCTCGGGGTCGGCGAGGTCGACCCCGCCCGAGCACAGGTACCGCCCCGCCGCCACCGTCGCGTCGTAGATGTTGTTCGGGTCCGCGACGCCGTCGTCGTTGCCGTCGGCGCCCCAGCGCGCCCAGGTGGAGGGGATGAACTGCATCGGCCCGACCGCCCGGTCCCAGGTGCGGTCGCCGTCGTGCTGCCCGCCGTCGGTGTCGGAGATCGAGGCCACGGGGCCCTCGCCGTTCAACACGGGTCCGAGGATGGGCTCACGCGTGGTGCCGTCGGCATCGACGTAGCCGCCGCGCGCGTGCCCGGACTCGATCCGGCCGATACTGGCCAGAAGCGCCCAGTCGATGTTGCAGCCCGGCGACTCGCCACCCACCCGGCGCGCGGCCCGCTTGTACGCGTCCAGCGCCGTGTCCGGAATCCCCAGCGGACCGACCTCGGGCATCTCGTAGATCCGCAGCTCGTCCGGGTCCGGCGGCTCCGGGAGACTGCCGTCGACCGAGACCCGGCTCAGCGCGGGCGGGTACCCGCCGACGAGCGGCATCGCGACCGTGTGGGGGGTCGCGGGCGGGTCCAGCCATCGCACGGCGGCACCGCTGACGACGACAACGGGCAGCACCGCCAGGGACCCGCCCAGCAGGGCGACCATGGTCCTGTGCCGGAGCCCGAACCGCCGGGCCGCGCCCGCCATCCCGCTCGCACGCACGCTCGCACCCTCCCGCCGGACTCGCTCCGGGCCAGCCTGCCTCAACCCTCTCGACGTTTCACCCCCGCGGGGACGATCGAAACGCCGATTGGTCCGGAAGAACTAACGCGACCCCGCGCAGTCACCGGAAGGCCACCCCTCGGCATTCACCAAGCGGAGGGTCTCATCACCGAAGGGGTTCACACCAGTGCCGCACGCGAGTGTGTGCGCCAGATGCACGTGCAGACACTTGACACGGTCGGGCATCCCGCCCGCGGTGACCTCGTGCCCGAGCGGTTCGATCACATCGCGCTGAGCCAGATACGACTCGTGAGCCCGCCGGTACGCGGCGGCCAGGTCTGGATCGGCGGCCAGCCGGTCGGTCATCTCCCGCATCACCCCGGAGGCCTCGAGCTTGCCGACCAGTGAGGCGAGCGTGGGGCAGGTCAGGTAGTACAGCGTCGGGAACGGTGTGCCGTCCTCGAGCCGCGGGTTGGTCTGCACCACAGCCGGATGGCCGCCGGGGCAGCGAGCGGCGATGGCCCGCAGTCCCCGCGCGGGCCTGCCGAGCTGCCGGGCGATCACGTCCGCGTCCGCCTCGGTGACCGGCTCGAACCGGCTCGGCGGGGTGGAGGTCGGGTCCAACTCAGCCACTCACTTCTCCGTCACTTCGCCCCAGAGACCCTCGTACCAGGGACCGGACGACTCGGCCCCCGCGTGCCCGTCGGAACCGGCGTCCCGGCCGTCGTCCTCGGGCAACTGCACGACGTAGGGCGTCTCCCCGGGCATCACGTACCCGAGCCTGCGCCGCGCCTCGGCCTCCACCTGCGCCGGGTCGCTCATGCGGTCGCGCTGCTGCTCCAAGCGGGCGACCTCCTCGCGCAGCTCCACCTGGCGCTGCTCCTGCTCGGCCAGGTCGGCGCGCTGGGACAGATAGGTGCGCAGCGGCACCGCGATGGTCAACGCCAGCGCGCACACGACGGTGGCCACCAGCGCGGCGCGGCGCGTGGTGGACAGTCCCAGCGCCTTGGCCGCGTCGGCGACCCGCCCCGCGC
>NZ_KB912640.1:217460-221082 GCF_000383795.1 Saccharomonospora saliphila YIM 90502
TGCCCGCGGCCACCAGCACGATGCCGCGATGGTGGAGCAACTCCTCCGGGCACGGCGCGGCCTTGGCGTCGAGCGCCGCTCGCGTACGTTCGGGCAGGTCGGCGGCCGCGTACACCGCCCGCGCGGACCGGAGCGCGGGCCAGGCCGCGACGGGCAGGTGATCCGGCAGTGCCGCGTCGACCAGCACCACCGTCGCGGGGAACGACGTCATGGCTGAACGGTACGGGACTCCCACTGGTAGCCGGTCAGCTCCTCCTCGCTCGGCGCCGGAGCCATGCCCACGGCGTCCCACACGCCGTACCGGGGGTTGATCCGCACGCCCAGCTCGTCGGCGATCGGCTGGAGCTGCCGCATCCCGGCCCGGTAGAGCAGTTCGGGGTTGCTCGCCTGCGCGGCGGCCGGGTCGGTCACCGCGGTGTCCCGCCCGGTGGAGGGCCCGAACGTGCGCTCGGCCACGAGCGCCACCAGCCAGCCCGTCTGCTGCCTGCTCGGCTGGACGACCACGACGGTCCCCTCGTCGGCGCCGAACACGGCGCTCATCGCCAGCTCCGGGTCCTGCTGAAGGGTCTCGCCCAGCGCGAAGGTCTCGTTCAGCACCTGGTGACCGTCCTCGCGGAGCATCGCCTCGGCGGCGTCCGGGTCGGCGGCGATGCGCTCGCCGAGTTCCCGCGCCGTGTCCTCGGCCGTGGCCTGGGCGTTCGACTCGGTGACCAGTGTCCCCACGATGTCCACCGACAACCGGTCGCGGTAGGTCTCGGCGAGCTGCTGCAACAGGAGCTGGTCGCGCACGACCTGCCGCACGCGGCCGGGCTCGGCGAGCACCGTCGTGGCGATCGTCTCCCGGCCGCCGTTGGCCTGGATGAGCCGGTCCACCTCGGCGGGGTCGACGCGCAGTCGCTCCCGCCGAGCGGCGATCTCCACGAGCTCGTGGACAACCCTGCTGCGCACGACCTCGCGCCCGAACTGAGCGAGCTTGCCCTGCTGCTGGGCCTGCTCGGCCTGGTCAACGTTGTCGATCAGCCAGCGGATCTCCGACTGCACCTCGTCAAGGCCGACGCTGCGGTCGCCGACGATCGCGGCGGAGTCGACCCGGCTCGGGCCCGAGCCACAGGCTGCGAGCACGAACGCGGAGAGCAGGACGGCGACGGTGGCCAGCGGGCGACGGATGGTCCGAGTCACAGCGCGTACCTTCTCACACCCGCCACGTCCCGGTGCAAGACCAGGGGGCGATGATCACCGCGCGGCCACGGCGGACGGCGCCGCCGCGGGCTTCTCGGTGAGCGAGGTGAGCAACGTCGAACACCAGTCGAGCAGCGCGTCGTCCCGCAGCGGAGGCGCGCCGATGCGGCCCCCGGCGGGGCCTTCCGTCGGCTTGGGCACCGACACCGTGTTCGTCGCCGCCTTGTACACCGCCTTCGGGTACAGCCGCTTGAGCCGCACGAGCTGGGACTCGGCCAGCGGCAGCGGGGAGAAGCGGAGGTTGGTGCCCTGCACCGTCACCTCACTCACCCCGGCCCGCCGGCACACCTGCCGGAACGCCGCCACCGCGAGCAGCCGGTCCACGGGCGCGGGCGGTGTCCCGTACCGGTCGACCAGCTCGTCGCGCACGGCGTCGAGCGCCTCGGAGTCCTGCGCCGCGGCGATCTTGCGGTAGGCCTCCAGCCGGAGCCGCTCACCGGGCACGTAGTCGTGCGGAATGTGGGCGTCCACCGGCAGGTCGACGCGCACCTCGGTCGGGGCGGCCTCCTCGTCGGTGACCGCGCCCGCCCCCGCGTCCCTGCGGAAGGCGTCGACCGCCTCACCGACCAGCCGCACGTAGAGGTCGAAGCCGACGCCCGCGATGTGCCCGGACTGCTCGGCGCCGAGGATGTTGCCCGCGCCCCGGATCTCAAGATCCTTCATGGCCACCGCCATGCCCGCACCCAGCTCGGTGTTCTGCGCGATCGTGGCGAGCCGGTCGTGGGCGGTCTCCGACAACGGCTGCTCCGGCGGGTACAGGAAGTAGGCATAGCCGCGTTCCCGGCCGCGGCCGACCCGGCCGCGCAGTTGGTGCAGCTGGGCGAGGCCGAGCATGTCCCCGCGCTCGACGATGAGCGTATTCGCGTTGGAGATGTCCAGGCCCGTCTCGACGATCGTCGTGCACACCAGCACGTCGAACTCGCGCTCCCAGAAGCCCTGAATGATCTGTTCGAGCTTGTGCTCGTTCATCTGCCCGTGCGCGGTGACCACACGCGCCTCCGGCACCAGCTCGCGCAACTGCCGCGCCGCCTTCTCGATCGAGGACACGCGGTTGTGCACGAAGAACACCTGGCCGTCGCGCAGCAGCTCCCTGCGGATCGCGGCGGCGACCTGCTTGTCGTCGTAGGCACCGACGTAGGTCAGGATCGGGTGCCGGTCCTCGGGCGGGGTGAGGATGGTCGACATCTCGCGGATGCCCGCCATGCTCATCTCCAGCGTCCGCGGGATCGGGGTGGCCGACATGGTGAGCACGTCGACGTGGGTGCGCAGGGCCTTGATGTGCTCCTTGTGCTCGACGCCGAACCGCTGTTCCTCGTCGACGATGACCAGGCCGAGGTTCTTGTAACGCACGCCGGTCTGGAGCAGCCGGTGTGTACCGACCACGATGTCCACCTCGCCCTCGGCGAGCCCGCTCAGCGTCTTCTCGGCCTCGTGGGGATCGGTGAACCGGGACATGCCCTTGACCGTCACCGGGAACGAGCGCATCCGTTCGGTGAAGGTGTTGAGGTGCTGCTGGGCCAGCAGGGTCGTCGGCACGAGCACGACGACCTGCTTGCCGTCCTGCACGGCCTTGAACGCCGCCCGCACGGCGATCTCGGTCTTGCCGTAGCCGACGTCCCCGCAGATCACGCGGTCCATCGGCACGCCGCTTTCCATGTCCTGCTTGACCTCGTCGATCGCGGCGATCTGGTCGGGCGTCTCCATGAAGGGGAAGGCGTCCTCCAGTTCCCGCTGCCACGGGGTGTCGCTGCCGAACGCGTGGCCGGGAGCGGCCTGCCGCGCGGCGTAGAGCTGCACCAGCCCGGCCGCGATCTCCTTGACGGCCTTCCGGGCCTTGGCCTTGGTGTTCTTCCAGTCCGACCCGCCGAGCTTGTTCAGCGCGGGGGTCTCCCCACCGACGTAACGGGACACCTCGTCGAGCTGGTCGGTGGGTACGAACAGCCGGTCGCCGCGGTGCCCGCGCTTGGACGGCGCGTACTCCAGCACCAGGTACTCGCGCGTGGAGCCGCCCACGGTGCGTTGCACCATCTCCACGAACCGCCCGATGCCGTGCTGGTCGTGCACGACGAAGTCGCCCGCCTTCAGCGCGAGCGGGTCGACGGCGTTGCGCCGCCGCGACGGCATCTTGGTGTTGAGGTCGGCGGCTCCCCGGCCCGCCGTGGCACCGCGCCCGGTGATGTCGGCCTCGCTGAGCACGACCAGCGCGGAACCGGGCGCGACGAACCCGTCCGCCAGCCCGCCGCGGGTGACCGTGACCACGCCCGGCTTCGGCACGCTGTCGAGGCCGTCGGCGGCCAGCGTCGTGGGTGCTCGATCCCGAACGTGACGATGGCGAACTCGTCGCCACCGAGCCGGCCCACCAGGTCGCGCTGCCGCACGCGGT
>NZ_KB912640.1:221182-235022 GCF_000383795.1 Saccharomonospora saliphila YIM 90502
GCTTGGCGGTGCCCGCGCCCGCCACGACGACGACGCCCGCGCCGCCGGAGGCCGTGTGCGCCCGCAGATCGGCGGCGGCCTTGTCGACCTCTCCCCGGTAGCCGGGCGCTGCCTCGATCGCCACGTGGTGCACGTCGGTCTCGCTGGTCAGTTGCGAGAGCGTCCACCAGCAGCGGCCGGTCTCGCGCGCGCGCTCGCGGATCTCGTCGAGGCCGCGGTAGGCCGAGGCGCCCAGGTCGATGGGCGCCTTGCCGGAGTCGGCCGCGGTCATCCACGACGCCTCGAGGAACTCCTGACCGGTCCGAACCAGGTCACGGGCCCGCGCCTCGATCTTCTCCGGGTCGGTGAGCAGGACGTGGGCCCCCTCGGGCACGGCGTCGGTGAGCAGCTGGAGCTCCCCCGCGCACAGCACCGGGATCAGCGCCTCCATGCCCTCGCAGGGGATGCCGTCCGCGAGCTTGGTCAGCATCTCGGACAGCTGCCCGTCACCGGCGTGCTCGGCGGCGAGCCCGGCCGCGCGGTCCTTGACGTCGGCGGTGAGCAGCAGCTCCCGGCAGGGCGGGGCCACCAGTTCCGCCACCTCACCGGGCAGCGAGCGCTGGTCGGCGACGGAGAAGGCGCGGATCTCGCTGACCTCGTCGCCCCAGAACTCGATCCGGTGCGGGTGGTCGGCGGTGGGCCCGAACACGTCGAGGATGCCGCCGCGCACGGCGAACTCGCCGCGCTTTTCCACCATGTCCACCCGGGTGTAGGCGAGATCGACGAGCCGGTCGAGCAACTCGGAGAAGTCGTGCTCGTCTCCCACGCGCAGGTGTACCGGGTGCAACCGGCCCAGCCCGGGCGCCATCGGCTGAATGAGGCTGCGCACGGTGGAGACGACGACCCGGAGGCCGTCCAACCCGGGCGCGGCGAGCCTGCGCAGCACCTCAAGCCGCCTGCCCACCGTGTCGGCACGGGGCGAGAGCTTCTCGTGCGGCAGCGTCTCCCACGAGGGGAAGTGGGCCACGGCGTCGGTGCCGAGCATGCCGCCGAGCGCGGTCGTCAGCTCCTCGGCCTGCCGCCCGGTGGCCGTGATCGCCAGCACGGGACGGTCCGCGCCCTGCTCGGCCGCGAGCGCGGCGACGACGAGCGGGCGGCTGGCGGGCGCGCCGTCGAGGTCGAGCAGTCCGGCGCCCGCACGCTCGACGACCCCGCTCAGCGCGGGGTCGGGCAGGGTCGCGGAGAGCAGACCGGCCAGGGGGGCCGGGTGCGCGGACGCGGCGAGGTCGGCGGATCCGGTGGATGTGGTCACGAAGGTCTACTTCCCCTCACACGAGACACACCCCTGCCCGGGACGAGGGCTCAGGGGTCACCGTGCCCCAGGGTACGTGCCGATCCACCCGGCGCTCGACCCAGCGCCGGGGCACACTGGAGCGCATGTCCGCGCGCCGATCGCTCCTCGTCGCCCTGGCTGTGCTCCTCCTCTCCGGCACCGCGTGTGCCGGAGATCCCGACATCCCCACGACCGGAGAGGCGGCCACCACCACTTCCACCCCGCCGGGAACGAGCCTGCGGGTCGAGGAGGTGGCCGACGGCCTCGAACACGGATGGGACGTCGGGTTCCTGCCCGGAGGCGGAGTGCTGGTCACCGAGCGGCCCGGGCGGCTGGTCCTCGTCCGGGACGGAACGGTCACCCCCGTCGAGGCCGACTTCTCCGACGTCCTCGTCGAGGGCGAGGGCGGACTGATGGGCCTGGTCGTGCATCCCGACTTCGAGCGGACGCGGCAGTTCACCACCTGCCAGACGCATCAGCGCGGCGGGACGGCCGTGGACGTGCGGCTGGTGACCTGGCGCCTGTCCGACGACGAGCGCGCCGCCACCCGGACGCACGACCTGCTGACCGGGCTTCCGGTCAACGACAGCGGCAGGCACTCCGGGTGCCGTCCGACGTTCGGACCCGACGGCGCGCTCCTGGTCGGCACCGGAGACAGCGCCGACGACCCGACGATCCCGCAGGACCGGACGAGCCTCGGCGGCAAGGTGCTGCGGATCGATCCGGACACCGGCGAGGGCCTGCCGGACAACCCGTTCGCCTCCTCGGACGACCCGAACGAACGGCGCGTCTACAGCTACGGGCACCGCAACGTGCAGGGAGTGGCCGTGCGGCCCGGCACAGGGCGGGTGTATGCCTCCGAGCACGGGCCCACCGGGTTCGACGAGGTGAACCGGATCGAGGCGGGCGGCAACTACGGCTGGGACCCGTCGCAGGGCGGCTCGACCGGCTCCTACGACGAGGACGTGCCGATGACCGACCTCGGCCGGTTCCCGGACGCGGTGCCGCCGCTGTGGACCTCCGGCGAGTCGTCCACCGAGGCCCCGTCCGGGGCGGCGTTCGTGTCCGGACAGGAGTGGGGCGAGCTCAACGGGATGCTCGCGGTGGTCGCCCTGCGCGGGCAGAAGATGCTGCTGTTCGACCTCGACGACGCGGGCACCGAGATCACCGAGGTGGTGCTCCCGCCCGAGTTCGACGACCGGTTCGGGCGCCTGCGGGCCGTGCGCAGGGCGCCCGACGACTCGCTCTACGTGACGACGTCGGACGGTGCGGACGACGCGGTGTTCCGCGTGACCCCGAGCGAGGGCTGAGGGCCGAGAAGGCGCGGGGGCGGAGGGCCCAAGGAGCCAAGGGGCCGAGGGGCCGAGGGCGAGGGAGCAGCCGCGGCGGCGCGTCGGTCCACTTCGGGACACCACGGTCCCTGCCGACGCGCGTCAGTCCCGGCCGGTCAGTCGCAGCCGGGGCTTGTGTTCCAGGTGCGAAAGCCCGTTCCAGGCGAGGTTGACCAGGTGCGCGGCGACCTCGTGCCGCTTCGGTTTCCGCGCGTCGAGCCACCACTGCCCGGTCAGGGCCACCATGCCCACGAGCGCCTGGGCGTAGAGGGGCGCCAGCTTGTCGTCGTAGCCGCGCGCGTCGAATTCGTGGGCGAGCACGTGCTCGACCTGCCCCGCGATGTCGTTGAGCAGAGTGGAGAAGGTGCCCGTCGCACTCGCCACCGGAGAGTCCCGCACCAGGATGCGGAACCCGTCGTGTGACTCCTCGACATAGCTGAGCAGCGCGTCGGCGGCGTGTTCGAGCAGCTCCCTCGGGTGCCCCCCGTGCAGGGTCGAGACCATCCGGTCGAGCAACGACCGGGTCTCGCGGTCCACGACGACGGCGTAGATGCCCTCCTTGCCGCCGAAGTGCTCGTAGACCACCGGTTTCGACACGTTGGCCCGGTGGGCGATCTCCTCGATCGACGCTCCGTCGAAGCCCTTCTCCGCGAACAACGCCCGCGCCACGTCGAGCAGTTGCTGCCTGCGTTCGGCTCCGGTCATGCGGACGCGGGCCGCCGGGGTGTTCGGGGGTGCCCCGGCGACCGCGTCCCGCTTCGCTCTGCGCCTGGCTGCCACCGGCGGCAGCCTAGTGGGGCGCCGTCGCCATCGGCGACGAGGGACGGCCCGGCCGTCGTGACGAGGGACGGCCCGGCCGTCGTGACGAGGGACGGCCCGGCCGTCGTGACGAGGGACGGCCCGGCCGTCGTGACGAGGGACGGCCCGGCCGTCGCGACCGGCCTCGGTCGTCACTCACCGTCCACGGCCAGCTTGTTGAGCCGGGTGGGGGTCGGCCAGCGCACGTTGTAGGCCCATCCGAGCTTCTCGAAGAGCCAGATCAGCCGCGCCGAGATGTCGATCTGCCCGCGCCGCACGCCGTGCCGGGCCGAGGTCGGGTCGGCGTGGTGCAGGTTGTGCCACGACTCGCCGAACGAGAAGATCGCCAGCGGCCAGAAGTTGGCCGAGCGGTCCCGCGCGGAGTACGGACGCTCGCCGATCATGTGGCAGATCGAGTTCACCGACCACGTGACGTGGTGCAGCACGCACACACGCACGAGCCCGGCCCAGAAGAAGGCGGTCACGCCGCCCCACAGCGACCAGGTGAGCAGGCCGCCGAGAATGCCGGGCAGCACGAGCGACAGCAGCGTCCACAGCCAGAACAGCTGGTCGACCTTGCGCATCGCCGGGTCCTTGAGCAGGTCCGGGGCGAACCGTGCGGCGTTGCTGACGTCGCGCTCGAACAGCCAGCCCATGTGGGCGTGCCAGAAGCCCTTCGCCAGCGCCGCCGGTGAGGTGCCGTACATCCACGGCGAGTGCGGGTCGCCCTCCCGGTCGGAGAAGGCGTGGTGCCTGCGGTGGTCGGCGACCCAGGTGATCAGCGGCCCCTGCACGGCCATGCTGCCCGCGACCGCCATGAGCACCCGCAGACCGCGCTTGGCCTTGAAGGAGCCGTGCGTGAAGTAGCGGTGGAACGCCACCGTGATCCCGAGTCCGCTGATGGCATAGAACAGGACGAACAGTCCGACGTCGACCCACGTCAAGCCCCAGCCCCAGGCGAAGGGGACGGCGGCCGCGAGCGCGACCAGCGGGGCGATGACGCCGAAGTACACCGAGAGCTGCACGCCGGGACCCCGTTTTCCGTCGAGGATCGGCTTGGGACCTCGCGTGCTCTTCGCCGCCGAGTCATCCAGGGTGGCCGTCATGTCTCACTTCTTCCCACGAAATAGCCAGGCAAGGGGGACCTTACCTACGTCTCCGTAGGTTACGGTACAGGAGGTCACGACCCGTTGGGGAGAGCCTGACCGGTGCCGTACCGCCCCGCCCGTGAGTACCCGATCCTCGTTTGGCTATCCTGACCAGGCGCGATCCGCCGTAGTGTAATGGGCAGCACTTCAGATTTTGGTTCTGACAGTCCAGGTTCGAGCCCTGGCGGCGGAGCAGATCGACTCCTGACGTGCCAGGAGGCGAAGAAGGGGTGTGGACCGGCTGCACGGCGAGGACTGGGACGACGACGATCGGGACCCGGCGCTCGGGGACATGTCCGACGCCTGGGTACTGGGCCGTGCCCGCGAGCTGATCGCCACCGTCCAGCGCACCGAACGCTCCGAACAGCTGCGGGTCGCCGCCACGCTCGACGAACTGTTGGCCGAGACGCGCCGGCGCGGGGAACCGGTGCTGGTGGCGCAGCTGTTGCGCGCGACCGCGCTCGCCCGGCTCGTCACACGCGGGTTCGCCCGGGAGGCGGAGCCCCTGCTCGACGAGATGCTCGCCCACACCAAGCGGCACGGCCTCGCCCTCTTGCGCGCGGACGCCCACGCCCTGCGCGGACGGCTGCTGGTCCTGGACGCCCACGAGGACGCCGCGCTCACCGAGATCGCGCGGGCACTGGCGCTGCTCGACGACGCACCCGCCCCTGAGGTGCACCTCGGCCGCCGGGCCTGGGACCGGCTGCTGGCCTCCGCGCTCAACGACTGCTGGATCGTGCTCAACCAGCTCGGCGTCTACGAGGCAGCCGAGGAGATGATCTCCCGGGCCCATCAGGCGATCCGGTCCAGCGCGGGACCGCACGAGATCACCCTCCAGCTCATGAACCGGGTGAAGATGCTGCTGGGCTGGGGACTGCGCCTGGAACGCGTCGGCCGTGACGAGGAGGCGGGCGAGAAGTTCCGCACGGCCGCGTCGATGACCATCGCCGCCGAGGCGCCCTTCGCCGAGTCCCTGTTCCCGCGCAGCCCGGGTGTGCCCGCCGTGGAGCAGGTGGGGGTGCTCGCCGCCTCCCTGGCGCTGGCCGCGCCCTCACCCGCCCACGTCGAACGACTGCGCAGACTCTCCTCGGAACAGGGTTATCCGCACTCCAGCATTCTGGTGGCCATCGCGCTGGCCCGGTGCCTGGTCGCCGACGGACGCCGGGACGAGGCGGTCGAGGTGCTGCTGGAGGGCCGCAAGACCGAGGCCGAGGACACCTCGCAGCCGTCGCTGCGGCTGAACCTGATCCGTGAGCTGGCCACGCTCGGGGTGACCGGACCGGAGTGCGACGGGGACACCGGGCCGGAGCGCGACGAGGGAACCGGCGCCGGTGGCGCCGCGCCGGAGACGGCGACCTCGCGCGCCTCGACTCCGGGCGAGCGCGGCCCCGCGGCTCCTGGCGAGCCCGCTGTCCCGGCTTCGGGCGATCCCGGCGGCACGGGTACGGGGGTGCCCGGCGGCACGGGTTCGGACATGTCCGGCGGCACGGAGCCGGAGACTCCGCAGGCCACCGAGCCACAGGCTCCGCAGGCCACCGAGCTGGGGGACGCGGACACGACCGAGCAGGCCACCGGACGGACGACGGCCGGCGACGACGCCGTCCTGCCCCCTCCGACCGGACTGCTGTGCGACTACGTCGTCGCGCTCGAGGACGAACTGTGGTCACTGCGGATGTCGCAGATCGCCACGCTGAACACCCGGCGGGAGCACGAACGGCTCTCCGCCGAGCACGGTGCGATCACCCAGCAGGCGATGCAGGACCCCCTCACCGGCCTGCCGAACCGGCGCGCACTCGACGAGCGGCTCCACACACTGGCGGTCTCGACCTCGACGGAGCCACTGGCGGTCGCACTGGTCGACCTCGACGGGTTCAAGGACGTCAACGACCAGCACTCGCACGCCGAGGGCGACGACGTACTGCGGGTGGTGGCCAGCACCCTGCGGGACGCGCTGCGCGGTGACGACATCGTCGCGCGTTACGGCGGCGACGAGTTCATCATTCTGCTGCCCGGCGCGCCGATGCCCGCGGCGACCCAGGCACTGACGCGGGCGGTCCGCTCGGTGGCCTCCCTTCCCCGCCACCTGTCCCACGGTGTGACGCTGTCGGTCGGGCTGGTGGCGCTGCGCGCGCAGGAACGCGCCGAGGAGGTTCTCTCCCGCGCGGACGCGGCGATGTATCAGGCGAAACGCCGAGGAGGGAACCGGATCGCCTCCGGCGCCGCCGACGGCGGCCCGGCCGACCATGGTGCGGCGCACACCCGGACGACCGACCCGGCGGCGGGGGCACAGGGGCCGACGTAGGATCGTGGCCCGTCGTGAAACCCGTGCTGATTGAGGAGTGCCGTGACCGGCCCGCTGAGCACAGTCATTCTCGCCGCGGGTGAGGGCACCCGCATGCGTTCCGCCCTTCCGAAAGTGCTGCACCCGATCGCGGGAAGACCGCTGATCGAGCACGCGGTGCGCGCGGCCGACGGCCTCGACCCCGAGCGCCTCGTCGTGGTCGTCGGCCACGGCAGGCAGGCCGTGACCGAGCACCTGTCCCGGGTGTCGGACACGCTCGGCAGGCCGGTACACACCGCCGTGCAGGAGCGCCAGGACGGCACGGGCCACGCGGTGTCGTGCGCGCTGGGCGAACTGGCCTCCACCGGCTCCGGCACGGTGCTGGTCACCTACGGCGACGTGCCGCTGCTGGACACGCCGACCCTGCGCGGTCTGCTCTCCGAACACGCCGAGCGCGGCAACGCCGCGACCGTGCTGACAGCGGTGGTCGGCGACCCGGGCGGGTACGGACGCGTCGTGCGCGACGGCGACGGCGAGGTGGCGGGCATCGTCGAACACGCCGATGCCGACGCCGCGCAGCGGGAGATCACCGAGATCAATTCGGGCGTCTACGCGTTCGACGCCGCCGTGCTGGCCGACGCGCTGTCCCGGCTGTCGAGCGACAACGCACAGGGCGAGCTGTACCTGACCGACGTGCTCGGCATCGCGCGCTCCGACGGCGGCCGGGTCGGCGCGCTCGTCGTGGACGACCCCTGGCTGACCGAGGGCGTCAACGATCGTGTGCAACTGTCCACACTGGGCGCCGAGCTGAACCGGCGCATCGTGCGGCACTGGCAGCGCGCGGGCGTGACCGTCGTGGACCCCGCGACCACGTGGCTCGACGCGGACGTCACCCTCGACGCCGACGTCGTGCTCGCCCCGAACACCCAGTTGCACGGCGCCACCACGGTCGGCGCGGGCGCGCGGATCGGGCCGGACACGACACTGACCGACGTGACCGTGGGCGCGGGCGCGTCGGTCGTGCGCACGCACGGCAGCGAGTCCTTCGTGGGCGAGGGGGCCCAGGTGGGGCCGTTCGCGTACCTGCGCCCGGGCACCCGCCTCGGCGCGGACGGCAAGATCGGCACGTTCGTGGAGACGAAGAAGGCCGACATCGGCCGGGGCACGAAGGTGCCCCACCTGACCTATGTCGGGGACGCGACGATCGGCGAGCACAGCAACATCGGTGCCTCCAGCGTGTTCGTCAACTACGACGGGGTGGACAAGCAGCACACCGTCGTCGGCTCGTACGTCAGGACGGGCTCGGACACCATGTTCGTCGCGCCGGTCACCGTGGGTGACGGCGCTTACAGTGGTGCCGGGACGGTGATCCGCCGGAACGTGCCGCCGGGCGCGCTGGCGGTCTCAGGGTCGCCACAACGCAACATCGAAGGCTGGGTGGCCCGGCGCAGGCCGGGTACCCCCGCGGCGGAGGCAGCGGAGAAGGCACTCGCCGCGCAGCAGGAAACCGAGACCGACGGGGAGTCGCCAGCATGAGCCCGAAATCCGGCACGCCGAAGAAGAACCTGATGCTCTTCTCCGGCCGTTCGCATGTCGAACTCGCCGAAGAGGTGGCCAAGAACCTCAATGTGACGATCACCCCGCAGACGCTGCACAGCTTCGCCAACGGCGAGCTGTACGTGCGGTACGAGGAGTCGGTGCGGGGCTCCGACGCCTTTGTCCTCCAGAGCTTCTCCCCGCCGATCAACGAGTGGATCATGGAGCAGCTCATCATGGTGGACGCGCTCAAGCGCGGCAGCGCCAAGCGCATCACCGTGATCATGCCGTTCTACCCGTACTCGCGGCAGGACAAGAAGCACAAGGGCCGTGAGCCGATCTCGGCGCGTCTGATCGCCGACCTGTTCAAGACCGCGGGTGCCGACCGCATCCTGACGGTCGACCTGCACACCGCCCAGATCCAGGGCTTCTTCGACGGCCCTGTGGACCACCTGCACGGGCAGAACGTGCTCGCCGACTACATCAACGAGCACTACGGCGACCAGGACATCGCGGTGGTCTCGCCGGACTCCGGCCGTGTCCGGCTGGCGGAGAAGTGGGCCCAGCAGCTCGGCGACCGGCCGATCGCGTTCATTCACAAGACGCGCGACCCGGACAAGCCGAACCAGGCCGTGGCCAACCGCGTCGTCGGCAACGTCGAGAACCGGCTGTGTGTCCTGATCGACGACATGATCGACACCGGGGGCACGATCACGAAGGCCACCGAGGCGCTGCTGGACGGGGGCGCCTCGGACGTGGTGGTCGCCTCGACCCACGGCATCCTGTCCGACCCCGCGACCGAGCGCCTCGCCAACTCGCGGGCGCGCGAGGTGATCATCACGAACTCGCTGCCCATCCCGGAGGAGAAGCGGTTCTCGAAGTTGACCGTGCTCTCCATCGCGCCGCTGCTCGCCCGCGCGATCCAGGAGGTCTTCGAGGACGGCTCGGTGACGAGCCTCTTCGACGGCAGCGCCTGACCCCCGCCACCGCCACCGTTGGCATGTCGTCAAGGCCTCCTTCACTGCATTGAGCGCAGTGAAGGAGGCCTTGACGGCCGGACAACGCGCCGCGCGGGCCGGGGCACCTGCGGGCGGCGAGATCGGTTGGCCTAGACTGTGGGGGTTGTCTCGGCGAGGCTGGCGCCGTCGAGAAGTCGCACGGCGCCAGACGTGATCGACGCGGCGGCTTTTCGAGGGCCGGTCGTGCGCGCACGTCGGCGGACTCGCCGCCGGACAGCCACAGCAACGTTTTTCCGAGCCCCGCAAGGAGTGCATCCCCGTGTCCGAGGTACGTCTGACGGTCGAACCGCGCACCGAGTTCGGCAAGGGCGCCGCGCGCCGCACGCGACGCGCAGGCAAGATTCCCGCGGTGCTGTACGGCCACGGCGCGGACCCGCGGCATCTGACGCTGCCTGCGATCGAGTTCGCCCGTGTGGTCCGCGAGAACGGCCAGAACGCCGTGCTCACCCTCGACGTCACCGGCGCGACCACGAAGTCCACGGAGCTGGCGCTGACCAAGACCGTGACCGTGCATCCGCTGAAGAACTACATCGAGCACGTCGACCTGCTCATGGTCCACCGCGGCGAGAAGGTCACCGTGGACGTCCCGGTCACGGTCACCGGCCAGGCGGGCCCCGGCACGCTGGTCAACCAGGAGCTGGACACCGTCCAGGTCGAGGTCGACGCGCTGAACATCCCGGAGCACCTTGAGGTCTCGGTGGACGGCGCCGAGTCCGGCACGCAGATCGCGGCCTCGCAGGTGCCGCTGCCCCGGGGCGCGACCCTCGTGACCGACGGCGAGCACCTCGTCGCCGTGGTCAGCGAGGCGCCGAGCGAGCAGGCCATGGAGGCCGAGGTGGACACCGAGGGCGCCGGTGTGGTCGAGGAGCAGTCCGAGACCGAGGAGAACAAGGCCGAGTAAGGCACGACGCACCAGGACACGGAACCGGAGTTCCGCCGTGGGAGACGACCGACCCGGAGCCGGCGAGCGGGTGCTGCTCGTCGGTCTCGGCAACCCCGGCCCGCGCTACGCGGGTAACCGGCACAACATCGGCTTCGGGGTACTCGACGAGCTCGGCACACGGGTCGGCGGGACGTTCAAGGCGCACTCCAGCGGCGCCGAGATCCTCGAGGGCCGCCTCGGCGGGCACAGCGTGGTGCTCGCCAAGCCCCGCTCCTACATGAACCTCTCCGGCGGTCCGGTGGCGGGCGTGGCGCGCTTCTTCCGCGTTCCCGCCGACGCCGTCGTCGTGGTCCACGACGAGCTGGACGTCGACTACGGGGTGCTGAAACTCAAGTTCGGCGGCGGCGACAACGGCCACAACGGACTGCGTTCCATCACCACGTCGCTCGGCACGCGTGACTACTACCGCGTGCGCTTCGGCGTCGGCCGCCCGCCGGGCCGCATGAGCCCGGCCGACTACGTGCTCAAGGACTTCTCGGCGGCCGAGCGCCGCGATCTCGCCTACCACGTCGACCGCTGCGCGGACGCGGTCGAGACGCTGGTCGACCGCGGGCTCGCCGCGGCGCAGAACGCCTTCCACACGCGCTGAACGACGCGGCGCCGCCGCGTCGGCCGCCACTCTCGGCCGGCATGGCCGCGTCCCCCGAGTATCGCCTGTCCGGGTGGTCAGCACCACCCGGGCGAGGCATCGGCACGGTGACCGGTGTTTTCCTCCCACTCCTCGTGGCTAGGTCGTTACGCATAGTCGAAAGGCGTAACGAGTTCCGTTGCGCGCCGAAGCGTCACGAGTCCCGAGGAAGGTCCCATGTCGTTCACCGCAGACGACCTCAGCCAGGTCGAGTTCGGCAACGCACCACTGGGCAGGCGTGGTTACTCGAAGACCGAGGTCGATGCCTTCGTGCGCCGGATCGAGCGCGCGCTCGCGGGCCGGGGCGGGCTCACGCCCGCGGACATCGACCGCGTCCAGTTCGGACGCCCCCTGCTCGGCAGGCGCGGCTACGACGAGCGCGAGGTCGACGAGTTCCTTGACGACGCGCGGGAGCGGCTCGCCCGCGGCGGTGCGTTCCGGGCGGCCCCGCGGACCTCGGACGGTGGCAGATGAAACTCACGGCCTCCGACGTCGACAGGGCGTGGTTTCCACAGGCACCCTTCGGCACACGCGGCTACAACCGGATGCAGGTCGACGCCTTCCTCTCCCGTGTCGCGGCCACGCTGGAGGGCCGCGACACCGTCACCGCCGCCGACGTGCACCACGTCGCCTTCACCCTCTCGCCCATGGGCAGGCGGGACGGCTACGACCCGACGGCCGTCGACGCCTTCCTGCGCATCGTCGAGCGGGCGCTGGCCACGCGCGAGCCCGGCACCGCCGTCTACGTCGCTCCGGCCCTGGAGCACACGCACGTCAGGCGGCCCCGGTGGCGGCGGCTCCGGACCTAGCGCACTCACGCCTTGGCGTCGATGCGCTCCCGGTACTGCTCGGCCGTCGCGGCACGCCGCACCTTGCCCGACGGCGTCTTGGGCAGGCTGCCCTTCGGCAGCACCAGCACCGCGTACGGCCGGGCGTCCACCGCGTCCCGCACCCGGGCCGTGACCCGTTTGACCAGGTCCCGCTCCGCCTCCTCGTCGTCGGAGGCCGCGGACTCCACGACGACGGCGAACCGCTCGCGGCGGGTTCCGGCGTCGATCCGCACCGCCACCGCGTTGCCCGCGCGGACGCCCTCGACTTCGCCGACCGCGCGTTCGATGTCGGTGGGGTAGACATTGCGGCCGCCGAGAATGATGACGTCCTTGGCCCGGCCGCAGATGACGATCTGCCCGTCGACGAGGTAGCCGAGATCACCGGTGGCGAACCAGCCGTGAGCGTCCTGTGTGTCGACCGGACCGTCCACAGTGAGGTATCCGGGTGTCACGGCCTCACCGCGCAACTGGATCTCGCCCACCTCACGCTCGCCGCGCTGTTCGCCGTCGTCGCCGACGATGCGCGCCTCGAGTCCGTCGAGCGGACGTCCGAGCACCGCGAACGACCGCACCTCGTCGGTGTCCCGGCTCGGATCGTCCTCCGGCACCGCGACCGCGCGGTCGTGCGCCTCGAGGGCCTCGGCCTCGACCACGTCGACGGTGAGTCCCGTGGACAGCGGCGCGAAGGACACCGCGAGGGTGGCCTCGGCCAGCCCGTAGGCGGGGAACACGCACTCGGGCGACATCGCGAACCGCGCGCCCGCCTCGGTGAAGGTCCGTACCGCGGCCGGGTCGATGGGCTCGGCCCCGTTCAACGCGATGCGCAGGCTCGACAGATCGTAGGCGTCGTCGTCGTCCACCCTGGCCAGTCGGCGGCCGACGATGGCGTAGGCGAAGTTCGGCGCGGCGGTGGTGGTGCCGCGGTACCGGCTGATCAGCTCCGGCCACACCAGCGGACCGCTGAGGAACTCGACGGGGGTGATCTTGACGAGCTCGACGCCGAAGGTCATCGGCACCGTCAGGAAGCCGACCATGCCCATGTCGTGGAAGGTCGGCAGCCAGGACACCATCACGTCGGTGGCGAAGTCGAACTCGGCGCGCTCCACCATCGCCGTGATGTTGGAGTGCAGGTTGCCGTGCGTGATCTTGACGGCCTTCGGCTCCGCCGTGGACCCGCTCGTCAGTTGCAGCAGCGCCAGCGCGTCCTCGCCCACCGGCACCGGTTCGGCCAGCGGTTCCGCCTCCACCAGGTCGGTGATCATGCGGTACTCGATGCCGTGTTCGTCCAGTACCGGCGCGAGCGCGTCGAACGGCTCTCCCAGCACCACCAGGCGGGAGCCGATCATCCGCAGCACGGTGAGGGTGTCCTCGGCCCAGCGGGCGAGGTCGGTCCGCGGCGTGGGCTGGTGCAGCATCGTCACACTGCCGCCCGCCAGCCAGGTGCCCTGCACGGTGGGAGCGATCAGTTCGGGGGCACCCGCCAGCACGGCGACGGCGGCACCCGGTTCGAGTCCGCTGGAGACCAGGCCACCGGCCAGGCTCCGCGCACGCTGATGCACCTCGAACCACGTCCTGCGCACGGGTTCCCGGGGTTCACCGGTGACCATGCCGCGTTGCCGACCACCCGCGTTCGCGGTGGCGACCATCGTCTCCACGAACCGACTCATGAGTAAACCTTAACCCGGGCCCGTTCTACTCGAGCGCCTCGGAGGTCTCCAGCCACCGCCGCTCCAGCTCGTCCTTCTCCGCGCGCACCTCCTTGAGTTCGGTGTTGAGGCGCATCAGCCGGTCCGGGTCGGTGGCGGCCTCGGCGAGCGCGGCGTGCAGCTCCGACTCGCGTGCCGTCACCGAGTCCAGCTTGCGCTCCACCCGCGCGAGTTCCTTCGTGGCGGCCCGCCATTCGGCCGCGCTCAACGCCCGCTGTCCGTCGGCGCCACCGTCCGATGCGGTCCCGCCGTCGCCGTTCCCGGACGGGGACGCGGCAGAGCCGGTGCGACCGGAGCCGCCGGAGCCG
>NZ_KB912640.1:235122-242375 GCF_000383795.1 Saccharomonospora saliphila YIM 90502
CGCTGCCGCCCGCGAGTCCCCCCGCCACGGGGATGCCCTTGCGCAGCCGCACCCGCACCCTGGCCGCGTCGTCCGGCCTGCCGACATACTCGGCGAGCGCGCGCACCGCCCGCAGCGCGAGGTTGTCCTCGCCCGAAGGCACCGACTTCGCTCCCTCGCCGGAGACCTCGACGCCGGACGAACCCGTCTCGGCCACGATGACGTCGTCGGTCAACGACAGCGCCTGGAACACCGTCGTCAGCTCGTGGTAACCGTCCGCGCGGACGTCGCCGACGGACAGGTGCAGGTTGACCTTTGACGGGACCCGCACGGTGACGGGTGGGGAAGCGGCGGCAAGCACCCCACCAGCCTACTGGGCGAGGCTGTCGCGGCGGCCCCACGAGGGGGCTTCGGGAGGGGCGCCGTGGGATCTCCTCGCGACCAGCGCCGCGCGGGTCCCGGGCGCTCAGGCCGCCACGTTGCGCAGCCCGTACAGCGGGTGGGTGACGTGCGCGCCGCGTTCGGTCATCCAGGCGAGTGCGGCGTCGGCACGCTGGCCGGTGATGCCGAGCCGGAAGCGCGCCACCGGGGTGTCGCCCACGCGAGTGAGGCCGCCGCCGATCGTGGCGAACTCGACGCCGAACCGGGCCGCCGCCTCGGGCAGCAGCGCACCGACCGCCGCGAACCCGACCAGCACCACGTCCACCGCGCTGTCGTAGGAGGCGAGCCGCGCCCTCGGCGTGTCGACCGACGGCAGCAGCGCGTCGGCGATGCGGCTGCCCGGCTTGCCGAGCAGCCCCAGCACCGTGCCGCTCTCCACGAGCGTGCCCCGGTCCAGCAGGGCCAGCTCGTCGCACACCCGGCGCGCGACCTCGGCCCGGCGCGTGGTCAGGACCACGGTGGCTCCCAGCTCGGCACGGGCCCGGTCGAGCACCCCGAGCACGGCCGCGGACTCCTCGGCGTCCACCTCCGCCGTGGGGTCGTCGGCCAGCAGCACGGACGGCTCGGTGGACAGGGCCCGCGCCACGGCCACCCGCCTGCGCTGCCCGGGGCTGAGTTCGGCGGGCAGTTGCCCGGCACTGCGGGAGAGCCCGATCAGGTCGAGCACCGTCGCCACGCGCGTGCGCCGCCGTGCGCCGTCCACGCCCATCCGCTCCAGCGGCTCGGCCACGTTGCCCGCGACGGTGCGCTCGCCGCGCAGGCTCGGGTCCACCACCGACACCTGCCGTCGCGCGCCCCACAGCTTGCGCCCCTGGAGCCTGCCGGTGTCCAGACCGTCGTAGCGGATCACTCCGCGGTCCGGACGCTCCCGTAGCGCCACGCACCGCGCCAGCGTGGTCTTGCCCGCACCCGCGGGGCCGATGATCCCGTACAGCGCCCCGGCATCGACGGCCAGGCTGACGTCCCGCAGCGCCGGGACGGCGGTGTCGTTGTCGGGGCCGGAAAACGACTTGCTGACGTTCTCGACAGTGATCACGGAAGCGCTCCAAGGCAGCTCAGCGCGACGTCCGGTGCGGACGTCGAGGAAAGACGTGAGTCGGAAAGGGCAGGGTCAGGCACGCACGGCGGTGTGGCGGCGACACGCACACACCGTGCGTCGACCCTGGTCGACGACTCGGCGCTTCGTCAGCAGTGTGGAGCGATACATGGGTCCTCCATCGCCTCCTGGCGTTAGCACCTGCCCACACGGGGGTGGTTGCTGCGACGTCCGTGAGCCAGGTCTCTCGGTCGCTCGGGATGGATGCCCTCAAAGTACACCGGAGAAGCCGCCCCGATGGCAAGCCCGGCGCACGAGATCACACCGTTGGCGCAGCGGCGGCGATCGCGATGAAGTCGTCCACCGTCAGCCGCTCGCCGCGCGTCGCGGGGTCGACACCCGCCGCCGTCAGCAAAGCCCCCGCCCGCTCGGCCGACCCGGCCCACGCGGCGAGCGCGGCCCTGAGCGTCTTGCGGCGCTGCGCGAACGCCGCGTCCACCAGTCCGAACACCGCGTCACGGTCCACACCACGCGCCCGGTCCGGCCGCACACCGTCCGCGCCGGCGCGCTCAGCACCGGGGTGCCGTTCGAACTCCACGAGGGAGGAGTCGACGTTGGGCACCGGCCAGAACACCGACCGGGGCACCGAACCGGCCGTGCGGACACGCCCGTACCAGGCCAGCTTCACACTGGGCACGCCGTAGACGCGGCTGCCGGGGCGGGCGGCCATGCGCTCGGCGACCTCGGTCTGGACCATCACCAGGCCCCGGCGCAGCGTCGGCAGTTCGGCCAGCAGATGCAGCACCACCGGCACGGCGACGTTGTACGGCAGGTTGGCCACCAGCGTGGTCGGGGCGGGTCCGGGCAGCTCGGCCGCGCGCAGTGTCAACGCGTCGCGTTCGAGCACGGCGAGCCGGTCCGCCGCCTCCGGTGCGTACGCGGCGGCGGTGGCCGGGAGCCTGCCCGCGAGTGCGTGATCGATCTCCACGGCGAGCACGCGGGCCCCGGTGTGCAGCAGCCCCAGGGTGAGCGATCCGAGCCCGGGGCCGACCTCGAGCACGGTGTCGGAGGTGCCGACCCGGGCCAGCTCCACGATCCGGCGCACGGTGTTGGCGTCGTGCACGAAGTTCTGGCCGAGCTTCTTCGTCGGCCGGACGCCGAGGGCGGCGGCCGACGCGCGGATCTCGGCGGGGCCGAGCAGTCCCGGGGTTTCGCTCACCCGACCAGCCTAGAGACGTGGCGGGCGGGGCCGTGCGGACCCCGCCCGGTCACCGCGCTCTATTTCGGCAGGCCGAGGCTCGACGAACAGGCGGGCCACGCGCCGTACCCGCCGCGCGCGTCGCGGACCTTGGTCGCGATCGCGATCTGCTGCTCCCGGCTGGCCTCGTGGGGGTAGGCCGCGTACTGGCTGCCGCCGTAGGCGTCCCAGGTCTGCTTGTTGAACTGGAGGCCGCCGTAGTAGCCGTTGCCGGTGTTGATGGACCAGTCGCCACCGGACTCGCACTGCGCGAGCCGGTCCCACGCGGCGCCGTCGGCGATCTCGGGCTGCTTGGTGCCGATCCGCACCACGCGGTCCTGGGCCTCTTCGACGATCTTGGTGGACAGCTCCTCGCGGTCCACCACCTCGCCGTTGCGCCTGGTGACCCGGTAGGTCACGACCTTCTCGCCGGGCGTGCCCTCGTCCTCGACGATCTCGGTGCCCGCCTCAAGCTCCGGGTCCTCGATCTCACGGACTTCGGGCTCGATGGACTCGGTCTCGTTGACCACCGAGACGCCGGTGCGGCTGATGTGGACCTCGGCGCCGTCGGTGAGGGCGAAGTCGAGCCCTTCCTCCAGCGTGTCCTGCTCGCCGAGGTCGAGCTCCAGCTCACCGAGCAGCTCGCGGGCGGTGACCGCGGTGGTGCTCACCTCGCGCGGCTCGTTGCCGCCGTCGAAGACGGTGACCTGCTTCTCGGTCTTGACTTCGAGGCGCATGCCGTCCAGGGGCACCTCGCCGTGCAACGGCGCGGAGAACCACGCGCTCTCCCGGTCGAGGTCGTCGAGGCCGAGCTGGCTCAGCGCCTCGCCCACGGTCGTGGCGCGCACCCACGACGCGCGCTCCTCACCGTCGACCACGACGGTGAGATGGCGGCCGCGTTCGAGCTTGATGACGCCGCCGTCACCGACGGGCGCCTGCGGCGAAGGCGAGAGCGCGTCGTGCTTTCCGACCGTGATCCCGGCGTCGGAGAGGACTTCCCCGACGGTGTCGGCGTAGCTGCGCACCGTCTCGCGCTCGCCGTCGACGTTGACCGTGACGCTCTTGTTCATCGCCAGCGCCGCCGCGCCGCCGCCGGTGAGCGAGATCATCAGGGCCAGCACGGTCGACCGGAGGAACCGCTTCTTCCAGGTCTTGATGGTGCTGGCCAGGCCGTCGGAGGCGTCGTCGGTGCCGGACGAGGCCGCGGCCACGTCGGCTTCGGCCGCGTCGTCGGGCACGACGACCGGCGGAAGCATCGTGGTCTCGGCGTTGATGAGCCGGATCAGCTCGTCGGTGTCCACGTTCGCCTGGGCCATGAGGGCGTCCGCGTCCGGGCCGAGCGCGGTGAGCACGTCGTGCGGAGTGACTTCCGGGTCGGGCGAGAAATCGAGGTCGTCGTCCTCGCTCGGCCAGTCGAGCACCGCCGTCGACGCACCCGCGTGCCCGTCTCTACCAGTCACAGGGTCGATCCCTTCACGTAAGTCCAGCGACTCCCGCAGTCAGCGCCGCCCTCACGTCCCGCAGGACGCTCTCCCCGACGTACACCGACGTGACTGTGGGCCGGTCGGGTGAGGGTCAATGACAGACCATCACCCAGCACGGTCACGGGACCATAACGAGCACCGGGGGGTTGCGCAAACACCCCCTGCGGAGTAGTGAGCTTCGTCACCACACCCGCTCCGCTCCCCCGGCGGACGAACCCGCGCGGTCCGGCCCCCCTGCCTCCCAGCGGAACACGCGTTCCGCGTTGCGCCGCGTCGCGGCGGCCACCTCGGCCACCGGCCGGTTCCGCAGCTCGGCCAGGCCGCGCACGGTGTAGGCGGCGCAATAGGGCTCGTTCGGCCTGCCCCGGAACGGGTGCGGGGTGAGAAACGGCGCGTCGGTCTCGACGAGCATCTGGTCGTCCGGCACCAGGCGGGCGGCCTCGTGCAGTGCCCGGGCGTTGCGGAAGGTGACCGTGCCCGCGAACGAGAGCACGTAGCCCGCGTCGACGCACCGGCGCGCCACGTCGGCGTCGCCGGAGAAGCAGTGGAACACCACCGTCTCCGGCGCGCCCTCCGACTCAAGGGTCGCCAGGATGTCCTCGTGCGCCTCCCGGTCGTGGATCATCAACGGCTTGCCGAGGCGCTTGGCGAGATCGATGTGCCAGCGGAACGCCTCGGCCTGCGCGCGCGGCGGCGAATAGTCCCAGTAGTAGTCCAGGCCCGTCTCACCCACCGCGACGACGCGCTCGTGCGCGGCGAGCCGCGCGATCTCGGCACGGTCGGCGTCGGAGAACTCCGCGGTGCGCGTGGGGTGCAGGGCCACCGCCCCGGCCACGCGCTCGTCCCACGTGGACGCCTCCACCACCCAGCGAGCGGAGTCGAGGTCGTCGGCCACGGTGACCACGCGGCCGATCCCCGCGCGTTCGGCGCGGTCGAGCGCGGCACGCAACCCCTCGGGCGTCCGCGCTCCACACGCGTCGAGGTGGGTGTGCGCGTCGACGGTCGGAGTCTCCAGCGGGTCCGGCTCCGGCGGCGGGTCCTCGCGGCTCACGCGTCGTCCCGCTGGATCGGCGCCCACTCCGGACCGGTCTCGGCCAGTGCCGCGTCGAGCTTGCGGAACAGGGGGGTCGGTTTGGCCAGCGGCCTGCCGACCTCGATCGGCACCGAGGCCCAGCGGGCCTGCTCGGCGGTGTAGTCGCCGGACAGGATCGGGTTCGTTCGCTCGGGCACGTCGAGGTCGGCCACCTCGCGCAGCTCCGGTTGCGCCGCCCACACGCCCGTGCCGCCCAGGGCCTCGTGCACCTTCTGGGCCGAGTGCGGCAGGAACGGCGTGAGCAGCGTGTTGGCGTCGGAGACCACCTGGAGCGCGGTGTGCAGCACGGTGTCGCGCCGCTCCGGGTCGTCGCCCAGCTTCCACGGCTGTTGATCGGAAAGGTACTTGTTGGCCGCCGAGACCACCCGCATGGCCTCGGAGGCCGCCTGCCGGAACCGCGACCGGCCCAGGTGCGCGCCGACGGTGTCGAAGGCGGCGCGGGCATCGGCCTTGAGGTCCTCGTCGGCCGGGGCAGGGGTGTGCGGGCGGGGCACGCCGCCGTTGTTCTTGTGCGCGAGCGAGATCGCACGGTTGACCAGGTTGCCCCACTCGTTGGCGAGTTCGAAGTTGACCCGGCGCACGAACTCGTCCCAGGTGAAGTCGGCGTCGTGGGTCTCCGGCCCCGCCACCCCGATGAAGTAGCGCAGCGTGTCCGGCCCGAACTCGCGCAGGAAGTCGCGCACGTAGATGACGGTGCCGCGTGAGGTGGAGAACTTCGAGCCGCTCATGGTGAGGAACTCGCTGGAGACGATCTCGTCGGGCAGGTGCAGCCGCCCGAACGGGCCTGGCTCGCCGCCGTGGTCGCCCTCCCCGTTGTGCCCGAGCAGCAGCGCGGGCCAGATCTGGGCGTGGAAGGTGATGTTGTCCTTGCCCATGAAGTAGTAGGACCGCGCGTCGGGGTTGAGCCACCACCGCTGCCACGCGTCCGGGTCGCCGCTACGCCGCGCCCACTCGACGCTGGCGGAGAAGTAGCCGATCACCGCGTCGAACCAGACGTAGAAGCGCTTCATGGGCTCGTCGCGCCACCCGTCGAGCGGGATGCGCACGCCCCAGTCCAGGTCACGGGTGATCGGGCGGGGCCGCATGTCCTCGACGAGGTTGCGGGTGAAGTTGAGGACGTTGGGCCGCCAGTCGGTGCGGGTGGACAGCCACTTGCCCAACGTCTCGGTGAACGCGGACAGGTCGAGGAACAGGTGCTCGGTCTCGACGAAACGCGGCACCTCGCCGTTGATCCGCGAGCGTGGGTTGCGCAGTTCGGCGGCGTCGAGCTGGTTGCCGCAGTTGTCGCACTGGTCGCCGCGCGCGCCGTCGTAGCCGCAGATCGGGCAGGTGCCCTCGACGTAGCGGTCGGGCAGCGTGCGGCCGGTGGACGGGCTGATCGCGCCCGTGGTGGTCCTCGGCACGACATAGCCGTTGCGGTGCAACGCGAGGAAGATCTGCTGGGTGACCTCGGCGTGGTTGCCCGTGCTGGTGCGGGTGAACAGGTCGTAGGACAGGCCGAGCCCGCGCAGGTCCTCGCCGATCTGGCGGGTGTAGGTGTCGGCGGCCTGCTGCGGGGTCATGCCCTCCTTCTCCGCCTGCACCTGGATGGGCGTGCCGTGTTCGTCGGTGCCGGAGACCATGAGCACGTCGTTGCCGGCCATTCGCTGGTAGCGGGAGAACACGTCCGAGGGGACACCGAAACCGGAAACGTGGCCGATGTGGCGGGGGCCGTTGGCGTAGGGCCAGGCCACCGCAGTCAACACAGGGGTGCTCATACCTGTTCAGCCTACGGATGCGGCCGGAAGCGATTCGCGCGAGGGAGCGCGTGCCGCGACCGTCGCCACGGCCGTGCGGAGCGACGCGACCGCGATGCACCCGATCAGGTGATCTCGGGCGTGGGACCGCGCGGGACGGGCGTCGCCGCCCGCTCGCACGGGCGCGGCGGGTTAGCCTCCCCCCATGCCGGGGCGTGGCGGGCACGAGACCTCCGTGGAGGGCGGG
>NZ_KB912640.1:242475-246549 GCF_000383795.1 Saccharomonospora saliphila YIM 90502
CAACCTCAAGGTCGCCAAGCTCGCTTCGGCGCGGTACCTGGACGAGCTGCCGAGGAAGGGTCCGAGCTGGGCCATGGGTTCCGCGACGTGGAACTGGAGCAGCAGGTCCTGGAGATGACCCGCGAGTTCGGCATCGGCGCCCAGTTCGGCGGCAAGTACTTCTGCCACGACGTGCGCGTCATCCGGCTGCCCTGGGAGCGGGAGTGATGAACCTGATGCCGTGGGGCGGTCCGACCGCGCGGGCCTCGGCCACCAGCAGCAACGCCACGAACGGAACCCACAGCAACCTGCCCGGCCACTTCGGTCCCCGCCGCAGGGCGATGCGGCCCAGCAGCATGACGCCCAGCAGGGCCAGCAGCGGAAGGCCGATCAGCCCGGCGAGGTAGTAGCCGTAGGCGAACGCGTCACCGGAGGGATAGAACAGGGTCTCGTAGACGTTCTGGCCGCCGCCGAGGTACTCGTCCTGCGGGCCGACCCAGCAGTACTCGCGCTGCATGGCTTCGTACTCGCCCAGCGACAACCCGGAGGCGTCTCCCCGGAACACGCCGCGGAAGACGCTGGAGGCGCCGGTGACGAGCAGCCACGGCACCAGCAGGACGAGCACAAGACCGAAACCGGCGAGCGCCCCGAGCGCGGCGCCGTGGTAGCGGTTGCCGGTGAACTTACGCATCAGCGCCACGGCCACGGCCGCCCCCACGGGGAACAGCGCGACGAGCATCCCCGCCATCGTCGTGGCCCATGCCCAGTCCCCGGGACAGAAACCCGGCTGGAACAGCTGATAAGCGAGCGAAAGCAGCGAGCTCGCGATCGATTCCACCCCTCGCTCCTTCGTCGCGTCGCCCGGCACCGTTCGAGGGCCAAGTATGGCGTGTTCCTCTCGCCGAGCTTACGGCGGGCACGGTGCTGCCCGGGTGTGCGCGCCGAAAGTCCCTCGACCGAGTGCCGTCCGGGTGCCCGGCGCGGAGTGTCGGCGGCCTGGTCTTCGGCTCGGCGCCGCCCTACCGTCTGTGCTGACGACCTCGACGCTGAGGAGGCAGCCGATGGGCGCATACACCGAGCAGTACCGGCGCGGTCTCGACGACCCCGAGGGATTCTGGCTGGACGCGGCGCGGGCGATCGACTGGGTCCGTCCCCCGTCGCGCGCGCTGGATTCCTCCGGCGCGCCGTTGTACCGGTGGTTCGGCGACGGTGTGCTGAACACCGCCTACAACGCGCTCGACCGGCACGTCGAGGCGGGGAGGGGCGAGCAGGACGCGCTGCTGTGGGACTCGCCCGTCACCGGGGCGAAGGACCGGCTGACCTACCGGGAGCTGCGCGACCGGGTGGCGCGGTTCGCGGGAGCGCTGCGGTCACTCGGGGTGGGCCGCGGCGACCGGGTGATCATCTACATGCCGATGGTGCCCGAGGCGGTGGTGGCGATGCTCGCCTGCGCCCGGCTGGGCGCGGTGCATTCGGTGGTCTTCGGCGGGTTCGCGCCCGCCGAGCTGGCCGCACGGGTGGAGGACGCGACACCGACGGTGATCGTCGCCGCGTCGTGCGGCATCGAGCCCGCGCGCACGGTGGAGTACCTGCCGATCGTGACCGACGCGCTCGCGGCGACCACGCACCAGCCCGACCACGTCGTGGTGCTTCAGCGCCCGGCCGCCCCGGCCACGCTGGACGATCCCCGGCACGTCGACTGGGACGAGCTTGTCGCCTCGGCCGAGCCCGCCGACCCGGTGCCGGTGGCCGCGACCGACCCGCTCTACATCCTCTACACCTCGGGCACCACCGGGAAGCCGAAGGGCGTCGTCCGCGACAACGGCGGGCACGCGGTGGCCCTGGCCTGGTCGATGCCGGCGATCTACGACGTGGGACCCGGACAGGTGTGGTGGACCGCCTCCGACGTCGGCTGGGTGGTCGGCCACTCCTACATCGTCTACGCGCCCCTGCTGGTGGGGGCGACCACGCTGCTCTACGAGGGCAAACCGGTCGGGACTCCGGACGCGGGCGCGTTCTGGCGGGTGATCGCCGAGTACGGGGTGCGCGCGCTGTTCACCGCGCCGACGGCGCTGCGCGCGATCAAGCGGGTCGATCCGGACGGCGCGGCCACGGCCGAGCACGACCTCAGCGGGCTGGCGACGCTGTTCCTCGCGGGCGAACGGCTCGACCCCGAGACCCTGAGCTGGGCGCGGGAGACGCTGGGCGTGCCGGTGATCGACCACTGGTGGCAGACCGAGACCGGCTGGCCGGTCGCCGCCAACCCGCGGGGTCTCGAACCCATGCCGGTCAAGCCGGGTTCGGCGAGCGTGCCGATGCCGGGATGGGACGTGCGCGTGCTCTCCCCGTCCGGCGAGGAACTGCCCCCGGGGCGGGAGGGCGCGATCGCCTTGCGGCTGCCGCTGCCGCCGGGCGCGCTGCCGACCCTGTGGGGTGACGACGACCGCTACGTCGAGTCGTACCTGTCCCGTTACGAGGGGCACTACCTCACCGGCGACTCCGGCTACCGCGACGACGAGGGCTACCTCTTCGTCATGGGCCGCACCGACGATGTGATCAACGTGGCCGGGCACCGGCTGTCCACGGGCTCGATCGAGGCCGTGCTGGCCGCCCACCCCGCCGTCGCCGAGTGCGCCGTCATCGGGGTGGCCGACCGGCTCAAGGGACAGCTCCCGCACGGGCTGGTGGTGCTCAAGGCGGGCGCCGACGTCGACCACGGGAGGCTGCGCGACGAGCTGGTGGCCGCCGTGCGCGACGAGATCGGCCCGGTGGCGGCGTTCCGCGACGTGTCGGTGGTCGAGGCGCTGCCCAAGACCCGCTCCGGCAAGATCCTGCGCCGGACGATGCGCGGCATCGCCGACGGACGCGACGAACCCGTGCCCTCCACCATCGAGGACCCGGGCGTGTTGACCGCCCTGCGCCCGATCCTGCGTCCCGGGTCCTGACTCCGCCGTCGGTACCGCGTCGGCCGTAGACTGCGTTACCGGCGACGGTCACGATCACGAGCGGGAAGGTTCGCCGATGAGCGAGGACGACAAGCGCCCGCAGGCGGTGTGCCTCGCGTGCGGCGGGGACGGCCAGGTTCCGGACCCGAAGCTCGCCGTGCTCGGCGGGGTTCCGCGCACGGCTCTGACCCTGAGGCCGTGCCGCTGGTGCGACGGCGAGGGGCGGCGCCCCCTCCGGCCGCCGGTCTGACATCCCCGGTCGCCCGGCGGGAGTTCACGACGCCGATGCGGATTCCGGGCTTGTCATGGCGTCGACACCGAACGGTCAACCGCGGCGGCGGTGCCCCGTGCTCGGAGACTGACCGCCATCGACCGATGTCACCGCCGGATCAGGCGTCCGGTCCCGCGGTGCCCAGCAGCTCCTCCATCGGTTCGTCCGGCCGCCCCGCGCGGAGCCGGGACAGGCGGTCGGCCAGTTCCGCCCGGTACCGCTCCAGCTCCGCGGCCCTGCGTTCGACGTCGCCGAGGCGCCGTTGGTACACCTCGACCACCCCGTCCGGGCTGTCGGTGCAGTTGCGGAACTCCTCGGTCTTGAGGTCGAGGCACGGCACCACGGCGCGGATGTCGTCGACGGTCAGTCCGGCCGCGATCAGCTCCCGGATGTTGCGCACCCGATCGACCGCGCGCTCGTCGTAGATCCGCCAGCCGGTGTCCGTGCGCCGCGACTCCAGCAAGCCCTGCTGTTCGTAGTAGCGGATCGACCGTCGGCTCGCGCCCGTCCGCGCGGCCAGCTCCCCGATCTGCACCCGGTGCTCCCTTCCTCCGCGCCCGTCAGCCCAACCGCGGACTTGACCTTGACACCGGTGTCAGGACCTAGCGTCGCCGCCATGACCGACACCGCGCACGACGCCACCCCGTCCGCACCCGACGACCTCCGCTTCGACGGCCGCGTGGTCGTGGTCACCGGTGCGGGTTCCGGACTCGGCGCGGCCACCGCGCTCGGCTTCGCACGCCGGGGCGCCCACGTACTCGGCGTGGGCCGCCGCCCCGACGCCTGGTTCGTCTGGTACCAGGACCCCACACCACAACTGCGGGGCCCGGTCGACCGCGACCCAGACCTCATCGACAAGATCACCGCGCGGGCGGACTG
>NZ_KB912640.1:246649-248270 GCF_000383795.1 Saccharomonospora saliphila YIM 90502
CGCGGCGCCCCGCGCGCGGCGGCCACCGAGCGACCGCGAAGCCGCGCTGCTGGGCAGACCGATGCCCGGCGACCGGCTCCGCGCCGTGGTGGTCACCGCCGTACTCGCGATCATCGGCGGCGTCGTCCGCTTCCAGAACCTCGGCTTCCCCACCGACGAGGGCACGCCGGTGTTCGACGAGAAGCACTACGTTCCCCAGGCGTGGCAGATGCTGCGCAACGGCGGCTACGAGGACAACTACGGCTACGAGCTGATCGTCCATCCGCCGCTGGCCAAGCAGCTCATCGCGATCGGCGAATGGATCTTCGGCTACGACGGCTGGGGCTGGCGGTTCAGCGCCGCCCTGGCCGGGACGCTGATCGTGGTGCTCACGGTCGTCATCGCCCGGCGGCTCACGCGCTCCACCCTGCTCGGCGGGCTCGCCGGGGTGCTGGTCATCGCCGACGGCGTGCTGCACCTGCAATCCCGCATGGGGATGCTGGACATCTTCATCGCCCTGTTCGTGCTGGCCGCGTTCGGGTGCCTGCTGCGCGACCGCGACCAGGTGCGCGAGCGGTTCGCGGTGGCCGTGCGCGAGGGCTGGGCGGAGGCGTCGCCGTACGGGCCGAGGCTCGGGTTCCGCTGGTGGCGCTTCGGCACGGGCGTGCTGCTCGGTCTGGCCACGGCGGTGAAGTGGTCGGGGGCCTACTGGGTGATCGCCTTCGCCCTGCTGTGCCTGGCCTTCGACGTCAGCGCCCGGAAGGCGGCCGGGGTGCGCAGGCCGTGGGCCGGGGTGCTGCGCCGGGACCTGCTGCCCGCCGCCTTCGCCCTCGGCGTCGTCTCGGTCGGGGTGTACCTGAGTAGCTGGTGGGCGTGGTTCGCCAGCGAGACGGCCACCGACCGGCACTACGTGGAGATCGAGAACGTCGGCTCCGGCGCGTTCGGGTTCGTCCCCGACGCCCTGCGGTCGCTGGTGCTCTACACGCTCAACGTGCTCGACTTCCACAGCGGCCTCTCGACCCCGGAAGGCGACCCGCACCCGTGGGAGTCGAAGCCGTGGACGTGGCCGATGGGCCTGCGCCCGATGCTGTACTACTACGAGTCGGGCGAGCACGTGACCGGCTGCGGGACGTCGGAGTGCGTCAGCGCCACGATGCTGGTCGGCACACCCGCGATGTGGTGGCTGGCGCTGCCGCTGCTGGCCTGGACGCTGTGGCGCGCGGTGTTCCGCGCCGACTGGCGCTACGCCGCCGTGGCCGTGGCCTACCTGGCGGGCCTGCTGCCGTGGTTTCTCAACCTCGACCGGCAGATGTACTACTTCTACGCCACCCCGCTCGCACCGTTCCTCGTGCTCGGGCTGACGCTGGTACTCGGCCAGATACTGGGCCGCGCCCGCGCGGGCGAGCGACGCGGGACCGGGCTGCTGGTCGTCTCGCTTTACGTCGGCCTCGTGGTGGCGAACTTCGTCTGGCTGTGGCCGATCCTCAACGGCGACGCGATCACGCACGACCGGTGGCAGGCCGAGCTGTGGCTGCCATCCTGGCGCTGACCCCTCCACACCCGCGCACCCGTGCGCGGACACCGCGGGCGCCGAGGCACGCCGCCACCGATCCACCGCGCCGCCGGACCGCCCAAGCCGCCC
>NZ_KB912640.1:248370-256353 GCF_000383795.1 Saccharomonospora saliphila YIM 90502
CGCCCGCACCTTCCCGTACCGGCGTAGTGGTAGTCGGCCCGGCTCGGCAGCGACAACGCCGACTCCTCCGCGAAGGCCACGGGGTGCGCGCAGCGCCGGTCGGCGGCCCGATGCCGCCCCCGCGACCGCGGCCGGGACGGCGCCGACGGGATCACCCGGACGGGGCAGACAGCTAGCATGCTACTTGCACACGGCTGTACCGTAAGGTCGGACATCACCATGGATTCCCTTCGGACTTGGGTGTGAGTGATGGCCACCGCGTGGCTCCCTGTGGCAGCAGGGAGCCACGCTTCTGGCACGGAATCGCGGTTCCGTGCTCTCGGTGACACGGCCATTCTGAAGCGCCTGAGCGAAATGCACCAGGACGGCTGAAGGGGTATCGGCGACCGGCCGTGATGCCACGCCGAACGGCGCAATTCGTTCAGCGCAGCGTAATTTTGATCTTGCTTCGCCACCACTCCGGACGAAGATCAACGAGACGCACGGCCACTCTGAATACTACTGACGAGTCACACCGAGGATCGCCTTCCGCCCGCAATGAAGATCATTTTCTGAATTGACCGCCGGGAACGACACCGCCATTCCGGATGGCGGCATGAACTCCGCTCCCCGTGCTCCACCGACATCAGATCCGCTGCCCGAACCACCGTGACGCCCGCGAGACCCGCTCGGTCGCTGCGGGCCTGAACGCCTTCTCAGCCGATGACCGCCACACTTCTCCCAGAGCCGGAGACCACGGGTTCTCGCCGCACGCCTCCGGCACACCACTACCGACGACGAGGGGAGCACGGTCGGATGACGGCGGGCGAGGCCGAGGAGGTGGCGCGGACACGGAAACGCCTGTCCCCCTCGGCGCGGAAAGCGCTCCTGGTGGTCCACATCGGAGTCGCGGTCGCGTGGCTGGGCGTGGACGTCGTACTGGGCGTCCTGGTCCTGCGGACGGTGGTCTCCTCCGACCCGACCGTGGTCGCCGTCTCCTACCAGGCCGTCGAACTGTTCGCGGTGTGGACGCTGCTGCCGTTGGGGCTGCTGACCCTGCTCAGCGGGATCGTGCTCGGCCGGGGCACGCGCTGGGGGGTGCTGCGGTACCGGTGGGTGGTGGTGAAACTGGTGATCGCCGTGGTGCTCACCGCTCTCGTGCCGCTCGCCCTGCAACCGACGGTGGAGGCGGCCGGCGAGTACGGACGGGCGATGCTGGCGGGCGAGCCGACCGGCGAGACGCCGACGAACCTCTACTTTCCCCCGATCGTGTCCTCGATCGCACTCGTCGTCGCACTCGTGCTCGCGGTGTACAAGCCGTGGGGCCGGACGCGCCGCCGCCGTCCGGCCGACTGAGGCGTGCCGCCCGCGGGTGCTTCGTGGCGGCGATGCGGGCGGAGAGCTCCAGCCGCGCTCCGGCGGCCTCCGCACGACGGGAGGGCTCACCCGTCGCCGAGCATGCGCACCGCCTCGCCCAACGTCGCCACGTCCGCGGTGCCGAACGGACCGGACCGGACCACGACGACATGGTCGAAGCCGAGCTCACCGAGCCGGTGACAACGGTCGGCGAACGCCCCCGCGGTCTCGGACTGTTCCAGCCTCGTGCTGACCGTCTTCTCGATGTCGTCGAACGGGCGCCCGTGCGCTTCGCAGTGCTCCGCGAGTACGGCGAGTTTGCGGCGCACCGTCTCACCCCCGTCGGGAATGTCGAAGAGGTTGCACGCGTCCGCGCGGCGGGCAACGAGAGGCAGTGTCGTGCGCTCGCCCATCCCGCCCACCAGCACCGGCGGGTGCGGTGTGCTCATCGGAGGCGGACTACCGACCGGACGCTCGAAGCGGTGATGCGCGCCGTCGAAGAGTGAGTCGTCGCCCTTCCACATGCGCGAGGCGAGCTCCAGCGTCTCCTCCAACCGCGCGACACGCTCGGCGATGGGTGGCAGCGGCAGGCCCATTGCTCCGGCCTCCGCGGTGCTGTAGCCGCTGCCCAGGCCGAGCCACGCACGCCCTCCGGAGAGCACGTCGAGCGTGGTCACGGCCTTCACCAGCAATGCAGGAGGGCGGTAAGTCACGGCGGTCACCATCGTTCCGAGACGGACCCGCTCGGTCCGTGCGGCCACGAAACCCAAGGTGGTGTAGGCCTCCAGCATCTCGGCGTCGGCATCGGCGGTGGGGTCGGCCTGGAGCAGGTGATCGGCCACCCACACCGTGTCCAGTCCCGCCTCGTCGGCGGCCCGGGCGACGTTGTCGAGTGCGCTGTCGATCCGCCCGGGCCAGGAGTACTGCGTGACGTTGATGCTGATGCGCATCGGTTCCACCTTCCCGCGAGCACCGGCACGGCACCCGCGTGCTTCTGGTGCGCTTACTGGTCGGCCATTGGCGAAAGCTGAAGAGAGACGATCTCCCACCCCCGGCCGCGCCGGACGGCCACCAGCGTCATGCGGAACCGTCCGGGGAAGGGCTCGCCCGCATAGGTCGCCGTCTGGTTCTGCACGCCATTGACGACGGCGACCGGTCCGTACTCCCGCACGGTCGGCTCCGTGACGTCGAAGCCGGTGTTGACGAGGCTTCCCGACATATAGCGGTCAAGCCACCGCGCCTTGTCGATCTGGAATCCGTGTGGGCCGATGCCGACGAAGTCGTCGCCGAGCATCGCGCGCAGCGTGGTTACGTCCCCCCGAAGCTCGGCCTCGGCCCAGTGGTCGAGGAGTTGGCCCACCCCGGCTGCCGTATTCGTCATGGTCGCCTCCTTGTCCTGGTGCTGCCACACAAACGATAGATGGCTAACGCTTAGATAGCAAACAGTTAGACATCTATCAGTGTGCTACCGTTGGACCATGCACGAACCCGACGAGCAACCGATCGGCCTCACGCTCTCCACGACCGCGAAGGCAGTCGGGCGCGCGTTCGACGCCGCGCTGCACTCCGTTGGCGGATCACGCCCGGTCTGGCTCGTGCTGCTCACCCTCGTGAACAGGCCCGAGGCGAACCAGCGCGAAATCGCCGAGGCCGCCAACATCCGCGGCGCGACGCTCACCCATCACCTCGCCGCGATGGAGGCCGACGGTCTACTGACCCGCAGGCGCGACCCGGACAATCGCCGGGTGCATTTGATCGAGCTCACCGACGAAGGCCGGGCGGCGTTTCACCGGATGCGCGTGGCCGCCACCGAGTTCGACAGCGCACTGCGTACGGGCGTCGACGAGCGCGAGCTGGCACTCCTGCGTTCCCTGCTGCACCGCCTGCGCACCAACGTCACCGACTGACCTGGGTTCACTGGAAACGGGCGGCTCGCCGGTCAGACCAGGTGCTCCGGCCGCACCGGCACCCGCCGCAACGGTTTGTGCGTCGCCGCGCGGATCGCCGCGACGATCGCGGGAGTCGACGAGATCGTCGGCGGCTCGCCGACCCCGCGTAGACCGTACGGCGCGTGCGGATCGGCGCGCTCCAGCACCTCGACCGACATCGGAGGCATGTCGAGCACGGTCGGAACGAGATAGTCGGTGAACGAGGGATTGCGGATCAGGCCGTCCTCGGTGCGGATCTCCTCCATCACCGCGAGCCCGAGGCCCTGCGCCGAACCGCCGTGGATCTGGCCGAGGACCGCGCGCGGATTGAGCGCCCTGCCCACGTCCTGCGCGCAGTCGAGGGCCACCACCCGGACCAGTCCCAATTCGACGTCGACGTCGACGACCGCGCGGTGGGCGGCGAACCCGTACTGCACGTGCGCGACGCCCTGGCCGGTCTCCGGATGCGGGCTCTCGGTCGGGCGGTGCCGCCACAGGACCGTCTCGTCCAGCACGTCCTCGCCGAGCACCGACGCTATATCGGCGACCACGCCGTCGCGGGCCGAGATGACCACGCCGCCGTCCACGCGCAGCTCTTCGGCCGGGCGGCCGAGGCGGCCGAGCAGCTCCGCCCGCACCGCCGAGGCCGCCGCGCGCACGGCGCCCCCGGTGACGTAGGTCTGCCGCGACGCCGAGGTGGAACCCGCGCTGCCGATCGTCGTATCGGTCGGCTCGATCGTGACCCGCTCGATGCCCAGTTCGTGCCGCACGATCTGCCCCAGCACGGTCACGAGCCCCTGACCGACCTCGGCGGCGGCCGTGTGCACGGTCGCGACCGGCTCGCCGCCCACGACCTGGAGCCGCACCCGCGCGGTGGAGTGATCGTCGAATCCCTCGGAGAAGCAGATGTTCTTGATGCCCACCGCGTAGCCGACCCCGCGCACCACTCCCTCGCCGTGCGTGGTGTTCGAAACCCCGCCCGGCAGCAGGCGAAGATCCCGGTCGTCGCGACCGGACGGCTCGGGCGGCAGCGGCATGTCCCGCACCCGTCCCAGCAGTTCCGCCACGGGCGCGGGCGAGTCCACGACCTGCCCTGTGGGCATGGACAAGCCCTCGCGCAGCGCGTTGCGCACCCGCACCTCGACCGGATCGAGCCCGCACTCGCGCGCCAGCGCGTCCATCTGCGACTCGTAGGCGAACGCCGCCTGCACGGCGCCGAAGCCGCGCATCGCGCCGCACGGCGGATTGTTGGTGTAGACGCCTCGGCAGTCCACTGTCACGTTCGGCACCTCGTACGGGCCGACACCGAGGGTGGCGGCATTGCCCGCAACGGCTCCGGTGGTCGAGGCATAGGCGCCACCGTCGAGCACGATCTCGGCCTTGACGTGGACGAGCCTGCCGTGCCGGTCGGCGTGGTGTTCGTACCGCAACAGCGCCGGATGGCGGTGCACATGCCCGTAGAAGGACTCCTCGCGGTTGTAGACCATCTTGACCGGCCTGCCGGTACGCAGGGCGAGCAGACAGGCGTGAATCTGCATCGACAGATCCTCGCGCCCGCCGAACGCCCCGCCCACGCCGCCCAGCGTCAGCCGCACCCGCTCCGGTGGCAGCCCGAGGGCGGCCACGATCTGCCGCTGATCGGCGTGCAACCACTGCGTCGCCACGTACAGGTCCACACCGCCGTCGTCGGCGGGTACCGCCAGCCCCGACTCCGGGCCGAGGAACGCCTGGTCCTGCATGCCGACCTCGTAGGTGCCGGTCACCACGACCTCGCCCTCGGCACCGGCCTCGCCCTTGCGGATCGGCACGTGCCGCACGACGTTGCCGCCGGGATGCAGCGCGGGGCCCTGCCCGGCCGCGGCGGCCCACGCGTCGGTCACCGGTTCCAGCACCTCGTAACCGACCGTGATGCCCTCGAGGGCGCGGCGGGCGGTCTCCGGATGGTCGGCGGCCACCAGCGCCACCGGCTCGCCCTGGTAGCGCACGACGTCCTCGGCCAGCACGGGCTGGTCGGCCTGCTCGAGGCCGTACCGGTTCGCACCGGGCACGTCGTCGTGGGTCAGCACCGCGTACACGCCCGGCATGCCCACCGCCCCCGTGACGTCGATGCCGGTGATGCGGGCGTGCGGGTGCGGGCTGCGCAGCGTCGCGCCCCAGATCATGTCGTCGTGCCAGAGGTCGGAGGAATAGGCGAACTCGCCGCGCACCTTGGCGGGTCCGTCGGGCCGGGCCGGGCTCGACCCGAGCCCCTGCGCGGCGGTCCTGGTGGACGTGGCGGTCGTGGTCATGGGCGTGCTCCCTCCAGCCGCGCGCTCGCGGCCCGCAGCTCGGTGGCGATCGCCGTCTCGTCGGCGGTGCGCAGTGTCCCGTCGGTCACGACGTCGCGTCCTCCGACGAGCAACAGCCCCACCTGGGGCAGCGCCCCCAGCACGAGCGCGGCCACGGGGTCGTCGATCCCGGCGTGCGCGAGCCCGTCCGTGCGCCACACGACGAGGTCGGCGAGTTTGCCCTGCTCCAGCGAGCCCAGTTCGTCCTGCCTGCCGAGGCAGCGGGCACCACCCATCGTGGCCATCCGCAGCGCCTCCCGCACCGCGAGCGCACGGGGTCCCCCGCGTTGCCGCGCCTGGAGCAACGCCTGGTGCAGTTCGCCGCCGAGGCCGCCCGACTCGTTGGACGCGGCACCGTCGACGCCGAGCCCGACGGGCGTGCCCGCGTCGAGCAGCTCCCGCACCGGGGCGATACCGGTGCCGAGCCTGCCGTTGGACGTGGGGCAGTGCGCCGACCCGGTGCCGGTCTCCCCCAACCTGCCGATCTCCTTCGAGGACACGTGCACCGTGTGCGCGAGCCACACGTCGTCGCCCAGCCAGCCGAGCGTGTCCGCGTAGGGCACCGGGTCGAGGCCGAACTCGGCCCGGCACCGGTCCTGTTCGTCGAGGGTTTCGGCGAGGTGGGTGTGCAGCCGCACACCCCGCCGGCGCGCGAGTTCGGCGGCGCCGGTCATCAGGCGTTCGGTCACGCTGAACGGCGAGCACGGCCCCACCGCCACGCGCACCCGCGCCCCGGGCGCGGGGTCGTGCCAGGCGTCGATCGCCTCCTCGGTGCGCGCGAGCGCGACGTCGGTGTCCTCGACGAGGTGGTCGGGAGGCAGTCCGCCGTCGGAGGAACCCCGGTCCATCGACCCCCGCACGAGGTGCGCCCGGACCCCGATCTCGCGCACGGCCTCCACCAGGGCGGCCATCGGGTCACCGCCGTCGCGGGGGAACACGTAATGGTGGTCGGCGACGGTGGTGCACCCGGTCAGCGCCAGCCGTGCCAGCCCCGCCGTCGCGGCGGCCCGGGTGATCTCGGCGTCGAGCCGCCCCCACACCGGGTACAACTCCACGAGCCACTCGAACAGGGTCGCTCCGACCGCCCGTCCCCGGCTCGCCCACTGGTACAGGTGGTGATGCGTGTTCACCAGCCCCGGGGTGACCAGGCATCCGCGCGCGTCCACCCGCTCCCCGGTCAGGTCGGCGGGCGCCGGACCCGCCCCGACGGCGGCGATGCGCTCGCCGTCGACGACCACATGCCCCTCGCGGTACTCGGTGCCCACCGGGTCGACGGTCGCGACGGCGGCGTTCTCGATCACGATCATCGGCGCGAGCCACCCCCTCCACACCCGCGAGTCGCCCCTTCCCTCCCGCGAGTTGCCCCTTCCCGTCGGCGAGTTGCCCCGGCACGTTCGCGAGTTGCCCCGGCACGTCGGCGAATTGCCGCTTCCGTGGTCTCGCCACCCGGTCGGTTGCGCATGGGTGATCGGACAGCCTCGAGGTCGCTCGTTCCCGGCACCGATCGGAGGAGTGTCCTCGTGCTGTCGCGGCCCGTGCCGTTGGCCTTCGGGGTGTGCGGAACGCGGACCACGGTCGAGCCCGGCAGTCGAGGGTCGGTTGGAAGGCCGCGCGCGCCGGGGCAGGTCGCCGACCGGCGGCGGCAACCCGCCGACCGGAAGGGGCAACTCCCGGACGGGAAGGGGCAACTCCCGGACCGGAGGGGGTAACTCGCGGGCGGGAAAGGGCAACTCGCGGGCGGGAAGGGGCAACTCGCGGTCATTGGAGTGCCGCCTTCCGTACCGCGTCGAGGATGGTCTCGTATCCTGTGCAGCGGCACAGGTTGCCTGCCAGCGCCTCCCGGATGTCCGCGTCGGCCGGGTCGGGCACGCGGGAGAGCAGATCGTGCACCGCGACCACGAGGCCGGGCGTGCAGAACCCGCACTGAACCGCCCCCGCGTCGAGGAAAGCCCGCTGCACCGGGTGCAGCCCGTCACCCTCGGCGAGTCCCTCCACGGTGCGGACCTCGCGGCCGTCGGCCTGTCCGGCCGCCACCAGGCACGCGCACACCGCCACCCCGTCCAGGTAGACGGTGCACGAGCCGCACTCGCCCTGCTCGCAGGCGTTCTTCGAGCCGAGCAGGCCGAGTCGCTCCCGCAGCACGTACAGCAGGCTCTCGCCCTCCCATACGTCGTCGGCCCACCGGGCCTCGCCGTTGACCGTCATCGTCAGGCGCACGATCGCGCTCCCTTTCCACTCCGGTGGTCCTCCCACGCCCAGGTCAGGGCACGGCGTGCCAGCACGGCGAGCGCGTGCCGCCGGTATCCCGCGCTGCCGCGCACGTCGTCGATCGGGTCGGCGGCGGCCGCGACGAGGTCACCGAACCGGCGCGTGAGCGCCTCCGGCAGCGGCGC
>NZ_KB912640.1:256453-263129 GCF_000383795.1 Saccharomonospora saliphila YIM 90502
GACGAGCTGGCGGGACTGGTCGGTCTGGCCCGCTGTCGCGCCGACGACGTGCGGGCCGCGCGCACCCGCGTGGCCGAACCGGTGCTCGCGCTGCTGGCCGGCTCCGGCGGGACGGGCGAAGTGGCGACCGCGTTCGCCGCCACCGGGCTCTCCGCCGACACCGAGCTGCGCGTGCTGCTGGTCCGTGCCGCCGACGCGCGGTTCGGGGTTGAGCTGCTCGACGACCTGCTCGCCGAGAATCCCGCGCCGGTGTTCCTCGGTGTGGTCGGCGACGACGCCTGGGCACTGGTCGCGGTGGACGGTCCCTGGCCCGGTGACTGGACGACGGAAGCTCGGGAAGCCGCGTCGACGCTGGGGCGCGGGCGGGTGCTGATCGGCGCGGGCGGTCCCGCCACGGTGGCGGGGCTGCGCGGTGCGGCGGAGGAGGCCCGGTACGCCGTGGAGGCCGCCGCGCGGCGGCCCGAGCGCGTCGCCGTGGTCTCCGGCGAGGAGATCGATCCGCACCGCCTGCTGCTCGCGGGAGCACCGGACGCGCTCCGGCTGGCCCTACGGCGGCGGGTGCTCGGCCCGCTGCCGGACCACCCCGAGCTGCTCCGCACCGTGCGGGTGTTCCTCGACCACTCGGCATCGGTGGCGCGCACCGCCCGTGCTCTGCACGTGCACGTCAACACGGTGCGCTACCGGCTGGCCCGCGCGGGTGAGCTGCTCGGCGCGGACCTGACCGACTTCCGCACGCGGGTCGACCTCTACCTCGCCCTTTCGGTCGACCCGTGACACCACGTCGGCGCGGCCGATGGTGCAGTCAAGGCCCCCTTTACTGCGTTGAGTGCAGTGAAGGAGGCCTTGACGACACGACAACAGGAGTCAGCGGATGCGTTCGTAGGCAGGGAGGGTGAGGAAGTCGGGGAACGTCTCGGCCAGCGCGACCTCCTGGAACAGCTCGACCGCCGGGTCGAGCTGTTCGGCCGGGACGACGCCCTGCAACTCGGAGCGCACGTCGGCGAGCACTGACCGCACCAGCTCCTCGGTGACCGTCTCGCCGGTGTCGAGCACGACGCCGTTGCGCACCCACTGCCAGATCTGCGAACGCGAGATCTCGGCAGTGGCGGCATCCTCCATCAGGTTGTGGATGCCCGCCGCCCCGTTGCCACCCAGCCACGAGGCGATGTAACGCACGCCGACGTCCACCGCGCCGCGCAGGCCCGCGCGGGTGGCGCTGCCTTCGGTGGCCGCGACGTCGAGCAACTGGTCGGCCGTGACCGACACGTCCTCACGGGTGCGGTCGAGCTGGTTCGGCTTCTCGCCGAGGACCTTGTCGAACTCCTCCCGGCACAGCGCGACCATGCCCGGGTGGGCGACCCAGGAGCCGTCGAAGCCGTCGGCGGCCTCACGCGCCTTGTCGTCGTGGACCTTGGCCATGGCCTTCTCGGTGACCTCGGGGTCCTTGCTCGGGATGAACGCGGCCATGCCGCCGATCGCGAACGCGCCGCGCTTGTGACAGGTGCGCACCAGCAGCTCGGTGTAGGCGCGCATGAACGGCGCCGTCATCGTGACGCTGTTGCGGTCGGGCAGGATGAACTTCTCGCCCGCGTCGCGGAAGTACTTGATCACGCTGAACAGGTAATCCCAGCGACCCGCGTTCAGGCCCGAGGCGTGCTCACGCAGCTCGTAGAGGATCTCCTCCATCTCGAACGCCGCCGGGATGGTCTCGATCAGCACCGTGGCGCGGATCGTGCCGTGCTCGATGCCCAGCTCCTTCTCGGCGTGGGTGAACACGTCGTTCCACAGCCGCGCCTCGAGGTGACTCTCCATCTTGGGCAGGTAGAAGTACGGGCCCTTACCGCGACTGAGAAGCTCACGGGCATTGTGGAAGAAGTAGAGACCGAAGTCGACCAGGGCGCCGACGGCCTTGCGCCCGCCGACCTCGATGTTGCGCTCGTCGAGGTGCCAGCCACGCGGGCGCACGACGATCGTGGCGTGCTCGACGTCGTCGCGCAGCGCGTAGTGCTTGCCGTTCGACTCCAGCTCGATGGTGCCCCGGATGGCGTCCGACAGGTTGACCTGGCCGGAGACGACGTTGTCCCAGTGCGGCGTGTTGGCGTCTTCCAGATCCGCGAGCCACACCTTCGCGCCCGAGTTGAGCGCGTTGATGGTCATCTTCCGGTCGGTGGGGCCGGTGATCTCGACCCGCCGGTCGCGCAGCGCGGCCGGCGCCTCGGCCACCCGCCAGTCCGACTCGCGGACCTCACGGGTCTCGGGCAGGAAGTCGAGCCTGCCGGTGCGGGCGACCTCCTCCCTGCGACGCCCCCTGGCCTCGAGCAGCTCGTCGCGCCGCGCGGCGAACGCGTCGTGCAGTCCCGCGACGAACCGCAGGGCGTCGTCGGTGAGCACCTCGTCCCCACGCTCGACCGCGTGGCCGAGCACGCGCACATCAGACATGGAACACCCCAAACAGCGACTCAGTTGTTTTGCGATTCGGACTATACTTTCTACGATACGGAAGCTCAACGCGAGAGGAGTCACCCGTGACGTCCAGAGCGGGCAACGGGGGCGTGCAGTCCCTCCAACGCGCGTTCGACCTGCTCGAAAGCATCGCCGACGCGGGCGGCGAGGCGAGCCTGTCCGAACTGGCGACCTCGTCGGGATTGCCGATGCCGACGATCCACCGGTTGATCCGCACCCTTGTGACGCTCGGGTACGTCCGGCAGAACACCAACCGCCGCTACGCCCTGGGCGCGCGGCTGATCCGGCTCGGCGAACACGCGAGCCTCCAGTTCGGCACGTGGGCGCGGCCGTTGCTGGCCGAACTGGTGGACGAGGTCGGCGAAACGGCGAATCTCGCCGTGCTGGAGCGCGACGAGGTGGTCTACGTCTCCCAGGTGCCCTCGAAGCACTCGATGCGGATGTTCACCGAGGTCGGGCGCAGGCTGTTGCCGCACGGCACCGGCGTCGGCAAGGCCATCCTGGCGCACCTTCCGCGTGAGGAGGCGCGCGCGCTGCTGACGCGCACCGGCATGCCCTCCTACACCGAGCACACCCACACCGATCCCGAGGAGTTCCTGGCACACCTCGCCGAGATCGCCGAGCGTGGCTACGCCCTCGACGAGAGCGAGCAGGAACTCGGCGTGCGCTGTGTCTCCGTCGCGATCCCGGGCGCGCCCACACCCACGGCCGTGTCGGTGTCCGGTCCCGAAGGCAGGCTGACCAAGGAGGCGGTCGACCGCATCGCCCCGGTCGTCCAGACCATCGCGGCCCGCCTCGGTGACCAGCTCGCGACCCACACCGTGGCGGACTAGACCCGTTGGCGAGCCGTCAAGGCCTCCTTCACTGCGCTCAACGCAGGTAAGGAGGCCTTGACGGCATGTCAACAGCCGCCGCCTGCGACGACGAGGTGTGCGTCGTGGGCGGAGCACGTGGTCGGCGTGGTGCTCCTGCCGAACGACCGAGAGTCCCTCGACCGACCGGCCGATGGCGCCACAAGATCAATCTTCTACGGTCACCGCGACGCGACAGCGGATGTCCGGAGAACACAGTGATCGACGCGCTACTCGGCCTGGTCCACCAGGCGGTCGCCTCCCCGTGGGTGTACGCGGCATTGTTCCTGCTGGCGGCACTCGACGGCTTCTTTCCGGTGGTTCCCGGGGAGACGGCGATCGTCGTCGCCTCCGTGTTCACCGGCACGGGCGATACCGGCGTGCTGTTCATCATCGGCGCGGCGGCGCTGGGAGCGTTCGCCGGAGACCACACGTCGTACCTGCTCGGTCGTGCCGCCTCCGGACCGGTGACCAGGCGCATGCGGAAGGGAACCCGGCGGCGCGCCGGGTTCGACCGGGTCGACAAGGCCTTCGCCGACCGGGGTGCCGCGGTGCTCGTGGCATCCCGGCTCATCCCCGGCGTGCGCACCGGCACCACGATGACCATGGGCGTGACCGGCTACCCGCTACGCCTGTTCTCCCGCTACGACGCGCTGGCCGCGACCCTCTGGGCGAGCTACTGGGCGTTGCTGGGCTATCTCGGTGACGCGGCCTTCCACGACGAGCCGCTCAAGGGGACGGCGCTCGCCCTCGGGCTCGCCGCCGCGGCCGCGGCGGTGATCGAGGGACAACGCCGTGTGCGGCGCCGTCGCCGCGGCTCCCGGCCCACCAAGCGCTCCTGTCACTGAGCACTGTCGACAGCACGGAGAAGGGCCGGTCACGGCACACGACTCCGTCCTGCCCCTTCACGCCTCCGACGACGCGTCCGCCGCCCGGGTCGCGCTGCGCACCACGCGGGATCGGCGAGGTCGCCGAGAACGCCTGGGACGCCCTCTTCCGAGCCACGCCCCACGGCGGACCGGGGGCGCCGGGCCGGTCCGGTCGCCCGATCCCGGCTACCCCCGCACGGGGGTAGTGCTGGACGCCGCCGTCGGTGTTCGCTCCCCTCAGGGCCGTCCGCACGGCGCGGCGGCCCCGCCAGCGGTCGTCGATGTCGACATGCGTGGAGGTCACCGTGGACTCACCCGTGCTGCCGAGCTACACGTCCGGGCCGTCGGCGGTGCCGCTGCTCGGCGACACCATCGGCGACAACCTCGCCCGCACCGTCGCCGCGCACGGCGAGCGGGAGGCTGTGCTCGACGTCGCGACCGGACGACGCTGGACCTACCGCGAGTTCGCCGACGAGGTCGACGTGGTCGCGCTCGGACTCGCCGACCTCGGCGTCACCAAGGGCGACCGGGTGGGGATCTGGGCACCCAACTGCCCGGAGTGGACGATCGTGCAATACGCGACGGCGCGGATCGGGGCCGTCCTGGTCACCATCAATCCCGCCTACCGCGTTCACGAACTGGAGTACGTACTCCGGCAGGCGGGAATCGGCACGCTGGTCGCGGCCCGCAGCCACAAGACGTCCGACTACGCGGCGATGATCGACCAGGTGCGGCCGAACTGCCCCGACCTCACCGACGTCGTGCTGCTCGGCGAGCACCACTGGGACGAACTCCGGCGGCGAGGGCGGGCGGCCGACCCGACGCGTCTCGCCGACATCGCGGCCACCCTGTCCGCGGACGACCCGATCAACATCCAGTACACGTCGGGCACCACCGGATTCCCGAAGGGCGCGACGCTGTCGCACCACAACATCCTCAACAACGGCTTCAACGTCGGCGAACTGTGCGGCTACGACGAGACCGACCGGATCTGCCTTCCCGTGCCCTTCTACCACTGCTTCGGCATGGTGATGGGCAATCTGGCGGCCACCAGCCACGGCGCCGCGACGGTCATCCCGGCACCCGCGTTCGACGCCGCGGCCACGTTGGCGGCGGTCGAGGCCGAACGGTGCACGTCGCTGTACGGGGTGCCGACGATGTTCATCGCCGAACTCGCCCTTCCCGGCTTCGACCGTTACGACCTGACCAGCCTGCGCACCGGCATCATGGCGGGATCGCCGTGCCCGGCCGAGGTGATGCGGCAGGTCATCGACCGGATGCACATGGCCGAGGTGAGCATCTGTTACGGCATGACCGAGACCTCGCCGGTGTCCACCCAGACCCGCAGGGACGACACACTCGACCGGCGTGTGTCCACCGTCGGCCGGGTCGGGCCCCACCTCGAGGTCAAGATCATCGACCCGGTCACAGGGCTGACCGTGCCCCGGGGGCAGACAGGCGAGCTGTGCACACGGGGCTATTCGGTCATGCTCGGCTACTGGAACCAGCCCGAACAGACCGCCGAGGTCATCGACGCCGCGCGCTGGATGCACACCGGCGACCTCGCCGTGATGGACGACGAAGGATATGTCGCCGTCACCGGCCGCAGCAAGGACATGGTCATCCGGGGCGGCGAGAACATCTATCCCCGCGAGATCGAGGAGTTCCTCCACACCCACCCCGACATCCTCGACGCACAGGTCATCGGCGTGCCCGACGAGCGCTACGGCGAGGAACTCATGGCCTGGGTCCAGCTCACCGACTCCGCGCCCACCCTGACGGCGGAGGCGCTGCGCGAGTTCTGCGCCGGTCGCCTCGCCCACTACAAGATCCCCCGCTACGTGCACGTGGTGGACGAGTTCCCGATGACCGTCACCGGCAAGGTCCGCAAGGTCGCGATGCGCGAACGGGCCATCGAACTACTCGGCCTCTCCCCCGCCGGGGACGACGGGGCGGCCTGAACCGTATGCTTCCCTGTGTCCCAGGTCACTCGTCGGCCCGGCGCCGGAGGGAGGCGTCCATGCCCGCACCACACCGGGGTTCGATGCGCCCCGACGACGGCGACGCGTTCCGGCACTGCGTCCGCCTCGCGCGGCGCGAGACCGGACTTCCCCTTGTCTTCGGCGGCCGGGTGGGAACGGGCGGGCTGCGGCTGACGGAGTTCGCGGGAGCCCGCACCGACGCGATCCGGGGCCTGCACGTCGCCCGGGGGCGCGGCCTCGGCGGCGTGGTCCTCGAACACGGCCGACCGCACGCGGTGACCGACTACGTCCCCGCCACGACCATCACCCACGACTACGACGACCCGGTGCGGGGTGAGGGCATCCGTTCCATCGTCGCCGCGCCGGTCACCGTGCGCGGCGGCGTGCGCGGGGTGCTCTACGCCGCCGTACGCGACGTCCACCCGCTCGGCGACCGCGCCACCACCGCGCTGAGCGAGCTCTCCCGCCGCCTCGCGGGCGAGCTCGCCGTCCGCGACGAGGTCGACCGCCG
>NZ_KB912640.1:263229-285589 GCF_000383795.1 Saccharomonospora saliphila YIM 90502
CACCCGTGCGGGCGCGGCTGCACGCGCTGGAACGCCGCCACGGCGCCCGGCTCGGCGTGTACGCGGCCAACGTCCGCACCGGCGCGACGGTCTCCCACCGTGCCGGCGAGCGGTTCGCGCTGTGCTCAACGTTCAAACCGCTGGCCGCGGCCGCCATCCTGCGCGACCGCGACCACCACGGCGAGTTCCTGGCGCGGACCATCCACTACACCGAGCACGACCTGGTCGAGTACTCGCCGGTCACCGAGGAGCACGTCGGCACCGGGATGCGCGTCGACGCGCTGTGTGCCGCCGCGATCCGGTACAGCGACAACACGGCGGGCAACCTGCTGCTGCGCCAGATCGGTGGACCCGCCGGGCTCACCGCGTTCTGCCGCTCGCTCGGCGACCCCGTCACGCGGCTCGATCGGTGGGAAACCGACCTCAACTCCGCGCTGCCCGGCGACCCGCGCGACACCACGACACCCGCCGCGATCGGCCGTGACTACGCACGCCTCGTCCTCGGGGACGCCCTCGGCCGCGAGGACAACGCGCTGCTGACCGAGTGGCTGCTGGGCAACACCACCAGCGGTGACCGGTTCCGCGCCGGACTCCCCGACGGATGGCGCATCGGCGACAAGACCGGCTCGGGAGACTACGGGACCGCCAACGACGTCGGCCTCGCATGGACCACCCTCGGCACGCCGCTCGTCCTGGCCGTGCTCTCGACCAAGCACGCCCCGGAGGCGGACTGGGACGACGAGCTGATCGCCGAGACCGCCCGCCTGCTCGCCCACGACCTCGCGCCCGGGGAATGAGCCGCCCGGGGGCAGGTGCGCGTCGCGGGCCGCCCGGCCACGCCCGGGAGGTGACCGCTGATCCTGCCCGCCCGCGGTCACCGCGCCAGAGCGCGCAGGAAGAAGGCGACGTTGGCGGGCCGTTCGGCCAGGCGGCGCAGGTAGTACCCGTACCAGGCTTCGCCGTACGGGACGTAGACGCGCATCGTCCGCCCGGCCGCGGCGAGCGCGCGCTGCTGGTCGGCGCGGATGCCGTAGAGCATCTGGTACTCGTGATCAGCGGAGGTCCGGCCCGCCTCGCGCGCCACGTGGTCCGCGATCGCGATCATCGTCGGATCGTGCGTGGCCACCATGGGATAGCCACGACCGGACATCAACAGTTTCAGGCACCGCACATAGGCACGGTCCACATCGGACTTCGATTGATGTGCCACCGATGCCGGTTCGGCGTAGGCGCCCTTGCACAGCCGCACGCGTGAGCCCGCCTCCGCCAGCTCGGCGCAGTCGGTCACGGTGCGGTAGAGGTAGGCCTGCAACACGGCGCCGACCCACGGGAAGTCGGCCCGCAGTGCGGAGACGATGCCGAGCGTGGAGTCGACGGTGGTGTGGTCCTCCATGTCCAAGGTCACCGTGGCACCGACCGCGGCGGCGGCCGAGCAGATCGACCTGGCGTTGTCCAGGGCGATCCGCTCGCCGTCATGTGGGAGAGACTGCCCCACCGCGGAGAGTTTCACCGACACGTCGGCCGTCGCCGCCAGCTCCGCCTCACCGAGCTCCCGCAGCAGCGTGCGGTAGGCCAGCGTGGTCCGCCGGGCCTGTGCGGCGTCGGTGGTGTCCTCGCCGAGATGGTCGAGGGTGATCCGCCGGCCGTCCGCGGCCAGCTCGGCGGCGGTGCGCGTGGCGTCCTCGACGTCGGGCCCCGCGACGAACCGCTGAACCATCACCTGGGCCACCGGCGACGACTCGGTCATCGAGCGGACCCGGGGCGAGCGTGCCGCGGCCAGCAGCGTCGAACGCAACATGGCGGCCCTCCTTCAGCCCTGGTGCGGGTAGGCGACGGTGGTCGGCGGCACGAAGTTCTCCTTGATCGAGCGGGGGCTGGTCCAGCGGGCCAGGTTGAACAGCGAACCGGCCTTGTCGTTGGTGCCGGAGGCGCGGGCACCGCCGAACGGTTGCTGACCGACGATGGCGCCGGTCGGCTTGTCGTTGATGTAGAAGTTGCCCGCGGTGAACCGCAGCGCCTCACTCGCCTGGGCGATAGCGGCCCGGTCCTCGGCGATGACAGCCCCGGTGAGCCCGTAGGACCCGGACGAATCGACGAGGTCGAGCATCGCGGGGAAGTCGGCGTCGTCGTAGACGTGCACGGCGAGGATCGGTCCGAAGTACTCGGTGGTGAACACCTCGTGCCTCGGGTTGTCGCTGACGAGCACGGTCGGGCGTACGAAGTAGCCGACCGAGTCGTCGCAGGTGCCCCCGGCCGCCACGGTCAGTTCGGGATCGGTCGCGGCCCGGCTCAGCACGTCCGCGTGCTTGTCGAAGGCACGCCGGTCGATCACCGCGCCCGCGAAGTTGCGCAGGTCGGTGACATCGCCGACCGTCAGGGCCTCCGTCTCGTCGATCAGGTCGGCACGCAGCCGCGCCCACACCGACCTCGGGACGTAGGCCCGCGAGACCGCCGAGCACTTCTGGCCCTGGTACTCGAACGCGCCCCGCACCAGCGCGGTACGCAGCACGTCGAGGTCGGCGGACGGGTGGGCGAGCACGAAGTCCTTACCGCCGGTTTCACCGACGATGCGCGGGTAGCCGCGGTAGTTCGCGATGTTCGCCCCGACCTGCGACCACAGGTACTGGAAGGTCGCCGTCGAGCCCGTGAAGTGGACACCGGCCAGGTCCGGCTGGGTCAACGCGACCTCGGAGACCGCGATACCGTCGCCGGTCACCAGGTTGATCACCCCCGGCGGCATCCCCGCCGCTTCCAGCAGCCGCATCGTCATCCACGCGGCGAAGGTCTGCGTCGGCGCGGGTTTCCACAGCACGACATTGCCCATCAGCGCGGGCGCGGTGGGCAGGTTCGCGGCGATGGCCGTGAAGTTGAACGGGGTGACCGCGTAGACGAACCCTTCGAGGGGACGCTGCTCCATCCGGTTCCACACGCCGGCCGGGCTGATCGGCTGTTCGGACAGCAGGCGGCGGGCATAGGCCACGTTGAACCGCCAGAAGTCGGCGAGTTCGCAGACGGCTTCGATCTCGGCCTGCGCCACGCTCTTCGACTGGCCCAGCATGGTGGCGGCGTTGATCGTGTGCCGCCACGGGCCGGTGAGAAGGTCCGCCGCCCGCAGCAGAATCGCTGCCCGGTCGTCGAAACTCATCGCCCGCCAGGCGGGCGCGGCCGCGCGTGCGGAGTCGATGGCCGCCGCGGCGTCCGCGTGCGTGGCGTTGCCCAGCCTGCCGAGCACCGCCCGGTGGTTGTGCGGCTGCACCACATCGATCGTCTCGCCGCCACCGAGCCGCTGCGCGCCTCCGATGGTGCAGGTCAGCTCCCTCGGCTCGGCGGAGCCGAGCTCGGCGAGCGCCGAGGTGATCCCGGCGCGCTCGGGGCTTCCGGGAGCGTACGCGAGCACCGGCTCGTTGACCGGGGTCGGCGGGCTGGTCACGGCGTCCATAGCGGCTCCTACGACGGTCGATGCTTCGGTGCGCACCGACGGTAGGAGGCGCGGGAGGCCGGGTCGTTGTCGAATGGGATAACGTCGTACGGGCACACTTGTCCTGTACGACAAATCCGGTGGGTATCGTGGACGACACCGCCTCAGCGCCCGCGCTTCGCGAGTTGCTCGACACGCTCGGCGAGGAACTGGTCGAGGTGGCGGCGGCTCCACGCGGACTCGGCGTGGCCGTCACCGACGTCGTCATCCTGGACCCGGAGGACCCCCTCGACGGCTCGGAGCTGAAGCCCGGGCACCTCGTGCTCGTCATCGGGGCCAGGGGCGCGGCCACGGTGCCCGTCATCCGCGCGGCGGCCGCGGCCTCCGCCTCAGCGGTGGCGGTCAAGCCGGGTGGTGATGGTCCGATGTTCACCGAACTCGCGGATGAGGCGGGCGTGGCCGTGCTCGGGGTGCGCGGCGAGGCACGCTGGGAAAGGTTCGAAGCCCTGGCCCGCACCGTCGTGGAAGCCGCACGCGCTCACGGCGCGGCCGAGACCGGTGAGCAACTGGGCGATCTGTTCTCGCTGGCTCAGACGACGGCGGCCCTGACCGGCGGCATCGTCACGATCGAGGACACGGCCAGCCGGGTGCTGGCGTACTCCTCGACCGGCGACGAGGTGGACGAGCTGCGCAGGCTGTCGATCCTCGGCAGGCAGGGGCCGCGACGGTACCTGGCGATGCTGCGGGACTGGGGCGTCTACCGCAGGCTGCTCGCGGGTGAGGGCATCGTCCGGGTCGACGAGCGCCCCGATCTCGGAATCCGGCGCAGGATCGCGGCGGGCATCCACGCCGGGACACAACCGCTGGGCGCGATCTGGGTGCAGCAGGCCGCGTCGGACTTCACCACGCGGGCGGAGCGAGCGCTGCTCGGCGCGGCCCGCACGGCCGCGCTGCACCTCGTGCGCAGGCGCACGCAAGCCACGGCCGACGGGCGGCTGCGGGAGAACCTGCTCGCGGGGCTGCTCGACGGGCGGCTGAGTGCCGAGGCGGTGGCGACCGAGATCGCCGCCGACGCGGCCCGCCCCTGCGTCGTGGTGGCCTTCCTCCTGGCCGAGCCCGCCGACACGCCGGCGGCAGGACGATCGGAGCTCGAACTGCACCGTGCCGAGCTGGTCAGGCTGATCTCCGTCCATGTCGCGGCCTACCGGCGCAGTGCCCTGGTCAGCACCGGGGGCGGGCGCGTCTACGCGCTGCTTCCCGAGACCTCGCCCGGCGCGGAGGGTGCCGTGCTCACCCTGGCGCGGGACGTCGTCGCCGCGGCCGCGCGGCACCGGGATGTGCGGGTCCGGGCCGCCGTCGGGGGTGTCGTGGACCGGCTCGCCGAGGCCACGGCCTCACGCGCGGACGCGGACCGGGTCCTGGACGCCATGACGAGCCGAGGCGGTACGGGCGCGCTCGGCGATGTGGCGTCGCTGGCCGACATGCGGTCGACCGTGCTGTTCACCGAGTTGCTGGCGTTGCTGGCGCAGCACCCGAGGACGCGCGACCCGCGGCTGTGGGCGTTGCGCCGCTACGACCGGGAACACACGGACACGCTCGTGCCGTCGCTGCTCGCCTATCTGGACGCGTTCGGCGACGCCGGGAACGCGGCACGTCGGCTGCACATTCATCCGAACACGTTGCGGTACCGCCTGCGCCGCGCCGCCGAGGTCTCCGGGATCGACCTGAACGATCCCCACCAGCGCGTGCTCGCCCAGCTCCAGCTACGTCTTCCCGACGACGCGCCGTACTGAGCCGGACGACGCTGCCGTCGATCACCGGGGACGGGTACTCCCGCGCCTCTCAACCGCCTGGATCGCGAGAGCGGTGCGCACCGGACGGGAATGGCTACGCCCGCCGTGGGCGCCCCGCCGGAGCGGGGCTCCCGGTTTCGGCGAGCCCGGCCAGGGCTCGCGGCAACGGGCCCTGGTGCAGGACACCGAGGCGCTGGGTGGCGCGGGTGAGAGCGACGTAGAGCTCGGCCGCGCCGCGTGGGCCGTCGGCGAGAATCCTCGCCGGTTCCACGACCAGGACGGCATCGAATTCGAGGCCCTTCGTGTCGGAGGGGAGCACCGCGCCCGGCACACCCGGTGGGCCGATCACGACGTGCGTGCCCGCACGTGCGTCCTCGTCCTGGACGAACTCCTCGATGGCAGCGGGAAGATCCTCCTCGGTGACCCGCCGGGACCAGGGCTGGACGCCGCACGCGCGGACCGACTCCGGTGGCCGTGACCCGGGTGCGAATTCGGCGAGCAGCGCGGCGGCCACGGACATGATCTCCGCGGGGGTGCGGTAGTTCACCGACAGTGAGCGGTAGCGCCAACGGCCGGGCACGTACGGCTCCAGCATTCGCTTCCACGAGGTCGCTCCGGCCACCGACCGGCGTTGGGCGAGGTCGCCCACCACCGTGAAGGACCGGCCCGGGCAGCGCCGCATCAGCACCCGCCAGTCCATTTCGGACAGCTCTTGCGCCTCGTCGACCACGACGTGCCGGTAGGTCCAGTCCCGGTCCGCGGCGGCGCGTTCGGCGAGGTCGCGGGTGTCCCGCTCGACGAACCGGTCGGCAAGGTCCTCGGCGTAGAGCAGGTCCGTGGCGAACAGATGATCGTCGTCGTCCATCGAGTCCTGGCGGCCGACGAGTGTGTCCAGCACGTCGGCGGCGTAGGAGGCCTCGGCGCCGCGTTCTCGCTCGGCGGCCCGCTGGGCGGACTTCTCGGCCGCCTTGTCGGTGCCCAGCAGCTCGATCAGTTCGTCGAGCAAGGCCACGTCCGACACCGTCCAGGCGTCCCCCTCGGCACGCCACAACGCCCGGTCGGCGCCCGCCGCGCGCAGCCGTTCGGGTGAGGACAGCAAGGAAGCCAACAGTTCCTCCGGCGCCAGGACCGGCCAGAGCTCGTCGAGCGCGGCGGTGAACGCCTCGTGGTCGGCCAGTTCGGTGAGCAGCTCGCTCCGCAGGTCTTCCCAGGCCGCGCGGTCGTGCCGGCTCAGCCAGCCTCGGCCGATCCGGGCTATCGCCCGTTCGGTGAGCACATACGTGACGATCTCGGTGAACACCGCGCGCGCCTCGTTGTGCGGCAGCCCGCTCGCGCGTGCCTCCTCGATCGCCCACTCCGTGGTCTCGGCGTCGATCCGCACCGTGACGCCACCCAGTTCGATCGGCAACGGCCGCTCCGGCAGCCGCTGCCGGTCGGCGACCGCCGCCGCGAGCACGTCGAGGATCGCCGGCGAACCCTTGAGCCGCGCGGCCTCCGGCGTGTCGTCGGCGGTGGCCCGCAGGCCGGGCACCAGGTCGCCGGGGGTCATGAACACCACGTCCGACTCGCCCAGTGACGGCAGGACGCGGGCGATGTGGTTCAGAAAGCCCGGGTTGGGCCCGACCACGAGCACGCCATGGCGTTCCATGCGCTCCCGTTGGGTGTAGAGCAGGTACGCGACGCGGTGCAGCGCCACCACGGTCTTCCCGGTGCCCGGCCCGCCCTCGACCACGAGCACTCCGGGGTGATCGAGCCGGATGATCTCGTCCTGCTCGGCCTGGATCGTGGCCACGATGTCGCGCATCCCGTCACCACGCGGGGCGTTGACCGCCGCGAGCAGGGCGGCGTCTCCCCGGGCCCCCGGCTCCGCACCGTCGGGACGGCCGAGCACCTCGTCGGTGAAGTCGATGACCTGACGCCCGCGTGTGTGGAACTGGCGTCGCCGACGCATGCCCTCCGGGTTCGCGGCGGTGGCGACGTAGAACGCGCGCGACGCGGGCGCCCGCCAATCGAGCAACACCGGTTCGTAGTCGTTGTCCTCGTCGACGAGACCGATCCGGCCGATGTACCGATGTTCACCCGAACGCGTGACCAAGCGACCGAAGCACAGCCCGTCGTCGGCCACGTCCAGCCGCTTCGCCTCGTGGGCCAGCGCGCGCACCTCGACATCCCGTTCCATGGGCGTCTCGCCGTTTCCCCGCAACGCGGCCTGGTACGCACCCTTCACTCGCGCACGCTCGGCGTCGAGCCGCGTGTAGAGCCCGGCCACATAGCCGCGCTCGGACCGCAATTCGTCGTCGTACCCTTGAGTCGACACATTCCCTCACAATGAAAAGGCGTTGGTCTCGGCGACTCCTCCATGAATTCGTGAAGGATACGCCGATTCGTTCATTCTTCACCTTCCGGCGAGCAACCGCAGAACGTGACGACGCGGGTGCACGGCCACCGATTCTGCGGCAGGAACCAGGGCTTGCCGCAAGCCCCCTGGTGCGCTATAAATTGAAGGTGGGAAGAGAACGCTTTTCCCGTCGTGCGGATGCGGCCCGATCTCAGTCCTAGCGCAGACGTACGGCCCCGCGCCCCACACCTCGCCGCCGGCCGCGGGGATCGGGAACAGCCTTTTCCTCGACGGTGGCGGAGCCGTCCGCTACCTGTCACCCACCAGCGTGCGTGTCTTACTCGTGGGCGTTACCGCGGCTGACTGATCTAGGCGATCGGCGGCGCCGCCATGCTGACCGCCGAAGCGGCCGTGCGCGAGAGCGGTCTGGACTCGTCCTGTACGACCTCGCGACGAGCCACTGGCGACCGCTCAGGTGTGTGCCCTGGTCCTGAAGTCGTCGAACTCGAGCAGGAGGGAGACGCCGAGGCCGGCGAGGAGTGCCCAGAACGGGCTGGAGATACCGAAGATGGTCACGTCACCCATGGCGACGACGAGGGCGACCAGCGCCCCGAGCTTGTACCGGCCCTCGGAGAAGGCGCCCCGGAAGGCGATGATGAGGACGCCGAACATCGCCAGTCCCGCGACGGTGGAGACGAGTTCGCCCGGGAGCGCGCTGACCAGGCCCACGGCGATGCTCGCGAAGATCCCGAACGTGACGAAGATGATGCCGTTCACGACGGCCGCGGCATAGCGGCGGTTGTGGTGGGAACCGGCTTGGTCGGAGCCGCAGATGGCGGTCATCGGGCCGGCGATGCTGGCGTTGTGCCCCCCGAACCCGGAGACGAGGAGGCTGGCGGCTCCGCTGACCACGGTGATGTTGTTGACCGGGGGACGGTACTTCTCGGCGATGAGGACACCCATGGACTGGATGTTCTCCGCCTGGATCACCAGTGCGAGTGGGATTCCCACGCCCAACATGGTCAGCGGGTCGAAGTCCACGCCGATCCACGTCGGCAGGGCGAAGTCGGTGCCGACCTGGGCCGACTCGAACGAGTCGGTGAGAACGGCCGCGACGATGCCGAAGGCCAGCGCGCCGATCACTCCAGGGACGGCCTTGACGAAGCGGCTCAGCAGGAGGAAACCGACCACGGCGGCGCCGACCAGGAACGGTCGGGTCTCGGCGGCGCCGACGATGTTGAGAGCGTACTTGAACAGGACACCGCCGATCATGGCCATCAAGATCGGCATGGGTAGCCAACGCACCAGGGTGCGAACGAAGCCGGACAGTCCGAGGAGTAACACCAGGACGCTGGCGGTGAAGTAGGCGCCGACCATTTCCGCGAGGGAGTGGTCGGCCAGGCTGGAGACGACCAACGCCGCGGCGGGAATGCTCCACGCGCCGACGATGGGCTGCTTGTAGTACAGCGCCATGATCAACGAGATGAACCCGCCGACCAGGTAGACCGTGCTGACCCAGGACACGGTTTGTGCGGTGGTGAGTCCGGCGTCGGTGGCACCGTTGACGACGATCAGTGCGGGGCCGGTGCAGCCGAAAACCGCGGCGACGACGCCGGCGCCGATCGTCGAGATGTCGAGGGAACGTGCGAGGCCCCGCAGCCCGGCGCGGTAGCCCGGGCCGGGCTCGATGAGCCGATCGGGCTCGTCGGAGCCGCCGATCTCGTGGTCTTCGATGCTCTGGGACATACGTGATCCATTCGTCAGGCTGCATCCCGTGGTGCAGGTCGGCTGATTCGGAGTGCACCGACGCTTTCCGTCCCAGTGGCATCGGTGCGGCGGGATCGGCGAAGGACGCCGAGAGGATCGGAACCCGAGTGACTTGGTGCCACGAGCAGACGCGCCCGAGGTGGCCCGGGGCCCCGAGCCGGGATATCCGGCCCGGGGCGAGGGCGATCAAAAGAACCAGTGCTCGGGTTCGGCACCGTGGGGCGTGATGTCGCTGAAGCGACCTTGATAGAACCCGAGCGGGTCTCCGTCCCGGGTGCACACGTCGGTGACCTTGCCGAAGACCACCGTGTGGTCGCCGGCCTCGACGGTCCGATCGACTTCGCAATCGAGGTGTGCCAAGGCATTCGGCACCACCGGAACATCGTGGTCGCCGTACTCCAGGCCGAGGCCGCCGAAATGGTCCTCGCCGCGTCGCGCGAACCGCATGGCGATCGGTTGCTGCCGTCGCGAAAGGAGGTTGACGACGAAGCGTCCCGATGCGGTGACCGCCATGGCACTGCGCGCGCCGTGGTTGAAGCACACCAGCAGCAGCGGCGGATCCAGCGACACCGAGGTCAGCGAGTTCAGGGTCATGCCGTGTGGGACGCCGTCGGACTCGGTGGTGATGACCGCGACACCGGTGGCGAAACGCCCCATGGTCTGACGCATCGTGGCGGGGTCGACCAGGTGCGGAGTCATGGTGCTCATCTCACTGCTCCGCCGGCGCCGGATACCGGACCTCGTAGGTGGTCACGCCCTCCTCGGAACGCCACGGTCCGTGCGGCATGCCCGGCGGACGGCATGCGAACTGCCCTGCGTGGAAGGTCTGGCCCAGCGTCAGGTCGGTGAAGGACCCTTCGATGATGTAGACCTCCTCCCAGAACTCGTGTTTCTGCACCCCCATCGAAGTCGAGTCGGCACCCGGCTCGTAGCGCAGGATCCGCGTGGCGACGCCGGTCGCCGGGTCGGTGGCGAGGACGCGTTCCTTGATCAGGGGGTCGTCGCCGGGGCACAGGGTGTACTCGATGTCGGTGATGTCGGTGAACTCGATCGCGGGCTTGCTCATCGTGCTGCCTCCGTACCGGTGCTGCTGTAGCTCGCGAGGAAGTCGTCGACCTCGGCGAGCGGCTGGTCGTAGCCGTAGTTGCGATAGGCGTAGCCCTTCACGACGAAAGGTGCGCCTGCGTAGAAGAGTTCGTACTGCTGGTGCCGGCCGGCGAACTCCGAACCGATGGCGTCCCAGACCAGCTTGAACAGCTTGATCCGCTCCTCGGCGGGAGTGCCGGGGCTGCTGACGTAGCGGTCCATGTGGGCTCGGGTCGCCTCGTTGCGCAGCTCTTCCACACTCGCGGGCAGCTGCAGGACGCCACCACCGGCGAGGTCCCGCAGGATCCCGATCACCCGAGGGTGAATCTCGGACTGCAGCCCCATGGCCCCGTACAGAGCGCGGGCTCCGGGACGGCACAGCCCTTGGTCATCGTTGTCGGCGGTGTGTTCTGCGGCGAGCACACCCGATTCGACGACGGACACCAGGCTGGCCAGCTCGCCCAGCTTTTCCACGACGCCGGGGAATTTGTCGACGCCGTTGACCTCGGCGACCTTGCGGGCCAGTCCGGCCATGAAACGCAGCTTGGTGGCGAATCGGATCTGGGCCTGCCAGTTTCCGAGAACATGGGCTCCGGTGCCGAAGAACTGCTTGCGGAGACCGGGCACGTCCTTGTAGACGAAGACGCTTTCCCAGGGGATGAAGACCTCGTCGAACACCAGGAGTGCGTCGGTTTCGTCATAGCGCGACGAAAGCGGGTAGTCGTACTCGCTGCTGGCCCCGGGGGCGTAGGGACGACGGCAGTACAGCGTCAGCCCGTCGGCGTTGACCGGAACGGTGAAGCTGACCGCGAACTCCTCGTCCTCGGCCTGCAGGGGCTTGATGCAGGAAACCAGGATCTCGTCGGCCACGGCACCCCCGGTGGCGAGCATCTGCGCGCCCTGAACGACGATCCCGTCGGGCCGTTCTTCCTTCACGCCGACCTGGACGAAGTCGCCTTCCCAGGCATGCGCCGTGGTGGCACGGGAGACCTGCGGGGGGATGATCGCGTAGGAGACGTAGAGGTCGTTCTCGACCACGCGGCGGTGGAAGGCCCGGACGTTCTCCGCCAGATTCTTGCCAGGGCCCCGGTTGTCGGCGAATGCCTCCGGGTGGCTGGAAAACGCGGCCAGGAACGCACCGACGTGGTCGGGAGAACGTCCCACGAACCCGTGGGTCTCGGTGGCCCAGACCTGAGCCGCCTCCCGGTAGGCCGCCAACTCCTCGGCATCGCGCGGAGGGAGGAAGAGGCGATTGACGGCCCGTCCGGTGGCCGGGTCGTGGGTCTGCATGTTGTTGGCAGGGTCGGCCGCCAGATCGAAGAGGCGCCCGATCGTGTGGGCGATCGGTGCGAAGGCCGGGTGTTCGACGACGTTCTTGACCGGCTCACCGTCGACGACGACGCGACGGCCGTCCTCGAACGAAGCCAGGTAGTCGGCACTGGTACGCATCAGTTCTTCCTCACAGAAGCGGTGTAGGAGCATTCGACGGCGGGCTGTCCGGGAACATGGAGGCGCATCCGCCATTCCCGGCCGAACCGGAACCCGCCGTCGAGGAGCGGCATCGTCCCTCCGAACAGGACGAGCGAGACGCCGCCGGCGCCGAAGGCATCCCATTCGGCGAGGACGTCGGTGATGGGGAGCAGCTGGGCGAGCGTGCCGTCCTGGTAGAGCTCGTCACCCAGCCAGCAGGTGGCCGTGATCTCGTCCCAGGGAAGCGACGCGGGTTGTGTACCCAGGTCGATGACGGTGCCGGCCACCGGCTTCGGGCAGGCGCCCTTGGAAGCCTTGATGTCGTGGCGCTCCAGCGCCCGGTCGGTGTGGTCGCTGCCCACCGTCAAGTAGTAGCGTCCGTCACTGCGGATGAGGACGGGCTCGACTTCACCCGAGGTCTGCTCCCCGGCGACCTCGATGTCCTCGTCCACGGTCAGCAGGTCGGTGTCCAACTCGTAGAAGGCCGGGATGCTGTCCGGCTCGGGGACACCGATGGCTGCGAGTTCATCGATGTGGTGCCGGACCGCGTCCTGGTCTCGTCCGGTGTAGCCGGCGACGACGAGACGGCTGGGTGTCACGTCGACCGGCTCGCCCTCGACCGTTCGTAGCGGGAGCGCGGTAGCGGTGCGGGCCATGACTCTCCTTGACTGTTGGGGATACGTTCCGGAGGGAAAGGAATGGGGAATCCGCCGGTGCGGCGCTACGAACTGGGCACCGGGGCGGGCACCGGCCAGCGCCGGTCGGCGAGTGCGGAGAACTCCGCGCGCATCTTCCGCGGGAGGGCGGAGTCGACGTCGGCGTAGGTGAAGCCCTCTTCCGTGCCTGCTTCCACCAGAACCTCGCCGGTCGGCGCGACCACTCGGCTGTGCCCACCGAGCGCGACGTCGTGCTGCTGGCCGACGGCGTTGCAGGCGATCAGGGTGGCCTGCTGTTCGACGGCGCGGACCGAGGTGAACAACCGCCAATGCTCCAGCCTGGCCGCCGGCCAGGCCGCGCATACGATCAACTGCTCGGCACCTTCGTCGACGAGGCCGCGGAACAGCTCGGGGAATCGCAGGTCGTAACACGTGGTGATGCCCACGGTGGAGCCGGCGACGTGACCGACACCGAGCTGATCGCCGGGGGCGAGCAGCTCCGATTCCCGCGATCCGTAGCCGAACAGGTGCACCTTGCGATAGGCCGTGACAACGGCCCCGTCGGGGCCGACGACAACCGAGGTGTTGTGGAGCCGCCCATCGGCAGCGGCCTCCACGAAACTTCCGAGATGGACGAACAGGTCGAAGGCACGCGCCCACGTGCGTGCGGTCGCCAGCGTGGGGCCTTCGAACGGCTCGGCGCGGGACGCGTACTGCTCAAAGGAGAAGTATCCGGCGGTCCACATCTCCGGGAGGACGAGCAAGTCGGTGTCGTGGAGATCGTGCTCGGCGTCGATCATGCCGGTCACGCGGGCGATCCGGTCCTCGACGGTTTCCTCGCCCGGGCTGGCGAGTTGAAGGAGGGCGATCTGCATGGCCCCACCATCGCGTGATGCGAGGCACACCGATATCGGATGGACGCGGAGCCATGCTCGGGATCACGCAGGGAGCCGCGCGAGGCCCGGAACGGGATGGAGACCGCGGGTCAGCGTCGTGTCGCCAGCAGTGCCGAAGGCGTGGTGCCGTAGCGGCGACGAAAGGCGGTGCCGAACTCGCCGAGGTGGAAGAAGCCGCAGCGGTAGGCGACGTCGGTCACCGACAGCCCGGGCGCTCCCGCGTCCAGCAGCGCACGTGCGCGTTCCAGACGCTGCTCTCGGAGCCATTGCAGCGGTGACGAACCGACCTCGCGTCGGAAGGTTTGTTGCAGGGTTCGGACGCTCGTGCCGCATGCCTCGGCGACGGCCGTGACGGTCAGTGGTTCGCTCAGCCGGTCCAGCATGAACTCCATCGCCTGGCGTACGCGTGGCGAGTTCGGCCTGCTCCGGCCGGCTCCGGTCATGGGTGCCCGGTTGTTCGGCTGCGTAACGAGCAGTGTCTCGAGTATCAACTGCTCGAACTGCCACACCAGTTGCGGCCGATGGTCGGTGATCTCGGAGCCTGCCAGGCTCACGGCCGATTCCAGCAGGCCGTCGAGAGTGGCCACGCCCGGTGCGAGGGCGAGGTCGAAGTCGACGGGGCCGACTTCGCCGGTCAACGCCGCCGCGGCCGATTCGACTCGCTCGCGGTCGAACCGGATGACGAGTTGGTCCCAGGTCGGGCCGAAGTCGAAGGCGAACTCCCGATGCGGGCCGATGATGACACCGCGGTCGGGCGAAGCGGTGGCGGTGTCGTTGCCGTAGCGGAAGGTGCCGTGGCCTGACAGGGGAAGCGTGAGCAGATAGTCGTCGAGTGCACCGTCACCGGAACTGACGGTGACCTCGGTGCCGTAGCGAAGCCGATTGACCGATGTGTCCCGCAGCCGGACATGCACCAACCTGGTGGCGAGGCGCGAGTCTCCGTTCTTCACGGTGAGAGAGTGGGGACGCAGCGTGCCGGTGCAGGCGTCGACGGTCTGTCCGGCATCGCCGGTGTCGTTCAGGATGGCACGGCCGCGATGCTCCGCGAGTCGCGCCAACGCCGGGGTACTCATCTCATCACCCCATGACAGGTGAGCCGTCTGAGTTCGGGTGCTTCCTCAATCGGGAAGTTCATCCTGTGCGATGTCGTGCGCTGCGTCAACGGTCGAAGTGGCCCCGAGGGCGGGCATCGGACCGTGCGGTGTTCGAGATCCGCGACCCTCTCGGACCCTGCTCGGTCGGCACGTCTCGGACGTCGCCGGTCGCTGGGCGATCGCGGACAGCGTACGCGGATTCGCGGAACGTGAGCGTCGGTCGTGTCGAGTGTGGACGCCAACCGCCGGTCGAGCCGGGCCTGGTCATCAACGAGCGTCGCGGCGATATCCGCATGCGCGGTGGACCTCGCGCGTGACAGAGTGCGGACATGACGTCCGGCCCGGTCAGCATCACCATCACCGACGCGCTCGTCCTCGGCGCCCTCGAACTCGAACGCACTGAACGCGGCGTGCTGCCGCACCGGCTGCCCGCGTGGGCGCGTGCGCAGTGCTTCGACGGCCAGGGCGAGGGTGCCCAGTTGGCCCAGGCGGAGGTCCAGCCCGCGGGGGTGCGCCTGGCGCTGCGGACCTCCGCCACCTCGATCGAACTCGACGTTCTCCGCACCCGCAAGGTGTACCGCGGGGTGCCGCCCCGGCCCGACGGGGTCTACGACCTGCTCGTCGACGGCAAGCTCACCGCGCAGGCCACCGCGCCCGGCGGTGACGTCATCCATGTCGACATGGCGACCGGGGATTCGCAGGTCGAACGGGGCGCCGTCGGCACCCTCGCGTTCACCGGCCTGCCCGCGGGCGCGAAGGACGTCGAGCTGTGGCTGCCCCACAACGAACAGGCCGAGCTCGTCGACCTGCGCGCCGACTCGCCCGTCGAGCCGGTGCCCCGCGCCGGTCGCCGCGTGTGGCTGCACCACGGCAGCTCGATCAGCCAGGGATCGAACGCCGCGAGCGCCTCCACCACGTGGGCCGCGCTCGCTGCCGCGTCCGGCGACGTCGACCTGATCAACCTCGGCTACAGCGGCGCCATGATGCTCGACCCGTTCGCCGCCCGCGTCATCCGCGACACCCCTGCCGACGTGATCAGCCTGGAGATCGGCGTCAATCTCGTCAACGCCGACGCCATGCGCACGCGCGCGTTCACCCCGGCCGTCCACGGTTTCCTCGACACGATCCGCGACGGTCACCCGGCGACGCCGCTGGCGGTGGTCTCGCCGCTGTACTGCCCCATCCACGAGGACACCCCGGGCCCCGGCACGGTCAACACTGATGCGCTCCGCGAAGGCCGGATCCGGTTCGCCGCCACGGGAGATCCGGCCGAGGCAACGGCAGGGCGGCTGACGTTGACGGTCATTCGCGACGCGCTGCGACGGATCGTCGAACAACGAGCGGCCCACGACCCGAATCTGTTCTATGTGGAGGGTCTCGACCTGTACGGTCCCGGCGACCACGACGAACTGCCGCTTCCCGACGCACTCCACCCCGACGGCGAGGCACACCGCCGCATCGGACAGCGGTTCGCGAAGCACCTCGCCACGGCGTGAGCGGACCCGGCTGCCCACCGCCGGCCTCTACATCGACGATGAGGAGATCACCCACGCGATCTCCATGAACCCTTCCGGCAGCTCCATGCCCTCAGCGTGCGAGCCGCCGGACAAGACCACGACAAGAGCGCACCGGCCACCTCACGGCCCCGAAACAGCAAGAAGGCCACCCGCGAAACGGGTGGCCCATCCTCACTGTTCGACGTTCAGATCTTGCTTCAAGACCTCAACGCGGGCAGGGGTTCCAATAACACCCCGAACGTGGAGCTGAGGGGAATCGAACCCCTGACCTTCTCGATGCGAACGAGACGCGCTACCAACTGCGCTACAGCCCCGTGTTTCGGTTGCTCGGTGAGCATAGCAAGTCCCGCCGCGCCCACCGAGCAGGGGGGTCCTACTCCCCCGACGCGCGGGGGTAGGTGTACCCCGGCTCGTCGAGCTCGTGGAACGCCGGGTCCTCGTCCTCCAGGTCCACGACGACGGCCTGCCTGCGCACACGCGAGGTCGGCATCGGCTTGCGTTCGGAGCCCACGACACCACGCCGGTCGGTCTTGAGGACCTCGATCTCGGCCAGCGGGTCCGGGCGCTTGGGCGCCCGCCGGTCGGCCGCCCGCAGGCGCGCGAGCCTGCGCTCCCGGATCTCCTGCTCGATACGCACCTGCCTGCGCAGGTACACCAGGTACCCCACCAACGTCAGGTCGATCACCCCGTGCGCGGGCCAGAGCACCGGAGACACCACACCAGCGGTCACACCGCTCGCCACGGCCGCGAGCAGCAGCGCGATCACGACCCGCTGCCGGAACGCGTACTTGGCCTTCGCCGCCAGCGCGGCGGCTTCCGGGTCGAATCCGCCCCGACCGGGCCGGTACCGGCGCCCGCCGGTCGATCCGCTCACCGCGCCTCCCTCAGGCGCGTCACCGGCCTCGCCTGCGACCTCGTCCTCGTCCCACGGCGCATCCTCCGGCTCGGCATCGTCCCGCACGGCCCGCTCCGCGTGACGACGGGCGCTCCGGCCGACGCCGCTCGGCCGTTCGACGAACACCGTGCGTTCCCACGCGGCGTCGTCGCGCCCCGGCGCCTCCCGGCCGCCACGCCCGGAACGGTCGTCGCCCAGAGTGTTCCAGTCATCACCATGCGTGTCATAGTCGCGCACGTCGTCGGCGTACTCGACACCGCCCCGGACATCGCGGGCGTCGATCTCGTCGTCCGGCAGGTCGTCGTCGGCGTCGCCGACCTCGCCCGCGTCCACGCGCTGACCTTCTCCACCGACGGACCTCGCGGGCCCTCCGCCTCGTGTGCTCCCGCGCCGCACGACCCGCGCGGCCAGTGCCGCGTCGTTGGTCCGCGTGACCACCTGCCGCTTGCGAGCGACCATGGGAACGAGGACGGCAAGCCATGCCGCTGCGAGCCCGACAATGATCAACGAGCTGGGCATCTCCCGTCACCTCCCCCGACCGAGTACTGCTCGTCGTCGCGCAGCGACGCGATCCGACTGCCCGGCCCGCACCCCGACGGTGTTCGGCCGCCCACGCTCGTGCTGCACCCCGACTATCGCCACGCTAGTCACAGGAGTAACAGAAAACGCGGAGACTCGCCGGGCGATTTCACCACTCGACCGGGGTCACCTCCGCGGACCAGGCGGCGTTACCGCTGGTCAGGAACCCTCGCCTTCCCGGATGCCACGAGACGCGTGACGAGTCCGTCACCCGTCTCCTCCGCGGTGACGGCGTAGCAGAGGTGGTCGCGCCAGTCACCCTCCACGTCGAGGTAACGCAGGAACAGCCCCTCCCGCCGATACCCGACCTTGGTGAGCACCCGCACACTCGGGGCGTTCTCCGGCCGCACGGTGGCTTCGATCCGGTGCAGCCCGGCGGCACCGAAGGCGTGGTCGGTCACCAGCGCCACCGCCGCCGTCGCCACTCCCGACCCGGCCAGTGTGGAGGACACCCAGTAGCCCACCCACGCCGAGCGCAGAGACGCGCGGATGACGTTGCCGAGTGTGATCTGCCCGGCGAAGGCGCCGTCCACCGTGAGCGCGAACGGAAGGCACTGGCCGCGCCGGGCGAGCCTGCGCAACGCCGACCACTGCGCGGGCCAGGCCCACACGGCGTTGCGCTCCTCCCACGGCTGGTCCTGCGTCGGCTCCCAGCGGCGCAGGTACTCGCGGTCACGCAGCCGGACCCGGCTCCACTCCGCACCGTCGCGCAGCCGCACCGGCCGGACCCGCACCACCCCGGCGGGGACCTCGAGCGGACCGAGCCGCGCGGGCCACCCGGGGTGGCGGGGTTCGGAGGTGTAGGGCGTGCCGTGACCCGTCGACGACATCGCGACCGCTACGAGCGCTGGGCGAGGAACGCGACCTTGACCTGCTCGCCCGCGGGCACCTCCGTCAGCGGCTCGGCCACGGTGATCAGGCAGTTCGCCTCGGCCAGCGACGCGAGCAGGTGCGAACCGCCCGTGCCGAGCGGCTGCACGAGGTACTCCCCGTTGCTCTCGTCGCGCAGGAGCTGCCCGCGCAGGAAGCCGCGCCGACCCTGGGTCGAGGTGATCGGTGAGAGCAGCCGGGCCTCGACCACTCTGCGGTGCGGGTTGCGCGTGCCGCGCGCCGCCCGGATCAGCGGGCGCACCATGACCTCGAAGACGACCAGCGCGCTCATCGGGTTGGCCGGGATGAGGAACGTGGGCACCGAGTCCGGTCCGAGTTTGCCGAACGCCTGTGACGACCCGGGGTGCATCGCCACCCGCGTGGTGTCCAGCTCGCCGAGGTCGGCGAGCGCGGCCTGGACCTCGTCGCCGATGGAGCCACCCGCGCCGCCCGCGACGACGACGACCTCGGACATGAGCAGCCTGCCCTCGACCGTCTCACGCAGTCGCCGGGGGTCGAGCGGGACGATGCCGACGCGGCTCACCTCGGCACCGGCGTCCCGTGCGGCCGCGGCCAGCGCGTACGAGTTGACGTCGTAGACCTGACCGACGGCGGGGCTGCGGTCGATGTCCACGAGCTCGTCGCCCACCGAGATGATCGACACGCGCGGCCGGGGATGCACCAGCACCTTCGAACGACCCACGGCGGCGAGCAGGCCCACCTGGGCCGACCCGATGGTGTCACCCTGGCGCACGGCGATGTCGCCGATCTGCACGTCCTCGCCCGTGCGGCGCACGTACCCGTGCGAGGGCACCGCCTGGTGCACCTCCACCTTGGCCGTGCCCCCGTCGGTGTGGGCGGTGGGCACGACCGCGTCGGCCAGCGTCGGCAGCGGTGCCCCCGTGGCCACCCGCACGGCCTGTCCCGGCTGGAGTCTGCGCGGTTGGCGCGATCCCGCGGGGATCTCGCCCACGACCGGCATGCGCACGGGTTCCTCACCCGCGGTGCGCACGTCGACGCTGCGCACCGCGTAGCCGTCGACGGCGGCCTGGTCGAAGCCCGGCAGTGCCTGCTCGGCCTCCACCTCCTCGGCACACAGCAGTCCCTGTGCCTCGGAGATCGCCACCCGCACCGGGCGCGGGCGTACGGCCGCGTTCAGCAGCAGGGAGAGCTGGTCGTCCACCGACCGCAGGCGCGCTGCCTCCGGTGCGGGCTCGGTGGTCGGCTCCGTGTAGGCCATCAGTCCCCGCTACCGATCCGCTCGGTCAACCAGTCCCGCAGCGAAGGACCGTACTCCGGGTCGTCGAGGGCGAAGTCCACCGCCGCGCGCAGGAACCCGCCGGGGTTGCCCAGGTCGTGCCTGCCGCCCCGGTGCACCACCACGTGCACGGGGTGCCCCTCGGAGATCAGCAGGGCCACGGCGTCGGTGAGCTGCAACTCCCCGCCCGAGCCCGGCCCGATCCGGCCGAGCGCGTCGAACACGGCACGGTCGAGCAGATAGCGCCCCGCGGCGGCGTAGGTGGAGGGCGCGTCGGCAGGCGCGGGCTTCTCCACCATGCCGTGCACCCGCTTGACGTCGGCGTCGTCGGTGTCGGAGACGTCGAACACGCCGTAGGGCGAGATGCGCTCCTTCGGGATGTCGAACGCGCAGAGGACGCTGCCGCCGTAGCGGGCGCGCGCCTCGGCCATCTTGCTCAGCACCCCGGTGGGCAGGACCAGGTCGTCGGGAAGCAGCACCGCCACCGCGGCATCGTCGTCGGTCAGGTTCGGCTCGGCCTGGGCGACGGCGTGTCCGAGACCGAGCGCCTGCTCCTGGATGGCCACCTCGACGTCGAGCAGGCCCGGAGCACGGCGGATCTTGTCGAGCAGTGCCGTCTTGCCCTTGCGCTCCAGCGCGTCCTCCAGTTCGGGGCTGGGGCCGAAGTAGTCGGCCACCGACTCCTTGCCGGGCGAGGTGACGATCACCATACGGCTCGCGCCCGCCCGCGCGGCCTCGTCGGCGACGAGTTCGATGCCCGGCGTGTCGACGACCGGCAGGAGCTCCTTGGGCACGGCCTTGGTGGTCGGCAGGAATCTCGTGCCCAACCCGGCGGCAGGCACGATGGCGGTCCGGAATGTGGTCTCACTCGTGGCGCCCGTCATGGGCGCAAAGCCTAGCCTGGTGCCGTGACCGACACCGACAACGACAGCCCGTCGACGGACGGCAAGGCGCAGTGGCGCAAGCGAATCATGGCCGAACGGAGGGCGTTGACGCCGCAACAGCAGGTCAGCGAGGCCGAGCGACTGACCGAGGCGGCGCTGGCCCTGCCCGCCAACGTGGTCTGTTGCTACGTACCGTACGGATCGGAACCTGGATCGGCGGCACTACTCGACCGATTGCGTGAACGGGGAAGTCGCGTACTACTGCCGGTGATACCGGCCGAACGCGGGCCGCTGGACTGGGCCGAGTACACCGGCGTGTCGTCGCTCGGCTCGGGCGAGTTCCCTCCGGTGCGGGAGCCCCAGGGCCCCCGGCTCGGGCCGGAGGAGATCGCCGAGGCGGCGGTGGTGCTGGTGCCCGCGCTCGCGGTCGACCGGCGCGGGGTCCGGTTGGGCAAGGGCGCGGGCTACTACGACCGTTCGCTCCCGCTCGCCACCCCGAAAGCCAGCCTGATCGCCGTCGTCCGCGACTCCGAGTTCGTCGACGAACTGCCCGCCGAGCCGCACGACGTGCGGGTCGGGGCGGTGCTGACCCCGGAACGGGGCCTGCGTTCGCTCGACCGCGACACGGAGACCGACCGCACGGTGTGAGGCGGACCTCGATTGCGCTCCGGGAATGCCATCCCGCAGAATTGCGTTAGCACTCTCGCCCAGGGAGTGCCAAAAAGCATGAAGGAGTCCCCGTGCCGACCTACCAGTACGCGTGCAAGGAGTGCGACCACCAGTTCGAGGTGGTCCAGTCGTTCTCCGACTCCAGCCTGACCGACTGCCCGGAGTGCCAGGGCACACTGCGCAAGCTCTTCGGCTCGGTCGGCGTGATCTTCAAGGGCAGCGGCTTCTACCGCAACGACTCCCGGTCCGAGTCCAAGGCGTCGTCCGGCTCGGCGAACGGCTCTTCCTCCGACGCGAGCGGCTCGGGCGCGACGGACTCCGGTTCCGGGTCCGGCTCTTCGGAATCGTCGGGGTCGTCGGCGTCCGGCTCGTCGTCCTCGGGCGGGTCCGGCTCGTCCTCGGCGTCGAGCGGGTCCGGTGGGGGTTCCAGCACCTCCGGTTCCTCCAGCTCGACCACCGCGTCGGCCGCCGCCTCCTGACCCCACCGGGCTGCCGGCGGCGCCGACGGCGCCGTCCGCGCCCTGGTTGTCCACACCCTCCCCGCCGGGCAGCGGTTGTCCACAGCCCGTGCCGAGACGGGTGTCGCCGGCAGTTCCCGCTCCCTAACGTCGAGCGCGGCGGGCCCGCCGTGGGCCCGCCGGGCGACGACGGGGGAGGACATGAGCGAGCGGACACGCCGCCCCAGGCGGAGACCACGGTTCCGGCCGCGGACCCATCCGGTCACACTGGCACGCCGGGCGCTGGCCGTCGTGCTGTTCGTCACAGCGGGACTGTCGCTCACGACGTCGGACGACGAGCGAGACGCCCACGCGCCGGTGCTGGTCACGGCACGGGACCTGCCATCGGGCACCACACTGAGCGCCGAGGACGTCCGGACCGCGGCGCTCCCGGCGCACGTACGCCCGGACGGAGCACTGAGCCGCGTGGAACAGGTGGAAGGCCGACGCCTCGCCGGGACCGCCCGATCGGGTGAACCTCTCACCGACGCGCGCCTGATCGACGCGCGGAACACACCAGCGGGCACCGTGGCGGTGCCGGTTCGGCTGGCCGACGACGGAGTGGCCGGATTGCTCCGGGCGGGCACGCCGGTGGAGCTGGTCGCTCCCGCCGGGACGGCCGGTGGCGCGGACGCCCACGGCGCCGAGGTGCTCAGCACGGCGGCCACGGTGC
>NZ_KB912640.1:285689-289630 GCF_000383795.1 Saccharomonospora saliphila YIM 90502
GCCGTTGCCGGGACCGTCCAGGCACCGGTCTAGCACACGCCCCGCGGGCGACGTCCTTCCGGGCTCGGCGACGGGCCGGTCGACCACGTACAGCCCGGGCTCCGGCGGCGAGAGCGCCAGCTCGTCGCCGACGTCCCGATCAGGCCCGCCCGGGGCGCGGACCGCGGTACCGACGACGTCCAGGCCGGTCACGTCGTGGTGGCCCAGTTCGGCGATGAACACCCCGTCACGCACTGGGACCTCCGCAGGGTGCGAGCCGAACATCTCGGTGAACGACTCCGTGCGGCGATCGCCCTCGGCAGGATCGACCGTCACCGCGACCGCGTCGACGTCCGGGGCCGCGACCCCCACGACCGTGCCACTCGGCGTGGCCAGCACACCGGCGACCGGCGCGTGGCCCCGGGCGCGGTCCAGCCGGACGGGCGCGGACAGCGCCACCGACGTCAGCGACGTCTCGCAGAACAGCGCGGTGTCCCCGGCATCGATCACCGTCATCCTGGTCAGATGCAGCGCACGGCTCGACCGCACCCGCCACTCGCCGCGGTCGGGGAACTCGCCGACGCGGCCAGCCTCCGCCACGGCGGCCCGGCAGCGGTCGAGCGCGACCGCGCCGGGGGATCCGGGAGCCGCGGATTGTCCCCCGCCACCGGTGGCGTCGGTGATGACCACCGCGCCCGTGGCGAGGAGTGCGACGGCGGCGGCGATGCTCACCGGCGCGCGGGCGGGACGGCGGGTCCGGTCGCGGGTCTGGCACCGGACCCGGTCCAGCATCCGGTCGCGCACCACCGGGGGCAGCTCGCGGTGCGGTGGCAATCCCAACTCGTTCATGATTCCTCCACGAGCGTGCGCAACCGGGCACGGGCCCGGGACAGATGCGAGCGGACGGTGGGTTCGGCGAGGCCCAGCACGGTGGCGGCCTCGGCGGAAGACAGTTCCCCGAGCAGGCACAGCTCGGCCACGCGACGTTGAGCCTTCGGCAACCGGGCCACCGCCGCGACGACCCGGCGCACCCGGTCGGCGCCGTCGACCCGGTCGGTGACGGCATCAGCATGGTCCGCGGCGGCCTCGGGATGCGACAGGCGGCGCACCAGACGCAATCGCCTCCGCTCGCCGCGGCCGCGACTGCGGGCCAGGTTCGCCGCGACGGTGTAGAGCCAGGGTCGGGCGCTGTCGTTGACCAGCGCCACCTCGGCGCACTTGCGCCACGCGGTGACGAAACAGGTCGAGGCCACCTCCTCGGCTTCGCTCCACGACCCGGTGAGCCGGTAGGCGTGGTTCCACACGGCCTCGGCATGCCGGTGGAACAGGTCGGTGAACGCGGCGTCGTCGCCGCGGGCGGCTCGGCGCCACAGTTCGCTGTCGCTCGGTGGAGGCGGTGGTTCGGCCGGGCCCGCGTCGTGGGCACGTGTTCCGGCCATCACCGTCGCCCCCTCTCCGGTTCCGGCTTGGGTGTGCATGCCGGGAGGTGTCCGGCCGAGGCGACGATGTTGCACCGCGAGCGGGCGGCCGGTCAGCGGGAGGCGGGCAGGCGGACCTCGAACCGGCAGCCCGGGCCGGTGTTGCGCACGGTCACGCGGCCGTGGTGGGCTTCGACGAGTCCCCGCACGATCGCCAGGCCGACCCCGCCCCCACCCGAGGCCGACGGTGCGGGCGTGCGCGCCGTGCCACCCCGGAACGCCGGGTCGAACACGCGGTCCAGTTCGTCGTCGGGGATGCCGCCGCAGGCGTCCTCCACCGCGAGCACCGCCTCGCCGCCGAGGGCGTCGAGCCGCACGGTCACCGTGCCCTCCGGCGGGGTGTGCTCCACGGCGTTGGTGACGAGGTTGCGGACCACGCGGCCCAGTTCGGGTTCGCCTCCGGTCACCACGGGCCGTGCCGCCGCCTCGGCCCGCATCCGCACGCCCCAGCGGCGGGCCAGCGGGTCGAGCGCCGCCAGCGCGTCTCCCACCACGTCGTGCAGGCCGAGTTCGGTGGGGCGCAACCGCAGCGTCCCCGCCGTGATCCGGGACAGCTCGAACAGGTCGTCCACCATCCCCGCGAGGCGTGCGGCCTCGCCGTCGATGCGCCGCGCGAATCCGGTCACCTCGTCCGGCCGGTCCACCACCCCGTCGGCCAGCGCCTCGGCCATGGCGCGAATCCCGGCGAGCGGGCTGCGCAGGTCGTGACTGATCCAGGCCACCAGTTCCCGCCGCGACGCCTCGGCCGCGCGCTCCCGGTCGCGGGCCTCCCGTTCCCACACGCTGCGGCGGGCGATGACCCGGCCGAGCACGACGGCGGCGGGCACCGTCACCACCGCCACCAGCAGGCAGACCAGCAGCATCGTCGTCAGCGCGGTGCTGAACATGAATCCGCTGACCCCGAGCACGCCCGCGAGGGTGGCCGCGAGCGGCACGAGCACCAGCACCGTCAGCGTGGTGGCCAGCGAGTACCGGCGCAGCCGGTACAGCACCAGGCTGCCGGCCGCCACGACCGGCAGCGCGAACAGCAGCGCCACCGGCAGGATGTGCCAGGCGTGCGCCAGCATCGCCGCCAGCGACTCGTCCGACTCGATCACGACGTTCGCACCCACCGGTTCCGCCGGTGCCCCGCGTCGCGGGTCATCCCGGTCTCGCGTCGTAGCGGTACCCGACGCCCCACACGGTGACCACACGCTCGGGTGCGGCCGGGTCGCGTTCGATCTTCTCCCTCAGACGCCGCACGTGCACGGTAACCGTGGACAGGTCCCCGAAGTCCCACCCCCACACGCGTTCCAGCAGCTCGGTCCGCGAGTACGCGGTGGCCGGGTGGGACAGGAAGAACGCGAGCAGGTCGAACTCGCGGGCGGTCAGCGCCACCGGGTCGCCCGCGAGGCTCGCCGTCCGGGCCGCGAGGTCGAGACGCAGATCGCCGTCGGTGAGTTCGGTAGGGGCGGCCACGCCCGGGGCACCGCGCGACCGGCGCAGCACCGACGCCACCCGCAGCGACAACTCCCGAGGGCTGAACGGCTTGGTGACGTAGTCGTCGGCGCCGAGTCGCAACCCGGCGATGCGGTCCTCCTCCTCGCCCAGCGCGGTCAGCAGCACCACCGGGACTCCGGGCTCGCCCGGGTCCGGTTCGCGCAGTCTCCGGCACACCTCGAACCCGTCGAGCCCCGGCAGCATGACGTCCAGCACCACGAGGTCGGGCCGCCGCGCGGCGAACCGTTCCAGCGCCGCGGGGCCGGTTCCGGCCACGTCGACGGCGAACCCGGCCAGCCGCAGGTACCGGCACACGACATCGCGCACGGTCTCGTCGTCGTCCACCACGAGCACCAGGCCGTGGTCCGTCTCCCCGCTCATCGTCGTGCTCACCACACCGTCATCACGAGGTGGTTCACCGCCAGCGCCGTCGCCGCCTGCGCGGCCAGCCACCATCGGCGTGACCGCGGCGGCAGCAGTGCGGTCGCCGGCAGCAACCACACCGCGAACGGAAGCCAGATGCGCTCCACCTCCGCTTTCGACAACCCGGAGACATCGGCCGCGAGCACGGCCACCAGCGCCGCCCCGGCGAGCGCGACCACCGGGGTCCACCCCCGCAGCCTGCCCACACCCGCCGCCACGGCCGGCCCGGTGGCCAGCGCGAGACAGGCCAGGTTCGCCCACACCCAGTACGAGTACGGCCGCTCGGCCGCGATGCCCTGGTGGTACCGCTCGACGACCATGGCGTACCCGTCGAACCACCAGAATCCGGCCACCGCGAACACCACCACCACGGCCACCGCGCCCAGTACCGCCCACAGCAGGCTCGCCCAGCTCCGCCCCGCCACCACGACCGCCAGCGCGACCACACCCAGCAACACCAGGCCGTAGGAGAGGAAGACGCCGAAACCGAGCACGAACCCCGCCCCCACCGCGAGCGGCACCGCGCCGCGTCCGCCGTGCCCGAACGCGCGCGTGGCCAGCGCGAGCAGCGCGACCCCGGTG
>NZ_KB912640.1:289730-327110 GCF_000383795.1 Saccharomonospora saliphila YIM 90502
CTGCGGGACCTGCTGCGCGCCCTGCGGGTGCTGAGCCTGCTGCGCGCCCTGCGGATACCCCGCCTGGTGAGCACGCGGGTCGTCCTGCGCGCCCGGTGCCCCCGGGGAGCCCTGCGGCGTGGCGTACGGGTTGTACTCCGCTGCTGACTGGGCGCCCTGTGGACGCCCCTGTTCGGATGGCTGCTGTGCCGCCGGGTCGTGCGCGGACGGCCGCGGGTCCCCTCCCGCACCGGAAGCCGACGCCTCGGCGCCGGAGGACTGCGCGGCCCGACCCGGAGCTGCCCACGGGCTCGGCTGCTCACGATCGGGCGCGTCGCCGGGCTCCGGTGTCCCGGATGGCTCACCGGGTCGGTTCTGAGCAGAAGGGTCGTAGTCGGTCATGACTTCATGATGCGCCGATCCCCTGAGAGCACGCTGAACTCACGCTGTGGTCACGACGAGAGTTCGCGCCACGCGCCCCCGCCGACCGGGGGCTGCCGGACACAGCACGCCGGCGTGACGTAAGTCACGCATTGCCGGGTCCGGTTCACTCGTCCGAGCCGATCGGCCCCGGGGCGAGCACCAGCTCGCCGACGTGCGCGGAGAGCACCCGACGGGCCTGGTCGCGGAGTCCGTCGTCGCTGACGAGGACGTCAGCCTCGGCCAGCGTGGCCACCGTGGCGAGACTGACGGCGTTGAACCGGGTGTGGTCGGCCAGCACCACGAGCCTGCGTCCGGCCTCGATGAGGGCGCGGTCCGCCTCACGCTCGCTGAGGTCCGGCACCGTGAAGCCGGGGCCCTCCGCCATGCCGTGCACGCCGACGAACACGAAATCGAGGTGCAGGCCCCGCAGGGTCTGCACGGCGACCGGGCCGACGAGGGCGTCCGACTGCGTCCGGATGCCCCCGGTGAGCACCACGTCGCGGTCCTGACGGGGTGTTCCACCGAGAATGTCGGCCACCCGCAGCGAGTTGGTGACCACGGTGAGGTTCTCGACGTGACTCAGTGCCCGCGCCAGTGCGCGGGTCGCCGCGCTCCCGGACATGCCGATCGCGGACCCGGGCCGCACCCGCCGAGCGGCGGTGGCCGCGATCGACTGCAACCGCGTCCGGTGTCCCCTCGACGACTCGCCGGCCGCCGACCCGTCGAACCCCGGCAGGCGCACCGAGGTCGCGCCGCCGTAAACCTTTTCCACCAGGCCGCGTCCGGCGAGCGCGTCGAGGTCGCGCCGGATCGTCATGTCCGACACTCCGAGCCGGGAGACGAGTTCACTCACGCGGACCGCGCCGGTCCGTCTCGTCTCCTCGAGGATGACTTCTTGTCGTTGCCGCGCCAGCACCGTTCACTCCGTCCTGCGAGCACGCCCGACCACCACGAATTTTACGCGAATCGGCGCACGCTGGGTGGCCGCACCCACGCGGGGAGTGAGCGGCGGGGTCTCACTTCCGTCACGCCGTGGTCACGTCGCCGCGCCCGGCACCCTCCACTCGGTCAGGAGGAGGCGGGTGTCCCGGCACCCGGGTCGCCGGGGATGCCGGGCAGGCGGATCGTCATCAGCGCGCCGCCCTCCGGCCGGTTGGTCGCGTAGACGGTGCCTCCGTGCCGCTCGGCGGCCTGCTTGACGATCGCCAGACCCAGGCCCGATCCGGGTAGCGTGCGGGCCTCCGACGAGCGGTAGAATCGGTCGAAAACGCGGGGCAGGTCCTCGGGGGCCATCCCCGGGCCCGCGTCGGCGACCTCCACGACCGCCGTGCCGTCACCGAGCGGGCGCAGCGACACCCCCACCGTCGACCCGGCCGGAGAGAACTTGACCGCGTTGTCCAGCAGGTTCAACACGGCACGCTCCAAGGTGCTGGGGTCGCCGGTGAGCACCCAGGGGTTCAGGTCGGCGCGGAAGTCGACCTCGGCGGCGCGCCTGCGCGCGCGATCCAACGCGCGCTCGACGATCTCGACCAGATCGACCCGTTCGTCGGTGTCCTTCGGCGCGTCCTCGCGCGCGAGCTCCGACAGGTCGCCGATGAGCTGGGTGACCTCGTCGAGCTGGCCCCGGATGTCGGATTCGATGTCGGCACGGTCCCGCTCCGACAGCACGGGCGCGCCCTCCCGGTTGGCCGCGAGCAGCAGCTCCAGGTTGGTGCGCAACGACGTCAGCGGGGTACGCAGCTCGTGGCCCGCGTCGGCGACGAGCCTGCGCTGCCGCTCCTGCGATTCGGCCACGGCCGCGAGCATGGTGTTGAAGCTGTGGGTGAGCCGGGCCAGCTCGTCGTCCCCGCTGACGGGGATGGGGCGCAGGTCCATCGTCCGCGTCACGCGTTCGGTCGCCGAGGTGAGGTGTTCCACCGGACGCAGTCCCGCCCGCGCGACGGCGGTACCCGCCGCCGTCGCGACCAGGATGCCCGCGCCGCCGACGAACAGGAGGACGAGCGCGAGCCGGCCCAGCGTGCGTTCCGTTGGCGCGAGCGACTGCGCCAGCACCATCGCCACGCCGTTGCCCGCGGGTAGGGCGATCACCCGCATGCCCGTGGACTCGTCGGTGCGCAGTGACGAGTTCTGCACGCCCCGCGCCACCGCGAGTTCACTCCCGCCCCACGGCGGCGGGTTGCCCGCCCTCGGATACACCAGGTCACCGCTCGCGGTGAGCAGGCCGACCTGGATGTCACTGCTGACGAGGAAGGCACCGGGGATCGACTCGACCCGCGACTCCACGGTCGGGCTGCGCACAGCCGCCTCGGCGCGGTCGGTCAGGTTCTCGTCGAACGACTGGTACAGGTTGTCCCGCACGGTGAAATAGGCACCGAACGAGACCAGCGCGACCGTGCAGCCGACACAGAGCGCCACGAGCAGCATCACCCGCGTGCGCAGTGAGAACCGTCGCGCGCGCCCGGCGGTACCGGGGGCCGTGCCGCTCGGCGCCCCGGTGTCCGGCCCGGCGGTGCCGTTCCCGGCGGTAGCGCGTCCGGGGACGTCCTGTCCGGTGCCGGGCTCGGGTGTGTGGCTCACGGAGGCGTCTCCCGCAGCACGTAGCCGACGCCGCGCACCGTGTGGATCAGCCGGGGCTCACCGTCGGCCTCGGTCTTGCGCCGCAGGTATCCCACGTAGACCTCCAGCGCGTTGCCCGAGGTCGGGAAGTCGTACCCCCACACCTCCTCCAGGATGCGGGTGCGCGTGAGGACATGCTTCGGGTACGTGAGGAACAGTTCGAGCAGGGAGAACTCGGTCCGGGTGAGGCTGATCGAGCGTTGCCCCCGCGTCACTTCGCGGGTCTCCGGGTCGAGGGTGAGGTCGGCGAAGGAGAGTACCTCCGAGCGGCCCTCGCCCCTTTCACCACCGGTGCGGCGCAGCAGCGCACGCAGGCGCGCGAGGAGTTCCTCGAGCGCGAACGGCTTGGGCAGGTAGTCGTCGGCGCCCGCGTCCAGCCCGGACACCCGGTCGGACACGGCATCCCGCGCGGTGAGCACGAGGATCGGCAGGTCGTCGCCGATGCCACGGAGCCTGCGGGCGACCTCGAGCCCGTCGAGGCGGGGCATCATCACGTCGAGCACGAGGGCGTCGGGCCGGTGGGCGGCGACCTTCTCCAGGGCCTCAGCGCCGTCACCGGCCAGGTCGACCTCGTAGCCGTTGAACGCGAGCGACCGTCGCAGCGACTCCCGGACGGCCCGGTCGTCGTCGACAACGAGTATGCGCATGGCACCAGTCTGACCCCTGTGGCTGAGAAGCTCCTGAACACGCCGCCACAGGCGGGTGCGTCAGCTCACCAGGCCTCCCCGGTAGGCCAGCAGCGCCGCCTGCACGCGGTTCGCGGCGCCGATCTTGGACAGTACGGCGGAAACGTAGCCCTTGACCGTGGCCTCCGACAGGTGCAGGTGCCCACCGATCTCCGCGTTGGACAGGCCCTGGCCGATCAGCGTCACCACTTCGCGTTCGCGTTCGGAGAGGGAGGACAGCATCTCGCGGGCGGGTGCGGCGGCACGCTGCTCGTGGCGGCGCGCGTTCACCATCCGCGCCGCCACGCTCGGGTCGAGCACCGCGCCACCGCGCGCCAGGTCGCGGATCGCCCGGATGAGCACGGCAGGCTCGATGTCCTTCAGCAGGAAGCCGTTGGCCCCGAACCGCAACGCCAGGCTGACGTACTCGTCGATGTCGAAGGTGGTCAGCATCGCCACTTTCGGCGGGTTCTGCAGACCCTGGATGGCACGAAGGGCGCGGATGCCGTCGTCCGGCGTCCGCATCCTGATGTCCAACAGTGCGACGTCCGGGTGAAACCGCCGGGCCGCCTCCAGTGCCGTACGCCCATCGGCCGCCTCGCCGACGACCTCGATGTCCGGCGCCGGGGCCACCATCGCACGCAGCCCGGACCGCACGAGCTCTTCGTCGTCAGCGAAAATCACTTTCAGCACGAGCGCCTCCGGCGGCCGACGGAAGCGGGTTCCCCGCCTCCGCATCAGGTTAGTTACTGTTAGGTAGTGGAGGTATTACAATGAGCGACCCGCACTCCAGTCAAGGCCCGTTCGGGCACGCTGAGCCGACGCGCTAAGGTGTGAGGCGGAGTCGAGGAACTCGACTGCCCTCGTAGCTCAGGGGACAGAGCACCGCTCTCCTAAAGCGGGTGTCGCAGGTTCGAATCCTGCCGGGGGCACGTACAGCATCTACACTCCCCGCGCCTGCTGGCTGAGCAGGCGTGTTGTGTGTAGATGGCATGGTTTGAGTGATCCTTTCTGCCGCGTGGGCGATGTGGGGTAGGTCGTCGGCGGGCAGCTTGATCGTGATGGTCACCTCGTCGCTGTCGCCGTTGAGCGCCACCGTGAGTTGGGTGGTCTCGAACAGCCGCCGCAACAGCGCTTCGGGGGCGTGGGCGAGGTTCAGCGCCAGGTACGGCAGGTGATCGAGTAGCGCGGTGTCGTCGATGCCGGGTTTGATGGACTCGGCCTGGTCGGCGGCGTCCAGCTCGGCAATAGCGGCCAATGTAGCGTTCTTCTGGGCTTCGAGATCGTTGTAGCTGCCGCGCAGGCCCTTGGTGAACGGGTCGTCGGGGTCGCCGTCGGCGGCTTGCCGCAGGATCGAGTCCTGCCGTCGGGCGATGTCGGCGAGCACCCGTTGCAGCCGTTCCCGCTCGGCGTGCCGCTGCTGGGCTTCGCGGTCATCGACGCTGTCCAGCTCGGCGGCCAGCAGCTCGCGCCGCTGCTGGCCGAATACCCGGTCGGCGAAGAACCGCGACACGGCATCCAAGATCGCGTCTTCGCGGAGGTAGACGGTCTTGGGATGGCCTGCGTCCGTGTCCGGGCGACCTCGGTTGTTGTTCCTCGGCCAGCACATGTAGTAGGCGCTGTTGCGGCGTTGGTTGCCGAACATTCGCCGCCCGCAGGCACACAGCACCATGCCGCGCAGCAGATAGCTCCGCCGTGTAGCCGGGTGGGCGTTCTTGTCCCCGCCCGCCCGAGAGCCGCGCTTGGCTTGCCGCTGCGCGGTCATCTCATCGAACATCCACTTCGGGATCAGCGGCTCGTGGGTCGGCTCCGGCGACCACACCCACTTGACCGGATCGTTGACCTTGCCGTGCCGCGAGCGGGAAGCGCGCCGGTTGAACACCTGATACCCGGTGTACTTGGGGTTCTTCAGGATCTCGTAGACGCTGGTCTTGCCCCACGCACCCCGCGCTCGCGTCTTGCCCGGCGGCTCCGGCGGTGGGTACTTGACCGGATCGGCGTTGAGCCGTTCGGCGATGGTGTCGTAGCCCAATCCCTCGTGGTAGCGCCACTTCGCGATCTGCGCGACGGTCTCCGCTCGCACTCCGTCAGGCTCCAAGCGGCTCTTGGTGTGCCCGCGTGCGGCCTTGGTCGGATTGGGGTGCCGGTAGGTCTTGGCCTTGTACCCATAGGCGGGTTTGCCGATGTTGTAGCCCTCCCGGACGTGGGTGCACAGCCCGCCCCACGATGTTCGAGGGTGTTGAGGACTTCGTACTCGGCCACGGACTGGTTGATGCGGCGCTGCAACACCCGCTGCGCCCGACTCCCGCTCACGGTGATCGGCTCGTTCGAGGCGAACAGCGGCGTCTCAGCCTTCTCTAGCTCCCGCTCGACCGACAGCCCCTCGTAGGCGCGGCGGGCCACACGGGAGATGGACTCGCAGATCACCACATCGAACCGGCGGCCGGGATGCGCGGCCTCGGCCAGCAGATCAGCGATACCGCCGTCGCGGGCGATGGGGATGTCGAACCGTTCGTAGTTCTCCCCGTGCCCGCGTGCGTCCAGTTCCATGCGGCCGGATTCCACATCGTAGAAGTGCGCCACGATCACCCACGACTCGGGAATCGCGGTCTTGCAGTTGCCCAACTGCCGCTGCAACGACTGACGCGGGTCTTGCTGGTCCTCAGTAGAGGTTCGGCCGATGAACGCTACGCGCACCTCGTCCCGCAGCAGAGCGGTGGGCATTCCCAGCGGCGAGACCGCATAGTCCGACAACCCGGACGGTCCCGACTCCGGCGCGGCCCGTCGGGTCAGCGCCGGAGCGGGGGGGGGATTCGCCACGGGTTCCTCCGAGGTCGTCATGCGGCTTCACCGTCCTCAGTAGACTCATCGCGGGATTGCTGTTCGGCGGCCCAGTGCAAGAGATCGCGGATCACGGCGGCCAGCTCACCACGCAGTCGCTCACCCTCAGTGCCGCCAACCCGGTTGATATGCCCGGAGAATCGGCGGGCACCACCGCGTTTCTGCTTCTGATCATACCACCAAACGTCCTGGTCAGGGGCACTTTTCGGCAGGTTTTCTACATCGTCATCTGGTGCTTTTCGGGGCAGCGGGACCACCACGCGGTCGTGGTCGTCACCGCTGCCGGTCGGGTTGTGGTCGGGCTCGTTCGGGGTGTTCCACTGGGGGCACATAGCGCACCTCCGGTGCCCGCGAGCCCGCGTTCGCGCGGGAGGTCGCGGGCGCTGGTCGGCAGCATGGGCAACCGTCTACGCAGCGGACACGCACCAGCCCGGATCACCCGCACCCGTACCGGTTCGGCTTGATGGGGGGCGGGCACGCGCCATGACGCGCGCTGGCATGGGCTGGCGGTGTCGGGCTGTTGCGGGCCGGTGGGCTTCGACTACCCGACTGCACTCGGGCACCCGTCGGGGCCAGCGCTCACCGGCCAGGCGTTCCGGATTCTCACCGCCCGGAGACCTTCGCGAGACCACCGCCGAGACCGAGCGAGACCGGTGTCTCGTCTCGGGATTCGCGGTCTCGGTGTCTCGCCGAGGAGTCTCGGCGCGTCTCGCCGTGACGCGACACGCGTGGGCGGGTCGACACGAGAACCCGGAAGATCGTGGGCGGACACAGATTTAGGCGGGGCGCTTCCACCGCTGTCCGGGCGACGCGGTCGCCCGGGGCGTGGGGTTGGTCGCGTCCTGCTCGGTGTCGGGGTCGGTGAGTACCAGGTCGCCGAAGTCGTGGCCGTGCCGGTTGGCCTCGCGCATCGCGTCGGTGGTCCCGTCGCGGTAGGTGCCCTCGTCGTCCTCGTCGCCGTCGAGCACGGGTACCGCTCGGCGTCGGGTGGCCAGCTCGCGCAGCACGATCGGGGCGCCGGTATCGGTGGTGCCGCCGATCCGGGCGGGCAACTCGCCCAGCCGCACTCGTGTGGCGTGCTCAGGCACGGCCGTGACCACCGACCACACCGCGCCCGCCGGACCGTCCGGGTCGCCGTGATCGCGAGCGGCGGTGGCCACCGGCACCAGGAAATGCTTGGCCTGCAACGCTGTCCGCAGGTTCTGTTCGCGGCGGGCGCTGGTGGTCCAGATCAGCACCATGCCCGCCAACCGCGCCGGGTCGTAGCGGTTGCTGTGCGGCTGATCCGCGCCCATGTAGCGATCGAGCTTGTCCACCACCCGGCGCACCGGTTCAGTGCCGGTGTCGTGCTCCAGGAAGAACCCCAACCACGTACCGTCCTGGTACCAGCAGCCGTAGCCATCGGGGCCGATCTGGTGCTCGTAGAACTCGGTGATCCACTGCTCCGAGCGCCACGTATGCAACCCTTCGCCCTCCGGTCGCCCGTCATACGCCGAGAACGGCGCGCCCAATCCGCTACGGCGGCAGTAGTCGGCCAGGTCGGCGAAGAACTGGTTCACGCCCAGTAAGTGACCCAGCCGGGGCGATTCGAGGATGCGGCGCAGCCGGTCGGCGTGCGTGGCCGGACGCGGCGCCATCGTGCCGCGCTGCGCGGCCAGCAGTTCGGCGCCGCGATAGCCAAGCAGGTAGTGAAACGGCTTCGAGCCGCCTTCGGCGCGATACGGCTGCGTGCGCCACAGCACGCCAGCCTCAGTCAGCGCCAGCAGCCGATGCTGCGCGCGTGAGATCGACGGGAACAACAACGCGCGAAGCTGCTCGGTAGTCAGAACATGATGCTCCGCCACGAGTTCGAGCACAGTTCGATCGCGAGGCGTGAGCTGCGCCCACAGTGCCCCGTCCGGTTCTCCGGCTGCCGCTTTGCGGCTGCGCCCCCGCAGGGCAGACGTGGAAAGAGACTGATTGTGACCAATCAGTCGGGAACGCGCGGCACGGGACTTGTCCCCGCCCTGACCTGCGCCAGCGCGGCCAGCGCCCCCTGCGGATGCCCCGGCGGCCCTGGGACGCACCGCACCCGCAGCCCCATCCGTAGAGCCACCCGCCACGCCAGCCGCGCGGGCTTGTTCGTCCTTGTCATTGCGGTCAGCCATGCTCACCACCCCGTGTCGTTCGGACCTGTACTCGCCCCTGAAGTCCGAAAAACACGGGGGTATTGGCCCGCAACCACCAAAAATGTGAGCAAGGTCATAACTCGACAGGGCGGCGTGACGGCACCGTGAACAGCGACCGATGACCGATCGGCCTCACCTATTCTGCCAGGGACCGCGGCAGGACAGCAGGAGCGCCTGCGACTCGCACTGGAGCGAGACTTCCGATGAGCAAACTCAGCATCAACATTAGGTAGCAGCCCGCTACTCTACGCAACTACCGGCGTTGATGTCGGTGGGTGCCGTTAGTGTCTAACGCCGTGCATGCGAATGACGCTGACCTTCGTTCCGACAGGCGTGTGACGACGGCTGCCTTGCGGGCGGCCGTGGCGTGGACGCGCCGCGACTCGGAGGCTTACGCGTGGCGTGAATTGTCGCGCATGACGGGCGTGGTGTCGCACGTCCTCGGTCCCGGTCGCGGCCCTGCGGGGCCGTTGGACCTGGTCCGGTTCTTGCAGGGACCGCTGTCTGAACTGTTGCCTGGTGCCGACGTGCCTGATGCGCTCGGGAATCTTGTTCTCCTCGATCGGTCAGGGGAGTTGACCGATGGGGCCGTCGAGGTGGGCTGCGAGTACACGGAGGCGTTGTTCGAGGCCGTGGATGATCCCGCCCAGCAATGGTTGCCGTCGTGGGCATGGCAGCGAGCGGAACAAGTACAGCGCGCGGTTTTCGATCGTCTGATCAGCTCTGGGAACACCCAGGACTACACCGTGAGCCGACGGTTCTTGATCGAGCATCCCGCCGGCGATGAGCGGGAGCTGGTGGAGCTCAGAAACGCGGCCGGCGCTCTGCCGGTGGCTCACTATGACCAGATCCCGCCCGACCGTGTGTACGGAAACCACGGTGGTACATGGTGGTGGCCATGCCCGGTCTGCCGGTGGCCGATGCGTGTCAACGGCGAGTCCGTGGAGTGCGGCTACAGCCATCACGACGCACGGTTTCGCCTCGATGTCACTGAGGCGGACCGAACCACCTCCCCGCGGTTGGTGAAGGTGTCGCCGGCCCGGCTGCGCACGCCGCAGGCCAGGGAAGCGGATGGGGCGCGCTGCGTCGACTTGGCCGTGTGGCGGTTCGTCACGGTTCCCGGTGTGCCAGAGCTGGAGTTGGAGCGACGCCTGCTGCGCGTTGGCGGTGTGGACGTGCGGATGTGGCCGGATCTGGATCGCGTCGATCTCGTGGCACGCACGAAATCCGGGCGGAAATGGGAGATCGATGTGAAAGACCATGCTGACTTGAACACCATCGTGAACAACGCTCCCGCGGCGCGGGATGTCGTCGTCCCCGATTACCGGCGTGCCCAGGTACGACCGTTGGCTCGGGCCTTGCCCGACAAACGAGTCTGGGCGGTGAGTAGCTTCGTGCGCCACGTCCGCAAGCAGACGGGAGAAGCGTCGGCATGAACGATGACGAGGAACTGGATCTCGGGGCTGTCGAGTTCGTTGTCGGTGGAGCTTTGGGTCTAGCGGCTCATTTCTTCCCCCGGGTAGGTAGTGATTCCACGACCTATGTCGACGTGGCGGATGCGTGTTTTCTGTTGTCGGGGCAGGTTGAGGTGTGGTCACGGTGGCCGAAGTTGGACCGCGTGGATCAAGTCCGGATCGCCCGGCTGTTGCGATTCCGCCCGGTCGAGGTCGCCAACCGGAACGTGTTCGCCGACCTCGTCGAGACCCTGGTTCCACGGCGCATCGCGGGTTTCCGTGTGCTGGACCGTGATCGGCTGGTTGTCGACTTGGGGCGAGCGCCGTTGGACTATGTGGACGAATGCGTGGCGGCACTCATGGCCGAGCGCGAGTTTCAGGAGCGCCGGGCCGCGAGTGTCGCCACGACGGGCTCGTACGGCACCCCGCTTTATGTTCCTGGTGCTGATCGCAGCCGCACGCGCACCGTGGACGTGCGCTATGAGTTGACGATCGCCGACGAGGTATCGCCGGAACGACCGATCTCGTTGGGGCCGCCGGCTGAGTCGGACGTCGTGAAGGTGCCGGTCTCGGAGTTGCGTGAGATCGCGATGCGGCTGGATGACGCCTTCGGCCACGAGCACCGGACTCGGTCAGTCGATGAGATTTTCACGCATCTTCGAACCGGTGACGGCGAAGACGTGGGCGAGATGTGGTCGCTGCGCGCCGGGCCTACCCGCGTGCTGCAGGCCCCCACGGGGGCTGGCAAGAACGTGCTCGCCGAGTTGCTGGCCTGCTGGTGTGCCGAGAACGGCCTCGTGACCAGCATGGTCGTACCGACCAACGCCACCGTGGTGCGGACGGCCTACAGCATCGAGCGAAGCCTGCGGGCACTGGAGATCGACGGCGAGGTCGTGCCGTTGACCTCGCCGAATTCGGCACAGCAGGTCGCGGAAACCACCGCGCGCGGAGCTGGTTCGGATGGGCTGGGCCTGTGGGCGATGGACCGACTCGCCTACGGGTGTTCGCTCACGCCCGCAGCTGTCGCTGAGGAAGCGGTCGATGCCTGGGATCCTGGCCGCGAGCCGTGCGCGAATCTGCGCAAGGTGGGCCCCGACGGTCGAGTCTCGGGTAGCCGCTACACCTGTCCATGGAAACCCTCGTGCGGCAAGTACCGCAACGCGCGTCAGGCATCTACCGCGTCGGTGATTGTGACCTCCCATGTGAACTGGCTGGTCGGGGCGCTCCATGTGCCGGTGGAGGCGCAAGGCCGCATCGAGGAGAACATCCGGATCGAAGAGTTGTTGCTGCACCGCAGTGACCTCGTCCTCATCGATGAGATCGACGACTTTCAGGCCAAGATGATCAACCAGAGCGCCCACGGCCTTCTGCTGGCGCATCGTCGGCGCCGTGCGACGCCGCCGCCGTTGCGGCAGCTCGATGGAGAGCTCAACGATGCCTCGGGACGTGTCGATTCATCGATCGAGCACGCTGTCCGGGCCGCGACCGCGCAGGCCCGATACCTTGCCGAGAACTACACGGGGCATCTCTCCGAAGGCGAATTCCGGCGGCAACGTCGCAGCCGGAAGAACGGGCACCCCATGTTGGAACGCTGGCTGTTGCCGCGGAAGTGGGATGGGTGGCTCGCCGCCACGCTGTTCGGGCTCGCTGACGGTGAGCAGCCACAGCGAGTCCACTACGAGGCTTTGCAAGGGCTCTTTCCCGACGAGGGCGACCCCGAGCGAGTCCCGGATTGGCTACGGCCGATCAGGGACGCATTGGCCCAGGTCACGAGCCTCACGACGGGCGATGACGAGTTTCAGCGTGCCAGGAACCGTATCTATGCGACGTTGGGTGAGTGTCCGTATGAGGGCACTCGGTTAGCCGAGGAAGAGCATCGCGCCACGGCGACTGACCGGCTGATTCGACGCGCTTACCTCGAACGTCTCCGTGCCTTGCTGTTCCGGTTCGTCTACGCGGCACCGCAGTTGCAGGCATCAGGTGTGCATTCAGCGCGCGAGATCGCCGAAGCGCTGGGGCAGTACGCCGCCTGGCGCGCGGCACCATACGGGCCGCTCGGTCGATCGTTGTTCGCGTTCACCGAGCACTACGACCCCGATCGGCCCAACGACACCGCGTTGCGCGTGAACGCGTTTGGCGGCGATCCGCACAGTTACGTCACCGCGCTCGGAGAAGTGACCGCGTTCGCGCACCTGGGGCGGCCCCGAGCCGTGCTCGGCCTGTCCGCGACCTCGTATTTCCCTGGCGCGCCCCACCATCACGTGTTCACGCGCCCAAGCTGGTGGGTCGCCGACGATCACACCGGTGGCGTGCGGCTGAAGGCATCACCGATTTCGGACGAGGAACGCGAGTTCCTGCGCGTCTCCGGCACCTACGGGAAGACACGCACCGCGGTGTTGGTCAAACTCGGTGAGTTGCTGTGGAAAAAGCACCTTGCCCCGGCCGTGCGCAACCTCGCGGCGAATCCCGAGACCGCTCACCGGCAGCGGTTGTTGCTGGCCACGACCTCCTATCAGGGAGCGCGTGACCTCGCCGAGGGCATCAGCAACGCCGGGGTGCCCGCGGAACGCATCGTCGTGGCCGTGCCCGCCGACGACACCGGTCCGCGGCAGACCGGCCGATGGGTGGAGCTACCTGCCGACCAGCTCGAATCGTTCGGCCGCGATGTCGACGGGACGGTGCTCATCGCGCCGCTCGCCCGCGTGCAGCGCGGGCTCAACATCGTCGACCACGACGGATCGTCGCTTCTCGGGTCGGTCTGGCTCGTGGTGCGGCCAGTGCCGCTGGTGGATGAGCCTCCGGAGATCTTGGCGCATGTCCACGCCCGTGCCCGCTCAGCGATCCGCCCGAGCACAGACCCCACCGCCGTGTTGGACATCGTGCGCCAGGTCGCTGGGCGTCACTTCGAGGAACTGTTCACCACGCTCCCGTACTTCACGACGCTGCCTGGGGAAACCCAGCTGGCGATCGTCGCTGAAACCCTCAACGGCCTGATCCAGCTTGCCGGGCGCGCACGACGCGGCGGAGCCATCGGCGAGATCCATCTCGTCGACTACGCCTTCCTCGACACCCGGGCACAATCCGACCTGCCGAGCCTCATCAGGAGGCTGCGTCAGCACTGGCACGACCACGGCCAGTTGGATCTGCTGCGGCAGTTGTACGGCCAGACCTTGGACGAGATCTTCACCTTCGCCGACAACCGGGAGGACAACGGTGACGACGACTGACGGCGGCCTGCACACCCTAACCTACCAGGTCGATCCCGACGCGCTGGGCCAGTTGGCGCTGTACCCGTTGACCTCGTCCTTTCGTTCAGCGTGGGACCACTTCGAGCAGACGGTCAAACGCCGGAACAACCGGTGGGACGTCACCCCGCGCTACTCCAACCTCGCCACTGCGCTCACAGCGGTCACCGGGCAACCAGTACGGCTGTTCCCAACCAAGGACCTCTCCCGCGCACAAAAGAGCGCGGGGGTCGACTCACTGTTGGTGACAACTGAGCCGATCGACCCGTGGCTGTTGACCATCGCCGTACGCACGTTTGAACGCCTCTCCCTGGACAACGAGAACGCGGACACGCTTGCCGAGCACCTGACCGGGCTCACCCCCGAGATCACTAACCTCTCCGAATACGTCGACTATTCGGACGGGCGCGTGTCCGCACCTGGCTGGATTTATCGCATCGCACAGTGGAACCTCGCCGCGACGATCGCGGAGCAACCGCTGCTCATCGACGGGCACCTGCCCATTGCGCTTCGCCTGGATTCCGAAGCCAACCTCGTCGCCTGGGACGACCCCATCAGCCGTACCTGGAGCAACGGGCCTCGCCACGCGACGGTCTACCTCGACACTCGCATCGTCACCTTGCCCGGAGCCGCCCACCTCTGCCTACGCATTGATGCGCACGTGGCACGCATGCCGCACACCTGGTGGAACGTCAAAACCGCATGGATCGCACCGAACGACGACCATCAGCCACTCCTGCGCTTGCCTGTGCGCGGCCCGTGGCCAGCGAAAGGGCAGCCGAATCCCCTCTATCGCGACCACGTGGTCGACATCCTCCACGCCTGCCAACTCAATCCCTTGCCGAACCTGCCGGATGCTCCCGTCCACGAACCGACGCCGGTGCGATTGATCGGCAATCCCTCGACTCACCCGATCGGTAAAGCCCCCGGAGCACGGTTCCTTTTCCAAGCTCAGCAACAGCTTCAGCAGCGCCTGGGACTTCCCGAGCCCGCCTACCGGCGCACCAAGATCACCGCCCGCACAGCCGCCACGGGATTCGTCCCGGCCAGCAAGATCGATCAAGCTGTCCGCGTATCGGGCACCGCTCGAATCCGGATCGTCTGCCTCTATGGCGACCAGGCCACACGTCGCCGCATGATCGACGCACTCGCCACCTACACCACTACGGAAACGAACCCACTCGTCGGGGTCGCCGACGACGTGCCCATCTCCCTGACTCCGCACCTGGCTGCGGTCTTTCATCACGATCCGGAGCTCGTGGCACACGGTGATCACTCGCGTGACCTGGACGGACTCACGTGCCTCACCGGTGACGACGATCAAGCCGTGATCGCCTGGGTCGAAACCTGGTGGGACGGTTCAGCGGTCGAGCACGACGCCAAGCCCATCCTGCGGACGGAGTTCGGCAAACGCGGGATCGTCGCGCAGTTCCTCAACTCCAACTACACGGCGAAAACGCCACGCCGCAGGAAAGACGGAACCATCCCGCCCGCAGAAGACCATCCCGCTCAGAGCGCCCTGCGTGATCTGTTCCGCCAAGCGGGAGTGATCGACGACCGCCTTGCCGCCGCGACCACCAACGACCGCACCGCGCCGCTGTCCCGGGCAGCGACACTGGTCGGCGTCCACATCCGCCAGCACACCCCGCGCCGCAAGAACGGCAGCAAAGAACCCAACAAGCTCGTCGTCCAAATGGTCGCCATCCACGCAACACCCGCGGCCGACGAGTCCTGGCACGTCGAAATGTACGACGATGCCGAAGGGTGGATCTCCTATCGACAAGCCAACGCACGCTACTACGCTTCCGACATCGGCAACGCCGACCTCAACCGCACCCGCGACAAGGCACCCCTCGTTCGCGAGTACGTCGACCAGGCGCTCAGCGCCCTGCCCCAGAACGTTCCGCTGGTGGTCTTCGCCGATGCCGAAGCATGTCAGAGCATCTGGCCAGGCCTGACGCATTCTCGCTTCGGCGAGGCCACGGTTCCGGGATCCACCAGCGACCACCCCGATCTCGCTGTCGTGCGCTGCGCCTCTGAAACAAGGGCGCCGCGCGCAAGCCACCAAGATCACACCCGCCGCGTCACCGACTCGCACAAACCGGACCTGCCACGCGCGGAAGTCTACGAGCATGAGGAAAACGGGGTGCTGAGCTGGTTGCTCGCCCAGCCCTCCCGCGTCCACCGCTCAGGTGCCGAAGGCCGAGCCGGTACCGACTACACCCGCTGGACCTTGCCCGAAAACCGCGACCGGTGGATGGAAGGAGACTGGCACGGCCTGGGCGCGATCGAGATCGCCGTGGCCCGCCCCGGCACCTGGCAACCACGCGACTTGGCCGCCCTCACCGCGCGGCTGTGCAACCAGGCCCCCTCATGGGACGACCGCACCAAGTTGCCCTCACCTTTGCACCTGGCGAAATCCTCCGACGAAGACCACCCCGGTCACCCGCCCGATGAGATCGACGAGGCGTAACCGACCCTCCGCCAGCCCCGTGTCGTCATGGTGGTCAACTACCCTCAGTGAGACACGGCGTATGTTGCCGTAGGCGAGGCTCAACACGGTGAGCTTCGCCACTCGTACGAGTAGGAGTAGAGCAACGTGGCAGTTCGTGGTGATGGAACGGATGAGAGCTCGGCGCTGCCCTTGCCGCTGACTCTTGCCGAGCTGGAGCAGTATCTGGCTAGAGCCGCGGACCTACTGCGCGGTAGCATCGATCAGGCGGACTTCAAGGCGTACATCTTTCCGCTGATGTTCTTCAAGCGGATCAGCGACGTTTACGTCGAGGAGTATAACGCCGCTCTCGCAGAGTCAGACGGTGACCACGAGTACGCTTCGTTCGCCGAGAACCACCGCTTCCGCATCCCGCAGGGCAGCCTCTGGGAGGACGTTCGGGCTCGGACCGAGAACGTTGGGCAGGCCCTGGTGACAGCGTTCCGGGAGATCGAGAAGGCCAACCCTGCAGTGCTCTACGGTATCTTCGGCAATGCCGCATGGACCAACAAGGATAAGCTGCCGGACGCGAAGCTGCGGGATCTTATCGAGCACTTCTCGGCCAAGGATCTGTCCAACGCCTCGGTCTCCCCGGACGTGTTCGGTCAAGCATATGAGTACCTGATCAAGCGCTTCGCCGATCAGGCGAACAAGAAGGCTGGCGAGTACTACACCCCGCGTCCGGTGGTCTCTCTGCTGGTCAACATCCTGGATCCGCAGGAGGGTGAAACCGTCTACGATCCGGCGTGCGGCACCGGCGGCATGCTGATCGAGGTCATCGAGCACGTCAAGGCGGCCGGGGGTGACCCGAAGACATTGTGGGGTCAGCTTTACGGCCAGGAAAAGGTGCTAGCGACGTCCGCGATGGCGCGGATGAACCTGTTGCTGCATGGCATCGAAGACTTTCAGATCGTCCGCGATGACACACTGCGCATGCCGGCGTTCTTCGACGGCCCACGATTGGCCCGTTTTGACTGTGTAATCGCCAATCCGCCCTTTTCACTCAAAAAGTGGGGTGAGGAGGCATGGGAGTCGGATCGGTGGGGGCGCCACGAGCTCGGCGGTGTGCCGCCAAAGGGATACGCCGACTGGGCATGGGTGCAACACATGCTGAGCTCGGCATCGCCCAGGACGGGGCGTGTAGCGGTAGTCCTGCCTCAGGGAGCATTGTTTCGCCAAGGCGCGGAGGCCCGTATCCGGGAGCACGTACTTAAGGCCGACCTCGTCGAAGCGGTGATAGGTCTGGCATCAAACTTGTTCTATGGCACTGGTCTCGCGGCGTGCGTGCTCATCCTGCGCAAGCGGAAACCCGCGGAACGCAAGAACAAGGTGCTGTTCATCAACGGTGAGAAACTATTCAAGCGGGGCCGCAACCAGAACACCCTTGAACCTGAGCATGCCGAGACTCTACTGAAGGCATACCACGCGTTCACCGACGAGCCCGGGCTGACCGCCGTCGCGTCACTCGACGAAATTGCCGACAACGGCTACAACCTCAGCATCCCCCAGTATGTCGAGCCCGCCGACAACGATCAGCAGGTCACGTTGGAGCAAGCCTTGGCCGATCTCGAAGTCGCGCATACCGCCATCCGCGAAACCCGCGCAGCATTGGAAACTGAACTGACGAAGTGGGGGTTGTCCGCGTGAGTGCGACGGACCGCATCACTCAGCGCGAGTTGGAGTCGTATCTCTGGGGTGCAGCGGTGCTGCTGCGCGGATTGATCGACGCCGGGGACTACAAGCAGTTCATCTTCCCGCTAGTATTCCTTAAACGCCTGTCCGATGTCTACGACGAGGAACATGCAGCAGCGTTGCAGGTATACGGCGACGAGAATCTCGCCGATCTGCCGGAGAACCATCGATTCGCCATTCCCGACGGCGCGCATTGGAATGATATTCGCGCGGTGACCCAAAATGTCGGAGCCACGATTCTCAATGCGATGCGAACGATCGAGAAGGCGAATCCAGACACGCTGCTCGGGGTATTCGGCGACGGCGATTGGGGCAACAAGAGCCTTCTGCCCGACGCCACGCTCAGAGACCTAATCGAGCACTTCTCCACCAAAACCCTCTCGGTCGCAAATCTTCCGGAAGACGAACTTGGCCAGGGCTACGAATTCCTAATCAAGAAGTTCGCCGATGACTCTGGACACACAGCGCAGGAGTTCTACACCAACCGTACCTTGGTGCACCTTATGACAATGATGCTCCGGCCTGAACCCGGCGAGAGCGTCTACGACCCAACCTGTGGTACCGGCGGTATGCTCATCTCCACCGCCGCCGAGCTACGCCGCCAAGGTAAGGAGTGGCGCAATCTCGGACTGTACGGCCAGGAACTAAACTACGGAACCTCCGCTATCGCCCGGATGAACCTGTTCCTGCACGGCATCGCCGACGGACACATTACCCATGGCGACACGCTCACCAAACCCGCATTTCTGGACCGCCGCAGCCGGCTCCGTACGTTTGACGTGGTTCTGGCCAATCCACCCTACTCCATCCGAAACTGGAACCGATCCGCCTTCACTAAGAGCTCCTAACGTATTCGGTTGGGGAGTCGGCGCCAGCAGATGATGCTGGTGGCGAGGGTGAGGAGGCCGTGGTGGATGTCGGTGCGGCGTTCCCACCGGGTGGCCAGGCGGCGGAACTGGTGCAGCAGCGCCAGGGTCTGTTCGACGACCCACCGTGCTGCCTGGACGTTGTCGCGGGTGCCGCGTCGGCTGATCAACGGGCGGATCCCTCGCCGCCGCAGCGCATCGCGGTAGGTGTCGTAGTCGTAGCCTCGGTCAGCCACGAGCACGTCAGGGTTTGCGGCGGGGCCTGCCTCGCCGTCCCCGTACCGGTCGGGATGGCCCCGACCAGCGGCAGAAGCTGAGTGATGTCGTTGCGGTTGCCGCCGGTGAGCCGCACCGCGAGGGGGATGCCCCCGCCGTCGCAGATCACATGGTGCTTCGAGCCGGTCTTGGCCCGGTCGACCGGGCTCGGCCCCGTGTCCGGCCCCCCTTTTCGCGCGCACGTGCGAAGCATCCACACACGCCCGGGACCAGTCGATGGCCGCGGCCGCGTTCAGCTCCGCCAGCAACACCTCGTGCAACCGGTCGAACACCCCCGCCTCCTGCCAGTCCCGCAACCGCCGCCAACACGTCATGCCCGAGCCGAAGCCCAGCTCCTGCGGCAGGTCCTCCCACCCGATCCCGGTGTAGAGCACGAACAAGATGCCCTGCAACACCTGCCGATCCGGCAACGGCTTCGGCCCCGTCCTGCCCGCCGGACGCACCGGCAACACCGGCTCGACCCGCGACCACAACTCATCCGACACCACCCACGGCGCACCCACACCAAGACCATCTCAAACCAAGATCATCAATGTGTTAGGGGCTCTAAGGACCCCTACGGCCGCAATACCTGGGGAGTCCCACCCCAGAACGCTGCTGACTACGCCTTCATTCAGCACATTGCACAGAGCCTTGATCCCAATTCTGGTCGAGCGGCGATCCTCCTGCCCCACGGGGTGTTGACACGCGTTTCAGAAGCCTCGGTGCGGCGAGCGATGGTCGAGTCAGACCTCGTTGAGGCAGTCATCGGCCTTGCTCCTGGCCTGTTCTACAACTCATCAATGGAGGCGATCGTCCTCGTGCTTCGGGCTCGTAAACCACGGAACCGCCGCGGCCGAGTTTTGTTCATCAACGCAGTCAACGAGTTCGCTCGGGAACAAGCACAGTCATTTCTGCGGGAGCAGCACCAACAAAAGATCCTCGCGGCATATGACAATTTCGCCGACGATGAGGGCTTCGCTGCCGTCGTCACTCACGAGCAAATCGTTGAAAAGACGTGGAGCCTCGCTATTCCTCTATATGTAAAGTCGCCGAGCAGTGGACGAGCGGCCGCCGGCGTCAATGACATCGAAAACGCTGTCGAGTCGTGGCGCGACTCCTCCGCCCGGGCAGACACCGCCGTTGAAAGTGCGCTCAATCAGCTCAGGTTGCGGGTGACGCAATGAACCTCGACCTCGCGAAGACCGACTGGAAACGAGTTCGGTTGGGAGATGTGATCCGTCGCTCGCGGGTACAGGTAGACCCTGCCAGCGGCAGTGTCGAACGGTATGTAGCAGGCGGGCACATCGACGGCGATAGTGTCACGATCGAGCGGTGGGGGGACGTCGATGATGGGCAGATGGGCTCTACATTCCGATACGTCTTCAGCCCCGGGCAGGTTCTTTTCGTTTCGGCTCGACCTTATCTCCGAAAAGTCGGCGTGCCCGACTTCGAAGGGGTCGTGGCCGACAAGACCTACGTCCTCGACGCCGTCGCAGAGAACGGTCTACTGCAAGAGTTTCTCCCCTTCATTCTCTCTTCCGACCGATTCGTCGAATACGCAACCGCAGAAGCGACGGGCTCCATGAACCCGCGTCTCCTCTGGGGACCGATGCAACGCTACGAATTCGACCTTCCGCCCCTCGACGAACAGAAACGACTCTCGGACCTGCTTTGGGCGATCGAGCGCCACGAGCGATCCGTTCGTTTCTCCGTCGAATCCGCGGAGCTAATTCAAGCTCGACTCAGGTCGAATTTGTTCGAGAAGGAGCGGAATACCGTTCCTGCGCCAGATGCTTTCGATATAACTATCGGGCGCCAACGGTCTCCAAGGAATCAGTCAGGCGACCATATGGTTCCCTATATGCGGTCGGCAAACGTGACACCCGACGGCATAGACCTCGATAACATGAAGAGGATGAACTTCTCGCCAGAGGAACAAGAAAAGTTCGCCCTGAAAAGTGGTGATGTGCTTGTCTCGGAGGGCAGCGCGAGCGCAAAATCGGTCGGAATGCCTGCGGTTTGGAGAGGCGAACTCGATCAGGTCGTCTGTTTCCAGAACACGCTCTTGCGCTACCGAGCCGTGCCTGACGTGACCCTGCCGGGTTTCGTTGAGCAGTGGTGCCGATGGGCCTTCGAGACTGGGGAATTTCGCCGCGCTTCCTCCGGTACAAACATCCACCATATCGGCACCAAGGGGGCGTCTGCGATGAAGGTTGGACTTCCGAGCATCGAGGAACAAGCTCGGTTCCTCCATGATATCTCTACCATAGGCGAGGCAGTTGCTGCGGCGTCATCTGAATCTAAGTCGGTTGCTGCCCTCCGTACGGCAGTATCAACTCAGGTCTTCGGAGGCTCCGGATGACTTTTAACGAGGCTAACAGTGTTCGCGACTTCGTACGCGATCTGCTCGCTTCCATCGACGTCCAGTTCGTTCAGGGCAGCGAGTTGCCGCGGCGGGCCGATGAGGTGCTGCTGGAGACGCAGGTCAAGGACGCTTTGATCCGGCTGAACCCCGAGATCGAGGAGGCACCGCAGCGCGCCGATGAAGTGATCTACCAGCTGCGGTCCATTATTCTGTCCGCGAGGCAGTCGCCGCGTCCGGTGGTGGCGAACGAGGAGTTCGCCAATTGGTTGACCGGGCAGAAGTCGATGCCGTTCGGCCCGGATGGGGCGCACACCACGGTACGGTTGATCGATTTCGAGAACCCCGCCGCGAGCGCAAACCACTGGATCGTCTCCACCGAGGTCACCTATGGCATCGGCCGGGTGGAGCGTCGGTTCGATGTGGTGCTGTGGTGCAACGGTTTTCCGCTCGTGGTGGGCGAAGCGAAGTCTCCGGTAAGGCCGGCGTACTCGTGGGTCGACGCGGCGGCGCAGATTAACGAGGATTATGAGGTCAACGTCCCCAGTTTCTTCGTGCCGAACGTTCTGAGTTTCGCCACCGAAGGTAAGGACTTCCGCTACGGCTCGTTGGGGATGCCGGTCGACCTGTGGGGACCGTGGCGTGAAGAGGACGGCGAGTCTGCACCTGCACCGGTCGGCCTGGCTGCGGTTAAACAAGCCGTCGAGGGCGTACTGACGCCGTCAGCGGTGTTGGAATTTCTGCGGTTCTTCACCTTGTTCGCTACAGACAAGAACCATCGCAAGATCAAGATTGTCGCCCGATTCCAACAGTTTCAGGCCACCAACCTCATCGTTGAACGGGTCCTGCACGGCAGGATCAAGCAGGGTCTGATCTGGCACTTCCAGGGGTCAGGCAAGTCTCTACTGATGGTGTTTACCGCGCAAAAGTTGCGGGCCTCTGCTGGACTGACCAACCCAACCGTACTCATCGTGGTGGACCGCATCGATTTGGACACCCAGATCACTGCGACGTTCAACGCCTCTGATGTACCGAACCTGGTCTCTACCGACAGTCGCAAGGAGCTCCAGGAACTCCTAGTGGCGGGCGTCCGCAAGGTGATCATCACGACGGTGCACAAGTTCGGTGAGGCATCTGGGCTACTCGACGATCGCAGCAACATCATCCTGATGGTCGATGAGGCACACCGGTCACAAGAGGGCGATTTCGGGCGTAGGATGCGCGAGGCGCTCCCGAACGCGTTCCTCTTCGGCTTGACCGGTACCCCGATCAACCGTCGTGACCGCAACACGTTCGTCTGGTTCGGCTCCGAGGAAGATGAGAGCGGCTACTTGTCCCGCTATGCCTTCCAAGATTCGATCCGTGATGGTGCAACACTGCCACTGCACTTCGAACCGCGCCTGTCTGACATTCACCTCGATGAGGACGCGATCAACGCCGCGTTCGAGGAGCTAGCCCGGCAACACCAGCTCACCGACGACGACAAGATCGCCCTATCCACGAGAGCCGCCTCGATCGAGGCGCTACTCAAGACCCCGGAGCGGATCAGCAAGATCGCCGGTGACATCGCTGACCACTTCATGACCAAGGTCGATCCGCAGGGACTTAAGGCACAGGTCGTCGTCTACGACAAACCCACTTGCGTCGCATATAAAGAAGAACTCGACGACCTGCTCGGACCGGATGCCTCGACCATCGTCATGAGCCGCGACGCGCGCGATCCGCAAGAGTGGAAAGAGAAGTACACGCCCGACCGCGACGAGCTAGAACGGATCAGCGCACGTTTCAACGACCCGGCGGACCCGCTCAAAATCATCATCGTCACGGCCAAGCTGCTCACCGGCTTCGATGCACCAATCCTGTACGCACAGTACCTAGATAGGCCGCTGAAGGAACATACTCTCCTGCAGGCGATCACGCGTACCAACCGACCGTACCCGCCCCACAAAACGCACGGTCTTATTGTCGACTACCTCGGCATTTTCGACGACGTTGCCAAGGCGTTTGCGTTCGACGACAAGAGCGTTCAACAAGTCATCAGCAACGTCGCCGTACTTCGTGGCCAACTGGAGCCAGCGATCCAGGCTGCCCTCGCGTACTTCCCTGGTGTGGATCGCACCCTCGGGGGGTACGAAGGACTCGTCCAAGCCCAGAGTGCGCTCGCCGATGATGAGACTAGAGACTCGTTCGCGGCAGCCTACAGTGTCGTATCTCAGCTCTGGGAGACGCTCAGTCCAGATCCGGTCCTGTGCGACCACGAAGCAGATTACCGGTGGCTGACAGATGTCTATGAATCCGTTCGACCGTCCGACGTTACTGGCCGGCTGGTCTGGCACACCCTAGGTGCTAAGACGCTAGAGCTCATCAATGAGCATGTGACCGTTGAAGTGCCTCGGACCGATCTGGAAACCATCGTCCTCGACTCACAGGTCATCGAAGATCTGATGTCTGGGAAACGCAAAGACATCGACCCCGTCGAGGTCGAGAAATGGATTACCGCCCGGATCGCGAAACACGTTGGCAACCCGATCTTCATCGAACTCGGCAAACGTCTCAACGCACTGCGTGAGAAGTACGCGCATGCCCAGCAGGCGAGTCTAGAGTTCCTCAAGGAGCTCTTCGAACTGGCACGGGACACCGTTGCCGCGGAAAAAGAAGCCGCCGAGGTACCACGTGAAGAGCTCGGTAAAGCCGCACTCACCGAGCTCTTTGAGTCCCTGAAGGGTGACGACACCCCCATCATCGTCGAAAACGTGGTCAACGAGGTTGATCAAGTCCTGCGCACCGTCCGCTTCGATGGCTGGCAAAATACCCACGAAGGAGACCGGTTGGTTCAACAAGCGCTGCGCAAGACCCTCTACGTCAAGTTCAAGATCCGCGAGAACGAGGTCTTCGAACGCGCCTTAGGCTACATCCGCGAGTATTACTAACTGTTGATGGTCTTGAGGTGGTCGGCGAAGGACGCGGCGAGGCTGTCGAGTGCGGCCCTGCCCTTGGCTGCTGTGGCTTCGGAGGGGCGGCCGATGATGCCGTTGATGGTGTAGCCCTTCATGCCGGTGACGAGCAGGTGCGGCCGGTTGTTGGCTTCGTGGTCCGCGTCAGCGTAGGTGTCACCAACCAGCTCGGGGTGGGTGTGCAGAAGGATCGAGGTTTCCATCTCACCGCCGTGCATGTCGTCGTGATTGGTGGTGACGGCTCCGGCATGGGCGCGGGCGGCGGACCAGTCGTCGCGGCCGGGAAAGAGGAGGACTCTGCGATCTTCCACGTTGGCTTGTTGGGCGATGTTGGAGAGCACGTAGTTGCCGCCGTGTCCGTTGACCAGGGCGAGCTTGGTGATGCCCGATCGTGCCAGTGACGTGCGGATGTCGTCGATGACGTTGATCAGGGTGCTGGCGCTGATGCTGACCGTGCCGGGATAGCCGGGCAAGCCTTCGTGCTCGTGGGAGCACGAGAGGGTGATGGGCGGCAGTAGGAGCAGGTCGTACGTTTCGGCGATCCGCGCGGCGATGGTGCAGGCGATCACGGTGTCGGTCGCGAGCGGGAGGTGTTCGCCATGCTGCTCGAAGCTGCCGACCGGCAGGATGGCAACGCGGGCGTTGCGGCGGGCTTCGTCGGCGGCGGTGGCGCTGGTGAGCAGATCCACGCGGTTCTCCTTGCTGTTGATGGGACGGGCGTCAACGCAGCGTGGTTCGCAGCGTGTGGCGCAGGTGTTGGGCGTGGTCGTGCGCTCCTGCCGTGTCCAGCAGTTCGGATGCCCGGTGAAGCTGATGCTTGGTCCGGGCTGATCGTGTCTCAGCGGCGATGGCGAGCGAATGTTGTGCCACGGTGAGAGCTTCGTCGGGTTGTTCGGTACCGGCGTGCGCGATGGCGAGTCGCGCAAGGCACAAGCCGAGGTCGCGTCGGAAGTCTGAGTGCCACTCGGCGAGTCCCTGCTGAAGGGTTGCGAGGGCCTTGGCTGGTTGACCGAGTTCGACCCAGCAGTGGGCCGCTTCCATCTCGACGTAGCTGGGGGTGCAGTAGCGTGCGATGTCCCCGTCGTCGTCCGGGGCATCCGAGGCGTGCTGGAAAGCGTGATCCAGTGCGCGGGAACAATCGTCGTAGCTTCCGGCGAGCGCGTAGCCGTGTGCTTCCTGACGGAGTGCTACGGCCTTGAGACTCGGGGTCAAGCCGCCGGGCTTCTGTAAGGCCGCCCGAGCGAAGGCAATGGTCAGGTCCGGCTTGCGCGCATCGCTGGCGATGTTGCTTTTACGCATCCGGATATAGGAGGTCAGGTGCGCATCGCCTGCCTCTTGCGCAAGGTCAAGGGCAGTGTTCGACCAGCGCATCGCGGCGTGAAGATCACCGGCATCCTGGTGGAGCCAGCCGGTGAACTCGGCGAACCGTGCGGCGACGTAGAGCAGGTCGCCGCGGTTTCGTCCGCGGCTTTCGGTCAGCAGTCGTTCCGCGAAGCTCGTCTGCTGTGCGGCGACGGGCAACAGCGAGTGCGGCCCAGCAAGGTTGTCCGTGGTTACGTACTGGTGAAGGGTGCTCAACAGCGACCCCGCCAGCGCCGGCTCGGTGCGCTCGGCTGCGGCGGGCACCACGGGGCCACCAGGCAGCCGGAGAACACCGTCCGCCTTCGGCGGTTCAGGATCGGGTTCGCCCACGTCGAACCACAGCAGCTCGGCTGGGATGCGCAGCCGCCGGGCATAGTGAACGAGCTTGTCCAGATCACGCACCCGGTTTCGCCCTGCCTCGATGCGGCTGAGTTGACCTTGGGTGAGGTTCAACCAGCGGGCGACATCGCTTTGCGGGAGAGGCTTGCGCCCGTGTGCGGGGTGACGGCGGTAAGCGCGTACGACCACACACATGTCGCGGGAGGCCAGTGCGTCCCGCATTTGGTCGCTGTGCCAGAAGTCGGACCCGAACCGTGGGGCTTGGTCCTGTTCACCCCCATGAGCGCAGGGTGAGCACAGTGACGCTGCGTTATCGCGAGCCAGGCGCGCACCGCACCCTGCGCAGTATCGAGCGCCGCTGTGGCTCATGATCTCCACCTTCGATGATGATCGTTGTCGTCTCGATCCGGAACCAGGCTAGCTCTGGAGAGCCCGAATATGCGCGTCGCGCATAGCGACCATGCGGATGGCGGCGTTCCCAGCGAGTAGATCGTTCCTAGCGTCAGCAGACAGTAACGCCATGTTGACCCGAGGTGGCGATAGCCGATGAACGATCGCACCAATGCCGTTCGGCAGCCGACGATGGCGCCTCTCCTGCCGGGGCTGCCGGGACTGGCGTGGACCGAGATTCGCCAGGCCGCTGTCGACTGCGCCGCGCGCGGCTGGCCGGTTCTACCAGGGACCTACCAGCTCGCGGAGCACGCGGGCTGGCTGGGCAAGCCGGGCGCGGTGGGGCTGGAGCCGGTGGACGAGCTGTGGCCGCTGGCAGCCACGCGCGATCCGGACCGGGCGATGGACTGGTGGACTCGGCGGCCGTACGCGGTGCTGCTGGCCTGCGGAACCTCAGTCAGCGCCATCGAAGTGCCCGCAGTTCACGGCAGGCGTGCCCTCGCCCATGCCGCCGGGCAGGAAGCAGGGCCGGTCGCCGCGACCCCCTTCGGCTCCTGGTTGTTCTTCATGCGTAGCGATGACGGCCCGCTTCGGCCGGAGCTGGCCGACCCTGCTCGCGCGCAGTTGCACGACGGCGGGACGTGGCTGCCTCTCCCGCCCAGTGCCCGTGAAGGCCACCCTTACCGCTGGAGGGTGTCGCCCTCCAGCGTCCGCTGGACGCTTCCTACCTCAACCGAGGTGCAACGAGCCTTGGTCGCCTCACTGCGCCGCCCGCACACCAACGCGGAACCGGGCACCGCGTGACCCCAAGCCGCGCCTGCGCCGAGGACGCGCCCCGACCCCCTCGGCGCAGGCGCTCCCACGCACACCGAACTCGACACAGGAGAGGTGCGGTCATGGCCGACCCCGACGACCCGACCACGAACGCCCAGGTAACAAAGCGGGTTCGAGACCTCTTACCCCGCTCCGCCTCAATCATCGAAGCGTTCCGCGAGATCACCACCCACGATCACCCTCGTCACGTTGTCCTGGACATCGCGGGCGATCTCGCGATCCATCATCAGCGGCAATGGCACGCCGAGAACGCCAGCCGAGCAACAGGGATCTCGGCGGACGATATCGCCGCCTGCAAGCAGCTCATCGACGAACTCAACGCCGAGCGTGTCGCCCTCGTCCAGCGGATCGATACGTGGGCCGACCAGCAGATTAACAGCCGCGTTGAGGCCTCGCTGCACACCGAAACGTTGGGCTCGGTGATCGATCGCCTGGCGATCGCATGGGTTCGCGCCAGCAACCTGACGGATACGGGCGAGACCCGCGACAAAGCGCGCTTGGCGCTGCGCCAGCTCGCCGAGCTGGCCGACGCCTACGACGACCTGATCCGCGATGTCGCCGCTGGTCACCGACGACTCCCGGCATGGCGACCCCTGAAGAGCTATCGGAGCACAGATGAGCAACAGCGTTGAACCCAGCGCGGTGTCCCTCAACGGCGTCGACAACGTCGGCAAAACAACCCAACTGGCCTGGCTGTCCCGAGGTCTGCCCGGTGCGCACCTGGTGAAAACCGTTGATCGCTGGGATTCCCGCTGGCAGCAGGTCGCCTCGGGTGACTTCGCGCATTGGTGGTTCGTCGCCTCCAGCACCGCCGAGCACGCCGAGTTGGTGCTGGACAGCCACGCCGCCCGCCGGACAGGAAGCGGGCGGCTGGCCTTGGAGGACCGGGGCTTGCCCATGCTGCTGGCGACCTGCGCCGCCACTGCTGTGGTCAAGGACAGGCTGCCACCGGCCAAAGCACTCCAACTGGTCGAGCACATCGCCGCCGATCTGCCAGCCGCCGAATACCGCCCAGAAATGCACGTGCTGTTGCGGCGCTCGCCGGACCCCACGCACGAGGCGCACGAAGCACTCCGCCGCGAGGCGAAGCCAGTAGGCCAGCGGTACGCGGCGTATCAGCACGCGCTCGCCGAGATCGTATCTCTCCAGGTCGAACGCGGTGACTACCACGCGGTGCTCGATCTCGGTGATGATCCGATTCTCGATGTCCAGCAGCGGATTCGGGAGTGTTTATCCGAACTCGGTGTCAACGCCCATGCGTTGCCAGCCGCCGCGCTGGATCGGCTCTGGGTGCTGGCGGGAATGTCCGAGAGCGGCAAGAGCAGCGTGGGCGAGCTGCTCCGCGACGAGCACGGGGTCACCCGCATGAAGATCGGCTACCTGCTGGACGTGGCCGCCCTACGCGCCGGTGAGGCCGACCCGTATGCCTGGTCAGAGTCGGAGCAGGCCGAACGGCTCACCGAGGAAGTCTTGCGGTTCGCCGAGACCACCAAGGCCCGCACGATCAGTGTCGAAAGCGCCCACCGTTTCGAGGCGACAGCGCACCTCCAGCGCGTGTGGGGCGAGCGTTGCCAGGTGGCCTACGTGGATGCCGACCCGGCTGTCCGGGCCAGCCGAGCTGCGGAAACGGAAGCACGCTTACGTGCCCGTGACGAGACCAAGCACGAACGTGGCGCGGATCGCATCGTCGATATCGCCGATCACGTCATCGACAACACGGGTTCGTTGGCCGCGTTGAAGCTCGCTGTTCACCGGCTAGTGTCGATAGTGGACGTACGGCGGATCTCACTCGATATCAGTGATCCCGACACGCGAGTCGAATGGTTGCGGCAGGCCAGGGATCACGTCGTTGACGATCGGGTTGCGCTTGTCCTCGCCACGGGCACGACCGGCACGGCGAGTTGGCGGGACGGCTGGAGTGATCTGGACCTTCTGGTCGTCCGCGATACCGCACCCGCCGACTGGCTCCGCCGCACGCAGAACACATTCCCACGCCCGGACGGGATCAAGACTGCCGTCAGCGTCTTCACGACGAGCGACATCGACGCCCTGCGGGTACCGCCGCGTGTGGTGCAATCGCTGCGCCGTGCCGCACAGGGAGTCGGGGTGCTCTACCACCGGCCGGGCTACCGGGTTCCCGTCCCGGTCAATGCGCATGGAGATCGGACCAGTCGGGGGGAACTCGGGCTGATCCTGATGACCACACGGCGCCTGCTGGCGGACTCCGAAACCGACGTGCGGGCAGTGCACAAGCATCTGGTGCTGCTGGCGAAGATCCTCTTGCGCGCTGACGGTTACCACTTCGATGACGCCGAGGACGTGCTGGCGGCTTTCCGTGATCTGCACCCAGACGCGGCCTGCGAGCCTCCTGGCCTCGACGACCTGATCCACCGCCCTGACGACCCGGCTGTACGTCGGCAACTCATCGAGACCACCGACCGATTGCTGAGCTATGTCGATCGACTCGACCACATCGTGAGGACCAGCGCATGACTGCCGAAGACCTGACCACAGCCCGCAGCGTCCACACGGCCGCAGACGGTTCCGGATATGACGCTCGCCGAGTGCGTCGCCTTGGTGTCGGGCCTACCGCCCGCGAGGTCCGGATCGTGCACGAACTCGACGGCATCCTCAGCGAGGTTCACCCGGCTACGCTGCTGCGTACCGGCCAAGCCTTGTGGCAGGCATGGTGTCGCCATTCCGCCTTCACCATGCCCGATCTGCTCCTGGGCCTGGACGCGGGCGGGATTCTGCCGACAGTCGCGGTCGCGCTGGCCAGCGAATTGCCGTACCGCCTGGCATGGAAGCTCGATCTCGATCTTCCGGACAAGCACCAGTTCAGCGAACTCCACGCCCGACGGACCGAGGTCTTCACCTACGGAGACCTCGCCAGAACGCGGGTGCTCATCGTGGATGACGAGATCACCACAGGCGGCACGCTGGCCAACCTTGTCGACGTTCTGCGCGGAGCGGACGCGGAGGTGGTTGGGATCGCATGCCTGATCGAAGACACCACCGGCGGCGCCCGCCCGCCGTTGCAATCCTTGGGGGTGCCGCTGTGCACGCTGACGCACCTGTGAATCCGTGGACGACCGGCACGATGAGCCAACATCGCGGCGGTCGTCGCATCGTGCGCCGCGAACACGCTCCATTGGGCCGCTGCTTGCCGTACCAGCGCGCCGCTGGTGAAGGACCCGATGCTACCGGCGGAGCCGAAGCGACGCGGCGTTTAGGCTGGTCGGTCGTCCTCGGCAATCGCGGACTCGGCGACATGATTCTCGCGCTCGCGCTAGCGCGTGCCCTCTCCGACGGCACCGACCACGATGGCGAGTTGCACTACCGAGGACCGCGCCCACGGCTGATGCAACGTTGCCGTCTGCCGATGAGCACCAGCCACAACACCCCGCCCCACATTGTCCAAAACGGACATAATGATGGCCTGACGTTCCACGCGATTCCCGAGAAACCCCAAGCATGGCTTGATGTTCTGGACCACGAACACGTCGAAGCCCACACCGCGCTGCCAATGCGGTACTACCTCGCGACCGAACAGACCCTCGGCGTCCGGTTACCCGCTCGCCACGCGCCGCTACCGGGTTTCACCTCAGCTGAGCGGGAACGACCGTTTCACGTGGTGTTTGTCTCGGCGACCAGTTGGCCGACCCGGAAAGACTACGGGGCTGAGGGCTTCGCTCTCGTGGCAAGAGTTCTCGCGGACCGGTTAGCCGCACCCTGGTCGTTCACGTTGATCACCAGCACGGACGCCGCACCTACTCAGCACCCTGAGCTGGACACCCTGACCGGACCAGACGCGGTGGACTGTCTCGACGTGTTCGCCTCTGCCGAGGTGGTGATCGGCAACGACACGGGGCTTACGCACCTGGCCGCCCTCACCGAACGGCCCGATGGCACCGGGCCGCAGGTCATCGGGCTCTACGGCCGTCATGCGCATGCCAAATGGAACACCGGTTCGGATCGACATCACGCCATCGCCACACCGTTCTCGCAGATGCTCGCAGCGGCGGATCGATGCCCGGTGCGCGACCGCCTCGACGACGCGCTGTGGTCGACGTCGGCGGATCTGACCGGCATCCCGGCCGAGATGATCGCGGAGTTCGCCGCCAAGGTCACGGGCTGGTGGTGAGTCCAATGCTGCGGATCAGGCACCACCGGCGCTTCACGGCCAACCACACCTGGCATGTCGACTGGGCAGGACAACGCTTCTTCGTCAAAGCCAACCCGCACCGCAACGAAGCGCGCATCGAAAAGTCTGGGCACGCCCGTCTACGACCCTTCTATCCGGTGCCACGACTGCGCGGAGCCCGCCGCATCGGCCGGTGGAGCGTCCTGGTCTACGACCGGTGGCCCCACCTCGGCCCAGACCACGGGTTGCTCCTCGACGAGATCGCCTACGCCGATCACACCGGCGACACGGGGCGTCTCGATGCCTGCCTGTCGGCTGTCTTCGGCCACTACCGGCAGGTGATCGCACGCAGCCTGCGCCACACGACGAACAGCGAGACCGTCGGCAAACTCTACGGCGAACGCGCCGCCCCGGACGGCAGGCTGGATCGCTACTACACGGCCAACGCACCATGGCCGATCCCGACAGGCGACGGCCGAAAGCTACGCCCATTCGACCTCACCCGGACCCAACTGACCGTCAACGGCCGAGAACACGCACTTGACTTCGCCCACGTGCTGACCTGGTTACGGGTGCACTTTGCCCGGAACAACCCCGTATGGGCGGCGGTGACGCAAGGCGATCCCACCGATGTCAACATCGGCTGGTCACCACAGGGCGGACCTGTGTGGTTCGACTACGACACCGGCGGACTCAACGCCCTACCCGGCGAAATCGCCTGTTTCCTGCTCTACCAGCGCCTGCACGGCGCCTGGCTCACTCCGCACTACAACTCAACGGCCTTTCACGATCATCCGACCGCGCTCGCCCCGGGCAGCCTCGCCGAACCGATCGTTCACATTGAATACGACGGGGCATCGCTGGTGATCGACTACGAGCACGTTCCCAGCCCTGCGCGTCAGCATGTCCTGCACCGGTACCTCAGTGAGATCGTCCACCCGCTGACCAGCCACATCAGCATCGACGACCTCATGGACTGGCTACGTCCCTACCTGGTGATGCGTCTGCTCGCCGTCTACCACCTCGGCGACCTCGAACCACGCGATACCGCGCTGTCCCTGGCGCTGCTGACCGAAGCGCTCGATCCCGCGACGACGCTCGCGAGCTTCCTTGCTCTCACGCCGTCAGAAACGGAGGTCGGCTAACGTGTCTCGTCCTGTCGCCATCGTCACCGGAGCGGGTTCCGGCATCGGCGCTGCCATCGCTGCCCGCCTCGCAACTCGCTACGACCTGATCCTGACGCACCTCACCCGTGACGATGACCTCCGCAGCGTGGTGATCCATGCCGAACAAGCGGGGGCAACGGTTGTGACCGTGACCGGTGACCTCACCTCGGAAGCAACCCTCGACGCTCTTGCGCTGGAGACCGACCACGCCGCCGAGCGGCTCGCGGTTCTCGTCTCCAGCGCGGGCGCCTACCCACGCATCCCGTGGAACGACCTGGACCTTGCCACGTTCCGCCAACAGGTCGAGATCAACCTGACCACCCACGCCGCGTGCGCCCAACTCGTTACGCCTGCGCTCGCCGCGCAGGACCAGGGACGTATCGTCGTCGTATCCTCAGTGCTCACCCAGCTCGGCCGAGTAGACCTCGCCGGGTACATCGCTGCCAAGAGCGGACTGGAAGGACTCGTTCGAGCGCTGGCCCGCGAACTCGGGCCACGCGGCATCACGGTCAACTGCGTCCGGGCCGGTTCCATCGAAGTACCCGCCGAGCACGCCGTCGTCACAGACCACGACGCGATGATCGCCCGACAGCTCGACCGGCAATGCATCAAACGGCGTGGACAGCCGGACGACATCGCCACCGCCGTCGACTTCCTGACCTCTCCCGGCGCCGGTTTCATCACCGGCCAATGCCTGACCGTTGACGGGGGCTGGTGCATGACATGACCTCCCGCCCTCCGTCCGACCACCACCCCTCATCGAGGCGCTCCGCGCCCAGGCGCATCGTCTGGATGCGCCACGGCACCTGCGATGATGGACTGTGCCGCCCCGGAGCCCACGCCCGCCCTGACAGTCCCCTCACCGTCGGTGGCACGGTCGAAGCCGAGTTCACCGCCCGCCAGCTCCACGACCATCACTGGCCGCTGGCCCTGGTGGTCTCCAGCCCACTGCGCCGAGCCCGACAGACCGCCTCAATCATCGCGAGGACGCTTGGTGCGTCCGTGGTTCATCCGGTTGATGCCTTCGCCGAGTGGCGCGCACCCGCCTGCGTCCTCGGCCGCACCGCCGCCCAGTACCCACCCACCTATCGCGCATGGCGCCAGCAACGCGCCCACGACCCCGACAGCGCTTTGCCCGGCGGTGAAAGCCTCCGCGCATTCGCGGAACGAGCGATCGAAGCCGCCCACATCGCCCACGACCTTGCCGCCAGCCACGGCCCTGCCCTGGTCGTATCCCACCGGCTGCTCATCGGGGCCATCGCAGCCCTGCACGTCGGTCACCGCAACCCCGCTGACATCTTCAGCTTTGCCAGCGAATTCCGCCTCGCCCCCGCCGGGCTATGGGCACCCGACCGAGGAGAATCCCCATGACCAGCAGCGATGAGCACGGTGACCGACTCCCGCATGAATCCGAACACGAGCGGTCGGTCCGCCACCGGCTAGCACACCTGCTGGCCGACAGCCCCATCCCGCCAGAAGAGCTGGTCGACAACCTGGCGCTGTACCTGCGGCGTCAGCCGCTCACCGATCTCCTGTCCCTGGATGCGCTGTACCGAATGATCATCGATGTGCCTGGCGTGATCATGGAGTTCGGTGTACATCGCGGACGCCATGTCGCCGCCCTGACAGCGCTCCGAGGTGTCTACGAGCCCTACAATCCGCACCGCCGGATCATCGGCTTCGACACCTTCACCGGCTTCCCCGACGTGGCCAAGATCGACGCCACCGCCGCGAGCGCAGTGACCGGCAGGTTCGCCGTGCCCGCCGACTACCCCGACCACCTGCGCGACGTACTCAGCACCCACGAGGACGCCGAACACCTCGGTCATATCCGCCGGACGCTCCTCGTTGAGGGCGACGTGCGCGACACCCTACCCCGCTACCTCGATCAGAATCCGCACACGATCATCGCCCTGGCCTACTTCGACCTCGATCTCTACGAACCCACCCGCGACACGCTCAAGGCCATTCAGCCGCACCTCACACGCGGAAGCGTGCTGGCGTTCGACCAGCTCACCCACGCCAAGTGGCCAGGCGAAACCGCCGCTCTACGGGACACCCTTGGTATCGATCATGGCAACCTGCACCTATTACCCGGCCGTACCACACCGACCTATCTGCGATGGGGCGCGAACTGAGATCAACCGACGGTAGCCGCCTCGGCTAGCAGCGCTTCGCGGTTGGCCAGGATGAACTCCTTCAACGCGGTCGGCTTCAAGTCGATCGAGGTCAGCTCGTCGCTGCGCAGGTCGATTCGGTCCAAGTCATAGCCACCTCGGGACGGGTCGCTGAACTCCGGACCGCTACGAGTGGACTCATCGAGCGTGGCCAGCCGCGCGACGAAAAAGTGCTGCACCGCGACCCCGGCATCCGACGGCGAACTGAACAGGAACACCTGTGAAGCCCCAGCCGCCTCGGCGCCCAGCTCCTCGCTCAGCTCGCGGTACAGGGCCGCCTCGATCGAGCTATCGCTGTCCTCAACACCGCCGCCCGGCGCCGTCCAGTAGGGCTCTTGGCCAGGCTTCGTGCGCTTGATCAGCACCAATCGGCCGTAGCCATCGATCAAGATCGCCCGTGCGGCGCGCCGTCCCACCGTCACCGTCAACTGCTCTGTCATGTTACCTAGCTTACGGTCCGCCACTTCGGCCCCATTCACGGCAGTCACCTGATCCACGACCGTACGTCACACAGGGAACGAACGGCGTTCTACGCTGGGCCAAAATCCTAGGGCGAACCCTCGATCACCATAAAGACGATCACGCCATTACCCCAGTGACATGACAGTCCATCGAGATGAAGCGCTCTTCGAGGATGCATGCCATCTCAAGGCCGCAGTCACCACCACTGGGGAGATGGGCGGTGACGCAGGGCACGGGGGTTGGACAGAGATCACGCTGACGAACTCCGAGGGCAACTGCGGAATCGAGATCGACACCGGGACCGCGCATCGGATCGATGCTGATCAGGTCACCATCCGCGTGCGCGGCGACGCCGAGATGGTGGTACTGGCCAACGCGCTTGAATGGGCCGGTCGCCGGTTGCGTGAATTCGCAGGCGACCGTGCCGAACCGGTCGACGGAGAAGCGGATGCCGTCTGGGAGACGGACGAGCCGCACGCGTAGAAGCAAGATCATCGCTCCGGAGCCCCGCCGGTAGCCACTGCCAGCCCACAGTTCAGATCGTGCGCACGTAGATCGACTGGTGCACGGTGTGACTGGCCAACAACCTGATGGGTCGACGGGTCGCGTTCACGGGCTTGAGTATCGACCGCGCCCGTCGACTTCCACCGTCGCAACACCCTCCTGCCGTAGTTGTTCGTGCCCGCGATCCGGTCCAGTTCGGCGCCAGTGGGTTTGCGGCCCTTGGCTCGTTCCGTCTGGAAGTAGGCCCACATCCGCTGCTCTGCCGTCGGTTCCTCCGGCGAACGAGTCTTGTTCGAGACCACCGCGAGACGCACCGGCTGGCCGGTCTCGCTGTTTGTTTCGCCGGTCTCGTCGGTCTCGGTGCCGGTCTCGGCGCGGTGGCGCTTGAGCGCCCGGTTCAATAGTTCGACCGACAGCAGCAGGGCCAGCGGCGGGCACGCGGCCACCGCGACGGCGGGCACGCTCAGCTCGGGCGCGGCCGTCACATTGGCAAGCAGAGACAGGCTGACCCCGAACAAGAACGACACCCAGGCCGACCACCGGCCGCTGTCGCGGCGACCGTGCCCGGTCTTCCACAGCTCGACCGTGGCCATCGTCAGCAGCCCGTCAACCAGAAGCGGCCAGATCGTCGCGCTGGTCTCATCCGCGCCGAATCGCAACGCGAACTCGCGTCCGTGCCGAAACGAGGCATAGGCGGCTCCGACGGCTATCGCCCCGACCAGTGAGCATTGCAGCCATAGCGCACGATCACGCCCCGGCCGTGCTGCGTTTGGCGTGGTGTTCATCGGCGATCACCACCTACGCGGCGGCGGGCCATCGTGGGGTCGGCTCCGGCTACCTCGCCGCAGCGGCCTTCGCAGGCGAACACCTGCGAACCGGTCAGCGACCGACCCACCAGAAGCGACACGACCCCTGAAGCGCGGAGGTAGTCACGTCCGCAGACCACGCACGCCAGCCCGTCGGCCTGCGCAGCGGTCAACCCCGTGATGATCTTCTCGGGATTCATCCGGCATCACCGCCCTGACGGCGGCGCCGAGCGATCCCGACGGTGGCGGAAACCCGCAGCTCACGACGCGAGCGGTTTGTTGTAGATGCTGTACGAGCCTCGCCGGGGGCGCCCAGGTCAGAGGATTGCAGGCCAGGTCAGGGACCGTCCGCGTGGTGCCGTGCGTGGTGCGAACGCCTTACTCTCGCACCATGACGAACGCTGGGGGACGGCACCAGAAGCGCCACCGAGGTCAGATCGAGACGCTCCGCAGCGGCGCTCTGCGGGTGAAGGTGTATGCCGGAGTCGACCCGCTGAGCGGTCGCAGGCACTACCTGCGCGAGACGGTGCCCGCAGGCCCGAACGCCGAAGCCGAAGCGGAGAAGGTCCGCATCCGCCTGATCAACGAGATCAACGAGCGCCGCAACCCGCGCACGAGCGCGACGGTGAACCAGCTCTTGGACCGCCACCTCGAACTGCTGAACGTCGACCGGACGACCCGAGAGCGGTACGAGAGCGTCGTTCGCACACACGTTCGCCCGCTCATCGGCCGGACACCGTTGGCGCGGGCTCGACGGCGAGACCTTCGACGCTTTCTACAGGACGCTGCGGACCTGCCGATCACACTGCGGCGGGCGCACGTTCGTCGAACACCGCACCAGAGTCGAACACGAATGCACCGACAAGTGCCGACGGGACGTATGCAAACCGCTGTCCACGGGGACGCTGCGAAAGATTCACTGGTGCTTGAGAGCTCCTAACGTATTCGGTTGGGGAGTCGGCGCCAGCAGATGATGCTGGTGGCGAGAGTGAGGAGGCCGTGGTGGATGTCGGTGCGGCGTTGTCACCGGGTGGCCAGGCGGCGGAACTGGTGCAGCAGCGCCAGGGTCTGTTCGACGACCCACCGTGCTGCCTGGACGTTGTCGCGGGTGCCGCGTCGGCTGATCAACGGGCGGATCCCTCGCCGCCGCAGCGCATCGCGATACCTGTCGTAGTCGTAGCC
>NZ_KB912640.1:327210-341591 GCF_000383795.1 Saccharomonospora saliphila YIM 90502
TCCACCGTCGCAACACCCTCCTGCCGTAGTTGTTCGTGCCCGCGATCCGGTCCAGTTCGGCGCCAGTGGGTTTGCGGCCCTTGGCTCGTTCCGTCTGGAAGTAGGCCCACATCCGCTGCTCTGCCGTCGGTTCCTCCGGCGAACGAGTCTTGTTCGAGACCACCGCGAGACGCACCGGCTGGCCGGTCTCGCTGTTTGTTTCGCCGGTCTCGTCGGTCTCGGTGCCGGTCTCGGCGCGGTGGCGCTTGAGCGCCCGGTTCAATAGTTCGACCGACAGCAGCAGGGCCAGCGGCGGGCACGCGGCCACCGCGACGGCGGGCACGCTCAGCTCGGGCGCGGCCGTCACATTGGCAAGCAGAGACAGGCTGACCCCGAACAAGAACGACACCCAGGCCGACCACCGGCCGCTGTCGCGGCGACCGTGCCCGGTCTTCCACAGCTCGACCGTGGCCATCGTCAGCAGCCCGTCAACCAGAAGCGGCCAGATCGTCGCGCTGGTCTCATCCGCGCCGAATCGCAACGCGAACTCGCGTCCGTGCCGAAACGAGGCATAGGCGGCTCCGACGGCTATCGCCCCGACCAGTGAGCATTGCAGCCATAGCGCACGATCACGCCCCGGCCGTGCTGCGTTTGGCGTGGTGTTCATCGGCGATCACCACCTACGCGGCGGCGGGCCATCGTGGGGTCGGCTCCGGCTACCTCGCCGCAGCGGCCTTCGCAGGCGAACACCTGCGAACCGGTCAGCGACCGACCCACCAGAAGCGACACGACCCCTGAAGCGCGGAGGTAGTCACGTCCGCAGACCACGCACGCCAGCCCGTCGGCCTGCGCAGCGGTCAACCCCGTGATGATCTTCTCGGGATTCATCCGGCATCACCGCCCTGACGGCGGCGCCGAGCGATCCCGACGGTGGCGGAAACCCGCAGCTCACGACGCGAGCGGTTTGTTGTAGATGCTGTACGAGCCTCGCCGGGGGCGCCCAGGTCAGAGGATTGCAGGCCAGGTCAGGGACCGTCCGCGTGGTGCCGTGCGTGGTGCGAACGCCTTACTCTCGCACCATGACGAACGCTGGGGGACGGCACCAGAAGCGCCACCGAGGTCAGATCGAGACGCTCCGCAGCGGCGCTCTGCGGGTGAAGGTGTATGCCGGAGTCGACCCGCTGAGCGGTCGCAGGCACTACCTGCGCGAGACGGTGCCCGCAGGCCCGAACGCCGAAGCCGAAGCGGAGAAGGTCCGCATCCGCCTGATCAACGAGATCAACGAGCGCCGCAACCCGCGCACGAGCGCGACGGTGAACCAGCTCTTGGACCGCCACCTCGAACTGCTGAACGTCGACCGGACGACCCGAGAGCGGTACGAGAGCGTCGTTCGCACACACGTTCGCCCGCTCATCGGCCGGACACCGTTGGCGCGGGCTCGACGGCGAGACCTTCGACGCTTTCTACAGGACGCTGCGGACCTGCCGATCACACTGCGGCGGGCGCACGTTCGTCGAACACCGCACCAGAGTCGAACACGAATGCACCGACAAGTGCCGACGGGACGTATGCAAACCGCTGTCCACGGGGACGCTGCGAAAGATTCACTGGTGCTTGAGAGCTCCTAACGTATTCGGTTGGGGAGTCGGCGCCAGCAGATGATGCTGGTGGCGAGGGTGAGGAGGCCGTGGTGGATGTCGGTGCGGCGTTCCCACCGGGTGGCCAGGCGGCGGAACTGGTGCAGCAGCGCCAGGGTCTGTTCGACGACCCACCGTGCTGCCTGGACGTTGTCGCGGGTGCCGCGTCGGCTGATCAACGGGCGGATCCCTCGCCGCCGCAGCGCATCGCGATACCTGTCGTAGTCGTAGCCTCGGTCAGCCACGAGGACGTCGGGTGTGCGGCGGGGGTCTGCCTCGCCGTCCCCGCACCGGCGGGATGGCCCCGACCAGCGGCAGAAGTTGAGTGACGTCGCCCGCGGTTACCGCCGGTGAGCCGCACCGCGAGGGGGATGCCGCCGCCGTCGCAGATCACATGGTGCTTCGAGCCGGTCTTGGCTCGGTCGACCGGGCTCGGCCCCGTGTCCGGCCCCCCTTTTCGCGCGCACGTGCGAAGCATCCACACACGCCCGGGACCAGTCGATGGCCGCGGCCGCGTTCAGCTCGGCCAGCAACACCTCGTGCAACCGGTCGAACACCCCCGCCTCCTGCCAGTCTCGCAACCGCCGCCAACACGTCATGCCCGAGCCGAAGCCCAGCTCCTGCGGCAGGTCCTCCCACCCGATCCCGGTGTAGAGCACGAACAAGATGCCCTGCAACACCTGCCGATCCGGCAACGGCTTCGGCCCCGTCCTGCCCGCCGGACGCACCGGCAACACCGGCTCGACCCGCGACCACAACTCATCCGACACCACCCACGGCGCACCCACACCAAGACCATCTCAAACCAAGATCATCAATGTGTTAGGGGCTCTCAGCCGGCGTACTGAAGTAGGCGTTCAGCGACCTGGACAAGATCAGCACCACTCACGTCCGGTGCGGTGAAGACGTCACCGTAACGGCCTTCCAGCCGCTGACACCATCCGGCGAGACAGCCCGCACGTTTGGCTCCGTGGCAGTCCCAGGCATGCACCGCGACCAACGCCATGTTCTCCGGTGATGTTCCGAGTTCGTAGGCTGCCACACGGTAGATGGACGGGGCGGGCTTCCAGATTCCTGCCTGCTCCGCGGTGATCACCTGATCCACGTGGCGCCCCAGTCCCGCTTGTTCCAGGAACCGCGCCGTGTTTTGCGCGCTGCCAACGGTCAAGCAGCCGACCCGAATCCCGGCCTCGGACAGCAGGCGCAGCGCCGGTTCGGCGTCGGGATGCGCGGGAAGCTGACCGAAACCGTCGAGTACGTAGTCGATGTCCTCTTCGGTGGCCGTGTGGTCGGTGTCGGTGCGCAGCGCCTGTCGTGCGACCGCCTCGAACGTCCCGAAGTCCCCGCTGAGGGTCAGCGCCATGGAGTCCCGCTGGAAACGCATGAACCACGGTTGCAGCAGCTGCGCGGGTTGGCCGATCCTCTCGAGCCGTTCGCGCAGCGGATCCAGATTCAACAGGGTTTCGAGTACATCGAAAGCGACGGCGCTCGGGCGAGTAGTCACGGGCCCTCCCTCGGTTGGCAGTACGACTCTCGCCACGTAGTATACATACCGGTCGGTATACCACCATGCGAGAGAGAGTCACAGTGGCAACGACACAGCGAAGGACTGGGAGCACGCCTCCGGCCGATCGAATTCTGGCCACCGCGTCACAGCTGTTCTATGAGCGCGGCATCCGAGCGACGGGGGTCAACACGATCGCCGAGCGGGCCGCGGTCACCAAAGTCACCCTTTATGCCCACTTCGGGTCCAAAGACGGGCTGGTGGCAGCGCACCTCCGCGCCCGTAACCAACGGTGGTGGGACGACCTCGAGGGGTATCTCGCTGGGCGTGTCACCGCGGAGGAACAGCTGACGGCGATGTTCGACGCCTACCAAGCCTGGATCACAGCGGGCGACTTCCGGGGATGCGGGTTCGTCAACGCCGCCACCGAGCTCACCGCCCCTGAGCATCCCGGCCACGCCATCATCAGCGACCACAAGGACGACATCCGGCGTTGCCTCGAAGCCATCGCCACCGACGGTGGGTGCGCCCTTCCCGCGGAGGTTGCCGAGGAGTGGTTCCTCCTCCTGGAAGGGGCCACGGTGACCGCATCACTACGCAACAACACCGAACCGCTTCACCGCGCGCGTCAAGCAGCTCTCCGGCTGCTGCCACCAGCGAACCGGGCGTAGTCGTCGCATGCTCGCATGTACCGACGCCCCGGCAGAAGGGATCGCACGATGCGGTGCCGTGCTGCTCACTGTCAACCGAGAGCGGCGGGGTTGAGGATGGCCGCCAGTGCCACGCCGACGGCGACGGCGAGGACGACGTAGGAGAACCAGCGACGCAGAGTCGTCGCCGACAGGCGAGGGGCCAGCCAGCCGGCCAGCACCGACACCATCAGGGCTACGCCAGCGAAGATCATAAGAATGGTGTAGTCGAGGCGGGGCCCCGCGGTAGCGTGGGCGCCCAGCGCGGCCAGCGAATTAATGAGCACGACCACCAGGGATGTGGCCACGGCGCTCTGAGCTCCCAGCCCGAGCAGGGCGCTGAGTACGGGGACGATGACGAAGCCGCCGCCGACGCCGAACAGGCCGGTGAGCACGCCGACGGCGGCGCCCGCGCCGAGGGCCTTGGGCAAGCAGCGACGCCAGTTGATCCCTCCCTCACCGGTGCGGCAGGCCCCGTCGTGGTTCTCCTCACCACGCAACATGCGCACGGCCACGGCGACCATAAGCACGGAGAAGGCCAGCAACAACCAGCGCTGCGGCATCAACCGGCCCAGGGCGCTCCCAGCGAACGCGGCCGGAACACCGGCCGCACCGAACACCAACGCGATCCGCCACCGCACGTGAACACGCCGAGCACGGGAAGCGATCCCTCCGAGTGACGAGACCGCGACCACGGCCAGCGAGGTGGGGATCGCGGTGTGCAGAGGCTGTCCGACGCCGTACACCAGGGCCGGTACGGCCAGGATCGAGCCACCGGCCCCCAGCAGTCCCAGCGCCAGCCCGACGACCGCCCCGAAGACACCTGCCAGGATCATTGGGCGGGGTCAGCGAGCCGCTGGTGGTGTTCGGTCGGTCAGGGCTGCCACGGTCCGGGCGCCGCCGGTGCGAATGCGGTTGTGCGGCAGCAGGGCCAGCACCCGCGACATGGCGCAGGTGTTGGTCAGCGCGGCGAAGGTCAGTCCGCCGCCGACAAAACCAGCGATCCACTTCAGCGGCTCGTAGGCGGTGCTGGCCACCACGCCGGTCAGGACCAACAGCCCGGCGGCCAGGCGTACCTGCCGTTCCATGGCCCACGTGCCTGAGCCCCGGTTGAGCGGCGCGTCGTGCTGGCGCCAGCCTGTGATTCCGCCGGAGAGCACGCTGAGCTTGTCCGAGCCGACGGATTGAAGCACGGTGAAGGCCTGGTCGGCGCGGGCGCCGGAGGCGCACACCAGCACGATCGGATCATCGTGGGCGGCGGTGAGCTCGGCGCGGTGCTCGCGCAGTAAGTCCAGCGGCACGTTGTACGAGCCAGGGATATGGGCCGCGGCGAACTCGCCCGGGGTACGCACGTCGATCACCCGGGTGCGGGGGTTGTCGTCGAGCAGAGTGCGCACCTGTGGAGTGTCCATGGTCATGGGAGCCGTACGGGACACGACAATCGTCCTTTTCGCTGTCGAGGTCGTCGGTCAGGCGGGAGTCAGGGCCACACCAGCGGCTTCGGCGTTGCCGAACATGTCGTCGATGAGCACCGGCGTGCGCCCGGCGTTTTCGAGGAGCGAGGCAGCCGCGGCGGCGCGGTAGCCGCTGCCGCAATGCACCCACACCGTGCCCGCGGGAATCTCGTCGAGGCGGTCCTTGAGTTCGTAGAGCGGGATGTGCACCGCACCGTCCACGTGCGTGGCGTGCCACTCGTTGTTGGTACGCACGTCCAGCACCACGTCAGCCGGGGGCAGGCCATCGACGCTGTCGGCCTGCGCCCGGGCGAGATCGGCGAACGTTGCCGTGGTCGTGCTGCGCAGCTGTCCGGGGTCGGTGGCCAGCTCGTGGGGGTGTCCGGTGGTGGCGGCGGAGAATCTGTCGATGCCGATCCGAGCCAGTTCCCGTTGCGCCTGCCTGACCTGCTCGGAGGTCTCGCCGACTAGCGTGATCGGAGCACCCCAGTCGATCATCCAGCCAAGCCAGGTCGCCATCGGCCCGTCCAAGCCGAGACTGACGGTGCCGACCAGATGTGACTCCACATAGGCAGTCCGCGACCGCAGGTCCACGACCCATTCCCCGGAATCGAGCCGACGCGCGAGTTCCTCCGGCGTTGCGCGGGACGGTGCGCGCAGGTCCAGCGGTTCGGGGCCCGCCGTGTTGCGCACCCCCATGTGCGCGTAGTACGCCGGGTAGGCATCCAGCCCGGACAAGGTCTCGGAAACGAAGTCGTCCTGCGCCAGTGTCAGTGCCGGGTTGAGCTTCTTCTGCTCGCCGACTGTGGCGGAATCCCCGGAGGCCTGGGCGGCCGAGCAGAAACTGCCGAACCCGTGGGTGGGCCAGATCTGGGCCCCGTCAGGGAGGATCTCGGCCAGCTTGTTCGCCGAGGCGTGCTGGTGCCGGGCCAGTTCATGGCTGTGCTGCTCGCCCAGCAAGTCGGTGCGGCCGGTCGTACCGAAGAGCAACGAGCCGCCGGTGAACACCCCCACCGCACCGTGCTCGCCTTCGAGCACGTAGGACAGGTGGTGATACGTGTGGCCCGGCGTTGCTACCGCCCGCACCCGCATCGTCTCCGACAGTTCGATGATCTCGCCGTCGACTAGTGGCCGGTGGTGAAACGGCACCTCGTCGGCGGCGGCCAGGCCGTAGTCGGCACCGGTCAGCCGGGCCAGTTCCAACCCACCGGAGACATAGTCGTTGTGTACGTGGGTCTCCAGTACCAGCGCGATGCGCACGTCCAGGCGCCCGGCCGCGGCGAGAAAGCGATCCACATCGCGCTGCGGATCCACCACCACGGCCACCTGGCCATCGGTGGCCAGATAGCTGCGGTCGCCCAGTGACGAAGTGGCGATCACTTCGATCTCCAGGCCATCGGCGAGCTGGTCGTCACCCTTCCGTTTCGCGGTCATACCCGCGTCCCTTCTTCGACTCGCGACCGGTCGCGCACGGCGTGCCGCCGCATATCGGCGCCGTCTCCACACCTGCGTCACCGGACGTGACTACTTTGCCATCCGCTCTCGGATACCCACAGGGGTATATGGCGAACGTACCCGCTGGCAGACGCACGAGCACGTCGCTCTGCGAGCGCATAGGTTCGATCAGGCCAACGCCAGGAACAACCGTTCCAGCTCTTGCTCTGTCATCTCGGGCTCGTCACCCTCGCCACGGGCCTGCTGGCAGTACCGCATCCCGCTAGCCACGATCTTGAAGCCCGCGCGGTCCAACGCTCGCGAGACAGCAGCCAGCTGAGTCAGCGTCTGGGCACAGTCGTCGCCCTCCTCGATCGACTCGATCACGCCCGCCAACTGCCCCTGGGCGCGGCGCAGCCGGGTCAGCACATCGCCGAGCAGTTCCGGCTTCATCTCCACGACAATCACCTCCACTACCTCTGCCAACACACCATACCCCAGGGGGTATTCCGTGCGCGGTGAGCGAGCATGCGACCTTGACTCCGCGGGCGGGCGCTTACGGCGACATCCTCGGCATGTTGTCTTCCTCGAGATCGTTCGCTGCGGCAAGAATCGCCTCCGGGTCACCGCTCGTGGCCTGGGTCGTGGACAGGCGGCTACCCATCGAGTGTCCGTGCTCACGGCACGGTCGCAGACGAGTGGGGTGCTGTTCCGGCGTGCGTCCGGGCGTGTACAGCGCGCATCCGACCGTAGGTCACTCACGACGGCGTCCGCGGGGTCATCCACGTCTTGAGTTCGACCGCAGTGAAGGGTTCACACTTGCCGGATGACGATCTGGATCTGCGCCACCTGCGGTGTCGAACACCCCGACACCGAACAGCCTCCCGAACGCGACTGCAGGATCTGCGCCGACGAGCGCCAATGGGTGCCGGAATCCGGCCAGGCATGGACCACGGTGGACGACCTCGCCTCCGACGAACCCACGCTGGTGCACCAACAGCTTGAGGAGAATGTGCACCGGTTCCACCGGGAGCCGTCGTACGGGATCGGGCAGTGGACGCACCTGATACAGACTCCGCGGGGCAACTTGCTGTGGGACCCGCCCAACCACCTGGATCCGCCGCTCGTCGACACGATCGCAGAACTCGGTGGAGCCACGGTGATCGTGGCGAGCCATCCGCATATGTACGGCTGCCAGGTCGCCTTGAGCCACCGACTCGGACGTATCCCGGTGCTGGTTCATTCCGCCGACCGTGCCTGGGTCCAGCGGGAGGACTCGGTCATCCGAGAGTGGCGCGATACCGAAGAAGTCCTACCCGGCGTCACACTCGTCGAAGTGGGCGGACACTTCCCCGGATCCGCGGTCGCGCATCTACGCCACGGCTCCGACGGGAAGGGAACACTGCTCGCCGGGGACTCGATCGTTCCGGTGGCGGCCAGGGGTTGGGTCACGTTCATGCGCAGCTACCCGAACTGGATCCCGCTGTCGCCCGGTCTGGTTCGGCGGATCGTCGACCGGATCGAACCTTACGCGTTCGACCGCCTCTACAGCCTGCTCGGCGGAATGGTCGTCGGTGACGCCAAGGGCGCTGTGACCCGGTCCGCCGAGCGTTACATCGCCTGGGTCAGTGGTCATAACGACCACCTCGGGTGACCCTCGGCCGCTCGCCCCGCCGGCTCACCCGTTCGGACCAAAGGGATGATGGCGTGTCATGACCCCTCCTCGACCAGAGCCGCACACACCCGATCCCACCGCCGACCTCTACGATGTGATCACCCGCCGCCGCGACGTGCGCGCGGAGTTCTCCGGCGAGCCGATCCCCGACGACGTGTTGCGCCGCGTCCTCACCGCCGCGCACCAAGCTCCCAGCGTCGGCCTGTCCCAGCCGTGGGACTTCGTGCTGGTGCGCGACGCGGCGACGCGCACACGATTCCGTGAACACGTGCTGACCGAGCGGGACGCGTTCGCGGCCGGGCTGGACGGCGAGCGTGCGAGCACGTTCTCCCGGATCAAGATCGAGGGCATCGTCGAGTCGTCCCTCGGCATCGCCGTGACCTACGACGCGGACCGCGGATCGCCGCAGGTTCTGGGCAGGCACGCGATCGCCGACGCCGGCCTGTACTCGGTGTGCCTGGCGATCCAGAATCTCTGGCTCGCCGCGACGGCCGAGGGACTCGGCGTCGGGTGGGTCAGCTTCTACCGCGAGGACTTCCTGCGCGGGCTGCTCGACATCCCTTCCCGCGTTCGCCCGGTGGCGTGGTTGTGCGTGGGACCGGTCCGTGCCGTGGCCGACACGCCCGACCTGGAGCGGCACGGCTGGCGCAGCCGGATGCCACTGGAGGACGTGGTGCACTACGAGACCTACGGCAGCCAGGTCACGCGGTAGAGGCGGTTCCAGCCGCGCCGCCAGGTTGCGCCATGAGAGCGGATTGCTGTCGGAGAGTTGAAAGGGTAGGCACCGGCCGCGGCGCCGGCGCGGGCCGCCGCCCGAGCTCTGCGTCGACCGTGGGCTCGGGCGGGAAGCGCTCAGTTCTCCAGCGAGTCGAACTCGCTGTCGAGCTGTTCGAGCTCCTGGTTGACCTCGTCAACGGTATTGATCACGATCGTCAGCCCCCAGATTCCGAGCGCGAGAGCGCCCGCGCCCAGCACGGAGGCGATGACGGTCATCTTCTTGTTGCTGGCCTCACCGCGTCGCGCCCGGCCGAGGCCGAGCAGACCGAACACCAACGCCAGGGCGCCGAGGATGATCGCGAGAAACCCGGTCAACGGGATCAGGCCGAACACCAGCCCGGTCAGCGCGAGGCAGAGCGCGGTGATGCCGAACCCGTTGCGATGCTGCTGGCGCGGGGCCGGGTCGGTCTGGGCGGGGTGGGTCGGTTCGTGCATGGATTGCTCCTCCGGTTCGGGACACGCAACTCTGCTGTCCCGGTGGGCCGGTCCCGTGTTAGCCACTGTGTCCGTTTCGTTGCCCGGTCGCGACGTGCCGTGATTCGGCGACGGAGCCGGTCGCGCGTCGTCGGCTCACCCCACGACGGGTTCTCGTCTGGTGGCATAGACGGTGGGACGTCCCGCACGTCGAGCGGTGGCTGAGCGGGACGACGAATGCCGCGAACCCGAGAGCGTGCGGAAGCGACTCGGCCCCCGAACGAGACAAGGCCAATGCCGGATTCGCACGGCGGATTGCGGCATCGGCTGTGCATGGCTTCACACCGTCCGTTCGCGGTGAAGCGGTCGCGAACGGACGGTGCGAAGGAGACCTTCCGGTGGGTCGTTCAGTTGCTCGCCGCGCCGTCGAGCACGAGGTCGTGCCCGACCGCGAACCCGGACTCGTCCGCGGCCAGCCACAGCACCGCGGAGGCGATCTCCTCGACGGTGGCCGCGCGGCCGATCGGGAGCGCGCCGGCGAGCCGGGCCGCGCGGTCGGCCTCGGTCTCCCCGGGCAACAGCGACATGGGCGTTTCGACCGGGCCGGGGCTGACCGCGTTCACCCGGATTCCGGAGCTGATGTATTCCTTGGCAGCCGTGCGGGTCAACGCGCTGACGCCCGCCTTGGAAGTAGCGTAGGCGCCGGTGAACGGCATCGTCATCTGCGAGCCGATGGCGGAGGAGAGATTAATGATGGCTCCGCCGCCGTTGTCCCGCATGTGCGAGATCTCGTACTTCATCGAGAGCCAGGTGCCGGTCACGTTCGCCATCGCGGCGTGCCAGTTCTCCTCGACGATGTCGGCGATTTGCCCACCCGGGGGCAACACGCCCGCGGAGTTCACCGCCACGTGGAGACCACCGAGTTCCCGGACGGTGCTCTCCACCATCGCGGCGACCTCACCCGCGTTCGTGACGTCGGCGGGCACCGCGACGGCGGAACCGCCCTTGTCGCGGATGATGTCGACCGTCGCCGCGAGCTTGTCCTTGTCCCGGCCGCTCACCGCGACCGCGGCACCCTCGTCCGCCAGCGCGGAGGCGATAGCGCGGCCGATGCCGGAGCCACCCCCGGTGACGAGTGCGGCTTTCCCTGCGAACCGTGTCAACGTCGATTCCTTCCATAGAGGCCAGCGATACCGCTATCGTCGTCGGCGCCGACAAGGCCGTGCCATCACGTGAATACGGGATCCGGTTCGCCTATCGGGTCACGACTCGACCGCCAGCGCGTGGCCGAAGACGTCGTGCGGGTCGTAGGCATGCTTGATCCGCCGGAGTCGCGGGTAATTGTCCTTGTAGTACAGCGTCGTCCAGCGCACCCCGGACGTGTTCAGCTCCGGGTTGGCCATGTCGCTGTCGGCGTAGTTGATGAAGCACCCGTCCGTGTGCTCGTCGGGTACCGGTACGCCTCCGGTGTCCGCGTAGACGTCGCTGTAGAGCGTGCGAATCCGTTCGAGCTGTTCCGCGTCCTGCTCCGGGTCCGTCCAGAAGGCGACGTAGTGCGGCTTCAGAACGGAGTCGCGGTGCGCCGACGCCGTGGCCGCCTCCTCCACCGAGTTCACCATGCCGCCGAACGTGCTCAGCATGACCAGCGCGCCCGGATACCCGTACTGCACGAGACCGCGGTACAGCGCCTCCGTCTGGACGGGTGTGAAGCTCGTGCGGTGGTAGGCCGACTTGGCCTTGAACCGGGTGGTGCGGTCGCCGCCACTGAAACCTGGCCACCCCGTCGTGGTGTGCATCCACGGCAACACACGCCGGTCGGTCTCGACGTACGGCACCCCGTCGGCCACGGAGGCAAGGAAATCGTCGAGCAGCCCGGGCGCGTGCCCGCCCGCTTCGAGCTGGGTCGTCAACGTGAACGAGCCCGCCGCCGCGGGGGCGAGCTGGAGCTGGGCGAACAGACTGGCATAGGGGTCGTCGGGAGAGGAGTGTCGCTCGCACCACGCACCGTAGTTGTCGATGAGGTCATGGAACGTCTCGGCGGAGAGAGAACTCCAGTCGAAGGTGACGGTGTTGACCAGCATCTCTTTCGGCGGCGTCGGCAACATGTCGTCGGCAGCCGCGTCCGGCCCCACCCCCGGGCTGCGGAACCAGTAGGCGGTGACGATGCCGAAGTTGCCGCCACCGCCGCCAGTGTGCGCCCACCACAGGTGGTGGTGGGGATCGTCGGGGTCGCGGGTGGCGACGATCGCCTTCGCCGTCCCGCTCCGGTCCACGAGCACGACCTCGACCGCCTCAAGGTGGTCAACCGTCAGGCCGAAGCGCCGCGACAACGGTCCGTAGCCACCACCGGCGAAATGGCCGCCCGCGCCAACGCCCGTGCACGAGCCTCCGGGCAGGGTCACCGCCCAGCCGTGGAAGAGTGTCTCGTAGATGCGGCCGAGCGTGGCGCCGGGACGTACGGCGAACGCGCCGCGCTCCTGGTCGAAGTACACGCCGTCCATCCGCGAGAGGTCGATCACGGTGTCGATCTCCGGCCGGAAGACGAAGTTCTCGTAGCAGTGCCCTCCGGAACGCACGCTGATCCGGCTTCCAGCATCGACTGCCCGCTGGACCGCGGCCACCACGTGCTCGGTCCGTGTGGCGACGACGACCCGGTCGGGGTCGCCGACGAACCGCGCGTTGACGCCGCGCACCAGAGAGCGGTACCGGGTGTCGCCCCGGCCTACCTCGCTCGGGGGAACGCGGTGACCGGCCTCTCCGACGGTCGGCCCGCGTCCGGCCCGTGCGGGGGCGGCCCCGGCCCACGGCGCGGCGGCCGCCGTCGTACCCGCTGTCAGCAACACACTTCTTCGGGAGACTCTCCGCAGCACAAGCACCCTCCAGGCTGAGATTCACGCACAACGCGATCATGCTCACCTGTCGCTCTATCGGGTGACAACTGCCAGTAATGCGGCAACGAGCCCCCTCCGGATCAGCGCGGGCGCCGACGGAAGTGGGGACTACGACATGAATTCCACCGAGTGACGAGATATAGCTCGAAACGGTGACTGCTTTGAGCAGTCAGCTACCCTTTGTGTCAAGCGGCTACCGTCCGGTGACCCGCCGCAGCACGCCATCCCAGTCGTCAGGCGCCTGGTCCGCCCGCCACGCCACGTGCTGGTCCGGACGCACGAGCACCAGGTCCCGCTCCCATACCTTCCGGGCGTGCACGTCGGCGCACGGCAGGTGTGCCATCGGCACACCCGCCCGCACCGCCTCATCGACCAGCGGCTCACCCACACCGTCGTCCGAGAAATCGACGAGGGTGAACGCCGCCGAGAGCAGGTCGAACAGCTCGGCTCCGTCCGCGAGGCGGACACTGGGCGGACGGCATCCCGGCCACGTCGTCGGCACGATGCCACGCCACCGCCACCGCGGAGGAGTGCCGGGTTCGGCGTGCACGACCGCGGAGTCGTAGCGATATCCGAAGTGGAGACCCACGTTGTCGATCTGGAAGCTCTGCTGCTCGAGGTAACCCGCGATGTGCTCGGGTGAGGCACCGTTGTCGAACAACGTGAAGTAGCGTCGCCAGACCTCGAGCAGGTTCGCGCTCATCTCCCGGTTGAACAGGGCCACCGGCCTGCGTTCGATCTCGTAACTGTCGAGCAGCCGCGCCCCGCCCCAGCCCGCGACCACGGCGGCCAGCTTCCAGCCGAGATCCACCGCATCACCGATCCCGGTGTTGGCGCCATGCCCCCCGGTCGGGAAGAACTGGTGTGCCGCGTCCCCCGCCAGGAACACGCGGTCGCGGCGGTAGCGCTCGGCCACGGCCAGCGTGCCTTCCCAGTCGACGACGTTGATGACCTCGTCCACGTCGAGATCGGCCCCGATCCGGGAGCGGATCTCGGCGACCGGGTCGGTGTTGTCGGATGCGTTGCCCGCACGCGGGAACGAGGCCGTCCAGGTGTCCTGTTCGTCGCGGGAGACCAGGACAAGCCCACGCGCCGCGATCCCCAGGAAGAAGCGGCCGTGCGCGCGTAACCGCGGGTCGGCGCTGCGGAAGTACACGTCGCGCTGTGGCGCGGGTGGCGCGAGCGACGGGGATTCGATGCCCATACTCCGGCGCACCACGCTGCCCGCACCGTCGCACCCGACGACGTAGGAGGCACGCAGGGACCGCGAGTGTCCTTGCCCGTCGACGAGCTCCAGTTCGACCCCGTCGGCGTGCTGGTCGAGCGATGTGACCCGGGTGCCCTCGTGCAACTCCACCCCGGGCAGGTCACGGACCCGTGCGCGCAGGAGCTCCTCCAGCAGCGAACCCTGCAACCGCTGATAGGGCTCCCAGGGCGCCGAGCCGTCGTTGTCCTCGCGCATGCGCTCGCGCATTCCGGACACGGACTGGTACTGCCAGACCGTGATCGGTGGCGCGCCGAGACGGTCGATCCAGTGGAAGTCGAACGGGTGGCGGGCCGCGACACCCCGGTCGCGGATCGCCTCGGCCACCCCGACGCGGCGCAGCAGTTCCATGCTGCGGGCGTTGAGGAAATCCATCTTCGGATGCGGTGTGGTGGTCGGTGCGCGCTCCACGACGGTGCAGCGCACGTTGTGCCGGGCCAGCTCCAGCGCGAGCGTGCACCCTACGGGCCCCGCTCCGACCACCACCACCGACGTCGTCTGTTCGTTCACGGGAGAACTCCTTGGACGGGAAACAGGACACAAGCCGTGAGTGGGCGGGCGTTCCGGGGCGCCGCCCGGGAGTGGCGATGCCGCGATCCCGCACGAGCGCGGTCGGGGCTCACTGGCTCGCCGCGGCCGGTGCCGCGGGTGTGAGCCGCCGGG
>NZ_KB912640.1:341691-346317 GCF_000383795.1 Saccharomonospora saliphila YIM 90502
GCGGCCGTCAGCGCGCGGACCGCGTCGGCGGTGAGCCGGGCGCGGCCGGGATCGTAGGTGTCCACCAGGTCGAGCGTGCGCAGCAGGAGGTCCGCCGCCGCGTTCGGGGCGGCGGCCACCACCTCTGAGAGCACTCCGAGCAGTGCCTCCACGGCTTGCCCGTCGCCGGGCAACGCGCTCGCGAGCAGGTGTTCGGCCGCCTCGACCACCCGGCCCTGGACGCTGAGCCGGGTGGCGGCCTCGCGATGCAACGTCCGGCGGGTGACTTCGGGCAGGCGCCGGTACAGCACCTCCCGGACGAGCTGCTGGCGGAAGCACAGTTGCGTGCTGTCGCCGGAGAGGATGCCCAGCTCCACCCCTTCCCGCACGCTGTCGACGAGGTCGAGCGGCGAACCGGCACCGAGCGCGGCGGCGTCGTGCACGGTGACCGGTTTGCCGAACACGGCGGCGATGTCGAGCAGCCGTCTCGTGGTGGGCGAAAGCTCCCGGAGCCGGTGCGACACCGCGTCGACGAACGCATCCGGCAGGTGCCCGGAGACCAGGTCGGCGATGCCGTCGCCGAGTTCGGCGTCTCCGGACTCCCGTATCGCATCGAGCAACTCCGTCAGCAACAGCGGGTTTCCCCCGGTGCGCCGCGCCAAGGACAGCACCGTGGGACTGGGGTCCTCGCCGAGCTCGTCTCGGCACATCTGTGCGATCTCGGCACCGTCCAGCGGTGCGAGCCGGATCGCGTCGGCGCCATCGCGCAGCAACCAGTCCACGGTGGTCGCTCCAGGCGCCGGGCCCGCTTCGGAGCGGCACGCGATCAGCCAGGATACCGAGCCGTGTGCCAGGGAGGGCACCAAGACCCGCAGGGCGTACGCGGTGACCTCGTCGGCCCAGTGGGCGTCGTCGAACAGCACCAGCACGGGCCGCTCGGCGGACCGTTCCTCAAGGCGTTCGCCGATCCGGTCGATGAGCAGCAGCCGGTTGGACGAATCGCGCGCGAGTTCGGCCATGTCGGTCACTTCGGGACCGGACAGAACGGGCGGATCGGCGCGCCGGAGCGCGTGCAGCAACGTCGAAAGCGGTGCCACCCTGTCGAGTTCGGAGGCGTGTCCGTGCACGACGGTCAGCCCCGCGTCGTGTCCGTGCCGGTCGGCGGCGGACAGCAGCCAGGTCTTGCCGATGCCCGGCGGTCCGGACACCACGACCGCGCGCCCGCGACCCCTCGCGGCCGAGGACACGGCGGTGAGCGTGTTCTCGCGTGCCGCGCGTCTTCCAGTCCCGCTGCTCATGCGATGCCCCCAACGAGCGTGCCCGCGTGCTCCTCGGCCCCTGCGGTGCGAATGGCGTGAACAAGTGATATCGGAACCACAGGCAGGACGGCAATCTCGATGCGCGAAAGCACGCGCCGACTCCGGCGACACCGCCGGGGTGACCGGCTCCGTTGAGGAGAGGACCTCGTCAGATGGTGACCTTCAGTCACACCGTACTCGTCAATGATCCGGACAGCACCGCACGCCCCATCGAGCGCGACCTGCTGTGGACGAACCTGTTGGAGAAGGCGGCGGACCCGGTGTACTACGTACCGTCCATCACCCGGTGCGCGGTGATCGAACGGTTCGACGACGGCTCGTTCGTCCGGGAGATCGAACTGCGCCACCGAATGACGGTGCGCGAACACGTCCGTCCGTACCAATCGGACCGAATCGTCTTCGAACAACTGAACAGCCCGGTGTTGGAAACGATTACGAACGAGATCGGTGAGGACGACGAGGGCAGGTTGACGTTCACTCTCACGGCGACCCTCTCCGACAAAGGCATGGAGGCGACCCAGCACGAACCAGGTTTCCTGATGATGAACGACCTGCTCTTCTTCGATACCGCCCGTGCCACGGTGAACACGCTGCGGCTCACGGCACACGCACTCGCGCCCGCAGGCTGATGCACCTCTCTCACAAGACGAACGCTGCGACAACAATGGTGACCTTTCCCGAATCGGGTCGAACCGGTGTCCCGCGAACGGGGTACTGGTAATTTCGTGGCCGGGACGGCGGCGCTGTGCGGCATGCTCGATTATCCGGCCCGACCGCTGGACTCGCTCGACGAATCGTGTCCGGGCCGGACCGACCGCCCGGGCAGCGCCGCACCACACAGATCGAGGGGGAACGCGAGTTGCCGGAAGGCAGATCCACCGACAGTTCCGACCAGATCGAGCCCACTAGGGCAACGGATTCGTTGCCGGCCACAGCACCGCCGGGGCACGAGGCAGAGTGGCTTCAGCTGACCGAGTCCCTCGCCCACGTCATGGACGGCCACACGGTGATCGTCATCGTGGACGGGCCGCCTGGCTCCGGCAAGACGTCGCTGTTGGACAAGCTCGTCCAGCACGCCCACCGTGTCGGCTTCAGCGTCCGCCAACCGATGCTGGCAGCCGAACCAGCGGTGTCTCGGCGACACACACAGGCCGGCGCCGACCGGCACATCGACATCCCGCAACAGGTGCACACCTCCTTCTCGGCGCGCGCTCGCGGGCTCGTGCCGCATCCCGCGTCGCCCATCCTGGTCGGCCAGGCCCCGGACCGGACGCCCACGCTTGTGGTCTGTGACGACGCCGACCGCCTCGAGTGCCCCGCGATGACGGAATGCCTCGACATTCTCGCGGGGCACGCCGAACGCGGCGCACTGCTCGTGTTGACGCGGTGCACCGCGCGCCTGGCCCGCGACGAAGGAACACGGTTGCAAGGGCTCCTGCACGGCGCACCGTACCCACAGGTGCACCTGCGGCTCGGCCCGTTGCCGGAACCGGTAGTCACGGCGCTGGCATCCGAGCGGTTCGGCGCGCCGCCGTGCCCCGGGCTCCAGACCCTGCTGGCGGCCACCGGCGGGAACCCCGAGCTGCTCGGCACGCTGCTCGACGGGCTGTTCGAGGAAGGGCTGATCAACATCGGCGACGCCACCGCCTCGGCCCGCCCCGACGTCCTCCCGCACCGCGTGCGGTCACTCGCCGCCGTGCGGCTGGCTCCACTGTCGGCCCGGTGCAGGCGGCTGCTGACCGTGGTGGGGGTCGTCGGGGCACCGTTGCGCGTGCATCAACTCGCCGCACTGGTCGGTGAGAGCACCACCGAACTGCTCGACGTACTCCGTGAAGCGCTCGACTCGGAGCTGCTCCGCGCGGAGGACCGCCGCCTCGTCGCCGCGCAGCAGCTCGTGGTGCGCACTCTCGCCGACGAGCTCGCGCCTGCCGTGCGCGGGGCCATCCTGCGCGACGTTGGCTTGATGCTGCGGGACTCCCCCGAGGCACGCGACGACGCCGCGGCCGCGCTCCTGCTCGCCGCGGACGCGGGAGACAAGCCGGTGCTGGACGCGATGGCCGAACTCGCCCGACGGCTGGTAGGTGACCACCCCGCGCGCGCGGCCGAACTGGCGCTCGCGGCGCTGCGACTGACCGACGACGACGACAACGCCTACGTGGACAGGGTCCGCACCGCCGTGAACGCGCTGATGGCGGCGGGCCGTATGTCCGAGGCCGCGGAACTGGCGAAGTGCGCGCTGGCACGGCCGCTCGACCCGGACACCACCGCCGAGTTGCGTTCGACCCTGGCCAACCTGTTGTTGATGAGCGGGCAAGCCACGGAGGTCACCGACGATGCGGAGGCGACGCTTGAGGAGCGCGCCGCGCCCGCAGTGGTACGGCAGACCGCGACAGCGGCCAAGATCTACGGTGCGTTCGTCCGGGAGGGACTCCGGTCGGAGGCGGAGGCGCGGCGGATCCTGGCGGCGGGTTCGGGTGGGGTCGGTGCGGTGCTGGCGGGCACGGTCCTGGCCAACGTGCTGTGGGAACGCGGTGTGCTGGGCGAGGCGCTGACGGTCGCCCGCAACGCGGTGGCGTCCGTTTCACACAGCACCCCGCCCGTGTGGCGGCCCCAGCCGAAGCTCGCGCTCGCCGAGAAGCTGGTGGACCTGCGGGAGTCGGCCGAGGCGGAGGCGCTGATCCGCGATCTCGACGCCGAGATCGACCGATACGGGCTCGCGGGCCAAGCCGCGGCCCCGAAGCTCGTCCGGGCGGAGCTGCTGCTGCACACCGGGCGTATGCCCGAAGCGCGGGAACTGGCTCGCGACGCGCTGCGCACCGTGCGCGACACCGGAACGTTCCTGCTCCAGCCTCGCGCGCTGGCCGTGTTGGCGACGGCCTCGCTGCGCGGCGGCGACCCGGTCGCGGCCGCGGGAGTGGTCGAGGAGTTCGCCGCGGCGGTCGAGGACGGGGTGGGCTTCTACCGCGCTCCACTGGAATGGATCGACGTGCAGGTCATCCACGCCAGGCACGGCGAGCACAACGCCGCCACCGAGGCGCTGCGCCGGTACCGCACCGAGCTGACCACACGGCGAGGCCTGTTCGTCGCCGAGCCCGGAGCGGGACCGTGGCTGATTCGGCTGGCGCTGCGGCTCGGCGAGCAGGAGCTGGCTCGCACCCTGTTCGACACGGTGTGCTCACTCAGCGACGACAATCCCGGATTCGGCCAGCTCGGCACCGCCGCCCGGCACGCACAGGGGTTGCTCGACGGGGACGCCGACGCGCTCCGGCAGGCCGTTGCCGAGCACCGGGACCCGTGGGCCGCGGCGTGGGCGGCCGAGGACCTGGGC
>NZ_KB912640.1:346417-361389 GCF_000383795.1 Saccharomonospora saliphila YIM 90502
GTGGGCCGCGGCGTGGGCGGCCGAGGACCTGGGCGCGCTGCTGGCGCGGACGGGCGCGCCGGGGGACGCCACCCTCCCGTTCGAGGACGCGCTGCGCCGATTCGAAGCGATCGGATGCCGACACGACGCCGCCCGGCTCCGCAGCAGGCTACGGGAACTCGGGGTGTACAAGAGACCAGCCCCGAGCACGACCTCGAACGACTCGGGTTGGGACTGTCTCGACGCCACCGAACGCACGATCGCCACGCTGGTGAGCCAAGGAATGACCAACCGGCAGGTCGCCAAACAGGTCTTCCTCTCCTCGTCCACAGTGAACTACCACTTGCGAAAGATGTTCCGGAAACTGGGAATCAACAGCCGGGTCGAACTCGCCCGGTACGCCCACGCCGGGCGCGAGGCGGATTGACCCGCGTCCCGCCCGAGCCTGCCCGCGGGATCAGGCCCTATACCGCGAAGGCGTCGTAACCGTACAGCCAGTCCTGTGTGGCCAGATCCGTGGCCTCGCGCAGTTCCGCGTCCCGCCTCCGCTGCTCCGACCCGTCCGGCAGGTGCAGCATGCCGTGGTTGCGACGCGCCCCGGCGTGCACGCGCCCGGTCCGCGCGCGCCGCACCTCGTCGTAACGCGCCAGCGCCTCCGGCACCGAAGCCGGCTCGGACACCGGGCTCAGGCAGGTGGCCAGCGCGGCGGCGTCCTCGATCGCCTGATTCGCTCCCTGCGCCAGGAACGGCAGCATCGGATGCGCCGCGTCGCCGAGCACCGTGCGGTGCCCGCGCGTCCAGGATGGCAACGGGTCTCGATCGTGCAGCGCCCACAGTCCCACCTCGTCGAGCGCGTCCAGGACCTCGCGCACGTCGGCGTGCCAATCCGCGTAGGCCGCGCGTACGTCGGCCACGTCCCCACGCGCGGTCCACGACTCCCCCGCCCACTCCCGCGCCGGAAGGGTTGCCACCACGTTGACCAGGGAGGAACCGGCCACCGGATAGACCACGCAATGCTTTCCGGGTCCGAGCCACAAACGCACGTGGGGGTCGTCGCGGTGCCGGGGAAGCCGGTCGGCGGGAACCAGCCCCCGGTACACCACCGTTCCGGAGTACCGGGGCGCATCGGCTGCCAGACCGGCACGGACGGCCGAGTGGATGCCGTCGGCTCCGATCACCACGTCGGCGTGCCTGCTGGAGCCGTCGGCGAAGCGAAGCTGGACGCCCTCGTCGTGTTCGACGACCTCCGTGCAGCGCGACCCGAGGTGCAGTGATCCCTCGGGACAGGCGGTGGCCAGGATGCGGTGGAGGTCGGCGCGGTGCACCGTGAGGTAGGGCGCCGCGAAGCGCCGTTCGCAGGCGTCCCCCAGCTCGGTCCTACCGAGCAGCGTCCCCGTGTCCCACCGGCGCATCTCCACCGCCGCGGGGCGCACCGCCACCCGGCGCAGTGGTTCGGCGAGGCCGAGGCGGTGCAGCACGCCGCTCGCATTGGGCGCGAGTTGCAGCCCGGCGCCCACCTCGCGCAGGTGTTCGGCCTGTTCGTAGACATCGCACCGCACGCCGTGCCGCTTCAGCGCCGCCACCGCGGTCAGGCCGCCGATCCCCGCGCCCACGACGGCCACCCTCAGCCCCGGCCCGTTTCCTGTACTGGACACCGCCCAGTCCTTTCTCGCCGTCGTCTCTCAGCAGTACAGCAGTGCCTTGTCCCAGCTCTCCTCCGGACCGAAGAAGCTGCGTGGTTTGACCACGTCGGCCGTGCCGGTCAGTGTGCTCTCCGGTACCAGCGAACCCGGTTCGAGCGGGAGCACCCGCACGGGCACGCCGAAGCGCGCACGCAGCAGCGAGTCCAGCTCAGCGGTAACCGCGGACCGGTGCCGCTCGGAGACCTCGACCTGGACCTGCAACTCGTCCGCGAGCGCGCGTCCGCGCCAGAACACCACGCCGTACTCGGCGGGCAGGGCGAACACGACTTCCTCGACGCTGTTCTGATCGATCAGCCGGTCAGCGACCGGGTAGCCGAAGGCCGCCCGCCCGAGCACCCGTACGGTCGGCAGCCGCCAGCCGCACGCGCACGGCTCCGTGGAAACCTCCACGTCGTCGGCGAGGTCGTAGCGCAGCAGCGGCATGGCCTCCCGGTACAGCGGGGTGACCACGAGCGTGCCCCGCCCGGAGTCACGGATCTCGCCCGTGACCGGGTCCGCCACCTCGAAGATCGCCCGGTCGGCCCACAGGTGCAGCACGCCCTCCGGGCACTCCCCCGCGAGGCTGCCGGTCTCGGTGGAGCCGTACTCCTCGACGACCGGGACGTTCCACAGCTGACTGATGCGTGCCTTCCGCGCCGTGGACAAGGGCTCCCCACCGACGAACAACGCGCGCAGCCCGGCGAAGTCCCGTCCGGGTTCCAGGCCGGTGAGCTCGGCCGACTTCGCCCACAGCAACGTCTCGGTGGGCAGTGACCAGCTCAGCGTGACTCCGAGGTCCCGCAGCACCCGCACCACACGGGAGTAGGGCATCGCCAGCGACCGGTTGTCCCCCGGGACCACGGTCGCGCCACGGCTGCGCGCGGCCGACTGCGCGAGGTGCCCGGTGACCATCAATGCGTACGGGGTGCGCACCAGGAAGGTGTCGTCGGCGGTGATGCCGGTCCACTTGCGGGCGTAGCGTTCGTTGAGGTCCACCCAGTCCTCGGTGGTGTAGTACGACGGCGTGGGCTCGCCCGCCGAGCCGCTGGACTCGTGATAGGTCGCCAGTCTGCGCCGCTCGACGGCGAGCATACCGAAGGGGTGGTTGTCCCTGAGGTCTTGTTTCGTGGTCGGTTCGAGCCGGGTCAGATCCGCCCTGGTCCGCGGGATGCCCGCGGTGCCGAACCGCGCGCGGTAGAACGGTGACCGCGCCGCCCACTCGAAGGTCGTCCGCAGCTGCGCGTCCTGCCGGTCCGCGAGTTCACTCAGATCGCTCCACCCGGTGAACTCGGTGCGCAGTGCCGTGGCGTGGTCAGAGGTGCGTGTCGTCGCCAGTGTCATCTCGCTCGTTCCCTTTCCTCTCCCAGAATTCGGAGTGCGTTGCCGTACAACACGAGGTCCCTCTCGGCCTCCGACAAGCCGAGCGCGGCGATCTTCGCCAGTTCCACCGCGTGGTCCTGCAGCGGGTATTCCGCGGCGAACAGAACGCGTTCGGCGCCGAGCCTGCGCACGGCGGCGCCCGCCACGCTCGAGTAGCCACCCGAGGTCTCGACGAGCACGTTGCCGAGTCCGCGCACGAGGTTCAGCGCGTGGAAGTCGATGTTGCCGATCCCCAGGTGGCCCAGCACGAACGTGGTACCGGGCAACGCCCGCGCGAGCTCGGCGAACTCGGCCACCCCGCAGCCCGGGCGTTGCAGGCACACCGCGTAGAAGGGGTGCCGGCACTCACCGGCCGTCTCGGCGAGCGAGCGCACCCGTTCGTCGGTCAGTGTGACGCCGTGCACCGCGGGCGAGACCTCGACACCACGGAACCGGCTCGCCCGGTCGCGGTACCGGGCGAGCGGTTCGTGCGGGTTGGCGAAGTACAACGGGACGAGCCGCCCGGGCGCCTGCGCGCAGGCAGCGAGCACGGCGTCGTTGTCGGCGCCGGTCTCGACATGCCCGCCCTCGATCAGCCACCGGGACAGCGAGTCCGGGTCCACGGTTCCTCCCGCGCACACCGCGGCCCGCCCGATTCCGTGCCGATCCATGGTGGATACCAGGGCCCGTGCGGCGTCCGGCTTCGGCGGCAACCGCGCGTGGAAGTCGAACACGCGGCCCGGATGGCACGCGGTCACTGTTCCCGGCAGAACTCGTCGATCGGGTAGCCGACGTGGCGGTCGTGCGTCGGCAGGTGCCCGAGCAGGATGTCGCCGGGTTTGAGTTCGGTGGAGTTGAACACCCCGCCGCCCGGCCCGAGCACGCGGACGTGCCAGTCGTCCTGCAGGATCAGGTTGACCATCGTGCCGTCCTTGGCCACGGCGTCCACCGCGAGCAACGGTCGTGACTCGATCTTGACGCGGCCGACGGTGACCGTACGGGTCCGTCCCTTGACGTCGACGGCGACGACCTTCTTGCCCGCGTGCAGCTCGCTGAGATAGTTCGTGCGCCCGTTCTCGCCCAGGGTGTAGGAGTGGATGGCTCCGGCGTTGACACGGAAGGGGCGCGTCGGCATGTACGGCAGAGGGTGCGTCTCACTGACGCACAGGATCATCCCCTTCGACAACGACCCCACCAGGATGCCCTCGTCCTCTCGCAGGTAGCTGCACGTGTCGATGCACGCGCGGTCCCCCATGCCGACGTGCCGGATGCCGGTGACCTCCAGCTCAGCCAGTTCGAGATCGCTGACAGCGGTCACCGCGGCGGACTTCAGCTCCGCCGACTCCCCGACCCTGCTCGGAGCGAGGAGCACACCGTCCGATCCGTGTTCGAGCACGCCATAGACGATCTCGGCCTCCTCGACGTCGCCGACCTCGGTGATGATGCTGCCCTGGGACTTGTCCGCCGCGGCCAGCACGATCTCGAGCGGAATCTTGGTCGGGTCGCGGAAGCGCAGCACACTCCATTCCTCGGTGCGTGCCGTCTCGCAGGCCCGCTCGAGCGACGGGGAGTCGATCACGTCCACGAACGCCGCGAACCGCACCGACGGGTGCCTGTGCGCCAGCTCGGCCGTGCTGCCCTGCACCACGGGATCGACGATGACGATGTCGACGGTGCCGGTGTCGATCGATTCCAGGGCGCGGTCCACATCGGTGCCGGTCGCGTCGAGCACCCGGTGTGCCGTGGGGGGCAGCGGGGCCAGATCGGCCGCCTCGCGGCTCACGATTCCGTCGACCCGGTGGTGCAGTGCCTCCTCGGTGATGGCCTCCTTGGCCTCGGTGACGCGTCCGATGTCGATCCAGCACAGCTTCATGACTTCTCCTTCTTCCGATGGCGCGTGCGAACGTGGGGGCTCGATCAGGAACCGACGGGTTCCATCGCGAGCCGGTCGAGGTGCGGCGTGGTGTCGGCGTCTTCGTGGACGGCGGAGGCCACCGAACGCGTCGTGGCGGCCACATCGGTGGACTGGAAAATGTTGCGGCCGATCGCGACCCCGGCCGCGCCCGCACGCATCACCGTTCGCACGGACGAGACGACGCCGCCGCCGTCCTCACGCCGGGCACCGCCCGCGAACAGGGCGGGCACCGGGCACCGGGCGACGACGTCAGCCACCTCGTCCGTTCTCGCGGGCAGGGGTAGCTTGACGAAATCGGCACCGAGGTCGGTGGCGACCGTCGCCGCGTGCACGATCAGATCCGCGTTTCCCGGGTCGACCTGCGGACCTCGCGGATACATCATCGCCAGCAGCGGAACACTCCAGCGGTCGCAGTCCCGCGCGACCGCCGCGAGGTCCGCGACCTGCTGACTCTCGGCGGGGGAGCCGATGTTGACGTGCACGCTCACCGCGTCCGCTCCGGCGCTGACGGCTTCCTCGACGCTCGCGACGAGGTACTTGGCGTCGGGGTCGGAGGCATGGACCGTGCTCGCGTTGAGGTGCACGATCAGCGCGGTGTCGGTGAAGACCGCGTGGTCGACCTGGCGGAGCGTGCCCTTGTGCAGCACGATGGCGTCGGCACCGTGACCGGCGACCGTGCGCACGAGACCGTTCAGGCCACCGCTCGGCGCGACGGGCCCGATCGTGATCGAGTGGTCCAACGGCACGACGAACAAGCGCTGGTCGGTGGTGCGGTTCAGACGGCGCAGCCGTAGCCGCCGTCCGAAGGTTCCGTACGAGTACACTTTCTCCTCCGTTCGGTGTGGGGCGTGTCAGCTCGCGGAGACGAGCGCGGAATCAGCCCGTTCGGATGCGCCCAGCCCGAAGGCCTCATGCAGCGCACCGACCGCGGTCGCCGTGTTCTGGTCGCGGACCAGCACCGTGCAGCGGGACTGGGTCATGGTGCAGGCCAGCGGAACGATCCGGGCCGCGCGCAGCGCGGCGAGCACATCGGCCAGGCACCGCGGCCTGCTGAGCAGGCCCGAGCCCACCAGCGACACCGTCGCCAGTGATCCGGCGGTGTCCACCCGGACCTCTCGGCCCGCGCGGCCGAACACCTCGGTGATCGTCTCGGCGAGCAGGGCCGCCACGGCCGAGGCCACCGCGAGTCCGATGGACAGCCCGCTTCCCAGGCGGGCGTCGCCGACGAACTCGGCGGGCACGCCGGCCTCGGCCAGCGCCTCGGCGACCAGCTCACGCGGGTGCGCCTGCCCTGGTTCCGGATCCGGACCGAACGCGTGGACGGTCAGGTGCGCGACGTCGCCGTCGTGCACCACGGCGTGCGCCACGGGCGCGGTTTCGATCATGCTGCTCCCTCCGCTCACGACGCGGGTACCGGGCTGGTCGCCGAAGGTGTTGCGCACCCACAGCTCGACGCCGAACAGCCGCGCCAGTTCGGCCGCCCTCGGGTGCACGACGCGCGCTCCGCCGAACGCCATCTCGCAGAGCACGTCATCACCGACCGTGGGGAACAGATGTGCGTCCGGCACGAGCGAGGGGTCGGCGCTGAACACTCCGTCCACATCGGTATTGAGAACGCACCGGGCGCGGTCGAGCGCGACCGCCAGCGCCACCGCGGTGGTGTCCGAGCCGCCCCGGCCCAGGGTCGTGACGTCGTCGTGCGCGTCGATGCCGTGGAATCCCGCGACGACCGGCACCCGGCCTGCGTCGAGTGCCTCGCGCACCCGGGAGACGTCGATCTCGTCGATCACGCCCGCGCCGTGGGCACCCCGCACCGAGATCGCTGCCTGTGCCGCGGTCAGGGAAATCGCGTCGACGCCGCGTGCGCGCAGGGCGAGCGCGAGCTGGGCGGCCGAGGCGACCTCGCCGCAGGCGAGCAACTGGTCCCGCTCGCGGCCGAGCGCGGCCGTGTGGTCGGCACCGGCGGAGAGCCGATCCGCCACGGCGACGAGCTCGTCGGTGGTATCGCCACGTGCCGAGACCACGACCGCGGGAGTTTCGCCCTGCCGCACCTGATCGTGCACCAGCGCGGCCACATGCCGCACGTTCTCGGTCGTGGCCAGCGAACTGCCACCGTATTTCACCACGATTCGGCGCATGCGTGTCACTTTCTCGAAATGGGAAGAGTCGAGAGGTCCCTTGTGCGTGCTCAACGGTAAGCGCGCACGGTGGTCGACCGAACTGTTCGTTCGACCAGTCGGCGGGGAACGGCCCGCGGGGGCCGGGTGCCACGGTGCCGCCCACTTGATCGGTATCGATTAAGTAGGCGTGTATCCCGTACGGTCACGCACGAGACCCCCGCGCCGTGGGGCGCGGGGGTCTCGCTTCCTGCGGTGGCGCGGCCCGGCGTCAGCCCTGGTGGCCCGCGAGTCCGGTGACGATGGGCTCAACCGTGCTGCCGAAGTAGTCGTGTGTGCCCCGCAGCCACTCGACGTCACCGAAAGCGCGTTCGGTTCCCTGTTCGGATAACGTGACGCGGAGGGTGAACTCGATGGTGTCTCCGGAAAGGATGAGCAAGTTCTCGATCGCCGACAGATCCGGGTCGTCGATCTGGTCGAACCGGAATTGCTCGCCCGAAAGGACCAGCACGCGTTCGCGCAGTCGGGTTCCGTCCGGCAGTTCGATCCTCCGCAGGAATCCGTCCTCGTGCTCGGACAGCACCTCGCAACCGACGATCGCGGGGACGTAGGCCATCGGGGCGCGGGCCTTCTGCGCCAGGCGTTCGCGGCAGCCCTCCCATTGATCCGGGGTAGCCGCCACGGACATCGTATGCGTAATAGTGATCATCGCCGTCCTTCCGTCATCGCCTCGCGCCCGGCGGGCACGCGCTCATCGAGCAGAGCCGCGGTCGCCGTGCGCAGGATCGAGAGCCCGTCCCGGGACAGCACCGACTCCGGATGGAACTGCACCGAACGCAGTCCCCGGGCACGGAGGCCGTGCACCTCGTTCGACGCGGGGTCACGGGCCACCTCGACGACACCATTGGGAACCACGGCCTCGACAGTGTCGAGCAGCGACACCGCGGTGTAGGTGTTGTAGAAGCCGACGCGCGCGGGCCTGCCGAAGTAGTCGATTACCCGCTGCGCACCCTGGCTGGGTACGGGCTTGCGGGTGAGCTTGAAGCCCAGCACCGCGGCCAGGGCCTGGTGCCCGAGGCACACCCCGAGTAACGGCGTGCGGCCGAGCAGGTCGCGGGCCAGGGCACGCAACCGCGCGATCTTCGGGTCGTGCGCGTCGGTCGGGTCACCGGGACCCGGCCCCAACACCACGAGGTCGAATCCCGTGACGTCGGTGACCTTGGCGTAGTCGAGCGTGCGCACCTCCAGCCCGCAGTGCCGCAACTGGTGGTCCAGCATGCCGGTGAAATGATCTTCGGCATCGACAACCAGCGCCCGGGCTCCCCGCCGTGCGTGGCGCCGCCCGGAGGGCGAGAACCAGAACCCCGCCAGGCCGGAGTTGCGGGCGGCGAGCGCCTCCGTGACACGGGGGTCGAGACTCAGGCCGGGTACCCGGCCCGCGGACGTGCGCGCGCCCGGGGCCGCTTCGCCGATCCCGAGCGCGGCAAGCATGCCCGCAGACTTCGCCCATGTCTCGCGCGCCTCGGCCGCGGGATCGGAGTGCCGCACCAGGGTCGCCCCCACACCGAGGTCGAGCGCCCCGGTGGCGTCGATCTCGGCCGTGCGGATGAGGATCGCCGAGTCCAGGATACGGCGCCGAGCATGGTCTCTGCCGACCAGCGCGAGGACACCGCTGTAGTAGCCGCGGCCCCGCCGCTCGTGGCGTGAGACCACGCGAAACGCGCTCTCCAGAGGGGAGCCCACCACTGTGGGCGCGAACAGCGTCTCACGCAGCACCTCGGCCACACCGCGGTCGGTCGTTCCACTGAGGAAGTACTCGGTGTGGGCCAGCCACGGCATCTCCCTCAAGAACGGCCCCCGTACTCGCACACCCGGCGAGCACAGCCTGGCCATCATCTTCAACTCCTCGTCGACGACCATGTAGAGCTCGTCGGTCTCCTTGTCATCGGAGAGGAAGCGCAGCACATCGCCGGGATCCGGATCGCCGTCCGGATACCGGTAGGTCCCACTGATCGGGTTCATCGTCATGGCTCCGCCGGACAAGGTCACGTGCCGTTCGGGCGTGGCGCCGACGAGCATGTGGTCGCCCAGCCGCACCAGAAACGTCCAGTAGCTGCCCACCGCCTTGGACAGCAAGGCACGGAACGTCGCTAGCGCCGCCCTCGGAGAGAAATCGTCGATCCGGGCGCGAAACGAGCGCTTGAGCACGAAGTTGGCGCCCACGCCCCTGCCGATCTCCTGCTCGATCACCTGTGCCACCGCGTCGGCGTAGTCGTCGTCACCGGCCTCGAAGCCCGCCTGGCTCACCCGCAGCGGGTCGTCGGGCAGGGTCGCCAGCGCGTCGTCGAGTGGGATCACGTTGTCGTCGCGCACCGCGAGGGCTCTCAGCGGTGCCGCGTCGTCGACGCATTCGAACCCACGCTCGGCCGCCTGCCGGAACGGCACCGCCACCAGGAGCTCGTGCCCTTCCCGAGACCCCGGTCCGTGCTCTCCTCCGCCGGCGAGAGCGTCGAGCTCGTCGAGGTGGTCCAGCTCCACCACGTCGCCGAAGAGCATCTCGACGCGGTCGCCTCCGGTCGCGTGCGGACGGTGCAGCACCGCCCAGCCGCGAGCGGTCTCGGCGCGTCGCCACAGCGTGGCGGGATCCGTCGCTCCCATGACAGGTACTCCTCGCTCGTGCGCGGCACGACCGGCTCGGTCGCGGGTACGGACCGACCTTCGTCCCCACCGGGACACGAGGCAACTACTCGTTCACGTCACCGCGATCGACCAGATCGGACGAGACCTACGTCACAGTGACTGTTCCACTCGGGTGCGTGCTCACCGACCGCACAGCCGGAAGGGGAGCAGGCAGGCAGACCACGCCCCCGGCCACTCGTGCGACGCGAGTTCGCGGCCCGTCGCTCCCGGGCCCCGCCAACGCGTCCGGGCGTCCACCCCGCCCGCGCGGGCCGCCGGACTGCTCGTCCGCACAGTTCCCGAGGACTCGGACCGCGCTCGACAATCTGCTGGGCGTGCCGTTGTCCCGGCACGCTCCACACGCCGCCAGCGAAAAGAGACACGAAAACCATGGAGTTAAAGGATTCGACCACGCCCACCGACCCGCTCGACGACGAGGCGGACTGGTTGAGCCTGCCCGCTCGACAACAGCCGGACTGGCCTGCCGGGGCGCCGGTCGAGGTCGTTCGCCGCACACTGCGGGCACTTCCCGCCGTCGCGGAATGGCATGAGATCGAGACACTCCGCGCCCTGCTCGCCGACGTGGCGGCCGGTGAGGCGAGATTGATCCAGGCAGGCGACTGTGCGGAAGACCCGGCACAGTGCACACCGTCGTGGGTCTCGGCCAAAGCCGCGCTCGTCGAGGGCCTCGCCGACGTGCTGGACCCCGAGGGCGGCGCCGTCGTGCGTGTCGGCCGCATCGCCGGTCAGTTCGCCAAGCCGCGCTCCCAGAGCTGGGAGGAGGTCGGCGACATGCTGGTGCCGGCGTTCCGGGGGCACGCCGTCAACGCGCACGAGGCCGGCCCCGAGACACGGCGGCCTGACCCCCATCGTCTGCTGAGCTGTTATCACGCGGCGCTGGACGCCGCCACCACGCTGCGGGAACGGGCGGCCGGGGCGGGGCCGCGTCCACAGCGCCGGGTCTGGACCAGTCACGAGGCTCTGCTGCTCGACTACGAGGTCCCGTTCCTCCGCCGCGACCCGTGGAACCGGCCGCTACTGACCTCCACCCACCTGCCGTGGGTCGGAGAACGGACCAGGGAACTCGACGGCGCACACGTCCGACTGCTGTCCGCTGTGGTCAACCCGGTGGCCTGCAAGATCGGTCCGCGGACGACACCGGACGAGATCACCGAGCTGTGCGCGCGGCTGGACCCGGAACGCGAGCACGGCAGGCTGACCTTGATCGCGCGACTCGGTGCCGACCGGACGGCCGAGGTGCTTCCCGGTCTGGTCGAAGCCGTGCGGGGCGCCGGGCACCCCGCGATCTGGTTGTGCGATCCCATGCACGGCAACACCATCACCGCACCCGACGGGCGCAAGACGCGGCTGCTGTCGAGTATGCGCCGGGAGGTCGCCCTGTTCCGGGAGGTCCTCGACGCGGGCCGCGTGCGGGCGGCAGGCCTCCACCTCGAGGTGACCCCCGAGGCGGTCGGCGAGTGCGTCGCCGACGAGGACGAACTCGACCGGGTGGGCGAGCCCGCCTACTCCACCGCATGCGATCCCCGCCTCAGCGACGAACAGGCCACCGAGCTGGCCCGGGAGTTCCGGACCGCCGGGACCGGGAAGGTGCACCGTGTCCGGAGCTGACGACGAACGCCGTGTGTGTCTGGTGACCGGAGCCGCGGGCGGAATAGGCCTGGCCGTGGCGCGACTGCTCGCCCGGGACGGAGCGGTCGTGGCCGCGTCCGACCAGCGAGCGGAAGAGCTCGACGCGGCCGTGCGGAGCCTGCGCGACGAGGGCCTCGACGTGCGGCCGGTCACGGCCGACGTCAGCGACAGCGAGTCGGTGGAGAAGGCGGTGGAACACGTGGAGACGGCCGTCGGGCCGATCGCCTGCCTCGCGCACGCCGCGGGTGTGTTGCACCCCGCCGACCTGCTCTCCACCTCGGACGAGGCATGGGCGCGGACCATGGCGGTCAACACCACCGGAGCCTTCTACGTCTGCCGGGCCGTCGCGCGGCGCATGGTCCCGCGCCGACGGGGAGCGATCGTCACCGTGGCGTCGAACGCCGCGGGCGTGCCCCGCGCCGGAATGGGCGCCTACGCCACGTCGAAGGCGGCGGTCACCGCGTTCACCAAATGCCTCGGCCTGGAACTGGCCCAGCACGACATCCGGTGCAACGTGGTCGCACCGGGTTCGACCGACACCGCGATGCTGCGCGCCCTGTGGGACTCGGCGGGCGGGGACCGGCGACGCACCGTGGACGGTGATCCCGCGCACTTCCGTGTGGGCATTCCGCTGGGCAAGGTCGGCTCCGCCGAGGATGTCGCCGAGTCGGTGCGCTTCCTGCTCTCCGACCAGGCGGCGCAGATTACGATGCAGGATCTTTATGTCGACGGTGGTGCGGCGCTCGGCGTGTGAGCGGGCCACACCACCCTGGAATCCGGACCCGAAAGGGGATTGCCGTGGGAATCGGCGACATCAGCCCATACACCCCGCCGCGTCTGCCCGATGGTGAGCGCGGACCGCGACACTGGCGTCCCGAGCCCGAGCGGCTCGCGCTGTTGATCCACGACATGCAGAGATACTTCCTCCGCCCGTTCTCCACGACGGAGTCCCCGTACCGGGAGATGCTCGACAATCTCGTCGCCGTGCGCGCGCGCTGCGCCGAGTGGGGCGTGCCCGTGTTCTACACCGCCCAGCCGGGGTCGATGACCGACGAGCAGCGGGGCCTGTTGAAGGACTTCTGGGGGCCCGGGATGGCCGCACGGGCCGAGGACAGGGAGATCGTCGCGGAACTCGCGCCCGGAGACGGCGACGTGGTGCTGACCAAGTGGCGCTACAGCGCGTTCTGCCACACCGACCTGCTGTCCCGGCTGGCCGCGGCGGGGCGCGACCAGATTCTGCTCGGCGGCGTCTACGCCCACGTCGGATGTCTGGCCACGGCCATCGACGCGTTCTCGTACGACATCCAGCCCCATCTCGTCTCCGATGCCGTCGCCGACTTCGGCGAGCCGGAGCACCGGTTCGCGCTGGAGTACGCGGCCCGCCGGTGTGCCCGCGTGCTGGACACCTCGGAACTCCTCGCCGAGCTGGGCTCGGCATCGCCCGCCGGGGCGGCGCTGTGACCGGTCGCCGATCGGCCTCGACGGGCCGCGACGGCCGGGCTCGTCAGGGTTTGTGCGCCACGCCTCCGAGCATGAGGTGCTCCTCGGGCCACGCCTCGCGCATGCGCGGCCCGTCGGGCCACCAGTCGTCGAGCTCGACCAGCCCCGGAGGCACCATGTCCAGACCCCCGAAATAGGAGGCGATCGCGTCGCGACCCCGCCACCATCCGGTGCCCATACCCGCCTCACGGACCTGGTGTTCGAGAGCGCGGGCGCGGCGGTGCAGCTCGGGGTCCTCGTCTTCGGGGTCCCAGAAGTGCGTCAGCGCCACGTACGAGCCGGACGGCAACGCGTCCACGTACGCACGCATCAGGGCGGCGGGATCACGCTCGTCGGCGACGTGGTGCAGAGTGCCGATCTGCATGAGTACCAGCGGGCGGGACAGGTCGAGATGTGCCGTGATCTCCGGATTCGCCAGGAGATCGGCGGGCTCGGTCAGGTCCGCCTCCACGAAGTGGGTGCGCTCGTTCTCCTCGAGAAGAGCGCGGCCGTGCGCGTTGCAGATCGGGTCGTTGTCGACGTAGACCACCCGCGCCCCGGGGTTACTGTGCTGGGCGACTTCGTGGGTGTTCTGCACCGTCGGCAGGCCGCTGCCGAGGTCGAGGAACTGGTCGACGCCCACCCGCCCGGCGAGGTAGCGCACCACCCGCACGAGGAAGTGGCGGTTCATCCGGCTGACGTCCCCCTGATAGGGCGCGACCGCGCGGATCTGCTCGAAGACCTCGCGATCCACCGCGTAGTGGTCCTTGCCGCCCAGGCTGGCGTCGTACACGCGGGCGATGCTCGGCTTGTTCGTGTCGAGCCTGGCGGAAGGCGGGCGCTCGTCCTGCACGGCGGGATCTCCTCGTGAGTGGTCTCCTCGGTGATCACCCACTCTGCCACGTTCGTCACTGTTGGTCACGAGCCGGGATGAGGGCCTGCCGCACCCCGAGGGCCCGGTTGAGCGCCACGCCGACAACCGTGACCAGCACGACTCCCACGACGACCGCGAGCAGCTCGCCCACCGTGGTGAGCAGTCCGAGGCTGATCAGCAGGGTCGTCGCCCCGGCCGGTGGATGTGGACAGCGCAGCGCGAGCAACACGAACGCCGTGAGCGCCACCGCGGTCGCCGCTGCGGCAACCCTCGGTGGAGTGAGCCCCTCGGCGAGCACGGCGGGTTCGTCCGCAAGGCCGAAGGCCCACAGCGCGCCCACGCCCACCAGGATCGCGACGGCGTGCCCGACCAGCGTGCAGAGCGCACTGGCGGAGCGCCGCAGCGGCGACTCGAAGAACAGCATCACGGTCGGCCCGAGGCTGGGGAACACGTACGGCCTGCCGACGGCCAGTCCCACCACGCCGACGACGGCCACCACCACCGCGCACAGCACGAGTGCGTAGGCGGCCGTGCCGAGCCAGCCCGCGCGGCGGCGAACCGCGGCGAGTACGTCGACACGGGCACGCGGACGTGCGGACATGCTCACCCCGCCGCTATCAGCGCCTGCGGCGCGCTCTGTGTGATGCGGGTGCGCAGCCAGGCCAGCGCCGACCGCGTGTCGGCCACGGACACGTCGGTGATCCGCAGCAGGTCGCGATCGCGCAGGGCCTGCGCCGCCTGACCGACGGCGGTCCAGGTGATCTCCACGAGAGTGGCCCGCACCACGAGGTTCTGCAGGTCCCACACCAGCCCGGCGCCCGACCCGCGCGGGGGCCCGGGAAGGGCGGCGCCCGGGGTGGACACCACGGGGGACTCGTCGAGAACGACCTCGCCGTAGTGGCGCACCACCGGTTCCAATCTGCGGAGATGGGCGCGGCCCAGCTCGGCGAAGCGCGAGGTGAGGGCCACCACGTCGGGTTCGCCCGGATGGCCGTCGGCGACCTCGGTCAACGCGTCGGCGAGCGCGGTCTCCGCGGTCACCAGCAGGGCGAGGTGCTCCGGCAGGCGCATGGGTGGCCTCCTCAGCGGCGTAGGTCCGTCACCGGCCGTGGGTGGCGTGGTGCGGGAGGTTCGGCGTGTGCGCGGGAGTCGGCGGTGGTGCCGGTGGGGCGGTGGGTTCGACCTCCTCGGTGACGCGGTCCGCGCCGGCGTCCTCGGTGGCGGGGACCGCGCCTGCG
>NZ_KB912640.1:361489-367785 GCF_000383795.1 Saccharomonospora saliphila YIM 90502
CGGAGACGGGTCCGGCCGGCTCCGACGCGGTCGTGGTGGGGGCGGGCGCCGGGCCGTCACCGGGGCCGAGGCGGGTCACCGAGACCGCGACGACCTTGAGGTACGGCTGCTTGGACACCGGGTCCCACGCCGTGGGGGTCAACTCGTTCGCCGCGCGCGGGTGCCCGTCCGGGGCTGAGGCGTCCGCCGTGTCCCAGTAACCGTAGTGGAACGGGACGAACACGACGCCATCGCGGCCCCTGCCCACGCGCGCGGGCAGGTCGAGCACCCCGCGACCGCTGTCGACACGCACCACGTCGCCCTCGGCGACCCCGAGCTGTTCCGCGTCGGCGGCGGAGAGTTCCACCCAGGGGCGTGGCGCGGCCTCGTTCAGCGGCCTCGACCGCCCGGTTTTGGTGCGCGTGTGGAAGTGGTAGACGGTGCGCCCGGTCACGCAGGCGAAGGGACGTCGCTCGTCGGGCGTCTCGGGCGGGGCACTGTACGGCGCCGCCCGCAGGAACGCACGGCCGTCCGGCTGCGCCGCCCTGTACCGTTCGGGGCTGATCGCGGCGCCGGTGACCAGGTCGTGCCCGAACGTCTCGCACACTCCGGGGTCGGTGGGGAACACGCCGTCGGTGTAGAGGCGGTCGCAGCCGTCGGGGTGCTCGTCGTCGCACGGCCACGGGATACCGCGTGCGCGCAGCCGCTCGTACGAAAGGCCGGTGTAGTCGCACAACCTCCCGCGCGTGCACTCCTTCCACGCCTCGAACGCGCTCTCCGGGTCGTGCCATGGGATCAACGGGTCGCCCTCGGCGTTGCGAAGGTCCATCCGGCGTGCGTAGTCGAGGAAAATGTCCAGATCGGCGCGAGCCTCGCCGGGCGGGTCCACGGCCTTGTCGGAAAGGTGGACCGTGCGGTTGACGTTGGTGTAGCAGCCCTGTTTCTCGCCCCACAGCGCGGCGGGCAGGACCACGTCGGCGTATTCGGCGGTCTCGGTGCGGAACCCGTCCTGCACCACCACGAACAGCTCCTCGCGGCGCAGGATCTCGCGCACGCGCTCCAGTTCCGGCAGCGACACGGCGGGGTTCGTGCCCGAGATCCACAGGAAGCGGATCGAGCCCTGCTCGGCGTAGCGCCAGATCTGCATGGCGTGCGTCGGCTGGGACCAGTGCGGGATGGTCAGCGGGTCGACCTTCCACAGCTCGGCCAGCTCGCGCACGTGGTCCGGGTTGTGCCAGTTGCGGAATCCGGGCAGGTCGCCGTCCGCGCCGCACTCCCGCGTGTTCTGTGCGGTCGGCTGGCCGTTCATCTGCAACACCCCGTTGCCGGGTGAGCCGAGGCGCCCGGTCAGCAGGTGCAGGTTGTTGACCTGGCAGGACGCGGCCGTGGCCTGGTGCGACTGGTAGAACCCCTGAAGCACTGTGGACAGTACCCGGCCCCCGGTGCCGAACAGCCTGGCCGCGGCGCGGACCTCGTCGGCGGTGACACCGCAGAGTTCGGCCACGCGCTCGGGGGTGTACTCGCGCACCTGCTCGGCGAGATCGTCGTAGCCGACCGTGTGCGCGTCGACGTAGGCCTGGTCGACCCACCCGTTCGCGATGATCTCGTGGACCAGCCCGTTCATCAGCGCCTGGTTGGTCCCCGGCAGCGGGGCGAGGTGCACGCCGCCGGTCTGCTCGGCGGCTTCGGCGACCCGGGTGCGGCGCGGATCGACGGCGACCACGCGCGGCGGGTCGGCACCGGCGATCCGGTCGAGCACCCGCGCCCACAGCACCGTCTGTGTCTCTGCCATGTTGTGCCCGAAGCAGAACAGCGTGTCGCAGGCGTCGATGTCGGTGTAGCTGCCTGGCTGGCCGTCCGAGCCGAAGCTCTCCTTCATCGCGGCGGCGGCCGTGGCGGTGCACAACCGGGTGTTGCCGTCCATGTGCGGTGTGCCGAGCCCGCCCTTGCCCAGCACGGCGAGGGTGTAGTACTCCTCGAGGAAGAGCTGGCCCGTGGTGTAGAAGCCGTGGGAGAGCGGGCCGACCTCGCGCAGCAGGTCGGTGGAACGGCGCACCACGCGCTCCATGGCCGTGTCCCAGTCCGTTTCGACCAGCTCCCCGCCCTCGCGCACGAGAGGCCGGGTGAGCCGGTCGCGCCCGCTCCACTGCCACGACGCGTACAGGCCCTTCGGCCCCAGCCTGCCGTGGTTGACTACGTCGTCGGCTCGGCCCCGCACGCCGACCATCCGGCCTCCGGAGACGGCGATGTCGCAGCCGCAGCCGTTGCTGCACAGCACGCACGCCGACGGCACCCAGCGCTCGACGTCGGCCTCGGTGACCCCGTCCTCCAGCAGCGTGTCGACCCGCACCGGCCACGCGGTGTCCTTCGCGTGCGGGGTCCGGGTCCCCCACACGTCCGCGATCCGGTCCATCACACCTCCCGCTCCATGACGACGTCGCGTCGGTTCCGGGCCCGGATTCCCGGTGACGGCCGTCTCACACCTCGACGCGGTGAAGGAACATCACGCCCGAGCGGCACCCCGGGCACGCACGGTCGCGGCGCGGTCCGGACCGCCCGGTGCACCGGCACCCGGCGGCGCCGTCCACAGCGGACAGAGGATCGGACGTATTAGACACGCGTGCCGCGCTGCGGACACGGTGCGTGGCCGCCCGGTGCGCCGGCATGCGACGGCGGCCGAGGCCCTCCACATCAGACATGCCGGACACCGCGGACCGCCGAGCGTGACCGGGACCATACTCGCCCGACGCGAGACACGCCGCTGACCTGCGGAGAGTGCGCAGTCAAGCACCGAAACACCCTTAAACCTCGATTCGTGACCGAATCGTTGTGGCGAGCGTCAAGTTTTGTGGAGGGACCCCCGCGCCGCTGCGCATAGTCGCGGCAGCCCCGATCCAGGTGTGCGTCGGCCCCCCACCGGCGCACACTCCCCCGACACCATTGGAGTCGCACATGCGTGCGCGTCATGACCTCAGGCGTGCTGCCCCGATCGCGCTGCTCGCCTCTCTGACGCTGGTTTCCACACCGGGCGTCGCCGTCGCGGCGGCCGATGCGCAACCCGCACAGCCCCGCAACGCCCAGGTGCAACAGGCCGCCGCGGCGGCCCAGCCCTCACTCGACGACCAGATCGCCTCGGCCGAGAAGGCCCTGAAGGCGGCACAGGACAAGGAGGCCTCCGCCCGCGCGAAGCTCGACACCGCCACGCGGGAGCACGAGGAGGCCGCGAACCGGGCGGCCTCCGCGCGCGAGAAGGCCGAGCGCGCCGGTGCCGCGCTCGACAAGGCGCGGGCCCAGCTCGACCACGCCCGCACGAAGGTGGAGCAGCTCTCGGGAAGCCAGTTCCGGTTCGGCAGCCTCGTCGGCCCGATCGTCGGCTTCCTCGCCTCGAACGACTCGGCCGACGGCGCGACCTCCGCGCTGCTCGACGTGACCGGCAACAGCGGACTCGACCTGATCGAGAAGCCGCGCGCCGAGGTGGCGCAGAAGCGCACCGCCGACCAGCAGGCGCAGGCGGACCTGAAGCAGGCCCGCAACGCCGAGCGCAAGGCCGAGAACGCGCTGAAGGACGCGCGGAAGGCCCACGAGGCCACCGTCGCCGCCCGCGACGAGGCCCAGGTCGCTCTCGACGACCTGCACGCCACCAAGCAGGAGCAGCAGGCCGCTGCCCCACCGGCGGGCGGTGCCGCCGCACCCCAGGCCGCGCCCGGCTTCGCCAGGCCCGCGGAGGGCAAGTTCACCTCCGGGTACGGCGCCCGCTGGGGCACCTCGCACCTCGGCATCGACATCGCCAACGACATCGGGACGCCGATCCGCGCGGCGCACCCGGGCACGGTGATCTCCTCAGGGCCCGCGAGCGGCTTCGGCCTGTGGGTGCGTGTCCAGCGCGACGACGGCTTGATCACCCTGTACGGCCACATCAACGAGTCGCTGGTCTCGGTCGGCCAGGAGGTCGAGGCCGGTCAGCAGATCGCCACGATGGGCAACCGCGGCCAGTCCACGGGCCCGCACCTGCACTTCGGTGTGGTCGAGAACGGGTCCAAGATCGACCCGCTGCCCTGGCTCGCGGACCGCGGCATCACGTACTGAGCGGTCCTCCGGCCGGTGCGCGGGGGCACGCCACCGCGAGGCGGGAGCAGGACGCCCCGCTCCCGCCTCGCGGTACCACCCCCCGCCGCGCCTCAAAGCCCGAACACCAGTCGGGCGACGACGAAGTAGATCACCAGGCCGGTGGCGTCGACCAGGGTCGTCACCAGCGGCGCGGAGATCACGGCCGGGTCGATCCCGACGCGTTTGGCGATCAGCGGCATGGTCGAGCCGATGGTGGCCGCCCACGCGCACACCAGCACCAGCGACAGTGCCACGCTGGCGGCGACGGTGAACTCCACGATCAGCGTCCCGATCACCAGCCCCACCACGGCCAGCATCGCCCCGAGCACCAGCCCGACCCGGCATTCGCGCCAGGCCACCCGCAACACGTCTCTGGTGCGCACCTCCCCCACGGCCAGCGCCCGCACGGCGGCGGTCGCCGCCTGGGCGCCCGCGTTGCCCCCGGTGCCGACGAGCAGCGGGATGAACAGGGCCAGCGCGGTGATGCGGGCCAGCGTGTCCTCGAAGTACTGCAACACATTCACCGTGAGCGTGGCCGCCACGATGAGCAGCAGCAGCCACAATGCCCGCGACCGCGCCAGTTCGACCACGCTCGCCGACATGTAGTGCCCCGTCCACGGGGTCGCGGCCGACTGGCGGGCGATGTCCTCGGTGTCGGCGGCCTCGATGACCTCCACGGCGTCGTCGATGGTCAACAGGCCCAGCACCCGGTCCTCGCTGTCCACCACGGGCAGCGCGAGCAGGTTGGCGTCCTGCATCAGCCGCGCCGCCTCCTCCACGTCGTCGGTGGCCCGCACCCGGGGGGTCGAACCGTCCGCGATGTCGACCACGGGCAGGTCCGGTGGGCTGAGCACCAGATCACGTAGTGACACGGTGCCGAGGAAGCAGCGCCGCTCGTCGATGACCGGCAGGGTGTAGACGGTCTCGGCGTCGGCTCCCCGCTCGCGCACCACCGCCAGAGCCTGATCGGCGGTGAGCCGGTGCCGCACCGCGACCGTCTCCGGGCTCATGTACCGGCCGACGGCGTGCTCGGGATAGCCGAGCAGCGCCGCGGTGAGCCCGCGTTCCCGGGGGCTGAGGCCGGCGAGCACGTGCCGGGCGAACTTCGCAGGCGCCTCCCCGAGCAGACGGGCCCGGTCGTCCGGGTCCATCGCCTCGACCACGTCGCGGAAGGCCGTGTCGCGCAGGCCGGAAAGCACATTCTGCTGGTCGGCGGGGTCGAGCTCCTCGAACACCGTGAGGGCCCTGTCCTTGTCCAGCAGGCGGAACAGCAGCACGGCCTCGACGGGGTCGGCGCGGGCCAGCTCGTCGGCGATCTCGTGCGGCGCGTGCCCGGCGAGCCAGTCCTGCAGCCCCGTGATGTCGTTGGCGTCCAACAGATCCCGGGGAGCCTGTGCTGCCATGTCCCTCCTCACCGCCACACCCGGGGTACCACCCGGCTAAACGTGCCGGGTATCCCGGTGGAGTCAGCGCCGTCAGCGGAACGTGCGCAGGCGCAGGCTGTTGCTGACGACGAAGACCGAGCTCAGCGCCATCGCCGCACCGGCGATCATCGGGTTCAGCAGACCCGCCGCCGCCAGTGGCAGGGCGGCCACGTTGTAGGCGAAGGCCCAGAACAGGTTGCCCTTGATCGTGCCGAGGGTGCGCCGGGACAACCGGATGGCGTCGGCGGCCACGCGCGGGTCGCCCCGCACGAGGGTGAGGTCACCGGCCTCGATGGCCACGTCCGCGCCGGTGCCCATCGCGAGGCCGAGGTCGGCCTGCGCCAGTGCCGGGGCGTCGTTGATGCCGTCGCCGACCATCGCCACGACGCGGCCCTGGTCCTGAAGGTGCCGCACCCGCTCCACCTTCTGTTCGGGCAGGACCTCGGCGATCACCTCGTCGATGCCGACCTCGGCGGCCACGGTGCGCGCCACGGTCTCGTTGTCCCCGGTGAGCAGCACCGGGGACAGGCCGAGTTCGCGCAGGCGGGTGACGGCTTCGGCGGCGGTCGGTTTGACCGTGTCGGCGACGAACAGCACGGCCCGGACCCGCCCGTCCCAGGCCACGAGCACCGCCGTGCGGCCCTCGCGCTCGGCGGCGGCCTTGGCCTCGGCCAACTCGCCCGGCACGCGCAGGCTCCACTGCTCGATCAGGGCCTGCCGGCCCGCGAGCACCGCCGAGGAACCGACGATCCCCCGCACGCCGAGCCCTTCCACGTTGGCGAAGTC
>NZ_KB912640.1:367885-376059 GCF_000383795.1 Saccharomonospora saliphila YIM 90502
TGCCGCCGCGCGCCACGGCGCGGACCGGACGGGGACGCCGCGTGGCCCACGGCGTGGATGGCGCGCTCGGCGTGTCACGCGCGTGCCCATCGTGCCACGCTCGGCATACCCGCCCGAGTCCGGCGGTATCGATCGGTCAGCACCCGGCCCCAGGAGCGGCTCAGACCGGCTCGGCGTAGACGATCACGTTGTCCTCGTAGCTGTGCTCGGCGTCGTCGAACACACCGCCACACGTGATCAGCCGCAGCTCGGGACCCTCCGTGTTGCCGTACACGGCGTCGGTGGGGAACTCGTCCTTCGGCACCTGCTCCGACCGGGTCACCGCGAACGTGACGACGCGGTCGTCGCTGCGCCGCACCCTGATCTCGTCACCCTCGGCGAGCTCGTCCAGGTCGTGGAAGATCCCCGGCTCGCCGTAGCCGTCGACGTGACCGAGCAGGATGGCGGGCCCGTCCTCGCCGGGCACCGGGGACAGGCGGTACCACGCCGCCTGCATCGGCTCCTTCGCCGACGGCACCGCCATTTCGCCTTCCATGGTCACCGCCACGGTGATCAGGGAGGAGTCGACGTTCAGGGCCGGGATCTCGACCCGGGTGGGGCGCAGGTTGTCGTAGGGCTTGGTCACCTCGGCCGGAGCCGACGGAACCGGCGAGCCGCCCGCGGAGCCCGCGTCGCCGTCCGAGCCCGAGCACCCGGCCAGCACCGCCGCACCGAGAACGCATGCCACGAGCGCACGCGTGGCCCGCCGTGTCGTCGAGCGCATCCGGATCAACGCCGGGCCATGCCGCCGGCGCCGGTCTCGACACCGCCGCGGGGGGCGTAGGCGACCTGTGCGTCCCCACCGTTGTCGTCCTGCCAGTCGTCGGCGCCGTCCGAGCCGGGCACGGGTGAGATCACGGAGCCGCCACCACCGGGCCGCCGGTCACCGCACTGCCAGTGAATGCCGATCTCCGCCGAGTTCTCGGCGAACGTGAGACCGTCGTGCAGTCGCACCATGTACCACCAGTAGCGGCCGTCGGTCTCGTCCTGGTACGCGCCTTCGAGGATGTCGAAGTCGTCCGACGAGACCCCGCGGGGCTCGCCCGCCGCGCAGGCGATCACCAGCAGTCCGAGGCCCTGCTCGGGGTCGAGATCGATTCCGGCCGCGACGTCGTCGATGTACTCGGGCTCCTCGGCAGGCGGCTCCGTGTCGGTGGGCTCGGTCGTCTCCGTCGGCTCCGTCGGCTCCGTCGGGTCCGTCGGCTCCGTCTCGGTGGGCTCGGTCGGCTCGGTCTCGCCCGGCTCCGACGGCTCGGTCGTGTCCGTGGGCTCTGGCTCCGAGGGCTCCGACCCGGTCGGCTCCGTCGTCTCCGTCGGGTCCGTGTCGGTGGGCGCACCGGGCTCAGTCGTTCCCGGCGTGGACGAATCCGTGGGCTCGGATTCCGTCGGCGCGCTCGGCGAGCTCTCGACCGGGGACGAGGCGGTGGGCGAGGGCGCCTCCTCGCTTGTCGCCGAGGCCGGTCCGGCCGCGAATCCCGCGATCAGCGTGCCTGCCAGCACCGCACCGGTGAGGTGGCGCAACGGTCTTCTCACTATTCCTCCCAGTATTCCGATGATTCCGGCCGCATGCCCGGCCGGAACGCAAAACGGCGCTCGCCCCCCGCGAACGCGCCGATGATCATGCCGGAGTGGCGCGGGAAACGGAAACGACCAGGACGTGAAAAACGTCATCGACGGAACCGGTAACGACACGGGTGCCGACGACGACCTCCGTCCGTTCACCACATCGCGCCGTGGACATCAAGATGCCGTAACGATACCGCACCGGTTTCCGTGCGGCCACGTCGTTGTCCGAACTCGACTGATCGGTGTGCGTTCCCCATTCCGCCGAATCGCCCGGGCGGTCTTCGGGTCCCGTTCGCGGGAACGCACGCGTCCGGTCCCGGCCGAGCGGGCGCGGGAGACCGGTGCCGACGGAGCGAAACCGTGCCGCGCTCGCACCGAACGGTTTCGCCGGTCGCCCGGAATCCGGGCGATTCCCGTGGGCCTCATCGGGCCTGTGGGCGCGAGCCTACGATCGAGCCCGTGAGCACTCCCGAGACGCGACGGGTCCTGAAGCGGATCTTCGGCTACGACTCGTTCCGCGACGGCCAGCAGGAGATCGTCGACCATGTGACCGGGGGCGGCGACGCCCTCGTGCTCATGCCGACCGGAGGCGGCAAGTCGCTGTGCTATCAGATCCCGGCGCTGGTGCGCCCCGGTGTCGGGATCGTGGTCTCCCCGCTCATCGCGCTCATGCAGGACCAGGTGGACGCGCTGCGCGCACTCGGGGTGCGAGCCGGCTACCTGAACTCGACACAGGACCCGGACGAGCGCCGCATGGTCGAGGGTGAGTTCCTCTCCGGGGAGCTCGACCTGCTGTACCTCGCCCCCGAACGGCTCCGTTCGGAGTCCACGCGACGGCTGCTCGAACGCGGGGAGATCTCACTGTTCGCCATCGACGAGGCCCACTGCGTCTCCCAGTGGGGACACGACTTCCGGCCGGACTACCTCGAACTCTCCCGGCTGCACGAACTCAGGCCCGACGTGCCCCGGATCGCGCTGACCGCGACCGCCACCCCCGACACCAGACGCGAGATCGCGACCCGTCTGCGGCTGGACGAGGCCAAGCACTTCGTGGCGAGCTTCGACCGGCCGAACATCCAGTACCGGATCGTGCCGAAGTCCGAACCGCGCACGCAATTACTGGAGCTGCTGACCAGCGAGCACGCGGGCGACTCCGGCATCGTCTACTGCCTGTCCCGCCGCTCCGTCGAGGAGACCGCCGCGTTCCTCGTCGGCAAGGGCATCGAGGCACTGCCGTACCACGCGGGGCTGGACGCGGCCACGCGCCTGCGCAACCAGTCGCGGTTCCTGCGCGAGGACGGGCTCGTGGTCGTGGCCACGATCGCGTTCGGCATGGGCATCGACAAGCCGGACGTGCGGTTCGTCGCGCACCTCGACCTGCCCAAGTCGGTGGAGGGCTACTACCAGGAGACCGGCCGGGCCGGCCGGGACGGGCTGCCGTCCACGGCGTGGCTGGCCTACGGCCTCGCCGATGTCGTCGGCCAGCGCAAACTGATCGACGGCTCCGACGGCGACGCCGCCCACCGCAGGCGGTTGAGCGCGCACCTCGACGCCATGCTCGCGCTCTGCGAGACCGTCGACTGCCGCCGGGTGCGGCTGCTGGACTACTTCGGCGAGCCGTCCGCGCCGTGCGGCAACTGCGACACCTGCCTCGCGCCCCCTCGGTCGTGGGACGGGACCGTCGCCGCGCAGAAACTGCTGTCCACCGTCGTACGGCTACGGCGGGAACGCGGGCAGAAGTTCGGCGCGGGCCAGGTCATCGACATCCTGCGCGGCAAGCGGACCGCGAAGGTGAGCCAGCACCGCCACGACGAACTGTCGGTGTTCGGCGTGGGTTCCGATCTCGGCGACGCCGAGTGGCGGGCGGTGATCCGCCAGCTTCTCGCCGCCGGACTGCTCGCGGTCGAGGGCGACTACGGCACGCTCGTCACCACCGAGACCTCCGACGAGGTGCTCTACCGGGGACGAACGGTGCCGATGCGGCACGACCCGTCCACGCGCGCGGCCGCGCGCGGCGCACCGAGACGGGACACGGAGGCACGTGCCCGCCGGGTCGAGGTGAGTGACCTCGACGAAGCCGCCACCGCGCTGTTCGACCGGCTGCGGGAGTGGCGGGCCGAAGCGGCCCGTGAACAGGGCGTGCCCGCCTACGTCGTCTTTCACGACGCCACACTCCGTGAGATCGCGACCCGGCGCCCGAGCACGCTCTCCGAACTCGGCGCGGTGAACGGAGTCGGCGACACCAAGCTGACCCGGTACGGAAAGGGCGTGTTGGAGGTCGTCGGGGCGGGCCAGCACGGTGCGTGAGGACATGCGCCCCTGACCGGAGGCGCGCGCTGGTTCCCCCGCGTGATGCCGCACCGGCCCCCAGCGACCGCCCGCACCGGCGGCTGAGCCATTCGACAACCGACTTCACCGCATTTCACTCCATCGGGCCATTTGACAGGCGAGCACCCACTACGTTTCCGCAACCACGCTGCCACCGGGACGAGTGGGCAGCCCCTCCCGAACGGGTTTTCCATCACGCTCTGTCACACCCATGATGAGACGAACGCCCTGGTCACAGCGACCTCTTCGGTTGAACCCCAAGGATCTGTGATGCGGGTCACCACATTTCCGAGTGACCTGTCCGGGGCCCATTGTGCCGTGTGCGGACTTCGGTGAGCTTGTAACTTCAATGTCGGTTGCGGTCAGCAATCCAGCCGCAGCAAAAGACATCACTCGAGTCGATAGGAATGGGTTAAGGTGTTCAAGAAGTCTGCTATTGTCGCCACCGCCGCGGCCGGCCTGATGGCGATCGGCTCGCCCGCCTTCGCGACCACTCCCGGTGACACCGAAACTGACATCTCGGACAACACGAACCAGCTCGGCCTGGTCAACGTGGACGACGTCCTGAGCAACAACCAGATCAACGTCTGCGACGTGCTCAACCCGAACGTCGCGGTCGGTGTGCTGGGCATCCTGGGCGGTGGCAGCGCCACTGCCGCCGACACCGGCGACACCAGCTGCACCAACGCCGCTGCCGAGAGCGACTGACGTTCTCACGCCGCGCGGGTGGGAGACCGGTACCGGTCTCCCACCCGTTTTCGTATGCGGCCACCCTCGTCCGCCGTGGCCGCCACCGGTAGTGGCCACCGCCTTCCGTCGTGGACACCGCCCCGGCGAGGGGTGGGCGCTCATCCGCTCCGCGTCGCCGTCGCGATCGCGTCGAGAAGCGGCCCCGCCAGCTCCGCCCGGCAGATCACCAGATCGGGCAGGTACGGCGTGGGCGCGTTGTACCGCAGGGCCGTGCCGTCGATCCGGGACGCGTGCAGTCCCGCGGCGCGCACGACACCCACCGGGGCCGCCGAGTCCCATTCGTACTGCCCACCCGCGTGCAGATACGCCTCCGCCGCGCCGCGCAGCACCGCCGTCGCTTTCGCACCGGCCGATCCCATCGGAACCAGATCTGCGTCCACGGATTCGGCGACCGCGTTCGCGAATTCGGGTGGACGCGTGTCACTGACCAGAATGCGCGTTCTCTCCGCGGGTATTTCCCGTGTTGTTTTCCGCTCTGCCGGGCCGTCACCCGACGTGAACAGCTCGTCGCGGTCGGGCTGTGCGACGGCCGCGGCGGTCAGTCCACAGGCTCCGCCCCGCCGTGCGGCCTCGGCCTCCCACAACGCCACGTGCACCGTCCAGTCCGGCCGCCCCAGCCCGTACTCGCGGGTCCCGTCGAGCGGATCGACGATCCATACCCGCTCGGCGTCGAGCCTGCGGCCGTCGTCGGCCGACTCCTCGGACAGCACGGCGTCCCCGGGCCGGTGTTCGGCGAGCAGGCGCGACAGCAGCTCCTGCGACACCGCGTCTCCCCGGCGGCCCAGTTCCCGCGGGTCGGGCTGCCCGGGGGCACGCGACATCTCGGTCCTCAACGCGAGCAAGGCGCGCCCGGCCTCCTGGGCCAGTCGCGCGGCCAGGCGTGTGTCAGGGGTCATCGCCGTAGCCTAGAAGTCCCGCGCGGCGCCGCGTGCACCGACGGCGCCGACCGGCCCGCTCCGGCGTCGCGGGCACCGTGGGCGGTGGTCCACCACGCGCGGACGCGGTTACGACCGGGGCGGCCGGGTAGTCCGGCCGGAGTGCACCCGGCAGCGGGAGGGAAGCGATGGGATCGGCGTTGGCCGTGGTCACCGGTGCGTCCGCCGGGATCGGGCGGGAGCTGGTGCGGGAGTTCAGCAGGCACTCGTACGACCTCGTGGTGTGTGCCGACGACGAGAGAGTGGGCGAGGCCGCCGAGGAGGCGCGTGCGCACGGCGTCGAGGCGTGGGCGGTGCGGGCCGATCTGGCGACCGCGTCCGGGGTCTCGGAACTGGCCGAACGGGTCGGCGGAATCGGAAGGGCGGTCGACGTGCTCGCGCTGAACGCGGGCGTCGGTGTCGGCGGTCCGTTCGCCGGTGCCGACACCCGCCTCGACGACCAGCTCCGCGTGGTCGAGTGCAACGTCACCGGAACCGTGCACCTGGCCAAACGCCTGCTGCCCGACATGGTCGCGCGCGGCACCGGCCGGGTTCTGGTGTCGTCGTCCACGGTGGCGCGGCTGCCCGGGCCGTACCAGGCCACCTACAACGCCTCGAAGGCGTTCCTGCACTCGTTCGCGGTCGCGATCGGCTCCGAACTCCGGGGCACCGGGGTCACGGTGACCGTCCTGCTGCCTGGGCTGACCGACACCGAGTTCTTCGACCGGGCACACATGACCGACACCAAGATCGGCGCGGCACGGATCAAGGACGACCCCGCCCGGGTGGCGCGGGAGGCGTACGCGGCGCTGACGGCCGGCCGCACTCAGGTGGTGACGGGGCCCGCGTACAACCGGGTGCTGATGGCCGCGGGACGGCTGCTGCCGGACCGGCTCCTGGCCCGGGTGCACAGCGTCTTCTCCGCTCCGGGGTCGGCGCGCTCGGCACACGCGCGGGGCTCGGCACGTCCGGCACACACGCCGGGGCCCGAGTCGGCGCGGAGCGGGAGATGAGCCGCACCGGACGCGGGCCGGCACCGAGGGGGGTGTCAGCGGGTGGCCACGGACAGCGCCTGGGCGATCTCCCGCCCGAGCGCGTGGGTGACGACGCGGGGCGGCTGCCCGACCCGGACCACGATCGAGCCGCCGAAGGGCTGCCGTTCGACCACCTCGATCCGCTCACCGAGGCCGATCGCGCGGTCGGCGAGGTAACGCAGCAGGTCGGGGTCGGTGTCCCACACGCGCACGATCTCTCCGACCGCGCCGGTGGGCAGGTCCTCCAGCATCCGCGTGGACAGCTCCTCGACACTGCCGTCCACGGCGGGGATCGGGTCGCCGTGCGGATCGCGCACCGGGTCGCCGAGCTTGGCGGCGATGCGGGCGACGAGCAGGTCGGAGACGACGTGTTCGAGCAGGTCGGCCTCCGCGTGCACCTCGTCCCAGGTGTAGCCGAGCTCGGAGACCAGGTAGGACTCGATGAGCCGGTGCCTGCGCAACACCGACCGCGCGAGCAGCCTGCCGTCGGCGGTGAGTTCGATCCCGCGGTAGGGCACGTGTTCGACGAGGCCCTGCTGGGCCAGCTTCGTGACCATGCCCGACGCCGAGGACGGGCTCACCTCCAGCCTGGAGGCGAGGGAGGTGTTCGTGACGGCCTCGCCGCGCTCCTCCAAGCCGTAGATCGCCCGGACGTAGTCCTCGATCGAGGCCGATCGACGGGTCGAGCCATCCACCATGCCCACTACCATACGGACCGAGGGCCTGGTCCGTGCCGCCGACCGCGCGTGGGACTCAGGCCCGCCAGCGGTAGCGCACCCACCCGGACACCGGGCGGGCGCCGAGGTCGGCGTAGAACGCGGCGGCCCGGTCGTTGCCTTCTTGCATGTCCCACTCCACCCGGCCGTCGGTGCGGGCGCGGAGCGCGTCCAGCAACTCCCTGCCGAGGCCGGACCGGCGGTTCTCCGGCCGGACGTAGAGGTCGTCGAGCCAGATTCCCGGGCGCGCCTCCCAGGTCGAGAAACTCCACGAGCAGAAGGCCATCCCCGCGACCTCGCCCGCCTCGTTCTCGGCGAGCACCACCCACGCCTTCGGGTCAGGGCCGAACAGGTGCCGGGCCATCTCCGCGCGGTCGAGGCGCAGTTCGTCGTTGCCCTCGTAGCGGGCGTGTTCCTCGATGAGGGAGCAGATCTCGTCGATGTCGGTGGACACCGCGTCACGTACCGGCATGGCACGGAAGGCTAGCCGATCGATCGATCGGTAGTCTAGGCTGCACGGCATGACGAGCACGGGGCATACCGTCGTGGTGGACCGCAGCGACCGCATCGCCGTGGTGCGGCTGAACAGGCCGGAGCGGCTCAACGCGGTCACTCCGGAACTGGTGGACGACCTGCTCGGCGCGCTGCGCGGGCTGGCGGGCGACGACCGGGTGGGGGCGGTCGTGCTCACCGGTGCCGGGCGGGCGTTCTGCTCCGGGCACGACCTCAAGCAGCCGCCGCCCGAGCAGGAGTCCCGGGTACGGCTCGAGCGGCTGCAGGAGGTCACCCGGGTGCTGCGCGCGCTGCCGCAGCCGGTGCTCGCCGCG
>NZ_KB912640.1:376159-379603 GCF_000383795.1 Saccharomonospora saliphila YIM 90502
TCGGCCGACCCCGCGACCGACGCCGCCAACGGCCGGGCACTGCTGGCCTCGGCCAAGGACCACGTCGAGCACGCCGTCCTGGCCGAGGCCGTGGCGGAGGCGCTGCGGCCGTACTGCCGCACGTTGAGCGCCCCCACCCGGCCCCGGCTGGTCTCCACTCCGACGATGTGGCACCTCGGCACCACCATCACCGGCGAACTGGCCGATCCGGACGTCACCGCCCTGCACCTCGCCGCCGCGCTGCACCCCACCCCGGCGATCTGCGGTACGCCGACCGACTCCGCGCGACGGCTCGTGACCGAACTCGAACGGTTCGACCGTGGGTACTACGCGGGCGCGGTCGGCTGGACCAACGCCGACGGCGACGGTGAGTGGGCGGTGTCGATCCGCTGCGCCGAGGTGGCCGAGCACTCGCTACGGCTCTACGCGGGCGGGGGCATCGTGCCGGAATCGGACCCCGAGGCGGAGCTGGAGGAAACCTCGGCCAAGTTCGCGACGCTACTGCGCGCGATGGGCCTACCCCAGGAGTGAGACGGCCCGCACGGACGCGGTGTGCGGGACCGGCGGTGACGCGCGGTGATCCGCCGTCACTTGAGGGCGTTGATGAGCGCTTCGCGCTGCCGGTCGCCCAGCCCGGCAGCCCGGCGGTCGGGGTCGATACCGGCTTGTTCGAGCAGGGCGTTCACCTTCACCTGCCCCAGGCCGGGCACGGCCTTGAGCAACTGGGTCACCTTCGTCTTGCCGACCGTCTTGTCCTCCTTGGCCCGTTCGAGCACCTTCTCGATGCTCTGCTCGCCCGACTTGATCGAAGCCAGCAGCTCGGAGCGGGCCTTGCGGGCCTCGGCCGCCTTGGCGAGTGCCTCGGCCCGCTGCTCCGGCGTCAACGTGGGAAGAGCCAACGTAGTCGTCCTTTCTCATCGCTCCCGCCGTGCCACGGCAGGAGTCGGGCGGGGAGTACCCGCGTGCCGCGGGTGCCGACCCCACCGTCCGGTACCTCGGGCCTCAGTAAACGCCAACCTCGGTGATTTGGCGAAATCGACACGCGATGTTTCCCCGACCGGGCCATGCCTGGTCACCCGCCGTGTCGGCGTGACGACCCGGCACCACGCTTGGGCACCGCGCACAAGCCCCGACCGTGCGCGGCGCACTAGAGTCGGCGCATCCAAGCACCCAGACATCGGCGGGAGTCTCAATGTTGAGCACGATGCAGGACGACCAGTTGTCGTTGGCCCACCTGCTGCGGCACGGCACCCGGATGCACGCCGACAGCGTCGCGGCCACCTGGACGGGCTCCGAGGCACGCGGCGCCACCTTCGCCGAGACCGGTCGCCGCGCGGCCAAGCTGGCGAACGCACTGCGCGGGCTGGGCATCACCGGGGACGAGCGGGTCGGCACGTTCATGTGGAACAACAACGAACACCTCGAGGCCTACCTCGCCATCCCCGCGATGGGCGCCGTGCTGCACACCCTCAACATCCGCTTGTTCCCCGAGCAGCTCGTCTACGTCACCAACCATGCCGAGGACAAGGTGGTCCTCGTCGACGGCACGCTCGTGCCGCTGTTCGCGAAACAGCTTCCGCAGATGACCACCGTCGAGCACGTCGTCGTCGCGAACGGCGACCCGGCTTCGGTCGATGCGCCCGACGGCGTGCGGGTGCACTCCTACGAGGAGCTGCTCGCCGCGCAGCCGGACACCTTCGACTGGCCCGAGATCGACGAACGCTCGGCCGCCGCGATGTGCTACACCTCCGGCACCACCGGCGACCCCAAGGGCGTCGTCTACTCCCACCGTTCGATCTGGCTGCACTCGATGCAGATCTGCATGAGCGACACCATGCGCCTGTCCGACGCGGACAAGGCGCTGGTGATCGTGCCGATGTTCCACGCCATGTCGTGGGGCATGCCGTACGCGGCGTTCATGGTGGGCGCCTCGATGGTGCTGCCCGACCGGTTCCTCCAGCCCGAGCCGATCGCGGCGGTCCTCGCCGCGGAGAAACCCACGTTCGCGGGCGCCGTGCCGACGATCTGGCAGGGGCTCCTGCAACACCTCGACGCGAACCCGCAGGACATCTCCCACCTGCGGGAGGTCGTGGTCGGCGGCTCGGCGGCACCGCCCGCGATGATGCACGCCTTCGAGGAGCGCTACGGCGTGCCCGTGCTGCACGCCTGGGGCATGACCGAGACCTCGCCCATGGGCAGCGTGGCACGCCCGCCGTCGTGGGCGAGCGGCGAGACGGCGTGGCGGTACCGCTACTCGCAGGGCCGGTTCCCGGCGTCGGTGAAGGCGCGGCTGATCGCCGACGACGGCTCCGAGGTGCCGTGGGACGGCGAGAGCGTGGGCGAGCTGGAAGTGGCGGGCCCGTGGATCGCGGGCTCGTACTACGGCGACGCCGACCCGGACAAGTTCCACGACGGCTGGTTGCGCACCGGCGACGTCGGCCGGATCACCCCGGACGGATACCTGACCCTGACCGACCGCGCGAAGGACGTCATCAAGTCCGGCGGCGAGTGGATCTCGTCGGTGGACCTGGAGAACGAGGTGATGGCCCACCCCGCGGTGGCCGAGGCCGCCGTCATCGGCGTGCCGGACGAGAAGTGGGACGAGCGGCCCCTCGTGGCGGTCGTGGTGCGGGAAGGCGAGCGGGTCGACGCCGGAGCGCTCCGTGAGTTCCTGCGCGGCAGGGTGGCGAAGTGGCAGCTTCCCGAGCACTGGACGTTCGTGGACGAGGTGCCCAAGACCAGCGTCGGCAAGTTCGACAAGAAGCGCCTCCGCGCCGCCCACGCCGACGGCGCACTCGACATCGACCACTTCTGACGCGGTCACGTCCCCGTGCGGTGCGGTGGACTCGGTGGTCTCCACCGCACCGCGGGCCACCCCGGGACGGGCACCGCCGCTGCGCACCTGGCAAGCCCTCCGCCCACGGAGAGCCCTGCGCCCACGGGGAGCCCGGTGGTTGAGTGGGGACGTGGACACCGCGGGGCATGTGTGGGACGGTCCGGCCGCCTGGTCCTCGGGTACCGGAGCGGGGGTGCGCGCCGACGCGGACGGCCTGCGCCTCGGCACCCCGGCCGGGGTCTCGGACGGCGTCGAGTACGGGACGTGGACCTCGCCCGAGCACGCACCCGGGTTCGCGGTCCACGAGATCGTCACGTCGTGGAACGCGCACACCCCGCCGGGGACGTGGCTGACCGTCGAGGCCCGCGTCCGCACCGGCTCGGGTTCGGTGAGCCGCTGGTACACGCTGGCGCGCTGGGCCCACGGCGACGGCGACATCGCCCGCACCTCCGTGCCGGGGCAGCGTGACGACCACGCCCGCGTCGAGGTCGACCGGCTGATCGCCGCCCCCGGCACGCGGGTGCGTTCGGCGTGGTCGCGGGTGCGACTCGCCCGCACAGCGGGCACGGAAGCCACCCCCACGGTGACCTCGCTGTGGACCGTGGCCT
>NZ_KB912640.1:379703-386497 GCF_000383795.1 Saccharomonospora saliphila YIM 90502
CACACACGGGCGAGCCGGGACACCTCGGATGACCGGCGTGCCCGGGACGTGGGCCACGGTCGGGTTGATCGCGCGGCGCGAGTTGCGCACACATTCGCGCTCCCGGGGCGTGGCGCTCGGCACGGCGGCGCTGGTCGCGGCACTGACCGGGTTCCTGCTGGTCCTCGCCGCCGCGAGCCCGCAGGACAGCCGTACGACGATCGGCCTCGCCGGGCAGGCGGCGACGGCCGAACACCCGCTGCGGGCCTCGGCCCGGCGGACCGGACAGGAGATCGTGATCGTCCATGTCGCCGACGTCGGCCGGGCGCGGTCGCAGGTGGTCTCCGGAGAACTGGACGTGCTCGTCTCCGGCAGTGCCGCCGAGCCGCGCGTTCTGGTTCGGACCGAACTGGACGATCGCGTTCGGACAGTGCTCCGGGACGCCGCACGTCGGCAGGTTCTCGACGCCGCCCTCGTGCGAGCCGGGCTCGACCCGGCCACGGTCGTGCGTGACCTGCGCTCCGCCTCGGTGACAGTGGAAACCACCGAGGGCGGCGGTCCCGAGCACGGGCAACGGTTCGCCGTGGCGGCGGTGCTGCTGTCGCTGACCCTCCTCGGCGGCATCGGATTCGGCTCGTCGGCCGGGTGGGAGCTCGCGCGGGACCGGGCGAACGGCGTGGTGGAGGTGCTGTGTCCGATGGTGCGACCGTGGCACCTGCTGGCCGGCAAGCTGATCGGCGCAGGCCTGGCGAGCCTGCTGCGGTTGACGGTCGTGGGCGTCGTGGCCGTCGTGGTGGCGAGCGCGACCGGTCTGCTCACCGTCGTCGGCGCGGCCGTCACGGCGCTGCTGTGGGGCCTGGTGTGGTCCGTGCTCGGCTTCGCCCTCTACGCGACGATGTTCGCCGCCGCCGCCGGAAGCGCCGCTGTCGCCGAGCCTCGTGGCGAGGGTCGCTCCGCCACCGCCGTCGAGCCTCAGGGCATGCCCGCCCACTCCGCGCAGGCACTCGCCGCCAAGCGACCGGTCCGCGTCGTGGCCCTCGTGGCGTTCGTATGCGGCGGTGGCCTGCTGGCGGGTGGCGCGGTGCTGCACGAGCCCGACGGCACGCTCGCCACCGTGCTGTCCCTGCTCCCGCCCTTGTCCCCGATCCTCATTCCCACCCGCCTCGCCGCCGCGTCACCGGCGGCGGGCGAACTCGCCGTGGCCGCGGCCCTCACCGTGGCCACCCTGTCCGCACTCCTCCCCCTCGCCGCCCGCTCCCTCCGCCCCGCCCCCTGACCCCGCGAGTTGCCCCTTCGGCGCCCGCGAGTTGCCCCGCAAGGTCCGCGAGTTGCCCCGCAAGGTCCGCGAGTCGGCCCGCCCTGGCCGTGATCCCGTACGCGGCGAGTCGAGTCCGGCCCGTCCACATCCGGCAGACGGACGGCGCACGGTGCCCCTGTTCCCGGGGCGAGGCGCGGCGGCCGACGTGCGGCACCGGATTCGATGCACCACGCGCCACCGCCAACGGGCCACCAGTGGCCACGCCCCTGTCGACGTGGCCACCGGTGTGCGCGGTCAGGGTCAAAAACGGGAGCGGCCGAGAGGCTCGAGCAAGGTGTGCAGCTCGTGCGGCCAGTCGAGGGTGGTCACGGTGTCGTAGTCGACCGAGAGCACCTGCATCCGGTCCCCGCCGCCCGCGAGCAAGCCCGCCTTCCGGTCGGATTCCAGCACGATGTCCATCCCGTCCGCGCCCGCGACGAACGTGACCTCCAGCTCACTCAGGCGCGGATAGTCCGGTGCGCCCGCGAACTCGATCTCCTGGAAGAACGGGAGCGTCTGGCGGGTGCGCGGGAGGCGCCCCCACTCGACGTCGGCCGAACGCAGGCGGAACCCGAGCCGTTCCACCGCGTCGAGAACCACGTGCTGCGCCGACAGCGCGCCGACGCCGATGGGATCGGTGTCCGTGGCGTCCACGGCGCCGCTGATGTCGACGACCGTGCGCACGGCCACCTCGGTCCCGCGCAGCGGTTGGTCCCGGTAGTGCGTGATCGGCGTCTCGATCGGAACCTGGACTTCGAACGGAATTTCCACGACCTGTCCGGGTGGTAGCACCACTCCCCCTGCCACGGCCGTGCGCCCGAACCCCCGCATCAGGTCGATCTCGCTGTCGTCGGCCTCGTGCTCCACGCGCGTCACCAACTCGATGAACACACCCGAGATGTCCTGCTGCACCTCCCCGGCACGCAACCGGATGACACCCCGCACCGCGCCACCCGGCTGAACGCCGTGGTCATACAGCTCGGTCTCGACCTCCACACCGCCGATACCCACGGCGGCCAGCAACTTCTTGAACATGCGGCGACCCTAACGGGGCCGGACCGGCCGCGGGGGCGGTTCGTGATCACGAAGTGGGAACGCCGGGCGGCGTCGTCGGTGCTTTCCGAGACCGACACGGCATTTTCGGTGTGGAACGCGACTGCACAGCGGCATCACGGCGGTACCGGATCGGTCAACTCGCGGTACCGACCGGTCAACTCGCGGGCCTGGGAGGGGCAACTCGCGGTACTGGGAGGGGCAACTCGCGGGGGTGTGGGGCGGCCGCGCTTGGGCCGCCCCACACACGGTCACGTCAGGTGCACCGGGAGGGTGGCCGCGGAGTTGGAGAAGATGGACGGGACCGGGGTCAGCGTGTCGGCGTCGGCGGCCAGGCGGAGGTTCGGGTAGCGCTCGAAGATCGCCGGGAGGGCGATCTGGGCCTCCAGCCGGGCCAGGTGGGCGCCCAGGCAGATGTGCGGACCGCCGCCGAAGGCGAGGTGCCTGCTCTGCTCCCGGTCGATGTCGAACCGGTCGGCGTCGTCGCCGTGCTGCGCGGGGTCGCGCCCGACACCGCTGTACGGAGCGATGATCGCCTCGCCCTTCGGGATCGTGACCCCGGCGATGGTGATGTCCTCAAGCGGGTAACGCGCCATGAAGTTGCCGATCGGCGCGTCCCAGCGCAGTACCTCCTCGACCACCTCGGCCCACTTGGCCTCGCCGCCCGCGCGGGCCTCGCGGAGCTGGTCGGGGTGGGTCAGCATCGCCCGCACACCGTTGACGATCAGGCTCAGCGTCGTCTCGTGCCCGGCGGTGAGCAGCAGCCACAGCGTGTCGGTGAGTTCCTCGTCGGTGAACGACTCCGCGTCCTGCTCGCGGGTGGCGATCAGCGCGCTGGTCAGGTCCTCACCGCGCTCGCGGGTGCGCAGCTCCACCAGCCGGTGCAGCATCTCGTGCCGGTCGGCCTGGGTGCGCACGACCTCCTCGGGCGTGGTGTCGGTGCGGAAGATGCTGTCCACCAGCTCCCGCAGCCGGGGCCGCCACTCCCTCGGCACGCCCACGAGTTCGCAGATCACATTCATCGGCACCGGGTAGGCGTAGTGCTGCCTGAGGTCCACCGAACCGTCGGCGTCCGCGCGATGCGGCAGGTCGTCGAGCAGACCCTGCACGATCGCGTCGATCCGGGGCCGGAGCGTCTCCACCCGGCCCCGGGTGAACGTCTTGGTCACCGGTCGGCGCAACCGCTGGTGGGTGGCACCGTCGCTGGTGACCATGTTGGTCACCTTGACCATGCCGACCAGCGGCCAGTCGTCGGAAATCTCCCCGCGCTGGATCGCGGACCAGTTACGCCAGTCCTTGCTCACCCGCGAGTCCGTGAGCAACTCGGCCAGCAGGTCGTGCCGCGTGACGGCCCACACCGTGACCTCGCCCGGCAGCACCGCGCGCACCACCGGCCCCAGCTCGCGCATGCGAGCGGCCTCACCGTGGTGATCGGAACCGGTGAGATCGAGTCGGACGACGGGTACCTCATCGGTCACCACGTCGGTCATTCAAGCCTCCAGCATCACTTGTGGACGATGCCCGGCCGCGAGAAGCGCACGGGCAGACTGGCAGGGCACCGTGTCCACGGAGACGGCATCGGTGTGATCTGCTCCGCGGGCACTGCCATGGCCACATCGTGTAGGAGGTGGAGGGCGGTGTCGACCGCAATGCGGGTGATGATCCGCGAGGTCCGTTGCGCCGGGCAGTTGTGCGGTCCGGTGCTGTAGGCCAGATAGGACCGGTTGCCCACCTCGAGCCAGGGGTCCGAACTGTGCACCCGGGTGTCCGCGTTGGCCGCGGCCAGCCCGAGGATCAGCCCGTCCCCCCGCAGAATGCGCTGTCCCCCGAGGTCACAGTCGGCCAGCGCGTAGCGGGCGGGCATGTTGGACATCGGCGGGTCACGCCACAGCACCTCGTCCAGCGCCTCGTCCAGTCCGAGCCTGCCGCCGCGCATCCGTCCGCTGAACCGGCTGTCGGTGAGCATCAGCCGCAGGGTCTGGGCGATCCAGGAGAGGGTGGTCTCGTAACCCGCCGAAACCATCAGCACCATCGACTGCACGATCTCGTAGTCGTTGTGCAGATTGGGGTGCTTGAGAAACGCCGTGGTCAGATCGTCCGCGGGCTGGGCACGCCGCGACTCGATGATCGAGGTCAGCATCTGCTCGACCATGCGATTGCCCGCCTGCGAGTCCTCCCCGGACCCGAACAGCGCGGTCAGACCGCGGCGGAAGTGCTCGGCGTGTTCCGGCCCGAAACCGAACATCCGGCCGACCGCGAGCATCGGGATGGAGGCCGCGTACTCGGTCACCAGATCCGCGCTGCCCCGTTCGATGAACTGTCCGATCAGATCGGTGCAGGTCGAGCGGATCATCTGGCTCATCTTGTGCTCGTTGAGCGCGGCCAGGCCGTCGTCGAGCGGGGCGCGCAGACGGCGGTGCTTGTCCCCGTCGGCGAAGTAGGCATTGTCCCGGGGGAACATCATCGGGCCGAGGCCCGAGTCGGGTGGCACGATGCGCTCCGCGTACAACCGCCAGTAGTGCGGGCTGCGCGCGAAGAGGCGTTCGTTCCGGACGACGTTGCAGATCTCCGGGTGGCCCATGACCAGCCAGGCGTTCACCCCCGGTTCGAGTTCGACCGGCGCGACCTGGCCCCAGCGTGCCCGCAACTCGCTGTAGGCCGCCTGCGGGTCACGGCACGTGGTCGTGGCCGACAGCGGCGTCAACCCCGTCATCTCGGACAGGGCCAGGGTTTCTCTGGAGATCGTCATGCGAGAGCTTTCGACTGTTTGCGGACGTCGAGGGCGTGCTCGACGAGTGTGACGAGGGCGTGCGCCGACGACTGCCGCGTGCGCGCGTCGCAGTACACGATGGGTGTGTCGGGCAGCAGGTCCAGCGCGTCCCTGAGCTGATCGGCGTCGTAGCGCGGGGAGTCAGGGAACTCGTTCACCGCGACGGCGAACGGAATCCGTGTGCGCAGTTCGAGCTGGTCGAACACGTCGAAGCTGTCCTCGAGCCTGCGGGTGTCGACCAGCACCAGCGCCCCGACGGCACCGTCGGCGAGGCCCTCCCACAGGTTCCAGAACCGGCGCTGCCCCGGCGTGCCGAAGAGGTAGAGCACGATCTCCGGGCTGATCGTGACACGGCCGAAGTCCATCGCCACGGTGGTCGTCGACTTGTCGGTGAGCCCGGCGACGGAGTCGACCCCGATGCTGGCCGTGGTCATCGTTTCCTCGGTCCGCAACGGCTCGATCTCACTGACGGACCCGATCAGGGTCGTCTTGCCGACGCCGAAGGCACCCACGACCAGGATCTTGGCCGACTGCTCGACGGTCGGCGTGACATAGCGGTCAGAGCTTTCGGAGTCCATTGAGCACTTTCTCCAGGACGTCGATTTCCGGCATGACAGGGTGCGACGGCGCGGAGCGGACCACGAGATGACCACTGTCGATGAGGTCGGAAGCCAGTACGGCCACCATGCTGACGGGCAGGCGCAGGTGCGCGGCCGCCTCCGCCACGGAAAGGACACCGCGGCACATCGACGTCAGTGACCGCTTTTCCCGGCTCGCCGACATCGGCAGTTCCGCGCCCGGGTTCGCGACCAGCAGCGTCTCCGGGCGCAAGGTGTTGCGCGTCGGGTGCGCCCGCCCCTCGGTGATGACGTACGGCCGGACGGGCTGGTCCCGGTAGTCGTCGGACGAGGACATGATCAGGATTTCCGCATCGGGGTGCTCAGCGTGCGTTCACCGATCTGGAGGACCTGCATCTGCATCTGCTGGGCGATCAGCGCCGGGTCGATGACCGCCTCGGTCACCACCGCGAGCCGCGAGCCGTCTCCGGCCTCGCGGACGAACAGGAATCCGCCGTCGAACTCGACCATCACCTGCCGGGGCTCACCGCCCGTGCCGAACTCGTCGCTGATGCCTCTGCCCAGCGAGGTCAGCCCCGCGCAGGCGGCGGCGAGCTTGTCCGCGACGTCGGTGTCGGTGTGCTCGGTGCGCACCTTCAGCAGCCCGTCCGAGGTCAGCACGACCGCGTGTCGCACACCGCGGACGCTGCGGATCTCGTCGAGCATCCAGCTGTTGTCACCAGCTTGAACAACCATTCACTCCTCCGGAATGTCGTACGCGTCGGAGCGCGACGCCGGGCCCCCGGCACCGTGTGCCCGGCCCCGCTCCGCGTCGGTGTTGAGGAACGCGCCCATCCACTGGCCGGCCTGTTCGGCGGTCGGCTGCGGGGCCTGGGCAGCGTGCCGTGGCCGGGGCGGTGCCGCCGACGGATCGACCTCGCCACGCCGCGAGCGTCGCCGGGGAAGGGGCGCGTCGTTGGGCGTGCCCCCCGCCTCGGGCGGGAGTTCGGTGGGAGTCCTCGCGCTGCCCGACCGATCGTCGTCGGTGGCCGGCCGGGCCGGGTTCGCGGATGGCGCGGTGGTGCCACGCTGCGACTCCGCCCGCGGAGTCCGCGCGGAGTCCGCCGCTTGCGGGAAC